>JAWKYM010000002.1:0-435927 GCA_041396485.1 Burkholderiaceae bacterium | reverse complement strand
CGGGCGGGGCTTGCCCATCTCGGACGCCTTCCTTCTCCCTGAAAGTGTCCGGCAAATGGGGGGGGGGGGAACTCCATATTGCTTCATTCCTTCACAACGCAATCGCATCACCAGGGGTCGATATGTTCAGCGTTGCACGGGGACGCCTGAGCGTCAGCGTATATTATTGAACGTGTCCGGCAGTTGGCTCAGTTTTGGCATGACTCCGCGCAACTCGCACCGCGCACGATCGGCAGCACGCTTGCCATAACCGTCAAAAAGAAGAAGGCGCCGGCCAGAATATGCACCAGCGCTTGCGGCCCCGCTACGGCTTGGGCCCAACCCACGATGGGTGGTCCGACCATGCCGCCAGAAGCGCCCGCCATGGTCATCGCCGCACTACACGCGAGCAGACGAGAACCCCGGTAGCCGTCACTGATGGCCGCGAACGCCACGGTGATCGCTCCAAAAGCGCAGGCGCCCCAGACTAGGAGAAACGGGTAAAGCAACGGCGTGGCGATGACGAATGGAAGCGTCCAGGCGCCCAAGGACGCCAGCAAAGCACAACCGACCATCGTTGGTCGCCTTCCGCAGTGATCGGAGATGCAACCTATGACTGGCTGAAATAAGAGATTCCCCACGTTGAGAAAGCTCAACCCGACACCGAGTGCGGCGGCGCTTGTTCCGCGAGCCAGTCCATACATGGGCAGGAATGCCAAAGTCACGTGGTCGAAAAATCCGAAGATGGCTGCCGCTAACAACGCCACCACTATCGATGGCAGTACCCCGATCACACGTAACCTCGTCATCCCGGTGAAATCTGGCAATCGTCCCACTTGCCATCTAACACCGAATGCTGCCGCCGCGAAACTGAACGCGAGTACAGCGAAGCAAGGGAGCGGCTGAAAATTCAGCGCTGAAACCAGCAACGGGCCGGTGGCAAACCCGGCTGAGAGCAGCGCCCCATATAGTCCGAACGCCTGCCCTCGACGACTTGGCGGGGTGAGTTGGGCGAGCCACGCCTTGTTGAGGATGTAGAACCCCCCGACGCCAAAACCCCACACCACCCTGCTCCCAAACCACAAGAAGGGGTACGGCGCAAGCGCCATCGCAGCCAAGGCCGCAATGCCAAGCCCGCAGCAGGCCAGTGCTATATGCGTCGCCCTTATTCGATGCGTCACTGATGCGATGACAAACGACGCAAGAAATATTCCCAGCGGGGCGGCTGCGGCCGAAACGCCAACAGCTATCGCCCCTTGACCTTGACTGGCCAGATGCACCGCCAACAGCACCGGCGTTCCGCCTACACCTACGGCGAACAAGATTTGAATCGGCACGGTGGGTCAAATTTGAATCGGCGCGGACACACAATGGTCCGCCACTCAGATGCAGCAGCGTTAGCAGACGACAGTGTGGGCATTGACGGCATCTGACGGAGACCCGAGTTCATCAGTCCAGGCCAAAGCGTCCACCCGGTCTTGGACTTGCCGCCCACGTGATCGGCGTGGAACTCGCTCATTACCTTTCGGTGAGAACCAAGTCTTCGTTGCGGTTGGGCAAGCCATTCAATGCGGATGAAAGCCAAGTCCTTGCCCACACCAGCAGGGCTAAGCCCAGAGCAAAAACGATCATGGCAATGGTCAGGAGGGGGTGGGCAGAAAGCCAATTCATGAGCGCTCTCCAGGTAGTGCTGATGGCTGGTGGGGGTGTGAGGCGGACAGAAACTCGAGCATCCTGGACATGACGCCCAAGTCGCCCAGCACGCGGTGATGGCCGAGCCCTTCCGTCACATGTGCATCAAGCGGGCGCTCTGAACCGACGGAGAGAAGTGAGAAAAAGTGCTCAATGGGCACTTCTGGGTCACAGGAATCGTGCACTAGTAGCGTGGGCTGGCTTGTTCGACCGAGCCACTCGACCACCGACAGGCGGCTCCAATCCATCGAGCCACCCGTTCGTTTCACCATCAACTGCCGGCCCCGTGACATTACTGAGTCCGGAATTAACATTAGACGAGAGAACTCCTCAGTGACCCACATGCAGTGGTCGATTGAACTGAAGAGCACCTGTCGCCTCGCGCGCAGACCCCAGTCAACCTGTGCCCAAAGGGCCATCGCGACACCAAAGGAATGCGCGATAAGCGTATCGACATCACCGACGTGTCGAGCGACTGCCGCAATCGCCGCCGAGAACTCGGGTAACGTCGTACTACGGCCGCTTGAATTACCATGCCCCGGCGCATCGAACGCCACCACGCGGTAGCCCGCAGCTACTAGCGGCGGAACCATTCGACCCAAGTGCGTACCACGAGCGCCCCAACCATGGACCAGCAGCACTGTGGGGCCTTCTCCCCATGCGTAGACAGTGATATGTCCTTTCCCAGAAGAGAGTGTTTCCGTGCGGGCCCTCTCGCGCAGTGATATCTCCCATGGTCGTTCCCGTGCGCGCGGGGGTCGCGTCAGTAGCGCATATGTCAGGCGTGCTGCTGCACCCGGCGCGAAGCGGTTGAGGACTGCGAACACTCTCCGTAGACGCCTGACGTTTGGCGTTTCGGCAAACCGGCCCACGCTGCGTGCAACGTGACCTCTTGCCGGCTCCGGCGCATCGGATGCCTCAGGTGGGAGCAGAGGCAGAAGACTTGCAAAGTTCATGGTTCGATCTCAATGGGGATATCGTCGGACTCGCCGTAAATCGTGGAGGTCTCACTCTAGATCGGCGGCCTCTTGTGATGCAGGTGAACTTCGTCATGCTGATGACCGTGCGTACATCGAAAGACGGATAGGGCACGAGCGGTGCGGGCGCGCATGACCATCTTCAGGTACCGGTCACGTCGATCGATGCGTACCCTCAGCGGGTCAGCCGCTGTTGGAGGCCAAGCACTCGACGCGCAACCGGCCGGCTCCATGTCCTCATCAATCAGAAGGAAATCACCGTCATGACCGCTTCCCGTTGTATGCGCCTAGCGACTATTGGCTTGAGTCCGTGGCGCTCCGTAGTCGCTCTACCGTTCGTCGCAGTTGTATCCATATCCGCCAACGCGTCGTTGGCACACGGAGAGCGCCAGGCGCTGCTCACCCTCTTCAAACAGACACAAGGCGAACAGTGGTCTCGCCGCGCGGGTTGGGGAGGTGTTGCGGGGACCGAATGTGGTTGGGAGGGGATCGAATGCGATCAAGGTGGACGCCACGTCGTCGCCATCGAGTTGACGAACAATCAACTGCGTGGCCGCTTACCCAGGTTGAATGGGTTGCGCGCTCTTCGGTCGTTACGCGTTTCGCTCAACTACCTAGAAGGGCCACTGCCATCGTTCAAGGGGAACGTCGCGCTTCGTGAGCTCAAGGCTGGAAACAATCTGCTCAGTGGATCAATAACCCAGTTCGCGGATAACCCAAGACTGGAGTGTGTGATGCTGGCAAATAACCAGTTGAGCGGCTCGCTGCCACGCCTGCGCCGGCTTCAACAACTGCGAGTTTTCGATGTTTCCAACAACCAATTGCGCGGGCTCATTCCAACCACGGCAGAGAGAGCTAAGCTCACAAAGGTCGAGCGCTTCGATCTGTCCTTCAACGCGTTTGATGGAACTTGAAGCAAGAGGGACTCCGTCGTAATCTGATCTGCGTAGAAATCGTAGGATTCCGTTTTCAGATGCCGCGTAGAAGCGACATCATTCTTGGGCCAGAAACAGGTTTTGTCAGCAGGGTGAGATTGGCGCTTGCGGCTCGCTTTGTGAGGTCCGAGTCGGTTTCACCTGTTATCAAGACCACCTGCTTGCCCTCGCCGCGCAATTGCAGCGCCAGCTGGAATCCATCTCCGCCACCCGGTAATCGGACGTCGCAGATCGCCAGATCGCCGAAAGCGCGCGCTGCCCACGCTTCGGATGCCGTTTCCACGTGTCGTACGTCTTGTCCCCAATTGCGCAGCAGCTGGCACATGGCATCAGCTACAAGGCAATCGTCCTCAACGAGCAGAATAGTTCTTGGCAAAAGGTCTGGCGTCACCTTCTTGGGAAAGCACGACGAGGGAAATTCCTGCGAGACCGGTGGTTCGATCAAAGGTGCATGCGCCCGCGGCAAAGTCAGCGAAAAGCAACTGCCCTTGCCGGGGAACGAGCGGAGGGTCAAACTGCCGAGCATCAGGTGCGCAAAGCGGCGCGAGATCGCCAATCCGAGCCCGTATCCGTGCTGGCGATCACGCTCTTTGTTGCACAACTGCACGAATTCCTGAAAGACACTTTCTTGTGACTCTAGGTCAATGCCAGGGCCGGCGTCACGCACTTGGAGAACCCAGCTGTCTTCGCCTGGACGCAATGCGATCAATACTCGCTGCCCAAGTCGAGAGAATTTGATCGCGTTGTCCAGCAAGTTCGACAACACACGTCGGAGCATGAGTTCGTCAGCGAAGGCAAAACGCGGGTTTTCATCGCGCAATAGCGCAACGACACGCACACCGCTACGTTCAGCCGTCGCAGCGTGTTGCAGCACGACCGACCGGACTACCGGGGCAAGTTCAACCGACGTGATGCTGGCACGCAAAGTTCCTGCATCCATGCGGGTCAAGTCAAGTACTTGCGCCAGAAGGTCGTCCAACGCCCGCCATGACTGACGAATGCCATTGATCGAACGCCCAATCTCAGGTTCAACAGGTTCTGGAATAAGACTGGAAAGTGATTCCAGATAGAGTCCGATCGCGTGCACCGGCTGGCGTAGATCGTGACTCACCGCTGCAAAGAATCGAGACTTTGCCAAGCTCATATCCGCCATGACGTTGGTGGCGCGTTCGGCTCGCTGGCGCAAAACTGACTCTCTCGCCATGCGGCGAGCCTGGACAGTAGCCGTATAAACGACCATGACGCCAAGCAAGGCCCCACATGCGCCGAGCACCAACAGCATATATCGGCCGGTCACGCCCTCGTATAGGAAGCGAAGGACCATGGGCCCCATGATCAGCACCACCGCCACTGAGGTGCGAGGAAGATCTCGAACGCCCCACATGGCGACGAGGCTGGCAGCCATCGTCATGTACAAACCCAATAGTGCGTGCAGCCCGTGCTCACCCGGGACATACAGCAGATAACCCGCGCTGCCGACTGCCGCCGCGGACTGCCAGAGGTAATGCCGATAGATTGCCCGTCTTCTTACCTCTGGGAGGTGCTTGAAATCGGGACGCCGCACACGCCAGAAGCCCCAACTGCCCGCGCTGGCGACGAGGATGAACCACAACATCGGCTTCCACCAAGGAAGCGCGGGCAGAAAAAGCAGCGCGCCGAGCAACTCGCAGGCTCGGATAAACAGGTACAGCTGTACCGGTTGCGTCTGGTTTCTGTGTTCCGGCGGAGGGAGCAGCAAGCTCACGTCGACTCTGCGTCGTACTGGGCCGCCTGGGTCCGGTTCGTGACACTCAGCAAGCGAAAGATGTCCGTCATGTAGTTCTTGACGGTACCCTCGGAGATGTTGAGCTTCTGGGCAATGTGCTTGTTCGACAGCCCCTGCCGCAAGAGCGAGCGGATCTCCTGCATGCGTGGCGTCAACGCGGCGTCGGGCGGCGGTTCTGAGGTCGGTGCGACCGCAGGTGTCATGCGGCGTCCGGCCAACGCGGCACAAATAGCTTCGCGCATCAATTGCGAGTCCCCACTCTTGGGCACAAAAGCAAAGACCGTAGGGATGTCCAGTACGCGCCGCTGGACATCGGGAGAGGTGAGCGCGGACACCACGACAACCGGCAGACGCGGGAAATCATGTGCGAGAAGTCCTAAACGATTGCCACGTTCCATTTCCGGCATATTCAGATCCACCAGAGCCAGCGCCGGATACTGAACGAAGCGAGCGATCTGCCATAGAGAAATTCCATCGTTGGCTTCAAACACGCTCGCAGCAGGCAGCATGACACCAACCACCATTCTTAGACCGTCACGCATGAGCTTGTGGTCATCAGCGATGATGAGAGAAAGCGATGCATCGGACACTGGGGTAGTGCCGAACTCCCCTCGAACAGACATTGAAGTGCTCATGCGTTCAGTCTATCCACGATCTCTCAAGCCCGCAAACCAATCAAGGGTGAAATTGGTCATGCTTACACCTTTGGGCGTAGGCCCCGAAGAATACGCGGCGCGCGAAACTTTCTGGATTGAGCACTATTCAAGACCCGAAACGTTAGAACGCGCACCGCCGCGCCTTCGCCGTCACTGAGCAGCCTGCGTCGACAGACCTGTGGGCGCGGCCAGAATCACGTCGTGCGGCTAGCGAGTCGAGTCAGGCGGGCCGTCCGGATCGCTCCGCTTGATGCTGCCGCGAACCAGCATGACGAGAACGTGCTCTGTCGTGTCAAGCGTCATTTCGTAAGGAAAGTCCCCGCCGGCGTGGGGGTTGAACGTGATGGCCTTGGCACGGCGCGGCCGCGCGGTTCTGGGCGGTAGGGTGTCGGCCGTCCAGTAGCGCGAGCCACCCGGCTCGATGTTGGGAAACGCAGCGAGATCATGCAGGGTGGACATCTCGCGGGTGCCACTGTTGGCTTGCGCCTCCGCTTGCGTGCGGACCTTGAGCGTACTGAACTCGTCCACGGTCGGCAGGCGCCAGCTCTTTCCGGTCTTGCGGCTCATCATGGCCGCATGCTCCAATGCTTTGTCATAGGGAGCGTGTTTACGGATTTCCTTCTGACCTGCCGCCAAATCCTTCAGGTAGACCGACTGCAGTTCACGCGTCCAGATCAGGCCGGTCTGGTTGTCTATCACTTCGGTACTGTCGGTCGATACGGCGAATCGGCCAGTATCTGCCGCCACAGCGTTGGCAGGAGACATCGAAGCGCCGCTAGGGTGCAGCATCGCGCCGGACTCCGTGCCAGCATCCTGAGCAGGCTTGACACCACGGGTACCTGAAAGCGCCTTGAGGAGATTGCCTACATCACTCGGAAGTGACACTTGGGCTGATGCGAGAGCGTATGTCAGACTTGCCAATCCCGCCAGCAAGTAGTCTCGTCGTTTCATGTTGCAAGTTCCTTGGTTCTTTCGATGGAATGGATAACAAGACCTGTTTCCGCGCACGTGAGTGGACGCAATACCGGTTCAGGCTTTGCGCAACGCCTCGCGTTCCGCCCGGGTTTTGAGCGTGCGCAGGGTCTCCGGCAAGCCCTCGTTGATGCGGGGGACGAGCATCAGGGCCAACACGGGTTTCATCAGGCCTCCGAAGCTGACTCGGTGTACAACGCGCGTGCCACTCACGATGGGAGTCAGCTCATGGTCGAAATCGATGCGAAACAAGCGTGTCTTACTCGTCACCCTGAAGTGGTGGTTCGCCTTACACGCCGTCACCGAAATCGGGATCGAGTGGCCCTTGCTCGGCGAGAGGTAACCCTTAGAGCCCAAAGCCAGTCCGCGGTCTAGCCGCGCAGCACGGGTGTCGGGATCCCATGTGTTCCAGTTCTCCACATCCTCGTAGATCCGGAAGATGGTCTCAGGCGCGGCCCGTACAACGATCTGTTTCTCGATGATCACGAAGGCTCCCTCTGCGTGGCGGCCGGTTGCGGCAAATCACTTCGGCGCGTGATCACGCAGGCGAGCAGACCGTATTGGACCGCTTCCGAGGCGCTGAGCCAGCGGTCGCGCTCAATATCTAGCATCACGGTGTCCAGCGGCTGATCGGTCTGCTCTGCGATGGTCCGGGCGATGCGCTCGCGCGCCCGGATGATCTCTCGCGCCTGAATCGAGACGTCTGTGGCGGGACCGCCGGCCCCGCCGCTGGGCTGGTGAATGAGAAAACGCGTTTGCGGCAGGCAGAAGCGGCGCGTGCGATCCGCCGCGAGATACAGATGCGTGGCCGCACTGCCTACCCAACCGGTACCGATCATGTAGACCGGCGCATCGATGAAGCGCACCACATCGTGAATGGCGTCGCCCGACTCCAAGTGCCCGCCGGGAGAGCACACCCACATCTGGATTGGTTCGCGGGATTCTGCATCCAGTGCAAGGAGCCGTCGCACCACGTCCTCTGCCAACATTTCCTTGATCTCACCGAAGACGGTGATGACGCGACTGCGGAACAGGCACTCGTTGAGCGCTGCCCGTTCGGGCATCACTGGCGAGGAAATGGTCGGCTCGCCCCCCGGTGTCGTTCGCTTGGGGGGCAGCGGTGCGACGGTGCAGGGCACTTCGATTTGCATCACACGGCCGGGCGGTGGGGCGCGCACTTCTTCGCCTGCCGCGCGCGCGCGCCTAACCCGCCCAAAGCCACCGCCAGAGACAGCAGACTCCATTCACCCAGGGTGGGTATGCCGTTTACCCCTGCGCCGGGCTCCGCGGGCATTGCCTCGCCTTGAAACTCATACGCGCCGATGTCCAACACCCGCACTTGCCGCGGCTGACCATTCAGGTCGGTACTGTCGAGCCCCGCCATGAGCGCGTTGTCGCCATGGTCGATGGCGTCTGAGGTGGCCAGCAGCCGGTAATCGCCATCGGCGCGGTTCATGAATGAAGGGTTGCCCGTTCGGGTGTTGGGGCCGTGTGGTTGATACCCGTTCGGCGGCAACGGCCCGCTCGCGAACACCAGGTTGTGATGGTTCGGCATATTGAGTCCGTTTTCCACAAGAATCGCTCCCTGCGCATGGTTCGCGAGCAGGTTGTTGGCCAGCAGGCCTGACACTGCGGAGCCCAGGTCGGTGCGAGCCGAGACGCGCGCCCCCACGCCAGCTTCGGCCACGGTGTTGCTGCGTACGTCGGCGTCGATCGCACCGTTGGAGCCGTCGGCCGAGACTTCGATTCCGACTTCAGACGATCGCGCCACTACCAAGTTATTGACAACTGCCCCGCGCAAGGTCCCCCTAATGGCGCGCAACAGGATGCCGGCACTGGTGTCGCCACCCTGAATCTGGTTGCCTCGTACCACAGCTTCCATAGCCCCACCACTGCTGTACATCTGAACGGCTGCGCACTGCCCGAGACCCGTGAAACGCACGTCGTTGCGGTCTACCGTTACCGCCATGCGGCCGTTGAGCGCCGAGGCGTTGACTGCTGGCGCGCAGTCTGATACGGAACCATTTTGAATCACGGTGTTTCGTCGAAATGAACCGACGATCGCGCCATAAGCACCTTGGTTGTTCGAGGTTATGAGTTCAAGTCCTGAACTGAAGTCGCTTCCTCTCAGCTGGCTTCCAGTGACCGTGAGCGTCAAATTTCCCCCGCCCGGTGCAAGAAAACCGCGCACGCGACTGTATCCGGCGCGCGAGGTTAGACCTGTGACCGTCACCTGCACGTCCGTGGTCGAAGCCAGTGCAGTCACAGTCCGAATGCTGGGCTGAGCCTGGCCCGGTGCCAGAGTGAGGTTCTTGCTGATGATGACGTCTTCGGCGATGTATTGGTCGGCCACCAGCACGATGGTGTCACCACTGTTGGCGCCGTCTATGCAAGCTTGCAGGGTTGTGTTGCAGGGCGCGGCGGTACTTGGGTAAGGGCGATTGGCCCCATGTGCGCTCAAGGCGGCGCCAATGCTGCCAAGGGCGAGTATCCATCTGGCTCTAGAAGTGAGAGTCTTTTGCATGTGAACCTGCAGTTTCCGAACGCTCAATGCTAGGTACGCCAGAACGCGCGCGACAGGTGAAATTGGTCATACTCGGCGCTACCGAAATGCTCTTCCGCAGCTTGCGTCCTTCGCTGAAAAAAAACCGGCTAGGCGCCGGTCTAAAACCGCGCCAAGCGCGGCAGGGAGGTCAGGAGGAGAACTGAGGTCGCTGTCGGAGTGCTCTCAGGATGCAATACTAGGCGCCGTCGGTTCGGGACGCCAAGTGAAATTCGTCATGGATGACCGAGCCAGAAGAGTTGCTGCGGATCGCGTCGATTTTCTGCCTATGCGCGTTCAATGCAGGGCAGGCCGCAATCTTTCTCGTTCGTCTCTATCGCACGCGTTGGCCCTTTCATCGGCGCTGGCAATGACGAACATTGGCAAAGCTCGGTGAACCATCGGAAAGCGGCTCAATACTTTGCCGGTTCGTCGTCCTGCGCAAGCCGTTATTCGATTCTTCGTATCGTTCCTTGTGCGGCGGCGCAGAGTCTTCTTTGTCCGTCTTTAACAAAGTAGACCTCGCAACGGCAAACTGCTTGCGACTTGCCGCTCGCGATCACCTCGGCCTCGGCAATCAGCAGCGAGCTTCCGACCGCGGGACGGACGTAGTTCAGCTTGAACTCCGACGTGACGCAATCGCCCAGAATTGACCCAGCTGCGAAGGTGAGTGTGTTGTCTGCGAGATAGGAGATGACACCACCATGAACAAAGCCGTGCTGCTGTTCATGGTTCTCGTCCACCGGTAGTTCCAGACATGCTTTGCCGGGATACAAGGTGGTCAATCGAGCCCGGAGAAGACTGCTGAACCGTTGCGATTGCAGTGCCAGCTGCCCGCGCTCCAATAGGCCAATGCTCATTTTCGCCTCCGTTCGGGAACCCAAATGAAACAAAGCTGCCGCCGCGATATGCAACGCGACCGAATTGCCGGCTCGATCGACGCTGAGCAGGTGCGGCGGGCATCAGCGCCATGCTTCGCCGCTCAACGACACCTATCATTCAGGATTTGTTGAGACAAGCACAGGTGAAAATAGTCACTTACATATTTCGGCGGCTGAGTTTCTGGTCAAGGACGACCGTTCTCGCATCGTTTCTGGACGCTCCTCGGTTTATGTAGAACGTCCGCAGGGGAGCCTCTCGCCGACTGACCTTGCCCCTGTTCCGTGTAGTTCTTAGCCCAACGATTACGCGGCCTTTTTACGCTGTGCCTCGTACCAGCGTTGCTCGAATTGCATCGGGCTGAGGTAGCCCAGCGACGAATGCAACCTGCGGTGATTGTAGAAAGCCATCCAGTCCATCACAGCCCGTCTGGCCTCCTCGCGCGTGGCAAATTTGTGCCCATGCACACTCGCCGTTTTCAGCCGACCCCAGAAGCTTTCCGTCGGGGCGTTATCCCAGCAATTGCCCTTCCTGTTCATCGATGAGCGTATGCCCCAGCCCTTCAAGACACCCTGGAACTCCCCGCTGCAATACTGGCTGCCCCTGTCGCTGTGGAATATCAAACCAGCCGCTGGGCGTCGGCGCCACCAGGCCATGGCCAGTGCGTCCTTGACCAGGCTGGTCTGCATGTGGGGCTGAAGGCTCCAGCCCACCACCTGCCGGCCAAACAGGTCGATGACAGCGGCCAGGTACAGCCAGCCCTCATCGGTGGCGATGTAGGTGATGTCGCCACTCCAGAGCTGGTTGGGCGCCTCGGGGTTGAAGCGCCGCTGCACCAGGTCGGGCGCTACAGGCAAACTATGGCGGCTGTCGGTGGTGACCACAAACTTGCGTTTGGTCCTGGCCTTGATGCCGTGCTGCTGCATGAGCTTTCGAACCCGGTCTTTGCCCACCCGGATGCCACGGGCCAGCAGTTCCTTGTGCATGCGTGGCCAGCCGTATTCGCCCTTGACCTCGGCGTGGATGGCTCGAATGTGCGCCAGCAAGGCTTCATCGCTGTGGCCAGCGGGTGGCCCGCTGCGACTGCTCTGACGTCGGCGCAACCAGTTGAAATATCCGCTGGCGCTGACCTCCAGCACCTCGCAGGCCAGGCTGACCGGATACCTCACCCTCATTTGGTGAATCCAGGCGTACCTCGCAGCGTGTCCTGCGCGAAGTACGCCGCGGCTTTTTTTGCGATGTCGCGCTCCATCCTCAAGCGAGCGTTCTCTGCCCGCAGGCGGGCCAGCTCCATCTGCTCTGGGGACACCCTGGCAACCTTGTCATCAGCGCCCCCGCTGCTCAATTCGCCCTTGGCCGCGTTGCGCACCCAGTTGCCCAGGCTGGCCTTGGGTATGCCTAAGACCTTGGCCACCACGGCAATGGCTTGGCCAGCTCGCACCTGTCGCACCGCCTCCATCTTGAATTCCTGCGTGTACTGCGCACGCACCTGCCTTGCTGTCATTTCTTGACTCCTTGTCGATATTTTCAACAAGACCAAGAACTCCACTTTTCAGGGACAACCTCAGTCTACCTGAGGTGCCTTCGCGCACGAGCGTCTCTGGTCTCGCGAGCGCGACACTTTTTTCGATGGGCTCGCCGTTTGGAACAAGGCACACGACCGCAACTCACCACCCAGCTAATGACTGTGCTACGAGAGTGTTCTACAAGGTTGGTCGTCCTCGACGAGATCAATCATTTGGTCGACCGCGGCGGTCAGCGAACACACCATGATGCCGCGGACTGGATCAAGGCAGTTGGGGCGGCCTGGTGGTGTACTGATTCTTGCGGGTACCCCGCGCGCGAGACGATTGCTAGAGGTCAACGATCAACTCCGGAGCCGCTTTGGTTGCGTTGTCACGCTGCACCCTTCGGTCGAGAACGGTCGAGCAGGGGTTCTCACGGGTTATGCGATCGTTTTTGAAGGTTGATGGCATCCCGTGCCTCGACCTGGCAGTAGATGACCCATTGCTACGTTCGACCGCCTTAGCCACGGGCGGTCGCCTGCGCTCGATTCTGCAACCTGCTGGTCCGAGCTATCCAGCTGAAGTATGACACGCTCCGAGCCGAAGATTGACCTTCCCTTGCTTGAGTTGGCTTTCGGCGGAAGCACTATTCCAGCAACGCCAGAGCGGAATCCGTTTTCTCGACACTTCAACGGCTTGCCGACCAAGGCGTGGGGAGCTGTACGCACCGGAGGCGCAATGAATTCAACTCATCGCCTATTGTTAGGTCACACCTTGACGAGTGGTGGACAGGTTATCTAATGCGTCTCGCGGCGAGAAACGGAATTATTGGCGATCAGAGTTCTTTCGCACAGCAGTGGCGGAGCACTTTGCAATGAACTCGGCGTTGAAATAGATCACGCCCACTGGCATGGAACGTCGCCCCAACCGAACCCCGCTTCCACCATAGAACTTCCCGCGTGGAGTCGCTATCACGGGTGGCGAAGCCCTCTCATATGCCTTGCGTGCTGGCAACAGACGCCCTACCTGCATGCAGTGGCGCCTCAGAGGGTATTGTGCTTGCTTAGAGCATGGCGACTTCTCGTGCTGTTTCCATGGTGAAGCCGACCTTGACGCGGCGCGAAGTGAAACGCTGATGGGTCAGTTTGAGCCCAACTACACGGTCTCAGAACGTGGATTGGACCGCGATTGCCGGGAGGTCTTGCAGGGAATTTGGGGGCCGATCGCCGCCAAAGGAGGCGTTGATAACGAAGTCGTTCTCGCGACGTTCTACTCGAAGATGCTGACCGTAGTGGCGCTGCGCGCCGCGGCAAGGACAGAGATCGTCAAGCACGGATTCGCTGGAGCTGGTAACTGACTGGCTAACGTCCAACCGGCTGCCACCACCCTTACACGACATCCAGGCGAGACGTTCATTACAAATTGACATATCCGGTTCACAAGGCGGCGCTCGTCCGATTCTTTGATCGAACTCTGGCGAATGCAGACTGCTACTCTCGACTGCCGATAGGGAGATGGCGGGATTTGGCGGCAGTCGATGCGGGCCCTATCCACGGCCGGGGTGCAGGAGGTGGAACAAGGGGAATACCAGAGGGTTCACTGGGTGCCTGCTAACGAGTTGCGCCGCAGACTGGGCATCAATCACAACAGATGGCTCGGTGGATTAGGAGGCTCGGCATTCAACCCGTGGCGCTCGTTGGAGCCCGGTGCAAGTTTTCGATCCTCAGCCTGGAGGATGCCGCGACCATTGCCGAACTTGCTCGTCGCGACCCAGCAAAGCCAACGGCGCGTATGCAGGCACTTGCTCGACTCGGACTCACCAAGCGCCGCAACATCGTGAGGAGGTTGGTACAGGCACATCAACTGGAAGTCGCGGGGAGAGGTGCCAACCGTGAGTTTCTGGAGAACGCCCCAGACAAACTCCTAGCTGCGCTTGAGGGCACAGCACTACCGATTGCAGCGTGTCCGCAAGACAGCATCCCTCTCGACAATGAGTCGCTTTACCACAACGTCTGGACAGGTCCTATCGAGGAGCTCTATGAAGACCTGAAGAGCGGCGCCGAGAAGGTGTTCCGGCATGACAGCAAGCAGGGCCTTGCCCGTTTCGCGGTACCGATCAGCGTACTTACGCGGTTGAGCCGAAGGACCGCGGACTTCGCTGTAACCGTCGCCGCGACCCAAGGCAACTGGAACTGCCGCATGTTGGTTCGACCACCGCAGTACAGCGATGAATCTGCACCAGGCTACGCCCTGAGACTGGCAGCCCGCAACGGCTTGGAGCGCGCGACATGGATCGGAAACGTTGACGTCTCCCCGCACGAGCGATTGCGTTGCTGCCCGCCAACCGTGAGTTTCTGGAGAACGCCCCAGACAAACTCCTATTGGCGCAACGCTTGGTTGAATGACCCTCCCATATGTCACCAACATGCGGTGTGGCTAGTAGACGAATGTTCCCGATGCCATAGAGCGCTAACGTTGAACGCGATTCATCATGAGCGCTGTAGATGCGGAGCGATTCTTTCTGAGTCACCCACTTCGCCTGTTTCCGAATTGGCGCTCTCATCCCTAAAAGTCACCGCACCGGAAATGTTGACCTGGCTGGGAGCTTTCGCTCTCTATGGTCTCAAGGAAAAGCCCTTGAAGAAGCGTGAGGACCGGAGTGTGCGGCGATATTCCGAGTTGCTCGAAGCCGGAGCAACAATGGCGAACGAGTGGCCAGTTTCGTTCGAAGTACTACTCGAACTTTGGCAACGCCGCACAGGTTCTTCACCCTCGCTCCTAAATGTAGTGTTCCCAGGACTGATGCGAAGAATTCGCAGCGCACCTGATCCAAGTTGGAAAGCGCGCCTGCTTGCCACCTTGAGTGCCTACGCCGAGCGAAGCCGACAAGGCGATCGGCCGATTCTTGGAAGAAACACGCCCCGCATCACAACGGTGGCTGAGCTCGCCAAGAGACTCAACATGCGCACCGAGGGTGTGGCGGCAGCAATTGATGACATGGCACCGGAAGGTGCCATGCTCTTGCGTTCTGGTAGACGCCGGCGTGTGATCACAGCTGCGCTGGAGGATCGGCTCCGGGCCAATGTGAAGGCTCGCCGATCCTTATCGCATGCCGCGGCGTATCTGGGTTTTTCCACAGAGCGGTTGCGATTGGTCGGCGAAGAGGGCTTGCTCACCGCCTCTCCATTCGGCCTCTCTCAGGAGGACATCGATACGTTTGAAACTAACTTGATCAAACATGCGAGCTGTGCGGAGCTCTCCAAAGGTGATCGGTGCCTAGCCCATGTGTTGCGGACAGTCGTGACACGGGTGGAAACTGGTCCATTTCTGCGAGCCGTCATGGCTGGAGATTTCCCCCTACGTACAAAATCTGAACAAGGTTCGATTGCGCAGCGCCTCTACATGCGCATCAAAGATGTCCAAGCGTGGCGACAATCACAACAAGTCTCTGTCGGGATTGATTTCCTTTCCAAGGATGAAGCTCGACGCGTCTTGAACGTCAAGTGGGAAGTACTCTGTCACTTGATTCGCCACGGCCATCTGAGAACGACAGAGCGCCGAGTCGGACGTCGCTGTTCGGAAGTGGTGCTCCTAAAAGAGTTGGAGCGATTTCGGGCAATCTTTATCGCACTTAGCACGCTTGCCAAGAGGAGCGGGATATGTGCCAAACAGGCGCCATCTTGGGCACAGTCGGCAGGCATTCATCTGATCACCGGGCCGACGATTGACGGCTGCCGGCAGTACATCGCCAGAGTTCCCCAGTCTGACGCTACACTGCTTTCTCGCGATCTCAATTAGTTCGTCACCGAACTCACGTAGTCGCACATACTTTGTCGCTCACCGCTCTAGCTTCGTGACACGAGCCGTTCTAAGCGCTTGAATCGACTGAAAGAGACAGAGCAATAGCTTTGTCACTTTACGACCCACTTCAGGACGTGCAAATACCTGAAGTTGTGTGATTTACCTCGTCCAAAGCCAAAATAGAAAGGCCTGACAGGTTGCCCTGTCAGGCCTTTGGGTAGAGCCGCCATTCACGGCGGCCCGGGTCAGACATGGGCCAGGTCCTTCTCGATGAATGGTCGCAGCTCGGGGCGCAAGGCCTTTTCGGTCACCAGGTCGACAGGTTGACCCAGCAGATCTTCCAGGTAGAACTGCAGCCCGAAAAAGCGTTGCGACGTGGCCGGGCCGTCAAACGTCACCAGTACGTCAACGTCACTGTCTTTGTCTGCGGCGTTGCGCGCGGTGGAGCCGAACAGCGCCAGCTTGGTCACGCCAAACCGTGCCTGCCATTGCGGCTTGCTGCGCTTGAGCAGATCAAGGGCATGCTCTCGATTCATGGGCGGGGGTTCCAGAGCAACGTTCACGCCAGTCTAGCAAAGCGCCAAACATCTCGGTACCTGTCCGCGCGGAGCCAGCACTTCGTTGGTCTTGCCCGCCCGCTCTGAACAGATTCGCTGAAGTCATCGACAGGGATGGCAATTCCGCGTTCGACGCCATCCGCGCTTGGTCATGCTCTCCGAAGGACGGCCCCTGGGCGACTAAGATCGCCGCTTCTGCGAAGGACAAGAGCAGCCGAGGAACGATGAACATGTCAGCAATCAGGCAAGCGCCAAACGGATGTCGCTGGGCTGTCGTACTGTCCATCGTGGCCCTGCTCGGACTGTCGGGGTGCGGCGGCGGATCGGACGCGGCGGACGGCGCAGGCACGCCGACGCAGCCTGCGCCACCCACGGCACCGCCCACCGCTCCGCCAACGACGCCCCCGCCCACCACGCCCCCATCGGGCAGCGCCACCTACGGCAACCTGAAAGCCGCCTCGCTGGGCCCGGGCGCCAGCCTGAACGGGGCGGTTCCGTTCCCGGCCGACAACGCCTGGAACACGGACATTTCCACGGCGCCGGTCGATCCCAATTCGGACGCGCTGATCGCCAGCATCGGCCTCACGCGCGGCTTGCACCCGGACTTTGGCGCGGGCTTGTGGGAGGGCGCGCCGATCGGCATTCCCTACGTGGTGGTGGGCGCGGATCAGCCCCAGGTCAGGATCAGCTTTACCGACTACGGCGACGAGAGCGACCCCGGCCCCTACCCGGTGCCACCCAATGCGCCGATCGAGGGCCAGCGCGCCGACGGCGCCGCCTTTGGCGGCGACCGGCACGTGCTGGTGATCGACCGCGACGCCAACCGGCTGTACGAAATGGGCAACGCCTACCCGCAGGCCGACGGCAATTGGCTGGCCAGCGGCGGGGCGGTGTTTCACCTGGACAGCAACACCGTGCGCCCGGGCGGCCAGCCGGGCTGGACCAGCGCCGACGCGGCCGGGCTGCCGATTTTCCCTGGGTTGGCGCGCTACGACGAGGCGGCGAGCGGGGTGATTGCCCACGCCCTGCGCTTTACCGTCAGCCGCACGCGCCGGGCCTATGTGCCGCCGGCCACGCACTGGGCGTCCAGCGACACCAGCGCCAGCCTGCCGCCGATGGGCATGCGGGTGCGGCTGAAGGCGACCTACGCGATCCCGCCGGGCACCAGCACCGAATCGCGCGCCATCCTGCAGGCGCTCAAGACCTACGGCATGTTCGTCGCCGACAACGGCTCCAGCTGGTACATCAGCGGCGCGCCCGACGCGCGCTGGAACAATGACGCGCTGCTGCGCGAGCTGGGCGCCGTGAAGGGCGCGGACTTCGAGGTGGTGCGCATGCAGGGGCTGGTCACGCCCTGAGCTGAGGCCGCGCGCCCAGCGCGCCTTCTCGACCAGCGCGAACGCCGAAGGCCGCTCGGCGCAACGAGGGCCGGGCCGCGCCTGCGGAGTGTGCCGCCCGGCTCAGGCACTTCGACCAGCGCAGTGCGAACGAACGGCCCCCAACGACTTGAACTCCCTTCGGCATCAACGCCCGCTCAGCGCATTTCTTGCCCTGCCGCGGCGCGCTGCACATCCAGCGTCCGGTCAAAAAACGCCAGCGCCGCCTGGCCGATCGCTTGGTGCAGGGCGGCACGGTCCACGCCCGGCGCATCGACACAGGATTCGGGGAAATTGGCGCGCCCGTCCGCATCGCATTCGTTGGTGAAGATCTCGTGGCCCACGGTGCCGGGCAACAGCTGCAGCCGCGCCTGCGGGATGTGCCGGGCCGCAAACGCGGCGTTTTCGTCGGCGGGCGTGGTCTGGTCGCCCGCACCGACGACCAGATGGACCGGCACCCGCGTCTGGCGCAGTCCGTTCGCATCCATGCCAAAGGCCTGGATCATGCCGGGCGCCATGGCGAACACCGCCTTTACCCGCTCGTCGCGCAGATGCTGCGTGGGCGCCGCGTCAACCTGCATGCGCGCGCGGATGTGCGCAGGCACCAGGGGGTTGTTCTTCCAGCTGCGTTGATAGCGCATGAAGGCCTCGGGGTCGACCTGGGCGCCGCCCAGCCACAGCGCGGCAAAACCCCCTTGCGAATGCCCGGCCGCGCCGATGCGGCCGGGGTCGATGCGCGGTCCCCAGACCGGGTCCTGCAGCAGATGGGAAATGTCCAGGCTGATATCGCGCGGGCGCTGCCACAGCCGGTTGCGCACATACAGCGCGCTGCGGTCGTAGGTGTTGGCGCGGTAGTGGTGCACCAGGGCCACGATGTAGCCCCGGGCCGCCAGGTATTGGCCCAGCCACGCGTAGTTGGAGCCATTGCCGCCCGCGCCGTGCGACAGCACCACCAGCGGATGGCGTGGGCCATCGGGCACGGCCGGCGCGTCCAGATACAGCCGCAAGCCCTCGGTCATCGGCATCCTGAAAGGCTCCGCCCCATCCGCCGGAGCGGCCGGATAGATCAGCATGTAGCTCAGGGTGCGCTGGCCGCTGGCCGCGTCAACGTACTCCACCTGCGTCATGCCGGCGGGGTATGGCGTAGCGGCCCATGCCGATGGGGCCGAGGCGCCGGTCAGCGCCACCAGCGCCAGGCGGCAGCACACCTGCACGCGTGTGACGGCGCCAGGCCGGGGTGATCGAGCAGGTCGCATGGCCCGATTGTGGTCCGAAGCCACCGACTCGACAAACCCCGGGCGCTTGGCACCCTGGCGGCGCAAGACGTTAGAGTCGGAGGTTCGCCGCGCGCCGATGGCTGCCGGCCCCCCGCACACCCATTTCAACGGCCCCCGACCACCCATGCCCATCACCCCAGACAGCGCCGTCACCCTGGCCTACAAGATCACCGACGCCCGCACCGGCAAGCCACTGGACGCCGGCACCACCGCCTATCTGCACGGCGGCTACGACAACCTGTTTCCCAAGGTCGAGGCGGCGCTGGCCGGGCTGGAGGTAGGGCAGTCGATCGACCTGGAGCTGGCCGCCCGGGATGCCTTTGGCGAGCGCGACGAGGCGCTGGTGCGCACCATCCCCAAGAGCGAATTTCCGCCCGGGGTGAAGGTGGGCGGACAGCTGCAGGGCGCCGGGCCGAATGGGCCGGTGCACTACAACGTGGTCAAGATCAAGGGGCCGGTGGTGCACCTGGACGGCAACCACCCGCTGGCCGGGCACGACCTGCGCTTTGTCGCCACCGTCAAGGCGGTGCGCGCGGCCACCCAGGAGGAGATCACGCACCGCCACGTGCATGGGGCGCATGGGCACCATCACTGATCGGGACTCATATTTTGATAGCTGCTTGCGCTCTATCGACGCCGGCATTGGGCTGATCTTGCACTGAGATCAGGCCGAGACCCGCTCCCCCATGCCCTCCCGCCCGAACGTCGCCGCCGCGGCCCAGCCCGCGCCGGCGCTGCCCGTGCGCCAGGCCTGGGCCATGCTGCTGGCGCTGGCCTGCGCCTTCGTGCTGAGCCAGGCGTTCCGCTCGCTGGCGGCCATCATGGGGCCGCCGCTGATGCGCGAGCTGGCCTTGAGCGCCAGCGAGCTGGGCAACTGGTCGGCCGCCTACCACCTGGCCTTCGGCGTGATGCAGGTGGCCATGGGCATCTCGCTGGACGTGTGGGGCGTGCGCCGCACCATCCTGCTGGCGTTTCCGCTCACCGTGGCCGGCGCGGCGCTGTCGGCCAACGCCAGCAGCTACTCCATGCTGATGGCGGGGCAGTTGCTGATCGGCACCGGCTGCTCGCCCGCCTTTCTGGTCTGCACCGTGTTCACCAGCCGGCACTTCGCGCCCGAGCGCTTCACTGCCGTGTCGGGCACGGTGATGAGCATCGGCTACCTGGGCATGCTGCTGACGGCCACGCCGCTGGCCTGGCTGATCGAGCGCAGCTCGTGGCGCTGGGGCTTTGGCGCGCTGGCGGGCGCGGCCCTGGTGGCCTGGCTGCTGATCGCCTGGCGCGTGCACGAACCGGCATCGGCGCCCGGCGCCACACCGCCGCGCGCCTCGCCGATGGACGCACTGCGCGGCCTGCTGGGCCTGTTCAAGCTGCCGCACACCCTGGGCATGGTGGCCTACGGCATGGTGGCGTATGCCAGCTTCATCACCATCCGCGGCCTGTGGCTGGGGCCGCTGCTGGTCGAGCGCGCGGGGCTTTCGCTGGTGGCCAGCGGCAACGTCGCGCTGGCGATGACGCTGGCCAGCATCGGCAGCCCGGCGCTGTTCGGCCGCCTGGCCCCCGGCGGGCGCGGGCGCCAGCGCTGGCTGCTGACCATGGCACTGGTGGCGGCTGCTCTGGTGGCCACGCTGGGTCTGGTGCAAATCGCCTGGGTGGACGTGGTGCTGCCGGTGCTGTACGGGCTGCTGTCGGGCTTCGCCGTGCTGCAGTACGGGTACGTGCACGAAAGCTACGCGCCAGCCGTGCGCGGGCGCGCGCTTTCGCTGCTGACCATGGCGATGTTTCTGGGCGTGGCACTGATGCAGTCCGTCAGCGGCTGGGTGGCCGGCTGGGCGCCCGCGCTGGGGCTGGAGCCCTTCACCGCCGCGCTGCTGGCCATGTCGGCGCTGCTGCTGGCGGGGGCGGCGGCGTTTGCCTGGCTGCCGCGCGCCGAGTCGCCAGCGCGCTGAATCGGCCGGCGCCGCCCCCTCAAGCCGACTCAGGCGCTGCGGCGGCGCAGGTTGCGCCAGCCCAATCCGGCAGCCAGCGCGGCCAGCAGGCCCAGGCTCCACTCGGCCAGGGTCGGCACCGGTGCAACGGCGCTTGGGTTGGTCGAAGATAGCGTAACGGCAGTCGGACCATCGATGGTGTAACGGAAGGCCCCGGGAATGTTATCGATGCCGTCAAGCGAAGTCAGAATCAAGGTGTAGGTGCCCGGCGAGAGGACGACATCTTGATCGTCATCCACGCTGGCAACGCAACTGACTGAAGGGTTGGCTACGCTGAACGGGCCGGAGTAAATCCCCAAAGAGCCATCCATGCCATCGTCGACATACCCTGTGTCGTAAAAATTGTAGGTGCCGGCGGTCGTCACCGTCATGGACACCGTGCGGTAGCGAGTGGGATCAATACCGGTATGAAGGACGCAGGGCTGGCCACTATCAAAATGAAAGTCGGGAAGAACCGCGTCCGTCAACGTCAGGTTGTAGTTCAAGTTCGTCACAACCTGGCCATGGGCGGCCGGCAGGGCGGCGCAGCAAAACGCGGCGGCAACGGCCAGCTGGCGAATGGATGAAATGGGCATGGATCCTCTCCTCGTGTCATTGATTTGAACGGGACGCGCGGTCCGGCGCTGCGCGGGCCGCACCAACGGGCACCCGATGGATGGCTTCAAGGCCTGCGCCTGAGCCGACGGGTACGGCCAGGATCGCAGCCGCCCCTCCTGCCCAATTCCTACGCAGCGTCCTGAAGACATTGCAACTTTAAAGCGAATTTGTGATTTTCACAATTTTGTTGCATATTCGAGACGGCTTTCGAGAACACTTGGGTACCGACCCGCGGCCGACAGCGGCCGCACGCCGCCTCGTCCCGGGGCATACTGGCCTCATGAGCAAAACCCCGTTGATGCGCCCGCTGGCCGGCGCCCTGATGGCCACCGTGCTGGCGCTGCTGAGCGCCTGCACCAACCTGCCCCGCAACCCCGACCTGGACGCCGCCCGGCCGGGCGTGACGGTGTACGGCACGGTGGATGCGGGTGTGAGCCGCACCGGGAAGTAGATCCGGTCAACTATTTTTTTGATAGCTGCTTGCGTTTGACGGGCGCCGGTCGCAGCCCATTTTGGCTTCAAAGCTCCGGCACCCCATGTTCCGCCTGACGCAAGCCCCCAATGTGGCCATTGCCCAGGTCTGGGCCGACCTGCTGTGCGAGGCGGGCTACGCGGCCACGGTGGAGCGGCGCTACCTGAGCAGCATTGCCGGCGAGCTGCCGCCCGATCAGTGCCGCCCCGAGATCTGGCTGCGCCACGCCGAGCACGAGGTGCCGGCGCGCCAGCTGCTCGATGACCTGGCGCACCTGCCGCAGCGGCGCTGGCGCTGCACCCAGTGCGGCGAGCTGGTGGAGGGCGGCTTCGAGCAGTGCTGGGCCTGTGGGGCCTGGATGCCCGAAGGCCTCACGGGCTGATCACTTCCAGCGCAGCGGCTCCACGCTGACGCTGCCGCGCGCGCTGGACAGGGTCAGTACGCCCTCCTGCAGCGTGGCCTGCAGCTGCATGCTGCGCTCGGCCAGCTGCGCCAGCGCCTGCGCGTCCACGGTCGGAACGCGCCAGACCTGCAGCCTGTCCAGCCGCGCCAGCTTGCCCTCGATGCCGCGCCACCACACGTCCGCCGCGGCGCTGAACGCGTAGGCGATGACCGCATCGGCACGGGAAGCGGCCTTGGCCAGCGGCTTGTCCTCGGGCTGACCCACCTCGATCCACAGGCGCGTGCGGCCGGTGAAGTCCTGCAGCTGCACGTCGGGCTCGTCGGGGCTGGACAGGCCGGCGCCAAAGCCGATGCGCGCGTCGCCGCCGCACAGGTCCTGCACCTGGTGCGCGTTCAAGGCCAGCGCCACCAGCCGCATCATCATGCGTTCGTCGGTCTCGCTGGGGTGGCGCGCCAGGGTGAGCTGCAGGTCGGTGTAGTGGCCGTGGTCGATGTCGGCCAGCTGCAACTCGGCCTTGAAGATGGTGGATTTGAGGGCCACGCGTTTACTCTTTTTTAGATAGCATATTGCGCTTGTCAATCAAGCGCTGGCGGCCAATTTGGCTTGAAGATCAAACGCGCCGCGCCAGCTCGGCGGCCTTGCCCACGTAGGTGGCGGGCGTGAGCGCCAGCAGGCGCTCCTTCTCGGCGGGCGGGATATCCAGCGTGCGGATCAGCCCGTGCAGCGCCTCGCGCGTGACCTGCTGGCCGCGCGTGGCCTCCTTGAGCTTTTCGTAGGCGCCGGGCACGCCAAAGCGGCGCATCACGGTCTGGATGGGCTCGGCCAGCACTTCCCAGGCCTTGTCCAGGTCGGCGGCCAAGGCGGCCTCGTTCAGCTCCAGCTTGTTCAGCCCGATCAGCAGCGACTGCCAGGCCAGCACGGCGTGGCCCAGCGCCACGCCCATGTTGCGCAGCACGGTGGAATCGGTCAGGTCGCGCTGCCAGCGGCTGATGGGCAGCTTTCCGGCCAGATGGCGCAGCACGGCATTGGCCAGGCCCAGGTTGCCTTCGGCGTTCTCGAAGTCGATGGGGTTGACCTTGTGCGGCATGGTGGACGAGCCGATCTCGCCCGCCTTGGTCTTCTGCTTGAAGTAGCCCAGCGAGATGTAGCCCCACACGTCGCGCGCCAGGTCGATGCCGATGGTGTTGGCGCGCGCGATGGCGTCGAACAGCTCGGCCATGTAGTCGTGCGGCTCGATCTGGATGCTGTAGGGCTGAAAACCCAAGCCCAGGCCGGCAGGCTCGTCGGCCTCGACCACGCGACGGCTGAAGGTCTCCCAGTCGAAGCCGGGCCAGGCCGACAGGTGCGCGTTGTAGTTGCCCACGGCGCCGTTCATCTTGGCCAGCAGCCGCACCCCGGCGATGCGCGCGCGCGCGGCCTGCAGGCGCACCACCACGTTGGCCAGCTCCTTGCCCACGGTGGTGGGGCTGGCGGTCTGCCCGTGGGTGCGGCTGAGCATGGGCACGCTCGCGTGCTGCCGGGCCAGCGCGCGCAGGCGCTCGATCACGGCATCGAGCCCCTGCAGCAGCACGGCGCGCCCGGCCTTGAGCTGCAGCGCGTGGCTGGTGTTGTTGATGTCCTCGCTGGTGCAGGCAAAGTGCACGAACTCGGCCGCGGCCTGCAGCTCGGGGTGACCTTCGAACCGGCTCTTGATCCAGTATTCGACCGCCTTGACGTCGTGGTTGGTGCTGCGCTCGATGGCCTTGATGGCGGCGCCATCGGCCTCGCTGAATCCTTGCAGCAGGCCCTGCAGGTGGGCGCGGGCGGCGGCCGACAGGGGCTTGAATTCGGCAAAGCCGGCGTCGGACAGGGCGATGAACCACGTCAGCTCGACCTGCACGCGATAGCGCATGTAGCCCAGCTCGCCCATGTGCGGGCGCAAGGCGTCCAGCTTGGCGGCGTAGCGGCCGTCGAGCGGCGAAAGGGCGGTGAGCGCGGTCAGATCCATGGCACCGATTGTAGAAGCGCCCTGTCACGCCAGCGCCGCCGCGCTGCCCCTAAAATGGCAGCGCTCCGGGGCATCCCGGCCTCCCTGACCCAGCGTTCATGACCATGCGTTTGATCGGCGCCCTCACCAGCCCCTACGTGCGCAAAGTGCGCGTCGTCCTGGCCGAAAAGAAGCTGGACTACCAGTTCGTGCCCGAGGACGTGTGGGCCGCGGACACCACCATCGCCACCGCCAACCCGCTGGGCAAGGTGCCCTGCCTGGTGATGGACGGGCAGGACGCGGTGTTCGACTCGCGCGTGATCGTGGACTACCTGGACACGCTCTCCCCCGTGGGCAAGCTGATCCCGGCGCCCGGCCGCGAACGCGTGGAGGTCAAGACCTGGGAGGCACTGGCCGACGGCCTGCTGGACGCCGCCCTGCTGGCACGGCTGGAGCGCACCTGGCCCGGCCGCGCCGAGGGCGAGCGCAGCGCCGCCTGGATCGCGCGGCAGATGGGCAAGGTCGATGCCGCGCTGGCGGCCATGAGCGCCGGCCTGGCCGACAAGCCCTGGTGCGCCGCCGGCATCCACATGACGCTGGCCGACATCGCCGTGGGCTGCGCGCTGGGCTACCTGGACTTTCGCTTTCCCGAGCTGGACTGGCGCGCACGCCACGCCAACCTGACGCGCCTGCTGGACGACAAGCTGATGGGGCGCCCCAGCTTCATAGACACCAGGCCCGCGTAGCGGACCAGCCCCGAGCTGCGCGGACGGCGTTCCCTGCCGCGCCCGTCCGTCGCTGGCCTGCAGCGCCCCCCAAAACAAACGCGCCGCCCCGGCCCGAGGGCGGAGGCGGCGCGGTCAGAATAAAAATGCTGCCGAGACGGCCTGAAGCGAAGGAGGAGGAGGGAGGGAGGAGGAAAAGCGCTTCAGGTTTTCAGTCGGCGTGAAGCCAATGGGCTCGGCAGCGTCAAGGCAATGGGAGGAGTCATTCACGCGTTGCAGGGGTAAGAGCAGCCACCTTGCTGCAAAGTTCCGGACGCCCCGGCCGGCCCCGGTAAAAAAATGTGAAGCCGAGCCGCACGATGCGGCAGAAATTCACGCCAGCGCAGCCCCCGCCGCATCGCCCAGGGTAAAGGCCTCCTCGAAGATCGAATAGCCCGACCAGTCGGCGTGGGCAAAGGCCAGGCGCGGCGCATCGTCAAACACCAGCGGCGGCGTCTCGGTGCGGGCACGCCCGGCCGCGGCTGCGGCGGCGCGCACCTGCGCCACCTGCCGCAGCGCTCCGGGCGTGGGCACGGCCATGGCGTGGCCGTAGCGCACCAGGTCGATGCGCAGCAGCTTGTCCGCCAGATCGGGGTGGGCGGTGCCCAGCTCGGCCAGGATGGCGTCACGCCAATGCGCCCAGGGCCGCTGCAACAGCTGGGCGCGGCCATCGGGCGCGTCGCCCAGCGCGCGGTAGTAAGTCAGCACCGTGGGGCCGGGCGCGGGCGACAGGCTTTGATGCATGGCGTCCACGTAGCCCAGGCCGGCCGCGCCGTACAGCACGTTGTCCCAGGCCGGCGCGGCGCCAGGGTGGTCTTGCAGCGGCGCGCGCAGGCGCAGGTTGGCCACCAGCCAGGGGGCGGTGCGCAGGCCCTGGGCGCGCGCGCGCAGGGCGGCGGGCGCCGGGTCGATCAGCCGCGCGGCCAGCCACACCGGCAGCGCAACCACCGCCTGCCGCGCCTGCCAGCGCTCCAGCCGGCCGCTGGGCGCGTGCAGCGCATCCACCGTGACGCCGTGGCGCCCCGGCGTGATGCGGGCAACCACGCGCGCTGCCTGCAGCCGATCGCCCAAGGGTGCGGCCAGGCGCTCGGCCAGCCAGCCGTTGCCTTGCGGCCAGGTCAGCACGGCGTCGTCTTCGTCGTCGTCCGCCCGCTCGCCCGGCGCTTGAAAACCGTGGCGGCTGGCAAAGTAATGCAGCCCGGCCCAGGCCGAGACGGCGCCCGGGCCGGCGCCGTAGTCGTCGCGGCAGCAGTAGTCCAGGTACCAGCGCAGCAGCGGATCCGTCAGGCCATTTTGATTCAGCCAATCTTCGAAAGTGATAGCGTCCTGCGCAAGCTGGGCGGGCGCAAAAGCCGATTTTTGTACCGGGATGGCATAGTGCGCCGCCTGCCGGGCGGCGCGCACCAACTGGGCAAAGCGCCGGTACTGCGCCAGCGTGCCCTCGCCCACGCCGTCCTGCGGTAGCAGCCCGGCTTGCCAATGACCGTTGAAAAACAGGCGCTCCTGCGGGCTGTGGCACAGGGCCAGCTCGTCATAGCGCCAGCGCCCGGCCACGCGCCGGCACAGGCCCAGCTCCTCCAGCCAGTCCTGCACGGCGCGCGCGTCGTCGCCCGGCAGCGGCAGGTAGTGCGCGCCCTGCGGGCAGGCGATGCCGCCAACCTGCGTGCCGCGGCTGTTGCCGCCGGCCTGGTCCTCCAGCTCCAGCAGCGCAAAGTCCTCGTGCCCGGCGCGCCGCAGCGCGCGCGCCGCCGCCAGGCCGGCGATGCCGCCGCCGACGATCAGCGTGTGCACCTGGCGCGCGACGTCGGGCGCGCGCGTGGGCCAAGGGGCGCGCAGCAGGTGGCCGCGCTCATGGCTGATGCCGGTAAAGCCGCCTTCGATGGCGTTCAGCGTCTGGCGCGAGCAGGCCGTGGCACCGAGCACGCCGGCGGACGAGACAAGCAGGGTGCGCCGGCGCATGGCGGCTGAGTCAGTAGTGGTAGCGGCCCTGCAGAAACTCGACCCGGTCCGCCTTGACCAGATAGACACAGCGATGTTCCTGCGTGACGCGGCGCGACCAGACATCGCCGCCCAGATACTTCAGGGGCTCGGGCTTGCCGATGCCCTGGAAGGGATCGCGCAAGATGGCGTGCATCAGATCGAGCAGGCGGCGCGCGGTGCGCCGGTCGCTCTCGACCCAGTATTGCAAGTCTTGCAGGAATTCGGGGTGACACACGGCCAGCCGCTCACTCATGCGCCGGCGCTTTCAGCAAGGCCTGCAGCTCGTCCAACGGCGTCGCCTTGAGCACCTGGCCGCCGCGCGCGCGCGCCAGTGCGGCCAGCAGGCGCTCCGCGTTGGCGGGCGAACGCAGCAGGTGGGCGGTTTCGAGCAGACTGCTGAGTTCGTCGGCGGCGATCATGGCCACGTCGCCACCCGTGCGGCGACGCACGATCACCACTTCACGGTCATCGGCGGCACGGTCGAGCAGAGACTTGAACTGCTCGCGGGCCTGGCTGTAGGTGGTCTGGAGTGTCATGAAATTATTGTACAGAATATCTGTACCATTAAATCCCCGCTTGCGGCTTTCCGGATGCCGGGGGGCCGTCACTTGATCTTCCCCCACTCCTGCTCGTACGTGTGCACCAGCACCTGGTTAGACAGGCGGTTGACCTCGGCCCGCACGCGCGCCATGTCGGGCGGAAAGTCGAACAGCAGGGGCAGCGAGGGCCCGTCGAGAAATCGCAGGCCCGCGGGCAGCGCGCTGGGCAGGCGCCAGGGGCGGCGGCTGGCGATGACGAAGCCCCATTCGCCAAAGCTGGGCACGTGGGCGTGGTAGGGCGTGGCGCTGAATCCCACCGACTCGATGGTGGTCACCACGGTCCAGAAGCTCTGGCGCGCGATCAGCGGCGAGGTGGTCTGGACGACGGCGTAACCGCTGGCCGACAGGCGCCGATCGAGCAGGCCGTAGAAGCTGTTGGTGTAGAGCTTGCCGATGGCGAAGTTGGTGGGGTCGGGGAAGTCCACCACGATGACATCATAGGTTTCATCCCCGTGTTGCAGCCACTGAAAGGCGTCGGTATTGACGATGTGCACCTTGGGGTTGCTGAGCGATTGCTGGTTGAGCGCCGCCAGCTGCGGCGTGTCGCGAAACAGCCGCGTCATGGCCGGGTCCAGCTCGACCAGGGTGACGGATTCGACCGAGGGGTACTTCAGGATTTCGCGCACCGCCATGCCGTCGCCCCCGCCCAGTACGGCCACCCGGCGCGGCGCGCCAAAGGCAGCCATGGCGGGGTGCACCAGGGCCTCGTGGTAGCGGTATTCGTCGCGCTGGGCAAACTGCAGGTTGCCGTTGAGAAACAGACGGTAGCCCGCGTGCCCGCCCGTCACCACGATGCGCTGGTAGGGCGAGCTGTGGGCAAAGGCGATGCGGTCCTGATAGAAGTGCTCCTCGGCCAGTGTGGTGATCTGGCCGGCGCCTGCCATGCCTGCGGCCAGCAGGGCCACCACCAGGGCGCAGGCGGCGGCAAACTCGCGCCAGCGCGGCAGCTCGCGGCGAAACAGCCACAGCGCCCAGAGCGCCACCGCCGCGTTCATCAGCCCGAACAGAAAGCCGGTGCGGATCAGCCCCAGGCGCGGCACCAGCAGCAGCGGAAAAGCCAGCGACACCGCCAGTGCGCCCAGGTAATCGAAGGTGAGCACCTGGCTGACCAGGTCCTTCAGCGCCACGTCGCGCCGCAGGATGCGCATGACCAGCGGAATCTCCAGCCCCACCAGCGTTCCGACGGCCAGCACCATGCCATACAGCAGCGGCCGAAACGCCCCCGGCACCGTGGCGTTGGCGATGAACAGCACGGCCGGCAGCGCGCCGCCCACAAGGGCGATCAACAGCTCGATGCGCAGGAAGTGCGCCGGCAGCTCGCGCTCGAAATGGCGCGAGGCCCACGAGCCCACGCCCATGGCGAACAGGTAGGTGCCGATGACGGTGGAAAACTGCAGCACCGAGTCGCCCAGCAGGTACGCGGCCAGCGCCCCCGCCGCCAGCTCGTACAGCAGCCCGCAGGCCGCGATGACGAACACGCTGGCCAGCAGCGCCACGGCGATGGGGCGCGGGGCCGGCGCGGCGCTGGCCGTGCTCATGCCAGCGCCGCTTCAAGTTGCTGCGCCAGGCCGTCGATGGTCAGCCAGCCAAACACCGCCCGCCCACCGCTGGCGCGTGCCCACACCTCGCCCACCTGGCGTTTTTCAATCTCGTACGGGTCGTTCAGCAGGTGCGCGCCCTTGAACTCCAGCAGCGCCACGCGCCCATCCACCAGCTCGGCCACGAAGTCGGCATAGAAGCGCCCGCGCGACGTGGGCAGGCCAAAGCCGCAGGGCGCGGTGTCCAGGTTGCGCACCCAGTGGAGCACCTGGGGGTGGCGGTCGATGAGCTGCGCGCATTGAAACTCCTGCCCGCCGTCCTTCAGATCGGCCAGCACCGGGAAGTAGTGCTTGCCGAACTGGTAACGCCCGCCGTAGCGCGAGGCCACCGGCGCGGGGTAGCGGCCCGGCTCGAACACATGCGGATGCGCCCAGTCGGGCTCGATCAGCCATGCGCTGCCATCGCCAGCCCCCAGGCCCAGCACCTGCTGCCGGAAGGCGCGCCGCGTGGCCGCCTCGCGCAGGTCCCCCACATGCGCCTCGATGGCGCGCGCCAGCTTGAACCGCGCCTGCGCCAGCACCACCAGCGGCACGCCGCAGCCGTGCAGCTGGTGGTTCACCGCGGCGGCCAGGTAGGCGCGGCGCTGGCCTTGCGTGAGTCCGGCCAGTTCGGGCGCTTTGAACAGCGACTGATCCAGCCAGCCCACCAGCGTCTCGGCGTCGATGCTGCTGCTCTCCCAGTCCATGGCCATTTGCGCGCTGCCCGTGCGGCGCAGCGCCACGCGGGCGCCGTCCATGCCGATCTCGAACACGTCCGACTCCTGCGCCACCTGAAAGCTGGGCAGCTGCACCGCCTGCGGCGCCAGCAGGTCCAGCTCCACCGCCTCCAGCACGGCCTCGCGCTCCAGCGGCCACAGCGGCGCCTGCGCGGCGGTGCGATAACCCAGCGTGGGCAGTGGCGCAAAGGGCGCGCCGCGCGAGGCGGGCGCCGTCTGCGCCGCCACCAGCGCGTTGTGCTGCGCCACCTTTTCACGCAGCTGCTCCTGCTTTTTGGCGCCGCGCACCGGGGCCAGCAACAGTGCCTCGGTGTCTTCACCGATATGGCCGCTCACCTCCACCCTCTGCGCGCCGGCCACGTCCCGCAGCTGCACGCCGGGCAAGGTCAGCAGCTCGGGTGTGGCGGCAATTTCATCAAAAATAGTAGCTACTGGCGCTTTCTGGACGGGCGCCAGAGGCCGATTTGACTCAAATTCCTGCCACAACGGCATGCTGCCGGGCGGCGCGATCATGCTGGCCACGTCCAGCGCCTCGAAACCCATGTGCTCGATCAGCCGGTCGGCCAGCGCATGCGCGGCCTGCGAGAACTCCGCCGCGCACACATGGGCGTAGGCGCGGTTGAGTGCCCCGCGCCCGCGCCGCCGAGCATGCGGCATGCGCAGCACCCGGCCCAGCAGTTGCTCCACCGCCGTGGCGCTGGTCAACTTTTGCAGGCTGCACAGCACGTAGGCAAAGGGGCAGTCCCAGCCTTCGCGCAGCGCCTGCACGGTGATGACGTAGCGCACCGGGCAGTCCCGCGCAGCCAGGTGAATGTCGTCCAGGCCGCGCTGCGTGCCGGTGGCGACGACCACCTGATTGGCCGGCAACTTCAGCTCATCGACCAGGTAGTCGCGCAGCTTCTCGGGCGGCATCTCCTCGCCCGCGTTCTGCGCCTGGAACAGCACGATGGGGCGCACGTAGCCGGCGCCGGCGGCCTCGTCCTTGAGCGCCTCGGCCTCCAGCGCCCTTTGGGTCTGCACCGCCCCGAACACGGCGGCGGGCCAGCCCTCGGGGTGCTCGGCCAGCACGATGGGCAGCTTGATCATGTCCTCGGCCGCCAGTTCCTGCGCACTGACGTGGTACAGCACATTCGTCTTGGCGGCGATGGGCGTGGCCGTCAGCTCCAGGATGAAGCTCGGATTCAGCCGCTGCAGCGCCGTAAAACTCTTGTCCGTCTTGGTGTTGTGCGCCTCGTCCACGATCAGGATGGGCTGGTGCAGCGCCAGCCAGTTGGCCAGACTCCAGCGCGGCTGGCCTGCAAAGCCCGCCAGCACGCCGGTGGTGTCGCGCGCCACATCCTCGGCCGTGACCAGTGCATCGGGCAGCTCGCGCAAGCAGCCCAGCGCCCGCTCGTCCGCGCCCTTGAAATGCGGCTCGAAACTCTCGGCAAAGCTGTACACATTGCGCTGGCCCGCGTCCTCGATGCGAAAGCTCTGAATGGTGGCCACCACCACGATGGCATTGCGGCCCCACTCGGGCGGGGCAATCTGCGCCACGTCCTCCAGCGTGCACACGCGCAGCCCCTCGCCGTAGGTCTCGGCCAGCGCCGCGCGGTACGGGTGGCCAGGCGTCTGCAACGCCTTCAGCGTCTGCTGGCGGATGGCATCGCTGGGCACCAGCCACACGGCCACCGGCGCATCCACCGCCGCCCATTCGCGCGCCAGCAGCGGCACGGCGTGCGCGGCCAGCACCGTCTTGCCGCCGCCCGTGGGGATGCGCAGACACACGCAGGGCAGATCGGCGCCAAACGCCCCGGCGTGCCAAGGGCGGCCCGCCAGTCCGCCAAACGCGCCCGCCGGGCCATGCACCCGTGCGGCGCGGGCGAAGGCGGCCAGGGTGTCGAGCGCGGTTTGCTGGTAGGACTTGAGGGTGATGGGGGGCATGAATTGGGAAATGATTGGGGAAGATTGAGGAAAAAAGCAGCCAATCCAAATTTAACTTATTGATTTAAAAGAACTTTTAAAATCTCATTTGGGAAAACCCACCTTGGATTGGATGGTATTTGGTGGTGTTTGGTGGTTGTTGGGTGACACGCCATCCGGCGTCAGCGCCCACCGGGCCGCCTTGGTTTTTCCGCCAATGTTCTGAATGCGTCCTTCCTTGGACATTTCCTTGAGGAGGGTTCGGACGTATTCCTTGCGCTGGACCAGTTCAGGAATCCACAGTTGCAGCTTGGGCAGCAGCAATTCGTCAATCTTGGCGCGTGGTTGCGGCCCCAGCGCCAGCAGTTTGCACAAGGCGGCTTTGTAGTCATCGGCATCTGGCCGACGCTGGTTCAGATACTCCACCTCCTGCCCCGTAGCCACCGCCAGTTGGGCAGAGATATTCAGGTGGGGGCTGCGCCCCTCGATCAGGCCCGCCCGCCGCAGCTCCGCCACCTGCACCGCATCCAGCTTGCGCTTTTTCTGCACGCGGTCGAGCCACAGCACATGCTCGATAGGCAAGTCGGTGCGCTCCATCAGCCAGTGGCTGTAGTTCTCGTCGATCTCCTGCCCATAGACGTTGAACACCGTGCGCAGGGGCGACGACCCCTCATAGTCCGGTAGCGGCAGAAAGCGCCGCCGCTGCGCCTGCACCATGTCGTGGATGCCAAAGCCCACCTTGTCGATCATGCCCACCTCGGCCATGGCCTTGGCCAGGCGCTCGTTGCGGTAGCGCTCGGGCGTGCGCACCCCGCTGGCGTACTCGTCGGGCTGGCCGTCGAAAAAACCGCCCAGGTTGGTCATGCGCACCAGGCCCACGGTTTCCTCCACCACCACGCGCCCGCCCTGCGCATAGTCCTGGTGCGCCAGGCAGTTGTGCAGCCCTTCCAGCAGCACCGTGTTCGTGTCGTAGCGCGGCAGGGTCACGGCCAGCAGTTCATTGGCCGGAAACAGCTTGATATTGGGGTTGCGGATGGACTGGGCCACCTTGGTGGTGGTCAGCAGGAAGGGCGGGTGAAAGTGCTCGGCCACCCGCTCGGCCGCCAGCTTCCAGGTGATTTCCACCGGATGGGGCGACAGCAGCGCCGTGGCGCTTTCACGGCTGCCCAGCAGCAACAGGCAGGCGCGGGTAATGCGGCCATGGATGGTCAGGCCAATCTTGTCCAGCAGCTTCTCGGTGCTCCACTGCGGCACCTGCGCCGCCCAAGTCTCACGCTGGTACTTCTCGGCAAATTTTTCACGCGCCTTGGCGATGGCGGCTTCGTCCAAATCGGCGAGCGTGGCCTCGGAAACCAAGGCGGCGCTCCAGTCCTCGCCCGCCAGGTGCTCGGCCAGGATGGCGCGGCGCCGGTCTTCGCGCAGCTCCACCAGGCTGTCGCCATCGCGCTGCCAGGCCTTGTCGTGCGCCAGCACCAATTCGCGCGGGGCGTGGCGCGGCACATGCACCAGCCACACCACGGCCCCGGTGTCACGCGCCTGCAGCTCCTGCACATGCAGCCCCATCGACGGCAGGCCCGGCGTCTTGCCCAGCACGCGGTGCACCAGGTTTTCCACCGTGTAGTCGGCAAAGTCCTGGATGCCCGTGGGCGCCAGGGTTTTGTCCTGCGCGCCAATCACCACGCAGCCGCCCTCCATGTTGGCCAGGGCGCTGATGTAAGACGCCAAGTCCTCGCCCTTGCGGCCCGAGATGTTGGACTTGAGCGAGTGCCACTCCTTCCACTCGTGGCGCTCGTCCTCCTTCGGGAAATGGCTGCGCAGCCAGTGTTGGAGTTCAGCAGCCGTCTCGAAGCGATCCATATCCCTCACCTCGCCTTCACGTCATACGGAATGTGCTTGAAGGTCACCCGCGCGCGGGCCAGCGTCTCGGGGCCCAGGCGGTTGGCCTCGCCATAGACCACCAGCAGCGCCTCGGGGTGGGGCGTGGTGGCGTGCAGCTGCAACAGGGCATCGAGCACCGCGCGCGTGAGCACGTTGCCGCTGGCGGGGCGCTTGTCGCCCAGGATGCCGTTGAACAGCAGGTAGTAGGCGGTGCGGCTGCGCAGGACGGGCACGGGCAGGGGCAGGGGCACACCCTCACCCCCGCCCTCTCCCGCCAGCGGGAGAGGGAGTGAAACCCGCGCCGCGCCTCCCGGTCTGGCTCCCTCTCCCTCTCCCTCTGGGAGAGGGCTGGGGTGAGGGCCTGCGGCGCTCGTTTTAAGCAAAATCGCAGCCTCGCCCTTATCCGGCAAGCGCGAGAAGCTATCAAAAACAGAGTTCGTGCCGAGCCACGGCGTGCCCGCACGGCCCTGGGCGGCATCCCAGGTCTGGCCCGTTTCCTGCTGCCAGACAAAAGCCGCCAGCGTGGCGAAGCGCACCTCGGGGTGGATGCAGCCATGCGCGTCAAAAATCGGCGCGCCCAGGCGGGCGAAGCGAAAGCCGCCGCCGCCCTGCCAGTTCACGGCCTGGCTGATGCCGCCCTGCTCGCCATCCAGCACCTTTTGCAGGCGCGGCAGGCAGTGCGTGGCGGCGTGCTCGCCCATTTCTATGCCGATCCAGCGGCGGCCCATCTTGTGCGCGACGGCGGCCGTGGTGCCGGAGCCGAGGAAGCTGTCGAGGACGAGGTCGTTGGGGTTGGACGCGATGTGCAGGATGCGCTGGAGCAGACGTTCAGGCTTTGGTGTGCCGAACGCGTCATTCCCAAACAACTCAACGACTTCTCGCTTTGCATCTTGCGTGTGACCGACTTCCTCATACGACCACCAAGTCTGCGGAACCATGCCTTGCTTGACTTCGGACAGAAAGCGCTTGATTGCGGGAACGTTCGAACCATCCTTGCCCCACCAAATTCGATTGTCGGCATCAAGCTCTCGCAACTTGCTTTCTGAGACACGCCAATACATGGCGTTCGGCGGCCCTTCAATAAACCGGCCACTTGGGGTCGTGATGGGGTAGGTTCCGGCGCCGTAGAAGTTGCGTGCTGAAAGATCGCCCGGTTTCCACGGGCCGCGTGGATCGTGGTCAGGATTTTTGTACGCCCGATCTTGCTTCTCAGTGCGGGGCATGAGGTTGGGGAGCCACATGTCTCCGGACCTTGCATACACAAGTACATAGTCGTGGTCTTCGGAAAAGTGACGTGCCGTCGATTTGGGCGAATAGTTTTTCCGCCAAAGCACCGTGGTCACAAAATTCCCCCGCCCAAACACCTCATCCATCAACACCTTGAGGTAATGCCCCTCGTTGTCGTCGATGGTGACCCAGATCGAGCCGTCCTCGCTGAGCAACTCGCGCAGAAGCTGCAGGCGCGGCAGCATCATGGAGAGCCACTGGCTGTGCTCCAGGTTGTCGTCGTAATGCTCGAAGGCGCTTTGCGTGTTGTAGGGCGGGTCGATGAAGATGCATTTGACCTGCCCCCGATAGAACGGCAGCAGGGCCTTCAGGGCCTCAAGGTTGTCGCCCTGGATCAGCAGGTTGTGCTGCGCGGCCTCGGCGTCGCCGTGGGTGGAGACGTTGTCCAGCAGCCGGTAGGGCACTTCGGACGCGGTGGAGAAGGCGGTGGCGCGGTTGAGCCAGTCGAGGGTGGGCATGGATGCAAGGGGTGCGGTGGGGCGGCTTGGAGGCGCCGCGGCGCGAGCCTATCACCCCGCAGCCAGCGTGAGGCCCGCCAATGCAAGCCAAATCAGGCGTTTGCGCTTGACCGACTTGCGCGAGCAGCTATGAATTCAGGACTTTCACCCCCTCGCATGCGTCGGCCTCAGTGGATCGCCGCCGCCACGATGATGCTGACGCCCAGGCACATGGCGGCCACCACCAGGGCGAGCGCGCGGTTGTGCTTTTCGACGATCTCCAGCCACAGGTCGTAGGGCGTGAGCTTGTCGATGATGATGAAGCAGACCCAGAAGATGACCACGCCGATGAGGGCGTAGACGAGCGAGCCGACGAGGGCGGCGGGTTTGAGCCATTCAGTTTCCATGGGGATGACCTCCGAGGGTTGAAAACATCATTTGTGGCTGCCGCCGCTGGAGTAGCCGCCAAAGGAGCCGCCCGAGCTGCGGCTGTAGCCGGACGAGCCCGAGCAGCTGTCCATGATGAAGGCGATGGCGAAGAAGAGGGCGATGATGACGATGATGGTCATGCAGCCCACGCCCTTGGAGGCGACGAAGGGGCCGACGCTCTGGCGTTCGAACGCGTCCTTGCCCGCGGCCAGGCCAAAGGCCTCGGCCACCAGGGTGCCGGCGACCTTGCTGCCCACCGAGGTGGTGACTTCGCCGGCGCCGCGTTCGGTGGACAGCAGGTTGATGCCGTTGGCGTAGTCGTGGTTTTCGGTCTTCTGGCCGCTTTGCACCGGCCAGTAGAACTCGCCCAGCACCTCGGTGGTGGTGGCCTCGTAGGTGGACTGCAGGGTGTAGGTCTGGCCCAGGTATTTGGCGCTTTTGCGATCGGCGGCAATGCGCGGCGCGCCGGTGGCGGTGTGCACCAGAGACCAGCCGTCCTCGGCGTCGACCAGGAAGGCAAAGCCGCGCTCGCGGTTGTAGAGCAGGTATTCGCTCCAGGCGAAGGTTTCGTCGTCGCCCGGCTCCTGGCCGATGCGCCGTTGAAACCCCACCACCTGCCAGCTCGCGCCTTGCAGCTGGCCGGTGCTGCCCAGGGGGATGAGCGGCTTGGCGTGCACCGACTGCTCCACCGCCTTGAGCTCGCCGCCGATTCCGGCCGACAGGTCGATCAGGCTGTGGCAGCTGGGGCAGGTGCAGCTCTTGGACGAATCGAGCCGCACCGTGACGGGCGAGCCGCAGTGGGGGCAGTTGAACTGGCGCCCGCCGCTGTCCTCGCGCACCGATTCGTCCTTCAGGCCCTTCAGTTGCAGGTCTTCCAGTCGCACGGCGCGGCCGCGCTCGATCTGCGGCGGCCGGTGGCCGTAGTCGATGGAGAGCACCTGGCCGTCTTCGCTGCGCAGCTCGACCAGATCGAAGGCCTGGCCCAGCGCCGGCAGCTTGGGCAGCTCGCCCTCGGCAGCGATGAGTTGCGCCGCGCCGCTGAAGGCCACCACCCAGGGCTGGCCATCCAGTTGCACGGTGCTGCCGGCGGCCTGCTGGGGCAAGTCGGGCGGCACCTTGGCGGCGGAGTCGGCTTGAGTGAAGACGTAGGCGCCGTTGTCCTCGCCCAGGGTGGCGGTGCGGCCGTCATCCAGCGCGGCGATCCACTCGGCCCAGACGCCGGCCTCGCTCTTGTACTGCAGCCGCCCGATCAGGGTGAAGGGCAGGTCCTGGCCGTCCAGCGCGATGCGGCCGCTGGCCATGCGCTGCAACGGGCTGTGGTCGTCGAACAGCTCGGCCATCTGGCCGATGCGCCTCAGCTGCCGGCCTTCGCGCACCACGGTGCTGCGGCAGTAGCCGCACACGGCGTAGGGCGCCGCGGCGCTGCGGAACTCGACCGGCGCGCCGCAGGAGGGGCACAGGGCGCGGTAGTGACGCTGCGGGGCGCCGGCGGCCATTTTATGAGTGTTTTATGGCTCTAGCGCCCATCCATCAAGCGCAAGCAGCTATTGTTTTTATGGTTTCAGACGAGCTTCTTGAGCAGCTCGGCCTTCTTGGCGTTGAACTCGTCCTCGGTCAGGATGCCCTTGGCCTTGAGCTCGCCCAGCTTCTCCAGCGTGGCCATCACGTCCTCGGGCTTGACGCCCACCGGCGCCGCCGCCGGCGCTGCGCCCCCAGCGGCGGGAGCGCCGCCCTGCAGCGCCGACTGCATGTTCTGCGCCAGGATCTGCCCCATGGCCACGCCCGCGCCCATGCCCAGCCCGGCGCCGGCCAAGCCGCCCGCGTCGCCGCCGGCGGCCACGCCCTCGGCCATCTTGGGGATGGCCTGCGCGGTCTGGTACTGCATGAACTTGCCCATGTCGCCGCCCACCATGCCCATGCCGATCTTCTGGTCCAGCACCTTCTGCAGCTCGTCGGGCAGCGAGATGCTTTGCACCGTGGTGGCCTCCAGCTTCAGGCCGTAGGCCGCCATGGCGGGCGCCAGCGCGGCGGCCAGCGCCTGGGCAAAGGCCTGCTGGTTGGCCGCCAGGTCCAGGAAGGGCACGCCGCTTTGGGCGATGCCGGTGGCGATGTTCTGCATGACCAGGCCACGCAGCTGGCCATCCAGGTCGGCCACGGTGTAGGACTCGCGCGTGCCCGAAATCTCGGTGTAGAAGACCTTGGGGTCGGCCACGCGGTAGGCGTAGTTGCCGAAGGCGCGCAGGCGCACGGCGCCGAACTCCTTGTCGCGCACGGTGATGGGCTGGGGCGTGCCCCACTTCTGGTCGATCTGCTGGCGCGTGCTGAAGAAATACACATCGCTCTTGAAGGGCGACTGGAACAGCTTGTCCCAGTTCTTCAGGTAGGTCAGCACCGGCAGCGTCTGCGTGGTGAGCTTGTGCGTGCCGGGGCCGAACACGTCGGCCACCTGGCCCTCATTGACGAACAGGGCCATCTGCGACTCGCGCACCACCAGCTGCGCGCCGGTCTGGATCTCCATGTCGGCCATGGGGTAGCGCCAGGCCAGCGTGCCGTCGCCTTCCTCCGTCCACTCCAGGATGTCGATGAACTGCTTCTTGATGAAATCCATCAGCGCCATTCGGGTTCTCCATTGCAACCAGTGACGGCGGATGATACGGGCGCCCCGCGCCGGCGTACAGGGGCCGTTTCCTACAATCGTCCGTGCATGCGTCGCCGGACCGGCTCCGCCAGCCCGACGCGCCCCCAGGAGACCCCAAAGCATGACCCGCCCCCCCGCCCCGCCCGCCAACGACGACAAGCACGCCCAGCTGTGGCGTGCCGCGCTGGACTATCACGAGCACCCGGTGCCCGGCAAGATCGCCGTGCAGCCGACCAAGACCGTCAGCAACCGCTACGAGCTGTCGCTGGCCTACAGCCCCGGCGTGGCCGCGCCGTGCGAAGAAATCGTGCGCGACCCGGCCGCCGCCTTCCGCTACACCGCGCGCGGCAACCTGGTGGGCGTCATCACCAACGGCACCGCCGTGCTGGGCCTGGGCGACATCGGCCCGCTGGCGGGCAAGCCGGTGATGGAAGGCAAGGGGGTTCTGTTCAAGAAGTTCTCGGGCATCGACGTGTTCGACATCGAGATTGCCGAGAAGGACCCGGACAGGCTGGTGGAGATCATCGCCGCGCTGGAGCCGACCTTTGGCGGCATCAATCTGGAGGACATCAAGGCGCCCGAGTGCTTCATCGTCGAGCGCAAGCTGCGCGAGCGCCTGAACATTCCGGTGTTTCACGACGACCAGCACGGCACCGCCATCGTGGTGGGTGCGGCCGTGGTCAACGGCCTGAAGGTGGTGGGCAAGCAGATCGATCAGGTCAAGCTGGTGGTCTCGGGCGCGGGCGCGGCGGCACTGGCCTGCACAGGCCTGCTGGTCAAGCTGGGCGTGCGGCGCGAAAACGTGTGGGTGACCGACATCAAGGGCCTGGTCTACGAGGGCCGCACCGAGCTGATGGACCCGGACAAAGCGGTGTATGCGCAAAAGACCGACAAGCGCACGCTGGGCGAGGTGATCGACGGCGCTGACATCTTTCTGGGCCTGTCGGCTGGCGGCGTGCTCAAGGCCGAAATGGCCGCGCGCATGGCGGCGCGCCCGCTGATTCTGGCGCTGGCCAACCCCAACCCCGAAATTATGCCGGAGGACGTGAAGGCCGTGCGCGACGACGCGCTGATCGCCACCGGCCGCACCGACTACCCCAACCAGGTCAACAACGTCCTGTGTTTCCCCTACATCTTTCGCGGTGCGCTGGACTGCGGAGCCACCACCATCACCAGCGAGATGGAGATTGCCGCCGTGCACGCCATCGCCGAGCTGGCGCAGGCCGAGCAAAGCGAGGTAGTGGCGCGCGCCTATGCGGGTGAAAAACTCAGCTTCGGGCCCGAGTACCTCATCCCCAAGCCGTTTGACCCGCGCCTGATGATGAAGATCGCCCCGGCCGTGGCCGAGGCGGCGGCGGCCAGCGGCGTGGCCCAGCGCCCCATTGCCGACATGGAGGCGTATCGCCAGAAGCTGCTGACCTTCGTCTACGCCTCGGGCACCACCATGCGCCCGATCTTCGACGCCGCCCGGCTGGCCGCCAAAAAGCGCGTGGCCTACGCCGAAGGCGAGGAAGAGCGGGTGCTGCGCGCCGCCCAGATCGTGGTGGACGAGGGCGTGGCCCGACCCACGCTGATCGGGCGGCCGGCCATCATCGCCCAGCGCATCGAGAAATTCGGCCTGCGGCTGAAGGAAGGCGCGGACTACGACGTGGTCAACACCGACTTCGACCACCGCTATCGCGACTTCTGGCAGAGCTATCACCAGATGACCGAGCGCAAGGGCATCACCGTGCAGGTGGCCAAGATCGAAATGCGCCGGCGCCTGACCCTGATCGGCACCATGATGCTGCACAAGGGAGAGGTCGACGCCCTGGTCTGCGGCACCTGGGGCACCACCGCCAACCACCTGCACTACATCGACCAGGTGATCGGCCGGCGCCCCGGCGCCGCCGTCTATGCCTGCATGAATGGCCTGCTGCTGCCCGACCGCCAGCTGTTTCTGGTGGACACCCACGTCAACTACGACCCCAGCGCCGAGGAGCTGGCGCAAATCACCGCCATGGCGGCCACCGAGATGCTGCGCTTTGGCATCACGCCCAAGGCCGCCCTGCTGTCGCACTCCAACTTCGGCACCAGCGAGCAGCCCAGCGCCCTCAAGATGCGCCGCACCCTGGCGCTGCTGCGCGAGCAGGCGCCCTGGCTGGAGGTGGACGGCGAGATGCACGGCGACGTGGCGCTGGACGGCGCCGCGCGCCAGGCGCTGATGCCGCGCAGCGTTCTGCAGGGCAACGCCAACCTGCTGGTGTTTCCCGGCATCGACGCCGCCAACATCGCCTACAACCTGCTCAAGACGGCCGCCGGCGGCAACATCGCCATTGGCCCCATGCTGCTGGGGGCTGCCAAACCTGTGCACATTCTCACGGCCAGCGCCACCGTGCGCCGCATCGTCAACCTCACGGCGCTTGCCGTGGTGGATGCAAATGGTTGAATGGAAAGACTTATTAAATTAGTGAGCGCACACTAATTTGGCACTTTCCGGCCTGGACCCGGCCCGCAGCCCGCGGGCTGGTGCTTGATTTTTCGCGCCCGCTGCGGCACACTATCGCCTTGAGATTTTCGGGTTAACCCGGAGGTTTTCGAGAGGTGTTTTTCATGTTGCGAACAGCGGCATCGCTGGTTGCCCGATCGCTGGTCATCGTGTCGCTGTGCGTAGGCCTGGGGGCCGGCGCCGATGTGGCACAGGCGCGCAGCGGCCCGGAGGGAGCGGAAACCACCATCGGGGTGGCCCAGCTGCCACGGCAGGGGCAGCAAACGTATCGCCTGATTCACCAGGGCGGGCCGTTTGCGTACGAGAAGGACGGTGTGGTGTTCGGCAATCGCGAGCGCCTGCTGCCCTCCAAGCGGCGTGGCTACTACCGTGAATACACCGTCGAGACCCCCGGCCTGCGCCATCGGGGCGCGCGCCGCATCGTCTGCGGCGGCGTCCAGCGCACCCAACCCGACGCGTGCTGGTACACGAGCGACCATTATTCGAGCTTCAAGAGGATCGTCGAGCCATGAAGGCGCATGAGCAGTTTCAACCGGTGCAGCTGGCTGTCCCGGATCGGTCATTGACTTCAGAAAGAGCAGCGGAGATGGATCAGCCACTTCGTCAACCGGGGGACACGCCCCTCAAGAACGTGCGCAGCAACATCGTGCAGTCGATCCGCGCGTTCCACGCCAGCGACCTGCAGGAAGCAGCCACCGCGCTGGGCCAGCACTTTTTGTACGCCAGCCTGGCGCAGGCGCAGACCAAGCAGGACGTGCTCGACCAGTTGGCCGCGCAGTTCAACCTGCCGGCGCACTTCGGCAAGAACTTCGACGCCCTGTACGACTGCATGACCGATCCGCTGCACAAGGCGGGCGCGCAGCCGGGCTTCATCGTGGTGCTGGAGCACATTCCGGCCACCGCCAAGTTCGACAAGGAAGCGCGCGAGCAGTTGCTGGACATCTTCCGTGATGCCGCCGACTACTGGGGCGATCGCAAGATACCGTTCCGGTGTTTCTATTCTTTTCTGTAGCCCGTTCTGCACAAGCTGGCCAAGCAGAACGGGCCAACGAGGCCCAAGCCGAGGTGAGCGCGGACGCCACCGAAGCGACCGAAAAAATGCCCACCGACAAGCTCGTGGACATCTCGCCGCTGGCGCTGCGCATGAGCAGCCCCTTCAACGCCGGCTACTGGCTGAGCGCAGCCTGACGCCCGCGCGCGTCCCGGCGTCCATCGGCCCGCTCCCGAGCGGGCTTTTTTACGCCCGCGGGTGGCTGGCAACAGCCCTGCTGCGCGCCCGATCGCTATAGTGTCAGCACCGCTGTTCCCGGCCTTTCCCATGCAAGATTCCCAGTCATCCCCAGCGGACGACACCGCCCAGGCCCCTGCCTTCGCCCAGCGGCAAGCCCAGGTGGTGCAGGCACTGCAAGCCGTGCTGCCGCCCGCCGCCCTGCTGTGGACCGACGAGCAGACCACGCCCTACGAGTGCGACGGCCTGGCCGCCTACCGCCAGCGGCCCATGGCCGTGGCCCTGCCCGAAACCGACGCGCAGGTGCGCGCCGTGCTGCAGGCCTGCCACGCCTTGGGCGTACCGGTGGTGGCGCGCGGCGCCGGCACCGGGCTGTCGGGCGGCGCGCTGCCGCACGAGCGCGGTGTGACGCTGTCGCTGGCGCGCTTCAACCAGATCCTGAAGATCGACCCGCTGGCGCGCACCGCCCGCGTGCAATGCGGCGTGCGCAACCTGGCCATCAGCGAGGCGGCCGCCGCGCATGGCCTGTACTACGCGCCCGACCCGTCCAGCCAGATCGCCTGCACCATTGGCGGCAACGTGGCCGAGAACTCGGGCGGCGTGCATTGCCTGAAGTACGGGCTGACGCTGCACAACGTGCTGGCCGTGAAGGGCTTCACCGTGGACGGCGAGGCGGTGGAGTTCGGCGGCACGGCACTGGATGCGCCGGGCTACGACCTGCTGGCGCTGGTCACCGGCAGCGAGGGCATGCTGGCCGTCACCACCGAGGTGACGGTGCGCCTGCTGCCCAAGCCGCTGCTCGCGCGCTGCATCATGGCCAGCTTTGCCGACGTGCGCGCGGCCGGCGCGGCGGTGGCCGCGGTGATCGCCGCCGGCATCATCCCGGCCGGGCTGGAGATGATGGACGGGCCGATGACGCGCGCGGTGGAAGACTTCGTGCACGCCGGCTACGACCTGGATGCGGCCGCGATCCTGCTGTGCGAGAGCGACGGCACGCCCGAGGAGGTGGCCGAGGAAATCGAGCGCATGTCCGCGGTCTTGCAAGGCGCCGGCGCCACGCGCATCGCCGTCAGCCAGTCCGAGGCCGAGCGCCTGAAGTTCTGGAGCGGGCGCAAGAACGCCTTTCCGGCCAGCGGGCGCATCAGCCCGGACTACATGTGCATGGACTCGACCATTCCGCGCCAGCGCCTGGCCGACATCCTGCTGGCGATCGCCGAGATGGAGAAAAAATACGGCCTGCGCTGCTGCAACGTGTTTCACGCCGGCGACGGCAACCTGCATCCGCTGATCCTGTTCGACGCCAACGACCCCGACCAGCTGCGCCGCTGCGAGCTGTTTGGCGCCGACATCCTGGAGACCAGCGTCGCCATGGGCGGCACCATCACCGGCGAGCACGGGGTGGGGGTGGAAAAGCTCAACTCGATGTGCGTGCAGTTCACCGCCGCCGAGAACGCGCAGATGCTGGCGCTCAAGCACGCCTTCGATCCCGGCGAGTTGCTCAACCCCGGCAAGCTGATTCCGACGCTGGCGCGCTGCGCCGAATACGGCAAGGCGGTGGTGCGCGGCGGACGACTGCCGTTTCCGGAGCTGGAACGGTTTTAAGCGTTCTGGTGCTGCAGCGCTTGTTTCACAAGCGCAAGTAGCTACTATTTTTATAGTATTCCACCAATCGGCACGCGGTCGCCGGGGCCACCCGAGTTCTCGGCCACCCAGGCCGCGTATACCGGGTCGGCCGCCACGGTGGCGATGGCGTGAATGGCCGGCAAATCATACGGGTGGCGCGCCCGGATGGCGGCCTCCAGCTGCGCGTACTGGCTGGGCTGGGTCTTGAACAGCACGCGAAACTCGCTGTCCTCGAACACCTCGCCGCGCCAGCGGTAGATGCTCTCGATGGGCTCGATCTGCACGCAGGCCGCCAGCTGCAGGTGAACGATGGCGCGCGCCAAGGCCTGCGCCTCCTCGCGCGAGCCGACGGTGGTGACCACCAGCCAGGGCAGCGGCGCGGTCATTGCGTGCCTCCACGCTCCACGGCTTCGCCTGTTGCGCCGGCCTTGCAGGCCGCGGCACGGTCAGAGTCCGTGCCCCTTCGCGCTGTCCAGGCCTGCGCAGGCAGGCCTGGAGCCGCAGCGCTCAGCCCCGAGGGGGCGTTCGCACCTTCGGGCGGCCGGGCGGTGCTCATGACGCCCTCAGGCTGCGACGGTGGCGCGCGCCGGGTAGCCCATGCGGTCCAGCGCCGCCGCGAGCTGGCTCACGCTGCGCTCCACCTGGGCCCATTTGTCCAGGCCGAACAGGCCCAGGCGGAAGGTGGAAAAGCCCGCTGGCTCGTCGCACATCAGGGGCACGCCGGCGGCGCTTTGCACCCCTTGCGCGATGAATTTCTTGCCGTTCTGCACCTCAGGGTCACTGGTGTAGCTGACCACCACGCCCGGCGCCTCGAAGCCGGGGGCCGCCACGCTGGGAAAGCCGCGATTGGCCAGCAGCGCCCGCACCTGGCGGCCCAGCGTGAACTGCTGCTCGCGCACGGTGGCAAAGCCGCGTTGCTGCGTCTCGCGCATGGTGTCGCGCAAATCGATCAGCGCCATGGTGGGCATGGTGGCGTGGTAGGCATGGCTGCCGGTCTCATACGACTGCATGATCTGGTGCCACTTTTTCAAATCCATCGAGAAGCTGCTGCTGGTGGTCGTCTCCAGCGCTTTCAGCGCGCGTGCCGACAGGCCGATCATGGCGCACGCCGGCGCGCTGCTCCAGCCCTTTTGCGGCGCGCTGATGAGCGCGTCCACGCCCAGTGCGCGCATGTCCACCCACACCGCGCCCGAGGCCACGCAGTCCAGCACGAACAGGCCGCCCACCGCATGCACGGCCTCGCCGATGCGCTTGAGCTGCTCGTCGGGCATCAGGATGCCGCTGGCCGTCTCCACGTGCGGCACAAAGACCACGCCGGGCTGCTCGCGCGCAATGGCGGCCACGATCTCGTCGATGGGCGCCGGCGCCCACGGCGCCTGCGCGCCATCGCCGGTGCGGCGCGCCTTCAGCACCGTGATGCGATCGCCGCTGGTGATCCCGCCAGCCTCCAGGATCTGGCTCCAGCGATAGCTGAAGTAGCCGTTGCGCACGATCAGCACCTTTTGCCCGCCGGCAAACTGGCGCGCCACGGCCTCCATGCCGAAGGTGCCGCTGCCGGGGATCAGCGCCGCGGCGTCGGCGCCATACACCTCTTTCAGCATGGCGCTGATGTCCTTCATCACGCCCTGAAAGCGCTTGGACATGTGGTTGACCGCGCGGTCGGTGTAGACCACCGAGAACTCGAGCAGGCCGTCGGGGTCGATGTGTGGCAGCAGTGAGGGCATGGGAAAACTCCGCAAAGAGGCCGCAACACGTCCACGCGGGGCGGGCACGGCCGGGGCAACGGTTCAGCTTATCACGCAGCCGCCCGGTACATTAGGGGGCATGGAATTCACCGCCCTGCTTGGCGCTTTCGGCAAAAGCCTGCTGTTTGCGCTGGCGGCCGTGCTGCCCATCATCAACCCGTTGGCCACGGCCCCCGTGTACATCAGCTTGACGCACCACCTGGACGCCCCCACCCGGGCCGCACTGGCGCGGCGCATTGGCCAGCACGTGGTGCTGCTGCTGGTGGGCGCCACCCTGGTGGGCTCCTACGTGCTGGACTTCTTCGGCATCTCGCTGCCCATCGTGCGCGTGGCCGGTGGCCTGGTGGTGGCCTCCATGGCCTGGCGCATGCTGAACGCCCAGCAGGCGGCCGATGGCGACACCGACCAGATGGCTCAGTCGGTCACCGAGAACACCGTGCGCATCCGCGCCTTCTACCCGCTCACCTTTCCGCTCACCTGCGGCCCCGGCTCGATCGCGGTGGCCATCACCGTGGGCGCCAGCCTGCGCACGCCCAGGGTCACCGAATCGCTGGTCACCTTTGCCGCCGGCGTGCTGGCGATGATCATCATCGGCATGCTGGTCGCCCTGACCTACCGCTATGCCACGCGCCTGCTGCGCCCGCTGGGCGAGGTGGGGCAGATCGTGTTCATGCGCCTGATGGCCTTCATCCTGCTCAGCATCGGGGTGCAGATCATGTGGGATGGGGTGAGCGCGCTGCTGCGCGGGCTGGGGTCGGCGCCGTGAAGTCGGCGTAGCGCATCCGCCCTCCACTGGATCAAGCCTGGCCGCGGCCCCATCCGAACGAGCTTCGGTGGCCTCGATCCGCCGCCGCGGCTTCTCCCGCCGCAAGATGCCCCACGCCTGCGAAGCCCCCTGGCAGGCCACAATTTAATCAATCGTTTGATCTTATGCTCCAATACACCCCTAGATGACGACCGCCCCCACGCCCAACCGCACCGCGACCGGACTGCGCGCAAGACGCACGCCGGCCACATCGCCCCGCCCGGCCGGCGCGCCGGCGCCCGCCCGTGGCACCGCACGCACGGCCGCTGCACCGCGACGCGCCGCCCGCAGCGATGGCCAGCAGGCGCGCCAGCGCCTGCTGCTCACCGCGCTGACGTTGTTCGCGGAGAAAGGCTTTGCCAAGACCTCCACGCGCGAGATCGCGCAGGCCGCGGGCGCCAACATCGCCGCCATCGGCTACTACTTCGGCGACAAGGCCGGTCTCTACGCCGCCTGCTTCGCCGAGCCCATGGGTGGCAATGCCGGCGACCTGACGAAGCTCTATGACGCGGCGGACCTTCCGGTGCGGGAGGCGCTGCGCCTGTTCCTGGTCAGCTACGTGGAGCCGCTGAAACAGGGGGAGATCGTGCGCCAGTGCATGCGGCTGCACATGCGCGAGCTGCTGGAGCCCACCAGTCAGTGGGCCAAGGAAATCGAACGTGACATTCAAGGCCCGCATCTGGTGCTGGTCGACATCCTCAGACGCCACCTGGGCGTGACACCCGACGACGATGTGCACCGCCTGGCTTTCGCCATCACGGGCCTGGCGCTGCAACTCTTCGTCACCCATGACTTCATCAACGCCATCCAGCCCTCGCTGATGCGCGACGCGGCCAGCATCGACCGCTGGGCCACGCAACTGGTGCTGTACGCCCATGCGCTGCTCGATGACGAAGTGCGACGCCGCGCAGCCCACAAGAAGAAATCCGCCGCCCCCACTCCTTCCTCCCCGAAGCCCACGCGCAAACGTGCCTCTTCGTCATGACGACTTCCGGTCCCGCTTCCCTCTTTTGGCGTCGCTGCGCGCTGGCCGCGCTCCCATTGGCCCTGAGCGCCTGCGGCCTCACGCGTCCGCCGGCGCAGGTCGACGCCCCCGTGCCGCCCACCTGGCAAAGCGCCCCGCCCGATGCCGCCGCCACCCTGCCTCACGCGGGCTCGCAGGCCATGCTGGCCCAGTGGTGGCAAGGCGCGGGCGATCCACTGCTGGCCGAGCTGATCGAAGCCGCCCAGGCCGCGAGCCCCAACCTGGCCAGTGCCGCCGCGCGCATCGCCGAAGCCCGCGCCACGCGTGTTCAGGCCGGCGCCGCGTTGGCGCCCACGCTGGACGGCTCGCTCACGGCCAACCGGGGCAACAGCATGAGCGCCTCGAGTGGTGTCAGCAGTGGCAGCAGTTCCGGCGGCGGCACGCCCATGCCTGCCATCACCACCTTGCAGGCCGGCCTGCAGGCGGGCTGGGAGATCGATCTCTTCGGCGGCCTGCGCGCGAACCGCGACGCGGCCAGCGCGCGGCTCGACGCCACGCAAGCCCGGTGGCACGAGGCCCGCGTGTCGGTCGCGGCCGAAACCGCGAACGCCTATTTCACCGAACGCGCCTGCGCGCGCCAGCTCGCGGTGGCCGAGTCCGACACCGCGTCGCGCCGTGAAAGCGCGCGCCTCACGCAGCTGTCGGCCGATGCGGGCTTCACCACGCCGGCCGATGCGGCACTGGCCCGCGCCGGTGCGGCCGATGCCGCCGCGCGACTGACGCAACAACGCACCCAGTGCGCGCTGCTGCGCCAGGGCCTGGTCGCGCTGACCGGGCTGCCGGCCGGTGCGCTGGCCAGCCGGCTCGACGCTGCGCCGGTGCAGCTCGCGCTGCCGGCCCTGCACCCGGTGGACAGCGTGCCCGCGCGCGTGCTGGCGCAGCGCCCCGACGTGTTCGCGGCCGAGCAGGCCGTGGCCGCCGCCAGCGGCGAAGTGGGCGCGGCCCAGGCCCAACGCTACCCGCGCCTGATGCTGAGCGGCAACATCGGCCGGCTGCAACTGCGCAGCGGCGACTTCCGCCAGACGATGGACACCTGGACCGTGGGCCCGGTCTCGCTCATCCTGCCGATCTTCGACGGCGGCACGCGCCGCGCCAATGCCGAGGCCGCGCAGGCCCGCTACGACGAAGCCGCGAGCCAGTACCGCGCCCAGGTGCGCCAGGCCGTGCGCGAGGTGGAGGAAGCCCTGCTCAAGCTGCAGGACACCGATGCCCGCGCCGGCGATGCCGACACCGCCGTGGCCGGCTACGACGCCGCGCTGCGCGCCGCGCAATCGCGCTTCGACAGCGGCCTGGCCAGCCAGTTCGAGCTGGAGGACGCGCGGCGCACCCTGTTCGCGGCCCAGACCGCACGCGTGGCCCTGCAGCGCGAACGCGCCGAAGCCTGGGTGCTGCTGTACCGCGCGCTGGGCGGCGGCTGGCAGCGCGAAGGCCAGGCCGTCGCTCAGGCCGAGGGCAGCACGCCGCCCATCCACGCCTCTTCTTCCGAGCCAGCCCCGGCGCCCAGTCGCTGAGCGCCCGCCAGAGACCTCCTTCTTCACGTACGCACCATGACTCCCAAAAAGCGTTTCGTTCTGATCCTCGTGGCCCTGGCCGTGCTCGTGCTGGCCGCCCTGGCCTTCTTCCTTCCGCGCGGCGGCAAGGCTGCCCCGAGCGGCGCCAGCCCCGCCGCCGACACCGCGCGCCCGGCCCTCACCGTGAGCGTGGTGCGGCCCCAGCCGGCCGAGCTGGCGATCACGCTGGTCGCCAACGGCAACATCGCGGCCTGGCAGGAGGCCAGCGTCGGCTCCGAATCCAACGGCCTGCGCCTGGCCGACGTGCGCGTGAATGTGGGTGACCGCGTGAAGAAGGGCCAGGTGCTGGCCACCTTCTCACCCGAAACGGTGAACGCCGACGTGGCCCAAGCCCGCGCCTCGCTGGCCGAAGCGCGCGCCAGCGCCGCCGACGCGGCCGGCAACGCCGCGCGCGCCCGCACCTTGGCCCAGACCGGCGCGCTGAGCCAGCAGCAGATCAACCAATACCAGACCACCGAGCAGACCGCCAAGGCACGCGTGGAAGCGGCCGAAGCCGTGCTGGCCGCGCAGCAGGTGCGCGGGCGCAACACGCAGGTACTGGCGCCCGACGACGGCGTGATCTCCTCGCGCACCGCCACCGTGGGCAGCGTGGTCGGCGCCGGCACCGAGCTGTTCAAGCTGATCCGCCAGGGCCGCCTGGAATGGCGCGCCGAAGTCGGCGCCGCCGAGCTTGGCCGGCTGAGCGTGGGACTGCCGGCCACCGTCACCGCCCCCGGCGGTGCCGAGGTGCAGGGCAGGCTGCGCAGCATCGCGCCCACGGTCGATCCCCAGACGCGCAATGCACTGGTCTACGTGGACATTCCAGACGTGCAGGCCAATGCGGGCGTGAAAGCCGGCATGTTCGCGCGCGGCGAGTTCCTGATCGGCAAGAGCGATGCGCTCACGGTGCCACAAGTGTCGGTGGTGCCGCGCGACGGCTTCAACACCGTGATGGTGCTGCAGAACGACAGCCGCGTGCGCCTCACACGCGTGCAGGCCGGCCGCCGCATCGGCGACCGCATCGAGGTGCAGGGAGAGCAACTGGCCCCCGATTCACAAGTCGTGGTGGAAGGCGCCGGCTTCCTGAACGACGGCGACCTGGTGCGCGTGGCCGAGGCATCTCCGGCGCCGGCCGCGCCCGCAACACCGGCGGCCCAGCCCGCCACCCCGGCCCGCTGAGCATGCGCCACTGCATGCCCCGCCTCCTCCTGCTGAAAGGGCCTTGCCCATGAACCTCTCCTCCTGGTCGATCAAGAACCCCATTCCGGCGGCGATGATCTTCGTGCTGCTCACGCTGGCGGGCCTGTTCGCCTTCAAGCAGATGAAGGTGCAGAACTTCCCCGACATGGACCTGCCGGTGGTGATCGTCACCGCCGCCCTGCCCGGCGCCTCGCCCGCGCAGTTGGAAAACGATGTCGCCCGCAAGGTCGAGAACGCCATCGCCACCCTGCAGGGTCTCAAGCACGTCACTACCACGCTGACCGACGGCGCAGCCACCATCGCGGCCGAGTTCGTGCTCGAAAAGCCGATCCAGGAAGCCGTGGACGACGTGCGTTCGGCCGTGAGCCGCGTGCGCTCCGACATGCCGGCCGACCTGCGCGACCCCATCGTGACCAAGCTGGACCTGGCCTCGCAGCCCATCCTCGCCTTCGCGATCCACTCGGACCGCATGGACGACGAGGCACTGTCCTGGTTCGTCGATGACACCATCGCGCGCCGCCTGATGGCCGTGCCCGGTGTGGGTGCCGTCAACCGCGTGGGCGGTGCGACGCGCGAGGTGCGCGTGGCGCTGGACCCGGCCAAGCTGCAGGCGTTGGGCGCCACGGCGGCCGACGTGTCGCGCCAGTTGCGCATGGTCCAACAGGAAAGCGCGGGCGGCCGCACCGACCTGGGCCACACCGAGCAACCCGTGCGCACCATCGCCACCGTGGCCTCGGCCGACGAACTGCGTCGCATGCAGATTCCGCTGGCCGACGGCCGCCGCATCGTGCTGCAGGACGTGGCCAGCATCGAGGACACCGTGGCCGAACAGCGCGCCGCCGCCGTGCTCAACGGCCAGCAGGTCGTGGGCTTCGAAGTGGCCCGCAGCCGCGGTGCCAGCGAAGTGGAAGTGGGCGCCGGTGTGGAAAAGGCGCTGGAGCAATTGCAGAAGGAATTTCCGCACATCCAGCTCACGCGCACGCTGGACTTCGTGAAGATCGCGGCCGAGGAGTACGACGCCTCGATGAAGCTGCTGGTCGAAGGCGCCTTCCTCGCCGTGCTGGTGGTGTGGCTGTTCTTGCGCGACTGGCGCGCCACCATCGTGTCGGCCGTGGCGCTCCCGCTGTCGGTGATCCCGGCCTTCATCGGCATGTACCTGCTGGGCTTTTCCATCAACATCATCACGCTGCTGGCGCTGTCGCTGGTGGTCGGCATCCTGGTCGACGACGCCATCGTGGAGGTGGAGAACATCGTGCGCCACCTGCGCATGGGCAAGAGCCCCTACCAGGCGGCGATGGAAGCGGCCGACGAGATCGGCCTGGCCGTGATCGCCACCACCTTCACGCTGATCGCCGTGTTCCTGCCCACCGCCTTCATGAGCGGCGTGGTCGGCAAGTTCTTCAAGCAGTTCGGCTGGACGGCCTCGCTCGCGGTGTTCGCCTCGCTGGTGGTGGCGCGCCTGCTCACGCCCATGATGGCGGCCTACATGCTCAAGCCGCTGGTGGACCGGAAAGAAACGGATCCGCGCTGGCTGGCCACCTACATGCGCTGGGTGCAGGCCTGCCTGCGCCACCGCATGCTGACCATGGTCGGCGCCACCGTCTTCTTCCTTGGCTCGCTGGCCATGATCCCGCTTCTGCCCTCGGGCTTCATCCCGGCCGACGACAACGTGCAGACCCAAGTGCGCGTGGAGCTTCCACCCGGTGCCAAGCTCGCGCAGACGCTGGAGATGGCCGAGAAGGTGCGCCAGCGCCTGCTGAAGATCGACCACATCCACGACATCTACACCGCCGTGGGAGCCGGCAGCGCGGGCGCCGACCCCTTCTCGGGCAACTTCGTCGAGGCGCGCAAGGCCACGCTCACGCTGCAGCTCGCGCCGCGCGGCGAACGGCCGAAGAAGCAGGTGATCGAGGCGCGGATCCGCGCCACGCTGGAAGACATGCCCGGCGCGCGCTTCGGCGTCGGCCTGGGCGGCTCCAACGACAAGTACGTGCTGGCCCTGTCCAGCCAGGACCCGCATGCCCTGCGCCAGGCCGCCACCGCAGTGGAGCGCGAGCTGCGCACCATTGCCGGCATCGGCAACGTCACCTCGCTGGCGAGCCTGGTGCGGCCCGAGATCGTGGTGCGGCCCGACTTTGCGCGCGCCGCCGACCTGGGCGTGACCAGCGCCGCCATCGCCGATACGCTGCGCGTGGCGACCATGGGCGACTACGACAACAACCTGCCCAAACTGAACCTGGCCGAGCGGCAGGTGCCGATCATGGTGCGCCTGCGCGACGACGCGCGCCAAGACCTGGCACAGCTGGAACGCCTGACTGTGCCCGGCGCGCACGGCCCGGTGCGCCTGGGCGAGGTGGCCCGCTTCGAGCTGGCCGGCGGCCCCGCCGTCATCAGCCGCTACGACCGCGCGCGCAACATGAACTTCGAGATCGAGTTGGGCACCCGCGGCCTCAACGACGTGACCGAGGCCGTGCGCCAGCTGCCCGCCGTGAAGGCCCTGCCCGCCAGCGTGCGCATCATCGACATCGGCGACGCCGAGGCCATGGCCGAGCTGTTCACCGGCTTCGGCCTGGCCATGCTCACCGGCATCGTGTGCATCTACATCGTGCTGGTACTGCTGTTCAAGGATTTCCTGCAGCCGTCCACCATCCTGGCGGCGCTGCCGCTGTCGCTGGGCGGCGCCTTCGTGGGCCTGCTGATCGCCAACAAGAGCTTCTCCATGCCCTCGCTCATCGGGCTGATCATGCTCATGGGCATCGCGACCAAGAACTCGATCCTGCTGGTGGAATACACCATCGTGGCGCGGCGCGAGCGCGGCATGAACCGCTGGGACGCCCTGCTCGACGCCTGCCACAAGCGCGCGCGCCCCATCATCATGACCACGCTGGCCATGGGCGCGGGCATGCTGCCCATCGCCATCGGCTGGGGCGCGGCCGACGCCAGCTTTCGCTCGCCCATGGCCACGGCCGTCATCGGCGGCTTGATCACCTCCACGGTGCTGAGCCTGCTGGTGGTGCCGGCCGTCTTCACCTACGTGGACGATTTCGAGCAGTGGGCCAGGCGGCAGACGCGGCGCCTGCGGCGCGCTCCCGCCTCTCGGCCCCAGGCACCGGTGTCGCCCTTCGAGGCAGGTTGATGCGGATTTGCATCCAGAAAAATGACAAATGACGAATGACTTTGCTGCGCTTCAATGACCAAGGCACCGACGTCATGGGTCATGTCCGGCGTCAGCCGGACGGTCATTCGTCATTTTTGAACGCGAAACGGTATGAGCCCGCCGTCGTCAACGACGGTCAGCGGGATTCTCCTTTGTCCACGGCGCACTCCGAGCGACGCCCAGCGCGGCCAGCAGCTCGTCCCGCCTGACCACGCCCATGCGCGTGTAGAGCTGGCGCCGGTGGTAAACCACCGTGTTGACGCTGATGCCCATGCGCTCGGCGATCCGCGATTCGGGCAGGCCGCGCGCCAGCCACCAGGCCAGCTCGGCCTGGCGCCGGGCAGGCCAAGCACGTCCAGGCGCTCCAGCAGCCGCGTACCGCCGGACACGTGGCGCGTGACGTGGATGGCCGCCGCATCGGCCTCGCCCGCTCGGCCTTCCGTGGATGGCGCGCAGAGAACGCGCCGTGCGCATTGGAAAACGTCATCTGCGGCAGCGGCGCATCGGCCGCCGGCAAGTACAGCCGCTGCACCAGCACTTGCAGCGCCGCCGGCAGCGCGCCCCCGCAGCCGCGCCAGCGCCAGCCAAAAGCCTGTGCTAGCAGCGCCTCGGTGTCCGGCGCGATCCACAGCGGCCGGCCCATGGCGGTGACCACCAGCAGCCCATGGTCGCAGGCCTCGGCATCGTGCGCCGCCGCTCCATCCAGCCGGCCCGGCTGCAGCGCACGCGCCAGGCCGGACTCCAGCCGGCCAAGCGCGGCAGCCTCGCCGGCCGTAAAACCCCGCTCACCGTCGCGGCGGTAGAGCCAGACGATGCCGACGCCGCGCCCGTCCGCCGTGCGCAGCGGCAGCTTCATGGCCATCTCCACCTCGCCGGGGCGCAGCACCGCGTTGAAATAGTCGCTGCGCCGCATCACCCGCCGCTCGCTCTCCAGCACGCCCGGCTCGAAGTACGCCGGCATCACCGCGCGCGTGGCGGGTTCTCCATGTGGATGTCCAGCTCGCCGTCGCTGCGCCGGTGGAGATACCCGCCCGAGTCGAAGCCGATCAACCCGTGCAGCACGCGCAGCACGGGCGCGATCTGCTGCGGGCCGCCGGCGTCCATTCGGGCCATCTGGCGCAGCTGCGCCAGGGCGTGGTCGAGGTGGCGTTGTGCGGGCATGGCGGCGAATCTACAGGGCATGCGGCGTTTCACAACCACCCCGGAGGGGTAGGGTGGCGCGCGCCGTGTGCGCCTAGCCTTGGCGGCTTGTCTTCCAATGCCCCGCCGCGCCCATGCCCCTTGTCGCACCCGTCCTTCTTGCCGCCGCGCTGCTGGCCGCCAGCGCCGCCCAGGCGGCGCCGTTTGCCATCACCTACACGGGGCGCATCAGCGCGCCCGATCCCGTCTACGGTGAAATCTTCCCCGAGCTGGTTGTGGGTGAGGGCTATACCTTGACCCTGGTGTTCGACAACGGCAGCACCACGGCCACCCACCAGACTCGACCGGTGCCCACCTGAGGTGCGCGCTCTTTCGCATGAACGATGCCCGCACCGCCGCGTTCGCACACCGTCCGGCCTCCGACCCGCTTTGGGTGGCGCAAGGCAGCGTGGCGACCGACGCCAGCGGCGCGCTCACCGCCGTATTTTCAGACCTCAGCACAGAGCCATTGGGCTCGAATCCAGCCCACTACAGCACACGCGGCATTGCGGTGGATGGCTACGTGGACTGGTCCGCCAATGCTCAGAACTCCGTCTTCTACGACACCTCGGCCACGGCCGAGGCACTTGCAAGACGCCTCCGGCGGCGTGCAGATGCATCCCCGCCCGCTGGACAGCCCCCTGCCCTTCACCGGCCCCTGCGATGCCGACGCCGTGCCGCCCGCAGGGCGCCCTGCCGCGACCCGGTCCCCACCCTGGGCCTGCCGACCCGCGGCGCTGCTGGGCCTGGGCACGGCCGCCTTCGGCGCACGCCGGCTGCGCCGCAAAAATTCCTGATTTGATAGCTGGTTGCGCTTTATCCGCAAGCGCTGGATGCCATTTTGACCATGAAAATCCGCCCGTTGCTCGCCACCGCCCTGCTGGCCACCAGCGCCGCCGCCCAGGCCGCGTCCTACGCCATCAGCTACCAGGGCACCATCGGCCCGCCCGTCACCGACACGTCCGCCATTGCCGGCATCGCGCCGGGCGCGGGCTACACGCTGAGCTTCATCCTGGACAACGGCGGCGCCAGCGCCAGCGGCCAGGGCTGGCAGGCGGGAGACATCACCTGCATCGTGCTGCGCACGGGCGGCGCCCGGCTGGCGGTGGACACGTCCGTGTTCGGCGCCAACAGCGTCTCTGGCCACGTCGAGACAGACCCGGCGGGTACCTTGAGCCATGTATTCGGGCACATCGACCGCGGCCCCATCCCGCCCAGCGAATACACTGCCACCGGGCTGGCCCTGCAACCCGATTTGCGGCTGTGGGTGCGCCCCCACGACAACAGCGCCCTCTTGCTGAGAGACGGCGACGCCAGCGCGGCTGCGCCCCACCGCACCGCCACCGACGCGGCGGGCGGCCTGGACATGAACGCCGGCCGCTGGAGCAGCCCTTACGCCGTTAACGGCCCTTGCGACGAAACCCCCACCGCCCCTCTGCCCCAGCCCCCAACCCGCCTGAGGGCGTGAGCGCCCAGCCCGGCAACCGGAGCGTGGTGCTGAGCTGGACCACCCCCGCCACCGGCACGCCACCCGCCAGCTACACCGCCTACGCAATGGGCATCAGCACCAGCCCGAGCTGCACCGTGGCCCACCCCGCCACCACCGTTGCACCGTGGCCGGGCTGGCCAATGGCCATCCCTACACCTTCGCCGTCACCGCCATGGCGCCCGGCGCCCACCCGTCCGCTCCCTCCGCCACCGTGACGGCCACGCCCTTTGCGCCCGGCGCGCCCGGCGCACCCACCAGCGTGACGGGCACGCCGGGCGACGGCCAGGTCACCCTGCGCTGGCAGCCCCCGGCCGCGGGCGGCGCGCCCGTCTCGTACAGCGCCGTCGCCAATAACGGCAACAGTTGCACCGTGCCCGCGCCCGTCACCACCTGCACCGTGCGAGGCCTGACCAACGGCACGCCCTACGCCTTCATCGTGGGGGCCGCCAATGCCGCAGGCATAACCCATGCCAGCTCCGTGTCCTTCACGCCCATGGCGGGGCCCAGCGGCGGCGTACAGCCCGTACCGGCCCTGGGCCTGCCCGCCCTCGCACTGCTGGGCCTGGGCGCGGCCGCCGTTGGCGCACGCCGGCTGCGCCGCAACAACTTCTGATTTGATAGCTCCCAGCGCTTGTCATACAAGCGCAGACGCCATTTTTTATCCATATTTCCAAGGATTTCCCCATGACGCTGCGCACACTGGCCGCCGCGCTGGCCTTCTCCGCCCTGCAGGTGCTCCCCCCCACCGGCGCCTGGGCGGCTGGCGCCACCGACCCGGCCAACTACCAACTCACCCCCGCGCTGATGGACCGCATGGACAAAGTGGCCGCCGAGCTCAAGCACCTGCCGCGGCAAGGCGATGACGACCGCGAAGACGACGACGCCCAGTCGGTCGAGGACATCGCCCGCCAGCTCGACGCCCGCCCCCAGGTGCGCGCCGCGCTGGCGCGCCATGGCCTGAGCAGCCGCGAATACGCCACCGCCATGCTGGCCGCGCTGCACGCGGGCATGGCGCTGGCGGTGGAAAAGGCCCCGGGTGCGAAGGGCGCGCAAGCCTTCACGCCCGCGCAGCGCGCCAACGTGGAGGTGCTGCGCGCCCGCCAGAAGAACAGCCCATGAAGGCCCTGCCCACGCTCTTGCTGGTCGCGCTGCTGGCCGCCTGCGGAGGCGGCGGCGGCAGCACCGGCGAGCCGCCGCCGCCCGTCGACCACGCCGTGCCGGGCCGCTTCGTGCTGCGCGTGGCTGCCATGGGCACCGCGGGCCATGTGGCGCTGACCGAAAAACCGCAGCCCTATCGCGACAGCCTGCCCAGCGCGCCCATCGACCGGCGCATCCACATCGGCGGGCCGGGCGCCGGCCACGTCTACACGCCGCCCGAGGGCTGGTCGCTCATCGACATGGCGCTGCACCCCTCGGGCGAGATCTCCGCCGTGCTGGCCACGCACCGCGCGCTGCGCCTGGTGCGGCTGGACACCCAGGCCCGCGAGCTGACCCGCGCCGAACTGACCGACCCGGCCACGCCGCTTGACCCGTATTACGACCAGGGCGGCATCAAGGACGACACGGCGATGCTGCCCCTGCACACGCGCGACGCGGTGCGCCTGGCCGCGCTGGGCGAAGACCTGGCCGTGGCGCTGCGCACCGGCCGCCACGCCGTGGTGGCCTATCGCTATGGATACACGGCGCAGGGCGGCCATGGCCGCTATGTGCAGCACTGGCGCAGTCTGGTGGAGCCGGGCACCACGGTCATGGCGCGCTATCTGGCGGGCGGCAGCCACGACGCCTACGGCCAGCTCGTGAACCACTTCCAGGTGCTGCTGGCGGCCGACGCGCACGGCGGCATCGCCGTGGCCGTGCCCGCCGCGCCGCACAACAACGCGTTCGTGGCGCATGCGGCGCACTTCGGCTCGGTGCCGCCGGTATTGCCGGACCATGGCGCCATCGTCACCCGGCTCGACGGCCAGGGCCGCAACCTGGGCGCGGCCTTCGTCGACACGGGCGGCCCCACGCAGGTGTTCGCACTGCGCGCCCTGGGCGAAGGCTGGGCGCTCGCAGGCCGCCACAAGGTGGCAGGCCAGGCCGGCGGCTGGAACGGCTTCGCCGCATGGCTGGACGGCGCGGGCCGCCTGCAGCGCCATGCGGTGCTGCACGTGGAAGAGGACGACGTGCTGTTCGACATCGCCGCGCTGCCGGACGGGCGCCACCTCGTCGCGGGCGCCACGGGCTACCGGCAGAACCCGGCAGGCGCCAGCATTTCGGACGACGGCGCGCCGCTGCTGGCGGTGTTGGATGCACAAGGCCGCGTCGCACAGCGTCTGGCCCTGCCCGCCGGCCCCGGCCAGAACCCGGTGCGCAGCCTGGAGGGCCAGGGCGGCCGCTGGCTGGTGGGCGGCATGCGCGGCGGCCCCGGCACGCACACGGCCGACGCCGACCCCGCGCGGCTGCGCGCCGATGGCTACGTGCGCGAGGTGCCCGCGCCCTGAAGGCGCTCCAGCAGCTCCTGGCGCCCCTGCAACCCCAGCCGGTTGTAGAGCTGGCGCCGGTGGTAGACCACCGTGTTGGCGCTGATGCCCATGCGCTCGGCGATCCGCGACTCGGGCAGGCCTCGGGCCAGCCACCAGGCCAGCTCGGCCTGGCGTCGGGGCAGGCCGAGCGCCTGCAGCGCCGACAGCAGGCGCGCGCCGCGCGCCACGCGCCGGGTGATGTGCAGGGCCACGGCCTGCGGCGCGCCCGGCGCACCCGGCGTGCCGCTGGCAGCGGTCATGCGCGTGGCACGCAGCGAGAACCAGCCCTGCGCATTGCTGAGCTCCAGTTGCGGCAGAGCCTGGCCGGGCAGCGCCGGTACATGCAGCCGGCGCAGCAAGTCCTGCAGGGGCGCGGGGACCACGTCCGCGGCACCGCGCCAGCGCCAGCCGAAGGCTTGCCGCATGAGCGTCTCGGCGTCGGGCGAAACCCATTGCAACCGGCCCTCGCCGGTGGCGATGAGCAGGCCGGTGGCAACCACCTCGGCCTCGTGCAGGTCCAGGTCGCCGGGTTGAAGCAGCCGCCCCAGGCGGGCCTGCAGCGGCGCCAGCACCTCCAGCTCCTGGTGCGTGAACGCCGGCGCACCCGCGTGGCGGTAGAGAATCAGCGTGCCCACCCACTGGCCATCCGCGCGCAACACCAGCGTTGCCCAGTCGGTCACGCCCGAGGGTCGCAGCACCACGTTGAAGAATTCGCTGCGCCGCATCTGCTGCTGTGGCACTTTCAGCAATTGCTCCAGCAGCAACGGTCCACTGCCCAGATGCACTGTGTGTCCCAGGTCGCGTAGGCTGCAATGGAACACCTGGCGCTCACTGTGCAGGATGCGCGGGTCGAAGTAGTCCGCCACCCGCGCCCGGATGCCGGGGTCTTCCAGATGGGTCTGCAGCACCCCGTCGCTGCCCGCGTGGACGTAACCGCCCGCATCGAACGGCACCAGCGGACGCAGCGCCTGCAGCACCGGCGCGATGAGCTGCGGCCCCTGCAGGTCCAGCCCCGCCACCTGGTGCAGACGGGCCAGGGCCTGGTGGGCGGAACGGGGCGGTGGCATGTGCGGCGGCGGGGCAAGGGCGGAAGCACCGGATCGGCCCGGCCCCTGATCGGGACGCGGAGATTCGGCGCATCGCGATTGTCGGTCAGGAACTGCGAGCCGCTGTCCGCCGCGCTGGCGCTGGCCGCGGGCAGTGGACGACCGCGCTTGAATCCGGGCGCTACCAGGTGTCGATGAAGCGCGCGCGACCCGGCCTGGGTTGCACCCCGGCCAAGCCGCGCGCCAGCCAGGCCCGCGTCTCGGCTGGGTCAATCACCGCGTCGATCTCCAGCGTGGTGGCCATGTTGATGGCCTCGCCGTGCGCAACCTGGCGCGCCAGCAGCTGGGCAAACAGGGCGTCGCGCTCGGGGCCTTCGGGCACGGCCTCCAGCTCCTTGCGAAAGCCCAGGCGCACGTAGCCTTCCAGCCCCATGCCGCCGAACTCGCCCGTGGGCCAGGCGACGGTGAACACGGGCGCGTGAAAGCCGCCGGCGGTCATGCCCATGGCGCCCAGGCCGTAGCCCTTGCGCAGCACGACGCTGAAAAACGGCACGCGCAAGGCCGCGGCGATGACGAACAGGCGGCTGACGTGGCGCACCTGCGCGGTCTTCTCGATCTCGGGGCCGACCATGAAGCCGGGCGTGTCCACCAGGCTGACGATCGGCAGGCCATGCGCATCGCACAGCTGCATGAAGCGCGCCACCTTGTCGGCCGCGGGCGCGTCGATGGCGCCGCCCAGGTGCAGCGGGTTGTTGGCCAAGAGGCCGACCGGGCGGCCTTCGATGCGCGCCAGTGCGGTGTGAATGCCGATGCCGAAACCGGTGCGCAGCATGAGCAGGCTGCCTGCGTCCACCAACCCCGTCATCGCCGCCCGGGTGTCGTACACGCGCAGGCGGTTTTCGGGCACCACCTGGCGAAGCAGGCGTTGGTCGGGCGTGATCCAGTCCTTCACGCGGCCCTGAAAGAACGACATGTAGTGGCGCGCCGCCGCCACCGCCTGCGCTTCGTCATCGACCAGCACATCGATCACGCCGTTGCCGTGCTGCACGTCGGCGGGGCCGATGTCCTCGGGCCGAAACACGCCCAGCCCGCCGCCTTCGATCATGGCCGGCCCGCCCATGCCGAGGTTGCTGGCGCGGGTGGCGATGATGACGTCGCTGCAGCCCACCAGCGCGGCGTTGCCGGCAAAGCAGCGCCCATGCACGATGCCGACCACCGGCACCTGGCCCGACAGCGCGGCATAGGCGGCAAAGGTGTGCACGTGCAGGCCGGCAACCACGGCGCTGTCGGTGTCGCCCGGCCGGCCGCCGCCGCCTTCGGCAAACAGCACGACCGGCAGCTGCTGATCGAGTGCAATGCCCAGCATGCGGTCGGTCTTGGCGTGGTTGCGCATGCCCTGCGTGCCGGCCAGCACGGTGGCGTCGTAGCTCATCACCACGGTGCGCACGGCGTCAGCCCCGAAGATGGCACCGTTGACGCCGCCGATGCCCGTCACCATGCCGTCGGCCGGGGTGTTGGCGATCAGGTCCTCCATCGTCCGTCGGCGCGTTTGCGCGGCAATGGCCAGCGCGCCGTATTCGATGAAGCTGCCTTCGTCGCACAGGTCGGCAATGTTTTCGCGCGCGCTGCGGCTGCCCTGCGCGTGGCGCCTGGCCATGGCCTCGGGGCGCGCGGCGTCCTGCGTGTGGGCATGGCGCTCGGTCACGCGCTGCAGGTCGGCGCGGATGTGGTCGGGGTCGTACGCGGTGGGGTCTTCTGCTCTGGCGTGCGCCTCGCCCTCGATCGGTTCCAGCACCAGCAGCGGTTGGCCTTCGCTCAAGTAGCCGCCCGGCACAGCCAGCAGGCGCGCCACGCGACCGGCGTGCGGGGCGGTGATGACGTGCTCCATCTTCATCGCTTCGAGCACGGCGATCTCGGCGCCTGCCGGCACCTCGTCGCCCTCGGCCACGCTGAGTTGCACCAGGCGCGCGGGCATGGCCGCGAGGATGGCGTGGGCCGGCGCGTCAGCCGCTGGTTTTGGATGATCTTGGCCTGTAGGGCTTGTGGGGTGAGCGCAGGCAGCTATCTTGTTTGAAGCATCGAGCAGCTCGGGCAACACGCTTTCAAGCCAGCGCGTGTGCACCGCCTGGCTCGCCATCTCGGGCCGCGCGGCCAGCGCGCGCAGCAGCGGCAGGTTGGTGGCGATGCCGTCGATGTGAAAGTCGGCCAGCGCGCGCTGCGAGCGGCGCAGCGCCGCATCGAAGCCGCCGTGCGCGTGCACGATCAGCTTGGCCAGCAGGGTGTCGTAGTGCGGCGATGGCGTGGCGCCGGCCAGGCCGTGCGTGTCCACGCGCAGGCCGGGACCGGTGGGCAGGTCGAAGCGTGTGAGCGTGCCGCTGCCCGGTGTTGTGTTGCCTTGCCCATCCAGCGTTTCGGCGTTGATGCGCCACTGGATGGCAAAGCCCTGCGGGCGCGGCGGCGCGGCCGGGTCCAGGCCGATGTCGCGCAGGCGCTGGCCGGCGGCCAGCCGGACCTGCGCCTGCACCAGATCGACACCGAACACCTCCTCGGTGATGGTGTGCTCGACCTGCAGGCGCGGGTTGGCCTCCATGAAGACGAAGGGCAGGTCGCTGGATGCGGGATCGACCAGGAACTCGAAGGTGCCCAGGTTCTGATAGCGCACGGCGCGCGCCAGCGTCAGCGCGGCATCGATCAGGCGCGTGCGCAAGGCCTCGGTCAGCACCGGGCTGGGCGCAATCTCGACCAGCTTCTGAAAGCGCCGCTGCAGCGTGCAGTCGCGCTCGCCCAGGGCGATCACGTCATGCCCATCGCCCAGCACCTGCACCTCGATGTGGCGCGCGCCGGCCATCAGGCGCTCCACGTACACGCCATCCACGCCAAAGGCGGCGCGCGCCTCGCCGCGGCAGCGCTCGTACGCCGCAGCCAGTTCGTCGGCGCTGTGCACCGCACGCATGCCGCGCCCGCCGCCGCCGCTCACGGCCTTCAGCATCACGCCCGCGCCGGCTTGCGACTGCAAGAAGGCTTGCGCCTGCGCCAGCGACACGGCCCCATCGCTGCCCGGCAGCACCGGCACGCGGCAGCGCTGCGCCAGCGCGCGCGCCTGCGCCTTGTCGCCCAGCAGGGTCAGTTGCTCGGGCGTGGGGCCGATGAAGCGCACGTCCGCTGCCGCACAGGCGCTGGCGAAGTCGGCGCGCTCGCTCAAAAAGCCATAGCCGGGGTGGATCGCGTCCGCCCCCTGCTCGCGCGCGATGGCCAGCAGGCGTGAGCCGTCCAGGTAAGCGGCGGGCCCGGTCGCGCCCAGGGCCACCGACTGGTCGGCGGCATGCACGTGCGGGGCCTGGGCATCGTCGTCGGCAAAGACCGCCAGGCTGGCGATGCCCAGCTCCTGCAGGGCGCGCACGATGCGCAGGGCGATTTCGCCGCGGTTGGCGATGAGGATTTTTTTGAACATCGGGTGTCTCGCGTCGGTCAGACTCCTTCCCCCAGTGGGGGAAGGCAGGGATGGGGGCCGCCGATGCCAAGCTAGGCGCCATGCTTGCGTTGGTGCGCCGCTGGCCCCCACCCCCAACCCTCCCCCAGTGGGGGAGGGAGTCAGGCGGGCTCGGGTCAATCCAAATCCTTCAACATCCGCCGCAGCACCTTGCCCGCGCCGGTGGCGGGCAGCGCGTCGATGAAGCGCACGTGGCGCGGCGTCTTGTAAGGCGCCATGTTCTCGCGCGACCAGGCGATCAGCGCCTCGGCCGTCAGATCAAAGCCGGGTTTTTTCACGATGAAGGCCTTGACCACCTCGCCCTTGTCCGCATCGGGCTGGGCGATGACGGCCGCCTGCGCCACCGCCGGGTGTTTGATGAGGATGGTCTCGACCTCCTCGGGAAACACGCTGTAGCCCGAGACCTTGATCATCTCCTTGAAGCGGCCGATGAAGGTCAGGTAGCCCTCGGCGTCCATGCGGCCCATGTCGCCGGTGTGCACCCAGCCATCCTTCAGCGTGGCGGCGGTGGCCTCGGGCTTGTTCCAGTAGCCCTTGAAGTTTCCGGGCGACATCAGCGTGATCTCGCCCAGCTCGCCCACCGGCTGCTCGGCGCCGGTGTCGGGGTCGATGATGCGGATGGTGACGCCCGGCATGGGACGGCCGTGCGTGCCCCAGCGGATGGCGTCAAACGGCATGCCGGTGTCCATGGTGTGCGTCTCCGACAGGCCATACGCGGCCTCGCAGCTGATGCACGGGCCTTGCGTGAAGGCCTCCCACTTTTGTGCCAGCGCCTCGGTGAAGGTGATGCCGAAGCTGGTGACGGGGTTGCGCCGCAAGCTCTTCAAGTCGTGGCGTTCGGCGTTTGGCACCTGCATGCAGGCGACATTCATGGGCGCGATCGAGTACCAGTGCGTGACGCGGTAGCGGTCGACCGCCCGCAGGACGGCCACGGGATCGAAGCGATAGAGCAGCACCTGCGTCGCGCCCGCCAGGATGGGCACGTTGACGCCCATCAGCATGCCGGCGATGTGGTAGAGCGGCGCCACCGACAGCGCCACGTCGGCGGCGCCGATCTCGGCGCTCTGCGCAGTGACGGTGGTCTTGAACAGCGCATTGCCGAAGCTCAGCATGGCGCCCTTGGGCAGGCCGGTGGTGCCGCTGGTGTAGGTCATCAGGGCCACGTCGTCCAGCGACAAATCGACCGGCGCCGGCCGCGCGTCCTGGCGAGTCACGGCCTCGAAGTCCTCGCAGCCTGCCGGAACGGCGCGCGGGGCCTGGCGCGCGGCGGTCAGTTCGGCGGGCAAGTCGATGGCGGGCTGCTCGGGCAGCCAGTCGGCGTAGTGCACGGCAAACACATGCGCCAGCGTGCTGCCGGCGCGTACCTGCTCCACCACCGGCAGCAGGTCCGACGCGGCGACGATCACGCGCGCGTTCAGGTCGCCCACCTGATAGCCCAGCTCGTGCGCCTTGTTGAGCGGCCCGCTGGGGCAGACGATGGCACCGATCTTCTGGATGCCGTAGTGCGCCACCAGGTATTGCGGGCAGTTGTTGAGAAACAGCACCACCGGCTCGCCCTTTTGCACGCCCAGCGCCTGCAGGCGGGCGGCAAAGGCGTCGCTGGCGCGGTCCAGCTCGGCCCAGCTGATGGACGCGCCATACCAGATGAGGGCGGGGCGATCGGGCTGGCTGCGGGCGTGCTGGCGCAGGTGTTCATGCAAGGGCTGCTGGGTGGCGGACATGTCGGGGGGCTCCTTGAAACAAATACCGGACGCAGAGGACGCAAAGGAAACGCAAAGAACGCAAAACAGACCATGAATAGTCTGCACATTGAAATTGGACCCTTTTGCGTCCTCTGCGAAATCTTTGCGTCCTCTGCGTCCGGCCGTTCATTGCATCGTGCCGCAACGCACTGAACCAGGCCAGTGCCTTGGCGACACCCCATAATGCCCGCCACGCGCCAAGGCGGCGCACAACAGGGGCGCAACATGTGGATGCTGGTGCTGGGTCTGGTCGTGTTTCTGGGCGCGCATTCGGTGCGCATCTTTGCCGAGGGCTGGCGCACGCAGACTATCGCGCGCCTGGGCGAGAAAGGCTGGAAGGGCCTGTACTCCGTCGTCTCGCTGGTCGGCTTCGTGTTGATCATCTGGGGCTATGCGCAGGCACGCATGCACCCGGTGGTGCTATGGAGCCCGCCGGCCGCGCTCAAGCACCTGAACTCGCTGTTCACGCTGCTGGCCTTCATCTTGCTGGCCGCTGCCTACGTGCCGCGCAACAGCATCAAGGCACGGCTGCACCACCCGATGATCCTGGGCGTCAAACTGTGGGCCTTTGGCCACCTGCTGGCGACCGCCAAACTGGCGGATCTGGTCTTGTTCGGCGCCGTCCTGCTGTGGGCCGTGCTGGACTTTCGCGCCGCGCGCCAGCGCGACCGCGCGCTGGGCACGGTCTACCCGCCGGGCGCGGCGGGCCCAACGGTGCTGGCCGTGGTGATCGGCGCCGCGGCCTGGGCGGCGTTTGCCTTCTGGCTGCACGTGGCCTGGATCGGCGCGGCGCCGATCACGAGGAGCTGAGCCGGTTCAGAGGGTGAGAGGAGATCGGCCGTGTCCGAAAGGCGCGTCAAAACGCTGTCCATCTAGACGCAAAGCGCAGCCATAGCTCGAGCTATGGCGAGTATTTGCAACGACGATGGGCGGCGTTTTGACGTGCAAGGCGGGCATGGAGGATTGCCTCTCACCCTCTCAGACGGTATCGCGCTGCTCGAAGCCGGTGATCGCCTGCGTCGGCGCGGCGCTGACCCGCACCGCATCCACGCGCGCCCGCGGCGGACCCTGCTGGGCCCAGTCGATCAGCGCCTGCACCGCGTCGGGCGCGCCCTGCACCAGCGCCTCGACGCTGCCGTCCAGCCGGTTGCGCACCCAGCCCGCCAGGCCCAGGCGACGCGCCTCGTCGACCAGGCTGGCGCGGTAGAACACGCCTTGCACGCGGCCTTCGATGCGCAGCTGGCGGGTGATCGGCTCGGCTTTCATGACACGCCATGATAGGCATATGCCCGGCGCCGCGGCGCCGGCAGCGGCAAGCCGCGACAATCGGCGGATCATGAAGACGCGCGGCCTGGCCATGCCGGTGATCGATGCCGACCGCTGCACCGGCTGCGGCTGGTGCGTGGCGGTGTGTCCGCCGCACGTGCTGTCGCTGCAGCCGCAGGGTGTGGTCAAGATCTCGGTGCTGGACGACGCTGCCGGCTGCACCGGCTGCGCCCTGTGCGCCGTGCGCTGCCCGTTCGATGCCATCGCCATGGTGCGGCGCCAGGCGGCGGCGGAGCCCGTCGATTTAATATGATTTTGATAGCTTGCAACGCTTGTCCAGCGGGCGCTGCAAGCCCATTTGACTTGAATTTTCATCATGCCCGAGTTCGAAGCCCCCCGCACCCAGGACAGCACCCGCATCGACGACGTGCGCATCGGCGCCGTGCGCCCGCTGATCACCCCCGCGCTGCTGCAGGAATGGCTGCCGGCGCCCGCCGCCGCCGAGGCGCTGGTCGAGACCAGCCGTGCGGCGCTGGCGCGCGTGCTGCACAGCCAGGACGACCGGCTGATCGTCGTCGTCGGCCCCTGCTCGATCCACGACCACGACGAGGCGCTGGAGTACGCGCGGCTGCTCAAGGCCGAGGCCGACACGCTGGCCGGCGAACTGCTGCTCGTCATGCGCGTGTACTTCGAAAAGCCCCGCACCACGGTGGGCTGGAAGGGCTACATCAACGACCCGCATCGGGACGGCAGCTACGCCATCAACGAAGGCCTGCGTCTGGCGCGCCGCCTGCTGCTTCAAGTCCTGGCCCTGGGCCTGCCGGTGGGCACCGAGTTTCTGGACCTGCTCAGCCCGCAGTTCATCAGCGACCTGGTGAGCTGGGGCGCGATCGGCGCGCGCACCACCGAGAGCCCCAGCCACCGCCAGCTGGCCAGCGGCCTGTCCTGCCCGGTGGGCTTCAAGAACGGCACCGACGGCGGGGTGAAGGTGGCGGTGGACGCCATCGTCGCCGCGCAGGCGCCGCACGCCTTTCTGGGCCTGACCAAGATGGGCCAGGCCGCCGTGTTCGAGACGCGCGGCAACGGCGACTGCCACATCATCCTGCGTGGCGGCAAGCAACCCAACTATTCACGGGCTGACGTCGATGCGGCCTGCGCGCTGCTGAAGGCAGCGCGGCTGCGCGAGCAGGTGATGATCGACTGCTCGCACGCCAATTCCAGCAAGCAGCATCAAAGGCAGATCGAGGTGGCGCGCGACGTGGCCGCGCAGGTGGCGGCGGGCGACGCGCGCATCATGGGCGTGATGATCGAAAGCCACCTGCACGAGGGCCGCCAGGACATCGTGCCGGGCCAGCCGCTCAAGCCCGGCGTGTCGGTGACGGACGCGTGCATCGGCTTCGAGCAGACGGTGCCGGTGCTGCGCCAGCTGGCCGAGGCGGTGCGGACGCGGCGCGCGGCGCGCTGACCCTCAGCGCAGCGGCACGAACGCGTAGAAGCCGTGTTCGCTGCGCGCGATGCGCGTGCCGCGGCGGCGCACGCGCAGCATGACCCCGGCGACCGGAATCACCATCAGCGCAGCGGCACCCAGCTGATCGACCAGCGACGGCGGCAGCGCATCGGCTTCGGCCGACACCAGGATGCGGTCGAACGGCGCCTGCTCGGGCAGGCCGTAGATGCCCGGCTGGGCCAGCACGATGCTGGCCCAGGGCTGGCCGGTGGCGGCCAGGTTGGCGCGGCCAAGGCGCAGCAGCTCGGGCTCCAGCTCGACGCCGTGCACGGCACCCGTCGGGCCGACCAGGTGGGCCAGCAGGGCCGTGGTCCAGCCCGAGCCGGCGCCGACATCGAGCACGCGCATGCCGGGCGCCAGATCGAGCAGGCGCAGCATGGCTTCGACGGTGCGTGGCTGTGAATTGGTCTGGCCGCAGCCGATGGGCAGCGGGCCATCGTAGGCGGCCTGCGCCCGCTCGGTGGGGCGCAGAAAGGCGCTGCGCGGATGGGCCTGGAACGCCGCCGCGACGGCGTCGGGCGCGGACGGGGCGCCAGCGCGCACGGCGGCCCCTGGGCGCCGCGTCAGCGGCGCCGGCGCTGCGGGTTGCCGCCCGTGGGCGGCGGGCCGCGGCGCTCGAGGTGACGGAAGCTGATGCGGCCCTTGCTGAGGTCGTAGGGCGAGAGCTCCAGCGTCACGCGGTCGCCCGCCAGGATGCGGATGTGGTTCTTGCGCATCTTGCCGGCCGAGTACGCCACCAGCTCGTGGCCGTTGTCCAGCGTGACGCGAAAGCGCGTGTCGGGCAGCACCTCGTTGACGATGCCCTGCATTTCAATCAATTCTTCCTTGGCCATGTGAATGCTCCTTGTGCGCCAGTGCGTTGGGGTGTGCGGGTTGCGCGGCAACCCCAGATGACGGCGAAGGCATGGCGCCAACGACTGACCCCCAGTCGGTTGAACCGCGTATTTTAGCGCGCGTGGACATTTTTTGGGCAGCCGGGCACGGCAGGCGGTCGGGGCGCCCAGGGGCCCGGCCAACGGCACGCGCACCGTGAGGGCTGCCGGCCGATCCGCCCGATGGGCTTGGAACGCTGACCGTGAGTGGGCATTCACATCGTTACAAGGCCAACGGGAGCGCCGTGGTTGTAACAGAAAACGCCGTCAAACTGGGCCCATGTTCAACGGACCGAAAGGAAGCTCGGAGATGACCAAGCAACTCGCACGCACCGCCGCCGCCGTGGTGATGACCACCGCCATGGCCTGGAACGTCCCGGTGTTCGCCCAGGCGTCGGGGTCCAGCCGGGGGCCGGCCACCCGCCCGACAACGACGACGGCGTTGCCAGCCCAGGCACCGGCCATCGCCGCCCGTGCCGCCGCGTCAGCGCCACCGCCCTCGCAAGGCCGCTTTGGACCGGGCGCCGCCCCGGCACCGAAACCGCGGTCCTGAGCGCTTGAATGAGGACCGGCACGAGCGCTCGCGCAGGTTCTCTGCGCCCCGGGCGTCAGTGCCGCGACTTGGTTGAGGCACCCGCACGCTCGGTCGCCCCCCGGTGCGTGGCGCGCTCGCGGGGCGCGGCGGCAGCGGGCGTGGACGGGGGCGCACAGTGGCCCTGCGCGCTCTCGCCACGCAGGCCGGACAGGCGGGTGGAAATCAGGTCGAGCACCGGCGGCGGCAGGGGCTGCTGAAACTCGTAGCCCAGACGGTCGATCTCGGCCATCAGGTAGTGACACGTGGCGTCATGCAGGCTGGGGTCGTCGCCGGCCCAGGTGATGGCCGCAGCGGCGGGCGGCCGCTGGGTCGCCGCCGGTATGTTTTCCGGCCGAGTGCCGGCGGGGCAGGCCTGGTTGGTCAGCACCGTCTGGCCGTCCGGACGCACGCAGCGGTGCACGGCCTCGCCAGTGACCGCCGGGGCAAAGGGCTCGATCGATGGGTTGGCCGTTGCCGCCGGCGGCGCTTGGCCCACCAGGCTGGGCTGCGGCTCGGCCAGCGCCGGGGTCTCCTGCTGGGCCATGGCGTGGCGCTGCGTCACGTAACCCTGCAGCCACTGGTAGCCCTTCAGGCCGAACAGGACCAGTACGCCCAGGGCGACGACCATGGCGATCCAGCGCAGCCAGCCCGTCTCCCGGGCGGGATCGGGTGGGCGCGGGGGGAATTCGGCGGCGGAAGACGATTCGGCAGACATGACCGGAAGACGGGAACGCTCGGTGCCCATGATACGGTCATGCCGGCCAAGGCTCTCAAGATGGGAGTCCTTGCGGAACCATCAAAGGACGCATGACGTCTCGTTCACGCCGTCGGACGGGGCAGCGCAAGACATCTTGCCCACCCTCGCAAGGCTCGGGCTGCGCCCCGCATGGGCACCGGCACGTGCGCAGAACGGAGCAATCAGCCGGGCTGAACGTTCAGCTTGCCGACCTTCTCGGATTTTTCGGGCAGCTCGATCTTGACCTCCAGCACCTCCAGGTCGTCCTGGCGCTCCAGGTTGACCTTGATGTCCTTGGGGTCGATCTTGATGTACTTGCCGATCACGGCGATCAGCTCGCGCTGCAGGTCGGGCAGGTAGTCGGGCTCGCCGGCGTTGCGGCCGGTGCGCTCGTGCGCCAGGATGATCTGCAGGCGCTCCTTGGCGACGCTGGCGGTCTTTTTCTTCTCGCCGAGAAAAAAGGACAGGAAGGACATGGCTTCAGCGCCCCCCGAACAGGCGCTTGAAGAAGCCCGGCTTTTCGGCCTCGACGTAGCGCATGGGTTTGTCGGCGCCCAGAAAGCGCTCGATCACGTCGGAATAGGCGCCGGCGACGTCGGTGCCCTTCAGGTGCACGGCGGGCAGGCCCTGGTTGGAGGCCTGCAGCACGGCCTCGCTCTCGGGGATCACGCCGATCAGCTTGATGCGCAGGATGTCCTTGATGTCCTCCAGGCTCAGCATCTGGCCGTCGGCCACGCGGCCCGGGTTGTAGCGGGTGATGAGCAGGTGCTCCTTGACGGGGTCCTTGCCGTCGATGGCGCGCTGCGTCTTGCTGCCCAGCATGCCCAGGATGCGGTCGGAGTCGCGCACGCTGGAAACCTCGGGGTTGGTGACCACCAGCGCCTCGTCCGCGTAGTGCATGGCCAGCAGCGCGCCGGTCTCGATGCCGGCGGGCGAATCGCAAACGATGTACTCGAAGTCCATCGCCGCCAGGTCGTCCAGCACCTTCTTGACGCCTTCCTGCGTCAGCGCGTCCTTGTCGCGCGTCTGGCTGGCGGCCAGGACAAACAGCTGCTCGCAGTTCTTGTCCTTGATCAGCGCCTGCGTCAGGTTGGCCTCGCCCTGGATGACGTTGATCAGGTCGTACACCACGCGGCGTTCGCAGCCCATGATGAGGTCCAGGTTGCGCAGGCCGACGTCGAAGTCGATCACCGCGGTCTTGTGGCCGGCCAGCGCCAGGCCCGAGGCAAAGGCAGCGCTGGTGGTGGTCTTGCCCACCCCGCCCTTGCCGGAAGTCACGACGACGATTCTTGCCATGTCGAAAGCACCCTTGGTTTGTGCTGAAACAGTGTTAACAAGTCCTAAACAGCCGGACGCAGAGGACGCAAAGAATGCGCGGAGAACGCAAAAAAGAAACCGGGCTCAATTGCTTTAAAAACTATAGCATATCGCACCGATCCAACGAGCGCTGGGGTTCGATTTGATTGAAAAATTGAATCCTTTTGCGTCTTTTGCGTGATCTTTACGTTCTCTGCGTCCGGCTGTTTCAGGCCCGTTGATGCATGCAACTCAATCCGCGATCGGCTCGAAGATCAGCTTGTCGCCGGCTTCGCTGCGGTGCAGCGACACCGAGGCTGCATGGCCCCACACCAATTCGGGCAGGGGCTCTTCGCTGGTGCGGTACACACCGGCCACCGACACCAGCTCCGGCTGCATGGCACGCGCGAAGATGCGCGCCTCGGCCCAGCCGCGCGCGCCGGCAATGGCGCGCCCGCGCAAGGGCGCGTAGACGTGGATGTGGCCGTCGGCAATGACCTCGGCGCCGGGATTGACCATGGCGCGCAGCACCAGGTCGCGCCCACGGGCATACACCTGCTGGCCCGAGCGCAGTGGCTTGTCGATCACCAACGCGCCCGGCGGAGGCAGGTCTGCCGGCTCGGCGGGAGCCGTCGGCGCCTTCTGGGTCGAATTGGGCAGCCGCAGGTCGGGCGCGCCGGGCAATCCCGCGGCCGCAGCAGCCGTCATCTGGCTGGCGCTGCCGGCGCACACGCCAATGGGCTGCAAGCGATGCGCGCGCAGAACACTCACCAGGCGTGTGAAGTCAATGGGCGGCTCGTCCGGCGCTGTGGACACCGGCGACAGGTCAAGCACCAGCAGGTCGTCGGCAAAAAAGTCGGGCGACTCCCCGTAATGCGCGTGCAACTCTCGTGCCAGAGCATCCAGATCGCAGGACTTCAGGCGCAGCGCCAGCAGGGGCAGGCTGGCGCTCTTGATCTCGAAAGTGCTGGGGCTGCGGCCGGCGAGGGCGACGGACATGGATGCGCGCGGGTGAAGGAATGTGCCGCGGGCCCCTCCAAAGGAGTGCGGCGGGTGACAGGCGCGCTGATCTTACCAGCGGCACTCCCGTTGCAACGGCAGAGCCAGCCGGCAATGTAAGCAGGTTTCGAGGCCCCCGGGCGCCCCGCAGGGCTGTCGCTGGAACGGGACGCGCGGGGGCTGAAATCGCAAACTAGGCGGTTTCTGGTTTTCTTCTATGGAGTTGTATCTTGAATTAGTAGTCGTAGTAGGAGGTCTGCCGATTTGTGAAGAGTTTGATTTTTTGCTTGAACATCAATCGATTGCCTCGCCTTGGCTGCTGTGTAGAAGAGCCCCTGGCGATGCACGTGCAACGGGGACAAGTCAGTGTGGATTCAAGTGGCTGTGGATAACGAGCCAGTTGTGCGGGGCTTGTTCACAGCTTGTTCAGAGCCTGAATCAAAGGTGAAGGGCGCAGACCGTTCGCGGCCCGACGGTTGGCCTCAAGGGGGTTGGCAAGCGAGGCGTTTACGGGCGATCAGCCAAGTTCGAAGCTGGTGATGCCGTAGGTGCGCTGCATGTCGGGCAGCACCGGGGTGCCGCGCACCATGCGGGCGGTTTCGAACATGGGGCTCATGCCGTGGCGCTGCACCAAGGCCAGGGCATTGGGGTTGATTTCGGGAATGTCGAGAAACACCGCGCTTCCCACACCGGCGCGGGCCATCAGGGCGCGCAGCAGGGCGTCGGCCTGTTCGGGCGAGTCGGCAAAGAGGGGGCCGATCTTGCAACCTTCCAGACACGGGCGCAGCACGCCGTAGCCCACCAGGCGGCCGTACTGAACCAAACCCAACGCGTGGTGGTCGCTTTGGCTGACCCAGGCGTGCAAGAAGGCGCTGCGGCCGGAGGGAAAAAAGGCCTCGTCATAGCGCCGCAGCGCGGCGTTGTCCCACTGGCGCAGATCGACCCACTCACCGTGCGGGCCGGGCGCGGGCGTTGCCGCTGTATCGGCCACGTGGCGGGTGTAGCGGACATTGCGGTGCAACAGCTCGAAGCCCGAGCGGCGGTAGTTGTCCTGCTGCGCGACCACGCCGTCCAGGCCGACGGAGCGCGTGCCCAGGCTGGCCATGCCGGCCTGCCACAGGGCCCAGCCCAAGCCCTGGCCGCGGTGCTCGGGCGTGACGATGTACAGGCCCAGAAAACCATAGTCGGCGCCATAGCGCACCACCGAGATGGATGCCACCGGCGCACCATCCAGCCGGCCGACCCAAAAGCCCCCGGGGTCGGCGGCGTGAAAGCAGGCGGCGTCGTGCCGGCCGGGGTTCCAGCCTTCGCGCGCGGCCCACTGCATGACGGTGTCGAGTTCGCCTGGGCGCATGACGCCGATGTCGTAGCCGGTCTGGGGCATGGTCGTGGGGCGCGAAGCCGTGGCAGGGGTGTGGTCATTGTGGCGGCGCCGGCGGCAAACGAAAAGCCCGCCGGCTGGTTGTTCAGCGGGCGGGCTCGTCGAGGGGGACGGATGCTGATCAGCCGTGGTGCATGCCGTGGCCGCCGTGCATGCGCTTGCCGTGGCCACGGCGCAGCGTCTGCTGGTCATATACCTTCTGCTGCTCCGGCGTGAGCTGGGCGTAGAAGGCCTTGATGGCGTCCGCGCGCTGGGTCATGAGCTGCTGGCGCTCGGCCTGCATGGCCTGCATGCGGCCCAGGCGCTGGGGCGTGGTCAGCTGCTTCATGGCATCGCGGTCCATGCGCGGGCCGTGCGCGGGCGGCTGCATGGCGGCGGTGTAGGTGGTCCACGCGCCTTCTTGCGCGGCGCTGAGCTTGAGCTGGGCCTTGAGCTGGTCCATGTGCTTGGCGCGGCGCTCGGCCCAGCGCTGCGCGCGGGCGCCGCTGTCGGCAGGGGTGGCCTGGGCCGTGGCGGCAGGGCTGGCCGGGGCGGGGGTGGCGGGCGCGGTTTGCGCCAGGGTCCAGGTGCTGGCGGTGGCCAGCAGGGTGGCGAGCAGGAGGTGGCGGGTGTGTGTCATGGCAGGTTTCCTTTGCGTGCAGTCCAGAGGCGTTGATGCGAGGGCCGGTGCGCGCCTCGGGGACGTCACCGGCTTGCAGGCCAGTCTGGCGCGCCGCTGTTTCCGGCCCATCGCTGGCGAGTAGGGCTTGCGTAAAGTTGCGCAAAAAAACTGCCACAAGCCGTGGCCGGCCGGGTCAATGGTGCTGGGCCAAGTCTTGCAGGATGGGGCAGTCCGGGCGGTCGTCGCCATGGCAATGCTGTATCAGATTTTGTAGCGTCTGGCGCATGGCCTGCATGGCGGCGATGCGTTTTTCAAGGTCGATGACGTGGGCGCGCGCAATCTGCTTGACGTGGGCCGAGGCGCGGCTCTGGTCATGCCACAGACTGACCAGCTCGGCGATCTCGGCCATCGAAAAGCCCAAGTCGCGCGAGCGCTTGATGAAGCGCAGCGTGTGCACGTCGGCGGCGCGGTACTGGCGATAACCGCTGTCGGTGCGCGCCACGGCGCCCAGCAGGCCCAGCGATTCGTAATGCCGCACCATCTTGGCCGACACGCCCGAGGCGCGGGCGGCCTGGCCGATGTTGATGGGGGCTTGAGCGAGAGCGGTGTTCATGCCGCGACTTCGTAGCCTTCCTCGCGGATGGCATTGGCCAGGGCCTCGCGCGGCTGGCTGCTGCCGGCCACGTCGACGCGGTTCTGGCTGCGGTCGATCTGGACCTGGGCGGCGGGGTCGAGCTGCAACAGCGCGCGCTTGACGCTGGCCTCGCAATGGCCGCAGGTCATGCCGGTGACGGTGAAGGTTTGGTTCATGATGAAAGCTCCTGGGGGTCAAAACCGCATCATGAAGCTTGACACCATGGGAAAGTCAAGAGGGTATGCCGGGCCCGGCGCCGGGCCAGCGTGGCCAAGGAAGGACCGAGGCCAATCTGCCGATCGATACGGGAGCGAAAGAAGGACTTGAGCAGATGATCGTCAGGCGCGCTGGGTCACCTCACGCGAACCACCAAAGCGAGCCCGATCAATAGCCAGGGAGCACCGATCAAGGCAGACAGCACGCTCGCCCCATGAAGCTCCCAGAAATGATTGATGCGTGCATTCGCTGGAAATCCTGGATCAAATATGACGGGGACGGCCGAACCCAGCGGATGATTCTTTGGCGATTTGCTGCACCAATCGTCCGTAAACGTGTGAATCAGGCCATCATGATTGAATTGAACCACCGAACACAATGAGGCTCCCAGCCTCGCCTTTCTCCCTTGATATCGCGGTCGTTCGTATTTGACGATGATCCCGGTTTGAGAAACACCCGAACCTGTCAATTTCAAAGTGTTCGCAGCAAGTTTTATCGAATAACCGACGATGGCGAACCCCGGTACGCAGAAGACGAGAAGAAAGATCATTCGCAGTTTCAATCTTCTGGACATGTTTCCGAGCTCCATTGCCTGAGCGGATCCAACGCATGAAAAGGACTTCCCCGTCCCAAGCGGCCCGCGAGCTTGCGGGAGACGGCAACTGAGTGCCACGATGGGAAGTGCGAAACCTCATCAACTCACTCGAAAGGGGAAGTCCATGACCATCGTAACCGTAGGAATCGACCTTGCAAAGAACGTGTTTGCCGTTCACGGCGTGGATGCTGCTGGTAAACCTATATTCTGCGGCGCCCCAGCGTGGCGCGGGGCAACCTGCTGGAACTCATCACCGCCTTGCCCCCGTGTTTGATCGGCATGGAGGCGTGATCCGGCGCCCACCACTGGGCTCGGGAGTTTGAGAAGCTCGGCCAGACCGTGCGCATGATGGCCCCCAGGCGCTGGAGCGGCGCCACCATGTTTATTCAGAGTCGGTGCAGCGCGCGGTGCGCGATGCGGCGCGGGTGGCCCAGATCGACAAACCCGTCACGCCGCACGTGCTGCGCCATTCGTTTGCCACCCATTTGCTGCAAGCCGGCTACGACATTCGCACCGTGCAAGAGCTGCTGGGTCATGCCGATGTGAGCACGACGATGACTTACACGCATGTGCTGAACAAGGGCGGGCGGGGGGTTTTGAGTCCGCTGGATGCGTTGTGATGTAGGCGAGCAGGCTCAGGCCTGCCATACCCCAAATCCCGCCGAGCGCAGGTCGATGCCGATTTCGATTTCACGGTCCACGGCATCCTGGTAGGGCATGGGGTTGAAGCCCTCGTACAGGTCGGGCAGCAGGCGCAGGCCGTACTGCTGCACGAAGCGGTTGGCCTGGATGCCGGCCTTGTGCTTGTCAAAGCGCAGGTCGGGGTTCAGGCCGGTCATGCCGACGTACACGCAGGGCTTGCCGTCCACATAGCCGGGGTTGTTCTTGCGAAAGCGCGGCTCGTCCAGCACGGCCTTGGAGAGTTCGACCACATACACGTGGTGGTGCGGGCGGCGGGGCATGGGTTTTACGCTTTGGGGACGATGCGCCTCAGCGCGCGCAGCTTTTGCCACAACAGCGCCTTGGGCATGGGCATGGGTGATGGCGGCCAGGCCGTGCGGGCCGGTGAGGCGTTGTCGCAGTTCGCGGTAGCCCGCGGGGTCGGACACCAGAAAATCGATGTCGATTGACTCGCGGTATTCGCCATGGCGCAGCGCGATGCAGGTGCCGCCGCCAAACAGACAGCCGTATTGCCGCAGGGCGGCGCCGTCCAGCGCGTGAAGCACATGGGCGATGCGCTGGTGGTGCGGGCGCTCAAACACCGTGGCGAGCCTTGGGTCGACGCTGGGTGACAAGGCCAGCCGCAAGGCGTGCAGCAGCGCTTGTTCATCGGCAGACATGGCCTGCAGGTCCAGGTGCCGTGCGTTGCGCTCGTAAATGTCCAGCGCCTCGACGGGGGTCAGCGTGTCGACGCCGCGCACCTGCCAGGCCAGCGCGCGCAATTGCGGGTAGTCGGCCAGCGCCACCCGGGCCGGGATCCAGCCGCTGCGGTCGGGTGCGGGTGCAGCGGCATCGGCGCTGCCCTGCACCTGCAAGGCCATGCCCAGCGCGGCGATGACGGCGCACCAGGCGCCCATGGCGACCGAAGGCTCGCCCTTTTCAATTCGGTACAGCGTAACCCGCGACAGCCTCGCTGCCTCGGCGGTTGCGGTGGCGCTCAGGCGCAGGGCCTTGCGCTGCTTGCGAATTTGCGCGCCCAGTGTCTGCAACAGGGCAGCGCAGGGGCTTGGGGTGGGTGGAATGCTGGGCGACATTGTGTTTCTGATTATTTTCATAACTGGCTATTTGTCAATTATGAGATACAAAATTCATTGAAACAATAATCGCCCGCGCCTGCCAAGCCCGGCGACGGTCGAGATGCATGGGGCACCGCCGCACACCAGTCGATCAAAAGGGCTTGACCCTTGCCATCATGGAAGCTTCAACCGCCTTCCATGAACACATCAAACGCAACTTCAACGGTGGATCTGGGCGTCGGCGGCATGACCTGTGCCTTCTGCGTGGCGCGCGTGGAGCGCGCCTTGAAGAAGGTGCCGGGTGTGCAGCAGGCAGCCGTCAACCTGGCGACTGAAAGCGCGCGCATCACCTTCGACGGCAGCGCCGACCTGGGGTCGCAGCTGCGCCGCGCGGTACGCGATGCGGGCTACGAACCGCGCGCGGCAGATGCCGCCATCGACGCGGCGGACGACTCGCCCGGACGGGTTTTTGCGCCGGTGGGCATCGGCCTGCTGTTGTGCGCACCGCTCGTGCTGCCCATGCTGTTGGCTGCCCTTTGGCATCACGTGGATGCCGCCGGCCTGGGTGCAGTTTGCGCTGGCCACGCCGGTGCAGTTCCTGGCCGGGCGCGCTAGCTTACAAGGCGGCTCTGGGGCGCGCTGAAGGCGGGCACGGCAACATGGATTTGCTGGTGGCGCTGGCGCACCACGGCGGCGTGGGCGCTTTCGGTGTGGCTGTGGCTGTTCTCGTCCAAGGGCGCGCACGCGCACCTGTATTTCGAGAGCGCGGCGGTGGTCGTCACGCTGGTGCTGCTGGGCAAGTGGCTGGAGTCGCGCGCCAAGCGGCAAACCACGGCGGCCATCCGCGCCCTGCATGCCCTGCGGCCCGAGCTGGCTCACCTGATCGACTTTGACGGCGAAAAGGACATCTCCGGTGGATCGAGGAAGTGCGCGACGCAGGTGGACGAGTCGATGCTGACGGGCGAGCCGCGCTGCCGGTGGCCAAGGGCGTGGGCGATGCGCTGACGGGCGGCTCGATCAACGGCGAAGGTCGGTGGTGCTGCGGGTGACGGCGGCCGGCAGCGAAAGCGTGCTGGCCCACATCATTCGGCTGGTCGAAGACGCGCAGGCCGGCAAGGCGCCGGTGCAGCGGCTGGTGGACAAGGTTTCGGCCATCTTCGTGCCGGTGGTGATCGGCATCGCGCTGCTGACCTTCATCGGCTGGTGGCTGGCCGGCCTGGGGCTGGAGACGGCCATCATCCGCGCCGTGGCCGTGCTGGTGATCGCCTGCCCCTGCGCGCTGGGCCTGGCCACGCCCACGGCCATCATGGCGGGCACCGGGGTGGCGGCCAAATTCGGCATCCTGATCAAGGACGCCGAGGCGCTGGAGGTGGCGCACCGGGTGGACACGGTGGCTTTCGACAAGACCGGCACGCTGACCATGGGCCAGCCGCGCCTGCTGGCGCTGGTGCCGGCGCCGGGCGTGGACGAGCAGGACGCGCTGCGCATGGCGGCCAGCCTGCAAAGCGGCAGCGAGCACCCGCTGGCGCGCGCGGTGCTGGGCGCCGCACGGGATCGGGGCGTGGCGCTCGAGCAGCCGACGGACGTGCGCGCCGTGCCGGGCCACGGCAGCGAAGGCCGCGTGGGCGCTGCGCAGGTGCGGGTCGGCAGCGCCCGCTGGATGCGCGAGCTCGGCGTGGATTTAAGGCCTTTTGATGCTGTAGCGCCCGCCCAGCAAGCGCAAGGCGCTACTCTTTCGATACTGGCCGTACAGGATGACGCAACCCAGTCGCCGCGCGCGCTGGCCCTGCTGGCCTTTGGCGACGAGCCCAAGCCCGGCGCGCGCGCGGCCATCGAACGCCTGCATGCGCGGGGCGTGCGCACGGTGATGATCTCGGGCGACAACCGCGGCGCGGCCGAGGCCATGGCGCGGCGCCTGGGCATGCGCCCGGAGGCCGGCGAGGTGATGGCCGAGGTGCTGCCGGGGGACAAAGCGCAGGCGGTGCGGGCGTTGCAGGGTGGCGTTGACTCCCTCCCCCGCTGGGGGAGGGTTGGGGTGGGGGCCGGCGGCGATGAAAAAGACGGCATGGTCGTGGATGCACCCTGGCCCCCATCCCAACCTTCCCCCAAGGGGGGAAGGGGTGAAGACCGTCATGTCGTGGCCATGGTCGGCGACGGCGTCAACGACGCCCCCGCGCTGGCGGCGGCCGACGTCGGCCTGGCGATGGGCAGCGGCACCGACGTGGCCATGCATGCCGCCGGCATCACGCTGATGCGCGGCGACGTGGGCCTGGTGGCGGCGGCGCTGGACGTGTCGCACCGCACGGTGGCCAAGATCCGGCAGAACCTGTTCTGGGCCTTCGTCTACAACGCGGCCGGCATTCCGCTGGCGGCGCTGGGCTACCTCAACCCGGTGCTGGCGGGCGCGGCGATGGCGCTGTCGTCGGTCAGCGTGATGAGCAATGCGCTGCTGCTCAAGCGCTGGCGGCCGCCGGAAGGGGCGCCCAGCGCTTCCTGAGTATCGAGGGGGTTCCGGTTGTTGTAAGAGCTTGCAAGCGGTGCCCTATGATGCCGGCGGAGCAAATATCAGGGGGCATCGGTTTGAACTGGCAGGATCAACAGGCGCCGTGCGGTGCGCTGGTGCCCGTGGTGCTGTGCGGCGGCAGCGGCACGCGCCTGTGGCCGCTGTCGCGGGCCGATCAGCCCAAGCCATTTCACACACTGGGCCAGGCCCACAGCCTGCTGCAGCAGACTCTGCTGCGGTTGCACGATGCGCCGGCGCTGCGCGTGGCGCCGGCCATCGTGGTGGCCAACGAGGCGCATCGTTTCATTGCGGCGCACCAGCTGAGCGAAATCGACGCGCCGGTGCGGCACCTGGTGCTCGAACCCGAAGGCCGCAACACCGCCCCGGCCCTCACGCTGGCGGCCCTGATGCTGCAGGCCGCCGGGCAGGAGCAGGCGCCGATGCTGTTGACCCCGGCCGACCACCGCATCGCCGACACCACCGCCTGGCGTGCCGCGGTGGGCGCGGCCCTGCCGGCGGCCCGTTCGGGCGCGCTGGTCCTGTTCGGCGTGGCGCCGACGCGGGCCGAGACGGGCTATGGCTACGTGCATGCACCGGCCGATCCGGCGGCTGCGGCCGACGGATTGCGGGCGGTGCGGGCCTTTGTCGAAAAACCGCCGGCGTTCGTGGCGACGCGCCTGAGCGCCGGCGGCGAGCATTTCTGGAACAGCGGCATGGGCCTGATGCGTGCCGACGTGTGGCTGCGCGCGCTGCAGCGCTTTCGCCCCGACATCGTGCAGGCCTGCCGGGCGGCGCTGCAGCAGGTGTCCACGGACGGCGACTTCGTGCGGCCGTCGCGGGCGCCGTTCCTGGCGTGCCCGGCGCGCTCGATCGACCACGCCGTGCTGGAGCCGCTGGCGGTCGCGCCCGCGGCCGATCTCCCGCTGCGCATGGGCGAGCTGGCATGCGGCTGGAGCGACATCGGTGCGTGGGACGCGGTGCTGGACAGCTCGCCGCGCGATGCGGACGGCAATGCGGCGCAGGGCGCGCACCTGCTGCTCGACTGCCGCGACACGCTGGTGCTGGCGGGCGAGCGCCTGGTGGCGGCGGTGGGCCTCGAGGACATGCTGGTGGTGGACACGCCCGACGCGGTGCTGGTTGCGCACCGCGCGGCGGCGCAACGCGTGCAGGCGCTGGCGCAGTCGCTGCAGGCGGGCGGGTCGCAGCGCTGGCAGCACAGCCAGAGCGGGGTGCAGCGGCCCTGGGGCTGGTTCGACGTGGTCGGACGCGGGTCGAACTGGGTGGTCAAGCGCATCGTGGTGCGGCCCGGCGCCAGCCTGAGCCTGCAGCGCCACCGCCATCGCGCCGAGCACTGGACCGTGCTGCGGGGCGTGGCCGAGGTGCAGTGCGGCGAGCGCTCGGTGCGGCTGCAGCGCTATGCCTCGACCTTCGTGCCGCAAGGGCAGGTGCATCGGCTGTCCAACCCCGGCGCGGACGAGCTGGAGGTGCTGGAGCTGCAGACCGGCGACATCGTTCATGAAGACGACATCGAGCGGCTGGACGACCGCTATGGGCGCGTGCCGTCGTCGCCGGTGGCGGATGTGAGCCCCGTTTGACGAAAGAGCACCATGGCCATTCCAAGAATCCTTCACCAGACCTACCGCAGTGCCGAGGCCGTGCCGGCCGCGCTGCGTCCGGGCATCGAGCGCCTGCGCGCCATGAATCCGGGCTGGGACTATCGCTTCTACGACGATGCGGCGGTCGAGGACTTCATCCGGTCGGAATACAAGCCGGAGTTCCTGCGGGCGTACTGGCGCATCAACCCGGTCTATGGGCCGGCGCGGGCGGACTTCTTTCGCTACCTGCTGATGTACCGCTACGGCGGCGTCTATCTGGACCTCAAGAGCACCACCGTGCGCCCGCTGGACGAGACGCTGCGCACTGACGACGAGTACGTGCTGGCGTTCTGGCCCAACCAGCCGCACCAGAGCGTGCCCTACGCCGGCATGCACAAGATGCTGCGCGAGCAGGGCTTCGTGCGCGGCGAGTTCCAGAACTGGCACATCATCGTCGCGCCGCAGCACCCGCTGCTGCGCTACGTGATCAGCTTCATGATGCATTGCATCCAGGGGCATGCCGGTGATCCGCAAATTTGCGGCAAGTACGGCGTATTGATGACCACCGGACCCATCATGTACACACTGGCGCTCGGCAGGGGCCTGGGGGCCTACGCGCACCGGGTGGTGGGCTCCAGCGACGAGCTGGGCCTGCGCTACAGCTCGGTCCAGCGGCACGACCTGCACTTTCCGGGGCACTACAGCGGGCACACGGCGCCGGTGGTTCTGCCCGAGCCGGAGGGCGCGCCCGCACAGCCCCCGCCCGGCCCGCAGGAATTGGCGCGTTCTTGATCCGCATCAGTTTGCGAATCGCGTGGCGCACCTAGACTGGGGGCATCGAGCACAGGAGACTTGCCATGACCCCCAGCAGCCTGAAGATCATCCGCGACGAGCATTCGTCGCTGGCCGCCATGTTGCAGTCCACGCGCATGCTGGTCGAGCGCGGGCCGCAGGACGATGCGCGCGGCTTCTTCGACGTGCTGCGCGCCATGCTGTTTTACATCGACGAGTTTCCCGAGCGCCTGCACCACCCCAAGGAGACCGAGTTGCTGTTTCCGCGCGTGCTCAAGGCCGCGCCCGAAACGGCGACGGCGATCGCCCGGCTGGACCACGACCACGAATACACCGAGAAGGCGGTGCGCGACCTGCAGCATCTCTTGATCGCCTGGGAGCTGATGGGCGAGAGCCGGCGCGCGGCCTTCACCAAGGCCTTCACGCGCTATGTCGATCTGTACCTGTCGCACATGCACCTGGAGGAGCAGGAAATCCTGCCGGCCGCCATCGAGCACCTGAGCGCCGAGGACTGGAAGGCGCTGGACGCAGCCTTCGAGGCCAACCGCGATCCTTTGACCGGCCACTACCCGCCCGAGAAAGACTACGAGCGCCTGTTCTCGCGCATCGTGATGGCGGCGCCGGCGCCGATCGGCCTGGGCTGAGCCGCGGACGCCTGGCGCGGGGCGCTGCGGGCTAGACTCGGGGGTGTTTTCCCCCTGAGGAGTCCGCCCCATGAAATCCCGTGCCGCCGTGGCCTTCCAGGCCGGCCAAGCCCTGCAGATCGTCGAGCTGGACGTTGCCCCGCCCCAAAAGGGCGAGGTGCTGGTCCGTATCACCCACACCGGCGTGTGCCACACCGACGCCTTCACCCTGAGCGGGGACGACCCGGAGGGCGTGTTTCCGGCCGTGCTGGGCCACGAGGGCGCGGGCATCGTCGTCGAGTGCGGACCGGGCGTCACCAGCGTCAAGCCGGGCGACCACGTGATACCGCTCTACACCGCCGAATGCGGCGAGTGCCTGTTTTGCAAGAGCGGCAAGACCAACCTGTGCACGGCGGTGCGCGCCACGCAGGGCAAGGGCGTGATGCCCGACGGCACCACACGCTTTTCGTACCAGGGCCAGCCGATCTATCACTACATGGGCTGCTCCACCTTCAGCGAATACACCGTGGTGGCCGAGGTGTCGCTGGCCAAGGTCAACCCTGCCGCCAACCCCGAGCAGGTGTGCCTGCTGGGCTGCGGCGTGACCACCGGGCTGGGCGCCGTCAAGAACACGGCCAAGGTGCAGCCCGGCGACAGCGTGGCGGTGTTCGGCCTGGGCGGCATCGGCCTGGCGGTGGTGCAGGGCGCCAAGCTGGCCGGGGCCGGGCGCATCATCGCCATCGACACCAACCCCGACAAGTTTGCGCTGGCGCGCACTTTTGGCGCGACCGATTGCGTCAATCCCAAGGACCATGACAAGCCCATCCAGCAGGTCATCGTCGAGATGACGGGCTGGGGCGTGGACCACAGCTTTGAATGCATCGGCAACGTGAATGTGATGCGCGCGGCGCTGGAATGCGCGCACCGCGGCTGGGGCCAGTCGGTCATCATTGGTGTGGCCGGCGCGGGGCAGGAAATCAGCACGCGGCCGTTTCAGCTCGTCACCGGCCGGCGCTGGCTGGGCACGGCCTTTGGCGGCGTCAAGGGCCGCAGCCAGTTGCCAGGCATGGTCGAGCAGGCCATGAGTGGCGAGATTCAACTGGCGCCCTTCGTCACCCACACCATGGGGCTGGATGAGATCAACACGGCGTTCGACCTGATGCACGCGGGTGAGTCGATTCGCAGCGTGGTGCACTACGCATGATTGCGTGTCGAATTGGGCGCTGGCGCTTGTCCGGCGGGTGCAGCTATCTAATCAGTAGTATCGGGTCGCTGGCCCGCTGTGCCGTGGCAAGCCGCGTGGCCGTGGAGTGGGCCGCGACGTGATGCCGAAGCCGCGCGTTGCACAATGCTTGCGCCTGGAGTGTGGGCTCTCGGCAGACGCAACATCAACTTCAAGGGGACAAAAATGGCATTTGACGGATCGGCAATCAAGGCGCTGCTGGACGGCGCGGTGGCCAAAGGCGCGGCGCATGGCGTTGCGGCAGTGGTGGTCAACCGCGACGGGCAATTGTTTCACCACGCGGCGGGCCAGGCCAAGGCGAACACCATGTTTCGCAACGCCTCGATGACCAAGGCGGTGGCGACGACGGCTGCGCTTCAACTTGTTGAGCAGGGCAAGCTGAAGCTCGATGACGCGGTCGAGTCGATCCTTCCCGAGTTCGGCAAGCTGCAAGTGATCGACGGTTTTGATGGCGACAAGCCGCGCCTGCGCGCGCCGGCCAGCAAGGCCACCGTGCGGCAGTTGATGACGCATTCGTCGGGCCTGGGCTATTTTTTCTTGAGTGAGCCACTGGCGCGCTATCACGCGGTGACCGGCGAGCCGCATGTGCTGACGGGGGTGAAAGCCAGCCTGATGGTGCCGATGGCGCACGACCCCGGCACGGCGTGGGAGTACAGCGTCGGCGTCGACTGGCTGGGCCTGATCGTCGAGCACATTTCCGGGCAGTCGCTCGGCGCGTATTTGCAGCAGCACGTGTATGGGCCGTTGGGCATGAAGGACTCGACCTTTGCGCCCACCGACGAGCAGCGTGCGCGGCTCTTGCCGGTGATGCAGCGCCAGGCCGACGGCAGCTTGCAGCCCTCGCCGCTCGATCTGCCGGCCGTGTCTGAGTGGGACGCCGGCGGCCACGGCTCGTACGGCACGGTGCAGGACTATGGCCGCTTTGTGCAGGCCTGGCTGGCCGATGGCGCCGGCATCCTCAAGCCCGCCACGGTGGCGCTGGCGGTGCAGGACCACCTGGGCGGCATCAAGGTGCCCGAGGTGCTCAAGACGCAGATGCCGATGCTCTCCAACGACATTGTTTCGGCGCCGGTGCCGCAAAGCTGGGGCTTAGGGTTTCACCTCACGCTGGCTGACGTGCCGGGCATGCGCAGCGCCGGCACAGCCGACTGGGCGGGGGTGTTCAACTCGTACTACTGGATCGACCGCAAGAAAGGCATTGGCGGCGTGCTGATGACGCAGATGCTGCCCTTCTTCGACGCGCGCGTGGTCGAGGCGCTGATCGGCTTTGAGACAGCCGTGTACCAGCAGGTGGGCGCGGTGGCCGCGGCGTAGCAAGGGTCGCGCTGCGCGAGCGTTGAAACGTTTGTCAAATATGCCGTAGCGCTTGCCAGACAAGCGCTGGCAGCTATTGAAATAGTATTAAAGGGGAGCGCTCGCATGGAACGCATCGAACAACACGCCAGTTTTGGTGGCCGGCAGGAAGTGTGGCAGAACGCCAGCCGCAGCACCGGCACACCGATGAAATTTGGCATCTATCTGCCTGAGGCCGCCTTGCGCGGCCAGAAGTGCCCGGTGCTGTACTGGCTCTCGGGCCTGACCTGCACCGAGCAGAACTTCATCACCAAGGCCGGCGCGCAGCAGCACGCCGCCCGCCACGGCCTGATCGTGGTGGCGCCCGACACCAGCCCGCGCGGCCCCGGCGTGCCCGACGACGCGGCCTACGACCTGGGCCAGGGTGCGGGCTTTTACGTCAACGCCACGCAGCAGCCCTGGGCCAAGCACTTTCAAATGCAGGACTACGTGGCCGAGGAATTGCCGGCGCTCATCGAGCAGCACTTTCCCGCCACCGATGCGCGCGGCATCTTTGGTCACAGCATGGGCGGGCACGGCGCGCTGGTCACTGCGTTGCGCCATCCCGGTCGATACCGCAGCGTGTCGGCCTTTGCGCCTATTGCCGCGCCCGCGCAGGTGCCCTGGGGCCAGAAGGCGCTGGCTGCTTATCTGGGCGACGACCCACAGGCTTGGGCGCAGTGGGACGCCGCCACCCTGATCGGCCAGGCCCGCGGCGAGCGCCTGCCGCTGCTGATTGACCAGGGCGAGGCCGATGAATTTTTGCCGCAGCTGCGGCCCGATCTGCTGCAGGCGGCGTGCGAAAAGGCGGGCCACCCGATCACCCTACGCATGCAGCCGGACTACGACCACAGCTACTACTTCATCGCCAGCTTTTTGGCCGATCACCTGGCGCACCACGCGGCGGCGCTGCAAGACTGAAGCGAGTGGTGCCAACGGGGTATCGAACAGCACGAGAACCCGGTTGGTGTTGTGGCGCCGTTATTTGCGCTGGTTGACGACCAAGCCCAGCAGCACCACCGCCGTGCCACCCCATTGCACGGCGCTGGGCTGCTCGCCCAGCAGGGCCACGGCGGCCCACAGGCCGACCACCGGCACCAGCAGTGAAAAGGGCGCCACCTGCCCGGCCGGGTGGCGCTGCAGCAGGCGCGTCCACAGGCTGTAGGCCAGCAGGGTGGCCAGCCAGGCCAGGTAGAGCACAGCGAGGATGGAAGAGGTGCTCAAAGTCTGCAGTTGTTGCCACACGGTGGCCGGGCCGTCCAGCCAAAGGGCCAGGCCAAAGAAGGGCGCGATGGCGATGGCGCCGCTCCAGACGATGAAGACAAAAGGATCGTAGGCGCCCACCTGGCTTGCGCGACGCGCTACGATATTTGAAGTAGCCCACATGGCGGCGGCTCCGACCGTCAGCACAAAGCCGATCAGGCTCATCTGCCCGGGTCCCTCGCCGTGCGCCAGCGCGATCATGAGCAGACCGGCCATGGCCACGGCCAGGCCCAGCCACTGGGCGGGGCGCACGCGCTCGTGCAGCCAGGGTGCGGCCAGCAAGGTGAAGAAGACCTGGGTTTGCATGACGACCGAGGCCATGCCCGCCGTCATGCCCCAGCGCAGGCCCAGAAACAGCAGGCCGAATTGCCCCACGCCCTGCGCCAGGCCGTAGCCGACGACAAAGCGCCAGGGCAGCGTGGGTGGGCGCACGAACAGCAAGAAGGGCAGCGAGGCGGCGCAAAATCGCAGCGCGCCCAGCAGCATGGGGCTGAGCCCCTGCAAACCCAGCTTCATGACCACGAAGTTGAGGCCCCAGATGATGACCACGGCCAGGGCGCGCAGCCAGTCGCCGCGCGTGAAGTGCGGGGCGCTGCTCATCGCGCGGCGGTGACAGAGCGGCCCTGCGCGGCGCGGGCGGCCACGAAGGCGTCGAAGGCCTGGGCGCTGGTCTTGCCGGGCGTGTAGCCAAAGCGCTCTTTCAGCGCGGTGTTGAGCAGTACCGGGCGGTAGCGCAAAAAGTCGAGTTGCTCGGGCCCGTAGCGGCTCGCGCCCAGGCGCGAGCCCAACCAGAGCGCGGCCTTGAGCAGGCCGGGCGGGAAGTCGCGCGTGCGCTTGCCCAGGCGCTGCGCGATCTGGTGGATGGTGAGCGCGCCGTCGCCGGCCAGGTTGTAGCAGCCGGGCGGGGCCGTGCCCGACAGCGCGTGCATGAGGGCGCCCACCACGTCCTCATCCCAGATGAAGACAAAGGGGCTGTCGCTGCCCCGGATGGCGATCAGGCGGGGCTTGGCGAACAGGGCGGTGATCTGGTTGTCCACCCGCTCGCCCAGGATGGTGCCGATGCGCAGCACGGTTTGCAGCAGGGCGGGGTGTCGCTGGCGGTGCTCGGCCAGCATTTCCTCGACCAGGCGCTTGTGGTGCGAATAGGCAAAGACTTCGTTGCCGCGCAGGGGCATGTCCTCGGTCAGCCAGGGCGCGTTATCAGAGTGGTAGCCATAGGCCGCGCCGCTGGAGGACACCACGATGTGGCGCACGCCGGAGGCCAAGCAGGCTTGCAAGACGTTCCGCGTGCCCTCCACGTCCACCGAATATTCAAAGGCGCGGCTGGAGCCCCGGCCCGGCGTCACGATGGAGGCCAGGTGCACCACCGTGTCGGGGCGCAGGCGCTGGAATTGCGCGGCCAGATCGGGCGCGCGCACGTCCTGCATCGCGTATTGAATACCGGGCAACTGCCGCTCGGGCGGCACGGTGCGCACGTCCTGCGCCCACACGGCTTGCAGCGTGCCGCTGGCCAACCGCGCGGCCAGCGCCTGCAACAGGCCGCGGCCGACAAAACCGTCGGCGCCGGTGACCAGCACGCGCTGCGCCGCGGGGACGGCGAAAGGGGGCGGGGTGCCGGTCATGCGAGCGCTTTGGGGTGGGTGGCGCCGGTCTGCGGCGCACGGCGTGCCCACAGGCTGGCCAGCGCCAAGCCGGCAATGATGTCCCAAAAGCCCCACACGCCCGCCACCACGGCCATGCCGCCCAGGCCGCCGAAGAAGCTGAAGATCAGCACCAGGCCCAGGCCGGCATTGCGGATGCCGACTTCGAAGGTGAGCGCGCGGCGGTCGTAGTCGGGCAAGCCGAACACTCGCGCGCAGCCGTAGCCCGTGGCCAGGGCCAACGCGTCGTGCAGGGCCACGGCCAGCAGCACCAGGCCGACGTAATCCAGAAAGTAGCGCCAGTTGCCCGCGATGGCGCCGACGATGAAGCCGATCAGTGCCACGAAGCTGATGGTGCCCACCGGCTTCTTGATGCGCCGCGTGAGTGCCGGCCAGCGGTGCGCCAGGCCCATGCCCAGCACAAAGGGCACGCCGATGATGGCGACGATGTGCAGCGTCATCTCCAGCGGGCTGAGCGCGATGGTCTTGAGCAGGGCCGAGCCCGTGGGGTGCAGGCCGCCCCAGAAGGCGAAGTTGAGCGGCATGAGCACGATGGACAGGGCGTTGGACACGGCGGTCATCGACACGCTGAGCGCCACGTTGCCCTTGGCCTGGTGGGTGAGAATGTTGCTGACGTTGCCCGGCGGGCAGCAGGCCACCAAAATCATGCCCAGCGCGATGCTGGGGCCTACGCCCAGCAGCAGGGTGAGGCCGAAGGTGATGATGGGGAGCACGATGAACTGCGCGGCAATGCCCACGGCAAAGGCCAGGGGCATCTTCAGCACGCGGCGAAAGTCCTCGGCGCGCGTGTCCAGCGCGATGCCGAACATCAGAAACGCCAGCACCCAGTTGAGCAGGGCCAGCGAGGCCGGGTTGAAGTTGAGGCGGATTTCGTCGACGGGCAGCATGGAGGCTCCTCAGGCGAGCTTTTGCGCGGCGGCGCGCACGGCGGCGCGATACACGTCCTTGTTGACGTAGTAGGCCATGCGCTCGAGCTTGAGGTAGTGGTAGCCGCCGGACAGATCGGGCGGCGGGCCGGCCTTGGCGGCCGTCAGCGCGCGTGCCGCCGCCGTGCCTGCGTCCAGCGCCTTGAACTGGCGCGCCATCAGCTCGGCTTGCTCGTAGCGGCCCTGCCAGCCCAGGCCGCTGGCCTCGACCATGCCCAGCACGGCCAGGCGGTCGAAGCGTGGGGCGAAGATGTTGAGGTACAGCTGCGGCGCCATGCCCTGCCAGTTGAGAAGCTTCGGGTCGATGAAGGGGTAGTGCAGCTTGTAGCCGGTGGCGCACAGCAGCATGTCGTAGTCGCCCTGCGTGCCGTCCTTGAAGTGCACGGTGCGGCCGTCCAGCCGCGCGATGTCGGGCTTGACGCGGATGTCGCCATGGCCCAGGTGATAGAGCACCAGCGAATTGACCACCGGGTGCGACTCGTACATCTTGTAGTCGGGCTTGGGAAAGCCCAGGCGCACCGGGTCGCCCGTGAACCACTTCAGGATGCTGCTGTCGATGCGCTGCTTGAGCCAGGGCGGCAGCTTGACTTTGCCGCCCACGGTGTCGGCCGGCACGCCAAACACGTACTTGGGCACGAAGTAGTAGCCGCGGCGCACCGAGATGTCCACGCTTTGGGCAAAGTGCACCGCGTCCACCGCGATGTCGCAGCCCGAGTTGCCTGCGCCCACGATCAGCACGCGCTGGCCGTCGAACTGGCGCGCCGACTTGTAGGCCGAGGTGTGCAGCAGCTGGCCGCTGAATTGGCCCGCGAAGGTGGGCATGTTGGGCTCGGCCAGGGTGCCGTTGGCAATCACCACGCCCTTGTATTCGGCGGTTTCGGTGGCGCCGTTGCCGGGGTCGATGGTGACGCGCCAGAGCGTGTCGGGCTGATCGCGGACGGGCTCGACCTTGAGCACGCGCACGCCAAAGCGGAAGTGGCGGCGCAGATCGAAGTGATCGGCAAAGGCCTGAAAGTAGCGCAGCAGCTCGGCATGGCCCGGGTAGTCCGAAGTGCCGGGCGGCATGGGGAACTCGCTGAACTCGGTGGTGGTTTTGCTGGAGATCAGGTGCGCCGATTCGTATACCGTGGAGCGCGGGTTGCCGATGTTCCACAGACCGCCCACGTCGGTGTGCGCCTCGAAGCCCTGAAACGGGATGCCCGCCTTTTGCAGGCAGCGCGCGCCGGCCAGGCCCGAGGGGCCGGCGCCGATGAGGGCGATTTGCTCTTGGGTGGGCACAGGGGTCATGGGAGGGGGTCAGGGTCGCTTGGCTCGAGGCCCGGGATCGGCGTGGCCCCGGCCTCGCCCACGCGAGGCTTGCGCGGCTGGCGCAGCAAGAGGGCGTCGTGCCAGGGCGCGGGCAACAGGCCGAGGACGCGCGCCAGCCAGCCGGTGCGTCGGGGCAGCACGATGTGTTCGCGCCCGCGCGCCACGCCGGCCAGCAACCGGCGTGCGGCCACGTCGGGCTCCAGCAGGCCAGGCATGGCAAAGCGGTTGCCGGCGGTGAGCGGCGTGCGCAGGTAACCGGGGCTGACGGTGTGCACGCTGGCGGCCGTGCCACGCAACTCGGCGCGCAGGCTTTGCAGGTAGGTGATCAGGCCCGCCTTGCTGGCGCAGTAGGCGCCGTTGCCCGGCAGGCCGCGCCAGCCAGCCACGCTGGCTACGCCCACCAGGGCCAAGGGCCGCGTGGGGCGCGCGCCGGCGGCGGCCACAAAGGGCTGGAAGGTGGTGGCCGCGCCCAGCAGGTTGATCTCGAGCATGCGGCGCATCACGACCAGGTCCTCGGCCTGCCCGGTGTCGAAGCCGCCGGCCACGCCAGCGTTGGCGATCACCAGGTCGGGTGGGCCGTGGCGCGCCAGCCAGTCGGCGGCCATGGCCTGCATGGCCGCCGCATCGGCGATGTCGGGGGTGTAGATGGCGCAGCGCCCCGGTGCCGTCTGCGCCAGGGCGCTTAGCACGGCACGGTTCAGCCCGACCAGGGCGACTTGGGCGCCCGCGCCCAGCAACTGCCTCGCCAGGGCCTGGCCGAAACCGCCGCAAGCGCCGGTCAGCACCGCGTTGTGAAAAGTCCGGGGCATGGTCGAGTGTGACAGCAGAGATTCGACGGCCACTGTATGGGGCGGTAGAATTTGTCCCGGAAATTTTCACTTATTCGTCTCGATTATCGAGACAATCAGTCGTGGACATGGCTCTGAAGACCGCATCCTCGCCGGCATTGCGCCAGTTCGAGCTGCTGGAGCAGATGGCGCAGCAGGGCCGCCCGCTCAGCCTGGCCGACGTGGTGGCATGCACGGGCTGGCCCAAGCCGTCGGTGCACCGGATGCTGGTGCAGCTGGAGGCCGGCGGCCTGCTGGCGCGCGAGCCCGACGGGCGCCGCTACACGCTGGCGCCGCGCCTGCAGCGCCTGGCCGATGCGGTGCAGCGCGCCAGCATTCCGCAGGGCGTGCGCCACGCGGTGCTGCGCCAGTTGGTGGCCGATGTGGGCGAGAGCTGCAATCTGACGGCGCTGTCGGGTGCGCAGGTGCACTATCTGGACCGGGTGGAGTCGGCCTTTCCGCTGCGTCTGGAGCTGCGCCCCGGCACCCGCGTACCCTTGCACTGCTCGGCCAGCGGCAAACTGTTCCTGGCCAACCTGCCACCGGCGCAATGTCGCGCGTTGCTGGACGGCCTGCCGCTCACCCGCTACACCGCCACCACGCTGGACGAGCGCGGCAAGCTGCAGGCCGAATTGGACGCTATCCGCCGGCAGGATTTTTCGGTGGACAACGAGAATTTGTCAGTGGCCTGGTGTGCGTGGCCGTGCCGGTACGCCCGCCCGGCCAGCGCGGCGTGCGCTGCGCCGTGGCCGTGCAGGCGCCCGTGGCGCGCATGAGCCTGGCGCAGGCGCTGCAACTGCTGCCGCGCCTGCGCGAGGCGGCGGCGGCGCTGGCGCGGACGTGGTTGTGAGGGGTGGGCCGTTTTGAATACCGGACGCAGAAGACGCAAAGGATTCGCAAAGGACGCAAAAATACCCTTCGAATGGGGCGGTTCAGAACGGTGGCTGGGCGTTGCGCGAGGCATTTTTCACCGTTGACGGGCGCCTTTCATGGATTTCTTTGCGTCCTTTGCAGAATCCTTTGCGTCTTCTGCGTCCGGTATTTCGGCTGTCTGGCTGTTTGAAGCGCCTCAATCCGCCAACGGCGGATAGTCCGTGTAGCCGAGCGCGCCGCCGCCGTACAGCGTGGCGCGTTCGGGCGCGACGAAGGGGCCACCGCGGCGCAGCCGCTCGGTCAGATCGGGCATGCTGATGAAGGCCTTGCCAAAGGCCACCAGGTCGGCGTGGCCCGATTCGATGGCCGCGCGCGCCAGCGCGCCGTCGTAGCCGTTGTTGACCATCCACGCGCCTTGGCCGCCGGCTTGGCGGTAGGCGGCCTTCATGGCGGCGTGGTCGAAGGGGCGGCCTTCGACTTCGCGCGGGCCGCCGGTGGCGCCTTCGATGACGTGGATGTAGGCCAGCGGCAGCGGCGCCAGCTCGCGCATCAGATGGGCGAACAGCGGCTGCGGATCGACATCGTGGATGTCGTTGGCGGGGGTGACGGGCGAAACGCGCAGGCCCGTGCGCTCGGCGCCCACGGCGTCGGCCACGGCGCGTGTCACTTCCAGCATCAGGCGCGCGCGGTTGGCGATGGAGCCGCCGTAGTCGTCCTGGCGCTGGTTGGCGCCGGTCTTGAGAAACTGGTCCAGCAGGTAGCCGTTGGCACCGTGGATTTCCACGCCGTCGAAGCCGGCCGATTGCACGGCGTTGCGGGCGGCGACGGCAAAGTCGTGCACCAGGCCAGGAATCTCGTGGCGATGCAGCGCGCGGGGCTCGCTGGTGGGCGTAAAGCCCCCCTGGCCCTCGCCGTCGATCACGTAGGTCTTGGTGTTGGCGCGGATCGCCGAGGGCCCGACCGGCGGCTGGTTGTCGGGCTGCAGCAGCTGGTGCGACACCCGGCCCACGTGCCACAGCTGGCAGAAGATGCGCCCGCCGGCGGCATGCACGGCCGCGGTCACGTGCTTCCAGCCGTCGAGCTGCTCGCTGCCGTACAGCCCGGGCACGTCGGCGTAGCCCTGGCCCTGCGGGCTGATGGCCGTGCCTTCGCTGACGATCAGGCCGGCGCCGCGCCAGGGGTCGGCGCGCTGGCTGTAGTACTGGGCCATCATTGCCGTGGGCACCGCGCCGGGCGCGCGGTTGCGCGTGAGCGGCGCCATGACGACGCGGTTGGGCAGGGTGAGCGCACCCAGGCGCACGGAGGAAAACAGCGGATGAGACATGACCAGGCTCTCGGGTGACGGGAGGGCAGCGCTCATTGTGCGACGGCCGCGCAGGAGCGTGCACAGGCCGATGGACGGCTGCGCCACAATGCCGCGATGACCCTTCCGACCGCCGCCGCGCCCCCTGGTCCCGCACCCGTCCTCGTGGCCCTGGCCTTGTCGCTGGGCGCTGCCGTGTCGCTGGGCATCACCCGCTTTGCCTACGGGCTGCTGCTGCCGGTGATGAAGGCCGACCTGGCCTGGAGCTACACCCTGGCCGGCGCCATGAACACCGTCAACGCCGCCGGCTACCTGCTGGGGGCGCTCGTCACGCCCTGGCTGCTGCGCCGGCTGGGCGCGACAGCGGTGCTGCTGTGGGGCGCGGTGCTGGCCAGCGTGTTCATGGCGCTGTCGGGCTTTTTCATTGCCGCCGCGCCGCTGCTGCTGCAGCGCCTGCTGGCGGGCGTGGCCAGCGCCTTTGTCTTCATTGCCGGCGGTCTGCTGGCGGCGCGGCTGGGCACGCGCGCACCCCGGCAGGCGGGCCTGCTGCTGGGCCTGTACTACGGCGGCGTGGGCTGGGGTATTGCGCTGTCGGCGCTGGGCGTGCCGTGGCTGCTGGACGCCGCACGTGCCGTGCCGCATGGCTGGGCCTGGGCCTGGTGGGGCATGGCGCTGCTGTGCCTGGTGGCCACGGCGGTGCTGGTCTGGCCGGCCAGGGTACTACAAAAACAGGAGCTGCTTGCGAAGACTGCACAAGCGCCAGAGGCCGATTCGACCAAGAAAACAGGCTGGCGGGCCATGGGCTGGGCGCTGGCCGGCTACACGCTGTTCGGCGTCGGCTACATCGGCTACATGACCTTCGTGATCGCCCTGCTGCGCGAGCAGGGCGCCAGCGCCGGCGCGGTCACGCTGTTCTACACCCTGCTGGGGCTGGCGGTGGTGGCCTCGGCGCGCATCTGGGCGCGGCTGCTGGACCGCGCCAAGGGAGGCGGCGCGCTGGCGCTGCTCAACGCCCTGCTGGGAGTGGCCACCATCGCCCCGGCGCTCACCAGCGCCTGGCCGGTGGTGCTGGCCTCGGGCCTGCTGTTTGGCGCGGTGTTCCTGTCGCTGGTGGCCTCCACCACCGCCTTCGTGCGCCACAACCTGCCGGCGGCGCAGTGGGCGGCGGGCATCAGCGCCTTCACCATCCTGTTTGCACTGGGTCAGATCGTGGGGCCCACCGTGGTGGGCTGGATCGCCGATGGCCCCGGCGGGCTGGCGCGCGGCCTGCTGTACTCGGCCGGCGCGCTGTGGCTGGGGGCGCTGGCAGCGTGGCGGCAGAAGCCGCTGGCTGCAGCCCAGCAGTGATTGCTGCGCTGCGTCGCCGTCAACTCAGAGCAAGCCTTCGGCCTTCATCGCCCGCTGCACCGCCGGGCGGGCGGCCACGCGCTCGCGCCAGGCCGTCAGATGGCTGAAGGGCGCCAGGTCGATCTGCAGGGGCTTGGCCCAGTTGGTGACGGTGAACAGGTAGGCGTCGGCGACGGTGAAGTCCGCGCCCATCAGCCAGTGCTTGCCGGCCAGTTCGCCGTCGACCCACTTCAGGCGCTCGTGCAGGCGCTCGGCGCTGATTTTCTTGGCCTCGGCCGGCATCGCCGGGTTGAACAGGGGCGAGAAGCCCTTGTGCAGCTCGGTGCTGATGAAGTTGAGCCAGCTTTGCAGCTGATAGCGCGCCAGCGTCCCGTTGGGCGGCGCCAGCTTGGCGGCGGGCGCCTGGTCGGCGATGTACTGGACGATGGCCGGGCCTTCGCGCAGGCCGCTGCCGTCATCCAGCACCAGGTAGGGCACGTAGCCCAGGGGGTTGACTTTGCGGTAGTCGCTGCCGTCGGGCAGTTGCTTGGTCTTGGTGGGGGCGGCGATGGCTTCGTACTTGAGGCCGGCTTCTTCCAGCGCGATGTGGGGTGACAGCGAGCAGGCGCCGGCGGAGTAATAGAGTTTCATGCGATGTTCCTGGTTGCGTTGCCGCACGGACAGGTGCATCGGGCCACCCGATGCCTGTTTCGTGGGCCCGCCAGCGTAGCAAAAGCGCGGCGGGCTTGCAGGGGCCTGGCCGCGCCCGGGCTTCAGCGGGGAATGGCGCAGTCGAGGGCGGACTGTTCGTCCGCACCCTTGCCGCAGGCGAGGTGGTTCTGCAGTTCGATGACGCGGTTGCGCGTCAATTCGGCCAGGCAGCTGTCGACGTTCATGGCGTGAATGCTGCCGCCGGCGCTGCGCACCGCGGCAAAGGCGCACTCGGCATCGCGAAAGCCGATCCACTGGCGCTGCGCCTGGATCAGCAGCGACTTGGCCGGGTCGTCCCGCTTGAGCCGGTTCTGCATTTGCCCATAAAGGCGGTTGAGTTCCTGGTCCTGGCGCTTGAGGGCATTGGCGGCGCAGGCCGTCAGTTGGCTCTGCGTCTGGGCCTTCTCATAGCAGGGGTCGTCGGCGGCATGAGCCAGCACGCTGCTGGTCATGCCGGCGATGCCCAGCACGGCGGAAATGAGTACTGATTTATTCATGGCGATCACCCCAACGGTCTGCGAGGAAATTTGCGGCCAGGGCGGCTGCAGGTGCCGCGCCGCCCGCCTGGCTTGCGGCGCGCAGGGTCACCGCATTTCCAGCTGTCCGGGCTCGGGCGGATCGTCCGGGCTCGTCACCAGGCAGCCCGATCCGTGGCAGCCATCGTAGCCGCTGTCGCGGGGGCGGCGGCGCTCGCGGTCGTCGTCCGAGGCCGCGCCGCCGAGAATGGCGCCCAGCACCAACCCGCCGATCAGCGCGCCGGCGTCACGGCCTCGCGCGTCGTAGTGCCGCGCACCTTCGTCGTAGGTGTCGCCGCGTCCGTGGTGGTAGCCGCCGACATCCGCGAACGTTCCCGAGCACCCTTCGCTCACCCAGATATAGCCGTTTCTGGGGTTGTAGCCCCAGGTTCGGTTCACGATGCAGGCGCTGCCTGAAATCTGGTGGATCAGCTGCGGGCGCGAGAGCTCGCCGGCATAGCATTCGTTGTACCGGTAGTCGCGTGACCAGCACTCGATCGTGGTCTGGGCCGTGGCCGGCGGCAGGATGGCCAGCGGTGCGACGAGAAGGATGGTGTTGACCAGGAGTCTGCGCATGGGGTTTCTTTCGGAGAGAGGGTCGAGGGGGTCAGGGCCCCGGGTGTGGCGCCGGGCGGTGGGCAATGGCTTGGCCGGGGCTGCGCGGTTGTCGATCTGGAGCCCGGCGCGGGCCTGCTTGCGCGTCGCGCCCGCCAGGCCGGCACGGCGCCTGGGCATGGCGAGTGGGGCGCTGATTCGGCCAGCGTCGGCTTGCGGATGGCACGGGGTCAAGTCTGGCGCATCGGGCTGTCAGGAATCGACCGTCGTTGCATCGCCTGCGCATCGCCTGCAAGGTCGGTGCAGAATCGGCGACGGCGCGTTGCGCCGGACATGGGAAATGGTCATGTTGCAAGCGATTCCGGAGCACTGGGGTAGAAAGCTCGAAACCGAACACGGCGCGGTGTGCCATTCCCGCGTCGGTCCGAACGCGATCCGGCTCCACGCGCAGGGGCACTACGCGCTGATTCTGTTGAGTACCCAGGCGGCACGCCACGTGGCGCTCAACAGCGACCGGATGATGGCGGGGACGGCGCCGGTGGGTTCGATCGAGCTGGTACCCATGGGGTCGGATCTGTCGGCTCAATGGGAAACGCCGAAGGAGAACGTGCTGGCCGGCTTGACGACGCAACGATTGCAGGCGCTGGCCGGTGCGGAGTTCGGCGCGGACAGCTTCCAGCTTTATCCGCCAGGCCTCGGTTGCGTGGACACCAAGGCGCTGGCCATGGGCCGCGCGATCCGCGACGAGCTGCAGTGCGGCACTTTCGCGGTGAACGAATGCGTCGATGCCTGGCTCACGGTCCTGGGCGTCCATCTGCTGCGCCGATATTCGAGCCTGGGCAACCGCACCCGCTCGGGTGCGCGCGGCGGGCTGTCGCCGGCGACCTGGCGCAGGGTGGAGGACTACATCCGCATGCATCTGGCCGAGCGCATCACGGTGGAGCAGCTGGCCGAAACGGCGCGCCTGTCGCCGAGCCACTTTGCCCGCTCCTTCCTGGCGCGCACGGGGCAGGCGCCGCACCAGTACATCCTGTCGATGCGGCTGGAGGCCGCGCGCGAGCGCATTCTGGCCGGCAAGGAGCCGCTGGGGCGGGTGGCCCGGCTTGCCGGCTTTTCCAGTCACAGCCACCTGACATCCACCATGCGGCGTTTCTGGGGCGTTGGGCCGACGGAGATCCGCCGCCAGGGGCGTTGACGCGTGCCGCAGCTTGCCGCGGGGCGCTGCGGCCATCGGAATGCGACTGCACTGTCAGGAATCGACCCCGATGTAGCGCTTGCCTTGGAGCAGGCGGCGATCCGGCGCGCGGGACGGGCTTTGGGGCGGGTTAGGATCATCGCGTCGAGGCCGCACGCCGCGCGGCATCCCGTGATCAGGAGCTTTCCATGTCCGTTTTCAGATGCTGCGTGGGAGCGTTGGCGACCGCAGCCTTGCTGTCGGGCTGCGCCACGGTCCGGCAGTCGGACCTCGACGCGTGGGTGGGGGTGCCGGTGCAGGCGCTGGACACCCACCCGCTGTTCCTCACCATCCCGCTGTACCGTACGCAAACAGCCAACGGGGTTGAGATTCGCAACTATTTCAACAGCAAGGACGTGGAACAGTGCTTCGCCAGTGCGGGGCATGGCGACCGGCGCCATGTCAGCCACAGCGCGTTCGTCACCTGCTCTGAAACGCGGCTGGCCTGCAGCAATCTCTTCTACATCGAGAACGGCAAGGTGACGCGCTACGCGCCCACGGGCGATTGCTACACCGACAGCAGCGTCCGGCCGCAGGCGGGCTATTGACCGGCGTCGTGGCGGGTGCGCCTGCCGTGCAGGCACACCGTCCGCCCCGCGTTCAGGGGTAAAGCCCGCGCAGGTCGCGGGCGGTCAGGATGCGCGTGCAGGCCACGATGTAGGCGGCGGTGCGCAGGCTGACCTGGTGCTGCTGGGCGGTCTGCCACACGGCGTTGAAGGCGTTCTTCATGATGCCGACCAGGCGGCGGTTGATCTCGTCCTCGTCCCAGAAAAAGCTGGAGAAGTCCTGCACCCACTCGAAGTAGCTGACGGTGACGCCGCCGGCGTTGGCGATCACGTCGGGCACCACCAGCACGCCCTTGTCGTGCAGGATGTCGTCGGCCTCGGGCGTGGTGGGACCGTTGGCGCCTTCGATCAGCATCTTCGCCTTGATCTTGCCGGCGTTGGCCTGGGTGACCTGGCCCTCGAGTGCGGCGGGCACCATGATGTCGCACTTGCTGGCCCAGAAGTCGGCCGGCGTGATGGCCTCGCCGCCCTTGAAGCCGGCCACGCCGCCGGTCTTGGCCACGTGCTCGAGCAGCTTGGGCACGGCCAGGCCCTGGTCGTTGGCCACGCCCCCGGTGTGGTCCTGCACCGCCACGATGTGCGCGCCGGCCTCGGCAAACAGCTTGCCGGCAATGCCGCCGACATTGCCGAAGCCCTGCACGGCCACGCGCGCGCCCTCGATTGGCAGCCCGATCTGCCGCGCCGCCTCGCCGGCGACGGTGAACACGCCGCGCCCGGTGGCCTCGCGCCGGCCCAGCGAACCGCCCATGTCCACCGGCTTGCCGGTGACCACCCCGGTGGCGGTGGAGCCCACGTTCTGCGAGTAGGTGTCCATCATCCACGCCATGATCTTGTCGTTGGTGTTGACGTCGGGCGCGGGGATGTCCTTGCTGGGGCCGATGATGATGCCGATCTCGCTGGTGTAGCGGCGCGTCAGGCGCTCCAGCTCCTTGTGCGAGAGCGTGCGCGGATCCACGCGGATGCCGCCCTTGGCGCCGCCATAGGGCACGTTGACGGCGGCGTTCTTGATGGACATCCAGGCCGACAGGGCCATCACCTCGGACAGCGTCACGTCCTGGTGAAAGCGCACGCCGCCCTTGCCGGGGCCGCGACTGGTGTTGTGCTGCACGCGGTAGCCCTCGAAGTGGGCGACGGTGCCGTTGTCCAGCTCGATCGGCACGTCCACGATCAGGGCGCGCTTGGGGCGCTTGAGCGTCTCGACCCAGCGCGCCAGGTGGCCCAGGTAGGGCGTGACGCGATCGACCTGCTGCAGGTAGATGCCCCAGGGGCCGAGGTGACTGGAATCGAGGTAGGACGGCAAGGCGTGCGCGGTGGACACCGGCGTCGCGGGTTTGGCAGTGGCCATTGACAAGTCTCCTTCGGTTGGATCCATCGCGCGGCTGGCGGCGCCAGCGGGCGACCCGGCCATTGTCACGCAAGCGACCGCCGCCGATGGCGGCCGGCGCGCTTGTCGCTGATCGGGCTGGGGACAAGGCCCGATTCTCGCGCTATCAAAATCGAAGCTGATTGCGGCGACCGGGCAACGGCCAAGGTCGATTTGCTCATAAAATAGGCAGTTTGCCCGTGCCGCTGTGGCCGGGCGGCGCTGGAGCTGCTGCCGTGACGGCCTATCTGCACCCCGAAATCTTTGATGTCATCGTCGTTGGCGGCGGCCATGCCGGCACCGAGGCCGCGCTGGCGGCCGCGCGCATGGGCGCGCAAACCCTGCTGCTGACGCACAACATCGAAACCCTGGGGCAGATGAGCTGCAACCCCAGCATCGGCGGCATCGGCAAGGGCCACCTGGTGCGCGAGGTGGACGCGCTGGGCGGCGCCATGGCCATCGCCACCGACGAGGCCGGCATCCAGTTTCGCATCCTCAACGGCAGCAAAGGTCCGGCCGTGCGCGCCACGCGCGCGCAGGCCGACCGCGTGCGCTACAAGGCCGCGATCCGCCGGCGGCTGGAAAACCAGCCCAACTTGCAGCTTTTTCAGCAAGCGGTGGACGACCTGCTGCTGGAGGGCGACCGCGTGGTGGGCGCCGTCACCCAGGCCGGCATTGCCTTTCGTGCCCGCGCGGTGGTGCTGACGGCGGGCACCTTTCTGGACGGGCGCATCCACGTGGGGCTGGACAACTACGCCGCCGGGCGCGCCGGCGACCCGCCGGCGGTGTCGCTCTCGAGCCGACTGAAGGAACTCAAGCTGCCGCAGGGGCGCCTGAAGACCGGCACGCCGCCGCGCCTGGACGGGCGCACGATCGACTTCAGCCGCTGCGAGGTGCAGCCCGGCGACGGCATGCCGGACGGGCAGAACCCGCGCATGCCGGTGTTCAGCTTCATGGGCACGGCCGACATGCACCCGCAACAGCTGCCGTGCTGGGTCACGCACACCAACGAGCGCACGCACGCCATCATTCGCTCGGGCTTCGACCGCAGCCCCATGTTCACCGGCAAGATCGAAGGCGTGGGGCCGCGCTACTGCCCCAGCGTGGAAGACAAGATCAACCGCTTTGCCGGCAAGGACAGCCACCAGATCTTTCTGGAGCCCGAGGGGCTGGACACGCACGAGGTCTATCCCAACGGCATCTCGACCAGCCTGCCGTTTGACATCCAGTACCAGCTGGTGCGCAGCATCGCCGGGCTGGAAAACGCCCACATCCTGCGGCCGGGCTACGCGATCGAGTACGACTACTTCGACCCGCGGGCGCTGAAAAGCAGCCTCGAGACCCGGCAGATCGCCGGCCTGTTCTTTGCCGGCCAGATCAACGGGACCACCGGCTACGAGGAAGCGGCGGCCCAGGGCCTGTTTGCCGGCATCAATGCGGCACTGCTGTGCCGGGGCGAAGACGCCTGGCTGCCGCGCCGAGACGAAGCCTACCTGGGCGTTCTGGTGGATGACCTGATCACCAAGGGCGTGACCGAGCCCTACCGCATGTTCACCAGCCGCGCCGAATACCGGCTGCAGCTGCGCGAGGACAACGCCGACATGCGCCTGACCGAAACCGGGCGCCGTCTGGGCCTGATCGACGACGCGCGCTGGGATGCCTTCAATCGCAAGCGCGATGCGGTTTCACGTGAAACCGAGCGGCTCAAGTCGATCTGGGTCAGCCCCGCCAACCTGCCGGCCGAGGAGTCGGCGCGGGTGCTGGGCAAGGCCATCGAGCACGAGCACAACCTGTTCGACCTGCTGCGCCGCCCCGGCATCGACCATGCGGCGCTGATGAGCCTGGACGGCGGGCGTTATGCGGGCGGCGATGTTTCACGTGAAACGCTGGGCGATGCACTGGAGGATGTGATCGAGCAGGTGGAGATTGCGGCCAAATACTCGGGCTACATCGACCGCCAGCGCGACGAGGTGGAGCGTGCCGCGCACTACGAAAACCTGCGCCTGCCGGCCGACCTGGACTATATGCAGGTGGGCGCGCTGTCGATCGAGGTGCGGCAAAAGCTGCAAAAGCACCGTCCCGAGACGCTGGGACAGGCCGGGCGCATATCCGGTGTCACACCGGCGGCGGTGTCCTTGCTGCTGATTCACCTGAAGAAGCGGGGCGGTTTGCCGGCCCTGCACCCGGCTGCGAGCGCTGCGGACGCGCGCGCGGCATGAATGCGCCCGCCGAGCACCGTGCGGTCGTGGTGCGCCAAGGAGCGTCCGCTTTGGGGTTGGCGCTGGACGACGCGCAGAGGCCCGGCTGCTGGCCTATCTGGACTTGCTGGCCAAATGGAACCGCGTCTACAACCTGACGGCGCTGCGCGACCCGGCGCAGATGCTGACGCACCATCTGCTGGACAGCCTGGCCGTGGTGGCGCCGCTGAGTCGCCACACCCAGGGGCGGCCGGCGCGGCTGCTCGACGTGGGCAGCGGCGGCGGCTTGCCGGGCGTGGTCATCGCCATGTGCTGCCCCGAAGTCGCCGTCACCTGCGTGGACGCGGTGGCCAAGAAGGCGTCCTTCGTGCAGCAGGCGGCCGGCGCATTGAGCCTGGACAATCTGGCGGGGCGCCATGCCCGGGTCGAGACGTGCACGAGCCCTTGACATCATCGCCTCGCGCGCCTTTGCCTCGCTGGCCGACTTCATCAGCTGGTCGCGCGGCGCGCTGGCGGAGCAGGGCGTGGGTGGCCATGAAGGGCAAACGCCCGCACGACGAGATCGCGGCCCTGCCGGCGTTCGGGCCGCGTGTTTCACGTGGAACCCCTGCAGGTTCCCGGCCTGGACGCCGAGCGTTGCCTGGTCGATGGCTGCGACCGAGTTCCACGTGAAACATCCGGTTTGTCGAAATCCCGTCCGGCGTGCGCGCCAAAGTCCCGTAAACTCGCCACTCACCTCCGAGAAATTTCAAGCATGTTTGGCATCTCCGACTATCCGCCGCCTTCGTTGCCGCGTTCTGGCTGTTCTTGATGATCCCCGGCCCCGGCAACTTTGGTGATCGCCACTACGGCGCCACGCAGCACGGCAGGTGCGCGGCGGCCTGGCCGCCACCCTGGGGATGATGGTGGGCGACCAGATCCTGTTGTGGCTGCGCGCTGGGCGGCGTGGCGGCGCTGCTGCAAGAGTCTATCCGATGGCGTTTTCGGCCCTGCAATGGGTGGGCGCGGCATCTATCTGGCTTGGCTGGGCATCCGCATGTGCGCATGCAAGCCGGCGATGGACGGCGCCGGCGCTCACCATCAAGCCACGCCATTACTTCCAGCAGGCGTTCTTGATCACCCTGTTCAATCCCAAGGCGATCGTGTTCTACGTTGCCTTCCTGCCGCTGTTCATCGATCCCGGCGCGCCAGCAGGGCCTGCTGACCTTTGCCGTCATGGCGGCCACCTCGCCGTGCTGACCTTTGCTGCGGCCTGATCGCCAGTCGCTGCTGGTGCACCGGCTTTGCCGAGCGCCTGCGCGCCAGCACCCGCGCTGAGTCAGCCTTGCTGAACCGCAAGCTGGCCAGCGTGTTCCTGATCGGCTTCGGCGTCAAGCTGGTCACTTCCACTGAACCCCCGATGGCTCAAATCTTCTGCATTGCCAACCAGAAGGGCGGCGTCGGCAAGACCACCACCACGGTCAACCTGGCCGCCGCCCTGGCGCATCGGTCAGCGCGTGCTGCTGGTCGACCTGGACCCGCAGGGCAACGCCACCATGGGCTCGGGGGTGGACAAGCGCGCGATGGAGCTGTCGGTGTACGACGTGCTGCTCGAATCGGCCAGCATCGCCGAGGCCGCCGTGGTGCCCGAGCGGCTGAAGGAGGCTGGCGCCGGCTATGCCGTGCTGGGCGCCAACCGCGAGCTGGCCGGCGCCGAGGTGGAGCTGGTGGGCGAAGAGCGCCGCGAGCGCCGCCTGAAGGACGCGCTGGCGCAGGTCAGCGCCAACTACGACTTCGTGCTGATCGACTGCCCGCCGTCCCTGAGCATGCTCACGCTCAATGGCCTGTGCGCCGCGCAGGGGCGTGATCGTACCCATGCAGTGCGAGTATTTCGCGCTGGAGGGCCGGCCGACCCTGACCAACACCATCCGCCAGGTGCACGCCAACCTCAACCGCGACCTGCGCCTGATCGGCCTGCTGCGCATGATGTTCGACGCCCGCATCACCTTGCAGCAGCAGGTCAGCGACCAACTCAAGGCGCATTACGGCGACAAGGTGTTCGACGCCATCATCCCGCGCAACGTGCGCCTGGCCGAAGGCCCCCAGCTACGGCCTGCCCGGCGTGGTGTTCGACCCGGCGGCCAAGGGCAGCAAGGCCTTTGTCGCCTTTGCCGAAGAGCTGGTGGCGCGCGGCCTGCGCGCTTGATTCATGGTCAAACGGGCCGTTTGCGCCCTTGCAATGGGCGCCGATAGCTATAAAAATGAGAGTATCTGATTCGCCCCTCCGCGTGCTCACGCTGCCCGGCTGGCTGGGCAGCGGCCCCGGCCACTGGCAAAGCGGCTGGGAGGCCCTGCATGGCTGCACGCGCGTGCAGCAGCACGACTGGCAGCGCCCGCTGCGCGGCGACTGGACGGCGCGGCTGCAGGAGGTGTTGCTGGCCGAGCCGGCGCCCGTGCTGCTGGCCGCGCACAGCCTGGGCTGCCTGCTGCTGGCGTGGTGGGCCGCGCATTCGCGCGACACCAACCGCGTGGCCGGCGCGCTGCTGGTGGCACCGCCCGAGATCGAACGCGCCGACCTGCGCCAGCAAATCCCCGGCTGGGCGCCGCCGGCGCGCCAGCGCCTGCCCTTTCCCAGTCGGGTCGTGGCCAGCCGCGACGACCCGTTTTGCAGCCTGGACTACGCCCGGCAACTGGCGCAGGACTGGGGTGCCGGCTGGCATGACATCGGCGCGCGCGGCCACATCAATGCCGACTCCGGCCTGGGCGACTGGCCCGAAGGGCTGCAATGCCTGCGCGCGCTGGCCGCTGCGCCCGCCGGCTCCTGAACCCGCATTCTCATCGGAACATTCACCATGGTGACCAAAAAACCCAAGGGCCTGGGCCGCGGCCTTGACGCGCTGCTGGGCCCCGCGACGCAGGCGGCGGACGCCGCCACGCCCGCCGGCACGCCGATGATGCTGGCGCTTGACCAGCTGGCGCCCGGCCAGTATCAGCCGCGCACGCGCATGGACGAGGGCGCGCTCTACGAGTTGGCGGAGAGCATCAAGGCGCAGGGCATCATGCAGCCCATCTTGGTTCGGCGCATCCGCGCCGAACCCGATGGGCTGCGCCGCCATGACGAGTCGCAGGGGCCCTCCCCTGCGACAGGGCGGGCCTCAATCGGCTCTGATGATGCAGGCGTCGCTGCTGCCAGCGTCGGCGCAACCTACGAGATCATCGCCGGCGAGCGCCGCTTTCGTGCCGCCCGTCTGGCCGGGCTGACCGAGGTGCCCGCCCTGGTGCGCGAGGTGCCCGACGAGGCCGCCGCCGCCATGGCGCTGATCGAAAACATCCAGCGCGAAGACCTCAACCCGCTGGAAGAGGCCCAGGGCATCCGCCGCCTGGTGCAGGAGTTCGGCCTCACGCACGAGCGCGCCGCCCAGGCCGTGGGCAAGAGCCGCAGCGCCGCCAGCAACCTGCTGCGCCTGCTGAGCCTGGCCGAGCCGGTGCAGACCATGCTGATGGCGGGCGACCTGGACATGGGCCATGCGCGCGCCCTGCTCGCGCTGGACGGCGCGGCGCAGATCACGGCGGCCAACCAGGTGGCCGCGCGCAAGCTCAACGTGCGCCAGACCGAGGCGCTGGCGCGCAAGCTGTCGGCCGAGTTCAACCTCACCGCACCGCGCAAGCGGGCCCAGCCCGCCGACAAGTCGGGCGACGTGCGCCGGGTGGAGGAGGAGCTTTCCGACCTGCTGACGGCCCAGGTCGAAGTGCGCGTGCGCAAGGCGGGGCGCCGCGGCGGCGACGCGCAGGCGGGCGAGCTGGCAATCCAGTTCGCGTCCCTGGACGAGTTGAATGGGCTGATCGAGCGCCTGCGCGGGGTCTGACGGCGTGCCGGCCGAGGGGCGCGGCTTGTTACCAAGTGCCGGGTAAACCCGGCATCCGCCCTGTTGCGCGAATGCCGCGCCTCCGCGCAAAATTTCCGTGACCGGGACACGAATGTCACGGAGATGATTGACATGAGGATCAAGGCGTACCGGGGAGCGGCCTTCGTGGCCGCATGGGCTCTTCTTGGCGCGGCACCCCAGGCCTGGGCCGGCGTTGCGATCTACGGCACCATCGACTACGAGCCGCTCAGCGTCGCCACCGTGCCCACCTTGAGCCAATGGGCGCTGGTTGCGATGGGTTTGCTGCTGGCGGTGCTGGCCTACCGGGCGCTGCGCGGGCGCATCCATGGGCGCTTGCTGACGCATCTGCTGCTGGGTGGGGGCCTGGCCGCCGCGGGGGGCTGGGCCGGGACCGGCGGGGTGCCGTCCGCTCAGGCCGCGCCCCCGGTCGAGGACACGGTCGCGCTGAGCCAGGCGTCGGGTGGCACGGCCAACATCACCGTGCTGGGTGTCTCGGAGGTCGAGAACACCAGTGCCGTGGCCTTGCGCATCAAGGCCCTCAACTCGACCGCGCAATGGATCAACCCCGAGCCGGGCCACGCGCCCCAGTGTGTCGTGGGCATGGTTTTGCAACCGGGCGGCACGTGCTATGTGGAGCTGGCCGCAGAGTAGGAGATGTCCATGACCGTCAAGACCGCGGCCCAACGGGTGCAGGAAGCCAAGAGCCAAATCGACAACCTGAGCCCTGACCAAGTGCAGGCCGAGTTGGCCGCGGGCCAGGCCGTGCTGGTGGACATTCGCGACGCGCCCGAGCGCGCCCAGGGCACCATCGCCGGCGCCGTGCATGCCTCGCGCGGCATGCTGGAGTTCTACGCCGACCCGAGCAGTCCCTATCACAAACCCGAACTCGACCCGCAGCAGCGCGTCATCCTGCACTGCGCCTCGGGGGGCCGCTCGGCCCTGGCCGTGCTGACCCTGCGCGAACTGGGCTACGTCAACGTGGCCCACCTGGACGGCGGCTTCAAGGCCTGGCAGGCGGCGGGCAAGCCCATCGAACCCTGAGCTGAGAGGCAATGAGGCTCCATTGTCCATGGCCATGCGGGATGCGGCGCCATCTCACGGCGAGCTCAAACCCAGCCCTTGGCATGGCCAATTGGCCTATTGCGTGAAAGAGATCTTGCTGGCGAGAATTTCCAGGTTTCAACCACGGAAGAGAGGAAGGTGCTTCATGAAGAACAGGTTCTTGCGCATCGGGCTGGCGCTTGGCGGCGCACTGGCCGCCTGGGGCGTTGCACCCAATGCCTGGGCTGGCGTCCCCGGGACCATCGACTACGGTCCGCTGCCCATGGCGACCTCCGTGCCCACCCTGGGCGAATGGGCGCTGGTGCTGATGGCGCTGCTGGTGATGGTGGTGGCCTACCGGGCCTTGCGCGGCCGGGTCAACGGCCGCTTGCTGACGCACCTGTTGTTGGGCGGGGGCCTGGCCGCTGGCGGCTTGGCCAGTGGCCACTGGGTGCAGTCGGCGCAGGCCGTTGTGGACCCCGAAGTTCTCTTGACAGTGGCCAGTGGCGGGTCGGTGAACGTGACACAAGTCAACGTGCCGGTCAAGGTGACCAACAACGCCGGCGTTGCGCTGCAGATCAAGGCCTTGCACGCCAATTACGAAGGGGTGAGCTGGGTCGAGCCCAACGAGGGGGCGCCTCAATGCCAGGTCGGCACCGTGTTGCAGGCCGGAGGAAGCTGTTACGTGCAACTGGCGGCAGAGCTGGGTTGACGAGTTCGGCGACGCACATCGACACGTGCGGCCGGCATTCTCATGAGTCAGATCTATCTTGGCGCCGCCGTGCTGTGCATGGCGGCGGTTCTGTTTCTGGAGTCGCTGGCGCCCCTGCATGCCGCCGGGGTGCCGCTGCGGCGCTGGTCGCGCAACGGGGCGCTGTCGGTGCTGGCCGTGGGCACCACGCTGGCCGCGCCGCTGCTGTTCTGGGCCGTCATGGGCCCGCTGGGCCTGAAGCCGCATGGTGGCGGGCTGACGCACTGGGGCGTGCCGGTGTGGGGGCAGTGGGTGCTCACCTTCCTGCTGATGGACGGCCTGGCCTACGCACTGCACCGTCTTTCGCACGCCGTGCCGTGGCTGTGGCGCCTGCACGCCGTGCACCACAGCGACGTCGAGCTGGACGCCACCACCACCCATCGCCATCACCCGCTGGAAAACCTGTTTGTCGCCCTGGTCACGCTGCCCGCGCTGGTGGCCCTGGCGCCGCCGGTGCTGGCGGTGCTGGCCTACAGCCTGGTGGCACTGGCGGTCTCCACGCTGTCGCACGGCAACCTGCGCCTGCCGGCGCTGCTGGATCGCAGCCTGCGCGGGTTGGTCGTGACGCCGGCCTATCACCGCGTGCACCACAGTGCGCATCAGCCGCAGACCGACAGCAACTACGCCACGGTGCTGCCGCTGTTCGACCACCTGTTTCGCAGCGCAACGGTGGTGCCGGCCGACGGCGGGCGCGCACTGACCATGGGACTGGAGCGCCGGCGCGAAGAGCGCAGCCAGTCGCTGGGGGCGCTGCTGTGGGCGCCGTTTGAGGCGCCAGCCGCCGCAAGCGCCGAGCCGGCGCCGACCCCGGCCGCCAAGGGCCGGGCGTGAGGGCTTCATGCACGCTGTCTGAGCCTTGCTGGCGGATCTCGACCCCATGGCACCCGGGCGCCGCAACGGTGTAAGCTGCGCGCTCGCCGCCCGGCGGCACAATGCCCGTCATCATGCCTCGCAGTCGCGTCCCCCCACCGCTTGAAATGGTTGCCCTGGCACGCGCCTTGGCGGTACGCCCGGTCAGCGCCGTGCGCAAGGCCCGCGCCGGCGTGGCGCGCATGCGACGCGCGGTGTCGCGCTCGCCGCGCTCGCTGTTCCTGCGCGAGCTGGTGGCCCAGCCCCTGGCCGTGGGCGCCATCTGCGCCAGCTCGCCTCATCTGGCCGCGCGCATGGCCGCCCTGGTTGACCTGGCGGCCGACGGCTGGGTGGTGGAACTGGGCGGCGGCACAGGCGTCATCACCGCCGCCTTGCTGGCGCACGGCGTGCCCGCGGCGCGCCTGGTGGTGGTCGAGCAGTCCGACCGGCTGGCGGCCCACTTGCGCCAGCGCTTTCCGGCCATCCACGTGCTGCACGGCGATGCGGCCGATTTGCCGGCGCTGCTGGCGCAACTCGATGGCCTGTGTCCGTCGGCGCCGGTGCTGCACATCGTCTCCGGCCTGCCGCTGCTGTCCATTCCGGTCGCCATCCGCCAGCGCATCCTGCGGGCCGGCGCCGAGGTGCTCGCGCCCGGCGGGCGGCTGTTGCAGTTCACCTACGCGCTGCACGGCCCTTCGCCCTGGCAGCAGGCCGGCCTGGTGTGCCTGCGTCGCGAGCGCGTGCTGGCCAACCTGCCGCCGGCGCGGGTGGACGTGCTGACGCACATGCCGCCGGCGCAATAAGCCGCACAGGGCACTATCTTCCTTAAACCCATGCGTTTATCATGGGCGCCCGCTTTTCGGGCCATTGTGGCCCGGCAATCCCCATCCGAACATCTCGAACCCGGAGGAGCCTTTTCATGTTGTTGACCGCCAAGCGCACCGCACTGACTGCCACCACCATCCTGGCCGCCCTGGCCCTGGCCGGCTGCGAAACCACCGCCCTCAAGATGGGGGGCTCGGACAGCAAGACCGTGGCCACCGGCAGTGCCGCCGGCGCCGGTTCGGCCAACGCCAGTTCCGATCTGCAGCGCTGCGCCTCGCCTCTGGGCACGGTCTCGCTGGTCGAGAACCAGGACGCCGGCTGGTACACCATCCTGCGCAACGAATACAAGCTGCCGCCCACCGCCAACCTGCTGCGCCTGATGATCCAGCAGTCCAACTGCTTCGTCGTCGTCGAGCGCGGCGCCGCCGGCATGCGCGCCATGAGCCGCGAGCGCGAGCTGATGCAGTCCGGCCAGATGCGCCAGGGCAGCCAGATGGGCGGCGGCCAGATGGTGGCGTCCGACTACGGCATGTCGCCCGAAATCATCTTCAACGAGGGCAACACCGGCGGCGTGGCCGGCTCGCTGGGCGGCTTGTTTGGCGGCGGCGGCGCGGTGTTGGGCGCCATTGCGGCCGGCACCAAGACGCGCGAAGCCAACGTCATGCTCACCCTGGTGGACAACCGCTCGGGCGTGCAGGTGGCGGCCTCCGAGGGCAGCGCCTCCAAGACCGACTTTGGCGGCATGGGCGCGCTGTTTGGCGGCGGCCTGGGCGCGGGTCTGGGCGGCTACCAGAACACGCCGCAGGGCAAGGTCATCACCGCCGCCTTCATGGACGCCTACAACCAGATGGTCGTGGCGCTGCGCAACTACAAGGCGCAGTCGGTGCAAGGCCAGGGCCTGGGCGGCGGCGGCCGCCTGGGCGTGGACGGCGGCGCCGGCCCCTCGCAAACCTCCATTCCCGGCCAGGGCGGCAAGACCCTGTCGGTGCGCGAGGCCCAGGCCCGCCTGAACGAGCTGGGCTACAACGTCGGCACCCCCGACGGCAGCGCCGGCCCGCGCACCGCGGCCGCCATCCGCGCCTTCCAGCGCGACAACGGCCTGCAGCCCAGCGGCCGGCTGGACGCCGCCACCCAGGACGTGCTGTCCGGCAAGTAAGCGGGGAGGGGCCAGGCCCCATCCCCCTTGCTGCCCGCAGCCGCGGACGGGCAAATCCCATGCGCTGGCCCCTGCTGGTCCTGTGCCTGGCGGCCGCGGCCCACGCCGATGGGCCGGCCGCCCCGGCGCGCACCAACGCCTTCCACGACCCCTTCGTGCAGGTCACGTCCGCCATGGCCCACTGCCCGGTGCCCGAGGGGCCGCTGTACACCGCCGAAGAAGCCCGCCTGCAGCAGCACGAGCGCACCCAGCACGGCACCAGCTGCTACACCTCGGGGCGCTGCCGCCTGCCCAACTCTTACCAGTACGACGCCGAGATCATCCCGCGCGTGCAGAAGTACATCCAGTACGACCCGCGCTTTGCCGACACCAGCGTGTGGGTGCTGGGCCAGCGTCGCATCGTCACCCTCAAGGGCTGCGTGCAGTCGGTGGCGCAGGGCCGCTTGCTGGAGCAGTCGGTGGGCCTGGTCGATGACGTGATGGGGGTGATCAACCTGCTCTACGTGCCGGGCGAGAGCCAAGGGCCGGTGCCGTACAGGGTGGCGCGATGAAAAGCGTGGAAATCCTCGATTGCCACTGACGCCGACGCCCGAGAAGGAGAAAGACATGTTCAAGAACAGTATGCGCCCCATCCACCCCGGCGAGGTGCTGCGCGAGGACTACCTCAAACCCATGGAGATGAGCGCCAATGCCCTGGCCAGGCAGCTGCACGTGCCCGCCTCGCGCATCAACGACATCGTGCTGGAGCGCCGGGGCATCAGCGCCGGCACCGCCCTGCGCCTGTGCCGGTTTTTTGGTGGCGATGCGCAGTCGTGGCTGAAATTGCAGACGGCGTATGACTTGCGCGTGGCCGAGCTCGATGAAGCGCTGCAACGGGCAGTGCAGGCGGTTTGCCCCATGCAAGAACAAATCGCTTAGACGCTCGAGTTATTTATAATGATTCCACTGGGGCTGTTTATGTTTAATAAACATTCCCATTGGAATGCTTAAATCAGCACCTCCCATTCCACTGCCAGTCGATCGCGCCATGCTCAAGCTCGGCGCCGACCTGTCTTTGGCGCGCCGGCGTCGGCATATCTCGCAGGCCTCGCTGGCCGAGCGCATGGGGGCCTCGCTCTCGACCGTGCGGCGCATGGAGAAAGGCGATGCGCGCGTGCCCATCCATTTCTTTGCCCGTGCGCTGCATGTGTTTGGTGAACTGCAAGCCCTGGAGCATTTGCTGGACACGCCCCATGACGAAATCGGGCTGGCGCTGATGGATGAGCAGTTGCCCAAGCGGGTGCGCGGCAAGTCCGGCACACCTTCCGGGGCACTGTGATGGCGGCCCCCACAACCCTGCGCCAGGAGGTTCAGGTCGGCATCGGCAAGGCCGGGCTGGCGCTGGGCACGCTGGTGTACGCCCGGCAAGGGCGGCGCGAGCACTGCGCCTTTGCCTATGACCAGGCCTGGCTGAACCACCCCGAGCGCTTTGGCGTATCGGCCGAGCTGCCGCTCGTGGTGGGCTACCAGGCGCACAAGGCGGCAGGCGCGCACGATTCGGTCTTTCACGGGGCCATTGCCGATACCGCCCCCGATGCCTGGGGGCGGCGCGTCATCGCCCGTGATCACGCCAAACGCCGCCGCGCCGACTCGCAACTGCCCGCGCTGACGGAGCTGGACTATGTGCTGGCGGTGGACGATTTCAGCCGCGTGGGCGCATTGCGGCTGGGTGACGCTGACGGCGCATGGCAGCGCACCGTGGACCAGGGCCGGCGCAGCACGCCGCCCTTGATCGCGCTGGAGACTATCTTCCGCGCCAGCCGGGCGGTGGAGCGTGGGCAGGAAACCGCCGAGGATCTGCGCTACCTGCAGGGCAAGGGCACCTCGCTGGGCGGCATGCGGCCCAAGTGCACGCTGATCGACGCAGACGGTCGCCTGGCCATCGGCAAATTTCCCAGCGTGCAGGACGCGCGCAGCGTGACGCGCGGCGAGGTGCTGGCGCTGCGGCTGGCCGCCTTGGCGGGTATTGATGTGGCGCCGGCGCGCGTGGTGCTGCTGGGTGGCGGCAGCGAGCTGGTGCCGGTCGCCGTCGTCAAGCGCTTTGACCGCGATGGCGCGGGCGGGCGCATTCCCTACCAGTCGGCGGTATCCTTGCTGCAAGCCGCGCGTGAGGACGAGCACAGCTACACCGAAGTGGCCGACGCCATCCGCTCCCATGGTTACGCCCCCACGCAAGACCTGCAGCAGCTTTGGCGGCGCCTGCTGTTCAACTTGCTCATCACCAATGTGGATGACCACTTGCAGAACCACGGCTTTCTGCATGTGGCGCACGGGCAATGGCGGCTGGCGCCGGCGTTTGACCTGAATCCCTTCCCCGACAAAGAGCGCGAATCCAAGACCTGGCTGTCCGAGCAGGACGGGCCCATTACTGACGTGGCCATGCTGCTGGCGCGTGCCGCCTACTTTGCTCTGGACAACACCCAGGCCTTGGCGGTGCTGGGTGAGGTGTGTGCGGCGGTGGGTCGATGGCGGCAGCTGGCGCAAGCGCCTGAGGTGGGCTTGCAGGCGCGGGAGCTTGACGACTTCGCGCTTGCTTTCGAGCACCCGCAAATGGATGAGGCGGCGGGCTTGTTGTGATGCGTCGCCCAGTTGGGCTGAAGTCTGCTCAGCTGAACACCTTCCCCGGATTCATGATGTCCAGCGGGTCCAGCGCGCGCTTGATGGTGCGCATCAGGTCGACCGCGCCGGCGCCGGCTTCTTGCTGCAAGAAGCCCATCTTGTGCAGCCCCACGCCGTGCTCGCCGCTGCAGGTGCCGCCCAGGCGCAGGGCGCGCTCGACGACCTGGCGGTTGAGCTGCTCGGCGCGCGCGCGCTCGGCGTCGTCGTCGGGGTCGATCAAATAGCCCATGTGGAAGTTGCCGTCGCCCACGTGGCCGACCAGGAAGTAGGGGATTGCGCTGGCGTCGGCCTCCTGCACGCTGTCCAGCAGCGCGTCGGCCAGGCGCGAGATGGGCACGCACACGTCGGTGGTGATGCAGCGGCAGCCGGGGCGGCTTTGCACGCCGGCAAAGTAGGCGTTGTGCCGCGCGGTCCACAGGCGGGTGCGCTCCTCGGGTGTGTCGGCCCATTCAAAGCCCGCGCCGCCATGGTCGCTGGCGATGTCCTGCACGGTCTCGGCCTGCTCCTTGACGCTGGCGGGCGAGCCGTGAAACTCCATCAGCAGCATCGGCGCCTCGCGCAGGCTCAGCTTGCTGTGCTGATTCACCACACGCACGGTGCGCTCGTCCAGCAGCTCCACGCGCGCGATCGGCACGCCCAGCTGGATGATCTGGATCACCGTGTTGACGGCATCGGCAATGGCGGGAAAGCTGCAGATCGCCGCCGACACCGCCTCGGGCAGCGGGTAGATGCGCAGCGTGGCCTCGGTGATCACGCCCAGCGTGCCTTCGCTGCCGACGAACAGGCGCGTCAGGTCGTAGCCGGCGCTGCTCTTTTTGGCGCGCGTGCCGGTGCGGACGGCTTCGCCCTGCGCGGTGACGACTTCGAGCGCCAGCACGTTCTCGCGCATGGTGCCGTAGCGCACGGCGTTGGTGCCGCTGGCGCGCGTGGCGCACATGCCGCCCAGGCTGGCGTTGGCGCCGGGGTCGATGGGAAAGAACAGGCCGGTGCTCTTGATCTCGGCGTTGAGCTGCTCGCGCGTGACGCCTGGCTGCACGGTCACCGTCAGGTCCTCGGCGTTGACGCTCAGCACCCGGTTCATGCGGCTCACATCCAGGCTGATGCCGCCCTGCACCGCCAGCAGATGGCCCTCCAGCGAGGAGCCAACGCCATAGGGGATGACGGGCACCCGGTGCTGCGCGCACAGCTTGACGGCGTCCTGCACGTCGGGCGTGCTCTCGGCAAACACCACGGCGGCCGGCGGCGGCACGGTGGTAAAGGCCGACTCGTCGCGCCCGTGCTGCTCGCGCACGGCGGGGGCCTGGGAGAGCTGGGCGCCAAAGCGGGCCTTCAGCGCTTCGATCAGTGCCGGCGGCACCGGGCGCTGGTTGATCGCGGGCATGACGTGGGCGGGCTGGCTGGGGGCGTTCATGGGGGGCTCCTGCGGATGAGGGACAGTGTACGGCGCGGCACGCGGCGGCGTGCGGGCGGCGCGGCTGGCGACGGGTTGATAGGAAACTTCAAAAATGATAGCTTCTTGCGCTTGCTGGAAAAGCGCTGCCGGCCGATTTGGCTTGAAAACGGGGCGCTCGAAGGGCGGCGCCCGGCTACGCGCCGCGCGGCGCCAGCATGGCCATGGTGATGCGCGCGACGCAGGTCAGCTCGCCCGCGTCGTTGCTCAGTTCGATCGCCCACACCTGCGTGCTGCGGCCGATGTGCACCGGCCGCGTGATGCCCGTCACCCAGCCTGCGGTGGCGCCGCGGATGTGGTTGGCGTTGATGTCCAGCCCCACGGCGCGCCAGCCGGCGGGGCAGCAATGGGCGGCGCCGCACGAGCCCAGCGTCTCGGCCAGCACCACGCTGACGCCGCCGTGCAGCAGGCCGTAGGGCTGGCGCGTGTGGGCATCGACCGGCACGCGCGCGCGGATGAAGTCGTCGCCGACTTCCAGAAACTCGATGCCCAGGTGCTGCACCGCGGTGTCCACATTGATTGCCGCCAGGTGCTCGACCGAAATCGCTTGCTGCCAGATGCGCATGGTGTGCTCGCTCATGAGAATGTTGGATGCGCGTAGCCTACTGCACGCCCCGGCCCCGGTGCGGCCCGCTACCATCGCGCCATGCCCGACCGTTACGCCGTCATCGGCCACCCCATCGCCCACAGCCGCTCGCCCCTGATCCACGGGCTGTTCGCGCAGGCCACGGGGCAGGACATGACCTACGACGCCATCGACGGCGGCGCCGCGCCGGCGGGCTTTGCGCACGCCGTGCAGGCCTTTCGCGCTGCCGGCGGGCGCGGACTGAACGTGACCCTGCCCTTCAAGCTGGCGGCGCTGCAGCTGGCCGACGAGGCCAGCGACGACGCCCGCCTGGCCGGCGCGGCCAATACGCTGCGCCTGGATGGCGGCCGCATCGAGGCGCACAACACCGACGGCATCGGCCTGGTGCGCGACATCGAGCACAACCTGGGCCTGCCCCTGCGCGGCCGGCGCGTGCTGCTGCTGGGCGCGGGCGGCGCCACGCGCGGCGTGGTCCTGCCCATCGCGCAGGCCGGCGCGGCGCGCATCGTCGTTGTCAACCGCACGGCCGACAAGGCGCTGGCGCTGGCGCGCGAGCTGGCGCCGCACCTGGGCGGTGTGGCGATCGAGGGCGGCGGGCTGGATGCGCTGGCTGCGGGCGGCGCCTTCGATGTCGTCATCAACGCCACCTCGGCCAGCCTGGACGGGCAGGCACCCGCCGTGCCGGCCACGGCCTTTGCGCCCGACGCGCTGGCCTACGACATGGTCTACGGCAAGGGCCTGACGCCCTTTCTGCGGCTGGCGCAGGCAGCCGGCTGCGCGCGCGTGGCGGACGGCGTGGGCATGCTGGTGGAGCAGGCGGCCGAGTCGTTTGCGCTGTGGCGCGGCGTGCGGCCCGACACGCGCGCGGTGCTGGCGCGGCTGGCGGTGCCGCTGGCCTGACCATCTTCCCCGTCCCGGCACGCATATCCTTGCCGACAACGTTCTTCATAATGGCAGGCATGCAACTCCTCGTCCTGCACGGTGTCAACCTCAACATGTTCGGCCAGCGCGATCCGGCGCACTACGGCACGGCCACGCTGGCCGACATCGACACCGCGCTGCAACGGCTGGGGACCGAGTTGGGTGCCAACGTCGAGTGCTTTCAGAGCAACCACGAGGGCGTGCTGTGCGAGCGCATCCACCAGGCGCATCGCGACGCGGTCGAGGGCGTGCTGATCAACGCCGGCGCCTGGACGCACACCAGCATCGCCATCCGCGACGCGCTGGCCATTCTGCGCTGCCCGATCGTCGAGGTTCACATGTCCAACATCCACGCGCGCGAGCCGTTTCGCCACCGCTCATTCATCGCGCCGATTGCCGCCGGCCAGGTCTGCGGCTTTGGCGTCGATTCTTACCTATTGGGGCTGCGCGCCCTTGTGGGGCAAGCGCAAGCAGCTATTGAAAAGTGAGTAAACCATGGGAAAACGCCTGACCCAGATCGCCACCCGCACCGGCGACGACGGCACCACCGGCCTGGGCAACAACACCCGCGTGTCCAAGGCCAGCGGCCGCCCGCACGCCATGGGCGACGTGGACGAACTCAACAGCCACATCGGCGTGCTGCTGTGCGAGCCCCTGCCGCCCGAGGTTCGCGCGCTGCTTACCGACATCCAGCAGCAGCTGTTCAACCTGGGCGGCGAGCTGTCGATCCCGGGCTTTGTCCTGCTCAAGGACGAAGCCCTGGCGCAGCTGGACGAGGCGCTCAAGACCTACAACGCCACGCTGCCGCGCCTGCAGGAATTCATCCTGCCCAATGGCACGCGCGCCGCCGCGCAGGCCCATGTGTGCCGCACCGTGGCGCGCCGCGCCGAGCGTGCGGTGGTGGCGCTGGGCGAACACGAAGAGCTGAAACCCACGCCGCGCCGCTATCTCAATCGCCTGTCGGACCTGATGTTCGTGCTGGCGCGCGTGTTCAACCGCGACGCCAGCGGGCACGGTTTGAACGACGAGGTGTACTGGAAGAGCGAGAAGCTGGAGCGCAACGAGACGGGAGGCTGAGCTTCGGACTCCACCGCATGGTGTGATTTTCATGGGCCCAGGTTGACCGCTTGCATGGGCCGGGCGGTTGGACGAAGTCTGCGGCAGGTGCCACCCTGGGCGCCAATACACGTATCTTGATGCCAACCAAAATGGGTTGAACCGAAGGCGGTTCTGCACGTTGGGATGGCGTTGCACCAATGGTTCATGCGCCCCCAAGACTCGCTCTGGCTCGAGTCTGTTGCTCTTTGGGTGGTCCATTTCGCCTATTTCCGAACGCTGCGCAAATACAACGTAGTTGTCTGCAAATGTGGACTGCCAGAGGCGGCTCTAATCCACATACTCCTGATGGGAGCCTGATGTTTGTCGTCACCTACGGCGCCGCGCACCCGCGCGGCGCCAACCGCCCCTACATTTTTCACGGGAGATGCTGCATGACTGGTTTCAGATCTTGGCGCGCGGTCTTGGCGATCTTGGCTTGGATCGGTCTTGCACCGCAGGCCCAAGCGGCCGTGCCGGACGCCGAGCGCGACATGCTGTTGGAGTTCCATGCGAGAGTCGCCAGCATGGGCTGGTTGAACAACTGGTCTGGTGATCCATGCGCGAATGATTGGACTGGAATCGCCTGCAACGCGGATGGAACCCACGTCACCAAAATCCTTCTGCCGCTCAACAATCTCTCGGGCGGGCCGATTCCCAGCCTGTCGCCGTTGACCCAGCTGGAAGTGTTCAACGTGGGCAGCAACAATTTGACGGGCCCCATTCCGGACCTGTCGGGACTGATGTCGTTGCGGGTATTCATCGTGGCAAAGAATCAGCTGACCGGCACAATCCCGGACATTTCCGCCTTCACGGCTCTGGAGCAATTCAACGTTTGGGACAACAACCTGACCGGGGGGCTGCCCGATCTGTCCGCACTGACGAGACTGACGGTGTTTTCGGCCGCAAACAATCAGCTGACGGGACCCATTCCCGATCTGTCGGCGCTGACGGCACTGGAAACATTTCAAGTCTCCAGCAACCAGTTGACCGGTCCGTTTCCGGATATCTCCATGCTGACGCAGTTGCAGGTGTTCTATGCCTTTTCAAATCGGCTGGGCGGCTCTCTCGGAAACCTGTCGACGCTGACAAAACTGGAAGATTTTCAGGTCTACTCCAATCAAATCACCGGGCCCATTCCCAGCCTGGCCGGTCTCACCCAGTTAGGGACCTTTTGGGCCAACAACAATGGGCTTGATGGCGCCATCCCGGAGCTGTCCACTCTCTCGCAGCTGCAAACCTTCATTGTTCACGACAATCAGTTGAGCGGGGCCATCCCGCCGCTGTCCGCGCTGAGCGAGTTGTCGACTTTCGACGTCGGCAACAACCAACTCAGCGGCACGATCCCCGCGCTCTCGGCGCTGGCGCAGCTGGATACCTTCAAGGCGAACAACAACCAATTGGTTGGCCCGATCCCGGCGCTTCCGGTCACTGATCGACTGCATGATTTCGACGTGTCGACCAACCATTTGACTGGCCCCATTCCGAACCTGTCGGGGGCGCCGCACTTGCGCGCATTCAACGTGGCCGACAACCAGTTGACCGGAACGGTTCCGGACTTGTCGGCCTTGGATCAGTTGCAGACGTTCTACGTGGACCATAACCAACTCACCGGCCAACTGCCCGCGCGGCCGTCGACATTGACCGTCGCGGGGCTTTGCTTCAACTACCTGGAGCCGTCACCTCCCCATGACGCCGCGTGGGACGAGGTCGCTGGCACGCCGTGGTTCTTTTTTTGCGAGGCGGCGGGCGCCATGGTGACGGTGACGCCTATTGTGGGGGCCGGCGGCAGTGTCTGGCCCAGCGGCGCGCAAACCATCGTCAGCGGCGCCAGCACGAGCCTCAGCGTTGCGCCCAGCACCGGCTTTGCCGTGGACAGCGTCAGCAGCAGCTGCCCCGGCGCCCTGTCGGGCGACACCTTCATCACCGAGGCCGTGACGGCTGATTGCGAGGTGACCGTTGCCTTCAAGGCGCTGCCGCCACCGCCAGCCAGCGTCGCCCCCATCCCGACCCTGGGCCAATGGACCCTGCTGCTGATGGGCACGCTGCTGGCGGGCCTGGGTGTGCGGCGGCTGGGCGGAGTCCGGGCGTGAGCGGGCGGCAGCTTGGAAATGGCCGGGGCGCTATGCCCGGCGCGGATGAGCGGCCCGTCTGTGGACGCTCAGAGAACTATAAATTCAAGAGCTGCTAGCGCTTTCTTCAAAAGCGCTAGAGCCGGATTTCATGCATTTTTTTGAGGCTGGCGGAGCAGCAGCGCCGCCAGCAACACCGCGCCAAACGTGGCGGTGCCGATGCCGCCCAGCGCGAAGCTGCCGAACTTGAGCGTGAAGTCGCCCGTGCCCAGGATCAGCGTGAGCGCCGCGATCAGCAGATTGGCGGGGTCCGAAAAATCCACCTTGTTGTCCACCCAGATGCGCGCGCCGGCAATGGCGATCAGGCCAAACACGACGATCGACACGCCGCCCATCACCGGCAGCGGAATGGCCTGGATCAGCGCGCCGAACTTGGGCGAAAAGCCCAGCACCAGAGCGACGATGGCGGCGACGATGAACACCGCGGTGGAATAGATGCGCGTGGCGGCCATCACGCCGATGTTCTCGGCGTAGGTGGTCACGCCGGTGCCGCCGGCGCTGCCCGAGACCATGGTGGCGATGCCGTCGCCGATGAAGGCACGGCCCAGGTACGGGTCCAGGTTGCGGCCGGTCATGGCGCTCACGGCCTTGATGTGGCCCAGGTTCTCGGCCACCAGGATGAGGGCCACGGGCGCGATGAGCAGGATGGCGGCGCTGTCGAACACCGGCGCATGAAACTTGGGCCAGCCCAGCCATGCCGCGGCCGCGATGCCCGAAAAATCCATCGGCTTGCCCAGGCCCATGCCGTTGGTCAGCGCCAGATAGATGAGGGTGGCGATGGCCAGCCCCACCAGGATCAGCAGGCGCTGCACCATGCCGCGCGTGAACACCGCCACCAGCGCCACGCAGACGAAGGTGACGGCCTGCATCCAGCTGTCGAAGCCGCTGGCGGCCATGTTCTTGACCGGGATGGAGGCCAGATTCAGCCCGATCACGGCCACCACCGCGCCGGTGACCACGGGCGGCATCAGCCGCTCGATCCAGCGCGTGCCGATCGCCTGCACCACCACGCCAATCAACGCGTAGATCGCCCCGCACACGATGATGGCGCCCAGCGCCACCGGAATGTTGGCGTTCAGCCCCTTGCCGCCGTAGGCCGTGGCGGCAATCACCACGCCGATGAAGGCAAAGGACGAGCCCAGGTAGCTGGGCACCTTGCCGCCGGTGATGAAATAAAAGATGAGCGTGCCGATGCCGCTCATGAAGATCGCCAGGTTGGGGTCGAAGCCCATCAGGATCGGTGCCAGCACGGTGGAGCCGAACATGGCCACCACGTGCTGCACGCCCATGGCCGTGGTCTGCGGCCAGGGCAGGCGCTCGTCGGGGGAGATCACTCCCTCGTTGGCCAGCGCCGTGACCGGTTTCTCCTGCCAGTTGAACAAGCTCATTGTCTCCGCTCCTTGGGGTGTTGATAACCCCAATGGTAGTGGAGCCTTGGGGGCATTCAATGCCGCCCGTGTGGGCCGCTGATGTGCTGGTGGGGCGGCGCGGCGCCCACCGGGGGCGCATCGACGTGGCTCAGGCCCGCCAGGATGCCGCAGTGGGCCGTGTCGCTGGCCTGCCGGCATTGCGCGCGCAGCACGCGCAACTGCCTTTCCAGCGTGCGCAACTCGCGGATGCGCGTGGCGATGTGGCGGATGTGCTCGTCCACCAGGGCGTTGACCGCGCTGCAGTCTGCGCCCGGCTCGGCCTGCCAGCGCAGCAGCACGCGGATCTCGTCCAGCGACATGTCCAGCCCGCGCGCCTGGCGGATGAAGGCCAGGCGCCCGACATGGCCGGCGTCGTAGTGCCGATAGTTGTTGCCGGCCCGCGCGGGCGGTGGCAGCAGGCCGGCACGCTCGTAGTAGCGGATGGTGTCGGCCGGGGTGGCGGTCGCCTGGGCCAGTTCGCTGATCTTCATGGTGCCATCGTAGCGGCTTGACCTTGGAGTTGCTTCAAGGTTTCCAATCGGGACATGAGCCCCAGCATGACCATCGACCAGGCGGTCTACCGCATTCCCAACATGGACTGCGCGGCCGAGGAGGCCGAGATTCGCCATGCCCTGCGCGACATCGCCGGCCTGCGCGGCCTGCGCTTTCGTCTGGGTGCGCGCGAGCTGCACGTGGAAGCCGTGCCCGGCAGCCTGCCCGAGGTGGAGGCCTGCCTGCGCGCGGCCGGCTACGCACCGGCCGCCCCAACCGATGCGACCGGCCACGCGGCACACGAGCACGCCCACGCCTGCGGCCACGATCACGCGCACCCGCAAGGCGCCGCGTCGGCCTGGGCCACCACACGGACGCAGGCCGGCGCGCTGTGGCTGGCACCGGGGCCGGCGCGCATCGCCTGCGCGCTGGTGCTGGCCCTGGGCGCCGAGCTGGTGCATGCCTTTGCGCCGCCCGCCTGGGCGCCGCTGGGCCTTGCGCTGGCGCTGGCGGCCGTGCTGCTGTCGGGCCTGGTCACCTACTGGAAGGGCCTGCAGTCGCTGCGCCGCGGGCGCCTGAACATCAGCGCGCTGATGGCGGTGGCCGTGACCGGCGCGCTGCTGATCGGCCAGTGGCCCGAGGCTTCGATGGTGATGGCGCTGTACGCACTGGCCGAGCACCTGGAGGCGCGCGCGGTGGATCGCGCGCGCGGCGCCATTGGCGATGCGTTGCGCCTGGCGCCCGACGCGGTGGAATGGCGGGCCGAGGATGGCCAGTGGCGCAGCGTGCCGGCCACCGCCGTGGCGGTGGGCGCGCTGGTGCGCGTCAAGCCCGGCGCGCGGCTGGCGCTGGACGGCGTGGTGCTTGAGGGGCGCAGCGCATTGGACGAGGCGCCGGTGACGGGCGAGAGCCTGCCGGTGGACAAGGGCGTGGGCGACCCGGTGTACGCCGGCACGCTCAACCAGACGGGCATGCTGGTGCTGCGCGTGACGGCGGCCGCACGCGACACCCAGCTGGCGCGCATCATCCACGCGGTCGAGCAGGCGCAGGCCAGCCGCGCGCCCACGCAGGCCTTTGTCGACCGCTTTGCCGCTGTTTACACGCCGGTGGTGTTTGCCCTGGCGCTGGCGGTGGCGCTGCTGGGGCCCTGGCTGGCCGGCTGGCCCTGGCACGGCGCGCTGTACAAGGCGCTGGTGCTGCTGGTGATCGCCTGCCCCTGCGCGCTGGTGATCGCCACGCCGGTCACGCTGGTCAGCGCACTGGCGCAGGCGGCGCGGCGGGGCCTCTTGATCAAGGGCGGCGTGCACCTGGAGCGCGCGCGCCTGACGAAGGTCATGGCCTTCGACAAGACCGGCACGCTGACCGTGGGCCAGCCCGCGCTGGTGGCGAGCGAAGCGCTCACGGGCACCGTGCCCGCCGCCACTTGGCAGCGCTGGGCCGCCACGCTGGCCGCCGCATCCGACCACCCGGTGTCGCGCGCCATAGCCGCCGGCCTGGCCGCGCAGGGCGTGCAAGCCGGCGCCAGCGAAGGCTTTGCCGACGCGCCCGGCAACGGCGTGAGCGCGCAAATCGACGGCCAGCGCCTGCGCCTGATCGGCTGGCGCGCCGCGCAGGCGCTGGGCCTGGGCAGCGAGGCCGTGGCGGCGCGCCTGGCGCCGCATCAGGCGCAGGGGCGCAGCGTGTCGCTGCTGGCGCGCGACGGCGAGGTGCTGGCCCTGCTGGCGGTGGCCGACACGGTGAAGGACCACGCACCCGAGGCGCTGGCCGAGCTGAAGGCCATGGGCGTGACCACCGTGATGCTGTCGGGCGACCACCCGGCTGCTGCGCGGGCGGTGGGCCAGGCGGTGGGCGTGAGCGAGGCCATCGGCGGCCTGCTGCCGCCCGACAAGCTGGCGCGCATCGCCGCGCTGCGGGCCGCGCACGGCCCCACGGCCATGGTGGGCGACGGCATCAACGACGCGCCCGCGCTGGCCAGCGCCGATCTGGGCGTGGCCATGGGCGGCGCCGGCACCGACATCGCCATGGAAGCGGCCGACGTGGTGCTGATGAACGACGACCTGCGCCGGCTGCCCGAGCTGCTGCGCCTGTCGCGCCGCGTGCACGGCGTGCTGTGGCAGAACATCGCGCTGGCGCTGGGTATCAAGGCGGTGTTCCTGGTGCTGGCGGTGGCGGGCGGCGCCACCATGTGGATGGCGGTGTTTGCCGACATGGGAGCCAGCCTGATGGTGGTGGCCAACGGGCTGCGGCTGTTGCGGCGCTGAGACCGGGCGGCGCCTCAGCCGCCGGCCACGCGAATCGGTCGCAACGACAGGCGGTTGTGCGCGTCGACCAGCACGAAGTGCCGCGGCGGCACGTCGCGCCAGTGCTGGCTCTCGCGCGTCAGGGGCTCGGATGCGTCGAGAAACAGGGCAAACAGGTGTTCCGAGTCGGTCTAGACCCGGATCCACAGGAAGCGTTCATCGGACAGCCGGTCAACCAGGGCGCGCTTGATGCGGGCGAACGGACGCACGCTGCCGTTGTGCGCCATCAGCAGGTTCTGGTGGTGGAACGGGTGGCAGTTGAACTCCGACACCTGCCCCTCGGTGGCGGCGCGCACGTGCGCCAGGATGCAGGGCGACACCAGTTTGGGCGCCATGTAGCGCAGGTTGCGACTGTTCCAGGCCGGCGTGACCGAGGCGAACACCGCCGGCTCGCGCGTGACGTCGGGCTCGTACCAGCCCAGGCCAAAGCCGTCGCCGTTCAACGGCTCGGCGACCTCGGCGGCCTGGTAGCTTTGCTTGACCAGCGAATGGTCGGGCCGGTAGAGCAGGTCGTCGATCGGTAGCGGGCGACCCTTGTAGGCGAGCAGGCGGCACATGAGCCGGGTATACGCTGGCACGTCGTCGAAGGCAAGTTGCGGTTCATCGCCGGGCCCATGGCCCGTGACGCCATCGTCTGACGCGGCGTCGGCAGGTGCTGCTCACCCTGGCCATGGCGCGCTGACGGGCGAACTGACAAGCCCAAGGGTAATTCCGGAGGTGCAAGGGGATTGATCGGCCTACGATATGAATACAAATTTATATTCATATTTGACATGTCTCCGATTGCCACCCATTCCTCCCCGCCAGCGCGCGCCAGCGCCGACACGGCCTGGAGCGAGCTGGACGACGCCGAACTGCCTTCACGCCTGGCCGCGCCGCCGCGCCAGCGGCGCGGGCGTGAGCGCCAGCGTGCGCTGATCAAGGCGGGCCTGCATCTCACGGCCCGGCGCAACTGGGCCGACGTGACCATTGCCGACATCGCGGCCGCCATCGGCTGCTCCATCGGTACCTTCTATACCCGCTTTCACACCAAGGATGCCTACTTCGATGCCCTGCTTGAGCTCGTCGTCGAGGCCATGCTTCGGTACACCGCGGAATTTCACGCAGCGCCGGAGCGCCGAACCGAAAGCGCGCCGCAGTTCGTGGCGCAATGGGTGCATCTGGCGGTCCACTCGTTTCGCCAGCATCGCGGTCTGTATGCCGCTGCCGTGCTGGACCAGCGGCGCATGTCGGACGAGGCTCGCGCGACCTCTCCGCTCACCCGCTTGCGCGAGCGCAGCCGTGAGCTGTTGCTGGCCGCCATGGCGCGCCGTGCCGGCTGGCGCAGCCGGGCCGCCCGCGCGCGCCTGGTGGCTGCGCATCAGATGTTGCAAGGCGTGCTGATCAACGCGGTGTTGACCGACCCGGGCCCCCTATTCCTGGACGATCCGGCGCTGGAGACCGAGTTGGTGCGCATGCTCCGCGCCTATCTGGGACTCAATGCTGTCGCGTCCGCGTCTGCGCCCGCGGCGGCGTCGCACGCCCCTCGCAAGCAGGTCATTTCACCGAAAGGAGACGAACCATGAGCTCATCCACCCTTCGCTTTGGCGTGCCCCCGGCCCGCGGGCTGACTTCGGCCCTGGTACTGGCCGCCGCTGCGTTGGCCCAGCCAGCGCCCGTCGTAGCCGCCGACCTGCCCGTGGTGCGTTTTCAGGACTACCCCGGTTCGGGTAACCTGATGATCCGCGTGGCGCGCAGCAAAGGCTGGTGCCAGGAGGCCGGCATCGTGTGCGAGCTCAAGACCATTCCGGCCGCGCCTCTGGGAGTGCAGGCCTTGATTGGCGGCTCGATCGACGTGTCGGAGACGCCCATCGACGTGGTGGCCGCGGCCGTGCTGCGCGGCGCCAAGATCAAGACCGTGGTGGGCGCGGCGGTGTCCAATTTCTTCCAGGTCGATGCGTCCGCCAAGTTGCCCACGCCCCACTTGGCCGAGGGCTATCCGGCCATGATGCGGGACTTCAAGGGGCGCAAGATCGGCGTCGTGGCGCGAGGCTCCGCCACCGAGGCCCTGTTCACCTACCTGTTGAAGGAAGCCGGAATGTCTGCCGGCGACGTCATCTACGTCGCCGTGGGCGCGCCCAACACCGCCTTTGCCGCCCTGCGCGCGGGCCAGGTTGATGCCGCTGTCACCTGGGAGCCCGCCGGCATCATGTGCGAGCTGTCCAATGCCTGTAGGGTGGCCTATCGCACCAACGATGCCACCAAGCCCGAGCTGCTCAAGCAGATGTACGGCGCAAACACCGGCCTGGTGATGCGTGAGGAGCAGATCGAGGCCCATCCCGAGATTGCCCAGGCGGTGGTCAAGCTGTCGCAGAAGGCGTCGGCCTTCATCAACGACCGTGCCAATCTGGACGAAGTGCTGAGGATATCGGACGAGTACTTCAAGTTCGACATGCCACAGGGCGACAAGATCGCTCGCCACACGCTGGAGCAGGGCCTGGAGAGCGGAACTTTCAAGACCATGGTGCGGCGCGGTGCGGTCCAGGCCACACTGAAGTATCTGGCCGAGACCAAGCAGTTGCCCAGCCTGCCGACCGTCGATCAGCTGGTGTGGAGCGGCGCACCGAACGAGTGACCCAACCTTCGCCCAAGGGAATTGCAGGCCATGGCCGCCATATCCATCCGCGACCTCTGCGTCGATTTCGGCGGTGCCGTTTTGGCCGTCGACCACGTCAGCCTGGAGATCGAATCCGGGCAGTTCGTCGCCATCGTCGGCCCCAGCGGCTGCGGCAAGACGACCATCCTCAACCACCTCACGGGCCTGCTGCCGGTGCAGCAGGGCGCCATCACCATTGGCGGCGAGCCGCCGCGCGCCGGCAGCCCGCGCGTGACCTACACCATGGCGCGCGACTGCCTGTTTCCCTGGCGCACCGCGCTGCAGAACGTGTGTTTTGGCATGGAGCTGCGCGGCATCCCGCCGGTCGAGCGCGAGCAGCACGCGCGCCAGGAGCTGGCGCGCGTGGGGCTTGAGCGCTTTGTCGACGCCTACCCCAAGGCCCTGTCGCACGGCATGCGTCAGCGCGCTGCTTTGGCGCGCGGCTTTTGCCTGGAGTCCGAGGTGCTGCTGATGGACGAGCCCTTTGGCGCGCTCGACGCACAGACCAAGATCCAGCTCGAAGACCTGCTGCTGGAGCTGTGGGGCCAGACGCGGCGCACGGTGGTCTTCATCACGCACGACTTGGCCGAGGCGGTGGCGCTGGCCGACCGCGTGGTGGTGATGAGCGCGCGCCCCGGCCGCATCATTGCCGACATGCCCATCACCCTGCCGCGCCCGCGCCACGTGCGCGAGCTGCAGCGCGACCCCGCGTTCCTGGCGCTGTACTCGCAGGTGTGGGAGCAGCTGGAGCGCGGCATCCGCATGTCGGAAGGCCAGGCGCAGGAGGCCACAACATGAGCCGTGCGACCAACGCCCTGGCCATCGGCACCGCCGCTCGCGCCGCCCCGGCGGCACGCGGCGGCCGCGCGCGGCGAGCCGGCTATCACCTGCTGTTCCTGGTGTGCTTCTTCGGCCTGTGGGAGTGGGGCAGTTGCAGCGGCTGGCTGGACCGCACGCTGTTTGGCCAGCCTTCGCAGATCGTGTTGTACCTGTGGCAGGGTTTCTTCGTGCGCGGCGATTTGTGGCTGGAGCTGGGCTACACGGTGGCCGGTACGCTGATTTCGTTTGGCTTGGGCGGTGTGGCCGCCATCGCGCTGGGCCTGGTGTTCACCCAGTGGCCGCCAGCGGAGCGCGCGATGGACCCGTACCTCACGGTGATCAACGCCATGCCGCGCTTTGCGCTGGCGCCGCTCTTTCTGCTGTGGTTCGGGCTGGGCATCGGCTCCAAGATCGCCATGGGCACCAGCCTGAGCTTTTTCATCGTGCTGGCCAACACGGTGGCGGGTATTCGCGGCGTGCCGCAGGACTTCTTGACGCTGAGCCGCTCGCTGGGCGCCACGACCATGCAGCTGTTCTTCAAGGTCACCCTGCCTTCGGCCGTGCCCGTCATCTTCTCGGGCCTGCGCCTGGGCCTGATCTTCTCGATGTTGGGTGTGGTCGGTGCTGAAATCATCGCCGCCGAGCACGGCCTGGGCCAGACCCTGGCCTCGCTGCAGTCCAACTTCAACATGGACGGGGTGATGGCCTTGCTGTTCCTGCTGGCCGGCTTGGGCATGGTGGTCACGAAAGGCATGGAACGCCTCGAACGCTGGCTGCTGCGCTGGCAGTGAGGGGGTTTGCTCCCTCGCCCCTCTGGGGAGAGCGTGGGGGTGAGGGGCAGCGGGCGCTCACTGTGCGCGACGCAACCCTCACCCCAGCCCGCGCCCGCAAGCGAGCGAGGGAGTGCAGCGACAACTGAATCTGAATGGAAATTCTTGCAATGACAGCTTCTTCCTGCGGCGCGCACGCCGCCACCGTCAATTTCCAGCGCCTGGTGGCCCAGTCGCTGCCGCCCGAGGACGGCGAGGACTTCGCCGACGCCCAGCGCGGCTTTGTCGGCACGGTGCCGGAAGCCGACATTCGCCGCCCCGACGGTGGCAGCGTCTGGAACCTGGCGGCCTACGGTTTTCTGGCCGATGTCAGCGTACCCGACACGGTCAACCCAAGCCTGTGGCGCCAGGCGCGGCTGAACCAGGTGCACGGCCTGTTCAAGGTCACGGAGCGCATATACCAGGTGCGCGGCTTCGATATCGCCAACATCACCTTCATCGAGACCGACAGCGGTGTGATCGCGTTCGACGCGCTGACCTGTGCCGAGACCGCCGCCGCGGCGCTGGCACTGTATCGTCAGCACCGCGGCGAGCGGCCGCTGCACACGGTGATCTACAGCCACAGCCATGCCGACCACTTTGGCGGTGTGCATGGGCTGATCAGCGAGGACGACGTGCGCGCCGGCCGCGTGCAAGTGATCGCGCCGGCCGGTTTCATGCATCACGCCGTGGCCGAGAACGTGATTGCCGGCGTGGCCATGGCGCGGCGCGCGCAGTTTCAGTTTGGCCACACGCTGCCGGTGGGGCCGCAGGGCCAGGTCGATTCGGGCCTGGGCAAGAACATGCCGCGCGGGCGGCCCGGCCTGATCGCGCCCACGCGCGAGATCAGCCAGGCGCACGAGGTGCTGGTGATCGACGGCCTGGAGCTGGAGTTCCAGCTCACGCCCGAGTCCGAGGCGCCCGCCGAGATGCACCTGTTCATCCCGTCGGAGCGCGCGCTGAATCTGGCCGAGAACGCCACCCACACCCTGCACAACCTGTGCCCTCTGCGCGGCGCCAAGGTGCGCGACTCGCTGGCCTGGTCCAAGTACCTGTACCAGGCGTTGCAGCGCTACGGCGACCGCACCGACGTCATCCTGGCGCAGCACCACTGGCCGACCTGGGGCAACGAGCAAGCCCGACGCTTTCTGACCGAGCAGCGCGACCTATATCGCGTACTGCACGACCAGACCGTGCGCCTGATGAACCACGGCCTGAAGGCCGCCGAGATCGCCGAGGGCCTGAAGCTGCCCGAGGCCATCACCCAGCGCTGGCACGCACGCGGCTACTACGGCACGGTGTCGCACAACGTCAAGGCCATCGTGCAGCACTACCTGAGCTGGTACGACGCGCACCCGGCCAACCTGCACACGCTGCCGCCGATGCCGGCCGCGCGCAAGACCATTGACTACATGGGCGGGGCCGAGGCCGTGCTGGCCCGCGCACGCGCCGACTTCGAGCGCGGCGAATTTCGCTGGGTGGCCCAGGTGATGCAGCAGCTGGCCTACGCCGAGCCGGACAACCTGGATGCGCGCGAGCTGGCCGCGCAGGCACTGGAGCAGATGGGCTACCAGGCCGAGTCGGCCACCTGGCGCAACGCCTTTTTGCTGGGTGCGCACGAATATCGTGCGGGCCCGCCCGAGCCCACGCAGGCCGCTGCCGGCGGCGCCATGCTGGGGGCGCTCAGCAACGAGCAATTGTTCGACACGCTGGCCATCCGCCTCAACGCGCCGCGCGCCGGGGGCGCGGCCTTTACCCTGGGCTGGCACTTCAAGGACAGCGGCGAACATTGGCTTTGCATCCTGTCCAACGGCGCGCTCAGCAGCCTGCGCGTCGATGCGCCCGAGGCGCTGGCCGGCGCCGAGCTGCGCATCAGCACCGACCGCGCCACGCTCAACGCCGTGCTGCAGCAGCGCATCGAGCCCATGCAGGCCCTGATCGAGGGCAAGCTCGTGCTCGAAGGGCAGATGGCGCTGCTGGCGCGCTTGTTCGGCTACCTCGATCGCTTCAGCGGCAGTTTCCCGGTCGTCGATGCAGCGGCCTGGCCGGCTTGATATGAAACACCCCCAGTCTCCACACGCTGCGCGTTGTTCCGCCCACCCCCTGAAGGGGGCATCGCCAGTGACCGGGGAAACCCCGACCACGGCGATCGCGGGTTTGACCTGCTCCGCGGTCACTGGCCTCCTTGGGTTTGCATCGTTGCCGGTGGTGCGTCGCGCAAAGAATGACTTCAACGTACAACGGCCATGAACTCGCAAGACCTTGAATTCGACTACGTGATCGTCGGCGGTGGCTCGGCTGGCTGCGTGCTGGCCGGGCGCCTCACGGAGGATCCGAACTGCCGCGTGGCCTTGATCGAAGCCGGCCCCAGCGATGACAGCAAACTGGTGCGCGTGCCGGCGCTGTTGGGCGCCACCGTGTCCACCCACCGCCTGAACTGGGCGTATGACACGGTGCCGCAGGCGGGGCTGAACGGCCGGCGCGGCTACCAGCCGCGCGGCAAGGTGCTGGGCGGCAGCTCGTCCATCAACGCCATGGTCTACATCCGCGGCCACGCCAGCGACTACGACGACTGGGCCGCCGCCGGCTGCAGCGGCTGGTCGTATGACGAGGTACTGCCCTACTTCAAGCGCAGCGAGGGCTGCCTGGCCCCTGGGCTGGACGCGCGCTGGCATGGACGGCAGGGGCCGCTCAAGGTCTCGGCCCTGGTGTCGCCCAACGCCTTCGACCAGCACTTCCTGGATGCCGCCCAGGAGTGCGGCTATCCGCTCAATGGCGACTTCAACGGCGCCGAGCAGGAGGGCGTGGGCCTGTTTCACGTCACGCAGGCGGGCGGCGAGCGCTGCAATGCCGCACGCGCCTATCTGGCGCCGGCGATGAAGCGGTCGAATCTCACCGTGCTGCTGGAATCGACCGCGCTGCGCCTGCTGTTCGAGGGTGATCGCGCCTGCGGCGTGGAGATCGCGCAGGGCGGGGCCAAGCGCCCGCTGCGGGCCCGTGCCGAGGTCATCGTGGCGGCCGGCGCCTTCGGCAGTCCGCAGCTCTTGCAACTCTCGGGCATCGGCGACGCGCCGGCGCTGCAGGCCTTGGGCATCGCATCACGCCTGCACCGCCCCGGCGTGGGCGCCAACCTGCAAGACCACCCCGACTGCCTGATCTCGCGCCGTGTGGGCGACCCGCGCCTATTCGGCACCAGCCTGCCCGGCCTGTGGAAGCTGTGGGGCCAGTGGCGCCAGTACCAGCGCGAGCGCACCGGTATGTTCACCACCAACTTTGCCGAGAGCGGGGGCTTTATCCGCACACTGCCAACGCTCACACGCCCGGACGTGCAATGGCACTTCGTCACCGCCATGGTGGACGACCACGGCCGGCGCAAGCACCGCGGCCACGGTTTCAGCCTGCACGCCTGCGTGCTGCGTCCGCGCTCGCGCGGCAGCGTGCGCTTGGCCAGTGCCGAGCCCCATGCTGCGCCGCTGATCGACCCCGCTTTTCTGACCGACCCGCAGGACGTGGCCACGCTGCGCCGCGCCTACCGCGCGACCGTGGCGCTGCTGGCAACGCGCGCACTGGCGCCGCATGCCGGCCAGGCCCTGTACCCGTTGCCGAATGACGAAGACGCTGCGATCGACGCGTACCTGCGCGAGCGCGTGGACACCATCTACCACCCCGTGGGCACCTGCCGCATGGGCAACGACACGCAGGCTGTCGTTGACCCACAGCTGCGCGTGCGCGGCCTGCAGGGCTTGCGGGTGGTCGACGCCAGCGTGATGCCCACCCTGGTGGGCGGCAACACCAACGCCCCCACCATCATGATCGCCGAGAAAGCGGTGGATCTGATTCGCTCGGGTACTTGAGTTCAAGGAGACGCTCAGCCATGTCCACATCGCCATCAAACCCCGGTGCGCCGCGCATCGGCCGCACCATCGCCGACTCCACCCCGTTCTGGCCCGAGGCGCCCAAGCGCCCGGCCGGCGCGCCCAACATCCTGGTGGTGCTGTTCGACGACGTGGGTTTTTCGGACTTCGGCTGCTACGGCTCTCCCATTCGCACGCCGAACATCGATGCGCTGGCCGGGCAAGGGCTGCGCTACACCGGTTTTCATACGACCGCCATGTGCTCGACCACGCGCGCGGCGCTGCTGACGGGGCGCAATCACCACGCGGTGGGCATGGGCTGCCTAGCCAACTTCGACAGCGGCTTTCCGGGCTACCGCGGCATCATCAGTCCGGCGGCCGGCACCCTGGCCGAGATGCTGCGCCCGCACGGCTGGCGCAACTACATGGTGGGCAAGTGGCATGTCACGCCGGTATCGCAGACGGGGCCCACCGGGCCTTTCGACGGCTGGCCGCTGCGGCGCGGCTTTGATCGCTACTACGGCTTCATGGACGCTGAGACCGACCAGTACGCTCCCGAACTGGTGCGCGACAACACCCATGTGGACCCACCCGGCACTTTCGCCAGCGGTTACCACCTGAGTACCGACCTGGTCGATGAGTCGATCCGCATGCTGGCCGACCACCAGGCCGACGACCCCGATGCCCCATGGCTGATGTGGCTGGCCCTGGGCGCCTGCCACGCGCCGCACCAGGCCCCGCACGATCTCATCCGAAGCTACGACGCGCAGTTTTCTCACGGCTGGGACGTGGAGCGCGAGCAGCGCCTGGCGCGGCAAAAGGCCCTGGGCATCGTGCCGCCGGACACCGCGCTGGCGCCGCGCAACGACGGCGTGCCGCCCTGGGCCGACCTGGGCGAGCCGGAGCGGCGTGTGTTCACCCGTCTGCAGTCGGCCTACGCCGCGATGCTGGAACACGCCGACACCCAAATCGGCCGCCTGATGGCGTTCCTCGATTCCGCCCATCTGCGCGAGGACACGCTGGTGCTGGTGCTGTCCGACAACGGCGCCAGCCAGGAGGGCGGGCCGCTGGGCTTCGTCAATGCCATGGGGCCCTACAACCTCAAGCCGGAGGACATGGCCGAGAAGCTGCGCCGCATCGACGACATCGGCGGGCCCGACACGCACAGCAATTTCCCGCAGGGCTGGGCCATGGCGTCCAACACCCCGCTCAAGCGCTACAAGCAGAACACGCACGGCGGCGGCATCCGCGACCCGCTGGTCGTCAGCTGGCCTGGAAAGGACGGCAGCGGCATTGCCGCGCGCGGCGAACTGCGCCACGGCTTCTGGCATGCGCGCGACCTGCTGCCCACCCTGCTCGACATCTGTGGCGTGGCCGCGCCCGATTCCGTCAACGGCGTGGCCCAGCTGCCCGTCACCGGCGAGAGCTGGCGCGCCACGCTGGCCAACGCCAAAGCGCCCGGCCGCCAGGGCCCGCAGTACTTCGAGATGTTCGGCCACCGCGGCATCTGGCACGAAGGCTGGAAGGCCGTGACCTGGCATGCGCCCGACACCGCCTTCGACGCCGACCGCTGGGAGCTCTATCACCTGGCCGAGGATTTTTCGGAATGCCACGATCGGGCCGCCGCCGAGCCCGAGCGCCTGGCCCAGCTCCAAGCCCTGTGGTGGCAAGAGGCCGAGGCCAACCACGTACTGCCACTGGACGAGCGCTTTGGCGCGCGCTTTGCCGAGAACGCGCGCCGCGTGCAGGGTGCGCGCACCCAGTTCGTGTTTCACGCCGGCATGGGCCATTTACCCACCGACGTGGCGCCCGATGTGCGCTCGCGCGGCTACGACATCGTGGCCGACGTGCTGATCCCGCCCGAGGGCGCCGAGGGCGTGCTGATCGCCCACGGCGACGCGACCTCGGGCTACGCCCTGTACCTGCAGGGCGGTCACCTGGTGCATGACATCAACATTGGCGGCCTGCACCAGGTGCTGCGCTCCGACCGGCCCGTGCCGCCCGGACGCCATCGGCTGGGCTACCGCATGCAATTGGGCCCGATGGTGCTGACACCGCCCATCCATGGCCTGGGCCGCGTCGTCGTGCCCGCCAGCCGCACCGGCAGCCTGTGGATCGACGGCGAGCAGGTGGGCGAGCTGGCCTACAAGGCGGGCTTCACCTCGCTCATCTCGTGGTCGGGCCTGGACATTGGGCGCGACCGCGCCAGCCCGGTGTCGCACTACACGGCACCGTTCGAGTTCACGGGGCGCCTGATCAAGGTCACGATGACGCTGCAGCCGCAGCAAGACCTGGCTGGCGGCGCCGTCGGGCAGGCGGAGATGGCGCGGCAGTAGGCGCCGCGCCGCCGGCGGTTTTACTTCAGCAGCCTGAACTGACCGTCCTTGACGGTGATGAGCTCGCGCCCACGCTCGTCAAAGCCGCTGTGGTCCTGCGGCGTCATGTTGTAGACGCCCTGCGTGCCCACCAGCTCCTTGGTTTGCTCCAGCGCGTCACGCAGCGCGGCGCGGAATTCCTTGGTGCCGGGCTTGCCGGCCTTCTCGGCCTTGGGTACGGCGTTGGCCAGCAGCAGGCCGGCGTCGTACACGTTGGCGCCAAAGGTGGCTGGGGCCTCGCCATACAGCTTCTTGTAGGCGTCGATGTACTGCGTGGCGATCTTCTTTGACGGATTGCTGTCGGACACCTCGGGCAGCACCAGCATCAGGCTGGCGGCCATGATGGTGCCTTCCACCTTCTTGCCGCCCAGCTTGATGAAGGCCGGCAGCGCCGCGCCGTGGGTCTGGTAGATCGGGCCTGTGTAGCCGCGATCCACCAGGGTGGCCTGGGGCAGCACGGTCGGCCCGCCGGCAGCGGCGATGAGAATGGCGTCGGGCTTGGCCGCGATGAGTTTGAGCGCCTGCCCGGTGACGGAGTTGTCGCTGCGTGCAAAGCGCTCGGTGGCGACGATGTTGATGCCGTGCTGCTTGGCCAGGGCGCTGGCCACGCGATACCAGTTCTCGCCATAGGGGTCGGACAGGCCGATGAAGCCCAAGGTCTTCACGCCCGTCTTGCTCATCTGGTCGAACAGCGCGGCGGCGATGATGTCGTCGTTCTGCGTGGTCTTGAACACCCATTTTTTCTTGTCGTCCATGGGCTGCACCACGGCGGCCGTGCCCACCGGCGCCAGCATGGGCACGCCGGCCTCGGCGATGAACTGGATCACGCCCATGGCGTTGGGTGAGCCGCTGGGGCCAATCAGCGCATCGACTTTTTGCTCGTCCAGCAGCTTGCGCACGTCGGTCACGGTCTGCGTCGGGTCGCTGGCGTCGTCCAGGCCGATGTATTCGACCGTCAGATCGCCGATCTTCTTGGGCAGCAGGGCGATGCTGTTCTTCTGGGGGATGCCGACGAAGGACGTGGGGCCGGTGGCCGAATAGATCACGCCCACCTTCATCTGGGCCATGGCGGCGGCGCAACCGAGGCCCAGGGCGGCCATCAGCGCGGTTTGCTTGAAGAATCGGGTCAGTCGCATGGGGTTTGTCTCCGGGTTGGTTGGTGCGATTGCGGGATCAGATGGTAAGGGTGCCCACGCTGGCGCCGCCGCAGACGTACAGCGTCTGGCCGGTGACGAAGCTGTTGGCCGGGTCGGCAAAAAACATCACGGCGCGCGTGACGTCGTCGGGCCGGCCGATGCGGCCCACGGGAATGTTGGCGGCCAGCTTCTGCTCGCGCTCGCTGCCGGCGGGCACCACGTCGTAAAACATGGGGGTCTGGATGGGGCCGGGCGCCACCACGTTGACCGTGATGCCCTTGGGCGCCAGCTCCAGCGCCCAGGTGCGTGCCATGCCGATCATGCCGGCCTTGGTGGCCGAGTAGTTGGTGCGCGTGGCCAGGCCCAGCGCGCCGCGCGAGGACATCAGCACCACGCGGCCGAAGCCGCCTTGCTCCATGCCCGGCAGCACGGCCTGCATCAGGGTCAGCGCCGCGCCCAGATGGATTTGCGTCAGGCCCTGCAGTTCGTCCATCGTGGCGTCTTGCAGCAGGTGCGGCCAGATCACGCCGGCGTTGTGGATGAAGTGCGTGACCGCAAAGCGCGCCGCCACCTCCTGCGCGGCCTGCCGGGTCGCGGCGGGGTCGAGCAGATCGACGTTCAGGTTGCTCAGGCGCGGGTGGCTCCACTCGGGCGCGCGCCGCGCCAGGCTGATGACTAGATAACCCTCGTCCAGCATGCGCCGGCAGATGTCGGCGCCGATGCCGGCTGAGCCGCCGGTGACGAGGGCGGTATGGGGCGCTTGGCTCATCTCGATGCTCCGTTGTCGGCCACCAGCGCGATCACGCGCAGCGGGCTGCCGCTGCCGTGCTCGATCTTCAGCGGCGCGGCCACGATCAGCGCGCCGGTGGGTGGCAACTGGTCCAGGTTGGCCAGGCATTGCAGGCCGTACTTGCCCGCCCCGTGCATCAGCGTGTGGCAGGGGTAGGGCGGCAGCAGGTGCGCGGCCTGGCCGGCGTCGGTGCCTATGGTTTCCGAGCCAAAGCCGAGCACGTCGCGCTGCTCGACGAGAAAGCGCACCGCCTCCACGCTCGGCCCCGGCGTGTGCTGGCCGCTGGCGTCGTAGTTCTGGTAGGCGCGCGCATCGCGCCGGTGGCTCCAGTGCTGCGACCAGTCGGTGCGCATGAAAACCCAGGCACCGGCCGCAATGCGACCGTGCGCGGCCTCGAAGGCCTTGATGTCGCCGACGGTCATCAGATAGTCGGCATTCTGGGCGGCCTGCGCGCTGCAGTCGATGACGCAGACGGGCGCGATGAAGTGCTTGGCAGGGATGGCATCCACCGCGTTGTTCGGCAGATCGCGCCCGGTGATCCAGTGGATGGGTGCGTCAAAGTGCGTGCCGGTGTGTTCGCTGCAGGAGATGTTGTTCCAGTACCAGGCTGCCCCGCGTTCGTCGTAGCGCGAGACCTGCTCGACGCGAAACGGCGCGCACTGGCCGAGCTCGGGCGGCAGGCCGAGCGTGGGGAAGTCGGTGCTCAGCGTGTGCGAAAGATCGACGATGCGCACTGCACCGCTGGCAAGGCCCAGCGAAAAGCCGGCGAGCAGATCGGAGGAGGTCGTGGGGTTCATCGCTTACATGCCTCCGGCGGCCAGCTCGCGTTCGAGCACCTTGGGGTTGTCGCGCCAGCGCGCCAGCCAGTCCTGTGCGATGTCGCCGGGATAGACGTCTTCGACACCGCTCTGCAAGGCCTTGACGATGGCCGTAGCCACTGCCTTGGGGGCGAGCTTGGGCGGCGGCAGGTTCTGGTTCCACTCGTCGTCGATGGGCCCGGGGAAAACATTGACCACGCGTATGCCCGCGCCACGCATCTCCGCGCGCAGACATTGCGCCAGCGACAGCGCCGCAGCCTTGGAGGCCGAGAAGGTGCCGTCCGGCGGGTGGTTGGCCAGCGCGAAGATGGACAGCAGATTGACCCAGGCGCAGGCATGCAGGCTGCCATCGGCCGCACGGCTTTGCAGCACCGGGCCGAAGGCCTGCGCCAGGCGCAGCAGCCCGAGGTAGTTGACGTCCATCTCCTCGCGCACCACGTCGACACCGCGCCGGTGGGTGATGCCGCCGCTGCGGTGCATCTCGGCAGTATTGATGACGATGTCCACCTTGGCACCAATCAGGCTGGCCGTCTCCTGCACCGAGCGTTCGTCGCGCACGTCCAGCGCCACCACGGTGACCTGTGGCGATTGCGATAGCTCGGCGAAGCCGGGCGGTTGCTTCCACGGCTCGGCAGCGCCCACCCAGACATGCTCGGCGCCGGCTGCGATCAGCGCTCGCACCATGGCCTGGCCGACGGGTGATTTGCCATCGGTCACCAGCACCTTGCGCAGCTTCGGGTCACACGCCATCTCGCGCAGCATGGGGTCGTCGTGCATATGCGGGGATCCTTTTTCGGGCAACGCGATCAGCACCGCCTGCCCTGAGCGGTCCAGTCGCGTGACGACACGCACGCGTGCCGGTGCATGCCCCACTTCGCCATGCAGATGCACCATGGCGCTGGGGCCGGCATCCAGGCGCACCATGCCCAGGCGCCAGGGCAGGCGCTCGCGAAAGTACAGGTCATTGCTGTGGGACAGCGTGGTCTCGGCGAGCAGCTCCCCCTGGCCGTCCTGCGCCTGCCAGCGCAGTTCTGGGGATAAACATTGATAGCAGGCTTCGCGCGGTGGATATTGGGTTGCGCCGCATTCGGCGCATACCTGCAGTACGAAGCGACCCTCGGCCGCCCCGGCGGTGATACCCAGCGCCACGCGTCCGCGCTGGCTCGGCGGCAGGTTCATCTGCGGCGTGCGCAGAATGGGGTTCTTGCGCGGCGGGCGTTGCAGGGGCTCGGTCATGCGGCCTCCAGTATCACCGCGCCGGTGCACAGGCACCGGTCGTAAGTCACCATGCCGAAGCCGCCGACCATGCCATAGCGGGCATTTTTCACGGCGCGCTCGCCCGCCTGCGCGGTGAGCTGGCGAATGGTTTCGGTCATGCCGATGAAACCACCGGCCGCGCCTGCCTGGCCGCAGGAGAGTTGCGCGCCGCCGGTGTTCTGAGGAAAGTTGCCCGCATGCGTCAGGTCGTGGCTGCGCACGAAGGCGGGTCCCTCGCCCTTGGCGCAAAACCCCAAGTCTTCAAACTGCATGATCACGATCACCGGGTAGTCGTCGTAGGTCTGCAGCACATCAATGTCCTGCGGCTTGACGGCCGCTTGCGCGTACAGGTCGTCGCGGTCCATCGCCCAGCCGCCACAGACCATCACCGGATCGCTGCTGAAGGCGTTGTGCCGCTCGATCGCGCCGCGCAGCAGCACATGCGGCAGACCCAGGTCACGCGCGCGCTCGGGCGACATCACGAGAAAGGCCTCGGCACCGGCGCAGGGCATGACGCAGTCGAACAGGTGGATCGGGTCGGACACCGGCCGCGCCGCCATGTATTCCTCAAGGCTCAGTGGCTTTTTGAACAATGCATTCGGATTCTTCAGTGCATTGCTGCGTTGCGCCACTGCGATACGGCCGAAGTCTTCGCGCTTCGCGCCATAGGTGCGCATGTAGTGCGCGGTGATGAAGGCGAACATCGAGTTCGGCCCACCCGCGCCATAGGGGTAGCTGGCGTCGCGTGAAAAATGGCTGAACGCGCCCAGCGTGTGGCGGAACGAGTCCACATGGTTGGTGTCTGCGGCCACGCAGGCCACCACCTCGGCGTCCCCCGCCTGCACCGCGCGCGCTGCGCGGCGCAGTGCCATCACGCCCGAGGCGCCGCCGGTGGGGATGTGATCGAGCCAGCGCGGTGACAGGCCCAGGTGCTGGGTGACGCCGACGGCGGTGTCGGGGCCGAGCGAGAAGCTGCTGACCGTGAGGCCGTCGATCTGCTCCTTGGCCAGGCCCGATTGCTGCACCAGTGCGCGCACCGCCTGGCCCAGGAACCAGTGCGCACCGCGCGTCGAATAGCGCTCATAGGGCACGGTGACGGGCACGGTGACGGCCACGCCTTCGTAGCCCTTGCGCTTGAGGAAATGGGCCATGTCAGCGCTTGACCTTTATGCCGGCCGCTTCGCGGTCCCAGGTGGTGGCGGTGGTGCCGCGTTCGCGCAGCTTGAATTTCTGGATCTTGCCGCTTTCGGTGCTGGGCAGCTCGGTCATGAATTCGAGAAAGCGCGGCACGGCAAAGTAGGCCATGCGCGGCTCGCAATAGCGGATCAACTCCACCGGGTCAATCACCTGGCCCTCGCGCGCGACGATGGCGGCCATGACTTCGTCCTCGGCCAGTTCGCTTTGCACCGGAAAGACGGCAGCGAGCGCCACCGCCGGATGGCTGAGCAGTACCTGCTCGACCTCGTAGGAGGAGATGTTCTCGCCGCGGCGGCGGATGGCGTCCTTGAGCCGATCCAGAAATGTGTAGAAGCCGTCTGCGTCACGCACCACGCGGTCACCGGTATGAAACCACAGATTGCGCCAGGCTTCGACGGTCTTTTCCGGCATGCCGAAGTAGCCCGAGGCAAAGGCGAAGGGCTCGGTGGCGCGCAGCAGCAGCTCGCCGGACGTACCGTCCGGCACTTCTTCGTCCCATTCATCGGCCACGCGCGCTTCGAAGCCGGGCACGAGCCGGCCCATGCTGCCGGGCTTTTGCTCCGCATGAAGACCGATGACGAAGTTGCTCTCGGTCGAGCCGTAGCCGTCGAGCAGCGCCATGCCGAAGCGCTGGCTGAAGACATCATGAAAACGCGTGGGAATGGCGGGCGCGAGCGCGATCCGCACCTGGTGCGCTCGATCTTGCGGCGTGGGCTCTTTCGACAGCAGGATGGGCACCATGGCGCCCAGCACATAGGTGACCGTGGCCTGGTGACGCACCAGGGCGGCCCAGAAGTCTGATGCCGAAAAACGCGCCTCGGCCACCAGCGTGGAGCCGGTGAGCAGCGCCTGAAAGAAGGCGTTGAGCGCGTTGGTGTGAAACAGTGGCAGTGTGGTGAGCAGCACGTCGCCATCGCGCAGGCCCAGCAGCTCGCTGGAATAGCGGCCCCACCAGTAATACTGCGCATGCGGGCAGCACACGCCCTTGGACAGACCCGTAGTGCCCGAGGTATAGAGGATGGCCAGCGTGTCGCCGGGCGTGATGGCGGCGGGATCGGTCAGCGCATCGCCGAGTGCGGGCATGGGCTGCGCGTTGGCGATGCTCGATCCATCGACGCTCCAGACGGCTTGCAGTGCCAGGCTTTCGCGACCTTCCAGGCCGGCCAGAGCGGGCAGCGTGGCCCCCTCGCCGATGAACAGGCGCGCGCCCGAGTTGGCCAGGATGTGGCGCAGGTTGGTGCCGCGCGCAGCGGTGTTGATGGGCACGGTGACGGCGCCGATCCAGGCGCAGCCCAGAAACACCTGCAAAAACTCGGTCCGGTTGCCGCACATCAGTGCCACGCGGTCGCCGGGGCCGATGCCCTGCGCCTGCAAGAGCGCGCCCATGCGTTGCGCGGTGGCCAGCGCCTGCGCGTAACTCCAGCGGCTGTCCTCGGTGGCCAGCAGAGTGCGCTCGGCAAAGCGGGCACACTGGTGCGCCAGCATGGCCGGCAGGGTGCGCTCGGCGGGCGCAAAGGCGGCGATGGCGTCGGTCACGCGACCCTCACATGAAAAGCTGGATGTTGGGCAGGGCCGCGTCGCAGTTCAGCAGGTCCACGCGCTTGAGCTGGATGCGCAACTGGCCACCCTGCTGCACCAGATCGTGCGTCGCCCAGCCGGCAAACAGCGACTGCTCGTCCACGCGCGTCTCGACGTAGTGAAAGGCGGTGCGGCAGCGGTAGGCGCCGGACGTGTCGTCGCGGGCGATCACGCGCGGCGCCTGCAGCAGATGATGGCAGCGCGTGTGCGGCTGCTGCGAGAACGTGCGCTTGCCGAAGAAGCGCTCGACGCGGATTTTCAGCAGCATCTTGTCCTCGTACATCAGCGAGCCTTGCAGGATGGGATCGGTCTGGCCGTGGGTGAGCGGCATCCAGTAATGGCCATCGTCGGTGAACAGCGCTTCCCAGTCTTGCAGTTGCAACGCATCGATCAGCTCGGCTTCGCGGTAGATGAAGTCGATGAGCTGTGCGTCGGTGATGGGGTTCATGTCGCGCTCCCTTGGGGCTGGTCGCTCATGCCGACGGTCATGAAGTGGGCCCAGGCGCGCATCTGGTTGCGCATCTGCAGTTCGTTGGTGCCGTTGGTCTCGAAGTGCGCGGCGTTGCGCGGCTCGTCGGCATCGTACAGGCGGCACAGGTTCATCCAGTCGCGGCCGCGGCTGTGCAGGGCCTCCTGCGCGCGCTCGTACACCTCGGTGTCGTCGTGCGCCACCACCGAGGTGGGCGCGTTGATCAGGCGGTTGTACATCAGCGTGCGCTCGAGCAGCAGGTCGGGCGCGCCCACCAACCGGAAGGTCCAGGACTCCACCAGCGTCTTGTCCACCGCGATGGGCTTGAACACGCGCATGGTCTGCACCGGTCCCTTCATGGTCAGGTTGGGAAAGTAGATGGTGTTGTGGCGGTTCTCGCCCAGGATGGCGTGGGCGCGCTCCTCGCCGTAGGCGCCGACCATCGCCTCCATGTAGCCAGGAATGGCGGAGTAGTCGGAATGAATGGATTTGCTCACGCCGGTATGGCCGTGGCCGTTGGGCCAGACGCGGATGCCCATCTCCTCGAAGAACTCGTAGGGGCTGACGAAGGGCGTGAACACCTCCACCGCCATGGGTTTGGGCATGCCGGGCGGCGCCTTGCTCCAGGCCGCCGCCGCCGTGCCGGCCGATGACTCGTGCGCCACCATCGGGTGGGTGGTGTCGGTCTGGTTGTCCACCAGCATCTTCCAATTGCAGCGGTTGATGTAGCGCAGCACGCCGCCGACGACTTGCAGCTTGCCCTCGGGCGAGCGATCGACCATGTTGTCGATGGTCGAGAGCGACTGGCCGAAGAATGCGTCGAACGAAATGCCCTCGGGGTTCAGGCGGCAGAACACGAAGTCGCGGTACACGTGCACGGCCTGCACCGCGGCCATGCCGCCGCTGGCCTCGCAGCATTCGAGGCCGGTGTTTTCGTAGCCCTTCTTGAGCGGAATCGACAGCAGCGAGCCGTCGGTCTTGAAGGTCCAGGCGTGGTAGGGGCAGCGAAAGAACTTGCCGGTGTTGCCGCAGGTCTCGGCCGCCACCTTCACGCCCTTGTGCGGGCAGCGGTTGAACAGCACGCGGATGCTGTCGTCGCTGTGGCGCACCATCACCACGGGCTCGGTGCCGACGGTGGTGGTGTAGAAGTCGCCCCTGTTCGGCACCTGGCTGGCGTGGCCCACGTAGACCCAGGTGTTGGCAAACAGGTGCTCCATCTCCAGCTCGAACAGCCCGGCGTCGATGTAGGTGTCCTTGTGCACTTCCGACTCGCGCACCAGGGCGCGAATGGCGGCGGGGTTGTTGGCGTATCGGCTCATGCTTGTCTCCTTGCCGGTGGGGTCTACAGGTCCAGCACCAGGCGGGCAGTCTTGGCACGCGAGATGCAGATCTGGATCAGCTTGCCCGAGGCGCGCTCGCTGTCGCTGAGGAAGTAGTCGCGGTGATCGGGTTCGCCTTCGAGCACGCCGGCCTGGCACACGCCGCATTCGCCGCGCCGGCAGTCGAACATGGGGTCACAGCCGGCGGCCTCCATGGCTTCGAGAATGGTCTTGTCGGCCGGCACCTGCAACGTCATGCCCGAGGCGCGCAGTTCGACCTCGAAGGCGGCATCGCCCTGCTGCGCGGTGGCTTCAACGAACAGCTCCACGTGCACATGGTGATCGTCCCAACCGCGCTCGCGGGCGGCCGCAATGGCGGCATTGATCATGCCCTTGGGGCCGCACACGTACAGGTGCTGGTTGGGTTGGCATTGGTCCAGAACGGCGGCGAGATCCAGGCGACTGTCGGCCTCGTCGTCCGCGTGCAGATGGAGTGCCTGGCCGCACAGGGCCTGAAGCGCCGCGACCATGGCCAGATGGTCGCGGCTGCGGCTGCTGTAGTGCAGCGCGAAGGGACGGGCCTGCGACGTCAGGGCGGCCGCGTGGCTGGCGATGGGCGTGATGCCCACGCCGCCGGCAATCAGCACGGTGGGACCTTCGCCGGCTTGCGCGGCGTGCAGCGGAAATTCGTTGCGCGGCTCACCCACCGTGACGACATCACCCACCTTGAGCTGGTGCATCCAGGTCGAGCCGCCGCGGCTGGGCTCCTCGCGGCGCACGGCGATCCAGTGCGTGCGCGGTGTGGGGTCCAGGGATTCGGCGGCGGTGAGATGAACGAGGGAGTAGCAGCGCCGTTCGGGCAGGCCCGGCACCATGACTTGCAGGTGGGCGCCCGAGGCCAGGGGCGCCAGCGCTTCGTCGGGCGGTGCAACAAGGCCGATGCGATGGATCAACGGCGTCTCGATGTGCACCTCCGAGACCACGAGCGTACGGGTGGTCATGGTCAGACCCCGCGGGCCATCCATCCGCAATGGGCTGCGGTCCGCCTGGGGCGGGACATCGATCGGGTGAGCGCAAGCGAGGACATGCCGGTCTCCTGGGGTGCAGCCTGGATCGGGCTGCGTTGCGGCGAAATCTAAGCCTGGAAACTTTAGATGTCAACAAAATACATGAAAAATCATGGAAAACCATGACTCGATCCCGATCGATTGACGCGGCAGGGGCGCTCTGGCGCGGGGTGCTCGCGCTATGCTCGGGTGGTGTCCGCCGTCCCCCATCCTTCCTCCCGCCCGGCCGCGGCGTCCGCTCCGGCCGATGTCGGCCCGGATGCCCGCTTCATCGATGACTATCTGGCCTATCTGCTGTCACAGGCCAGCCGCCGGGTGTCCGGGGACTTTCACGCCGAGGTGGAGGCCGATGGCTTGTCCGTCACCGAGTGGCGCATCCTGGCCGGCCTGTCGGGGGTGCGGCACGAGAGCATCGGCGCGCTGAGCGAGATCACGCTGACCAAGCAGCCCACGCTCAGCAAGATCATCCTGCGCATGGAGGGACAGGGCCTGGTGGCGCGCAGCGGCACCGCGGCCGATCGCCGGCAGACCCTGGTCAGCCTGACCCCTCTCGGCCGCGCGATGGCGGCGCGCTACGTGCAGCGCGCGCGGCAGCACCAGGATCGCGTGCTGCAGCCGCTGGGCACGCGCAATGCCCGCACCCTGATCCGCGTGCTGCGCCAGCTCATTGACCTGCCCGACAAGGTCTGACCGGGCCGACCGCGCTACACGCGCCCGAAGGCCCAGCCGCTCTCGACGGGCGTACCCTCGACCTGATCGATCAGGCGCAACAGCGGTGCCAACTCGCGGTAGCGCCCGGCCGTGTGGCGGATGTAGGCGATGAAACGCGGAGTGTCGGCCAGATATTTGGGCTTGCCGTCGCGCAGCGTCAGGCGGGCGAAGATGCCGGCGACCTTCAAGTGGCGCTGCAGGCCCATCCACTCGACCGCGCGCCAGAAGCTGCCGAAGTCGCTGTGCCAGTCCTCGAAATCCATCAGCCCGAGCTTTCGGGCGCGTTCCCAGTAACGGATGGTGATGTCGAGCACGAACTCTTCGTCCCAACTCAGGAAGGCGTCGCGCATCAGGCTGGCAATGTCGTAGGTGAGGGGGCCGCGCACCGCGTCCTGGAAGTCGAGCACCCCGAGCGGTCCGCCGCCTTCGCCCACCATCAGGTTTCGGGGCATGAAGTCGCGGTGCACGAAGACGGGGGGCGCGCCGAGGTTGCGCGCCACGATCAGCGCAAAGGTCTTGTCCAGCGTCTCGCGCAGCCCGCCTTCCACCGGCACGCCCCGGTGGCGCGTCAGGTACCAATCCGGAAACAACTGCAACTCGCGTTGCAACAGGGCGGCGTCGTAGGGCGGCAGCGCGCCGGGGCGCGAGGCCTGTTGCCAGGCCAGCAAGGCGTCCAGCGCCTGCTCGTACAGCGCTCGGTTGGCCTCGGGGCGCTCGCGGTCGATGGCCTCCATCATGGTGCGTGCGCCGAGGTCGGTCAGCAGCATGAAGCCCTGCGCCGGGTCCCAGGCCAGCACCTGCGGCACATTCAGGCCCGCGTCGCGCATGAGCTGGGCCACCTGCACGAAGGGGGCGCAATCTTCATGCGCAGGCGGGGCGTCCATGATGATGCGGGTGCCGCCATCGGCCGCGTCGATGCGCAGGTAGCGCCGAAAGCTCGCGTCGGCCGAGGCAATGCGCAGGCTGTCCGGGCGCAGGCCCTGCGCGCCGGCCAGGGTGTCCAGCCAGCGGTGGAAGGCTTGCTGGCGTTGCGGATCGTCCCACTGCAGGGTGGGGGAAGGCGGGGTGGGCACGGTGGGGCTCATGGATAATCGATTCTAGGGCGCGCCTTGGTGCCGCGCCGTGTATCTTCCCGTGGCTGATCGCTTCTTTTTCCATGGCCTCGACGGCCTGTGCCGGCATCCCTGGTCCCTGCGGCCGGCGGTGGCCGCAGCTTTGGCGTGCCTGGCCGGGGTCGCCCTGGCGCAGCCGGCTGCATCGCCCGACGGCGCGCCGCTGCGGCTGCGTGCCACGCCCATGCTGGCCGAGAAGGTGCCACAGGGTCCGCCGCCGGTGACCTTCGTGTCGGGCGACGAAATTACCGGCCGCGCCGACCTGGAAACCACGGTGCAGGGCCACGCCGAGCTGCGCCGCCCCGGCCTGGCCGTCTGGGGCGACACGCTGAGCTTCGACCAGAGCACCGATATCGCCACGGCCACCGGCAATGTGCGGGTCAACTCCAAGGGCGACCGCTACACCGCGCGCGAAGGGCAGCTGCAGGTCGATGCCTTCGAAGGCTTTCTGCTGCAGCCCACCTATCGCCTGCTGGCCAACGATGCCCATGGCAATGCCGAGCGCATCGACTTTCTGGATCGCGACCGCGCCACCCTGACCGCTGGCAACTACACCACCTGCGAGCGGCCCGGCCCCGACTGGGTGCCGGACTGGATCTTGCGCGCCGACAAGTTGACGCTGGACCGCGAGGACGACGTGGGCCAGGCCGAGGGCGCGGTGCTGGACTTCAAGGGCGTGCCCATCCTGCCGGTGCCTTCGCTGCGTTTTCCGCTCAGCGATGCGCGCCAGTCGGGCTGGCTGCCGCCCACCATGGGCCTGGACAGCACCAGCGGCCTGCTGCTGTCCGTGCCCTGGTATTGGAACATCGCGCCCAACCGCGACGCCACCTTCACGCCCACCGTCATGTCGCGCCGCGGCGTGGATGTAGGCGGCGAGTTTCGCTACCTCGAAAACAACTACCAGGGCAGCGTGAGTGGCAACCTGATGCCGGACGACCGCCTGCGCCAGCGCACGCGCTGGGGGCTGTTCACGCGGCATAGCGGCAGCTATGAAACGGGCCTGTCCAGCGTCGGCAGCCTGGGCCTGGCGCTCAACCTGAACCGGGTGAGCGACAACGATTACTGGCGCGACTTCAACAGCCGTGGCATGCCGCTGACCACCCGCCTGCTGGCCAGCGACGGTGGACTGTCCTGGGGGCGCGGCGACTGGTCGGTCAACCTGCGCGCGCTCAAGTGGCAGACCCTGCAGGACGTGACGGCGCCCATCGTGCCGCCGTATGACCGCCTGCCGCAGCTCAGCGTTCGCTGGGGCCGCACCGGCGACGGGGGGCTGGACTATTCGATCGACTTTGACGCCACGCGCTTTCGCGCCGACTCCTTCTGGACCGGCCAGCCCAACGCCGACCGCGAATTCGTGCATGCCCAGCTGTCGCGTCCGGTGCTGCGGCCCTGGGGCTTTTTCACGCCCAAGGTGCAGCTGCACGCCACCCGCTACCAGTTCGACCGCCCGCTGGCCGACGGCCGCAGCGCCGCGGGCCGCCTGCTGCCCACGCTCAGCCTGGACAGCGGCCTGGTGTTCGAGCGCGACGCCCGCTACTTTGGCCGCGCCTTCACGCAGACGCTGGAGCCGCGCCTGAAGTACGTCTACACGCCGTATCGCGACCAGAATGGCCTGCCCAACTACGACAGCGGACTGTACGACTTCAACTTCGCCACCATCTGGGCCGACAACATCTTTGCCGGCAACGACCGCGTCGTCGACAACAACCTGGTCACCGCCGGCCTGACCAGCCGCCTGCTCGACCCGCAGACCGGCGCCGAGGCGCTGCGCCTGTCGGTGGCGCAGCGCTACCGCTTCAGCCCCCAGCAGGTGGTGCTGCCTGGCGGCGTGCCGTCGGACAAGGGCCTGTCCGACCTGATGCTGGGCGCCGGCATCAACTGGGACCCGCACTGGGCCTTGGACTCGGTGGTGCAGTACAACCGCGAGACGCACCAATCCACGCGCACCACGGTGCAGGCGCGCTACTCGCCCGGCGCGTTTCGCACCATCAGCGCCGCCTACCGCCTGCAGCGCGACCTTGCCAACAAGTCGGTGGACGTGGGCTGGCAATGGCCCTTGGACGGCGGAGCGGGCCCGCGCGGCGGGCTGGGCACCACGCGCCACAGCGGCGGCGGCAGTTGCGGTGGGCGCTGGTACAGCGTGGGCCGCCTGAACTACAGCATGACCGACAGCCGCCTGGTCGAGGGCCTGCTGGGCTTCGAATACGATGCGGGCTGCTGGATCGGCCGCGTGGTGCTCGAGAAGGTCAACAGCTCGCTGACCTCGTCCACCAAGCGCATCATGTTCCAGCTGGAACTGGTCGGTCTCTCGCGCCTGGGATCGAGCCCGCTGCGCAGCTTGCGCAACAGCATTCCCCACTACCAACTGCTGCGCCAGGAAACCACCTCACCGAGCCGGTTCACCGACTATGAATAAGTTCCCGCATCGACATCTTCTGGCCTGGGCCGCCCTGGCCGCGCTCGTGGGCCTGGCCGCGCCGGCTCAGGCGCAGTCCAGCGCCGACGGCAAGCGCCCGACCCATCGGGCCAGCAAGCCGGCCAAGGCCAAGGCGCCCTCCAGCCAGCCCAAGGCCAAGGCTTCCACGAGCGCGGCTTCTGCGGCCGCGCCGGCCGCTGCGGCAGCCGCCCTGCCTGTCGCAGCGGCTGCGTCCGCCCCGGTGGCCGCGGCCCCCAGCCCGGCCGACTACATCGTCGCCGTGGTCAACACCGAACCCATCACCAACAACGAGGTGCGCGCGCGCGTGGCGCGGGCCCTGCGCGAAATGGGCGAGCGCCGCATGGTGCCGCCGCCGGTCGCCAGCCTGCGCAAGTCCATGCTCGAGCGCCTGATTTCCGAGCGCGCCCAGCTGCAGTACGCGCGCGAGCTGGGCCTGACGGTGGACGACGCCACCCTGGCGCAGGCCGAGCTGTCCATTGCGCGCCAGAACCAGCTGGCCACCGTGCCCGAGCTGTACAAGCGCATCGAGCAGGAGGGCATCTCGGTCAAGGACTTCCAGGCCGACGTGCGCAACCAGGTGCTGCTCTCGCGCCTGCGCGAGCGCGAGATCGAGCCGCGCGTGCGCGTGACCGACGCTGAGGTCGACGCCTACATCCGCGAGCAGACCGGCGCGAAGGCCGCCGTGCCCGAGGTCAACCTGGCCATGATCCTGGTGGAAGTGCCCGAGCACGCCAGCGCCGAGGAGGTGGCCAGGCTGCAAAAGCGCGCCGACGAGGCGGCCGCGAAGGCGCGCGCCGGCGAGGACTTTGCCAAGCTGGCGGCCGAGTACTCCGACGCCAACAACCGCGGCCGCGACGGCGGCGTGCTGGGCCTGCACCCGCTGGACAAGTACCCCGAGCTGTTCGTCAAGAGCACGCAAGGGCTGCCCGTGGGCGGCATCGCCGGGCCGGTGCGTTCGCCGGCCGGTTTTCACATCCTCAAGGTGATCGAGCGCAAGATCAACCACGAGCTGCCCGAGGTCAAGATTGCGCTCACCCACGTGCGCGGCATCACGCTCAAGGTCGGCCCGGCGCAAAGCGAGCAGGTGGCGCGCGAGCGCCTGGCCGACTTCAAGCGCCGCATCGAGTCGGGCCAGGCCAGCTTCGAGCAGCTGGCGCGCCAGTATTCGCAGGACGATGCGGCCGCCGCCGGGGGCGACCTGGGCTGGGTGCCGCCCGGCCAGTTCGTGCCCCAGCTCGAGCGCGTGGTCGGCAACCTGGACGCCGGCCAGATCAGCGACCCGGTCGTCACCCCCGCCGGCGTGCAGATGGTGCAGGTCGAGGGCCGGCGCGAGCAGGTGCTCAGCAGCGCCCAGCAACGCCAGCTGGCGCGCAACGTGCTGCGCGAGAAAAAGGCCGAGGAGGCCTTCGACACCTGGTCCAAGGAAGTGCGCGGGCGCGCCTACATCGAATACCGCGAGCCACCGCAATGACATCGGTGGCTGGCCGATGAAACATGTTCCCCGCAAGCGCTTCGGCCAGCACTTTCTGGCCGACCCGGCGGCGCTGGATGCCATCGTGCACGCCATCGACCCGCAGCCGGGGCAGCCCATGGTGGAGATTGGACCGGGCCTGGCGGCGCTGACCCAGCCGCTGGTCGAGCGCCTGGGCCGCCTGACGGTGATCGAGCTGGACCGCGACCTGGCCGCCCGCCTGCGCGCGCATCCGCAGCTGGACGTCATTGAATCTGATGTATTGAAAGTGGACTTTGCGCAGCTGGCGCAAGCGCTGGGCGCTATCAAAATCAGAATTTGTGGCAACCTGCCCTACAACATCTCCAGCCCCATCCTGTTTCACCTGCTGCCCTTTGCCGCCGGCATCGAAGACCAGCACTTCATGCTGCAAAAAGAGGTCATCGACCGCATGGTGGCGTCGCCCTCCACCTCCGACTACGGGCGCCTGTCCGTGATGCTGCAATGGCGCTACGCCATGGAGTCCGTGCTCACGGTGCCGCCCGAGGCCTTCGATCCACCGCCGCGCGTGATGAGTGCCGTGGTGCGCATGCGGCCGCGCGCCGACTTCGCGCCGGTCGATCCGGCCCTGTTGTCGGAGCTGGTGCAGGTGGCCTTCAGCCAGCGGCGCAAGCTGCTGCGGCACACGCTGGGCAAGTGGCTGGAAGCGCGGGGCTTTGCGGGCGAATTCGACGTGCAGCGCCGGGCCGAGGAGGTGCCAGCAACTGAGTATGTCGCCCTGGCTCTGGCCGTTTGAGCGTCTCGCCGAATTCAGTTCAACGCCATCGACAGCTTGCGCCGATAGCTCGACAGCAGCTCGGCCTGCGGGTCCTGCTGCTGGGCGGCCTTGCCGGTCAGCTCGATGCCGCCGGCGCTCTTGCCCGCTTCGCCCGCACCGGGTTTCTGCGGTGGCGGGGTGAGCAGCTCCAGGATGGCCACGTAGGTCTTGCGCGCGGCCTCGTCGTTCCACTTCTTGTCGCGCATGATGATCTCCAGCAGCTCGTCCATGGCGGCCGTCCACTGGCCTTCGACCATCAAGGCCTGGGCCTTGGCAAAGCGGGTGTCGAAGTCGCGCTTGTTCTGGGCGATCTGGGCGTCGAACTGCTCCACGCTCCAGTTGCCGCGCTCGTCCTTTTGCACGAACTCGATGGCGTCCAGCCAGCGGCGCTGGGCGTCGAAGTGCAGCGGGCGCGGCTCGCGCGCCAGCGGCTCCTCGAGCGCGGCGGCGGCCTCGGCGTATTGGCCGGTGGCAATCAGCAGGCGCACGTAGTCGGCACGTGTGGCGTCGTTGCCGGGGTCCTGCGCCAGCGCGTCGGCCAGCTTGGCCAGTGCGGCGTCGGTGTCGCCCGACTCCAGCAGCGCGTCGGCCTCGTCGGCCTGCGCCTCGGCAGCCAGCGCGCCCTCGCTGGGCACGTGCTTGTCCAGGAACTGGCGCACCTGGGCGGCCGGCAGCGCGCCCATGAAGCCGTCCACCGGCTGGCCGTTCTTCAGCAGGATGCAGGTGGGGATGGAGCGGATGCCGAAGGCCGCAGCCAGCTGCTGCTCCTGGTCGGAGTCGATCTTGACCAGCTTGAAGCGGCCGGCGTATTCGGTTTCGAGCTGTTCCAGGAGGGGTCCCAGCGTCTTGCAGGGGCCGCACCAGGGCGCCCAGAAATCCACCAGCACGGGGGTCTGCGCCGAGGCGGCGATCACCTCGGTTTCGAAGTTTTGTACGGTGACGTCGATCATGAGTCTTGATGTGCGGGCAAAATCGGGGAAAACAACCATTGTGCAGTAGCCTCATGACGAGCCCCCTGGTCGGCGTGGTGATGGGTTCCAGCAGCGACTGGGACACCATGCAGCACGCCGTGCAAATCCTGCAGCAGTTCGACGTCGCGCACGAGGCGCGCGTGGTGTCGGCCCATCGCATGCCCGACGACCTGTTTGCCTACGCCGAAGGCGCCGAGCCGCGCGGTCTTCGCGCCATCATTGCCGGTGCCGGCGGCGCGGCGCACCTGCCGGGCATGCTGGCGGCCAAGACCGTGGTGCCGGTGCTGGGCGTGCCGGTGGCCTCGCGTCACCTGCAGGGCGTCGATTCGCTGCATTCCATCGTGCAGATGCCCAAGGGCGTGCCGGTGGCCACCTTCGCCATCGGCAATGCGGGCGCGGCCAATGCGGCGCTGTTTGCGGTGGCCCTGCTGGCGGCTACTGACGATGCGCTGCGCCAGCGCTTGCACGCGTTTCGCGCCGAGCAGACCGCCGCCGCACGGGCCATGACCCTTCCGCCCGGGCCGACCCCATGAGCGCGCCGATCTTGCCGGGTGTGCGGGAGGGCGGCCACCCCACCACCCTGGGCGTGCTGGGCGGCGGGCAACTGGGCCGCATGTTCGTGCATGCGGCGCAGGCGCTGGGCTACGAGACGGTGGTGCTCGACCCCGACCGTGGCAGCCCGGCCGGGCGCATCAGCCACCATTTCATCGAGGCCGACTACCGCGACGCCAACGCCCTGCGCGAGCTGGCCGCGCGCGCCCATGCCATCACCACCGAGTTCGAGAACGTGCCGGCCGAGGCCCTGGCCGAACTGGCGCGCACGCGCGCCGTGTCGCCGCCGGCCACCTGCGTGGCCATTGCGCAGGACCGCATCCGCGAGAAGGCGCACTTTGCCCGCTGCGCCGCCGCCAGCGGCGTGGCGCCGGCGCCCTACGCCGTGATCGAATCCGAGGCCGAACTGGCCGCCGTGCCCGCCGCGCTGCTGCCCGGCATCCTCAAGACCGCCCGCCTGGGCTACGACGGCAAGGGCCAGACGCGGGTCGGCACGCGCGCCGAGCTGGCCAGCGCCTGGCAGCAGATGGGCCGCGTGGCCTGCGTGCTGGAGCAGCGGCTGGAGCTGGCCCTCGAGTGCTCGGTCATCGTCGCGCGTGGCGCGGACGGCACGGTGGTCAGCCTTCCGGTGCAGCGCAACCTGCACCGCGGCGGCATCCTCGCCGTGACCGAGGTTCATGAGCAAGATCTGCCTCAAGCCCTTATCCAACAAGCGCAATTAGCTACAAAAAACATAGCTAACGAACTGGGCTACGTCGGCGTACTGTGCGTCGAGTACTTTGTGCTGCAGGACGGCCGGCTCATCGTCAACGAGATGGCGCCGCGCCCGCACAACAGCGGCCACTACACGGTGGACGCGTGCGACTTGTCGCAGTTCGACCTGCAGGTGCGCACCCTGGCCGGCCTGCCCCTGCCGGCGCCGCGCCAGCACAGCGCCGCCATCATGCTCAATCTGCTGGGCGAGCTGTGGTGGGACGCCGCCGGCAGCCCGCGCGTGCCGCCCTGGGCCGCCGTGCTGGCGCTGCCCGGCGCGCGCCTGCACCTGTACGGCAAGGCCCAGGCACGGCCCGGCCGCAAGATGGGGCACCTCACCTTCATCGGCCCGGACGCCGCCGGCGTGCGCCAGCAGGCGCTGCGCGCGGCGGCGCTGCTGGGCATCGAGGCGTTTTGATGCGCGTTTGCGCCCGATCCGCACTGAACTCCCTCCCCCTTTGGGGGAGGGTTGGGGAGGGGGCCAGCGGCGTGTCCGAGCGATGCGCCACCGGCCCCCATCCCTGCCTTCCCCCAGCGGGGGAAGGAGAGGGGGCACCCTCACCCCAACTCTCTCCCGTGCGCGGGAGAGGGGGCCAAGGCCACCCATGATCCTCGACGGCGCCCAGCCCGATGCCATCGCCCGCGCCGCCGATGCCTTGGCGGCGGGCGAGTTGGTCGGCCTGCCCACCGAGACGGTGTACGGCCTGGCGGCCGACGCCGGCAGCGATGCGGCGGTGCGCGCCATCTTTGCCGCCAAGGGCCGGCCCACCGACCACCCGCTGATCGTGCACCTGGCCGACGCGGCGGCCGTGCCGCGCTTTGCCGCTGCCGTGCCCGACTTCGCCCAGCGCCTGATCGACACCTTCTGGCCCGGCCCGCTCACCGTCATCCTGCCGCGCCAGGCCGGCGTGGCCGATGCGGCGGCGGGCGGCCACCCCACCATCGGCCTGCGCTGCCCCGCGCACCCAGTGGCGCACGCGCTGCTGGCGGCCTGCGCCGCGCGCGGCGTGCATGGCCTGGCGGCGCCCAGCGCCAACCGCTTCGGCCGCGTCAGCCCGACCACCGCGCAGCACGTGGCGGCCGAGTTTGGCGACGATCTGCTGGTGCTCGACGGTGGGCCCTGCGCCGTCGGCATCGAGTCCACCATCATCGACTGCACGCGCGGCGTGCCCGTGCTGCTGCGCCCGGGGCAGCTGGCGCGCGCCGCCATCGAGCGCGCCGCCGGCCGGAATCTGCTCTCAAAAAATGAGCTGGCCACGCCCGATCCCAAAGCCTCTGGCACCCTGGCCGCGCACTATGCGCCGCGTGCCAAAGTGCGGTTGATGAGCGCCGCCGAGTTGCGCACCGCCTTGCAGGTATTGGGCGCCGACGCGCGCCACATCGCCGTGTGGGCACGCGCGCCGCTCTCATCGCCCAGCCCGCACTTGCTGCTGCGCCGCATGCCCCAGGATGCCGACGCCGCCGCCCAGCAGCTGTTTGCCGTGTTGCGCGGCTTCGACGACGCCGGCGCGCGCCTGATCTGGGTCGAGATGCCGCCTGCGGACGCGGCCTGGGACGGCGTGCGCGACCGCCTGCAGCGCGCCACCGCGGCGGGCTGACGGCGGGGGCGGATTTTCCGGCTCGCCCTCGTTAAACTTGCGCTTTTGTCGTCTCTGGAGCTCACCCCATGCCTTCCTTGTGGATTCGCCGCGCCGCTGGCGGCCTGCTTGTTGCCGCCACCGCCCTGCTGGCCTCCTGCGGCTCGGGTTCGGTGGTGTCGGACCTGCACCCGGAGCGCTTCATCAGCGTGGGCGACGGCTTTGCCGACGTGGGCCAGAACGGCCGCCGCTACACCGTCAACGACGGCACGCCCAACTGGCTGCAGCAGCTCGCGGGGTACTACAACCTGACGCTCACGGCCGCGTCGGCCGGCGGCTTCGGCTACGCCCAGGGCAACGCCCGCGTGGCCCTGGCCGACACCACCAGCGGCACCAACGCCCCGAGCGTGACCGCGCAGGTCGACGCCGTGCTGGCGCGCACCACGCTGACCAAGAACGACGTGGTGTTCATCAACGGCGGCATGAGCGACATCGTCGATGCGGTGGCCGCCACCGGCATCTCGGCCGAAACCGACACCGCCATCGACACCGCCGCCCGCGCGCTGGCCGACCAGGTGCGCCGCGTGGTGTCCGCCGGCGCCACGCACGTGGTGGTCAGCGGGGTCTACAACCTCGGCATCACGCCTTGGGCGCGCAACCGCAACATCGTAGGCGACGCCACGCGCATGTCGGTGGCCTTCAACGACCGCCTGCTGACCCAGATCGTCGACATGGGCGCCACCGTGCTGTACTTTGATCCGGCGCTGTTCTTCAACCTGATCTACAACAAGCCCGAGAGCTACCCGGTGGACAACGGCAGCGACCCGGTGTGCACCACGCCCGACGCCAGCACCTGCACCACCGAAACGCTGGTGGCCGGCGCCGACTACAACCGCTGGCTGTTTGCCGACAGCCTGTACTTCACGCCCGCCATGCTGCGCCTGTTCACCAACGAAGGCTACCTCGAGAACGCCTACTCGCGCTTCAAGAACCGCTGGTAAGCCGACTTCCATGAACCCGCGCGTCCATCGCATTGCCGTCATTCCCGGCGATGGCATCGGCACCGAGGTGATGCCCGAGGCGTTGCGCGTGCTCGCCGTCGTGCAGCAAAAGTTCGGCGTCCGGCTTGACCTCACCCCCATCGCCTGGGCCAGTTGCGAGCACTACCGCCAGCACGGCGAGATGATGCCGAGCGACTGGAAGCAGCAGCTGCAAGGCATGGACGCGCTGCTGTTCGGCGCCGTCGGCTGGCCGGCCACCGTGCCCGACCATGTGTCGCTGTGGGGCAGCCTGCTCAAATTCCGGCGCGAGTTCGACCAGTACATCAACCTGCGTCCGGTGCGCCTGTTCGAGGGCGTGCCCTGCCCGCTGGCCGGCAAGCAGGCGGGCGACATCGACTTTTTGGTGGTGCGCGAGAACACCGAGGGCGAATACACCAACCTGGGCGGCGTGATGTACCCAGGGACCGAGCGCGAGATCGTGGTGCAGGAAACCGTGATGAGCCGTTTCGGCGCCGACCGCGTGCTCAAGTTCGCCTTCGAGCAGGCGGCCGCGCGGCCGCGCCGCAAGCTCGACGTGGCCACCAAGAGCAACGGCATCGCCATCAGCATGCCCTGGTGGGACGGCCGCGCCGACGCCATGGCCAAGAACTACCCGCAGATCGCGGTCGAGAAGCACCACATCGACATCCTGACAGCGCGCTTCGTGCTGCAGCCCGAGCGCTTCGACGTGGTGGTGGCCAGCAACCTGTTCGGCGACATCCTGTCCGACCTGGGCCCGGCCTGCACCGGCACCATCGGCCTGGCGCCGTCGGCCAATTTGAACCCCGAGCGCACGTTCCCCAGCCTGTTCGAGCCCGTGCATGGCTCGGCGCCCGACATCTTCGGGCAGGGCATCGCCAACCCGGTGGCGATGATCTGGTCGGCGGCGCTGATGCTGCAGTTTCTGGGTGAGCCGGCGGCGCACGACGCCATCCTGCGCGCCATCGAAACCGTGCTGCGCGCGGGCCCGCGCACGCGTGACCTGGGCGGCACGGCCGGCACCGCCGAGATGGGTCAGGCGATCGCGGCGCTGATCTGACGGCCGACTGCCTTTGTGGGCGGTTGTCGTTCTGTGGGGGCGCTTCGCAAGGGGGTGTGTATCACCGTGCTGGGGCGTAGTCGGCTGGGTTTCAGCCGATTCGGTGGCGCCGAATGCGAGCTGCACCGACGCCCGCCAAACCCAATGCCAGCAGCAGAAGCGCCCACTGCCCCGTCGTCGGAACCGGTGCGACGGCGGCCGGGTTGGCTACGCCGTCGCGAACACGCAAAGCCGAGCCGCCGCTCGTATAAAAACCGCCACCACTGAAGTTGGGTCCGAACGCGATGACGGTCAAGTTGATCGAATGGACACCGGCTGGCAACCAGTAGCTCCCGCGAGAAAATACGTCGGCCGGTTGTGCCCAGGCGGCGTCAGAGTCGCTGCCGGTGTTCGGTGACGCCGCCGTACACGCGGGTGTCGTGGATGTATCGCCCAGGACAACCGCACCATCCATGACGTGGAAGCGATCGCCGCAGTTTCCGCGATCTCCCACATCAATAACGCAACCGGGCGCCGTGCACGTGAACGTGAACGGATTCTGCCCGACACTTGCCGGTGGGCCGGCGGGATTGGACCAAGAGAAGACATGCCAATTCGAATCGGCGACCACAGCATCTTTCAGATGCACGCCACCTGCTTGCGCCGCAGCGGTGCCATTGGCCGCGTTGGCTGAAAAACTGGTGCTCAGGAGCACGGTCATCGCCAAAGACAACAGGCGCATAGGGATTGTCATGAAACTTCCCTCCTGGAGCGAACTGGTGGCACACATTGTGCGACAAGTCGGGTAACTGTCAACAGGGGATATCCGCACGTTGCGGTTAAGTCCGGTCACGTGGCTTGAAGCCACAAACGTGGATGGATGAGCCCCGCAGCGACGCTCGGACCCTGCTTCGTGAGCGACAACTCACTGCTCATGCATGGCAAACACGGCTCGCCCAATCGTCGGTAGGGGCTGCAAGGGCCACGCCGCGTACCACGTCGCCGACGACGATGACCGAGGGGCTGCCCAGCCCTTCGCGCTGGACGGTGTCGTGCAGCCGGCCCAGCGTGGTGCGCGCATGGCGCTGCCGCGGCAGGCTCGCGTGCTGGATCACCACCGCCGGCGTGTGCGCCGGCAGGCCCAGCAGCAGGCCCTGCTGGATGTCGGCGCAGCCGGCCATGCCCATGTAGATGACCAGGGTCAGGCGCGCGTCGCGCGCCGTGGCGGCCAGCTGGCGCCAGTCGGTGGCCGTGTCGCCGGGCCGATTGTGGCCGGTGACGAACAGCACGCCGTGCGCGTGGTCGCGGTGCGTCAGCGGCGCGCCCAGCAGCGTCATGCCGGCCAGGCCGGCGGTGATGCCGTTGACGACCTCGACCTCGACGCCCGCGGCGCGCAGCTGCTCCAGCTCCTCGCCCCCGCGGCCGAAGATGAAGGGATCGCCGCCCTTCAGGCGCACCACCTGCTCGCCGGCGCGCGCGGCCCGCACCATCAGGCGCTCGATGAAGGCCTGCGGTGTGCTGCGGCAGCCACCGCGCTTGCCCACGCGCACGACGCGCGCGCCGGCCGGGGCCAGCGCCACGATGGCCTCGCTCACCAGGTCATCGACCAGCAGCACGGTGGCGGCCTGGATCGCCTTCAGTGCCTTCAGCGTGAGCAGCTCCGGGTCGCCCGGGCCGGCGCCGACCAAGGTGCAGCGGCCGGTGCGGGAAGGGGGGATGAATCCGCTCATGGTTTCGCCATCGCCGTGATTTGCGCACTGAGGTGCACGATGTGATCCACCTGCCGCTGCAGCGCCGCCGGCACCGGCAGCTCGCCGGCCAGCACGCGGCGCGTGTAGGTGGCGGTGCTGGCCACGTCGATGGCGCTGGGCAGGTCGGGCACCTCGCTGGCGGTGCCGGGCTGCTGCTCATCCAGCAGCGCGTGCGCACCGGCCACGAAGGCGTCGTAGCGCGGCGTGCGGCGCGGGTCGGCCGCCACCTCGCCCTCCAGCCCGCGCGACAGCAGCGCGTGCAGGCCCAGGGTGGCGAAGGTGCGGCAGAGCAGCTCGAAGTACGCCGGGTGGGTGTAGCTCGCCACCCGCAGCGCCGGGCCGTCGCACGGGCCCAAGAGCTTGGCGACGCTGTGGCCGGGGTTGCGCAGGCCCAGGGTCTCGCGCGTCGCCAGCAGGCGCGCCAGGCCGGGATGCAGCAACGCCGTGTCGACGTGGGCCGCTTCGCCCGATGCTATTTGTCTGATAGTTGTCAGCGCAGGGATATCGAGCGCTGCAAGCACATCGGACGCCAGGACGCGACGCGCCTCAGTGGGCATGCCATGCAGCAGCACGCGCTGGCCCTGGCGCGCCAGCAGCAGCGCCAGCAGCGGCGTCAGCACCGGCAGCCTGCGCGCGCCGTTGTAGCTGGGCAGCACGATCAGCGGCCGGCCGTCGGCGGCGGCGGGAAAGGTGGCGATGCGCGCCTGCACGGCGTCCAGAAAGCCGCACATCTCCGCGGCCGTCTCGCCCTTGATGCGCATGGCCACGCAGAAGGCGCCGACTTCCAGATCGCTGGCCTGCCCGTCCAGCACCTGGCCCAGCAGGTCGGCCGCCTGCGCGCGCTCCAGGGCGCCGGCGCCGCGCGCGCCGCGGCCGATGATCTTGATGTAGGGACCCAGGGCCATGGTGAATGCACTCGAAGTCAGACCGGGCTGCGCGCCGGCGCCGTGCGGGCGTGCGTGGTGTAGAGCGTCAGGCCCGTGAAGGCGATGCCGCCCACCAGGTTGCCCAGCACCACCGGGATTTCGTTCCAGATGAAGTAGTCCATGATGGAGAAGTTGCCGCCCATCATCAGGCCCGAGGGAAACAGGAACATGTTGACCACCGAATGCTCGAAGCCCATGGCAAAGAACAGCATGATCGGCATCCACATGGCGATGACCTTGCCGCTGACGGTGGTGGAGATCATGGCGCCGACCACGCCGGTGGAGACCATCCAGTTGCACAGCACGCCGCGCAAGAAAATCGTCAGCCAGCCCATCAGCCCGTACTGCGCGTAGCCCAGCGTGCGGGCCTCGCCAATGTGGCCGATCTTCTGCCCGATCTCGTTGGGCGGCACCGAAAAGCCGTAGGTGAAGATGAAGGCCATCATGCCCGCCACGGTGAGCGCGCCCAGAAAGTTGCCCACGAACACCAGGCTCCAGTTGCGCAGGATGCCCCGGATGCTGGCGCCGGGGCGCCGGTCCAGCCAGGCCAGCGGCGTGAGCATGAAGACTCCGGTGAGCAGGTCGAAGCCCAGCAGGTAGAGCATGCACACCCCCACCGGAAACAGCAGCGCGCCGATCAGCGCCGAGCCGCTCATGACGGTGGCGGTGACGGCAAACACCGCCGCCAGCGCCAGGATGGCGCCCGCCATGTAGGCGCGGATCAGCGTGTCGCGCGTGGACATATGGATCTTGGCTTCGCCGGTGTCAACCATCTTGGTGACGAATTCGGCGGGGGAGAGATAGGACATGCGAACGAACTCCTGGACGCTCAAAAACAAGGGCTGCAGGACTTCAAGCAAGCACCGTGCCAGGGGTTTTCCCGGGGGTTGGGTGCGGCCGCGCACAAGGGGCGTGCACGGCCACGCTGGCCCTTGCGCCCTCCTGCGCCATGCTGGTGCGCGCACAGTCCAGGCTGGGGCTGTTGAGCCAGATTCTATGAGCGAAATTGGCCCCTTGCGCTTGTGGATCAAGCGCAGACAGCTACTAAATAAATAGTAATTTGGCCCGTGAACGTGTGCTGGCGCAGGCCGGGCGATGTCAGGCCTGCGCCGCCGCCACCGGCGCGCGTCCGCCCGGCGCCGCCCAGGTGCGGGTCCAGCGGCCCTGCATCACGCGCAGCACGGCCAGCATGGCCAGGGCCAGCAGCGCCAGGGCGATGAAGCCCCACAGATAGTTGCCCAGGTACTGTCTGGACAGGCCCATGGCGCTCGGCACCAGGCCGCCGCCCAGGGCGCCGATCTCGCCGATCATGGAGCCGGCCACCGCCGTGGTGAGCGGCCAGCGCAGCGGCACCAGCTGGAACAGCGCGCCGTTGCCCGCGCCCAGCGCGGCAAAGCACAGCATCAGCAGCAGCGTGGTGGCCAGCAGTGAGCCCTGCGCCAGACCGCAGGCCACCAGCGTGGCGGCGACGAGGATGAGCACCGTCGTCAGCGTGTTGATGCCGCCCCAGTGGTCCGAGATCCAGCCGCCGAAGATGCGCAGCGCCGCGCCCATGAAGGCCGCCAGCATGGTCAACTGGCCGGCCTGTACCTTGCTGACGCCGAACTGGTCGTGGTAGTAGGTGGGCAGAAAGCTGGTCAGGCCGATGAAGCCGCCGAAGGTGACGGCGTAGATGGCGCTGAAGGCCCAGCCGTCGCGCTCGAACAGGCAGGCGACGTGCTCGCGCAGCGAGGCGTGCCGGTCCACGTCCTGCGGTTCGCGCGCCAGCAGCACGATGGCCGCGATGGGCAGCGCCAGCCCCAGGGCGGCCACGCCGTAGACGGCCTTCCAGCCCCACATCTGCGCCAGCAGCGGCGCCAGCAGGGCCGCCACCGCGGTGCCGACATTGCCCGCACCCACCAGCCCCATGGCCAGGCCCTTGTAGTGCGGCGGATACGCGCCCGAGCCCAGTGCCAGCGCCACGCCAAAGCTGGCGCCGGCCACGCCCAGCAGCACGCCCATGGCCAGCAGGTCGTGGTAGGTCTGCACAAAAAAATAGCCGTAGAGCAGGGCCAGCGCGATGCCGCCCATCTCGACCAGGGTGGCGTTCTTGCGCCCGATGTACTGCGCCAGCACGCCCAGGGGAAAGCGCATCAGCGCCCCGGCAAAGATCGGCACCGAGAGCATCAGCCCGACCTGCGCGGGCGAGAGCGCCAGCGACTCCTTGATGAACGGGGCCATGGCCCCGTTGGCCACCCACACGCCGCAGCTGTAGGCAAAGTAGATGAACGCCGCCAGCAGCGTGGGCGCGTGGCCGGCGTTGAGAAAGTTGCGCAGTCCTGTCACGGTACTTCTCCAGGTGAGGGTCGATGGGCTAGCTCGGGGGGTGACGGGGTCTGGCGGTGCGCGCTGAACGCCGCGTGCCGGCTTCAGGCCATGCTGGCCTGCACCATGCGCTGCAGCTGCGGCACGCAGGAGCCGCATTGCGTGCCGCAGCGCAGCTCGCTTTTCAGGCGCTGCAGGCGCGCGCCGGCGTCGCCCGCGCAGCGTTGCAGCAGGCCGGCGATGGCGCTTTCGGCCACACCCTCGCAGGCGCAGACGGTGGCGCCGCGCGCGGCCAGCGGCACCGGCGCCGTGGCGCCGGGTTGCAGCAGGGCGCGGCGCAGCGGCTGGGCGTCCAGGCGCTCCTGCAGCAGCGGGGCGATCCAGGCCTGGGCGCTCACGTCGCCGGCCAGCAGCACGGCCTGCAGGCGCTGGCCGCTGCCCTCTTCGAGCAGCCGGGCGCGGCGCCACTGGCCGCGGCGCGCGTCGCGGTAGGACAGCAGGCCGGCGCCCTGCAGGCCCAGGACGCCGGCGATGCGCTCGACCAGGGCCTCGTCCACCGCCTGATGCGCGGCCGCGCGCAGCTGCACGCCGGCGCCTTGCTCGGCGCGGCCGAACAGGCTGCAGCTGGCGAAGGGGAACTCGGCCATCAGCGCCTCAAGTTGCGCGCGCGCCTGGTGCACCTGGGACAGCGGCAGCCAGGCCTGGGCCCACAGGCCCCAGGGCAGCTCGGCCTTGAGCACCTTGATGGCCGCGTGTTTCAGCTCGGGCTGCAGCGACTGCGGGCAGCGCGCGCCGGTAGTCAGCGCGTTCACGCCCGCCAGGCGCCGGCCGGTGCTGCCGGCGCCGCCCAGGGCCTCGTCGCCCCAGTGCATGGGCAGGAACACCTGGCCCGGCGCCAGCGTGCTGCTGGCCTGCACCGGTGCGACGATGCTGCCCCGGCGGCTGGTCAGATACGCCAGCTCGCCGTCCTGGAGGCCCAGGCGCGCCATGTCGGCCGCGTGCATGTCGGCGCGCGGTTCGCTGACGTGGGCCCACAGGCTTTCCACCGTGCCGCTGCGGCTCATGCCGTGCCATTGGTCGCGCAGGCGCCCGGTGAGCAGCGCCAGCGGATAGCGCGTGTCGGTCGGCTCGGCCACGCCGGCGGGCAATTGCAGGACAAAGCGCGCGCGGCCGTTGGCGGTGGCGAAGCGGCCGTCGGTGTACAGGCGCTGGGTGCCCAGACCTTGGCCGGCGCTCGCGCCTGCGGGGCAGGGCCATTGGCGCGGCGCGGCCTCCAGCATGGGCCAGCTCAGGCCCGTGATGTCCAGGTCACGCCCGCGCGTGCTCTCGCGGTGCTCGTTCCAGATGGCCTCGGGGCCCTGGTAAGGGAACAGCGGGGGCAGTTCGGCGCGATGCGGCAGCAGCGGCTGCAGGCGCCGCGCCACTTCGCAGACGATGCGCCAGTCGGCCCAGGCCTGGCCGGGCGGGGCCACAGCGGCGCGCACGCGGCTGATGCGGCGCTCGCTGTTGGTCACCGTGCCCTCTTTCTCGCCCCAGGTGGCGGCGGGCAACAGCAGGTCGGCAAAGCGCGCGGTGGCGCCACCGGCGTAGGCGTCCTGCACCACCACGAACTCGGCGCGCTGCAGCGCGCGGCGCACCAGGGCTTGGTCGGGCAGGCTGTGCGCGGGGTTGGTGCAGGCGATCCACAGCAGCTTGATGGCGCCGTCGGCGGCGGCCTCGAACATTTCCATCGCCGCCTTGCCGGGGGCGGCGGGCACATCCGGCACGCCCCACAGGGCAGCCACCTCGGCGCGGTGCGCCGGGTCGGCCAGGTTGCGGTGCGCGCTCAGCTGGTTGGCCAGCGCGCCGACCTCGCGCCCCCCCATGGCGTTGGGCTGGCCGGTGAGCGAGAACGGCCCCGCGCCCGGCTGGCCGATCTGGCCGCAGGCCAGGTGCAGGTTGATCAGGGCGCTGTTGTTGTCGGTGCCGTGCGTGGATTGGTTCAGCCCCTGGCAGTACAGGCTGAGCGTGGGCCGGCGCGGGCCGCCATCGTCCGGCACGCCGGCAAACCAGCGCGCGGCCTGCAGCAGCTCGGCCGGGGCGATGCCGCAGTGCTGCTGCACGGCCTCGGGCGTGGCCTGGGCCACCAGGGCGGCCAGCGCGCCCCAGCCCTGGGTGCGGGTGGCGACGAAGGACTCGTCGAGCCACAGGCGCTCCATGATGCAGCGCAGCATGCCGTGGTAGAGCCAGACATCCGAGCCGGGCCGGATTGCCAGGTGCAGGTCGGCCAGCTCGGCGCTGTCGGTGCGGCGCGGGTCGCAGACGATGATCCTGAGCGCCGGGTTGGCGCGCTTGGCGTCCTCGATGCGGCGAAACAGGATCGGGTGCGCCCAGGCCGGATTGGCACCGCTGATGAACAGCGTGGCCGCCTGGGCGATGTCGTCGTAGCAGGCGGGCGGGGCGTCGGCGCCCAGCGTGGCCTTGTAGCCGGCGACGGCGCTGCTCATGCACAGGCGCGAGTTGGTGTCGATGTTGTTGGTGCCCAGCAGCCCCTTGGCGAACTTGTTGAAGGCGTAGTAGTCCTCGGTCAGCAGCTGGCCCGAGACGTACAGGCCCACGGCGTCGGGCCCGTGCTGCGCCACGGTGGCGGCGATGCGCCGGGCCAGGCCGTCCAGGGCGGCGTCCCAGCCGATGGGCCGGGGCGCCGCGCCGCGCGTGCGGCGCTCGTGCGGCTGCAGCAGGCGCACCTGGGCCTGCACCTCGGGCCGTGCCGTCAGATGCAGGGTGGCGCCCTTGGAGCACAGGCGCCCGAAGTTGGCCGGGTGCTCGGGGTTGCCGCGCACGCCGGTGATGCGCCCGGCCTCGCTGTCGATCAGCACGCCGCAGCCGACGCCGCAGTAGGGGCAGGTGGAGGCGGTGGTGGTCTTCATGGGCGCGCCGGCTGGCACCGCTCAGGTACAGCGCAGGGCCGGGCCGGCCACGGGGCGGGTCTGGTGCAGGGCGTGTTCCGCCAGCTCCTGGGCATTCAGATAGACGGCGCCGTCCTCGACCCGGACCTGGAAGCTCGGCGTGCAGCCCTCGTCGGGCGCAGCGGCCTGGCCGTTGCACAGGCCGATGCTCCAGTTGTGCAGCGGGCAGGCCACGCTCTGGCCGTAGACCATGCCCTGGGACAACGGTCCGCCCTTGTGCGGGCAGCGGTCGAGCAGGGCAAACACCTCGTCGCCGCCGGTGCGAAACAGCGCCACCTCCAGCCCCTGGGGCCGGGCCACGCGGCGCGCGCCCTGCGACGGGATGTCGTGGACCTGGCAGATGTATTTCCAGTTCGTCATTACTATTCCTTTGATAGCTGTTGGCGCTTGCTGGAAGGGCGCCAGCGGACTTTTTGCTTTGAATCCTTCCCCCGCTGGGGGAAGGTGGGGATGGAGGCTTGCCGGCGTGAGGCAGGCGGCTGGCGCGATTGGCGCTGCTGGCCCCCACCCCAGCCCTCCCCCAGAGGGGGAGGGAGCTATGCGACGGCGATCGGGATGAACTGGCGCTGATCGACGCGGGCCTTCTCACCCTGGAACCAGGGGTCGGGCTCGCCCTCGAGCGCCGCCTGCAGCCGCGCCCACAGGGCCTTGCGGTTGGCCGCGTCTTCCAGCACCTTTTTCTTCACGTGGTCCAGGCCCACGCGCCCCACGTAGTGCACGGTGCGCTCCAGGTACCAGCCCTCCTCGCGGTACAGCTGCAGGAAGGCGCCGCTGACCTCCATCACCTCCTCGGCGGTCTTGACCTTGGTGAAGAAATGCGCCACCTCGGTCTTGATGCCGCCGTTGCCGGCAACGTAGATCTCCCAGCCGGAATCGACGCCGATGATGCCCACGTCCTTGATGCCGCTCTCGGCGCAGTTGCGCGGGCAGCCGCTCACCGCCAGCTTGACCTTGTGCGGCGCGTACATGCCGACAAAAGCGTGCTCCAGGTCCTTGCCCATCTGCGTGCTGTCCTGCGTGCCGAAGCGGCACCATTCGCTGCCCACGCAGGTCTTCACCGTGCGCAGGCTCTTGCCGTAGGCGTGGCCGCAGGGCATGCCGATGTCGTTCCACACGCCCTGCAGGTCTTCCTTCTTCACGCCCAGCAGGTCGATGCGCTGGCCGCCCGTGACCTTGACGCTGGGGATCTGGTACTTGTCCACCACGTCGGCGATGCGGCGCAGCTCGTCGGCCGTGGTTTCGCCGCCCCACATGCGCGGCACCACGGAGTAGGTCCCGTCCTTCTGGATGTTGGCGTGGCTGCGCTCGTTGATGGCGCGGCTTTGCGGGTCGTCCAGCGCCTCTTTCGGCCAGGTGCTGATCAGGTAGTAGTTGATCGCCGGGCGGCAGCTCGGGCAGCCGTCGGGCGTCTTCCACTCCATGAAGGCAAACACCTCCTCCTTGCTGATCAGGTGGTTGACGCGGATGGCGTCGCGCAGCGCCTGGTGACCGTGGTCGGTGCAGGCGCACACGGGCTTGGTCTTGGGCGTGGCGTCGTAGTTGCCGCCCACGGTGGCCATCAAAATCTGCTCGACCAGGCCGGTGCAGGAGCCGCAGCTGGCGCTGGCCTTGGTGTGCTTGCGCACCTCGTCCAGGGTGAACAGGCCTTTTTCCTTGATGGCCTTGCAGATCGTGCCCTTGGTCACGCCGTTGCAGCCGCAGACCTCGGCCTCGTCGGGCATGGACGCGGCCTGGTTCTGGCCGGCGTGGCCGCCCTCGCCGATGTTGCTCTCGCCGAACATCAGCTTGTCGCGGATGTCGGTGACCGGGCGCGCGTCGCGCAGCAGCTTGAAGTACCAGGCACCATGAGCGGTGTTGCCGTACAGGCAGGCGCCGACCAGCTTGTCGTCTTTCAGCACCAGCTTCTTGTAGGTGCCGCTGCCGGGGTCGCTGAGCAGGATTTCCTCCGTGCCCGCGCCGCCCATGAAGTCGCCGGCGGAGAACAGGTCGATGCCCGTGACCTTGAGCTTGGTCGAGGTCTGCGAGCCCTGGTAGCGGCCGATGCCGAACTCAGCCAGGTGATTGGCCAGCACCTTGCCCTGCTCGAACAGCGGCGCCACCAGCCCGTAGGCCACGCCCCGGTGCGCGGCGCATTCGCCCACGGCGTAGATGCGCGCGTCGGTGGTGGTCTGCAGGGTGTCGCCCACCACGATGCCGCGGTCCACGTGCAGGCGCATCGACTCGGCCAGCTGGGTGTTGGGGCGGATGCCGACCGCCATCACCACCAGGTCGGCGGCCACCTCGCTGCCGTCCTTGAAGCGCACCGCGCGCACGCGCCCTGCGGCATTGCCCAAGAGCTCCTGGGTCTGCGCCTGCATCAGGAACTGCATGCCGCGCTCGGCCAGCGACTTTTGCAACATCTGCCCGGCCACGGCGTCGAGCTGGCGCTCCATCAACCATTCGCCGGCGTGCACCACGGTCACCTGCATGCCGCGCTTCATCAGGCCGTTGGCCGCCTCCAGGCCCAAGAGGCCCCCGCCGATGACCACCGCATGCCGGTATTGCGCGGCGGCGGCGATCATGGCCTCGGTGTCGGCGATGTCGCGGTAGGCCAGCACGCCCTGCAGCCCGGCGCCGGCAATCGGCAGGATGAAGGGCTTGGAGCCGGTGGCCAGGATCAGCCGGTCGTAGCCGGCCTCGACGCTTTGCCCGTCCGCCGTCACGCCGCGCACGAGGCGCCGGCGGCGATCCACCTCGGTCACGGTGCAGCCCGCGTGGAGCCGGATGCCGTGCTCGGTGTACCAGCTCCAGTCGTTGAGCACGATTTCCGACAGCTGCTGCTCGCCCGCCAGCACGGGCGAAAGCAGGATGCGGTTGTAGTTGGGGTGCGGCTCGGCGCCGAACACCGTGATCTCGTACAGCTCGGGCGCGATCTTCAGCAGCTCCTCGAGCGCCCGCACGCCCGCCATGCCATTGCCCACCATCACCAGTCTGGATTGCTTCACCATCATCTCCCAGGGTCGCCCCTGAACATCCTCGAAGCCCGGCGGGTGCCGTGCTCGCAAGCAGAGACCAGCAACTAGCGTGCCAAGCGCGCCGAAGAGGGTGGGTGAAAAGTGGTGATGGCGCCGCAACGCCCGATGGACAAGGGCGGGCAGCTATGAAAACTGGACTTGATGTGGAGCGTCAGCGGTGCGACGGCCATGCGACATGATGCACCGAAGTGGTGCGAGCGCGGGGCAGCGGCGCCACCCAACCGTGCAGGCCGACGTTGGAACCATAATGGCGCGAGCCAGTCCATCGACTCATCGCCGCGTGGTCCGGGCCGCAGCGGCGGCCGGGCGCCGACGCGAATGCAGCGCCCGGACCTTTCAGACCTGAGGATCCCCGGGGCCTTCGTCCCGCTTTTCAGACGATTCACTGGGCGGCAACTCGCCCTTCTTGCGCCCCGAAAACATGGTCCACCAGATCATCAGCACAAACAGCAGCAGCGCACCCAGCGCTTCGAGAATCAGGATCGTCATCGGCGAGGTGTTCCGTGTTCTGGCAATGGCCGCCATTGTAGGAACGCTGGCCAGTTGTGCCGTCAAGCCACCGGCACCGCCCGCGCCCCCGGCCGGCGCCGAGTCGCCCCTGCCGCCGCTCACCGGCGCGCCCGACCTTCACCCCACCGGCCCCGCGCTGCAGCGCCCGGGCAGCCGCTGGGTGCCGGTGCGCTGGGCCGACCTGCCGGGCTTTGACGAGGACGCGACCTACGAGGCCTGGAACGCCTGGCTCAAGAGCTGCGAGCGCCCGCCGGCCGCCTTCAAGGCGCTGTGCGGCGAGGTGCGGCGCCTCACGCTGGCCACGCCCGAGGAGCAGCGCCAGTGGATGCGCCAGCGCCTGCAGCCCTACCGCGTCGAGCCCCTGAGCGGCAGCGCCACCGACGGCCTGCTGACCAGTTATTTCGAGCCGGTGTACGAGGCCGCGCGCCAAGCCGGTGGCGCCTTCCAGGTGCCCATCTTCGCCCCGCCGCCGGGGCTGAACGCGCGCCAGCCCTGGTACACGCGCCGCGACATCGACACCCGGCCCGAGGTGCGCGCCGAGCTGGCCGGCCGCGAGCTCGCGTTCCTGTCCGACCCGGTGGACGCGATGATCCTGCAGATCCAGGGCTCGGGGCGCGTGCGCGTGACCGAGCCCGACGGCAGCCAGCGCCTGGTGCGGCTGGCCTTTGCCGGCACCAACGGCCAGCCGTATCGCAGCCCCGGCAGCTGGCTGCTTGGCCAGGGCGCGATCCAGGACGCCACCTGGCCCGGCATCAAGGCATGGCTGGCCGAGCACCCCGAGCGGCTGCAGGACTTCTTGTGGAGCAATCCGCGCGTGGTGTTCTTCCGCGAAGAGCCCTTGAGCCCGCTGGACGAGCAGTTCGGCCCCAGGGGCGCGCAGGGTGTGGCGCTCACGCCCGGGCGCTCGATCGCCGTCGATCCGCAAAGCATTCCCTACGGCACGCCGGTGTGGCTGGTGTCCCGCGGCCCGGTGGCCAGCCTGCAGCGCCTGGTGCTGGCGCAGGACACCGGCAGCGCCATCCGCGGCGCCGTGCGCGCCGACTACTTTGCCGGCTGGGGCCCCGAGGCGGGCGAGCTGGCCGGGCGCATGAAGCAGCCGCTCAAGCTGTGGGCGCTGTGGCCGAAGTAGGCGTGGCGTGCGCGTCGGTTTCAAGTCAAATCGGCCTCTGGCGCTTGTGTATCAGGCGCAGTCAGCTATTAAATTAATAGTATTTGGAGGGCTGCTGCCCGTCGCCTTGCTGGCGGGCTGCGCCAGCCTGCGCGACGCGCCGCGCCTGGCCTACCAATGCCCCGAGGGGCTGAGCTTCGAGGCGCGGCTGTACCAGGACATGGCCCTGCTCGACGGCCAGCGCGGGCACGCCGTGCTCGAGCGCCTGCCGCACCGCAAGGCCGACGAGCTGGCCTACGCCGACCCCACCCTCACGGCCGACTTCGGCCTGGGCATTGACCGGCGCCTGGTGCGCCTGAGCTATGCCGGCATTCCCGAGGCCGTCACCTGCACGCGCGTCGTGCCCACCGGCGGCAGCGACACCCCGGTGCGCGCCGCGCCGCGCCGGGGCCCGCGCAACCCGCCGCCGTTCGACCCCGACGCGCCGATCCAGACCAACATCCGCACGGGCGACGGCAACGTGGGGCCGGGGTAGCGGGCTGCGGGGCCTGGGACGCAGGGCGATAATCGCCCCATGCCCCTGTCACCCCGCACGACCGGCACCCTGGCGGCCGTCGTCACGGTGGCTTTGTGGACCGGCTTCATCATCGTCGGCCGCGCCTCGGCCTCCCACACCCTGCTGCCCTTCGACCTGGCGCTGGTGCGCCTGCTGGGCGCGGCCATGGTGCTGCTGCCGTGGGCGCTGTGGCTCACGCGCGCGGGCGGGCCGGCGTATGACAGTGCCTCGCTGGGCGGCCTGTCGCCCTTGCCCTGGCGGCAAACCGTGCTCACCGGCCTGTTTGGCGGGCTCTTGTATTCGGTGCTGTGCTACGCGGGCTTCTTCTACGCGCCGGCGGCGCACGCCTCGGTGTTGATGCCCGGCAGCCTGCCGCTGTGGGCGGGTTTTATGGCCGTGCCCATCCTGGGCGAGCGGCTGACCCGCGCGCGGGTGCTGGCGCTGGGTTGCATCGCGCTGGGCGGCCTGGTGGTGGGCGGCGCCAGCCTGCGCACGGCCTTTGCCGGCGGAGAGGTGTGGAAGGGCGACGTGATCTTTGTCTGCGCCGCCATGTGCTGGTCGGTGTATGGCGTGCTGGCGCGCCGCTTTGCGCTGGACGCGGTGCGCGCCACCATGGCCATCACGGCTTTCGGCACGCTGTGCTATGTGCCGCTGTTCGCGCTGGGTACGGCGCTGGGTTGGCTGCCCTCGCAGCTGCATGCGGCGCCCTGGAGCGAGATCATGGTGCAGGCGCTGTTTCAGGGCGTGGGCGTGGTGGTGCTGGCCGGCATCACCTTCGTCGTCATGATTCAGTACTTCGGGCCGGTGCGCACCACCATGCTGACGGCGCTGGTGCCCGGCCTGTCGGCGCTGGGTGCGGTGGCGCTGCTGGGCGAGCCGCTGGGCTGGAACCTGGTCGCCGGGCTGGTGCTGGTGACCACCGGCATCCTGCTGGGCGTGAGCGCGGCGGCGCCGCCCCAGCGCGCCAGCGGCGACAATGAGCTGCAAGAGAGCCCCCCATGAATCTTCTGGCGTTCGACACCAGCACCGACCGGCTGTCCATCGGCGTGCAGCGCGGCGGCCGGCACTGGCTGCACGCGGGCGCCGGCGGCGCCCAGGCCTCGGGCACGCTGATTCCCACCGCGCTGCGCCTGCTGCAGGGCGCCGGGCTGCGCCTGGCCGAACTGGACGCCATCGCCTTCGGGCGCGGGCCTGGCTCGTTCACCGGCCTGCGCACCGCCTGCGCCGTGGCGCAGGGGCTGGCCTGGGGCGCCGGTGTGCCGGTGCTGCCCGTCGACACGCTGCTGGCCGTGGCCGAGGACGCGCGCCTGGCCCATGGCTGCAGCGCCGTGCTGGCCCTGCTGGACGCGCGCATGGACCAGGTCTATGCCCAGCCCTGGTTGTGGACGGCGGACGCCGGCTGGTCGGCCGCCGGCGAGGCCAGCGTGGGCGCGCCCGAGGATCTGGCCCTGCCCACCTCGCCCGCTTCGCCCGCCGCGCCCTGGGGGCTGGCCGGCAATGCCTTCGCGGCCTATGGCGCGCGTCTGCCGGCCGCGCTGCAGGTCCTGCCGCAGCACGCCGCCCTGCCCGGCGCCGGCGCCCTGCTCAGCCTGGCGCCGGCGCTGCTGGCCGCCGGCCGGGCGCTGCCCGCCGAGCAGGCGCTGCCGCTGTACATCCGCGACAAGGTGGCGCAAACCACGGCCGAGCGTGCCGCCGTGGCCGCCGCGCGCTGACCCAGGCGGCCTGCCATGAGCGCCCTCCCCACCCCGCCCGCCACCGACGCGCTGCCCAGCCCGTCGGGCGCCGCGCGCTTCGAGCCCCTGTCGGCCGCGCGCTTGGACGCGGTGCATGCCATCGAGCAGGCCGCCTACAGCCACCCCTGGTCGCGCGGCAACTTCAGCGACAGCCTGGCGGCCGGCTATCTGGCGCAGTGCCTGCTGGTCGGCGACGCGCTGGCGGGCTACTTTGTCGCCATGGCCGGCTACCGCGAGGTGCACCTGCTCAACATCACCGTCGCGCCGGCCTACCAGCACCAGGGCTGGGCGCGCGCCATGCTTCATGCCCTGGCGCTGTGGTCGCGCGTGCACCAGGCCGACTGGCTGTGGCTGGAGGTGCGCGCCAGCAACGCGCGCGCCCAGCACATCTACCGCCAGCACGGCTTTGCCCCCGTCGGCCTGCGCAAGGCCTACTACCCCGCCGGCCATGGCCAGCGCGAGGACGCGGTGGTGATGAACCTGCGGCTGAGTGACGGGGTTGCCCCATGACACTTGATCTGGACAGCCGGCAGCGCGCCATGCTGGCCGAGATGGGCGTGCGCCTGTGGGCGCCGCAGCCCAAGGCGCCCGCCCGTGCCGTGCCCGAACCCAAGCCGGCCGCCGCGATGGCCGAGACGGTGGCGCCGCCCGCTCCGCTCGCGCCAGCCGCCGCGCCGACGCCCGCGCCCCGGGCGCGCGTGGCGCCCCCTGCGCCGGCGATGCCGCCCGCGCCCGCCGGCGACTTCGTGACCAGCCCCCGCGCCGCCGGTGTCGAGACCATGGACTGGGACGCGCTGCAGGCGACGGTGACCGGCTGCCGCGCCTGCGGCCTGTGCACCGGCCGCACGCAAACGGTGTTCGGCGTGGGCAGCCGCAGCGCCGACTGGATGGTGGTGGGCGAGGCGCCGGGCGAGACCGAGGACCGGCTGGGCGAGCCCTTCGTCGGCCCGGCAGGCCAGCTGCTGGACAACATGCTGGCCGCGATCGGCCTGTCGCGGCAAGCCGAGGTTACTATTGATTCAATAGCTGTCCGCGCTGATGCAGCAAGCGCTGAAGGCCAAAAACACTCAAAATCCGGCGTCTACATCGCCAACGTCATCAAGTGCCGCCCTCCGGGCAACCGCAACCCCGAGCCCTTCGAGGTGGCGCAGTGCGAGCCCTATCTGCGCCGCCAGGTGGCGCTGGTGCGCCCGCGCATCATCCTGGCCATGGGGCGCTTTGCCGTGCAGTCGCTCTTGAACACCACCGAGCCCATCGGCCGCCTGCGCGGGCGCGTGCACCACTATCAGGGCGTGCCGGTCATCGTCACCTACCACCCGGCCTACCTGCTGCGCGCCCTGCCCGACAAGGCCAAGGCCTGGGCCGACCTGTGCCTGGCGCTGGCCACCGCGCAGGCGGGCGCCGAGGCCGCCGGCACCGCGCCGCGCTCAGGCTGAAGGCGGCGGCGGCACGGGCGAAGCGGGCGGAGTGATCAGGCCCAGCTGGGCCAGCTGCGGCAACACCTCCTGCGCAGCGGCGCGGCCGGCGTCGATGGCTTCGGCCGCGCGGTGAAAGTCCAGCAGCGCCATGTGCGCCAGGCGCGGCGCCACCACGGCCTCGGGCGGGTCGCCCGCCATGCGGCTGCGCGTGATGCGCACCTGCATCACGTTGATGCTGTCGCTGACCACGCTCAGCAGTGAGGGCAGCGGCGGTTCGGTCGCTGCCTCCGGCGCGTCCTTGCCCAGCGGCCACAGCGCGCCCAGGCCGTGCTGCAGCGACTGCATCCAGCCGGCGAACGACTCGGATGGCTCGGGTTGGGGCGCGGCCGCCGGCGTGTCGCGAAAGTAGCGTCCCAGCTTGTCGTGGTTCAGATCCACCGCAATCACCCAGTCGGCGCCCAGGGCACGCGCCAGCGTCACCGGCACCGGATTGACCAGGCCGCCGTCGGCCAGCAGGCGTCCCTCCTGCCACACCGGCGTGAACAGGCCCGGCAGCGCAAACGAGGCGCGCACCGCGTCGGTCACCGAGCCGCTGCGCAGCCACACCTCGTCGCCCGTGTGCAGCGCCGTGGCCACGGCGGCAAAGGGCGTGGCCAGCGTTTCGATCGGCTGGGCGTCGAAATGCTCGCGCAGGGTGGCCACCAGCCGCTCGCCCTTGAGCATGCCGCCGGTGAGGTTGAAGTCCATGTAGGACATCACCGCGCGCCGGTCCATGCCGCGCACCCAGTCCTCGAAGCGGTCGAGCTGCCCCGTGGCATAGGCCGCGCCCACGATGGCGCCCACCGAGGCGCCGCACACCACGTCGGGCCGGATGCCCGCGTCCAGCAGCGCCCGCAGCACCCCGATGTGCGCCCAGCCGCGCGCCGAGCCGCTGCCCAAGGCCAGGCCGATGCGGGGGCGGCGCGGGGTGGCGGTCATCGGCTCTGCACGTTCAGGACAGATGCTTCGTCGCCAAGCCCGCCAGCTTGAACATGCCCACGCTATCGGCGCCAAGGACGGGCCGCAGCTTGGCGTCAGCGCGGATCGTGCGCTTGTCCTGCGGGTCTTGCAGGTTGTGGGCCTTGATGTAGTCCCACAGCTTTTTCATGACCTCGCCGCGGCCGAAGGGGCCGGGGCCGATCACGGCTTCGAGCTGGGGGCTGGGCTTGAGCGTGCCGGCGCGTGGGGCCTTGGCGGTCTTGGGTGCGGTGGTCTTCTTGGCGGGGGCTGCGGTTTTTGAGGGTTTTTTGGCTGCGGCGCTTGTGGAGCGGGCGCTGGCAGCTCCTGATTTCGGAGCTTTCGCGGCGGCCGTCTTGCGCGGCGGATACTGGCGGCCGCCCTCGCGTGGCTCAAATTCGAAACCCACCTTGTCGTCCTCGGCACTCCAGGCCAGGCGCGCCTTGAAGGGGCGGCGCGTGCGCAGGCTGATGAACTTGTCCAGCACGTCGGTCTTGCCGTCCTGCAGCAGCTTCTTCATCTGCGCCGGCTCCACCGGCTGCTGCAGGATGACCTGGCCGGTCTTGAAGTTGCAGCTGGGCACGGGCTGCGCCGCCGTGGGCACGCTGCGCTCGCACACGTAGCTCTTGCCAAAGGCCTTGACCGGCGCGCCGCACTTGGGGCACGGCCCCAGGGCCTCGGCGGCCGACAGATCGACGATTTCGCCGGTCTGCTCGGCCTTGGCGTCGTCGCCGAAGTCGAACTCGAGCTTGAGATTGCCGCTGTCCTCGTCCTTGACCAGGGCCAGCTCGGCGGTGAAGGGCCAGCCCGCTTTGCTGCGAAAGCCCTCCAGCGGGCCGATGCGGCGATCGCGCAAGAACGCTTCAGCTTCGTCGGTCGAAAAAGTGCGCCCGCCCGGTGTCTTGGTGAAGGAAAAGCCGCAGCCTTCGCTGGCGCCATCTGCGCCGGTGCAGGCGTAGCGGCGGTAGTTTTCCTTCACCACGCCGCCGCATTGCGGGCAGGGGGCGTGCAGGGTCGCGTAGTCGCCCGGCACGCTGTCGCGGTCGAACTCCTTGGCCTTGCGCACGATGCGCTCGGTCATGGCGGCGATCTCGCGCATGAAGGCCTCGCGGCTCAGTTGCCCCTTTTCCATCTGCGCCAGCTTGTATTCCCACTCGCCGGTCAGCTCGGGCTTGCTGAGTTCTTCCACCTCCAGCCCGCGCAGCAGCGTCATCAGCTGGAAGGCCTTGGCCGTGGGGATCAGCTCGCGGCCCTCGCGCAGCAGGTATTTCTCGCTGATCAGGCCCTCGATGGTGGCCGCGCGCGTGGCCGGCGTGCCCAGGCCCTTTTCCTGCATGGCCTCGCGCAGCTCGTCGTCGTCGATGGTCTTGCCCGCGCCTTCCATGGCGCCCAGCAGGGTGGCTTCGCTGTAGCGCGCGGGCGGGCGGGTTTGCAAGGCCTTGATCTCGGTGGACTCGTGCCGGACTTGCTCGCCCGGACGCACCGCCACCAGCGACTTGCCGCTTTCGCCCTCCTTGTTCTCGACCTCGTCATCGGCTTGCTTGCCGTAGATGGCGAGCCAACCCGGGTTGACCAGCACCTTGCCGTTGCTCTGGAAGTTGTAGCTGACCCCTTCATGTTCCGCTGCCGTGATGCGCGTGGTCACCTGGTATTCGGCGCTGGGATAGAACACCGCCATGAAGCGGCGTACCACCAGGTCGTACAGCCGGCGCTCGGCCTCGGACAGGCTGCCAGGCTCCTGCAGCGTGGGGATGATGGCAAAGTGGTCCGACACCTTGGCGTTGTCGAAGATGCGGCGGCTGGGCCGCACGTAGCCTTCGGCCAGCGCCTTCCTGGCGTGCGGCGCCAGATGGCCCTGGTGGCCGGCGGCCAGCATCTCGAAGGTCTTGCGGGCCACGGCCAGGTAGTCCTCCGGCAGGTGGCGCGAGTCGGTGCGGGGGTAGGTCAGCGCCTTGTGGCGCTCGTACAGGCTTTGGGCGAGCGCCAGCGTGGTCTTGGCCGAATAGCCGAAGCGGCCGTTGGCCTCGCGCTGCAGGCTGGTCAGATCGAACAGCATGGGGCTGGCCTGGGTGCTGGGCTTGCTTTCCTCGCTGACGCTGCAGAGGCGCCCCTGCACGGCGGCGGCAATCGCCTGGGCCCGTGCCGCCTGCCACACGCGGTCGGCGCGCTGTTCGGCGTCCTCGGGGTTTTTCTTCCAGGCCGGGTCGAACCACTTGCCGACGTACAGGCCGGCCTCGGCGGCAAACGTGGCGTGCACTTCCCAGTAGTCGCGCGCCACGTGGGCGCAGATCTGCTCCTCGCGTTCGACCACCACGGCCAGCGTGGGCGTTTGCACGCGGCCCACGGTGGTCAGGAAGAAGCCGCCGCCCTGCGAATTGAAGGCCGTCATGGCGCGCGTGCCGTTGATGCCCACCAGCCAGTCGGCCTCGCTGCGGCTGCGCGCCGCGTCGTGCAGGCCGCGCATCTGCGCGTCGCTGCGCAGCTTGTCGAAGCCCTCGCGGATGGCCTGCGGCGTCATGCTTTGCAGCCACAGGCGTTGCACCGGCTTGCCCAGGGGCTTGGCGCCGCCGGCGTACTGCTCGATCAGGCGAAAGATCAGCTCGCCCTCGCGCCCGGCGTCGCAGGCGTTGATCAGCTGGCCCACGTCCTTGCGCCGCGCCTGCTTGACCACCGCGTTCAGGCGGGTCCTGGTCTTGTCCACGGGTTTCAGGTCGAAATGCGGCGGGATCACCGGCAGGTGGGCAAAGCTCCACTTGCCGCGCTTGACATCGAACTGTTCGGGCGCCTGGATCTCGACCAGGTGGCCGACGGCGCTGGTGACGACGTAGCGCTCGTTCTCGAAATGCTCGTCGTGCTTGTCGAAGGCGCCTGCCACGGGCGTGAGGGCGCGCACGATGTCTTGCGCGACCGAGGGTTTTTCAGCAATGACCAGGGTCTTCATGGGGCTCTTTAGAATCCGATGCTCTCACGCGCGCGCGCCTGCGCACGCACATGTACGAATTCAACATAGCAAAGTTTTCCCGTGGTCCACAAATCCCCTGTCCCGTCCCCGGCCAAACCCAGCGCAGGCCGCCGCATCCAGGTGCGCCGCTCGGGCGTGCACGGCAAGGGCGTGTTCGCGCTGGTGGATATTCCCCGCGGCACGCGCATCATCGAGTACGTGGGCGAGATCATCAGCTGGGACGAGGCGCAGCGGCGCCATCCGCACGACCCGCAGGACCCCAACCACACCTTCTATTTCCACATCGACGAAGACCGCGTGATCGACGCGCTGCACGGGGGCAACGCCTCGCGCTGGATCAACCACAGCTGCGCGCCAAACTGCATCGCCGACGAGCAGGATGGCCACATCTTCATCAAGGCCCGGCGCGCCATCCAGGCCGGCACCGAGCTGAACTACGACTACGGCCTGGTGGTTGACGAGCCCCTCACGCCCGAACTCATGGCCGACTACCCCTGCCGCTGTGGCAGCCGCAACTGCCGCGGCACGCTGCTGTCTTCCGACCTGGAAAGCGCCGAGGCCGCCGACCGCGACCCCAGGTCGAAGCCCGGCCAGCGCAAGGCGCGCAAGCGGGCATGAACGATCTGGGCCTGCATTGGCCGGTGGTGACGCTGCAAGGGGAACTGGCGGCGCGGCTGCCGGGCGCGACGGTCGAGGTGCGCGCCAGCATCGACTCGACCAACACCGAGCTGATGCGCCGCGCCCGCACCGGCCTGGCCGCGCCGGTGCTGCTGGTGGCCGAGCAACAAAGCGCCGGGCGCGGCCGCCTGGGCCGCCCCTGGCAAAGCGGCGCACCCGGTGCGGCGCTGTCGTTCTCGCTGGCGCTGCCGCTGGCACCGCGCGACTGGTCGGGCCTGTCGCTGGCCGTGGGCCTGGCGGTGGCCGAAGCCCTGCACCCGGCGATCGGCCTGAAATGGCCCAACGATCTGTGGTGGCAAGACCGCAAGCTGGCCGGCATCCTGGTGGAAACCGCCGTGGCGCCGGCGCAGGCCACGCGCCAGGTGGTGATCGGCGTCGGGCTGAACATCACGGCGCGGCCGGGCGATGGTTTTTCCACCCCGCCGGCGGCCTTGCAGGAGCTGTTGCCCGGCATGGATGCGCCCGCGGCGCTGCAGCGCGTGCTGATGCCGCTGGTGCAGACCGTGAAAGGCTTCGAGCACGGCGGCTTTGCGCCGCTGGTGGGGCGCTTCAGCGCCCGTGACGTGCTGGCCCGCCGCCCCGTGCGCCTGTCCGACGGCACCGAAGGCGTGGCCGCGGGCGTGGGGCCCGGCGGCGCGCTGCAGGTCAAGACCGTGGCCGGCCTGCGCGAGATCAGCAGCGCCGAGGTCAGCGTGCGGCCCGCCGCGCCGCGCTCGCCCGGGGAGGGTGGGCGCTGATGCTGCGCGCGATCGTGCTGGTGCTGCTGCTGGCCAACGCCGGCCTGTGGGCCTGGACGCGCAGCGGTCTGGGGCACGATGCCGGCAGTGTCGCCGAGCCGCAGCGCCTGGCGCAGCAGTTGCATCCCCAGGCCCTGCAGCTTCATCAACTGGCCGAGGACGCGCCCGCCGCAGCGCCCGCGCCGGTGCCCCGCGTGCAAGCGCCGGCGCGCGCCAGCCTGGCGCCGGCCGCCAGCGAGGCGGCGCCGGCCTCGGCCCCGGCTGCTGCCTCCGCCCCGGCTGCTGCCTCCGCCCCGGCTGCTGCCTCCGCCCCGGTGGTGGCCGCCGCGTGCCTGCAGGCCGGCCCCTTCGACGAGCACCAGGCCAGCACGCTGCGCAGCGCCGCTGCCGGCTTGCCCGCCGGCAGCTGGCGTCTGGACGGCACGGCGCTGCCCGGTCGCTGGATGGTCTACATCGGCAAGTTGGCCGATGCCGATGCGGTGCGCGCCAAGCGCGCCGAGCTGCGCGAGCTGGGGGTGGACACCGACCGGCCCGGCGCCGCCTTCGAGCCCGGCATTGCGCTGGGACGGTTCTCGACCGAAGAAGCCGCCCAGCGCGCCTTGGGTGAGCTGGGCCGCAAGGGCGTGCGCACCGCGCGCGTGGTGCCCGAGCGGCGTGACAGCAGCGTCTACCAGCTGCGCCTGCCGCAGGCCGACGCTGCGCTGCGGGCCCAGGTGCTGGCCCTGGGCCCGGCGCTGGCGGGCAAGCCGCTGCACCCCTGCGATTGAACCCGCCGCGCGTGCGCGGTATGCTGGCAGATCCATCACGCTGTCCGCCATGATCCCGCCATGACCCTCAAGCTCTACTACGCCAGCGGCGCCGGCTCCTTCGTGCCCCACACCATGCTGGAGCTGGCCGGGGCGACGTTCGAGCCGGTGCTGGTCAAGCTGCACAAGAACGAGCAGGACAGCCCCGAGTACCGGGCCATCAACCCGCGCGGACAGGTGCCGGCCCTGGTGGATGATGGCCAGGTCATCACCCAGATCCTGGCGCAGGTGGCCTACATCGACGGCCTGTTTCCGGAAAATGCCTTCATCCCGCGCGAGCCGCTGGCGCGGGCGCGCTTTGTCGAGGCGCTGGCGTGGATGAACAACACGGTGCATCCCGCCTTCACCCACATCTTCCTGCCGCACAAGTTCACCGACGATGCGGTGGCGCAGCAGGCCATCCAGGCGCATGCGCGGGCGCAGTACCCGGCGCTGCTGGCCGAGCTGCAGGACCGCGTGCGGGCCGCCCACGCGGCGGGCGACGACTGGCTGGGCGGCGTGCACTGCGGCCCGCTGGACACCTACGCGCTGACGCTGCTGCGCTGGGGCGGCATCGCCGGCATCAACCCCGAGGCCACGCCACTGCTCTGGGCTCACGTGCAGCGCACCGCCCAGGTGCCGGCGGTGGCGCGCGCCATCGCGCGCGAGCGCCTGCAGCTCAATCTGTACCGGCCGGCGGCGGAAAGCGCACCGTGAAGCAGGCGCCCGGCGGCTGTTGCCACGGGCGCGCGTCCTCAACCTCGACCGTGGCCTGGTGCTGGCGCGCGATCTCCTCGACGATCGACAGGCCCAGGCCCGAGCCGTTCACCGGGCTGCCCAGCACGCGGTAGAAGGGCTGCAGGATGTGCGCGCGCTCGGCCGCGGGGATGCCGGGGCCGTTGTCCTCCACCTGCAGCACCCGCGCGTCGTGCAGCCCGCCGATGCGCAGCCGCACCGTCACCACGCCGGGCTGTGCACTGCTTGAAGGCGTGTACTTGAGTGCGTTGTCCACCAGGTTGCGCACCAGTTCGTGCAGCAAGGTGGCGTTGCCGGCCAGCACCGCGCCGGGTGTGCCGGTCGGCGGGCCGTCGTAGCCCAGGTCGATGTGCTGGTGCAAGGCGCGGGGCACGGCCTCCTGCACGGCGTCGCGCGTGATGGCCGCCAGGTCGCAGGGCTGGCGCGCCAGTTCGGCGCTGCTGCTTTCGGCGCGCGCCAGCGCCAGCAACTGGTTGACGGTGTGGGTGGCGCGCATGCTGGCGCGGCCGATCTGCTGCAGCGACTGCTTCAGGTCGGCCTCGCTGGCGCCGGCGCGCTGCGCCAGGTCGGCCTGCATGCGCAGGCCGGCCAGGGGGGTCTTGAGCTGGTGTGCGGCGTCGGCCAGAAAGCGCTTTTGCGTGGCGATCGAGTCCTTCAGCCGCGTCAGCAGGTCGTTGACCGAGGCCACCAGCGGGCCCACCTCCTGCGGCACGGCGCCTTCGTCCAGCGGCGACAGATCGTCCGGGCGGCGCTTGCGGATGCGGCGCTCCAGCTCGGACAGCGGCCGGATGCCGCGCACCAGGGCCAGCCATACCAGCAGCACCGCCAGCGGCAGGATGGCGAACTGCGGCAGCATCACCCCCTTGATGATCTCGGCCGCCAGCACGCTGCGCTTTTCGCGCGTCTCGGCCACTTGCACCAGGGCCGGGCCGGGCAGGCCCTCCAGCGGCACCCACAGCGCCGCCACGCGCACCGGCACGCCCTGGTATTCGGCGTCGCGCAGCTGCGGCTCGGTGGCGGGCGCGTTGCGCGCGGGGGCCTCAGGTGGCGCTGGCAAGGCGCGCGCACCGGAGACGAAGGCGCCGCCCGGCCCCAGCACCTGGTAGTACACGTTGTCCGCATCATCGGCGCGCAGCAACTCGCCGGCGGACTCGGGCAGGGCAAAGCGCAGGCTGTGGTCGGGCTCGACACGCAGGGACTGGGCCAGCGCCTGCGTGCTGTCGACCAGGGCGCGGTCAAAGGGCTTGTTGGCCAGGTTCTGCGCCACCAGCCAGGTCAGCGCCAGGCTGATGGGCCACAGCAGCAGCAGCGGCGTCAGCATCCAGTCGAGGATCTCGCCGAACAGCGAACGCTGGGTGCGTTGAAAGAGTTTCACATCAACGCTATATCAATGATAGCTTCTTGCGCTTGTTGGACGGGCGCTGAGGGCCAATCAGCCTTGAATCTTCTCGAGACAGTAGCCCAGGCCGCGCAGCGTGGCGATGCGGATCGGACCCTGCTCGATCTTCTTGCGCAGGCGATGGATGTAGACCTCGATGGCGTTGTGGCTGACCTCCTCGCCCCATTCGCACAGGCGCTCGACCAGTTGCTCCTTGCTGACGAGGCGGCCCGAGCGCTGCAGCAGCACCTCCAGCAGGCCCAGCTCGCGCGCCGACAGGTCGATCAGCTTGCCGTCGATGTGGGCCACGCGCCCGGTCTGGTCATACTCCAGCGGACCGTGGCGGATCACGCTGCTGGCGGCGCCCATGCCCCGGCGCGTCAGCGCCCGCACGCGCGCCTCCAGCTCGGACAGCGCGAAGGGCTTGGCCATGTAGTCGTCGGCGCCCAGGTCCAGCCCCTTGACGCGCTCGTCCACCCCGTCGGCCGCCGTGAGGATCAGCACCGGCAGCGCCTGCCCGCGCGCGCGCAGGCGGCGCAGCACCTCCAGGCCGTGCAGCTTGGGCAGGCCCAGGTCCAGGATCAGCAGGTCGAACTCGGTGTTGGCCAGCAGGGCGGTGTCGGCCTCGGAGCCGCTGGCCACGTGGTCCACCGCCGCGCCGGCGCCGCGCAGGCTGCGCATCAGACCATCGGCCAGCACCTGGTCGTCTTCGGCAATGAGGATGCGCATGGGGGTCTCCGGCAGCGGCGCCACGGTGGGCGCCTGGTTGGAAATTCTAGGGGCCTTGCCTGCCGCGGGCCTTACGGGCCGCTGGCGTAGGCGTCCAGCCCCAGCGCCACCACCGTGGCAACCTCCGCGCCCACGGCGGCGCGGAACTCGCGCTCGGCCTGCGCCACGGCGGCCTGGAAGGCGGCCAGCCAGTCCAGCCCGGCGGGTGTGAAGACGATGTGCCGCACGCGGGCATCGCGCGCATCGGGTTCGCGCGTGACCAAGCCCCAGGCCTCGCACTGGTCGACCAGATCACCCATGGACTGCTTGCTCATGCCGGCCCAGGCGGCCAGCTCGGTCAGGCGCGCGCCACCCAGCGGCAGGTGGCGCGTGACGTGCACGATGGCCGCGCCCACCTTGTCGCGCGCCGCCAGGTTGGACAGCGCCAGCGGCGCGCGCTCGCTGGCGGCCATCAGCGCCAGCACGCGGGCGTCGAAGCGCCGCATGGCATGGCCCAGCAGGCGCCCCAGGTGGGTCTGGCGCCAGCGGTCGTCCATGCCTTCATCGCTCATGCAGAAATGATAAGGCAAACTGACATAAAAAAAGACTTATCAAATTAAATGTATTCCTATACAGTCCTGTTCATGCATCCAGATGAACCCGGCCTTGATCGGGGCGTGATGCACCAACCCACTGAATTCAAAGGAGAAAACCATGGACATGGCGGTTGCCGACAAGACCGAGAAAGCCAAAGCCCTGCAGGCCGCACTGGCCCAGATCGAAAAGCAGTTCGGCAAGGGCACGATCATGCGCCTGGGCGAGGGCGAGGCGATCGAGGACATCCAGGTCGTCTCCACCGGCTCGCTGGGCCTGGACATCGCCCTGGGCGTGGGCGGCCTGCCGCGCGGTCGCGTCATCGAGATCTACGGTCCCGAGTCGTCGGGCAAGACCACGCTGACGCTGCAGGTCATCGCCGAGATGCAGAAGCTGGGCGGCACCTGCGCCTTCATCGATGCCGAGCATGCGCTGGATACCGGCTACGCGCAAAAACTGGGTGTCAACCTGCAGGACATGCTGATCAGCCAGCCCGACACCGGCGAGCAGGCGCTGGAGATCGTGGACAGCCTGGTGCGCTCGGGCGCCATTGACCTGGTGGTGGTCGATTCGGTGGCCGCGCTGGTGCCCAAGGCCGAGATCGAGGGCGAAATGGGCGACAGCCTGCCCGGCCTGCAGGCGCGCCTGATGAGCCAGGCGCTGCGCAAGCTGACGGCCACCATCAAGAAGACCAACTGCACGGTGATCTTCATCAACCAGATCCGCATGAAGATCGGCGTCATGTTCGGCAGCCCCGAGACCACCACGGGCGGCAACGCGCTCAAGTTCTACGCCTCGGTGCGCCTGGACATCCGCCGCATCGGCACCATCAAGAAGGGCGACGTGGCAATCGGCAACGAGACCAAGGTCAAGGTGGTCAAGAACAAGGTCAGCCCGCCCTTCAAGACGGCCGAGTTCGACATCCTGTTCGGCGAGGGCATCTCGCGCGAGGGCGAGATCATCGACATGGGCGTGACCGCCAAGGTGCTCGACAAGTCCGGCGCCTGGTACGCCTACAACGGCGAAAAAATCGGCCAGGGCCGCGACAACGCACGCGAGTTCCTGCGCGAGAACCCCGACCTCGCCAGAGAGATTGAAAATCGCGTGCGCGAGTCGCTCGGCATCGCCGGGCGACCCGCCGCGGCGGCAGCCGAGGCGGACGAAGCGTGAGCTTCGCGCACGCGATTTCGGCGCAGGCTCATTTGCGCGCAGCGCAAGTGAAGCCGCGAAGCGGCGGCCGAAGCCAAAACAAGGCCCGCGAGTCGCTCGGCATCGCCGGGTGGCCGGCAGCGGCGCCGGTCGCCGCAGGCGACGCGCAGGACTGAGGCGATGGACAGTCCGGCCGCTGCGCGCCCCGGCCCATCCCTCAAGGCACGGGCCTTGCGCTACCTGGCGGCGCGTGAACATTCGCGCGCCGAACTGGCGACCAAGCTGGCGCGTTTCGCCACCGACTCCGATGCCCCTGATGCCGTGGAGCGCGTGCTGGACGAGCTGGCGGCCAAGGGTTTCATCAACGAGCAGCGGGTCGCCGAGTCGCTGCTGCATCGCCGCGCAGCGCTTCTGGGCAACGCGCGCGTGCTGCAGGAACTGCGCGCCAAGGGCGTGCCCGAGGATGTGGTCCGAACGGCCACCGATCAGTTGCGCGGCACCGAACTGGCGCGCGCCCAGGCGGTCTGGCGCAAGCGGTTTGGCCAGCCGCCGCAGGACGCGGCCGAGCGCGCGCGCCAGATGCGCTTTCTGGCCGCGCGCGGCTTCAGCGGCGACGTGGTACGCCGCGTGCTGAACGCGCCGGCCGACGACGAGTGCGCCTGATCCCGCCTGCGCCGGTCATCTTGCGTCACGCCGCAAGATCGGCGTGACATTTGTCGCGCGCCGGCCGTCGGCCGACGTCCAAGCGGCCGCCGCCCATTGACCGCCCCCTATCGGTTGCTTTCCAATCGGCGCCTGTCCGGAACGGCCTGAAGGCTGCCGGGCGCAGCGGATCGGCACTGGCCGGCCGCCAGGGAGAGAACAACGATGGATACCGTCTACACCTTGAGCCCCAAGGGCCAGCGCGAGTGCGCGGCCGAGCCCCCGATGCTGCTGCGCGAGCTGCACGAACTGTTGCGCTTGGTCGATGGCCGGCGCACGCGCGCCGAATTGCTGGCTTGCGTGGGCAAGAACGCCGTCACCACCGGCGGCCTGCGCTGGCTCATGGCCTCGGGCTACATCCACCCGACGTCTGCCACCGCGCCGCACGGCCTGGAGGCGGGCGACCGGAACACGGCCGCCGTTGCGCCATCCGGCCTGCTGCCCAGCGTGCCACAGGACCTGTCCTCGCGCGCCGCCCCCGTGAGTCAGCGTGGCGAGCTGGGCGTGCACGAGGCGCTGGCGGACCACATGCTGCACTCGGTCGGGCGTCATCTGGGCGAAGTCGGCGGGCCGTATCGGTGGCGCATCGAGCGTGCCACCCACGTGGCCGAGCTGCTGCCTCTGCTCAACCCGCTGCTGGAAGCCATCCTGGCGCGGGCCGGCAGCGAGTCGGCGGTGGAGTTTGCCGACGCCGCGGCCCGGCTGCTGCAGCCGCTGGACGAATGCGTGCAGTAGGCGCGAGCCGGCCTTCAGCCGCTCAGGCCAGGCCCAGCATCAGCCGCAGGTTCTGCACCGCGGCGCCGCTGGCGCCCTTGCCCAGGTTGTCCAGCCGCGCCACCGCCACGGCGTGGCCGGCGTCCGCGTTGCCGAAAACGCGGATTTCCAGGCGGTCGCTGTTCTTCAGCGACACCGCGTCCAGCTTGCCGGACTCGTGCGCCGGCTCGACGCCGACCCACTCGCTGCCGGCGTAGTGCGCGGCGTAGATGTCGTGCAGCCGTGCCGCGCCAGGGCGGCCAGGCAGCAGGTCCAGGTGCAGCGGCAGTTCCACCAGCATGCCCTGGTCGAAGTTGCCGACGGCCGGAATGAAGATGGGCCGGCGCGTCAGGCGTCCGTACTTCATGATTTCCGGCAGGTGCTTGTGCTTGAGGCCCAGCGCGTACAACTCGTAGGCCGGGGCGTGGCCAGCCTCGTAGGCTTCGATCATGCTGCGCCCGCCGCCGGTATAGCCACTCACCGAGGGCAGGGTGACCGGATAGTCGGGCGGCAGCACGCCGGCGTCCACCAGCGGGCGCAGCAGCGCGATGGCGCCGCTGGCGTAGCAGCCCGGATTGGCGACGCGCTCGGCGCCCTGCACGGCAGCGCGCTGGCCAGGCGCCAGCTCGGCAAAGCCGAACACCCAGCCCGCGGCCACGCGGTGCGCCGTGCTGGCGTCGATGATGCGGGGCTTCTTGCCCGGCAGCGCGTCGATCATGGCCACCGACTCGCGCGCCGCGTCGTCGTGCAGGCACAGGATCACCAGATCCACCGCGGCCATGATCTCGCGCTTGGCCTCGGGATCCTTGCGGCGCGCCGGGTCGATGCTGACCACGGTCACGCCGGCCATGCCGTGCAGCCGTTCACGGATCTGCAGGCCGGTGGTGCCGGCCTCGCCGTCGATGAAAATCCGAGCCATGGGCGCTGTCCTTGTGCGAAATGGAATGGGCGGCGGGCGGTGGGCCCAAAGCCCGACACGCCGCAATTGATGCACCGCAGCATGATACATTCACGGACGCATCACATTTGTGCACGCACGCGGGCGGCGCCAGCCTTGCTGGATCGGCGGCCCGGGCGTTTCCGTTCCCACTCCGAGAGAGCCTCATGAAAATCCACGAGTACCAGGGCAAGGAGATCCTGCGTCAATTTGGCGTGCCCGTTCCCCGCGGCATCCCCGCATTCACCGTTCAGGAAGCCGTCGAGGCGGCGCAAAAGCTGGGGGGCCCAGTCTGGGTGGTCAAGGCCCAGATCCACGCCGGCGGGCGCGGCAAGGGAGGCGGCGTCAAGCTGGCCAAGTCCATCGAGCAGGTGAAAGAACTGGCTGGCCAGATCCTGGGCATGCAGCTCATCACGCACCAGACCGGCCCCGAAGGTCAGAAGGTGCGTCGCCTGTACATCGAGGAAGGCGCCGACATCCAGAAGGAGTACTACCTGTCCGTGGTCACCGACCGCGCGACGCAGAAGGTGGCCTTCATCGCTTCCAGCGAAGGCGGCATGGACATCGAGGAAGTGGCGCACAGCACGCCCGAGAAGATCGTCAAGGTGTTCGTCGATCCCCTCGCGGGCCTGACCGACGCGCAGGGCCAGGAACTGGCACGCGGCGTGGCCATGCCCGAGGGCTCGGTGGCGCAATTCGTCGACGTGTGCAAAAAGCTGTATCAGTGCTACATGGACACCGACGCCAGCCTGGTCGAGATCAACCCGCTGAACCGAGACAGCAAGGGCAACATCATCGCCCTGGACGCCAAGTTCAACTTCGACGCCAACGCGCTGTTTCGCCACCCCGAGATCGTGGCGCTGCGCGACCTGGACGAGGAAGATCCGGCCGAGGTGCAGGCCAGCAAGTTCGACCTGGCCTACATCAGCCTGGACGGCAACATCGGCTGCCTGGTCAACGGCGCCGGCCTGGCCATGGCGACCATGGACACCATCAAGCTGTTCGGCGGCGAGCCGGCCAACTTCCTGGACGTGGGCGGCGGCGCCACCCCCGAGAAGGTGACCGAAGCCTTCAAGATCATGCTCAAGAACCCCAGGGTCAAGGGCATCCTGGTCAACATCTTCGGCGGCATCATGAAGTGCGACACCATCGCCACCGGCGTCATCACCGCCAGCCGCGCGGTCGATCTGAAGGTGCCGCTGGTGGTGCGCATGAAGGGCACCAACGAGCACCTGGGCAAGAAGATGCTGGCCGAGTCCGGCCTGCCCATCATCAGCGCCGACACCATGGCCGAGGCGGCCACCCAGATCGTCGAGGCCGTCCGCTAAGCCCGGGAGAACACCATGTCCATCTACATCAACAAAGACACCAAGGTCATCACCCAGGGCATCACGGGCAAGACCGGCCAGTTCCACACCGAGAAGTGCCAGGAATACGCCAACGGCAAGGCCTGCTTCGTGGCCGGCGTCAACCCCAAGAAGGCCGGCGAGTCGATCTTCAGCATCCCCATCTACGCCTCGGTGAAAGAAGCCGCTGCTCAAACCGGCGCCACCGTCAGCGTGATCTACGTGCCGCCGGCGGGCGCGGCCGCTGCGATCTGGGAAGCGGTCGAGGCCGATCTGGACCTGGCCATCTGCATCACCGAGGGCATTCCGGTCAAGGACATGCTGGAGGTGCGCAACCGCATGAAGGCCAAGGAAGCCAAGGGCGGCAAGAAGACCCTGCTGCTGGGCCCCAACTGCCCCGGCCTGATCACGCCCGACGAGATCAAGATCGGCATCATGCCCGGCCACATCCACATGAAAGGCCGCGTGGGCGTGGTCAGCCGCTCCGGCACCCTGACCTACGAGGCCGTGGCGCAACTGACCGAGCTGGGCATCGGCCAGTCCTCGGCCGTGGGCATCGGCGGCGACCCGATCAATGGCCTCAAGCACATCGATGTCATGAAGGCCTTCAACGACGACCCCGACACCGACGCCGTCATCATGATCGGCGAAATCGGCGGCCCCGACGAGTCCGAGGCCGCGCAGTGGTGCAAGGCCAACATGAAGAAGCCCGTGGTCGGCTTCATTGCCGGCGTCACCGCGCCGGCCGGCAAACGCATGGGTCACGCGGGTGCGCTGATCTCCGGTGGCGCCGACACGGCCGATGCCAAGCTGGCGATCATGGAAGAATGCGGCTTCAAGGTGACGCGCAACCCATCGGAGATGGGCAAGCTGCTCAAGACCCTGCTGTAAACGGTCGCGCCACGGCGCGCCAGCCTGCATTTGCAGCCGGGCCCTCGATGCGGGTGGCCCGGCTGCGGCGTTTCAGGCACCATGAAGTCCCGAGAACGAGAGAGAGACGATGGAAGAGTTCCTTACCGCGCATTTCTGGATTGCCGTCGGCCAGATCATCGTGATCGACATCCTGCTGGGCGGCGACAACGCGGTGGTCATTGCCCTGGCCTGCCGGGGCCTGCCCAAGCAGCAACGCCTGCAGGGCATCGTGTGGGGCACCGTGGGTGCCATCATCCTGCGCGTCATCCTGATTGCGTTTGCCCTGGCGCTGCTGCAGATTCCCTACCTCAAGCTGGTGGGCGGCCTGCTGCTCGTCTGGATTGGCGTCAAGCTGATCGCGCCCGAGGAAGATGACGACCACGGCAACATCCAGGGCAGCGACAAGCTCTGGGCCGCCATCAAGACGGTGATCGTGGCCGACCTGGTGATGAGCATCGACAACGTCATCGGCATTGCCGGCGCGGCCCAGGGCGCCGGCGAGAAGCACGCCCTGGTGCTGGTGATCTTCGGCCTGCTGGTCAGCATTCCGATCATCGTCTGGGGCAGCCAGATGGTGCTCAAGCTGATGGATCGCTTTCCGTTCATCATCACCCTGGGCGGCATGCTGTTGGGCTGGATTGCCGGCACCATGGTCCACTCCGACCCCGCGCTGACGCCTTGGCTGCCCCAAGGCAACTCCTGGCATTACGCCGTGGGCGTGGCCGGCGCGCTGCTGGTGCTGGTGATCGGCAAGCTCATGCAGCGCCGCCACGCGCAGGCGGCCACCGGCTGACGCCAGGCACGGCCGGTCCATGCTGTACGCGTACTGCGCCTTGTCCGACGTTGGCTGCGTGCGCGCCAACAACGAGGACGCCGTGCGCGTGGACGAGGGCCGCGGCATCGCCCTGCTGGCCGACGGCATGGGCGGCTACAACGCGGGCGAGGTGGCCAGCGCCATGGCGGTCGAGCACATCGGCAACGCGCTGGGGGCGTGGCTGGACAGCGCGGGCGCCGGCGCCACGGCGCCCGCCGTGCTGGACGCCATGGAGGACAGCACCGACCGGGCCAATCGCCTGATTTTCGAGGCTGCCAACACCCAGCCGGAATGCGCCGGCATGGGGACCACCGTGGTGCTGGCCGTGCTGCGCGAGGACCAGGTGCTGGTGGGCCACGCCGGCGACTCGCGTGCCTATCGCTGGCGCGACGGGGCACTGGTGCAGCTCACGCGCGATCATTCGTTGCTGCAGGAGCAACTCGACGCCGGCCTCATTACCCCCCAGCAGGCGGCCGTGTCGGGCTATCGCAGCTGGGTGACGCGGGCCTTGGGAGTGGAGGACACGGTGCTGCTGGAAACCGGCTCGCACGCGCTGCACGCGGGCGACACCCTGTTGCTGTGCTCGGACGGCTTGACCGAAATGGTGTCCGATTCGGCGATCGCCGCCATCTTGGCTGAGGCCGCCCCGCTGCCCACCCGGGCGCAGCGCCTGATCGACGCGGCCAAGGCCGCCGGCGGGCGCGACAACGTCTCGGTGATCCTGATTCACGCCGACCAAACGATAAAAAAGTCGGGAATCGTTGGAAAATGGTGGAAAAAATAGCTACAAAAGAATGAGATTGGCGGTATCTTCCTGCAATTCGAAAAATGAAATGAAGCCGGGAGCAGCGTGTGGACCGGATGCGACGGACTGGAACCCGCGGGTTGGTGCCTGAAGGCTGCCCGATCTCGGGACATGAGGCCGGGTCGCCGCCGCCCGCACGCGCCGCCGGCCTCGCCGTGCCACAGGGAGTGTGTCCATGCCCAAGTTGATCGTCTCGATCGACGGTGTCGTCATCAAGGAAGCGCTGCTGACCAAAGACCGGTCCACCATCGGCCGGCGCCCCTACAACGACGTCGTGATCGATAACCTGGCCGTCAGCGGCGAGCATGCCGTCATCCAGATGGCGGGCGCTGACGCCCTGCTCGAAGACCTGGGCAGCACCAACGGCACCTTCGTCAATGGGCGCGCGGTGCGCAAGCACAGCCTGGCCGATGGCGACGTGATCGAGATCGGGCGCTGCGCCGTGCGCTACCAGGCCCACGCCGGCGGCGGCACCACCCCCATCGCCACCGAGGCGTCAACCCCATCGGAGGTCCAGGGTCTGGAGAGCGACCTGGCGGGCCTGTCCGTGCCGCCGGCCGGTGCGGGCGCGCGGGTTCGGGTGCTCACCGGCACCTCCCGGGGCCGCGAGCTGTGGCTGACCAAGCCTGTGACCACCATCGGCCGCCGCGGATTCTCGGTGGCCGCCATCCGCCGCAGCGCGCACGGCTTCGAGCTGGCCCACGTGGAGGGTGACAACATGCCCAGCGTCAATGGCGTGTCGGTCGAAGGCGGCCCGATCGCCTTGCAAAATCGGGACCAGATTGTCATGGGGGCCGTGCGGCTCGAGTACCTGGACGTCTGACCGCCCAGGCGCGTGTGTCGCGCGCCGCTCCCCAGGCAGCGGGGTTTGCACGGGGCGTGCTTGAATGCGTGCGATGAGCGATCCCCCAGCCCGAGCCCTCGCGCAGCGCCACCCCTGGCGCGCCTGGGCCTGCTCGGCCCTGCTGCTGCTGGCGCTGATGCAGTCGCTTGGCTGGTGGCCCGCGCCGGGGCGCGACTGGCTGGACGCGCAACTGGCCGACCTGCGGCTGAGCCTGAGCATGCCGCGCACGCGCGACGCGCAGGTGGTGATCGTCGATGTGGATGAGGCCAGCCTGCAGCAACTGGGGCGCTGGCCCTGGTCGCGCGCGCGCATCGCGCACCTGGTGCGCGAGCTCACCGGCCGCCAGCAGGTCGCGGCGCTCGGTCTGGACGTGGTGTTTGCCGAGCCCGAGGCCGCGGCCCGGCGCGCGCGCGCCCAGCCCGCGCCCGACGACGAGCTGGCGCAGGCCCTGGCTGGCGCCCCGGTGGTGCTGGGCTACTACTTCAGCAGCGACCGCGACGCGCGCCGCGTGGGCCAGTTGCCGGCGCCCCTGACGGGCCAGGCGCCCTGGCCGCAACTGCTGCACTGGAGCGGCTACGGTGCCAACCTGGCGCCGCTCACGCAGGCCGCCGCTGCGGGCGGCTTCTTCAACGCCGTCACCGATCCCGACGGCGTGGTGCGCATGGTGCCCCTGGTGGCCGGTTTCGACGGTGCGCTGTACGAGTCCATGAGTCTGGCGATGCTGCGCCTGGGGCTGGGCGGTGCGGCCCTGCGGCTGAGCACGGACGAGGCGGACGGGCGCAGGCTCCGGTTGCAGGGTGCCTCGCGCGCGCTCTCGATCAGGCTCGATGCACGCGGCACGGTGCCGGTGCCCTACCGCGGCGCGGGCGGGGTGCGGGGCGGCTCGTTTCAGTACCTGTCGGCGGCCGACGTCCTGGCGGGCAAGCTGCCGGCCGGCAGTCTGCGCGGCCGCTACGTGCTGCTGGGCTTCAGCGCGCCGGGCCTGATGGATCTGCGCGCCACGCCGGTGGGCGAGGCCTTTCCGGGCGTCGAGGTGCACGCCAACCTGATCGCCGGCGCGCTGGAGGGGCGCCTGGTGCACAGGCCGGCGTGGGCAGGGGCCTACGAGATTGCCGCCCTGCTTGCGCTGGGCCTGCTGTTCATCGCCGGGCTGCCTCGGCTGGGCCTGGGCGGGGCGCTGGCGCTGGGCGCGGGCGCGGTGCTCACGCTGCTGGCGCTGGACACGCTGCTGTACCGCAGCGCACACCTGCTGTTGCCGTTGGCAGGCCCCCTGCTGCTGGCCGCGGCCACCCTGGTGGTCGACCTGGCGCTGGGCTTCGGGGTCGAGCGCCGGGCGCGCCACCGGCTGGCCGAGCAGTTCTCCACCTACGTGCCGCCCGAGCTGGTGCGCCAGATGCAGCGCGATCCCAAGCGCTACGACATGCAGGCGCGCACCGAGGAGCTGACGGTCATGTTCTGCGACCTGAACAGCTTCACCAGTCTGTCCGAAGCGCTGCCGCCGGCCGAGCTGCAGGCGCTGCTGCACGCGGTGCTGGAGCGCCTGAGCGGCGTCATCGCGCGCCATCACGGCACCATCGACAAATACATGGGCGATTGCGTGATGGCCTTCTGGGGCGCGCCGGTGGCCAGCACGCAGCATGCGCGGCAGGCGGTCGAGGCGGCGCTGGACATCCGCGCGGCCATGCGGGACTTCAACGCCGAGCGCGTGGCGGCCGGACACGGCGCGCTGGCGGTCGGCATCGGCCTGAGCACCGGCCCCATGGCCGTGGGCAACATGGGCACGGCGCTGCGGCGCGCATATACCGTCATTGGCGATGCGGTCAACCTGGCCTCGCGCCTGGAGGGGCTGGCCGCGGGTTATGGCGTGGACGTGGTGGCCAGCCAGGTGACGATGGAGCAGGCCGGCGAGCACGCCTTTGCCTGGCAAGAGCTCGATCGCGTGCGCGTGCGCGGGCGCCAGCAGGCCGAGCAGATCTACACCGTGCGCGCTCCGGCGGCGGCCGCCACCTCCGCCCTGCAGGCCGAGCTGGCGCTGTGGCAGCAGGCCCTGGCGCAGTGGCGCGGACGCCAGTTCGAGGCCTGCCGGCAAACCCTGCAGGCCCTGATCGCGCAGCATCCCGAGCGGGCGCTGTACGGCCTCTATGCCCGGCGCGTTGCCCAGCTGCTGCAGCGCGCGCCGGCCAGCGACTGGGACAGCCTGACGGTGTACGAGCGCAAGTGAGCGGCCGGCGCCGCCGTGCCGGCCCGAGCCAGCGCGTTGGCACAATCCCCGCATGTCTGTCTGCTTGCGCCGCCTGGGCCTGCTCGTGCTTCTGGTCCTGCCCTGGCTGTGGCCTTTCACTTCCGGTCCGACCGCGGGCGCGCAGCCGTACCTGGTGTCGTTGACCTGCGCCGCGCTGTTGCTGGCGCTGTGGCCGGTGCGCCAGGACGCGCGCCAGACCCTGGCCTGGGTGGCCGGCGCCTGGCTGGCCGCGGCAGCGGTCAGCAGCGCCATCGCGCTGGCGCAGTACTTCGACCTGGAGGGGCCGCTTTATCCCTGGGTCAACCTCGCCCAGCCCGGCCAGGCCTTTGGCAACCTGCGCCAGCCCAATCAGCTGGCCACGCTGCTGGTGATCGGGCTGGCGGCCCTGCGCTGGCATGTTCAGGCCCGGCGCCTGCCGCGCGGCGCGGCCGGCGGCCTGGCAGCGCTGCTGCTGGCCGCGCTGGCGGCCACCGCCTCGCGCATCGGAGGGGTGGAGCTGCTGGCGCTGGCGGCCATGGCGGCGTGGTGGTCGCGCGGGCAAGGCCGTGGCCGCACGGTGGCGCGGGTTGCAGCCGTGGCCGTGGCGGCCTACGTGGCGGCGGCGTTGCTGCTGCCCTGGCTGGCCGAATCCACCGAGGGCGTGGCCGGGCGCGACATGGTCGAGCGCCTGCGCACGGCCGAAAGCACTTGCGGCAGCCGGCTGATCCTGTGGCGCAACGTGCTGCACCTCATTGCCCTCAAGCCCTGGACCGGCTGGGGTTGGGGCGAGCTGGCCTGGGCACACTACATCACCCTGTTTCCCGGCCCGCGCTTTTGCCACATCCTGGACAACGCCCACAACCTGCCCCTGCACCTGGCGGTGGAGCTGGGCGTGCCGCTGGCCGTCGGGGCCTGCGCCGCGCTGGCGTGGCTGATCTGGCGCGGCGCGCCGTGGCGCGAGCACGACCCGGCGCGGCAGCTGGCCTGGGGCGTGCTGATCCTGATCGGGCTGCACAGCATGGTCGAGTACCCGTTGTGGTACGGCCCGTTCCAGATCGCCGCCGTCGTCAGCGTCTGGGGGCTGTGGCGCACCCGGGCCGCTGCGCCGCCCGTGCCCCCGGGCGCTCGCGCATCGGGCGTGCGCCTGAGTGCGGCTGCGCTGCTGCTGGCCGCCACGGCCTATGCCAGCTGGGACTACTGGCGCATCAGCCAGGTCTATCTGTCGCCCGAGGAGCGCACCGCCTGGTGGCGCGACGACCCGATGGCGGCAGCGCAGCGCTCCTGGCTGTTTGCCGGCGGTGTGCGCTTTGCCGAGGTCACCACTCGGCCGGTCACGCGCGCGGACGCCGCCTGGATGCTGGCCGCCGCCAGCCGCTGCCTGCACTATTCGCCCGAGCCGCGCGTCATCATCCGCGTGATCGAAAGCGCCAGCCTGCTGGGGCAGGATGACCTGGCGCTGGCACACATGGCGCGCTTTCGGGCGGCCTTTCCGGCCGACTACCGGGCCTGGACGCAGGACAACGACCGCCTGCTGGAAGGTGCGCGTGCGCTGCGGCAGGCGGCCAGCGCGGCCAGCCAGCCCGCGCGCTGAAATCTACGGGCGGCTGGCGGCCCGGTAGTGCCCCGACTTGCCGCCGCGCTTTTCCAGCAGGCGCACGCCGGTGATGGTCATGCCGCGATCCACCGCCTTGCACATGTCGTAGACGGTCAGCAGCGCCACCTGCACCGCGGTGAGCGCCTCCATTTCCACCCCGGTGGGCCCGGTGGTTTCCACCGTTGCGGTACAAAAAATGCCGCTGGCGACCGTTCCATCTGCGCGTTCAGCTATCAAATCAATAGTGACACGCGACAGGGTCAGCGGGTGGCACAGCGGGATCAGCTCGCTGGTCTTCTTGGCCGCCATGATGCCGGCGATGCGCGCCACGCCCAGCACGTCGCCCTTGCTGGCGTGGCCCGACTCGATCAGCGCCAGCGTGGCCGACTGCATCTCGATGCGCCCGCCGGCCACCGCCACCCGGTGCGTGGCCGGCTTGGCGCCCACATCCACCATGTGGGCCTGGCCCTGGGCGTCGAAATGGGTGAGGGGCGAGGGGGAGGAATCGGGCATGGCAATCGGTCACATTGGCAAAGGAACACGCAGGCGCTTGGGGCATCATAGGGGCAGCGGCCCCACCGGGCCCGCCTTGCCATCCGATGCACCCGCCCATTCGTCCATCCGCCCGCCGCCTCGCGCACCTTGCACGGCGCACGGCGGCGGCCGTCCTGTCGTCGGGCCTGGTGCTGGCCGCGCTGCCCGTCGCGGCACAGAGCCCGGCATCCGGCGGGGCCCTGCCCTCGCTGGGCGAGGCCGGCGAGATGACGCCTCTGGCCGAGCGCAAGCTGGGCGACACCATCGCGCGCGAGCTGTACCGCGACCCGGACTACATCGACGACCCCATCATCGGCGAATACGTCGATGGCATCTGGCGCGCGCTGCTGGCGGCCGCCCGTGCGCGCGGCGAACTCACGCCGGAGCTGGACGAGCGCTTTGCCTGGCAGGTGTTCCTCGGGCGCGACCGCAGCATCAATGCCTTTGCGCTGCCCGGCGGCTACTTCGGCCTGCACCTGGGGCTGGTGGGCGTGGTGCGCTCGCGTGACGAACTGGCCTCGGTGCTGGGCCACGAGATGAGCCACGTCACCCAGCGCCACATCGCGCGCCTGCTGGGCCAGCAAGGCCGCCAGCTGCCGCTGCTGATCGCGGCCATGGTGGCCGGCGCCATCGCCGCCAGCAAGAACCCGCAGGCCGGCGCCGCGCTGGCCGTCGGCGGGCAGGCCGCCATTGCCCAGCAGCAGCTCAACTTCTCGCGCGACATGGAGCGCGAGGCCGACCGCGTGGGCTACAGCGTGATGAACCAAGCCGGCTTTGCGCCCCAGGGCTTCGTCAGCATGTTCGAAAAACTCCAGGCCGCCTCGCGCGTGGACGACAACGGCGACTGGCCCTATCTGCGCAGCCACCCGTTGACCACCCAGCGCATCGCCGACATGCAGCAGCGCGTGCAAGGTCTGCACTTGGCCGCACCGTCGACGGATTGGGAAACTCTCCTGATCGCCGCGCGGGCACGCGTGCTCTCGCAGCCTGGCGTCGACGTGTTGCGCGCCTGGGCCGCCGAGCCCGCCCAGCCCGGCTTTGCCCGCCAGCCGCTGGCCCAGCGCGCCGGCGCGCTCTACGCCGCCGCACTGGCGCGGGCCGAGCTGCGGGAGCTGCCCGCCGCGCAGGCCCTGGCCGAGCAGCTGGCCCCGCTCATGGCCGAGCACCCGCGCGCGTTGCGCCAGGTGCACCTGCTGCAGGCCGAGTTGGCCCTGCGTGCCGACCAGGCGCCGCAGGCGTTGGCCATCCTGGCAAACGTCCCGGCCACCGCCAGTGCGCTCCCGGAAACCCATTCCAACGCCGCGATCGCCCCCTCGGGGGGCAGCGCAGCAGGCGCAGCCGCGGAGCGTGGGGGGCCGTTGAATCAATCCGGTCGCGCCGTGCTGCTGCTGCGCGCGCAGGCGCTGCTGCGCACCGGCCAGGCGGGCGAGGCGGCGTCCCAGCTGCGCACCTGGGTCAGCGATCATGCGCACGACGGCGGCGCCTGGCAGGCCCTGGCGCAGGCCGATGCGGCCCAGGGGCAGATGCTGCGCTCGCTGCGCGCCGAGGGGGAGGTGGCGCTGGCGCAGCTGGACTACGCCGGCGCGGTCAATCGCTGGCGCGCCGCGCAGGACTATTCGCGCCAGCACCCGGGCGACGGCGCGGCGCTGATCGAGGCCAGCATCGTCGATGCCCGCATGCGCCAGGCGCAGGCGCTGCTGCAGCAGCAACGCCTGGACGAGCAAAAAAACCGCTGAACGGCGTGGGGGCTCAGCGCAGGGCCTGGTGGATCAGCAGCCCCAGCGCCGAGTACATCAGCGAACCCAGCAGCGCCGCGCCAAAGCCGCTGACGTGAAAGCCCGACAGCAGGCCCGAGGCGGCCCAGAACATCAGCGCGTTGATGACGAACAGGAACAGCCCCAGCGTGATCAGCGTGACCGGGATGGTCAGCACCACCAGCACCGGACGCAGCACCGTGTTGAGCAGGCCAATCACCAGCGCCGCCAGCAGCGCCGAGCCAAAGCTGGCCACCTGCACGCCGCTGTACAGGTAGGCGATCAGCAGCAGCGCGCAGGCCGACAACAGCCATTTCAGGATCAGGATCATCGGCGCAGCTTAGCGCAATTTGCTCAGGCGCCGTCCACCGCGCGCTGGCGTCGCGTGGCCCAGCGCGCGGCGCCCAGCACGCCCACGATGGCCAGCGCCGCCACCGCCCAGCGCAGCGCCTGCTGCGGCGCCTCGCGCGTGCCGAACCAGTCGGCCAGCAGCGGCTCGCTGGTCACCATCGAGGCGGCGGTATAGGCCAGCACGGCCGCACCCAGCTGGATGATGATCGGAAATCTCTCGACCAGCCTCAGCACCACGGTGGAGCCGAACACCACGATGGGCACGCTGATCAACAGGCCGATCACCACCAGGTCCATCGCACCGTGCGCCGCGCCGGCCACGCCCAGCACGTTGTCGATGCCCATCAGCGCGTCGGCCACCACGATGGTCTTCATCGCGCCCCAGAAGGTGCTGGCGGCCGGGCCGTGTTCTTCATCGCCCTCGCCGGTGTCGGCCACCAGCTTGTAGGCGATCCACAGCAGGCCCAGGCCGCCGATCAGCATCAGGCCCGGAATCTTCAGCAGCCACACCACCACCAGCGTCATCAGCGTGCGCACCCCGATGGCACCCACGGTGCCCCAGATGATGGCCTTTTTCTGCAGCGACTTGGGCAGGTTGCGCGCAGCCAGGGCGATGACGATGGCGTTGTCGCCGGCCAGCACCAGGTCGATCAGGATGATGGCCAGCAGGGCGGACCACCAGGGGGCGGACATGAATTCCATGAGTCAAGGCTCCAATGTTGCAAAACGGTGATCGCGCGGACGCGCGCCAGACGAACGGGTTTGCAGCAAAAGAGGACAACAGCGCCTGCAGGCGCTTGCGGCAAGACCGGCGACTTCGACCAACACACCCCGAACGGGTTGGGGTCGAAGGTCTTGCTCGGCGGCGGGCGCGCTGGCGGACCCACCACCCACCGCCCCGGAAGGCGCTGCAAGCCCTGGGGCCTGCATGCTTCGTATTGACGAGCCGGTGATGCAACGGCGCCGACACCGCCGGGCCGTTGCGGGGAGCTACTCCCCTTCAACAACCGGCAATTAGACCATCGATTCGCCCATCTGGCAACTTGAACGCGTGCTCAGGGCGCCGCCCGCGCGCGCTCGGCATAGCGGGTAAAGCGCAGCGCCGCGCCCTCGCGCGTGATGCGCCGCCACACCGCACGCTTGGCCCAGGGGCTCAGCGCCGGCCAGTCGCGCACCTCGTCCTCGGTGCGCCCGCAGCCCTTGCACACCGCATCGCCCTGCGCGGTGGAGCACACGGCGATGCAGGGCGCGTCGGGCGTGTGGGCATACCAGTGCAGCCAGGCCGCGCGGGCCGCGGCGGGCACCTGGGCGGCGTCCAGCTCCTCGCGGTGCTCGATCGCCATGCGCGCATACAGCTCGGCCAGCGCCGCCAGCTCGGGCGCCAGCGCGGCATCCGATCCGGCAGGTGAGCGTTCGCGCCAGTGGTTGATGGCTGCCTCCAGATCGGCGATGTGCATGCTGTCCATGGAAGCAGTATCGCGGACAAAAAAAAGCGCGTCCTGTGACGCGCTTCTCGGCGGAGGCTGCGTCGGCGCTTACTTCTTCGCCATCACCCGCGCCATGTCCAGGCAGCGGTTGGAGTAGCCCCATTCGTTGTCGTACCAGCTCACCAGCTTGACGAAGGTGCTGTCCAGCGCAATGCCGGCGTCGGCGTCGAAGATCGAGCTGCGCGGGTCGTGGCGGAAGTCGGTGGCCACCACCTTGTCCTCGGTGTAGCCCAGGATGCCCTTGAGCTTGCCTTCGGACTGCGCCTTCATCTCGGCCTTGATCTCGTCGTAGCTGGCGGGCTTTTCCAGCTCCACCGTCAGATCGACCACCGACACGTCGGAGGTGGGCACGCGGAAGGACATGCCGGTCAGCTTCTTGTTGAGCGCCGGAATCACCTTGCCCACCGCCTTGGCGGCGCCGGTGCTGCTGGGGATGATGTTCTCCAGGATGCCGCGGCCGCCGCGCCAGTCCTTGTTGCTGGGGCCGTCCACGGTCTTTTGCGTGGCGGTGGCGGCGTGCACGGTGGTCATCAGGCCGCGCTTGATGCCCCACTTGTCGTTGAGCACCTTGGCCACGGGCGCCAGGCAGTTGGTGGTGCAGCTGGCGTTGCTGATGATGGCCTGGCCGGCGTAGGTTTCGTCGTTGACGCCAAAGACGAACATGGGCGTGTCGTCCTTGCTGGGCGCGCTCATCATCACCTTCTTGGCACCGGCGGCCAGGTGCTTTTCGGCGGTCTCCTTGGTCAGGAACAGGCCCGTGGCCTCGATCACCACCTCGGCGCCGACCTCGCCCCACTTCAGGTTGGCGGGGTCGCGCTCGGCGGTCAGGCGGATCTTCTGGCCATTGACCACCAGCGTGTTGCCCTCGACCTTGACCTCGCCCTCGAACTTGCCGTGCACGCTGTCGTAGGTCAGCATGTAGGCCAGGTAGTCGGGCTCCAGCAGGTCGTTGATGCCGACGACCTGGATGTCCTTGTGGTGGGCAATGGCCGCGCGAAACACCATGCGCCCGATGCGCCCGAAGCCGTTGATGCCGATCTTGATGGTCATGACAGGTTTCCTTTTTGCTAAGTAATTGATAGCTGTTTGCGCTTGTCCATCAAGCGCTGGAGGCCGATTTGGCTTGAAATCCGGGTCAACGGCGTCCCAGCGCCGCGCGCACCGTGGCCGCCACGTTCTCGGGCGTGAAGCCGAAGTGCTCGAACAGCGCCGGCGCGGGGGCCGATTCGCCGAAGGTGTCCAGCCCCACCACCGCAGCAACGCCGTACTTCCACCAGCCGTCGGTGGCGCCCATCTCGACGGCGATGCGCGGCAGGCCGGCCGGCAGCACGGCCTTCTTGTACTTCACGTCCTGCTGGTCGAAGGCCGTGGTGCTGGGCATGGAGACCACGCGCACGGCAATCTTTTGCGCCGCCAGCAGCGTCTGCGCCTGCAGGGCCAGGTGCACCTCGCTGCCGGTGGCGATGATGACGGCCTGCGCCCTCTTCTTGAGGCCCACGTCGCCCGGCTCGCTCAGCACATAGGCGCCGCGGCTGATGTCGCCCAGGTCGCGCTTGGGCAGGTAGGGCAGGTTCTGGCGCGAGAGCAGCAGCGCCGTGGGCTGGTGCTGGCTTTGCAGCGCGACGGCCCAGGCCACCACGGTCTCGGCGGTGTCGGCCGGGCGCCAGACGGCCAGGTTCGGAATCAGGCGCAGGCTGGCGGCGTGCTCGATCGACTGGTGCGTGGGGCCGTCCTCGCCCAGGCCGATGCTGTCGTGCGTGAACACGTGCACCACGCGCTGCTTCATCAGTGCCGCCATGCGGATGGCGTTGCGGCTGTAGTCGCTGAAGGTCAGGAAGGTGCCGCCGTAGGGGATGAAGCCGCCGTGCAGTGCCAGCCCGTTCATGATGGCGGCCATGCCGAACTCGCGCACGCCGTAGTTGATGTGGCGCCCGCCCTGGCCGGCCTCGTTCTTGACCACCGCGCCGCGCTCGTCAAAGCGCAGGTTCAGCGTGCTGGCCGTCAGCGTCAGGTTGGAGCCCGTCAGGTCGGCGCTGCCGCCCAGCAGCTCGGGCAGCCGGGCCGTGAGGGCCTCCAGCGCCAGCTGGCTGGCCTTGCGGCTGGCCACGGTCTCTGCCTTGGTGTGCGCCGCGATGGCCGCGTCCACCGCGACCTGGGCAAAGTGCGCGGGCAACTCGCCCGCCATGCGCCGCGTGAATTCGGCAGCCAGCGCGGGGTGCGCGGCGGCGTAGTCGGCAAAGGCCGCGTCCCACTGCTGCTCGGCCGCCTGGCCGGCCAGCCTGGCGTCCCAGTCGGCGTACACGTCGGCGGGAATCTCGAAGGGGCCGTACTCCCAGCCCAGCGCGGTGCGCGTCAGCGCGATCTCATCGGCGCCCAGCGGCTCGCCGTGCGCCTTGGCCGTGTCCTGGCGGTTGGGGCTGCCCTTGCCGATGTGCGTCTTGCAAATGATCAGCGTCGGCTTGTCGGCGCTGCGCTTGGCGTCGGCGATGGCGCGGTCCACGCTGTTGACATCGTGGCCGTCGATGGGGCCGATCACGTTCCACTGGTAGGCCGCAAAGCGCCCCGCCACGTCATCGACAAACCAGGGCTGCACGCGCCCGTCGATGCTGATGCCGTTGTCGTCGTACAGCGCGATCAGCTTATTTAATCTCCAGGCGCCGGCCAGCGCGCTGGCTTCGTGGCTGACGCCTTCCATCAGGCAGCCGTCGCCCAGGAACACGTAGGTGTGGTGGTCCACGATGGCGTGGCCCGGCTGGTTGAATTCGCTGGCCAGCAGCTTCTCGGCCAGCGCCATGCCCACCGCATTGGCCAGGCCCTGGCCCAGCGGGCCGGTGGTGGTCTCCACGCCGGGGGTCACGCCCACCTCGGGGTGGCCCGCTGTCTTGCTGTGCAGCTGGCGAAAGTGCTTCAGCTCCTGCATCGGCAGCTCGTAGCCCGTCAGGTGCAGCAGCGCATACAGCAGCATCGAGCCATGGCCGTTGGACAGCACGAAGCGGTCGCGCCCGGCCCAGTGCGGGTTGGCCGGGTTGTGGCGCAGGTGGCGTCCCCACAGCGCCACCGCCATGTCGGCCATGCCCATGGGCGCGCCGGGGTGGCCCGACTTGGCTTGTTGAACGGCGTCCATGGCCAGCGCGCGAATCGCGTTGGCCATGCGGGAGGGATTTGCCATGAGGCGGCTCCAGTGGGCAGGTGGCAGGGGTAAACCCGTGATTTTACCGGGCCGACACCCACCCCCTGGCGGCTCCCGGCCTTGCCCCTTGCGCCCTGTGGCCCCCGGCTGTCGCCTGCGTGTGCGCCGCTGCGGTGGCGCCGCCTTGTGCTGCCGGCATGCAACGCGACGCCCTCAACGCCCCTGCGCCAACGCCGGGCATCCCGGCTGGATTGGAACCGGTCGAGGCCGGCGGCCCCTTCATGGGCGTCAACGGCCCCCTCTACATGCGCCAGCAGGATGGCGCGGTGCGCCTGGGCCTGCGCCATTTCCGCGCCGGGCCCGCCCTACCGGTCATCGGTGGCCGAGCGGCGCGGTGCAACGGTCCAGGCGGCCTGCAGCATCCCGCATTGGTCAATGAGCGACGCGGTTGAAACCAGGCCCGCGGCGTCCACTCGTGGCATGTGACCCTGGTCGAAGGAGGCGCCAAGCTGCAGGCGCGCTCGGGCATAGCTCGCGATGTCCGCCAGGCTCTGCAGGCGCTGCGTCATGGCATCGAATGCGGCGGCGTTGCCCTCGACATGCGTTCGTGCCAGCGCCAGCGCGTCGGACACCTCGGCAAACGACTCCTCCCAGCGGTAGCTGTCCCGCTGCTCCGCGGGCAGGTCCTGCCAGCGGGCATAGGTTTTGCCTGCGCGATCCAGGTACAGCGGGTGGCCATCCCGCAGGTCGTGAAAGCGTGCCCAGTGGCCCGGCCGCTGCGCGCTGCGCAGAAGCCAGTTGCCGCCGCGCGCGATCGCCGCCTTGATGCGCGGGTTCGGCCACTGGCGGTCGATCTCGGTCAGGGTACGGATGGCGTAGGCCGTTTCCAGGGTTGCCAGCGCGGCCGGCTCAAAGGTGCGGCCTGGTGCGGGCGCCAGGTTTTGATCGTATTGTTGAGCCCATCCGCCCTGAGCGGACTGCGCCTTGAGCAGAAATTCGACGCCCTTTTCGACCGCCTGCCGGTAGTCGGCCCTGCCGAAGGTCCGCCAGCCGCGCAGCAGCACTCTCAGGTGCGCCGTCGTCAGGTCGTCATTGAGGGTGGAATGTCGCGCGTACGGCGCTTGGCTGTAGAGGTCGTAGGGCCAGGCGCCCTGGGCGTTCTGGGTGGCCACCAGAAAGTCGAGCGCCCGGGCCGCTGCTGCGCGCAAGCCGTCCTGTTCCTGCGGCAGCTGGATGGCCGCGTCCAGCAGGTAATCGATGGCTTCCGCGTTCAGGCCCTCATCGAACTTCAGTCGTGCTTTGGGTGACACGGCCTGGCTCTGGCAGGTACCCGGGGCCTGGGCGGCAGCGGGCCAGCCGCCCGCACAGGACTGAACCCGCATGATCGCCTGCGCCGTCTGGCGCGCCCGCTCCAGATAGGGGGCCTGGCCGGTCAGCTGGTACGAACGCAGAAAGCAGGCGCCGACACGGGGGGTGGAGCCAGGCGGGTCCATCCAGACCTGCTCGGGTGTCAGCAGCTGCTTGCGACTTTCGCCGTAGCGTCGGTGGCCATCGGGCGTCGCCGCACTGGCGTAACCTCCATCGACACCGGTGGCGGCGATGGCCTGCGTCAAGTGGTCGAGCAGGCCCTCCAGCGCAGGGTGCGCCTGGGCCGGCAGCATGTCGGGGCGGGCCACGTAATGCACGAACTGGGGCCCCGACGTGGTGCGCAGGTAATTGCGTTCGAGATACTGCAGCAACTCGGCATTCGGGGCGAAGCGCCGCAGCGATACCTGAAGCGGGCGCCGGCGGCGCAGCGACTCCATCACATAGGGGGTCGTCAGTTGCCGCACCATGATGCGCTTCAGCGAGTAGACGGCCAGTTCTGGCGGCACCAGCAGGCGGTTGCGGTAGGCATCCATCGGCGTATCGGCCATCACCCAGCCGCCCAGGCCGGCAAACCGCCCCACGGCCTCGTCGATCGCCAGCTTGCTGCCCAGGTTGTCTTCAGGCACCACCTGCTGGCGCACCAGCGGCACGCCGGTCGCAATCAGCAGCGCCGCCATGCCAAGTGCCCAGGGCGCGTTGCGCGCCGGAAACCGCGCGGACAGCCAGGAGCACCAGCGTTCCAGCGCCACGCCACCCAGCCAGGCCAGGGGCGGAAACAGCAGCAGCACCTGGTGGTCCCACACGGGGACGTGCAGCAGCAGCGCCCCGGCCGGCACGATCAGCCAGACCGCCAGCGGCCGCAGATCGCCGCGCCACAGGCGCCGGCCGGCGTGCAGAACGCCCGCCAGGCCCAGGCCCAGCAGCACCGGCTGCGCCTTCAGCACCGCCCAGATGACCTGGGCGCTCTGGCCCAGCGAGTAGCGCTCGCGCAGCGCCGTGGCGGCATGCGGGCGGATCAGCTGGTCGATGAAGGCCTCACCGGCCAGCCAGACGACGAGCAGCATGCCCAGGGCGACCCCCAGGGCAAAAACACCCAGATTGCGCAGCCGCTGCTTCCAGCAGGCGGCGTCGGGGTTCAGGACAATGACGGCGGCAATGGCCGGTGCCATCACTGCGCTGAACAACTTGGTCTGCAGCGACAGCGCGTAAAGCAGTCCCGCGAGGCTCATGGCGATCCAGGCCTTGCGGCCCCGCGCCGGTCGGCTCGCCAGGGCCAGCGCGGCGGTCGCCAGCGCGATCGACGGCAGTCCGATCATCACCGAGACGGACAGCTCGACAAACATCGGCGCCAGCATCAGCAGCAGCGCCGCCCATAGCGCGGTGCGCCAGCCGTGTCGGCGTTCGACCAGGACAAACAGCGATGCGATCAGCAGGCACGCGAACCCCAGCACCAGCAGCCGCGCGGCCGCCACGCTCCAGGGCGCCACTTGATGCACCAGGGTCAGGGCGTAAGTGAACACCGGCGGCTGATCACTCCAGATGTCGCGGTACAGCGCATAGCCGTTGGCAACCAGCGCCGCCTTTGACAAATTGAACCCCTCGTCGGGGTTGTGTTCATAAAACCCGAACCAGGGTGTGCCACCAAGCGCCCAGGCCGCGTAGAGCGCCGCCAGGCCGAGCACCAAGGCCACGGCCTGGCGTGGGGACAGTTCAGTGAAATCGCGCATCCGCCAGACGTCGTCGTGAAACTCGCCAGCCCGTGTGCCTGGGCTGGCCCGAACCCGCTGGCGGCTCCTGCCGCCCGCGCTCCCAGACCGGGCCGATTATTTCATGCGGCGTACCGACGGCGATCGCCCTGGCGGCGGGCCGGATCCGGCCCATGCGCGCCACGCTGTCGCCTGCGTGTACGCGGCGCGGCGCGCGTGGGGCTATGCTGGCGAGCCGGTTGTCATCAGGAGCATCTCGTGTCGATGGGGTTTGATTTTTCGCGCTGCTTTCTCACGCCGGGTGCGGCACCATGAACACGTCCGCGGGCACGCCCGCTGCCGACCCGGCCATCCCGCCCGGCTTTCGTCCGCTGCCTTCCGACAGCGGCTTCATCGGGGTCAACGGCCCGCTGTACCTGCTGCAGCAGGGCGACGACGTGCGCCTGGGCCTGCGCGTGGAGCCGCGCCACGTCAACCCCATGGGCAACCTGCACGGCGGCATGATGGCCAGCTTTTGCGACATGCTGATTCCGCTGACGGTGCACCGCACCAGCGAGCACCCGGGCCCGCGCTTTCTGCCCACCATCAGCCTGCAGATCGACTACCTGGCGCCCGCGCCGCTGGGCTGCTGGATCGAGGGCAGGGCCGAGCTGCTGCGCGCCACCCGCACGCTGGTGTTTGCGCAGGGCCTGGTCACCGCCGACGGCGTGCCCTGCGCGCGCACCAGCGGGGTGTTCAAGATCGGGCCGGAGCTGCCGGCGGGGTTTCGGGTTTGAGGGCCAGGCGCAGGGCGGGCGTTTGTCAAAGGCTCGCCACCCAGTTCTCCACCACCAGACCGGGCACCCGGGCGAACTCACTCAGGTTGTTGGTGACCAGCGCCAGTCCCTCGCTGCGGGCGTGCGCGGCAATGTGCAAATCGTTCACGCCAATGGGCAGCCCTTGTTTTTCCAGCGCGGCGCGAATGCTGCCGTAATGCTGCGCTGCCTTGGCGCCGTAGGGCAGCACCTCCAGGCGACTGCAAAAATTTTCCACGGTGGCCAGGTTCTGCTCCACGTGGCGGCTCTTTTCGGCGCCGTGCATCAACTCGGCCAACGTGATGGCGGAGATGGCCATGCGTTCGGCGTTCGCGTTGAAGGTCTCCAACACCTCGATCGGCCGGCGCTTGAGCACGTAGATGACGATGTTGGTGTCCAGCAAATAGCGCAGCATTTACAAGGGCTCACGGTCGGCTTGCTGCTGGCTGGCGCGCTCGGGCAAAAAATCGTCGCTCACCGGCGGGCCATCAAGAAAAAAGCTGTCCCATGTGTGATCCAGCGGGGTGATGATGCGCTCGGCCCCGCGCGCGCGCACCCGCACCCGGCGCACCCCCTCCGGCAGCCGCAGCTCCGCCGGCAGGCGCACGGCCTGCGTGCGGTTGTTGGTGAAAACGGTGGTGGTGGTCATGGCGGTGCCTCGTGTATATGGCATAAGTATATGGCGCCATCTCGGCGTGTTCAAGCCCTCACCCCCGCCACGCCGCTTCGCCCCCCACCGCCACCGCTTGCGCGCGGCCCAGGGCCTCCAGCGTGGCCAGCAGGGTGGGCAGGCTTTTCTTCCAGGGGCCGCGGCCCTTGAAGCGGGCGGCGATGGCGTCCAGCGTCAGGGGCGCCGGGCTTTGGGCCAGCACGGCGGCAACGGCGCGCACCTGCTCGGGCAGGGTGGCGGGCCAGGCTTGCTGGCTGGAATGCTCCTGTTTTGATAGTGATTTCTCGGTGCTCGAATCGGCCTCTGGCGCTCCAGGATCAAGCGCAATCAGCTCTTGTTTTGATAGTGATTTTTCAGGATTCTGGAAGGCTGGCCGCAGCCAGCGCACCTGGCCGGCGGCCTCCTCTTGCGCGCGCTGGGCGTTCAGCTGCACCAGGTGCGCCAGCACGGCCTCGGTGTCGGCGTCGGGCGGCAGGCCGTAGGCCGCCAGCACGGCGGCGTCCAGCTCGTCGTGCAGCTCGCGCAGCACGCCCACCAGGCCGGCGGTGTGAATGGCTTTTTCCTTGGCCGTCAAGGCCCGGCCCTCGCGCAGGGCGGCCAGCACGTTGTACAGGCCGGTCAGCGTCAGCTTGTCCTTGCCCGCTTCTTGCTCCCTCCCCCGCTGGGGGAGGGTTGGGGTGAGGGCCAGCGGCGCTTGCTCAGCCACCGCCGTCGTTGTGCCGATGGTGGCGATGGATGCGTCTGGTGCCGGGGCCGGGGCGGGCTGCGGGGCGCTCAGACGCGCTTCGCTGGCCACATCGCGCCCCGCAGCCCGCCCCGACCCCAGCACGCGCTTGCGGTGGGCGTCGATCTGCTCGGCCAGCTGGGCGATGCGATCGCGCAGGGCAGGCGTGAGGCCGGTGTCGGCGTCGGGGAAGGGGAAGGTTTCGAAGCAGCGGGAAGTGTTGTAGACGGGGCGATCTTCCAGAGTGCCACCCGTCGCCAGCGCCCAATCGACATGCAACTGACTGGAGAGAACGCCCAGGACGTAGGCGCTGTCGTGCACAACCGAGCGGACTTTCTGATCGGGAAGCACGTCACCGTCAATGAACGAAAAGACGCGGTGCTTCGCCGTCTCGGCCGTTCCGATGTAGCGCCGCAGTCCTTCGACCGCGACCCTGAACTTGGGAACCGACTCACCCCAGAGCCACCAGTTGTTGCGGCGGCTGGTGCGCTTGTCTTGATCGCGCTGGGGTTTGACGCGTTCTTTCAACCATTGATACGCGGCTGGAAACTGTTGCCTGAGTTCTTCGGAGGACAACCCAAAGAAATCCAGTGCCAAGATTCCCCTGGGCCTGTCCATCAAGTCCTTGCCATTGAGGTACCTTCTGACGTGCTTGTCAAAGCCCGGTACCGATCCGTAGCCCAGTTGGACCGCTTCGTCCGCAGTGACCCAAAACCCGGCGCCAAGTGGAATCATTCCCATGAACGAGATGCCGCGGTTTGAAATCAGCTTGCTTGCTGCGGCCACGTTGGCACCGATGCTCAGATCGGCGTGGATCAAGCCAACTTGTTCGGTGAAGCTCACGACTTGCTCACCGTGCTCGCCTGGCACCTCATCGGTTACGGTGAGTAGATCGCCTTCGCCTGGCCCCTGGCCAGCACGTCATTGCGATGCGCACGGCGGCGTTGCCGGCGCCGTCAACCCAGGGGTGATCGGCGATCGCCATCTCCAGATGTGTTCCAGCGTCCAACGCGGCCTGCACGACCCGGCGGTTGAAGATCAGGCCAAGCTGTTGGTGGTGATGAGGCCCATGCGCTGCGCGTCCGCCAGCCACCAGCGCGGCGGCGTGCTGCGCCACCAGTGCATGACGAAGTCGCAGCTTTCGGGCACCTCGGGCCAGGCGGCGCGCAGCGCTTGCACGTAGCCTTCGCCCAAGGCGTCGCTCATTCTTTGCTTGCCGATGAAGTGGCGGGTTGCCGACGATGAAGTCGGCGGGCGGCCACGAGCTTTCCGCGCCGATGTACTTCCACTGCGGCACCTGCGCGGCCTCGTCGGGCACCAGTTGGCCGGTGGTGGGGTGACTCTTGTACGTGCGGCCGTCCCAGCGCGAGAGCAGGCGGCCCGGTGCCATACGCAGGTTCTTGCGCGTCCCAGGCCAGCACGGCGTCGCGGCATTCGATGTTGCCGTAGTTGTGCACCACGGGCTCGGCCACGCTGGCCAGGCCGCGCGTGCGCACGTGCCATTGCAGCCAGCCGATCCACAGCACCAGCTCGGCCAAGGCGGCGGCGCGCTCGTTCAGCTCGATGCCGCGCAGCTGCTGCAGCGTCACGGTTTCGCCCTCGAAGCCGAGCGCATCCTGTGCGTGGCCCAGGTCCTGCAACTGGTTGATGACTTCGCCTTCCAGACGCTTCAGGTGCTCCAGCGTGACGTAGAAGTTGGCGCTGCCGCAGGCCGGGTCGAGCACGCGCAGGGTGCACAGGCGGTGGTGAAAGGCGCGCACCTCGGCGCGGGCAGCGGCCAGCTTGTCGGCCTGCGCCTTGCCTTGCAGCGCGGCGGCTTCGCGCGCCAGCACCAGGGCCGCCGCGCGGGCGTTGTCCCAGTCGGCGCGCAGGGGCTCGATGACGGTGGGCAGCACCAGGCGCTCGACATAGGCGCGCGGCGTGTAGTGCGCGCCCAGGGCGTGGCGCTCGGCGGGGTCGAGCGCGCGCTCGAGCAGGGTGCCGAAGATGGCGGGTTCGACCTCGCGCCAGTTGCAGCGCGCGGCGGCAATCAAGAGCTCGATCTGCTCGGGCGTGAGCCGCAGGCTGTAGCCCGCATCGCCCGCGCCCTTGAACAGCTTGCCGTTGAAGTGCAGCACCTTGCCGGCCAGCGCGGCGGAAAAGCCGCCGTGGTCCATGTCGGCCCACAGGATGCGCAGCATGTGCTGCAGGGTTTCGGGGTCTTGCCGATGGGTTTGCAGCAGCTGGGTGAAGGCGCCCTTGGGCAGCAGCTCCACGTCCTCGGCAAACATGGAAAAGAGGCAGCGGGTGAGGTAGTTGGCGACCACTTCGGCGCGGCGGGCGCTGCCCCCCTCACCCCCACCCTCTCCCCCAAGGGGGCGAGGGAGCGCGGCGGTGTTGGCTCCCTCTCCCGCGTGCGGGAGAGGGTTGGGGTGAGGGTGAGCGGCGCTGGCTTCAAGCGACTTGGCCAGTTGCGCCAGCAGGCCCGCCACCTCGCGCGTGACCTGGGCGCTGATGCGCGCGGGGTTGAGGCTGGCCGGGTCTTGCCAGATTTGGGCCAGGCGTTGGCGCACGTCGGGGCGGGCCAGCTCGGCCAGCGCGATGCGGTGGCTGCGCGGGTCGGGATGGGGTGTAGGTGGCGCCGCTCTGGCTGAACTCGGCATACAGCTCGATCACGTTGCCCACGTCCAGCACGATCAGGAACGGCGGGCGGCCCTCCAGCGCGGGCAGGGCGCGTGCGTAGCCCTCGGCCTGGCTGCGGGCGCGCAGCAGGCCGTCGTCAAAGCCCTTGGTGTGGGTGGCGGCCTGCAATTTTTTGGCCTCCAGCACGAAGCAGCCGCGCCGGTAGCAGTCGATGCGCCCGGCGCTGGTGCTGCCGTCGCCATGGGCAAAGGTGACGGGGCGCTCGAACATGTAGTCCTGCTCGGGCGTGGGGTGCGGCTTGGCCACGCCCAGCAGCTCGCACAGCTCGATGACGAAGCTTTGCGCGGTGGCCAGCTCGCTGGCCTGCACGCCGGACCAGCGGGTGATGAAGGCGGTGGCGGCAGCGTGGGCGGCGTCTGCGGGGTCGGTTGCGGCGGCGAGGTCGGGCGGCGGGGGCATGGCGGGCAATGATAGGTGCGGCTTGCCCCCCGCGGGCGGTTCAGCCGCGCGGCGCGGCGTGGCGGCGCAGCCAGTCGGCCAGGGTGTCTTCGGGGAGGTCGCCGCCGGCCATCGACAGCATGGTCAGCACGCAGTCGGCGTCGCTGGCGTGCAGGGCGCCGCCGTTGAGCCGCAGGAACAGCTCGATGGCGACGAAGGCGGTGCGCTTGTTGCCGTCGATGAAGGGGTGATTGCGCGCAATGCCCCAGCCGTAGGCGGCGGCCAGCGCGGCGACGTCGGGCTGGCCGTAGGCGGCCAAGTGCTGCGGGCGGCCCAGCGCCGAGTCGAGCAGGCCGGCGTCGCGCGTGCCGGGCAGGCCGCCGTGCTCGGCCAGCTGCATGTCGTGGATGGCGACGATGACCTCGCGCTCGATCCAGACCCAGCCGCTCATTTGGCCAGCTCGTGCAGCACGGCGCTGCGGCGCTTCATGATCTCGCGCGCGGCCTGCATTTGCTCGGCAAATTCGGGGTTGTGCTTGGTGATGCGCAAGCCGTCGGGGGTTTCGGTGAGGTAGACCGAGTCGCCTTTTTCAAGCTGCAGCTGGGCGAGCAGCTCGCGCGGAAACACTGCGCCCACCGAATTGCCGATCTGCGTGAGTTTGAGGGTGTGCATGGTGGGTTCCTGACGTTATTACAAGCGTAATAATAGATTGGTGCGGCGCGGCTGTCCAGCGGGCGCCGGCGATCTTCTACAGTCACGCCATGACTCTGGACGCCTGCCCCGCGCCGCGCGCGCTCATCCTGGCCGCCGGCCGCGGCGAGCGCATGCGCCCTTTGACCGACCACACGCCCAAGCCGCTGCTGGCGGTGCGCGGGCGCCCGCTGATCGAGTGGTGGGTGGACGCGCTGGCGCGCGGCGGCGTGCGCGAGATCGTGGTCAACACCGCCTGGCTGGGTCAGCAGATTGAGAATCATTTTGGCCTGCAGCGCCCAATGGACGGGCGTGAGCAGCTATCAAAAAATGATTTGCCGGCCATCCGCTTCTCGTCCGAGGGCCGCGACTTCGGCCGCGCGCTGGAGACGGCGGGCGGCATTGTGCGGGCGCTGCCCTGGCTGGCGCCCGGCGCCGACGACGTGTTCTGGGTGGTGGCGGGCGACATCTTTGCGCCCGAGTTCGTATTCGACCCGAAAGCCGTCCAACGCTTTGCTGCCAGCGGCCGGCTGGCGCACCTGTGGCTGGTGCCCAATCCGCCCCACAACCCGCAGGGCGACTTCGGCCTGTCGGCTGACGGCCTGGCGCTGAACGAGGCGCCGGCGGGTGGCACGCCACCCGCCGCCGGGCCGCCCCAAGGCGGGTGGGCCTCGGGGGCAGCGGACCTCGCGCAGCGGGGGAGTGTGGGGGCATTCGATACACCTTCAGCACCGTGGCGCTGTACCGGCGCGCGCTGTTCGAGCCGCCGGGCTGCGACATCGCGCCCGGCAACCCGCTGGGCGTGGCCGCACCGCTGGCGCCGCTGCTGCGCCGCGCCATCGCGGCGGGCCAGGTCAGCGCCCAGCTCTACACCGGGGCGTGGACCGACGTGGGCACGCCCGAGCGCCTGGCCGCCTTGCAATAGCCGGGCGGTGCGCCGTGGCGATTGCCGTGGTGCCGCTTGATTGTTTCCAGTGAGGAAACAGTCAAATAACTCTGTGTGGCTTTTTTAAACCAACGGGTCGTCGCAAACTACGTTCCATCGAAGGCAGCCAGCGCCGACCTTCGAAACCGGAACCGGCCTCGGGCCGCACATCGAAACCGTTTTGAAAAGGAAAGCCATCATGACCAAGTTCAACGCCTCCATCGCCGCTGTTGCCGCCACCCTGCTGCTGTCGGGCCAGGCCTTTGCCGGCTCGCTGCAACCCGCCTCCGGCGAAGCGCCCTTTGCCGATACGGCACCGGTGCTGGCCAGCAACGTGCAACGCGCCGAAGTGCGTGCCGATGCGGCCCGCCAGATGCCCGCCGCGGGCGAGATGAGCGCCCAGGCCGAGCCGGCCGAGCAGCCCACCACCGCCGTGGCGAGCCGAGCGCAAGTGCGCGCCGAAACGCGTGAAGCGCTGGCCAACGGCTACCACATCGCCACCGGCGAAAACGCCTGATGCGGGATGGGCGCGCCTGAGCGCCCGCTGCGCCGCATCGCCTGCATCGCCCCGGCCGGGTCCGCCCGTCCGGGGCGATGTTGTTTTCGGGCGCGGTCCGGGCGCGGGTTCACGCCGCTTCAGCGCGCGGCGGGCGTCTTGGCCTCCAGCCACTGCAGAAGGGCCAGCAGGCGCGGCTGGGGGTCGGTGTCGAAGTTCTTCAGGCCGATGGCGGCCAGCTGGCTGGCGCCCTGCGGCGTGTCGGCCAGGGCCACCATGGCGCTGCGCAGGCGCGCCACCTGGTCGGGCGTGATGCGCGCGCTGGCGATCAGCGGCAGGAAGGGCTGGGCGCGGCTGGTGTGCAGCACGCGCAGGCCGTCCTGCTCCAGCCGCTTGGCCGCGCCCGAGTACGAGGCGATGCCGCCGATCTGCGCCAGTTTGTTTTTCAGCGAAAACGGAATGGCCGCCTGCTCGCGCACGTAGTAGGTCTGCTGCGGCGTGACCTGCAGGCCGCGGTCGCGCAGCTCGGCGGTGCAGAAGGTGGTCATGTAGGCGATGTCCTCGGGCAGGATCAGGCGCTTGTTGCCGATGTCCTTGACGTCCGCCAGGCTCTGGTAGGGCGAGTCCTTGGGCACCACCAGCAGGCAGTGGCCGTCGGGCCGGGTGGTGGTGACGGCGCGGTAGCCGTAGTCGCGCACGCCGCGCGCCGGGTAGTCGCTGGGGCGGGCGATCACCAGGTCGAACAGGCCTGCCTTCATGCCGTCCTCCAGCGCGCGGAAGTCGCGCACGTACTTCACGCGCACCGGCTGGCCCAGGACCTGCTGCATCACGTCGATCAGCGGCTTGTACTTGGTGGCGATCTGCTCGTCGGTGATGCCGGCGCCGCCGCCCGAGGTGCCCTCGCTGACGGCAAACAGCAGGCCGCCGGCGGGTGCGGACGGCACCGATGCGGGGGAGCCGGCGGCCGGGGCGGCGGCAGCGGGCAGGCCGGGGACGAGGGCGGCGAGTGCCAGCACGAAGCTGGCCAGCGAGAACTTGCGCATGATGGAACTTGTATATAAGTGACAACCAAATTATCACTTTCCTGGCTTCTCATGCCGCGCCGCACCCGCGCCAAGCGAAAAAAAGGCCCGCAGTGCGGGCCCGTGGCGTGGGCTGGCCACGCCGATGCGGGAGAGGTGAGTGCCTACTTCTTGGCCAGCGCATTGGCCACATGAAAGCCCGAGGCGCCGCCCAGGCCAGGGCCGGGGTGGGTGGACGCGCCGATGTGCCACAGCTGCTTGACGGGTGTGGCGTGGTCCTTGGTGCCGCGCAGCGGGCGCCAGAACATGTACTGGTCCACGCTGCATTCGCCCGAGTAAGGGTCACCCCCCACCAGGTTCATGTTCAGCTGCTCCAGGTCGCCCGGCGAGATCACCGAGCGGCCGACGATGCGGGACTTGAGGTTGGGGATGAAGCGCGCCAGGCGCTCCAGGATGCGGTCGGCGTAGCGCTCGCGGATGGCCTCGCTCCAGCGACCGTCGGCCGGCGCGGTGATCTCGCCCAGTGCATCGCCCTTGATGACGCGCGGGCACTCGGGCAGCTGGATCCACAGCACCGCGCCGCCGGCCGGCGCGCGCGAGGCGTCCAGCGCCGTGGGGTGGCACACGACGATGGTGCCTTCGGCCGGCAGCAGGCCGCGCTCGGCTTCGTTCACCGCGCGCGAGACGCCTTCCAGGCCCGGCGTGAGGTGCAGGTACACCACGTCGTTCAGCTGTGCGTCGTTCCACTGCGGCGGCGCGGACAACGCCAGGTGGATCTGCATGTTGCCCTTGCCGTAGCGGTACTGGGCGGCCTGTTGGCGGATTGGCTCGGGCGCGGCGGCTTGCGGAATCAGGCGGCCGTAGAGCTGGGTGGGTGTGACGTTGCAGATGACGTTCTTGGCCTGCCACTGGCGGCCGTCGACGCAGCGCACGCCCTGGGCCTTGCCGCCGGCAATCAGGATTTCGGCCACGTCGGCGTTGACATGGAATTCGCCGCCGGCCTTTTCGACGACAGCCTTGAAGGCCTGACGGTGCGTGCGTTGCCGCCCTTGACCAGCGGCAGGCCCACGCCTTCGAGCGTGAAGGCGATCACCTGCGCCATCAGCGCCGACATGGGCGACTCGGGGCCCCAGGCCGGTGTGCAGCACCCAGGGCGCCAGCACGGCCTTGACCAGGTCGGACTTGAAATGCGTGTCGAGCCAGGCGCGGGCGCTTTGCATGGCGGGGCTGAAGAAGCCCAGCGTCTCGTGCGCGCCCTGCTTCCACACCCGGCCCAGCATCATCTTGCCGATCTGCGAGCTCCACAGCTCGTTGCCCAGCAGGGCAAAGATCAGCTCGGCGTTCTGCTCGACAAAGCCGATGCCGGCGCGGTAGGCGTCGCCGTCGCCGGCGGCCAGCGCATTCATGGCGCGCACGTTTTCGTCGCGGTTGGTGCGCAGCACGAAGGAGCGGCCGTCGGGCAGCAGCACGCCGGTGGGCGCCGCGCTGTTGACGTACTCCAGGCCGGCGCCGTGCAGCGCGTCCTTCAACTCGGCATAGCCGGGCGAGGTGACGAACAGCGGGTGCGCGGTGGACATCGTGTCGTGCAGGTAGCCGGGCGCGGTGAGCGCCTCGGTGCGGATGCAACCGCCCAGTTGCGCCTCGCGCTCCAGCACGCAGACCTTCTTGCCGCGCCGCGCCATGACGGCGGCGCACACCAGCGAGTTGATGCCGCTGCCGACGATGATGGCGTCGAATTTGCTCATGCTTGCCTCACGCTGCCAGCAGCAGTTTCATCAGGCCCGAACTTGGCGGTTGCTCGATCTCGGGCACGGCATAGCGGCCGCGGTAGAACAGCAGGGGCGCGGTGCTTCGGGTGGTCAGCGCCTCGACGCGACCGACCAGGATCAGGTGGTCGCCGCCGTCGTAGCGGTGCTCCACCGAGCACTGGAACAGCGCCGAGCCGCCGGGCAGCAGCGGCACGCCGCCCAGGCCCTGGCCCACCTCCACGCCGGCGAACTTGTCGTGGCCGGCCTTGGCAAAGCGATCCGACAGCGCCTGCTGGTCGTGCGCCAGCACGTGGATGGCGAAATGGCTGGCGGCCTGGAAGGCCGGCAAGCTCCACGAGCGCTTGGCCAGGCTCCACAGCACCAGCGGCGGGTCGAGCGAGAGCGCGGCGAAGCTGTTGACGGTGACGCCGATGCGCTCGCCATCGGGCCCGAGGGTGGTGACCACGGTGACGCCGGTGGCGAAGTGCCCCAGCGCGTCACGCAGGGTGCGTGCCTCGATCATGCCGCCACCTTTTGCCCGGCGGCGGCCGCGATGGCGCGCTGGTTGGCCTCGGCGTCGAACCAGTATTCGGCGTAATCGCGCGGGTCGTTGAAGCCGTTGGCCAGGCGCGAGGCCAGGGCCGGGATCTGCTGCGCCGCGCCCATCATGTTGACGATGTACTCGGGCGGTGGGAACAGCAGGCTGTTGGTCCAGCGCACGACCTTCTCCGCATAGCCGTTGTACAGCGCATCGAAGGTCTGGTTCATCCAGGCTTCGTCGAAGGGCTGATTGCCGCGCGCCATGATGGCGTCAAAGTAGTGCTTGGCGCCCATGGTGGCGTTGTTGGAGCCCTGGCCGGTGATCGGGTCGTTGACGATGACCGCGTCGCCCAGGCCCATCACCTTGCGGCCCGAGGGCAGGGTCAGCACCGGGTTGCGCACGCAGGGGCGGAAGCGCCCGGCGAGGATGCCGTTGTCGTCCGTCAGCTGGCAGTCCTTCATGCGCTCGTACTCCCAGGGCAGGAACTGCTTCATGATGTCGCGGCTCATCTGCAGGTGGTCGGCCGCGTCCTTGCACTCGTGCCAGCGGTCCATCGGGCCGCCAGGGACGCCTTCCATCACCATGATGTCGCAGGGCTTGGTCTTGCCCGAGCCATAAGGGCCGTCGACGGTGAGCGCGGGGAAGACGAAGTATTCGCCCACGCCGGGAATCAGGTTGAAGTTGACGCACTCGATGTAGTCGTGGCGCTTCATGCCGGTGAGGTAGGTCAGGGCCAGGCTGCGCATCGGTTGCTTGACCGGCGAGCGCTCCTCGTTCACGGTCAGCATCTTGACGATCTCGCCCTTGCCGCCGGCCAGCAGCACCAGGTCGTGCGTGGCGGCCAGCTCTTCCATCTCGGCAACGCCCACGTCCACGATGTGCAGCTTGCCGCCGCGGCGCACGAACTCATCCATCCAGCCGGGGTATTTCAGGCGCTGGTCCACGGCCTGGCCGGGCTTTTCCAGCGCGGCATACCAGTGGATGGCCTTGGTGCCCGAGCCGTCGGGGTTGGGAATCACGAAGGAGATGCCGTCGGTGTTGGGGCAATCCTTCTCCCACTGGTTCATGGCCCAGTCGCGCTCGACCTGCAGCTTCATGTCGAAGATGAACTGCGAGGACATGACCTTGCCGTTCCAGAAGCTGGCCTGATCGCGGTTGGTGTAGATCGTGACCTGGTGGCCCTGGTCGAGCAGGCCAGCGCCCAGCAGCAGGCCGGCCTGGCCGCCGCCGATGATGGCAATGGTGCGGGGGGTTTGGGTGGTCATGGTGTTTGTCTCCGGTGCGTGGTTGCGGTTTGGTTTGTCTGCTCCCTCCCCCGCTGGGGGAGGGTTGGGGTGGGGGCCAACGGTGGTGCGCAGCGTGACGCCGCCGGCCCCCATCCCCGCCTTCCCCCAGCGGGGGAAGGTGTTGAGGGATCAGCCCGTCAGCCGGCCGATGGCCGCGGTGCGCGCCTCGGGGCCCAGGGCCTGGTAGCCGCCATCAACGGCGTAGGTGGCGCCGGTGACAAAGCTGGCCTTGTCCGACAGCAGGAAGCTGACCACGTTGGCCACCTCGGCCGGCATGCCCAGGCGCCCGAGCATGTGGTAGTCCGCGGCTACCGTGTCGGCCTTGGCCTTGTCGCCGCCGGCCATGCCTTCGATCACCGACGACCAGGTCCAGCCGGGCGAGACGGCGTTGACGCGGATCTTCTGCTCGGCCAGGTCCAGCGCCGCGTTGCGCGTGAACTGCACGATGGCGGCCTTGCTGATCGGGTAGAGCCAGCGGCCGGTCTGCGCGGCAAAGGCCGAGATCGAGGCGAAGTTCACCACCGCGCCGCCGCCGCGTTTGACCATCTCGGGCGTGCAGGCTTGCAGCATCATGGCCGCGCCGATCAGGTTGACGTTGAAGGTCTGGTTCCACTCGGCGCGGGTCGAGGCGGCGCCGTTGTCGACGTAAGAGGCCGCGCAGTTGACGAGGTAGTCCACGCCGCCGAAGGCCTTGACCGTCTCGGCCACGCAGGCGGCAATCGAGGTGTCGTCGGACACGTCGGTGGCGATGAAGCGGCTGCCGGCGTGGCGCCCAGCCACCTGCGGGCCCTTGGTGCTATCGATGTCGGCGATGACGACCTTGCAGCCCTCGGCTGCCAGGGCGGCAACCACGCCTTCACCAATCATGGTGGCGCCACCGGTCACGATGGCCACTTTTTTGTGCATGCTCATAGGTCTCCTTTTTGGGGCTCGCGCGAGGTGCGGCCCGTGAAGGCGAAGTGTGAGAAATGCTTTAGGCCTGAACTAGCCGCAATGCGCGGCGTGCCTATCCGTAATGCGCACGGACATGCTGCGGTGCAGCACAACCAGCCGGGTTCAGCGGCGCTTGAGCGTCGCCGAGGGCGGTTCGCCGAAGGCGGCCTTGTAGTACGCCGCGAAGCGCCCAAGGTGAAAAAAGCCGTAGTGGTAAGCCACCTCGTACAGCGAGACGACGCGCCCCTCGCGCGCAGCCGTCTGCAGTTGCTGGCGCACCGCCTGCAGCCGCACCGTGCGCAGGTAGGTGCCGGGCGTGGTGCCCAGATGGCGGCGAAAGCCTTCTTCCAGCGCGCGCACGCTGACGCAGGCCGCACGGGCAATGTCGGCCACGCCCAGGGCCTGTTCGGCTTCGGCGCGGATGAAGTCGCAGGCGCGCTGCACGTGGCGCGGCAAGGCCTCGGCCGCGGCGGCCTGGGCGTTGTGATGATGCGGCTGCAGGCTGAGCAGGCCGGCCAGCAGCATGTCCTGCAGCGAGGCGGCGGCCGCGGCGTGGTTCAGCCAGGCGGCGCCATGGGCATCGATGTTGTGGGCCAGATCCAGCACCATGCGGCACCAGCCGGCCGTGGGGCCGGCGGCCTGCGGCAGGGCCAGGGCAAAGTCGAGCGGAGCGGCGGGGCCATCGGGCACGGCGGCCACGCGTTGCTCGATCAATGCGCGCGGAATATGCAGCATGAGCTGCGCGCAACCGGCGTGCCAGCGCATGGCCACCGGTTGATGGGGCGAGAGGATGACGTCCGTGGCGGCGTCGGAGTCGGCGCGCTGCGCGCCGTAGCGGATCTCGGCCTGCCCGGCCAGCGGGATCTGTACGAGATAAAAGCTGTCCAGGCAGCCGGGCGTGATGGCCACGTCTGCGCCATAGGCCAGAACGTTCAGCGACAGTGCGCCCAGCGCCACGCGGTGCATGTGGCAGTCGACCGCCTGCGTCGGGCCCACTGGCTGCAGGCCGTGGTCGCAGAACAGGCGCGCCACTTGGGTGCGCGCGTCATCGAGGTCGCGGCTGGCAAAGACCGGGTGATCTTGCAACAAGCGAGGCGGGCCGGTGCGAAAGGGCGAGAGCATGGCGGGGCGTGGGCGTCACGGTCAAGGCGGTGCTGAGCAGTCCGCAATGTGCCTTTGCCAGACGGGTTTGGCAATGGCCCAAACCCGCACCCGTGCGTGCTTACAGCCGTCCGCCGCTGCCCAGGCGCAGGATCGGGTAGAGCACCAGGCTGATGGGCAGGGAGGTGAAGAACTCGATGGGCATGGTCTTGTTCAGCACGTAGTGCGCCAGCACGAAGGCCACCGCCACGGTGATGATGCCGGACCAGTTGACGGCCGGCGTATCGGCCGGGTCGCGGCCTGCCTGGCGCGGCTTGACGAAGAAGTAGTCGGCCAGCATCACGCCCACGAAGCAGGTGGTCAGGATGCCCAGGATGGTCAGGAAGGCCTGCACCCAGTCCAGGATGGCGCCCACCAGCAGCAGGCAGCCGATCACGTTGGCCAGGATCACGAACACGATGCGCCCCGGCCGCCAGCCGAACAGGGCGTCGAAGAAGGCGGTGAGCGAGAGCGAGGCGCTGTAGGTGTTGAGCACCTGCGCCTTGGACTGCGCCAGCACCATCAGCAGCGTCCCCACCAGGCCACCAAAGATGATGAAGGCGGCCGCCACGCTGTCGGGGCTTTGCAGCGCGATTTGCTGCGCGGCTTCCTTGGCCATGTGGCCCACGGTGACGTGGTACTCGATGATCTGCCCCATGCCGGCGTACATCACGATGCCGCCGATGGCCAGCATCAGGATGTCCATGGCGATGTTGCCCAGGAAGGCGGCGATACCGATGTCGCGCGAGGTCCGGGCGTAGCGGCCCAGGTCGGCGTCCACCAGCGCCAGCGCGCCGGCCGAACCGATCAGCACATTGACGGCAAAGGCGAACTTGCCGGCGTCCGTGGTGGCGCCCATGCCGGCTAGCACCTGCGGCGGCATTTGCGTGCCGTAGCGCAGCACGTCGCCCCAGGACTGGCCGGAGGTGACGATGACGTCGATCACCATGTAGATCAGCACGGCCAGGAAGCCGATCAGCATCCAGGACGAAAAGCGCGCCACCAGGCTGAAGCCGAAGGCCGTGAGCAGGATCCAGGCCAGCGTCAGCAGGCCGTAGATGATGACCTGGTTGGCCAGCGTGTCCTGCAGCTGGAAGTAAAACAGGAAGCCCTTGTAGAGCAGGGCGTTTTCCAGCGCCAGAAAGCCGATGATCATGAAGCCGTAGACGGCCGCGATCAGCAGCGAGCCGCGCGTGCCGAAGCCGTGCTGGCGCGCCATCACGCTGCTGGACAGGCCGGTGCGGTAGGCGATGTGCCCCGCGCCCCAGCCGAGCAGGCCGCCGATGACGGTGACCAGCACGCCGGCCAGTACGCCGAGCTTGAGGCCCGCCACGAAGGTGACGAGCGCGCCGATGAACAGCTGGATCAGGGTGGTGACGATGCCGGCCGTGCCCCAGGTGATCTGCAGCCAGTTCTGGCGCTGGTCGTCGGGCACGGACTCGAGCGCATGGTCTTCCATGCGGTCGGCGACTTGGGCTTGGGCCATGGGTGTCTCCTCTGGGGTGGTTCGATCGCGGGCTTGGTCTGTTGGGTGGCGGGCGATCGCCGCCGGGGTTCATTCGGCCGAGATGCCGCGCGCCTTGACGATGCCGGTGAACAGCACGGTTTCCTGCTGTACCGCGGCCTGGAACTGGCTGGGGCTCATGGGCACGGCGTCCGCGCCCAGCTCGCCAAAGCGCTTCCTGACGGCGGGTTGCGCCAGCGCATGGTTCAGCGCCTGGTTGAAGCGCGCCACGCTCTCTTGTGGCATCGCCTTGGGCGCCCACACGCCAAACAGCGTGTCGGCAAACACGTTGGGCACACCCTGCTCGGCAAAGGTGGGGGCGTCGGGCCGGTTGGCGGTGCGCTCGCGGCTGGCCACGGCCAGCAGCTTGAGCTTGCCCGCGTCCACCGTCGGAAACACCGTGCCGGGCGCCAGCGCGTAGTCGATCTGGCCAGCCATCACGTCCTGGATGGCGGGTGCGGCGCCGCGGTAGGGGATATGGGTGGCGAACACCCCTGCGCCCTGCTTGAACAGCTCGCCGCCCAGGTGGGGCGTGGTGCCGGTGCCGGCCGAGCCGTAGCTGAGCTTGCCGGGGTTGGCCTTCATGTACGCCACCAGCTCCCGCAGCGTGTTGGGCGCCAGCGTGGGACGCGTGATCAGAAAAAGCTGTGTGTTGGCCAGCAGGCCCACCGGCTGCAGGTCGCGGGCCGCGTCAAAGGGCATTTTGGCGAACATCACCGGGTTGACCGAGACGGTGGTCGTGGTGGTGACCAGGAAGCTGTGATCGTCGCCGTTGCGCGCCACCTCGGCGCCGGCGATGTTGCCGGCTGCGCCACCGCGGTTGTCGATGACCACGGGTTGGCCCAGCGCCTCGGCCAGCTGGGGCTGCAGCACGCGCGCCATCACGTCGGCCAGACCGCCGGCGGGGTAGGCCACCACCAGGCGCACGGGCTTGCTGGGCCAGGGCTTCTGGGCCCAGGCGGGACTACCGATGGCGAGTGCGGCGGCGGCGCTGGCCAGCAGCAGGTGGCGGCGCCGGCGGGCGGTTCGGGTGGGGGTGGTTTGGAAGGGGGGTTGCAGGTTCACGGAGGTGCTTTCAGGAAAACGCAGGCCCACGAAGGGCCGGCCCGCCGGTTGCGGGATGGCGTGGGGTGCATGGGATTCAGGCGCTGGCCAGCTTGGTTTTCAGGCCCAGGGCAGCCTCGCGCTCGCCCAGGGCCTTGCCGTTCGGGTCCAGCAGGGCGGCGGCGCGCAGGCTGGCCAGGGTGGCGCCGGCCTCGGGCTGGCCGCTGAGCTGCGGCACGGCCAGCATCAGGCGGTCGAACTTGCCGGTGCCGCGCGTGTGCGTGTCGCTGTAGCCCTTGATGAGCTGGCGGCAGCGCAGCACCTCGGCGGCCAGGGGTGCATCGCCCATGTCCAGTGCCTTCTCGGCAATAGCCAGCCAGGCCTGCCAGTGCGCCATTTCTTCGGCGTGGCGGCGGTTGCCGCGGCGCCAGCGCGCCAGGCCGGCCATGATGTGCAGTTGCAGGTGGCCCTTGAAGGTATGGGTCTGGATGCGCCGCCCCTTGTTCAGGCGCGGGCCCAGCCAGGCCTTCAGGCGCGGCGAGCGGTCCAGCCAGTCGGCCCAGCCGGCGGGCAGCAGGCCCATGGCTTCTTCCAGGCGGGGATGAAAGTATTCCTCCATGCCGACCACGTCGCCCGCCTTGCCGCCGACTTCGCCGCGGATACGGATGAAGCGATCGGCCCGGGTCTTGAGGGCGGCCACGCGGATCACGTCGTCGTAGGACATGGCCACGGCGATCCAGTGCGCGGCCGCCACGGTCAGGTCGGCGGTTTCGGGCGCCGGATCGCGCCGGGCAAAGCGCGCCACGTTGTCGAGGTACTCGCTGCCGTAGGCCACGTCCTGCCAGTCGACCACGCGCGACAGGCCCTCGCCCAGCCAGGGCCAGGCGGGCTGCGGGAAGTCGGCGCGGATGCGCGCCAGCAGCGGCGCCAGCGCGGGGCTGGCGGCCTTCTCGGGCAGGGGGCGCGGGGCGGTCTTCATGGCCTCGGCGCGCGCCACCAGGGCCGGCGGGGCGATGCGGGTGCGCGCCAGCTCGGCGCCGGCGCGCAGGGCGGCCAGGCTGGCCTGCACGCCCTTGCCGCCGCTCTCCACCACTTTTTCAAAGTCCTGCTGGTGAAACGGCAGCACGTCGCAGCCGGCCAGGGCGCCGAACAGGCTGGCCGAAATCACGCTGCGCTGCTTGACGGCCAGTGCCTGCATGTCGTCGGCCACCACGCGGCGCGCGGCCTTGCGCACCAGCTCGAGCACGCCGGCGCTGTCGGCGGCGCCGTCGCCGGGCTGCACCTTCTCCTGCACGGCGAAGGTGCGGTGCGTGCTGGTGATGACGGTGGTGCGGTTGGGTGTGACCAGGCCGCGCGCCACGGCGCGGCCGGCTTCCATCAGCTCGGCGGCGATCAGGATGTCCACCTCGCCGGGCACGGCCATCTGTGCCAGCACCGGCACCCGGCCGGGCGTGGGCTCGACCAGTTCGACGTAGTAGATGGTGGCCCCCGTGCGCTGCGCCACGCCGGCCACCGAGGTGGCCTGCGCTGTCCAGCCGGCGTCCTCGGCCAGCTGCACCACCCAGTCCTGCAGCACGCCGCCGCCCTGGCCGCCCAGGGCCATGATGGCCACGGTGATCATGCGGGGCTTCATGGGCGCACCTCGTCGATGGTGGGGGCGTAGAGCTGGCGCGCGGCGCGCTTGCGCTCGCTGCGCCCCTGCAGCCAGCCCACGCCGGCACGGCGCAGGCCGGCCAGCCAACGGTCCCAGCCGCTGGGGTTGTTGACCTTGTGCGCCTTGTAGAACGAGGGGCACAGCACGGCTGCGTCGGCCACCTCGCCGCAGTGGCCGCAGGCCACGCAGTCCTGGTCCACGCTGGCCACCGGGTCGGGCTTGAGCGCGTCGCCGCTGGGCGCCAGCGTGAGGCTGGGGCAGCCCGACACGCGCATGCAGGCGTGGTCGCCCGAGCACACCGCGGCATCAACGCCAAAGCGCTCCTTCAGCACCCGCTCGCCACTGGCAATGGCCTTGGCCTTGAGCGGCTTTTCGCGCCGCTGGCGGTTGAGCATGCACTCGCTTTGCGCGATTACCACCTTGGGGCCGGGCTCGGTGGAGCTGAGCGCGTCGTGCAGCGCCTGCTTCATCTGATTGACGTCGTAGGTGCGCGGCACCAGCCGCACCCAGGTCACGCCCACGCCGCGCACCGCCTGCTCGATGGGGTGCAGGGTGCTGCGGTTGGGGTTGGTGTTGCGCGACGACGGAATGTCCTGCCCGCCAGTGGCCGCCGAGTAGTTGTTGTCAACGATGACGAATACGTTGTTCTGCTGGTTGAACACCGCGTTGCCGATGCCCGACGTGAGACCGTTGTGCCAGAAGCCCCCGTCGCCCATGAAGGCCACCGCCTTCTTGGCCGCGCCCAGTTGGCCGCCGGCGTTGAAGGCCGAGGCGCTGCTGGCACCCAGGCCATAGCCCATGGTTGTGGCGCCGATCTCGAAGGGCGGCATGATCTGGAACAGGTGGCAGCCGATGTCGGAGGACACGTGGTGCACGCCCAGCTCGGCCTCGACCAGTTTGTAGGCCGAGAAGATGGGCCGCTCGGGGCAGCCCACGCACAGGCCGGGCGGGCGCGGCGGCAGCAGCTTGCCAATGGCGCTGGCGAGCTCGGGCACGGCGGCGGCGGGTTCATCGGCCGGCACTTCGATGGCTGGCACGGTGACGTCGCTGGCGGCCTCGTCCTTGCGCCGCGACACGCTGGCCGAGACCTGGCGCTCCAGCGCGCGTGGGCAGTTTTGCCCCAGGAAGGCGCGCAGGCCCTTGCGCAGCGCATCCACGGTGTAGTCGCCGCCCATGGGCAGCACGTCCTTGCCGTGCACGGCGGTGCGCATGCCGTGACGCGCCAGGATGGTGTTCAGGTGCTGCTCGTGGTAGTCGGGCTGGCCTTCCTCGATCATCAGCACGGCCTTCTTGCCGGTGCAAAAGCGCAGCACTTCTTCTTCGACCAGGGGGTAGGCCACGTTCAGGATGTACAGCGGCACGCGCGAAGCACCGAACAGGTCGGCCAGGTCCAGCTGCAGCAGGGCGCGCAGCGTGTTGCTGTGCATGCCGCCCAGCATGACGATGCCCACGTCGTCGAACTCGCCGTCGACGAATTCATTGAGCTGGTGCTGCTGGATGTACCGGACGGCGGCCGGCCAGCGCTGCTCGATCTTTTCCTTCTCGTGCAGGAAGGAGGCCGGCGGCAGCACGATGCGGTTGACGTCGCGCACCGGGTGCTCCAGCGCCTGCTTGAGCGAGAAGGCCGGGCGCTGGTTTTGCTGCGTGATGAAGCTGCCATGCAGGTGGCAGGAGCGGATGCGCAGCTGCAGCATCACCGGCGTGTTGCTGACCTCCGACAAGGCAAAGCCGTGGTGCACGGCCTGGACGATGGCCGGCAGCGTGGGCTTGGGGTCGAGCAGCCACATCTGCGACTTCATGGCGAAGGCGTGGGTGCGCTCCTGCATGATGGAGGAACCCTCGCCGTAGTCCTCGCCGACGATGATCAGTGCGCCGCCCAGCACCCCGCCCGATGACAGGTTGGCCAGCGCGTCGGAGGCCACGTTGGTGCCCACGGTGGACTTCCAGGTCACCGCGCCGCGCACCGGGTAGTTGACCGAGGCCGACAGCGCCGCCGCCGCGGCGGCCTCGCTGGCGGCGGGCTCGAAGTACACGCCCAGCTCCTTCAGGATCGGCTGGGCGTCGGCCAGCACGTCCATCAGGTGCGAGATCGGCGAGCCCTGGTAGCCGGTGACGTAGCCCACGCCGCACTCCAGCAGCGCCTTGGTGACGGCCAGAATGCCCTCGCCGCGAAACTCGGTGCCGGCGGGCACGCGCAATTGCTCAACCTCTTTGGCGAATGAACGCTCAGCCATGTCACTTCTCCTTGCGAACCACTGGCGCGCGGCAGGCAGCGCCGCGCGCCCATCCCTGCGTCAGGGCACCAGTGCCAGCACGCGCAGCGGGCTGCCCGAGCCGCCCTTGATCTTGAGCGGCGCGCTCACGATGACGGCGCCGGTGGGCGGCAGCTGGTCCAGGTTGGTCAGGCACTGCAGGCCGTACTTGTTGGCGCCGTGCATCAGCGTGTGGCAGGGGTAGGCCACGGGCCAGGCGTAGGACTGGCCGGCGTCGGTGTTGATGGTCTCCACGCCAAAGCCGCGCACGTCGCGCTTCACCAGCCATTCCACCGCCGCCTGCGTGGGGCCGGGGGTGTGGGCGCCGTCTTCCTTCATGTTGACGTAGGCCGCCGGGTCGCTGATGCGGCGGCTCCAGTCGGTGCGAAACAGCACCCAGGCGCCGGCCGGGATCTTGCCGTGCTTCGCCTCCCAGGCTTCCAGGTGCGGCACGTCGAGGTTGAAGTCGGCGTTGGCCGCCACCTCCTTGCTGCAGTCCACCACGCAGGCCGGGCCGATGAAGGCCTTGGGGTCGATGGTGTCGACGCTGTTGTTGGGGTAGTCCTTGCCGGTGATCCAGTGCACCGGCGCGTCGAAGTGGGTGCCGGTGTGCTCGCCGCAGGAGAAGTTGTTCCAGTACCAGCCGGGGCCGGCGTCGTCGTACTGGCTGATTTTTTCCTGCTTGAAGGCCCACACCTGGCCGAACTGCGGCGGCAGCACCAGGGGCGGGAATTCGGGGGTGAGAGCGTGCGTCAGGTCGACGATCTTGACGGCGCCGCTGCTGACGTCCTGGGCAAATTGGGCGAGATTGGTGTTCATGCGTGTCTCCTGTGGGGCGGATCGGGTGCTCGGGCATGGGGATTCGGCCCGTCGTCGGATGCTGTCGCATTGCCCCGGGCCTCGGCAATCCGTTTGGCGAAAACCCCTGTCCAGATTGCGCGAAAAGCAGGACGCGGCAGGGTTCTTTATCCGGGTAAACCCCGAGGGCGGGATGTTTTTTGGCGCCGATACTTCAGACCTAAAGCAAATCGGACCATGTCAACCCACCTGCACGCGTCCCCGTCGCCCACCGCCGGCCTGCTCGACGCCTTTCCGCTGATCCGCTCGCGCTCGGCCGAGGAGGCGCGCCAGCGCGTGGGCCATGTGTTTTCGCCACACCGGCTGGAACTGGCGGGTGACACGCGCGCGCTGGACGTGCGCCACAACCGCGTGATGCTGGGCCAGGCCTCGCTGAACGTGCTGCACTACGGCGCCGAGGTGCTGATCGACCCGGGCGAGCGCGGCGACTTCTACCTGGTGCAGCTGCCGTTGGCCGGGCGCGCACGCGTGTCCTGCGGGGGTGAGGACGTGGAGGTGGACGAGGCCACCCTCAGCGTGCTGCGCCCGCGCACGCACAGCCACATGCGCTGGAGCGCCGACTGCACCATGCTGCTGCTGCAGGCGCCCAGCCAGCGCGTGCACGAGCTGCTGGGCATTGCCGAGCCGCGCCCGCAGTGGCTGCCCGCCCGGCGCCGGCAGGAGCCCGAGGTGGCCGCCTGGTGCCAGGCGGTGCTGGACTTGAGCCGCAACATCGACCGCTTCGGCACCCAGTGGTGCGCCCACCCGGCGGCCCTGGCCGCCATCGAAGGCTTCTTGCTGACCGCCCTGGCCGGCTGGCTGCGCGGCCCCGGCCGCGACGACGGCGCGCTGGCCGCGCCCGCCGAGGCGCGCAGCCTGCGCCGCGCCAAGGACTACATCCACGCCCACCTGGACCGCCCGCTGGCGCTGGCCGACATCGCCCGCCACGCCTGCGTCAGCCCGCGCACGCTGGAGGGCGTGTTCAAGCGCCATGGCGAGGCCTCGCCGCTGGCCTATGCGCGCCGCCAGCGGCTGCAGGCCGCGCACGCGGCGTTGCAGCGCGCCGCCCGCGACGGGCGCGGGCCCAGCGTGACCGAGGTGGCCCTGGCCCACGGCTTCGTGCACATGGGGCGCTTCAGCGCGCAGTACCGCACGCAGTTCGGCTGCCTGCCCTCGCAGACCCTCCATCCGCCGATGGCGCTGGCCGCCTGAGGCGCGCGCAACGCAGGGCGCGCCGCCGCGTGCCATGATTGGGCGCATGAACCGCATCGATTCTCCCCATGCGGCCCGCCGCGTTCGTCTGGCCGCCCAGATGCACGCGCAGATGGGCCCCGGCGCCATCGCCCTCATCCCCACCGCGCCCGAGCAGCCGCGCAACCGCGACAGCGACTTTCCCTATCGGGCCGACAGCTACTTCCACTACCTCACCGGTTTCGAGGAGCCCCAGGCCTGGCTGGTGCTGGCCGCCGACGGCCGAAGCACCCTGTTTTGCCAGCCCAAGGACGCCGAGCGCGAGATCTGGACCGGCTATCGCCTGGGGCCCGAGGCCGCACCCGCCGCCCTGGGGGTGGACGAGGCCTTTTCCGTCACCGAGCTGGACGCGCGCCTGCCCCGGTTGCTGGAAAACCGCAGCACCGTGTGCTACCCCTTCGCCACGCACCCCGGCCTGGAGTCGCGCGTGGACGGCTGGCTGCAGAAGGTGCGGGCGCGCGTGCGCTACGGCGCGCTGACGCCCGAAACCCAGCGCGACGCCTGCGCGCTGCTGGACGAGATGCGTCTGGTGAAGGACGCGCACGAGCTGGCAATCATGCGGCGCGCCGGCGCCATCAGCGCGCGCGGCCATGTGCGCGCCATGCAGCGCTCGGCGCGCATGCTGCGCGCCGGCGAGGACGTGCGCGAATACCACCTGGAAGCCGAGCTGCTGCACGAGTTCCGCCAGCACGGCTCGGAGTTTCCGGCCTACACCAGCATCGTCGCCGCCGGCGCCAACGCCTGCGTGCTGCACTACCGCGCCGGCGCCGCGCCGATCAAGGACGGCGCGCTGGTGCTGATCGACGCCGCCTGCGAGCTGCACGGCTACGCCAGCGACATCACGCGCACCTTTCCGGCCGGGGGGCGCTTTTCCGGCCCGCAGCGCGCGCTGTACGAGCTGGTGCTGGCCAGCCAGGAGGCGGCCGCGGCCGCCACCCGCCCCGGTGCGCGCTTCAACGACCCGCACGAGGCGGCAGTCAAGGTGCTGGCCCAGGGCCTGCTGGATGTGGGCCTGCTCGATGCAGGCAAGGTGGGCGGCGTTCAGGACGTGATTGAAAAGCGCGCGTACTTTCCGTTCTACATGCACCGCACCAGCCACTGGCTGGGCCTGGACGTGCACGACTGCGGCAGCTACGTGGAGCCCGGCGAGCTGGGCCAGGTGAGCGAGCGTGCCGACCCGTTGTCGGGCGAGGTCATCAAGGACCGTCCCAGCCGCATCCTGCGCGCCGACATGGTGCTCACGCTGGAGCCCGGCCTGTACGTGCGCCCGGCCGAGGGCGTGCCCGAGAAGTTCTGGAACATCGGCATCCGCATCGAGGACGACGCGGTGGTGACCGAGGCCGGCTGCGAGCTGATCACGCGGGGCGTGCCGGTGGCGCCCGACGAGATCGAGGCGCTGATGCGCGCTTGAGCCGCGGGCGCGCCAGCCGTTGCGTGGGGTGTCGGAGTTTCAAGAAAAATGGCCCGCAGCGCTTGAACAGCAAGCGCAAACAGCTATAAAAATTGTAGTTTCCGGCGGATGGGCTCGGCAGCGCGCCAGGATCGGCCTGCGATGCGCCGCGTGCATGCGCTCGCGCATGGCCACGATCGGCACCATCCTTGCCCCGGTCATGGCCTGGTGCTCCCAGGTCCAGGCGGTGCTACTGCCGCGCCGCTGCTGGTAGTCGGCGTAGGCGTCGAAGGAGGTCACCAGCAGGCCCGCGCCGCCGCAGCGCGCCCAGGCCCGCCAGCCCCAGCGACAGCAGCGTCAGGCCCGCGTGCCCCAGGGTGGGCACGGCGACCGCGCCGCCGCCTGGGCTGGCGCCCTGCACCGCCGCGCATTGCGAGAACTCCGACGTGCCGAACTGCCCGCCGTAGTCGCTGGAAGCGGTCATCGTCAGCACCGCCGCGCCCGCCGGCAGGCTCGGCAGCACGAGGGAGCCGCTGTATTGACCATCTTCGTCGTTCTGCACACTGGCCGCGCCCAGGAACGTGCGGCCCGCGCCCCAGCCGCTGGCATGGCACTCGGTGCTGGCAAACAACTCGAAGCGCAGCGTGCTGTCCCACGGGCCGTCGGTCAGCGTGAAGTGGACCATGCCGCCCGCCGTGCTGGTGATGACCGGGCGCGGCAGGCCGGTGATCGAGCCCGGTGCGCGGCTGCCGGGGGCGGTGCCGTGGCCGTTGGCGGTGTCGATCTGCTCGATGCCTTCGCCGCCGGTGGCGTAGATGCTGTTGCCCAGGATGGCGATGAAACTCATGTTGCTGGCGCCGGCGTTGCTGATCTCGGCGCGCACGCCATTGCCGCCCCAGTGGGCGATGGTGTTGGCGTCTGCCGCGCTGGTGCTGCCGATGCGGGTCTCGTACGGGCTGTTGACGCCGCTGCCGCTGGTGACGAAGACGCCGTGGCGGCTGCCGGCCCCGGCAATGGGGGCGCCGCCCGCGCCCACGCCGATGCGGTTGGCATGCAGCCGGGTGTATTCGGCGTGGTTGCCGACATGGACGCCCACGTCCTGTGCGCCGATCACGTTGTTGGCAAGGGTGACGTTGCGCGCACCGTTCAGCGAAATGCCCGTGTGCGTGCCCGCCAGGAGCGCATTGCCCGTGCGGCCCGTGCCGATGTAGTTGCCCGCCACCAGGCCGCCCAGGAGCGTGTCGTGGATGGCGATGGCGCTGCGGCTGCCGTCCGACACGATCAGGTTGCGGTCCGCGGGCTGGGGGCCGCCCACGATGGTGTCGCTGGCGTTCTCCTGGATGGCGATGGCCATCGCGCCGTTGGGCAGGGGCGTCGTGCCGTCCAGGTCCAGCCCGATGAAGTTGCCCGCCAGCGTGACGCCCGTCACGTTGGTCATCGCTCCGCCAATGCCGCTGTTGCCGCTGACCACCACGCCCACGCCGCTGAAGCGCGTGACGGCGACGCCGCGCAGCACCGAGCCCGACGCGCCGCCCGACCCGCTGGGGCCGAACACCAGGCCGTGCTCGCCGCCGTGCGGGCTGTTGATGGCCGCGCCATCGATGCGCACGGTGATGACGGCGTCGTTTCCCACCGCCTGCGCGTTGGGTGTGCCGCCGTTCGTGGTGCCGTCGATGGCGATCTGGCGCGTGATGGTGGGCAGTTGCGACGTGAGGCCGATGGTGGTGGGCGCGCCACCAAAGTCGAACGCGATGGTGTGCGGGCCGGGCAGTGCATTGGCCTGCTCGATGGCCGCGCGCAGCGTGCAGCCGCCGCCCAGCACGTGGCACGCGCCGTCGCCCAGCACGTGGTCGGGCGCGTCGCCTGCATGGTTGACGGTGAAGGTGTCGGCCCACGCCGTGGCGGGCAGCATCAGGGTGCAGGCCAGGGCGCCGAGGGAGAGCTTGTAGAGCATATTGGTTCTGGTGTTTTCAAGCTTCAGCGCTTGTCCAGCAAGCGCAAACAGCTATTGATTGGGTAGCAAACCCGCAAGCAGAACGCGGGCGGACTGCGCGATTCTTCGCAAAGCCCCGCGTCGTGTCTTGACGCCGCGCGCCATCGCCTTGACGCCACGCGACATGCGTGTTCTGCGACACTGACCGCGCCTGCAACGAGGGAACTTCCGCATGAACCCCGCCCACGACGCCGCTGTGCCCCTGGACGCCCGCCTGTGCCTGCACACTCTGCCCGCGGACCGCCGCCTGGGCGCCATGCGCGACTACCTGTCCGGCGTGATGCGGGTGGACCTGGCGCCCCTGCATGCCGACCGGTCCTTGCACTACCGCGCCACGCTGCGCACCGTGCCGGGAGCGAGCTGGGGCGGCGCGCGGGCGAGCGCGGTGCGCACCACGCGCACCGCGCAGCTCTGCAAGGACGGGCAGGACGACCTGATGCTGCTCATGCCTTCGGCCGAGGCACTCATCGAGCAGCCCGGCCGCGAAGCGCTGCACCTGCGCCCTGGTGACGCAGTGCTGCTGTCGCAGGCGCGGCCCATGCGGATTTCCCAGCAGGCGGGTGCTTCATGGGTGCTGCGCGTGCCGCACCGCGACGTGGCGTCCATGCTGCCTCGTCTGTCCGCCGCGCCCATGCTGGTGCTGCGGCGCGGCACGCCCACGCTGCAACTGCTGCGGCGCTTCGGTTGCCTGCTCGAATCAGAGCCGTTGCATGGCGTGGCCAGCCAGCAACTGGCCGCGCGCCAGTTGCAGGACATGCTGGCGGTGGCCCTGGGCCAGTCGCCAGACTACGCCGCCTGGGCCGAACAGCACAGCCTGGCCGCCGCGCGCCTTGCCGCCGTGCGGGCCGACATTGCCGCCCATCTGGGCAGCGGTCGCCTCAGCCTGGATTGGCTGGCGCAGCGCCAGGGCATCTCGGCACGCCATCTGCAACGCCTGCTCGCGGGCGAGGGCGCGAGCTTTCAGGACTTGCTGCGCACGACCCGCCTGCAAGCCGCCCGCGCCATGCTGCAGGAGCCGCGCAACGCGCAGCGCAGCATCTCGGCCATCGCGCACGCCTGCGGGTTTTCTGAGGCCTCGGCGCTCAATCGCGCGTTCCGGCAGCACTACGGCATGACTCCGGGGCAAGCGCGGTGGAAGGTGGGACTGAAGTGAAAATGGGCTCTTCCAGCAAATATCAGGCGGATGGGTCCGGCAGCGCGCCAAAAACGGCCTGCCACAGCGCGCCGATGGCCGCGCGTTCCGCAGCCAGGGTGTTGGGCGCCACCTGGGTGGGCTGCTCGTCCAGCCGCGCCAGGTGCTGGACGTGGCGCAGGCGGCGGTAGGCGTCGGCACTGGCCTGGCCCACGCCGGCGGGCAGCAGGCCGGCGGCTTCGGCGCGCTGCAGCAGAGCGATGTTGCCCAGGTTGGGTTCCAGTTCGGGCTGCTCGCCGGCGTGCGCCAGCACCAGGTACTGGGTGGCGAACTCGGCGTCGATCATGCCGCCGGCGCTGTGCTTGACGTCGAACTGCCCCGCGGGCACCGGATGCGCCGCGCGCATGCGCTCGCGCATGGCCACGATCTCGGCGCGCAGCGCGGCGCGGTCGCGCGGCGCGGTGATGACGGCATGGCGGATGGCGTTGAAGCGCTGCTCCATCGATGAAGGGGCAGTGCCGTCGGTGTCGGAGATCTCAGGGGGCACCATCTCGCCGCCGTCGGGCCGCCCCAAGGCGGCGAGGGCCCCCTCGGGGGGCAGCGAAACAGGCGCAGCCGTGAAGCGTGGGGGGACCATTCTCGCCCGGGTCATGGCCTGGTGTTCCCACGTCCACGCGGTGTTGCTGCCGCGCTGCTGCTGGTAGTCGGCGTAGGCGCTGAAGGAGGTCACCAGCAGGCCCGAGCCGCCATTGGGGCGCAGGGCGGTGTCGATCTCGTAGAGGTCGCCGTCGCCGGTCTTGAGCGTCAGCCAGGTGATCAGCTTGCGCACCAGCGCGGCATAGATCTCGGGCGCGCGCTCGTGGTCGTCGTCGTAGACGAACACCAGGTCCAGGTCGCTGCCGTAGCCCAGCTCCTTGCCGCCCAGCTTGCCGTAGCCGATGACGCCCAGCTGCGGCGTGGCGCGGTGGTGATGGCGCACCAGCGGCCAGCACCAGCGCAGGCTCACGCGCAGGATGGCGTCGGCCAGGGCCGACAGGTCGTCGGCCACCTGCTCGACCGTGATGCTGTGCTCCACGTCGCGCACCAGGGTGCGGAACACCTCGGCATGGTGGGCGCGCCGCAGCAGGGACAGCAGGTTCTCCTCGTCGTCCTCGCCGCCGCGCGCCAGGGCGTTGCGGCGCTCCTGCAGCTCGCGCTCCAGCGTGGCGGCATCAAAGCGACCGGCCAGCAGGTCGGGGTTGGCCAACTCGTCGATCACGCCCGGATGGCGCATCAGGTAGCGCGCGGGCCAGCGCGCCGTGCCCAGCACGCGCAGCAGGCGCTCGTGCGCGGCCGGGCGCTCCAGCAGCAGGGCCAGATAGCTCTGGCGGCGGCGCAGCGCGTCCACCCATTCCAGAAAGCGCAGCACGGCGGTGTCGCCCACGCGGCCGGCGTCCAGCCACTCCAGCGTGCGCACCATCAGGCGCAGCAGGCGCTGGCGGGCCTCTTCGCGCAGGCCCTGCACGTTGGGCAAGGCGCACCAGCGCTGCAGCTCGGCGCGCACGACGGCGTGCTCGGTCAGCGTGGGCAGGCGCGCCAGGTCGGCGCCGTCATCGGCCGCGGCCTGGCCGGTGGGGCCGGGCCTGGGCTTGCCGCAGGCCTTGCAGGGCTCGGGTCCGCCCAGCAGCTGGTCGAACTGCTCGGCGACCGCCTCGCGGTGGGCGTCAAACGCGCACAAAAAGGCGCACAGATCGGCATGACCCATGCTGCGCGCCAGCCACAGCAGGTCGTCGTCGTGCGTGGGCAGCAGGTGCGTCTGCTGGTCGTCCAGGTACTGGATGCGGTGCTCGACCCGGCGCAGGAACACGTAGGCACGCGCCAGCGCTTCGGTGGCCTCGGCGGGCATCAGGCCGGCGCGGGCGATGCGCTCGAGCGCGCCCAGCGTGGGGCGCGTGCGCAGCTCCGGGTACTGGCCGCCGCGCACCACCTGCAGCAGCTGCACGATGAACTCGATCTCGCGGATGCCGCCGCGCGAGAGCTTGACGTCGCTGGCGCGTGCCGGGCGCCCGGCGCTGCGCTTGCTGGCGTGATCGCGGATCTGGCGATGCAGCTCGCGCAGCGCGTCGAACACGCTGTAGTCCAGGTATTGGCGAAACACGAAGGGCTGCACCACCGAGCGCAGCGCCTGCACCGGCCCGCCGACCAGCACGGCGCGCGGCGCGACCACGCGGCTCTTGAGCCAGGCAAAGCGTTCCCACTCGCGGCCCTGCACGCGCATGTACTCGGTCAGCGCGGCCAGCGAGCAGGCCGGTGCGCCCGAGTTGCCGTTGGGGCGCAGCGCCAGATCGACGCGAAACACGAAGCCGTGCTCGGTCACGTCGCCGATCAGGGTGCTGATCAGGCGCACCGCGCGGATGAAGTACTCGTGCACCGAAATGCTGCCGGCGCCGCCGTCGCGGCCGGCGGTCTCGCCGTCGGCGTCGTAGATGTAGATCAGGTCGATGTCGCTGGAGACGTTGAGCTCGCGCGCGCCCAGCTTGCCCATGCCCACCACCCACAACTGGGCGCGCTCGCCGGCGGCGGTCCGGGGCGCGCCGTGGCGGGCGTCGAGCTGCTCGAAGGCCTCGGTGCAGGCCACGTCCAGCGCCAGCTCGGCCAGCGCGGTGACCACGCCGGTCACGGCGGCCAGGGGCGCGTCCTGCTCGCAGTCCAGTACCACCAGCCGTTCCATGACCAGCTGGCGCAGGATGCGCAGCGCCGCGCCGGTGGCGTGGCCGCGCGCGCGCAGGCGCTGCAGGGTCTCGCCCATGCTGGCGGCGTCCGGCGTGCCGGGGGGCAACAGGGGCAATTCGTCGGCATAGCGGCGGCGCAGGCGCTGCACCAGGCGCGAGTGCAACGCCCCTGCCGGCTGGGGTGGCTCGCGGGTCAGCACCGCGCCCGACGCTGCATCGCGGGTCATAATTTCCGTCCCTCTGCCGCCGGCCGGGCCGGCGCTTGGCCTGTCGGTTTCAATCGACTGCTCCACTCGCACGCCTTTGAGTCATTTTCCGATCCGCGTTGTTGCCGTTGCCGTGCGTTGGGCCGTGCGCACCGTGGGGGTGCTGTTGCTGCTCATCGTGCTGGCCTGGTCGGCACTGCATTGGTTCATTGTGCCGCGAATCGACGCCTTTCGTCCGCGGCTGGAGGCGCTGGCCACGCGGGCGCTGGGCACTTCCGTGACGATGGGCGCACTCACGGTCGAGTCCAATGGCCTGGTGCCCCAGGTGGCGGTACGCGATCTGCGCGTGCTGGGCCCGGAGGGCCAGGCAGGCCTGCAGGTGCCGCGCGTGCTGGTGGTGTTTTCGGTGGCTTCGCTGCTGCGCGGCGGTCTGGAGCAGCTGGTGATCGACGGCGCCGAGGTGGTGCTGGAGCGCCGTGCCCAGGGGCAATGGTGGCTGGGTGGGCTGGAGCTGAGCGCCGGATCGTCCGGCGACACGCGCGCCGCCGACTGGCTGTTTGCGCAGGAAGAAATCGTGCTGCGCGACGCGCGCCTGACCTGGACCGACGCCCAGCACGGCGCGCCGCCGGTGGCCTTCGAGCGCATCGACGCGGTGCTGCGCAACGGCCTGCGCCGCCACCAGTGGCGCGTGGACGCCACGCCGCCGCCGGCCTGGGGCGAGCGCTTCACGCTGATCGGCCAGTTTCGCCAGGCCTTGCTGGAGCGTCACGCCGGACGCTGGCAAAGCTGGGACGGCCAGCTGTACGCGCTGCTGCCAGGCGTGCAGGCGGCGGCCGCGGCCCCGCTGGCGCCCTGGTTGCAGGCGCAGGGCGTCAGCGGCCTGCGTGGCGCCGCGGCGTTGCGCCTGTGGCTGGACGTGCGCCGCGGCGCGCCGGTGGACGCACGCGCCGACCTGGCCATGCAGGATGCCGCCGTCATGCTGGCGCCGCAGCGGCCGCCGCTGGCCCTGGCCGCGCTCAGCACGCGCTTGACGTGGCGCCAGCAGGCGGGCGGCTTTCAGGTCGCGACGCAGGCGCTGCGGTTCACCCTGCCCGACGGCAAGGCCTGGCCGGGCGGCAACCTGAGCCTCAGCCATCGCGCGGCCGGCGGCACGCTGCAGGCGGACCGGATTGACCTGGGCAGCCTGGCTCACTTGGCCGCCAGCCTGCCGCTGCCGACGAAGTGGGCCGAGCGCCTGCAGCAGCAGCCGGTGGCCGGCCTGCTCGAGCGGGTGGACGCGCGCTGGGACGGGCCGTTGCAGGCACCCAGCGACTGGCGGCTGCAGGCCAGCGCCACGGGCCTGCACGTGGGGGCGCTGGCCACTGCCGCGCCGGACGCCCAGGGCCATGTGCAGACCGGCATCCCGGGACTGGAGGGCGCGGCGCTGCAGCTGGAGGCCGGGCCCGCCGGCGGACGCGCCCGCGTGAGCATCCAAGGCGGCGCGCTCACGTTTCCGGGCGTGTTCGAGGAGCCGCGCATCCCGCTCGACGAGCTCAAGGCGCAGGCCCAGTGGCGCGTGCAGGGCGAGCGCATCGAGCTGCAGGTGGAGGATTTGACGCTGGCCAATGCCGATGCCGCCGGTCGCTTTTCGGCGCGCTGGCACAGCGGCGAGAACGCCGACGGCAGCGGGCCGCGCTTGCCGGGCGTGCTCGATCTGCAGGGCCGCTTTGACCGCGCCAACGGGGCGCGGGTGTACCGCTATCTGCCGCTCAGCATCCCCGCCCCGGCGCGCCACTACGTGCGCGACGCCGTGCGCAAGGGCGAGGGCCGCGACGTGACCGTGCGCGTGCAGGGCAAGCTGCGCGAGCTGCCCTTCAACCTGCCGGGCGAGGTGGGCACGTTTCGCATCGGCGGGCCGGTCAGCGGCGTGCTGCTCAACTACGTGCCGTCGCGCCTGCAGCCCAAGGGCCAGGCGCCCTGGCCGGCGCTGGAGGCGCTGGACGGCGAGCTGGTGTTCGAGCGTGCCGGCATGCAGGTGCATGGCGGCGCCGCCCGCGTGCAGGGCCACGCCGGCTGGCGCTTTGCCGCCATCGAGGCCAGCGTGCCCGACTTCAAGCAACCCCGGGTGCAGGTGCAGGCCAGCGGCAGCGGGCCGCTGGCGGCGGCGCTGGCCATCGTGCGCGGCTCGCCGGTGGCCGACTTCACGCAGCACGCGCTGGACGGCGCCAGCGCCAGCGGCGACGCCACGCTCGAACTGAAACTGGACCTGCCGGTGCACACCCTGGAGCAGGCCAAGGTGCAGGGCCGCGTGCGGCTGGCCGGCAACGCGCTGCGCCTGGCGACCGCGGCGCCGCCGCTGGAGCGGGTCAGCGGGGCGGTGAGCTTTTCCGAGGCCGGGTTTGCCATCGAGAATGCCCAGGCCCAGGTGCTGGGTGGGGCCGTGCAGGTGAGCGGCGGCACGGTGGCCGGGGCCGCGGCCGGCGCGTCGCGCGTGCAGATCCAGGCCAGCGGCCAGGCCAGCGCCGAGGGCCTGCGCGGCAGCGGGGCCTGGGGGCCATCCTGGAGCGCCGTGGCGGCGCTGGCGCGCCAGGCCAGCGGCCGCGCCGACTACCAGCTGGGCCTCGGCTTTCAGGGTGCCGCCATGCAGCTCGAGGTGCGCAGCGATCTGCGCGGCCTGGCGCTGAACTGGCCGGCGCCGCTGGACAAGCCGCAGGACGCGGATTGGCCGCTGCGCGTGTCGCTGGCGCAAGCGGGCGGGTCGGGCAGCACCGCGCCCGAGCGCCTGCGGGTGCAACTGGCCGACCGCCTGGCGCTGGAGCTGGAGCACGGCGCGGGTGTGCCGGCACGCGGCGCGGTGGCGCTGGGGCAGGCCGCTGTCCAGCCTCTGGTGCTGCCGCCCGCCGGCGTGCAGGCCAGCGTGCGCTGGCCCGAGATCGACGTCGATGCCTGGCTGCGCGCCGCCGAGCACCTGGCCGCGGCGCCCGCCAGCACCGACGCGGCGCCGTCCGCCGGGGCCGAGCCGCAGCCGCCCGCGGCCGCAGCGCCGTCCTGGCACGGCGAAGGCCTGCCCGACCAGTGGACCTTTGACGTCGGCGTGCTGCGCGTGGACGAGCGCAGCCTGCACGAGCTGCACGCCAGCGCCACGCGCAACGGCGCCAACTGGCAGGCCCAGGTGCAGGCGCGCGAGCTGGCCGGACGCATCGACTACACCGAGGGTGCGGATGGGCAGCCCGGCGCCGTGCGCGCGCGCCTGGCACGGCTGAACCTGGCCGCCGGCGACCCGGCCGACGCCAATGCGCTGGAGCAGCCGCCCAGCCGCATCCCGGCGCTGGACATCGTGGTGGACGACTTCGAGCTGCACGGCAGGAAGCTGGGCCGGCTGGAGGTGCAGGCGGTCAACCGCGACCTGGCGCGGGTCCGCGCCGCACCCGGCGCCGAGGCGCTGCACGAGTGGCAGCTCACGCGGCTGGCGCTGACGGTGCCCGAGGCCAGCCTCGCCGCCTCCGGCCGCTGGGCCGCGCAACCGCAGGCGCCGGCCCTGCCAGCGGGCACGCGCTCGGTGCGCAGCGCCCAGGACCAGCGGCGCACCACGCTGGACTTCAAGCTGGACGTGCGCGACGCCGGCGCTCTGCTGGCGCGCTTTGGCATGGCCGGCGTGATGCGCGGCGGCAAGGGGCAGATCGGCGGCGAGCTGGGCTGGGTCGGTTCGCCGTATTCGCCGCACTACGCCAGCATGGACGGGCAGCTGCACCTGGACATCGGCGCCGGCCAGTTCCTGAAGGCCGACCCGGGCCTGGCCAAGCTGCTGGGCGTGCTCAGCCTGCAGGCGCTGCCGCGCCGGCTCACGCTGGACTTTCGCGACGTGTTCAGCAGCGGCTTCGCGTTCGACTTCGTGCGCGGCGACGCCACCGTCACGCACGGCGTGGCGCAAACGCGCAACCTGCAGATGAAGGGCGTGAACGCCGCGGTGCTGATGGATGGCCAGGTCAACCTGGATCAGGAAACGCAAAAGCTGCGCGTGCTGGTGGTGCCCGAGATCGACGCCGGCACCGCCGCGCTGGCGACGGCCCTGATCAACCCCGCCATCGGCCTGGGCGCCTTCGTGGCGCAACTGGTGCTCAAGCAGCCGCTGGCGCAGGCGGCCACGCGCGAGTTCGAGATCACCGGCAGCTGGGACAATCCGGAGGTGGTACCCGTCAAGCTGTCGGCGGAAGCCGCGGCGGCCGCTGCTTCGGCCGCCGCGGCCGCCGCCGCTGCGCCCGGCACACCCAAGGAGAAGTGATGCACGTCGCCGCCATCCAGATGGTTTCCTGCACGCAGGTGGAGCCCAACCTGCGCGCGGCCCATGCCCTGCTGGCCGAGGCCGCCGCCGCGGGCGCCGAGCTGGCGGTGCTGCCCGAATATTTCTGCGTCATGGGCCGGCGCGACACCGACAAGCTGGCGCTGCAGGAAGCGCTGGGGGCGGGCCCCATCCAGTCCTGGCTGGCGGCCACCGCGCGCGAGCTGGGCCTGTGGATCGTGGGCGGCACGTTGCCACTGTCGCGCGAGCCGCGCGACGAGCAGCGCGTGCGCAACAGTTCGCTGGTCTTTTCGCCCGCCGGCGAGCGCGTGGCGCACTACGACAAGATCCATCTGTTTCGCTTCAACGACGGCGAGCGTCAATACGACGAGGCCGCGGTGCTGGAGGCCGGCAGCCAGCCGGTGCTGTTCGAGCTGCCCTCGCGCGACGGCCACAACTGGCGCGTCGGCCTGTCGGTGTGCTACGACCTGCGCTTTCCCGAGCTGTACCGCGCCTACGCGGCGCAGGGCGCCGACCTGCTGCTGGTGCCCAGCGCCTTCACCCACGTCACCGGCCAGGCGCACTGGGAGCTGCTGCTGCGCGCGCGCGCGGTCGAAAACCTGTGCGGCGTGATTGCCGCCGCCCAGGGCGGCCTGCACGAGAACGGCCGGCGCACTTGGGGTCAATCGATGGTGATCGATGGCTGGGGCCAGGTGCTGACCCAGCGCGCCACCGGCGCCGGCGTCGCGCTGGCCGAGCTGGACGCGGCCGCGCTGGCGGCGCGGCGCCAGCAGTTGCCGGCCCTGCAGCACCGCCGCCTGTGACCGAAGCCTGGCTGGCCGCCGCCCGGCGCCTGGCGCGCCAGGGGCGCCCGCGCCTGCAGCGGCTGCTGGCGCTGTGGCGGCGCTGGCGGCTGTGGGTCATGCTGGTGCTGGTGGTGGCGCTGATGCTGGGCGTGCTGGTCTGGCTGGTGCGCAACCATGAAATCGACGAGCTGCAGCGCGCCCTGGACCGCGACAACGTCAATGCGGTGCAAACCCTGCGCCAGGGCCTGACGCGGCGCCAGCAGGACCTGCATGGGCTGGCCACCCTGCAGCTCACGCCCGAGCGCTGGCCGCCGGCCGCCCTGGCTCTGCTGGACCGTTATCGCGACTGGCTGCGCCTGGAGTGGCGCGATACCCACCTGCGCCTGCTGGCGAGTGTCGACAGCCCCTACTACCCCCCCTTCCAGCCGGCGGACGAAGGGCCGCGCGGACAGGAGACGCAGCGCATCCGCGAGGCCTGCGCCAGCGCTGCCAAGCTCGATGGCGCGGCCTACGCCGAAAGCCACTTCGTGCAGCGCCCGGGCGGCGTGGGCGAAGAGGTGATGCCCATGTGCCTGCCGATCGGCGCCGGCGCGCGGCGCAGCGGCTATCTGGTGGTGACCTACTCGCTGGCCGGCATGCTGAGCGCCATGCTGGCACCCACCTACACCCAGCGCCAGAGCGTGGCCTTCACCGAGCTCGACGGCACGCGCCTGGCGGTGCAGGGCGGGCCGCGGCGCGGCGCGCGGCTGTTCGTGTCGCAACAGCTGCTCGACCTGCCAGGCAACACGCTGGTGCTGCGCATGGAGGGCGGTCGCCAGGCGCCCGACACCTTGCCCAACGTGATGACGGCGCTGGTCACCGGCCTGTCGATCGCGCTGGTCACCGTGCTCATCCTGCTGGCGCGCGACTTCAGGCGGCGCCAGCAGGCCGAGCTGGAGCTGGGCGAGGCGCTGGCTTTTCGCAAGGCGATGGAGGACTCGCTGGTCACCGGGCTGCGCGCGCGCGACCTGCAGGGGTGCATCACCTACGTCAACCCGGCCTTTTGTGCCATGACCGGCTTTGCGCCCGAGGAGCTGATCGGCCACGCGCTGCCCGCGCCCTACTGGCCGCCCGAGCACGTGCAGGAATACGGCGAGCGCCAGGCCGTGCGGCTGACCGGCACGGTGCCGCCGCGCGAAGGGGTCGAGTCGGTGTTCATGCGCAAGGACGGCACGCGCTTTCCGGTGCTGATCATCGAGGCGCCGCTGATAGGCGCCGCCGGCAAGCACGGCGGCTGGATGGGCGCCGTGCTGGACCTGACGGCGCAGCGCCGCGCCGAGGACGTGGCGCGTGCCAGCCAGGAGCGCCTGGCCGCCAGCGCGCGCCTGGCCACCGTCGGCGAAATGGCCTCGCTGATGAGCCACGAGCTGAACCAGCCGCTGGCGGCCATCTCCAGCTACGCCACCGGCTCGCTCAACCTGCTGGGCCATGGGGCGGCGCGCGTGCCGCTGGACGAGGTGCGCACCGCTCTGGCGCGCATTGCCGAGCAGGCCGGGCGCGCCGGCAAGGTCATCCACAGCGTGCACGACCTGGTGCGCCGACGGGCCACCCGGCGCCAGGCGGTGGCGCCGCAGGCGCTGCTGGACACCGTGCTGCCGCTGATCCAGCTGCAGGCGCGCAAGCTGGACATCCGCGTGCAGGTGGACTGCGCGGCCAGCCTGCCCCCCGTGTGGTGCGAGCCCACCATGATCGAGCAGGTGCTGCTCAACCTGGCGCGCAACGGCATGCAGGCCATGGCCGGCGGGCCCGCGCCGCGCCTGCTGCGCCTGTCGGTGCAGCCCGGGCCCCCGCCGACCTCCAGCCCCGCCGGTGCCCGCCGCCACCTGCGTTTTGCCGTGGCCGACACCGGCAGCGGCATCAGCGAGGAGGTGGCGCGCCAGCTGTTCACGCCCTTTTTCACCACCAAGGACGAGGGCATGGGCCTGGGCCTGTCGCTGTGCCGCACCGGCATCGAGCAGCACGGTGGCGCCCTGGTGCACGAACCCCAGCAGCCGCGCGGCACGGTGTTCAGCTTTGCGCTGGCGGTGGCCGATGCGGCGGCGCATGAGCCGCCAGCAGCGCCTGATGAAACGCCAGCGCCGCGCGCGCCGGCTGCGGCGAGCGGCGCAGCACGCTGACGAAGTCGCAGGCGTAGTGCAGCTTGGCAGGGGCCACGGCGCGCATTCGCCCGCTCTGCACGAAGGCCGCGGCATAGTGCTCGGGCAGAAAGCCGACGAAGCGCCCCGAGAGGATCAGGGTGGCGATCGCCTCCTGGTCGAACGCGGTGGCCCCGCGCTGCAGCTGGCGCCCGTGCGCCAGTTCCATATTGGGCGAGTGGTAGCCCAGGCCGGCAAAGTCCGATCGGGCGCGCAGCGCTTTCCAGTCCAGCGCAGGACGCTCCTGATCGAATAGCGCATGGCCGGCACCGGCATACAGGCGCATGGTCTCGCCGAACAGCCGGTCGTAGCGCAGGCTGCCCGACGTGCGGTGCGCCGGGATCACGCCGACGGCAAAGCTGCCGTCCAGCACGCCGCGCTCGATGGCCTGGATGGTGCCCACGTGCAGCTCCAGCGCCACGTCGGGCGCCTGCTCGGCAAACGCGGCAATGGCCTGGTGGATGCGCGCCGCCGGGTTGCTGGCCGTCTTGTCGAACAGCGCGATGGCCAGCTTGCCGCCCATGCGCGCGTGGAGGTCATGAACGCTGGCGCGAAAGCCATCGACCGCGGCCAGCAGCCGCAGGGTTTCGTCGTACACGCGCTGGCCCTCGGCCGTCACGGCAAAGCCCGCGCGCCCGCGCCGGCACAGGGCCAGGCCCAGGCGGGTTTCCAGGTCCTTCACGTGGCGGCTGACGGTGCTGATGCCGATGTTCAGCTCCAGCTCGGCCGCCGCCATGCCGCCGCACTCGACCACGGCCTTGAACACCTGCAGCAGGCGCAGGTCCATGTCGCTGACCTGGCCGAGCAGGGCGCAGCCGCGTCCGACGCGTGGATTTACTTTCATGAATCGTCAAGCAAGCTTGGATATTTGCCTATTTGACCGATTAAATCACCGGCCGACAATGGCCGCTTGAAACTCGCCACACCGGCCCCTTTCCAGGAGACTCGCTCCATGAGCGCCATCGCCCCCGCCACCACCGCCAGCACCGTCGTGCGCCAGGACGCCGCCTGGCTGGACGCGCACTGGATGCCCTTCACCGCCAACCGCCAGTTCAAGCGCGACCCGCGCATCGTCGTCGAAGGCCAGGGCGCCTACTACACCGACAGCGAGGGCCGCAAGATCTTCGACGGCCTGTCGGGCCTGTGGTGCAGCGGCCTGGGCCATGGCCGGCGCGAAATCGCCGAAGCCGTGGGCCAGCAGGCCGCGCGGCTGGACTATTCGCCCGGCTTTCAGTTCGGCCACCCGCTGTCCTTCGAGCTGGCCAACACTCTCAAGCGCCTGACACCGGCTGGCCTGGACTACGTGTTCTTCACCAGCAGCGGCTCGGAGGCGGCCGATACGGCGCTGAAGATGGCGCGCGCCTATTGGCGGCTGAAAGGCCAGGCCGGCAAGACGCGCCTCGTCGGGCGCGAGAAGGGCTACCACGGCGTCAACTTCGGCGGCATCTCGGTGGGCGGCATGGTGGGCAACCGCAAGGTCTATGGCCAGGGCATCGAGGCCGACCACCTGCCCCACACCCAGCCGCCCATGGGCAGCTTCATCAAGGGCCAGCCGGCCGAAGGCGGCGTGGCGCTGGCCGACCGCCTGCTGGACCTGATCGCGCTGCACGACGCCAGCAACATCGCCGCCGTCATCGTCGAGCCCTTCAGCGGCTCGGCCGGCGTCGTCATCCCGCCCGTGGGCTACCTGCAGCGCCTGCGCGAAATCTGCACCCAGCACGGCATCCTCTTGATCTTCGACGAGGTCATCACCGCCTTCGGCCGCTGCGGCGCGATGACGGGCGCCGAGGCCTTTGGCGTGGTGCCCGACATCATGACCTTTGCCAAACAGGTGACCAACGGCGCGCAGCCGCTGGGCGGCGTGATTGCCAGCAAGGAAATTTATGACAGCTTCATGGCCGCCGGCGGGCCCGAGTACATGCTGGAGTTCGCGCATGGCTACACCTACAGCGCGCACCCCGTGGCCTGCGCCGCCGGCATCGCCGCGCTGGAGCTGCTGGAGCGCGAGGACGGCGTCGGCCGCGCCAAGGCGCTGGCGCCGCACTTTGCCGATGCCGTGCATGGCCTGAAGGGTGCCAAACACGTGCTCGACATCCGCAGCTACGGCCTGGCCGCCGGCCTGACCATTGCGCCCGTGTCCGGCGAGCCTGCCAAGCGACCCTACGAAGTCGCCATGGCCTGCTGGAAGAAGGGCTTTTACGTGCGCTACGGCGGCGACACCATCCAGATGGCACCGCCCTTCATCAGCACGCCGGCCGAAATCGACCGCCTGGTGAGCGCCCTGGGGGATGCGCTGGCGGAGGTGGCCTGAGAGATTGAACAGCCGGACGCAGAGGACGCAAAGGATTCGCAAAAGACGCAGAAGAAACCATTTTGTTTTCTCTTTTGCGTCCTCTGCGTAATCTTTGCGTCCTCTGCGTCCGGTATTCATTTTCGTTTCAATAGCTGCCTGCGCTTGATGGACGGGCGCCAGAGGCATATTTCATTCATAAAATCATGAAACACGACCAGCACGTCACCGCCACCGTCGGCCACCTGATCGACGGCAAGATCATTCACGAGCACGGCCGCACGCAGCCGGTGTTCAACCCGGCCACCGGGGCTTCATCCACCAGCGTCGAGCTGGCCAGCAAAGCCACGGTTCATGCGGCCATTGCCTCGGCCGAAAAGGCCTTCCCGGCCTGGCGCAACCTGCCGCCGCTCAAGCGCGCGCGGGTCATGAGCCGCCTGAAGGTGCTGCTCGAAGAACACGCCGACGAGATCGCCCAGCTCATCACCGCCGAGCACGGCAAGGTGCTGGCGGACGCGCACGGCGAACTGCAGCGCGGCATCGAGAACATCGAATACGCCAGCTACGCGCCCGAGCTGCTCAAGGGCGAGCACAGCCGCAACGCCGGCCCCGGCATCGACTCCTGGGCCGAGCACCAGCCGCTGGGCGTGGTGGCGGGCATCACGCCCTTCAACTTTCCGGCCATGGTGCCGCTGTGGATGTGGCCCATGGCGGTGGTCTGCGGCAACTGCTTCATCTTGAAGCCCTCCGAGCGCGACCCCTCGTCGGCCCTGCGCATTGCCGAGCTGGCGCTGGAGGCGGGCCTGCCGCCCGGCGTGCTCAACGTCGTCAACGGCGACAAGGAAGCGGTCGATGCGCTGCTGCACGATCCGCGCGTCAAGGCCATCAGCTTTGTCGGCTCCACCCCCATTGCCGAGGCCATCTACACCGAAGGCAGCAGGCACGGCAAGCGTGTGCAGGCCCTGGGCGGCGCCAAGAACCACGCCGTGGTGATGCCTGACGCCGACATCGGCAACGCCGTCAGCGCCATGATGGGCGCGGCCTACGGCAGCTGCGGCGAGCGCTGCATGGCGGTGCCGCTGATCGTCGCCATCGGCAACGAGACGGCCGATCGGATGATCGAGGGCTTGAAGACCGAGATTGCCAAGATGAAGGTCGGCCCCGGCAGCGACAACGGCAACGACATGGGCCCGCTGGTGACGAAGCCGCACTTCGAGAAAGTCAAGGCCTATGTGGACAGCGGCGTGCAAGAGGGCGCCAAGCTGCTGGTCGATGGTCGCGGCCTCAAGGTCAAGGGCCATGAGGACGGCTACTTCCTCGGCCCCTGCCTGTTCGACGACGTGCGCCCCGGCATGAAGATCTATCAGGAGGAAATCTTCGGCCCCGTGCTGGGCATCGTGCGCGCGCATTCGCTGGATGAAGCCATGCAGCTCATCAACGAGCACGAGTACGGCAACGGCACCTGCATTTTCACCCGCGACGGCGAGGCCGCGCGCCACTTCACCGACCACATCCAGGTCGGCATGGTGGGCGTGAACGTGCCGCTGCCGGTGCCGGTGGCCTATCACAGCTTCGGCGGCTGGAAGCGCAGCCTGTTCGGCGACCTGCACGCCTACGGCCCGGACGCCGTGCGCTTCTACACCAAGCGCAAGACCATCACCCAGCGCTGGCCGAGTGCGGGGGTGCGCGAGGGGGCGGTGTTCAGTTTTCCCAGCCATCACGCCTGATTCGGCCGCCGGCAGGACAACGGCTCGCTCGTGACGACAAAGCTGCACGGCAGCCACCTGCCGCCATGCCCTAAAATCACCGCCCCGAAATCCGACACTCTGTCGGGATCAAGTCGGGCCCCTCCATGCGGGCCCCAGGCTGGCTGAAGGCGAGGGTCCGATATGGGCCGAGCATCAGGGTTTGCGGACAGAGGCGCATGCGGAGCCTCATCCATCCTCACCGGCCTTTTCAGCCATGATCAAGATCAACGAGAACTACCAGAAGCTGCAAGCCAGCTACCTGTTCGCCAACATCGCCAAGCGCGTGCGCGAGCACCAGGACGAGAACCCGGGGCGCGAGTTGATCCGCATGGGCATCGGGGACGTGACCCAGCCCCTGCCCGAGGCCTGCGTGGCGGCCATGCACAAGGCGGTGGATGAGTTGACGCGCGCCGAGACCTTCCGCGGCTACGGGCCCGAGCAGGGCTACGACTTTCTGCGCGAGGCCATTGCCAGGCACGACTTCCAGGCGCGCGGCGCCGACATCACGGCCGACGAGGTGTTCGTCAGCGATGGCGCCAAGTGCGACACCGGCAACATCCAGGAGCTGTTTGCGGGCGACATCCGCATCGCCATCCCCGACCCGGTGTATCCCGTCTATGTGGACACCAACGTCATGGCCGGGCGCACCGGCGCCCCGCAGGACGGGCGCTATCCCGGCCTGGAGTACCTGGAATGCACGCCGGCCAACGGCTACGTGCCGGCGCTGCCCAGCCAGCCGGTCGATCTGATCTACCTGTGCTTTCCCAACAACCCCACCGGCGCCACCATCACGCGCGCGCAGCTCAAGACCTGGGTGGACTACGCACGCGCCAACAAGGCGCTGATCCTGTACGACGCGGCCTACGAGGCCTTCATCCGCGATCCCGAACTGCCGCATTCGATCTACGAGATCGAGGGCGCGCAGGACGTGGCCATCGAGTTCCGCAGCTTCTCCAAGACCGCCGGCTTCACGGGTGTGCGCTGCGCCTACGCCGTGGTGCCCAAGCGCTGCACGGCCTATACGGCCGACGGCACGGCGGTGTCGGTGCGCGACCTGTGGAGCCGTCGCCACACCACCAAATTCAACGGCGTGTCCTACCCGGTGCAGCGCGCGGCCGAAGCGGTGTTCAGCCCGGAGGGCAGCCGCGAGGTGCGCGCGCTGATCGACCACTATCTGGCCAACGCCGCCTACATCCGGCAGGCGTTCCAGCGCATGGGCTTTGACTGCGTGGGCGGCGACAACTCGCCCTACATCTGGGTGCGCTCCGAGCGCGATTCGTGGGCCTTCTTCGACTTTCTGCTCAAGCAGGCGGGCGTGGTCTGCACGCCCGGCGCCGGCTTTGGCCGCTGCGGCGAGAACCACATCCGCATCAGCGCCTTCAACTCCTTCGAGAACGTGCAGAAGGCCATGCAGCGCATTGCGGACGCCTTGAATAAGTAAGCGCCCGCGCATCCAACCCCATTCACGACGGATTCAACCCATGCCCATGTCCCCCGGCTTTCGCCAGCGCCTCGAGCCCCTGCTGCCCGCGCTGGCCCAGCAGTTCGGCACCCCCTTCCACATCTACGACGAGGTCGGCATCCGCGAGACCGGCGCCTTGCTGAAGCAGGCCTTTGCCGGCGTGCCCGGTTTTCGCGAGTACTACGCCGTCAAGGCCCTGCCCAACCCGGCCATCCTGCGCATCATGCAGGACCTGGGTTTCGGCTACGACTGCAGTTCGGTGGCCGAGCTGCAGCTGTCGCGCCAGGCGGGCGGGCGCGGCGAGGACATCATGTTCACGTCCAACAACACCACGCCGGCCGAATTTGAAGCGGCGCTGGCCGATGGCGGCTGCATCCTCAACCTGGACGACATCAGCCTGATCGACAAGGTGCCGCGCATGCCCGAGCTGGTGTGCTTTCGCTACAACCCCGGCCCGGCGCGCAGCGGCAACGTCATCATCGGCACGCCCGAGGAAGCCAAGTACGGCGTGGCGCACGACCAGCTGGTGGCCGCCTTTCAGAAGGCGCAGCAGCGCGGCGCGCGCCGCTTCGGCCTGCACACCATGCTGGCGTCCAACGAGCGCAACGCCGACTACATGGTGCAGACGGTGCAGATGCTGCTGGAGCTGATCGCCCAGGTCGGCCAGCAGCTGTCGATCCGCTTCGAGTTCATCAACATTGGCGGCGGCCTGGGCATCCCGTACCGCCCCGAGGACGGCGCGTTCGACGTGAAGAAGCTGGGCCAGGCCACGGCCACGCTGCTGGGCGAGTTCCAGCAGCGCCACGGCTGGCAGCCCAAGGTCTACATGGAAAGCGGGCGCTACATCACCGGCCCGCACGGCGTTCTGGTCACCCAGGTCATCAACCACAAGGCGATCTACCGCAACTACGTGGGCGTGGACGCCTGCATGTCGGCGCTGATGCGTCCCGGCATGTACGGTGCCTACCACCACATCGACGTGCTGGGCAAGACGCCCGGCGCGCAGGACCCGGTGGTGGACGTGGTGGGCTCGCTGTGCGAGAACAACGACAAGTTCGCCATTCAGCGCGCCCTGCCCGCCACGCAGGAGGGCGATTTGCTGCTGATCCAGGACACCGGCGCGCACGGCCACGCCATGGGCTTCAACTACAACGGCCGCCTGCGTCCGCAGGAGCTGCTGCTGCGCGCCGATGGCCAGGTCGAGCTGATCCGCCGCGCCGAAACGCTGCAGGACCACTTTGCCACGCTGGCCTTCGAGCCGAAGGTCTTTCAACCGGCCTGAGGGCACCCACGTCCGGCTGCGTGTGGCGGCGACGGTCGGCGTGCCGGTGCTTCGGCGGTGTGTGCTGCCGTCTGCCGCTCAAGTCGCGCGTTGCCGATCCGGTTGCCGTCCCGCGCCGGCCGCCCCGCACCGGCCGCGCAGGCCCTGGCTGGCCCAGGCCGACAGGAAGCGCCACTTGGCGCGCCACTGCGGCCGGTGGCCCCAGCTGCTGGTGCGCTGGGCCGACAGCGCGTGCCAATGTTCCGGATCGATCTCGCCGCAGCCGGCACCGATCTCGAAGTCAAAACCCGACGGCGTGATGCCGTAGAACGAGAAGGTGCCGTCCGGGGCCGGATGCTGGCCCAGGTCCAGTGCCAGTGGCACGCGCCGGCGCCGCGCCCGCTCCAGCGCCACGCCCACGTCCAGGTGGGTGTTGGCCTGCAGCATGAAGTGGTGGAGCCGCTTGCCGCTGGGCAGCTGAAACAGCGCCAGGCTGTGGTGGCGCGCATTGCAATGCAGGAACGCGCCGCGGATGGCAATCGGCCCGGTTTGCACGGCCAGTCGCTCGGTCACGCCAAAGCCCAGCGCATCCACGTAAAAGCGCTCCATGGCCTGCAGGTCCTTGCTGACCAGCGCCGCGTGCCCCATGCCCACGCCGGCGGTGCGAAAGCCGGCCGGAAACGCGGTCGATGCAAAGGGTTCGCTGGCCTCGCGCAGGCCCCAGTACAGCTCGACGGCGTTGCCGGCGGGGTCGCGCGCGACATGCAAGGCCTGCACCTGGCGCGCCTGGCAAAGTGGCGCCGGCGCCGGAGCCACCTGAACGCCATGGGCGAGCAGGCGCGCGAGCACCTGTTCAAGCGTTTCGGCGTTGCCGCAGTCCAGCCCCAGCGCCGTGAGGTCGTCGTTGCCCTTGGGCACGATCACCAGACGCTGGCGTGCGCCGTCGATGCGCCAGCCCAGGCTGCCGTCCGCATGCTCGAGGGGCGCCGGCAAGCCCAGCATGCCGCCACAAAAGTCCTGCCAGGCGCGCGGGTCGCGCACACCGAACACGAGATACCCCAACTGCAAGTTCATGCTGCTTCTCCTATAAAATGAGGTTCAAATCAAAAATGAATTGAATCTCAATTATGAGAAGTAAATCAATTTTTTGCAAGAGCGTGTTGCCACCGCTGCCGCCGCCGCTGGACCAGGCCTTGCTGGCCGGCGTCGAGGCCGGCCCCAAGCGCCAGCGCACGCGCCGCCAGTTGCTGCTGGCCGCCATGCAGGTCTATTCGCAAAAGGGTGTGGCTGGGGCGAGCCTGCAGGACATTGCCGCTGCCGCGGGCGTCGCGAGCGGCACCATCTACAACTACTTTTCGACGCGCGAAGAGGTGGCCGAGCACGCCGCCCTGTGGCTGGCCACCACGCTGTGCGAATGCATTGCACAAGGCCATGCTGCAGTGCGCCGCGGTGCCGAGCGCATGGCGTTTGGCAACCGACGCTACCTGTGGCTGGCCGAACACAGCCCGGCCTGGGCTTTGCTGCTGCTGGATGTGGGCGCTGCCGTGCCGGCCTTCGCGGCGGCCATCCGCGCCTATGCCGTCGAGGACCTGCGCCTGGGGCTGCAGCAAAAGGAATTTCGCATCTTCAGCGAGGCCGCCGCCGTGGACTTGGTTGGCGGCACCATTGGCAGTGCCATGGCCTCGATCGCGCACGGCCAGGCGCCGGCGGGCCACGCCAGCGCCGTGGTGGCGACCGTGCTGCAGGGCTTGGGCCTGACCGCCGGCGAAGCGCAGGACATCGCGCGGCTGCCTTTGCCAGAGTTGGTGGTGCCGGAGCCAGCGGACGTTGAGGCATCCAGGGGCCGCCCAGCGCCACGGCCGCGCGGCTGACGTGTCTTGGACATTCGCGCCGCCCGCACTCCGGACGGCGCGATTCAGGCGTGAATCGGCCGGTGGCCCGCGCCGACCATGCGGGGCTCGCTATATTTTGAATAGCGATTCAGCCCCAGCCCGTCGGTCGAGATGTCGGGCCGGTGGCCCAGCGTCAGGTCGGCCACCAGCTTGCCGGAGCCGGCCGCCATGGTCCAGCCCAGGGTGCCGTGGCCGGTGTTGATCAGCAGGTTGGCCAGCCGTGTGCTGCCCACGATGGGGGTGCTGTCGGGCGTCATGGGGCGCAGGCCGGTCCAGAACGTTGCTGCCGGCAGGTCGCCGCCGCCGTCGAACAGGCCACGCGTGACGTGTTCCAGCGTGGCGCGGCGCGCCGGGTTCAGGCGCAGGTCGAACCCGCCCAGCTCGGCCATGCCGCCCACGCGGATGCGCTGGTCGAAGCGCGTGATGGCGACCTTGTAGGTTTCGTCCATCACGGTCGAGCGCGGGGCGCGCGACTCGTCCACCAGCGGCACCGTCAGCGAATAGCCCTTGACCGGATACACCGGCAAATCCAGGCCCAGCGGCTCCAGCAGCGCGCGTGAATAGCTGCCCAGCGCCAGCACGTAGCGGTCGGCGCTGAGGGTCTCGCCCGTCTCGCCGGTCAGCTTCACGCCGCTGATCTGGCCGCCGCGCTGCTCAAGCTCGGCAATCTGCACGCCAAAGCGAAACTGCACGCCCAGCGCGCGGGCCTTCTCGGCCAGCTCGGTGGTGAAGCGCTGGCAGTCGCCGGTCTCGTCGCCCGGCAGATGCAGGCCGCCGACTAGGCCCTGGGCGTGGGCCAGGGCCGGTTCGTATTCGGCCAGGGAGGCGGCGTCCTGCATCATGCGGAAGGGCACGCCGCATTCCTCCAGCACGGCGGTGTCGCACTGCGCGGCCTGCATCTGCTTGGCGGTGCGAAACACCTGCAGCGTGCCCAGGGTGCGCTGCTCGTACTCGATGCCGGTCTCGGCCCGCAAGGCCCGCAGGCAGTCGCGGCTGTATTCGGCCAGGCGCGTCATGCGCTCCTTGTTGACGGCGTAGCGCGCGCTGGTGCAGTTGCGCAGCATGGCAGCCATCCAGCGCAGCTGAAACGCGCTGCCGTCCAGCCGAATGGCCAGCGGCGCGTGCTTCTGGAACATCCACTTGACGGCCTTGAGCGGAATGCCGGGCGCGGCCCAGGGGGTGGAGTAGCCGGGCGAGACCTGGCCGGCGTTGGCAAAGCTGGTTTCCAGCGCCACGCCGCTCTCGCGCTCGAGCACGGTGACTTGCGCGCCGGCGCGCGCCAGGTAGTACGCGGTGCTGACACCAATCACGCCGCCGCCCAGAACGATGACTTTCATGACCGTCTCCAAAAACCCTTGGTTCAATGCGGTCAGTGTACGAAGCGGTGCCTGGTGAAAGCCACTGAAATGCATTGGAAGTCAGCCCGGTTTCGGTAAAAATCACTGGCAAACTGCCGTTTTGGAGTGAAATTATGGATTTCGACCGGATCGATCGCTTGATCCTGCAGGAGCTGCAGCGCGAGGGCCGCATCTCGATGACCGAGCTGGCCGAGCGCGTCAGCCTGTCGGTCTCGCCCTGCACCGAGCGCGTGCGCCGGCTGGAGCGCTCGGGCGTGATCCTGGGCTATCACGCGCGCGTCAACCCCGAGGCGCTGGGCCGCGGGCTGCTGGTGTTCGTCGAGCTGACGCTGGCGTCCAAGTCGGCGGCGGTGTTCGACGCCGTGCGCCAGGCCCTGCTGCTGGAGCCGCGCGTGCTGGAATGCCACCTGATCTCGGGCGCCTTTGACTACCTGGTCAAGGCGCGGCTGTCGGCCATGCGCGAGTACCGCGACCTGCTGGGCCAGATCCTGCGCCAGATCCCGGTGCCGGCACAGAGCAACAGCTACGTGGTGATGGAGGAGGTCAAGGAAAGCCTGATGCTGCCGGTGGGGCTGTGAGCGGGCACTTACCCGCCATGGGGCGGCACTCGAAAATTCTCGGCGATCCGCTGCTCCGCCCGCGCCAGGGCGGCAGCGGCGCGTTTCAGCCAGCGCCGGAGCAGTGGTTCGACCTGCTCTGGCACCTGGTGCATGCAGTGAGACGCGGCATCTCTTGGCGGGTCATGAGGCTCGGTGGGCTGGAGTTGATGGGGCATGGACCGCGATGCTCGGGCTCCGCATATCATCTGTAAAGTTGAATTCAATGAACAGAAAATTCATGAATCCTGATGCGTAATCTCAACCTCGACCAATTGCAGACGCTGATCGCCATCGCCGACCTGGGCACCTTTGCCGCGGCGGCGCAGGCGCTGCACTTGGCGCCGCCGACCGTCAGCCTGCACATCAAGGAGCTGGAGTCGCGCATGCGGGCCGAGTTGGTCGTGCGTGGCCGGCGCCAAGCCGAGCTAACGCCGGCGGGCGAAGCCCTGGTGCAGGAGGGGCGCAAGCTGCTAGCGGCCAGCGACGACCTGGTCGAGCGGGTGCGCCGGCGCGCCGCCGGGCTTGAGGGCCGGGTGCGCGTGGGCGTCTCGGCCGGCGTCAGCACCCGCCTGCTGCCCCTGATGCTGGAGGCGCTGAGCCGGCACAGCCCGGGGGTGGAAGTCAAGCTGGAGGCCGTGGGCTCGGCCGATGCCATGCAGCGACTGCGGGCCGGCACGCTCGACGTCGCCATCGTGGCCAGCCCGCAGCCTGCCGTCGCGGAGGTTCGTCTCACGCCCTGGCGCAACGATGCCATGGTGGCGCTGCTGCCCGCCTCCTGGGAGGCACCGCAATCGGTGACGCCCGAATGGCTGGCCTGTCGCCGCTGGGCCTCGTTCGCGTCGGCCACGCAAATGCACGGTCTGATCGCGGCCTGGTTCGGCCAGGCGGGCTTTCATCCGCGCCCGTTCCTGACGTTGAGCTACCCGGGCGCGCTCAAAAGTCTGGCGGCGGCCAGCCAGAGTGCTGCCTTGCTGCCCCGGGAGGAAGTGCAAGACCTGCAGGATTCGCCGAGCGTGCAGATCCGCCCTTTGCAGCCCACACTGATGCGCCCCATGGCCGTGGCGCACCGGCACTCCTCAACCCCCGACAATGCTGTTGCCAGCGTGCTGCAGGTGCTGGCCGAATTCGCTGGTTGACTGCGGTCGTGCGGCAGCGGGGGGCATTGCCTCTTGCCCGGCGCCGCCCGAATCCTGGGACTTACAGAGAGTCCCGCCGCAACTCGTCGGCACTGCGCGGTGACAGCAGCGCGGGCGCCACGTCCAGCACGGTGTGGGCGCCAAACTGGCCGCGTTGGTGCAGGCGATGCACGGCACGCGCATAGGCCACCAGCACGCTGGAGGTGAACTCGGGGTTGCTGTCCAGCTGCAGCCGGTATTCGACCACGTGCTTGTGCGCGGGCGTGGTGTTGCCGCTGCGGATAACGAAGCCGCCGTGCGGGATGCGGCCGTGCTCGCGCGCCAACTCCTCGGCGCTGACGAAGTGCACGGTGGTGTCGTACTCGTCGAAGTAGTGCGGCATGGTGACGATGGCGTGCCGCACCGCGTCGGCATCGGCGCCGTCCTGCAGCACCACGTAGCATTCGCGCGTGTGCTTCTGGCGCGTGCTCAAGGCGGGCCGCGTGCCGCTGCGCACCTGCTGCATCGCGGCCTCGACCGGCACGGTGTACTGCACGGCGCCGGCCACGCCGGGCACGCGGCGCAGCGCGTCGGAGTGCCCCTGGCTCACGCCCTTGCCCCAGAAGGTATAGGTTTCGCCGTCGGGCAGCAGGGCCTCGGCGTACACGCGGTTGATCGAGAACAGGCCCGGGTCCCAGCCGGCCGAGATCAGCGCCGTGGTGCGGCCGGCGCGCGCGGCCGCATCGACGGCGGCAAAGTGCTCGGGAATGCGCGCGTGGGTGTCGAAGCTGTCGACGATGCAAAAGCGCGCCGCCAGCTCGGGCGACTGCCGGGGCAGGTCGTCCTTGGAGCCGCCGCACAGCACCAGCACGTCGACTTGGCCGGCGTGGCCCGCCAGGTCGGCCATGCGGTGCACCGGCGTGCCGGCCACCTGCGGCGTGACGCTGGCCGGGTCGCGGCGCGTGTAGATGCCGGTGACGCGCAGGTCCGGGTTGTGGGCCATGGCGGCTTCGACGCCGCGCCCGAGGTTGCCGTGCCCGACGATGCCGATGCGAATGGGATGGTCTGCTGCTGATGCCATGAAACGAGCCTGAGAGTGGAATGAGACGAGTCGGGCGAAATTATGAAACCTCGGGGCTGCCGACGCGGACAGTTCCTAAAATTTCACCCATGAACCATCCCGGCGACGCCATCGTCCACATCATCGACGACGACCCGAGCGTGCGCGAGGCCATGGCCTGGCTGCTGCGCTCGCGCCGCCTGCTGTCGCAGGTGCATGCCAGCGCCAGCGCCTTCGAGCAGGCCCTGGGCGAGGCCGAGCCGACCACGCCAGGTTGCATCCTGCTGGACGTGCGCATGCCGGCCGTCAGCGGGCTGACGCTGTTCGACCGCCTGCTGGCACGCGGCGTGACCACCGTGTGGCCGGTGATTTTCCTGACCGGCCACGCCGACGTGCCGACGGCGGTGGACACGGTCAAGCGCGGCGCCTTCGACTTTTGCGAAAAGCCGTTTTCGGACAACGTGCTGGTCGACCGGGTGGAGCAGGCGCTGGCGCTGTCGCGCGAGCGCCTGGCCCGGCGCGCGCAGCGGCATGCGCTGCAGGCGCGCCTGGGCGAGCTGACCGAACGCGAACGCGCCGTCATGGCGCGCATTGCCGAGGGCCGCGCCAACAAGCAGATTGCCGACGAGCTGGACATCAGCGTGCGCACCGTGGAGGTGCACCGCGCCCGGGTGTTCGAGAAGATGGACGTCAAGTCGGCCGTGGAACTGGCCAATCTACTGCAAAAAATCTAGCTACTCGCGCTTGTTCCGCGGGCGCCAAGGCCCGATCTGGCCTGAAATTGTCGGGGCCTACTCAAGCGCCTGGTCCCGGATCGCCCACTCCACCAGCCGATCCAGCGCCGGCCGCGCGGCGCCGGCGTTGGGGTCGTTGATCAGGCCCACCACCGCATAGGCCTGGCCCGAGCGGCCCCAGGCATAGCCGGCGATGGCGGCCACGTCGCGCAGGCTGCCGGTCTTCAGGCGCGCATTGCCGATGGCCTCGGAATGCGGGCTGCGCTCGGCCAGGCGGCGCAGGGTGCCGCTGACGCCCGCCACCGGCAGCGAGCGCTCGAACACCTCGGCGTTGGGCCCGGCGGCCGCCTGCTGCAGCAGCGCCACCAGCGAGGCGGCCGTCACCCGGCCCTCGCGCGACAGGCCGGAGCCGTTGTCCACCTGCGGCGTGGCACGCAGGCCGAAGCGGCTGCGCCACCAGCGCTTGAGGGTGTTGGTGGACTCGGGAAAGCTGCCGCGCCCGTCCACGCTGGCCGACAGCGTCAGGAACAGCTGCTGCGCCATCACGTTGTTGGAGTACAGGTTGATGTCGTGCACCACCTCGCCCAGCGGCAGCGAGTAGCCCGTGACCAGCGGTTGGCCGGTGGCGGGTCGATCCAGCCACTTCACCCGCCCGCTCAGCGTGCCGCCAGCGGCACGCCACATGCCCTCGATCACGCGTGGGGCGAACCGGTCGGGGTCGGGATAGGCCACGGCCCATTGCTGCTCGCCGCAGGCCAGCGGAAAGCGGCCCTTGAACTGCACCTTCTGCGGGTCGCTGAAGTCGGCCTCCAGTCGCGTGCGCCAGTCGCTGCAGCGCCCCTTGGCGGCGGCCACGCGCGGCGGAATCTGCACGCCGGCGATCGGCGGCTCGCTCTCCACGTGCACCCGGCCGCGCTCGGGGATGAACTTGAACACCAGCGCCTTGAAGTTGACCAGCAGGCCGTCGGGCCCCACGTTGTAGGGGCGCAGCGGGTCGTCGTCGAAGGCGGCGGGGTCGTGCGGGGGCAGCTTGAACACGCTGCGGTCCAACCCGATGTCGCCGTCGATGGCGGTGATGCCCTTGGCGCGGATGGCGTCGATCAAGTCGGCCAGGCGCTCGCGCACCAGCTTGGGGTCGCCGCTGCCCTGGATGAGCAGATCGCCGTGCAGCACGCCGTTCCTGACGTAGCCCTGGGTGTAGACGCGCGTTTTCCAGAAGTAGCCCGGTCCCAGCAGGTCCAGCCCGGCGTAAGTGGTCACCAGCTTCATCACCGAGGCCGGGTTCATGGCCGTGTCGGCCTGCCAGGCCAGGCGTGGCGCGGGCAGGGGCTGCGGGGCGGGCGCGGGGTTGCTCTCGCCGCTGGGGTTGACGGGCTCGGGCTGGCGACTGACGGCGCCGGGCGGCGGCGGCAGCGGCGCCACCACCATGGCCACGCTGGACTCGGGCACGCCGGCTTGCGCCAGCGCCGCCGCCACCTCGGCCGGCAAGGCCGGCGCCGCCCCAGCCGACGTCGCGCCCAGCAGCAGGCCCCAGACCCCCAGACTCCATGCCGGCCATCGCTTGTGCATAGGCGCCAAGTGTAGGGGCGTCGGACCGGGCCCCCGCAGCGACCCGGGTCGGACGGAAGTCGTTCAGACCGCTGCGGTCCTGGCCGCAATCGGGACAGGCCGCATACACTTTGGGCATCCGGCCCTGCGCGGCCGCGCCCGAGGAGATCCGCCCCCATGAACGCCCCCCTGCCCGAGTCCATTCGCCAAGCGCTGGAAACCGTCACGCTCGACGACAAATACAGCCTGGATCACGGCCGCGCCTTCATGAGCGGCATCCAGGCGCTGGTCAAGCTGCCGATGCTGCAGCGCCAGCGCGATGCGGCCGTGGGCAAGAACACGGCCGGCTTCATCAGCGGCTACCGCGGCTCGCCTCTGGGCGGCTACGACCAGGCCCTGTGGGCGGCCAGGAAGTACCTGCAGGCGCAGAACATCGTCTTTCAGCCCGGCGTGAACGAAGAGCTGGCCGCCACCGCGCTGTGGGGCACGCAGCAGCTGGGCTTTGCGCCGCCGGGCAGCAACCGCTTCGACGGCGTGTTCGGCATCTGGTATGGCAAGGGACCGGGGGTGGACCGCTGCTCGGACGTGTTCAAGCACGCCAACATGGCCGGCACCACGCCCTGGGGCGGCGTGATCGCGGTGGCGGGCGACGACCACATCGCCAAGAGCAGCACCGCCGCGCACCAGAGTGACCACATCTTCGAGGCCTGCGGTTTTCCGGTGTTCTTTCCGGCCAGCGTGCAGGACATCCTGGACATGGGCGTGCACGCCTTTGCCCTGAGCCGCTACGCGGGCGTGTGGTCGGGCATGAAGACCATCCAGGAGGTGGTCGAGTCCAGCGCCACCGCCATGATCGATCCCGAGCGGGTGCAGGTCGCCGTGCCCACCGATTTCGAGATGCCGCCCGGCGGCGTGCACATCCGCTGGCCCGACGCCGCGCTGCCCCAGGAGGAGCGCCTGTTCAACTGGAAGTGGTATGCCGCGCTGGCCTACATCCGAGCCAACCGGCTGAACCGCAACGTGATCGAGGGCCCCAACGACCGCTTCGGCATCATCGCCAGTGGCAAGGCCTACAACGACACGCGCCAGGCGCTGCTCGACCTGGGACTGGACGATGACCACTGTCGCCAGCTCGGCATCCGCCTGCACAAGGTGGGCGTGGTGTGGCCGCTGGAGCCGCAGGCCACGCGCCAGTTCGCCACCGGCCTGAAGGAAATCCTGGTGGTGGAGGAAAAGCGCCAGGTGATCGAGTACCAGCTGAAGGAAGAGCTGTACAACTGGCGGGCCGACGTGCGCCCCAACGTGGTGGGCAAGTTCCGCAGCGGCGGCGAGGGCGACATGACGGGCGGCGAATGGTCGCGCACCAATCCAACGGCCAACGTGCTGCTGCGCGCCACGGCCGACCTGACGCCGGCGCTGATCGCCCGCGCCATTGCCGAACGCCTGAAGAAGCTGGGGCTGGACGCCGACATGACGGCGCGCATCGACCGCCAGCTCGCCATCCTGGACGGCGCGCAGCACACGCTGCAGGTCCTCAAGAGCGAAGGCAGCGGCGCCGAGCGCCAGCCCTGGTTCTGCTCGGGCTGCCCGCACAACACGTCAACGCGGGTGCCTGAGGGCTCGCGCGCCATGGCCGGCATCGGCTGCCACTTCATGGCGGTGTGGATGGACCGCGCCACCATCGGCTTCACGCAGATGGGCGGCGAGGGCGTGCCCTGGACCGGGCAGCAGCCCTTTTCCAACGAAAAGCACGTGTTCGCCAACCTGGGCGACGGCACCTACTACCACAGCGGCTCGCTGGCGGTGCGCCAGAGCGTGGCCGCGGGCGCCAACATCACCTACAAGATCCTCTACAACGACGCCGTGGCGATGACGGGCGGGCAGCCCATCGGCGAGCGGCCCGAGGGCCTGTCGGTCGTGCAGATCGCGCAGAACATGCGCGCCGAAGGGGCGGCCAAGATCACCGTCGTGACGGACGAGCCCGAGAAGTACGAAGGCGCGCGCGCCCAGGGCTTGCCAGGCGGCATCGCCATCGAGCACCGCGACCGGCTGGACGCCATCCAGCGCGAGTTTCGCGAGATCAAGGGCACCACCGTCATCATTTACGACCAGACCTGCGCGACCGAAAAGCGCCGCCGCCGCAAGCGCGGCACCATGGTCGACCCGGCGGTGCGCGTGGTCATCAACGAGCTGGTGTGCGAGGGCTGCGGCGACTGCAGCGTGAAAAGCAATTGCCTGTCGGTCGAGCCGCTGGAAACCGAGTTCGGCCGCAAGCGCACCATCAACCAGAGCACCTGCAACAAGGACATCTCCTGCGTCAAGGGCTTTTGCCCCAGCTTCATCACGGTGGAGGGCGGCAGCCTCAAGAAGAAGGCCAAGGCCAAGGCCAGCGTCTCGCCCTTCGAGCTGGGCGCGCTGCCCGAGCCCGCCTTGCCGCAGGCCGCGCCCGGCGGCGCCTGGGGCATCGTGGTGGCGGGCGTGGGCGGCACGGGCGTGATCACCATCGGCCAGCTGCTGGGCATGGCCGCGCACATGGAGGGCAAGGGCATCGTCACGCAGGACGCGGCGGGCCTGGCGCAAAAGGGCGGAGCCACCTGGAGCCACGTGCTGATCGGCGCCACGCAGGACGACATCCGCACCACGCGCGTCAGTGCGGCGGCCGCGGACCTGGTGATCGGCTGCGACCCGATCGTGGCGGTGAATCCCGAGACCGTTTCGCGCATGCGCGAAGGGCGCACCCACGTGGCGCTCAACGCCTACGCCACCCCCACGGCCGCTTTCGTCACCAACGGCGGCTGGCAGAACCCGGCCGCGCGCTGCGCCGCGGACATCGCGCGCGCGGTGGGTGAGGCCGGCGTGGCCAGCTTCGACGCCAACCTCATCGCCGGCAAGCTGATGGGCGACACCATTTACGTCAACCCCATGCTGCTGGGCTACGCCTGGCAAAAGGGCTGGGTGCCGCTGGCGCGCGCCTCGCTGCTGCGGGCCATCGAGCTGAACAACGTGCAGGTCGATAACAACAAGGCGGCCTTCGAGTGGGGCCGCCAGGCCGCGCACGAGCCCGAGCGGGTGAAAAAGGCGCTGGCCAGCCTGGGCGAGCAGCCCATTGTGCTCAAGCCGCGCGAGACGCTCGAATCCATCGTCGCGCGCCGCGTGGAGTTCCTGACCGGCTACCAGAACGCGGCCTACGCCCAGCAGTACCAGCGCTTCGTCGAGCAGGTGCGCGAGGCGGAAGGCAGGCTGGGCAAGACCAGCCTGACCGAGGCCGTGGCGCGCGGCCTGTTCAAGCTGATGGCCTACAAGGACGAGTACGAGGTGGCGCGCCTGCACAGCGACCCGCAGTTTCTGGCCCGCATCGATGGCATGTTCGAGGGCGACTTCAAGCTGAATTACCACCTGGCGCCGCCGCTGCTGGCCAAGCGCAACGAAAAGGGCGAGCTGATCAAGCAGAAGTTCGGCCCCGGCATGCTGCGCAACTTCCGCATCCTGGCGCGCCTGAAGGGCCTGCGCGGCACGGCATTCGACATTTTTGGCCGCACCGAGGAACGCCGCACCGAGCGCGCCCTGATCGGGCAGTACCGCGCCAGCATCGAGGAGGTGTTGCAGGCGCTGCGTGCGGACAATCACGCCAGCGCGCTGGAGATCGCCCGCATCCCGGAGCAGATCAAGGGCTACGGTCACGTCAAGGAGCGCAACCTGGCGGCGGCACGCACGCGCTGGGATGCGCTGATGGGCGAGTGGCGCAGCCCGCAGGCTGCGGCCGCACGCCACGCGGCCTGACCCGCCGTGCGGCCGGGTGCTTGAATTTCAGGTGCCGGTCGCCATCTCGAAGGCGGGTGCGGGCGCCCTGAACGGGCGCCGGAACTCGGGGCCGCCCCGGCGGGTCCTTGTGATACCCGTGCGATTTACAATAAAGGGTTCGCCCGCGCGCGGGTGAGCCCATCCCATCTTGGACGCCGCCCGGTGCGTGCGCCGCCTCAACCTCCCCACGTTTCAGGAGTTGCCTTCGTGTTCATTTCCAACGCCTTTGCCCAAGCCGCCCCCGCCGCGGGGGGCGACATGTCCTCGTCGCTGATGAGCATGCTGCCGCTGGTGCTGATGTTCGTGGTGCTGTACTTCATCATGATCCGCCCGCAGATGAAGAAGCAAAAAGAGCACCGCGCCATGATCGACGCGCTGGCCAAGGGCGACGAGGTGGTGACCGCCGGCGGCCTGCTGGGCCGCGTGACCGCGCTGGGCGAGGGCAATCTGACCGTACAGGTGGCGCCGGGCGTGGAAGTGCAGATGCAGCGCAGCGCCGTGGTGCAGGTGCTGCCCAAGGGCACCCTCAAGTAATCGCCGGCGGCACGCGCCGCCCCTCTCGCGGCCCGGGCCGGGCACACCGGCCGCCCGGGCCCCCGCTTTCGACCTGGCCCCTCTCCCATGAACCGCTATCCGCTCTGGAAGTACGCGATCATCCTCATCACGCTGGTGATCGGGGTGCTCTACACCCTTCCCAATTTCTACGGCGAGGCGCCGGCCGTCCAGGTGACGTCCGGCAAGGCCGTCACCCGGATCGACGCCGATACGCTGGCGCGGGTCGAGGGCATCCTGAAGCAGGCAGGCACGCCGCCCAACCAGATCACGCTGGAAGGCGGCTCGGTGTGGGCGCGTTTCGACACCACCGACGCCCAGCTCAAGGCCAAGGACCTGGTCGAAAAGCAGCTCAACCCCGACCCCTCCGATCCGGGCTACATCGTGGCGCTCAACCTGGTCTCGCGCACGCCCGCCTGGCTGCTGGCGATGAACGCCAAGCCCATGTACCTGGGCCTGGACCTGCGCGGCGGCGTGCACTTCCTGCTGCAGGTGGACATGCGCACGGCACTGACCAAGAACTTGGACACTCAGGTGAGCGACCTGCGCGTGGCCCTGCGCGACAAGAACGTGCGCTACGGCGGCATCTCGCGTGAAGGCCAGAACATCGAGGTGCGCGCGGGCCAGGATCCGACCACCCTGGACACGGTGCGCCGCCTGGTGTTGGACAAATTCCCGGACCTGCAGATCAACCCCGCTGCCACCGACGGCCGCCTGGTGCTGAACTACAAGCCCGAGGCGCTGCGCCGCGTGCAGGACAACGCCATCAAGCAGAACATCACCACGCTGCACAACCGCGTCAACGAGTTGGGCGTGGCCGAGCCGGTGATTCAGCAGCAGGGTGCCGACCGCGTGGTGGTCGAGCTGCCCGGCGTGCAGGACGTGGCCAAGGCCAAGGACATCCTGGGCCGCACCGCCACGCTGGAGATGCGCCTGGTCGACGACAGCGCCGAGGGCCGCGCCGCCGCGCTGGGCCAGGGCCCGGTGCCCTTCGGCGACGAAAAATTTCTGGAGCGCGACGGCACGCCGGTGGTGGTCAAGCGCCAGGTGATCATCTCGGGCGACAGCCTGACCGACGCCCAGCCCGGCTTCGATTCGCAGACCCAGCAGCCCAAGGTGGACCTGACGGTGGACGCCAAGGGCGGGCGCATCATGCGCGACGTCAGCCGCGAGAACCTGAAGAAGCGCATGGCCATCATCCTGTTCGAGAAGGGCAAGGGTGAGGTGCTGACGGCGCCGGTGATCCAGGCCGAGCTGGGCACGCGCTTCCAGATCTCGGGCTCGATGACGGTGACCGAGGCCAACGACCTGGCCCTGTTGCTGCGCGCCGGCTCGCTGGCCGCGCCGATGGAAATCATCGAGGAGCGCACCATCGGCCCCAGCCTGGGCGCCGAGAACATCAACAAGGGCTTTCACAGTGTGATGTGGGGCTTTCTGGTGATCGTCGTGTTCATGACGATCTACTACCACCTGTTCGGCGTGTTTTCCTCGATCGCGCTGTCGTTCAACCTGCTGCTGCTGGTGGCCATTTTGTCGATGCTGCAGGCCACGCTGACCCTGCCGGGCATGGCGGCGGTGGCCCTCACACTGGGCATGGCCATCGACGCCAACGTGCTGATCAACGAGCGCATCCGCGAGGAATTGCGCGAGGGCATGTCGCCGCAGGCGGCCATCCATGCCGGCTACGACCGCGCCTGGGCCACCATCCTGGACTCCAACGTCACGTCGCTGATCGCCGGCCTGGCCCTGCTGGCCTTCGGCTCGGGTCCGGTGCGCGGCTTTGCCGTGGTGCACGTGATCGGCATCCTGACCTCGATGTTCTCGGCCGTGTTCTTCTCGCGCGGCATCGTCAACTTCTGGTATGGCCGCAAGAAGAAGCTCAAGAACGTGTCGATCGGCACCGTCTGGAAACCCCAGGCCAAGACCGACCTGATGACCGGCGCGCAATGAGCGGCGCGCAGCACGGAGCCTGGACATGGAATTTTTAGTTTCGGCCCACATGCGCATGCGCGCAGATGTGACCCTTCACTGAAAACTCCATTCAACGGAGAAAGATCAAATGGAGTTTTTCAAGATCCACCGCGACTACAACTTCATGCGCTACGCGCTGGTGTTGAACGTCGTGTCCTTCCTGACCTTCGCGCTGGCGGTGTTCTTTCTGGTCACACGCGGATTGCACCTGTCGGTGGAGTTCACCGGCGGCACCGTGATCGAGGTGGCCTACACCCAGCCGGCCGACCTGGGCAAGGTGCGCGACACCATGGCCAAGATGGGCTATGTGGACGCGCAGGTGCAGAACTTCGGCACCTCGCACGACGTGCTGATCCGCCTGCCGCTGCAAAAGGGCGAGACCTCGGCCGAGCAGACCCAGCAGGTGATGAAGGCGCTGCAGGCCGCCGATGCCGGCGTGGAACTGCGGCGCAATGAGTTCGTGGGGCCGCAGGTGGGCAAGGAGCTGGCGTCCAATGGCCTGAAGGCGCTGGCCTTCGTGGTGGTCGGCATCATGATCTACCTGTCGCTGCGCTTCGAGTGGAAGTACGCCGTTGCCGGCATCATCGCCAACCTGCACGACGTGGTGATCATCCTGGGCTTCTTTGCCTTCTTCCAGTGGGAGTTCTCGCTCTCGGTGCTGGCGGCGGTGCTGGCGGTGCTGGGCTACTCGGTCAACGAGTCGGTCATCATCTTCGACCGGATCCGCGAGGCGTTCCGGCGCTTTCGCAAGATGAGCACGGTGGAGATCATCAACCACGGCATCACGGCCAACATCAGCCGCACCATCATCACGCACGGCTCGACGCAGATCATGGTGCTGTCGATGCTGCTGTTCGGCGGCGAGACCCTGCACTACTTCGCCGTCGCGCTGACCATCGGCATCCTGTTCGGCATCTACTCCTCGGTGTTCGTGGCCGCCGCCATCGCCATGTGGCTGGGCATCAAGCGCGAGGACCTGATCAAGACGCACCGCGCGGGCGGCGCCGATCCCAACGACCCCAACGCCGGCGCGGTGGTGTAGGCAAATATCACGACACGGCGCCGCTGGGCGCCCGAGGTGCATGCGATACTGACTCACCGATTTGTCGCCCATGGTCATTGCCTCGCCGCCCGCTTCTCCGCAACACCCGCTCGCGCGCCAGCTGCGCGAGCGTTTTGGACGCGCGGTGGACGCCATGATCGGCCCGCTGGGGGCCACCCTCGAGAGTCAGCTCGATGGCGTGCTGCGCGGGGGCAACCGCCTGTCCATGGCCGAGCTGTCGGTGGCCATGGAGGCCGCCGGCGCCTTCAAGCGCGTGCGCGCGGCCTGGCTGGACGCCGCGCACCGCCAGTGGACTGCCGCCGGCGCCGCGCCCATGGTCGCGGTCGCAGGCAGCGTGCGGGCGGCCGGCAAGCCGGCGCCGGAGTTCGGCCTGGTCGATGACGACGTGGTCGAGGGCAAGATCATCGCCTCGCGCCTGGGCGCCGCGGTGGTCGAGGGTGCCGGCAGCCAGTGGAACGACCTGCGCCTGCGCATGAAGCGCCTGGAGCACGGCGACGACCTGGCCAGCGACGACCCGCTGCGCCCCGAAGTCTTTGCCCAGGCGCTGCTCAAGGCCTGGACCGACCAGGGCCTGACGCGCCCCATGTGGGCGCTGGTGCACAACGGCGTCCAGGCGGCGCTGGCGCAGCAGTACAAGGACGCCTATACCCAGGCCAATGCCTTCTTGCAGCAGCACGGCATCGCGGCCGAACTGGAGTTGCGGACCCGCCGTCCGGCCAACCCGGCCGGTGCATTCGGTCAGGCCGAAGCCGGGGCGGCGCCCAGCGGCGGCTCCGGCTGGGGTGCCCAGCCGGGAGGCCACGGCGGGGTCGAGGGCGCGGGACCTGCGGCCTGGGCCCCCGGCGCGCGGGCGCCATTGGGCGGTTTGGGCCGCGATGCGGTCCCGGCCAGGCCGGGCGATCTGACCGGCCGCTACGCCCGCCCGGGCGGCGAGCGTTGGGTGGGCGGGCGCAGCCAGGGCATGCCGATGACGTCGCTGGACGACAGCGGCTATGGCGGCGAGGAGGGTGCTACCGACTGGCGCGCCGGCGTTCGGCCCTCGGCGCTGGCGCGCGCGGCGCAGGAAACCCGCATGGTCACCGGGCTGTCGCCCATGGCACGGGTGCGCCAGCGGGCGCAGGGCGTGCTGGGCCAGATTCGGCGCCTGCTGACCGACCATGTGGCCGACTACGACTCGGGCGTGGTGCCGCAGCCGCCATCGCCTCCGCTGGCGCAGGCGCTGGCCCAGCCCGACCCGGCCTTTGCCGCCACCGAATGGATCGACCGTGGTGGCCACAGCGCCCCGGCTGGGCCGCCCGACGTGCGCGGGGTGGCGCAACAGCTGCGCCAGCGCGCCACCGAGCTGAAGGCCAAGGCCGAACGGCCGAGCGAAAAGGCCATCATCGAGATCGTGGCCCTGATGTTCCAGGCCATCCTGGCCGAGGAGCGCATCGCGCCCGACATCCGCGTGTGGTTTGCGCGCCTGCAGATCCCGGTGCTGCGCCTGGCCTTGGCCGAGCCCGACTTCTTTGCCGCCGTCGAACATCCGGCGCGCCAGCTGATCGACCGCATGGGCGCCTGCGCGCTGGGCTTCGACGCCGCCAAGGTGGCCGACGAGCGCCTGGAGCGCGAGATCAAGCGCATCGTGCAGGTGATCGAGCAATATCCCGAGACCGGCCGGCGCGTCTACCAGCTGATGCTCGACGAGTTCAAGAAATTCCTCGGCAGCTCGCTGGCCGAGGCCGGTGCCGTGCAGCAGGCGGCCACGCTGGCGCAGCAGGTTGAGCAGAAGGAAGCCCTGGCGGTTCAATACACCATCGAGCTGCGCCGCATGCTGGCCAGCCTGCCGGTGGGCGACGAGGTGCGCGACTTCCTGTTTCGCGTCTGGTCGGACGTGCTGGCCATCGCGGCGGTGCGCCACGGGCCGCAGCACGCGGAGACGCTGCGCCTCAAGCAGGCGGCCGCCGACCTGCTGTGGGCCGTCAGTGCCAAGCCCGAGCGCGCCGAGCGCTCGCGCGTGGTGCAGCAGTTGCCCGGCCTGCTGCACAGCCTGCGCGAAGGCATGGCGCTGCTGGCCATGCCCGCCGAGGAGCAGGACCGGCAGATCAAGCTCGTCAACGACGCCGTGATGCAGGCCTTCATGGCGCGCGGCGAGGGCCTGGCGCCGGCCCAGCTCGAGCAGCTCTCGCGCTCGCTGGCGGCGCTGGAAGACGTGGTCACCGACGACCCCGAGGGCGATCTGTGGCTGGATCCCGGCATGGTCGAAATGGTGTTCGGCGCCAGCGCCGCCGCGGTCGAGGTGGTCGCCACCGGGGGCTCGCAGCCGCCCGAGGCCATCGTGCAGTGGGCGCGCACGCTCGATCTGGGCACCTGGTTCACGCTCGAGCACCAGGGTGCCAGCCTTCAGGTGCAGTACGTGTGGCGCAGCGCGCGCGGCCAGCTGCATCTGCTGGCCAGCCGTGCCGGCAAGAGCTATCTGCTGCAGACGCTGCGCCTGGCGGCCTACCTGCAGGCAGGCCTGTTGGTGCCGCTGGAGGACGAGGCGCTCACCGTGCGCGCCACGCGCGACGCGCTGGCCAAGCTGCAGGTGCAGCCGGGCCAGATGTTGCAGTAAGCGCCGACAAGGCCAGCGCGGTCACGCCTGGGCCAGGCGCTGAAACAGGCCGCCGGGCAGCCGCCCGACCTGGCCTTCGAGCTCCAGCTCCAGCAGGCGCGCCTGCAGCACGTCGGTGGGCAGCCCGGTGCGCGCTTGCAGCGCGTCAAGGCCCACCGGGTCGGCACCCAGGGCCGCCAGCAGCGCGGCGTTGTCCGAGTGTGGCGGCGCAGCACCCGCCCCCAGCTTGTCGGGGGTGGTCGCGGGCACCGCCGTCGGCAGGCGCAGCTCCTCCAGCACGTCCTGCGCCGTCTCGACCAGCTTGGCGCCCTGGCGCAGCAGGGCGTGCGCGCCGCGCGACTGCGGCGAGTGGATCGAGCCGGGGATGGCGAACACCTCCTTGCCCTGCTCGGCAGCCAGGCGCGCGGTGATCAGCGAGCCCGACTGCAGCGCCGCCTCGATCACCAGCGTGCCCTGGGCCAGGCCCGCGATCAGGCGGTTGCGCTTGGGAAAGTTGCCCGGCAGGGGCGGCGTGCCCAGCGGGTATTCGCTCAGGATCAGGCCGTGGCGCGCAATGCGGTGCGCCAGTGCGCGGTGCTGGCGCGGGTAGACCCGGTCGATGCCGGTGCCGATCACGGCCACGGTGGCCAGGCGCCGCACCGGCGCGGTCTCGTCCACGGCTTGCAGCGCGCCCTCGTGCGCGGCGCCGTCCACGCCCAGCGCCAGGCCCGAGACGATGGTCAGGCCCGCCGCGCTCAGGTGGCGGGCAAACTGCCGTGCGTTTTGCTCGCCCTGCGGCGTGGGGTTGCGGCTGCCCACCACGGCCAGTGCCGAGGCCAGTCCACTGTCAACTATCGAATCAATAGCTGTCTGCGCAAGACTGGATTGGGCTGGAGCCTGATTCGACCTTGATTCCAGCAGCTGAACCTGACCGGTGGCGTACAGCAGCACCGGCGGGTCCTCAGTGGCCAGCAGGCTGGTCGGGTAGGCGCCGTCGCCCAGCGTGATGACGCGCCGCTCCAGGCCGTCTTCGGCGCCGCCCAGCCACTCTTGCGTGGCTTGCAGCCGGGCGGCCAGCTCGGGTGGCTCGTGCGCCAGGGCGCTGGCCTGCGCCGGGCTGACGAGTTGGCGCAGCGCACTGGCGGGCTGCTCGAAAATGGCCTGCGGCAGCCCGAAGGCGGCCAGCAGGCGCCGCGCTGCGTCGTTGCCGACGCCGTGCGCGAGCGTCAGGCGCAGCCAAGCGGCCAGCTCGTCCAGGTCCATGCTTGGTGCCCGCGTCGCGCCGGCCGGACTGCTAGCGAGGATTCGTCAGCTTGTCGCCCACCTGCACCGGCCCGGTGACTTCCATCACCAGCACGTAGGACACGCGGTCAAAGGTGCGAAACACCATGCCCAGGCCGTTGCGCTCGTCGGGCAGCTGGATCGGCTCGCGCGTGCCGCTGGTCTTGTCGATCACGCGCGGGCCGGTGGACAGCAGGGCCAGCACGGTGCCGCTTTGCAGGCCGTCGCGCTCGCCCTTGTTGATGGCCACCACCTGGTTGTTGCCGGCAAAGCGCACGGCGTCGCCGTAGACCGAGACCACGCGCGCCTCGACCGGCTGCGCGGGCGCGTGCGGCACGTAGTTGCGGTATTGGCGTGGCGGCTCGGGCAGCAGGCGGTCGCCGGCGCGCATTTCTTCCTTGCTGCCCACCACGTCCACCGTGGCCGGGATGGGGATGAAACGGGGCTTTTGCTCGCGCACCTCGTCGGGAACCGTGTTCAGGTCACCCGACAGCGGGCGAAACGGCGGCGTGTAGCCCGCATCGGCCACCTCGTCCGACTGCGACTGGCTGCGCGCCATGGTGACGCGGCCTACGTACTGGCCCTCGTAGCCGAGGATTTCGCCGCTGACCGGGTCCTTCAGCGGCTTGGCGGTGCGAAACACGCGGTATTCATCCGGGTGGCCGGCGCCCTTGACCAGCGGCGCCTCGTCGGGGCCCAGCGCGTAGGCGCGATCGCCCTTGACCACCAGCACCCGGTCCTGGTTGCGCAGCGCCACCAGGCGCGGGGCGCGCTCGAAGGTCTCGAGCTGGTCGACCACCAGCGGCTCGCTCAGGAAGGGCTCGATCAGGTGCGCCTGCAGGGTGGGCAGCGGGTTGGCGTCCAGCATTTCCACGCGGTTGCGCGGCGACACCCGAACGGTGGCCCCGGCCTGGCCATCGGCGGCGCGGCGCGCGCGCAGCCGGGCGCGGTCGCCGTTGCGCTCCAGGTAGAGCTGCTGGCCGGGGTAGATCAGGTGGGGGTTGCGGATGTCCTGGAGGTTCATGCCCCACAGTTCGGGCCAGCGCCAGGGCGAGCGCAGGAACTTGCCCGAGATGCCCCACAGCGTGTCGCCGCGGCGCACCGTGTATTCGTCGGGTGCGTCGGGTGCCAGCGCCGACAGCGGCACGCCGGCCTGGGCCGCCTGCTGCGCCGTGGCGCGCTGCTTGGGGGTGACGGGCGAGTGGATGCCGTGCTGCGCCTGGGCCAGCGGCGCGGCGCCCAGCAGGGTCACCAAGGCGCCCAGCGGCACCAGCCGCAGGCCTGTGCGGGCATGAAAAAGAGGTTTCATTGTTTTACGGAGGGCCATCAAAGCGCTTGACAAGTGATCGGACATTCTGCAGCCAAGCCCGGCTGCGGGCAACGAGATTGGCGTCCGCAGGCGGCGCCGATTGCGAAAAGTAGCGAAAATAGCGACATCCAGGCGACAACTTCCATGGCATTGCTTCCCATTCTTCGTTATCCCGACCCGCGCCTGCACAAGGTGGCGCAGCCCGTGGCGGCGGTCGATGATCGCATCCGCACGCTGGTGCAGGACATGCTGGCCACCATGTACGACGCCCAGGGCATCGGCCTGGCGGCCACCCAGGTGGACGTGCACGAGCGCGTGATTGTCATCGACGTGTCCGAGGAGCGCGACGTGCCCCAGGTGCTGATCAACCCCGAGCTGCTGTGGGCCAGCGACGAGCGCGTCAAGGGCGACGAGGGCTGCCTGTCGGTGCCCGGCATCTACGACGGCGTCGAGCGCGCTGCCCGCGTGCGCGTGCGGGCGCTGGACGAGCAGGGGCGTGCGCGCGAGATCGAGGCCGACGGCCTGCTGGCCGTGTGCATCCAGCACGAGATGGACCATCTGGTCGGCAAGGTGTTCGTCGAATACCTCTCGCCGCTCAAGCGCGGGCGCATCAAGACCAAGCTGCTCAAGGCCGAGCGCCACGACAAGGCGGACGCGCTGCGAGAGCCGGTATGAGCGCGCGCGCGGCCCGCGCCGTGCTGGCGGCCGTGGCCGCGCTGCTGCTGGGCGGCTGTGCGCTGCTGGCCGAGCCCAGCCGCATCGCACTGGGCACGCCCGAGGCCCAGGTGCTGGCCACGCTGGGCCGCCCCACGGCGCAGTACCCGGCGACAGACGGGCAGCCGGCGCGCCTGCAGTATTCCTACGAGCCGGCCGGCCAGCGCGTGTTCAACATCGACCTGGATGCCCAGGGCCGCGTGGCCCGTGTCGAACAGGCGCTGGAGGAGGGCCGCTTTGCCCGCCACATCCAGCCCAACCACTGGCGCCGCGCCGACGTGCTGCGCGAGTACGGGCCGCCGGCGCGCATCGAGGCGGTGCACAACTTCACCGGCCAGATCTGGGTCTGGCGCTACGCGGTCGGCCCCAACTGGCGCCTGCTGTTCATCGACGTCGATCCGCAAGGCGTGGTGCGCGGCTGGTCGCTGGGCGACGAAAACCTGGCCGACCGCCTCGAGCCCGCTTCGCGTTGAACCTTCCCTTGCCTTTTCCTTCCCCTTCCGCACGCCCGCCGCATCCGGGGCGCGCCCGCCTGGCCTGAGCACCCCATGAGCCTGAAGCTTGTTTTCGCCGGCACGCCCGAGTTTGCCCGTACCGCCCTGCACGCCCTGCTGGAGGCCGGCTTTGCCGTGCCCCTGGTGCTGACCCAGCCCGACCGCCCGGCCGGGCGCGGCCTCAAGCTGCAGGCCTCGCCCGTCAAGCAGCTGGCCCAGGCCCATGGCATCGCCGTGGCGCAGCCGCGCAGCCTGCGGCTGGACGGCAAATACCCCGAGGACGCCGCCGCCGCCCAGGCCGCCCTGCAGGCCGCGCAGGCCGACGCGATGGTGGTGGCCGCCTACGGCCTGATCCTGCCGCAGTGGGTGCTGGATGTACCCAGGCTTGGGTGTTTCAACATCCATGCCAGCCTGCTGCCGCGCTGGCGCGGCGCTGCGCCCATCCACCGCGCCATCGAGGCGGGCGACGCGCAGACCGGCGTCACGATCATGCAGATGGACGCCGGGCTGGACACCGGCGACATGCTGCTGGCCGAGGCCCTACCGATCGACGCGCGCGCCACCACCGCCAGCCTGCACGACGCGCTGGCCGCGCTGGGCGCGCGCCTGATCGTGCAGGCCCTGCGCCAGCCCCAGGCCCTGGTGCGCACGCCGCAGCCCACCGAGGGCATCACCTACGCCCACAAGATCGACAAGCACGAGGCGGTCATCGACTGGGCGCGGCCAGCCGCCGTGATCGAGCGGCGCGTGCGCGCGTTCGACCCCTTTCCGGGCGCGCACACCGCGCTGGCGGGCAGTTCCATCAAGGTATGGAATTCACAAATCGATAGCATGTTGCGCCCGTCCGATGAGCGCTGCGGGCAGATTTTGTCTGTAAACGGCGATGGCGTGGCGGTGGCCTGCGGCGACGGCGTGTTGCGGCTGACCGAGCTGCAGCGCGCCGGCGGCAAGCGCCTGCCGGCGCGCGATTTTCTGGCCGGCTTTGCGCTGGCGCCCGGCCAATGCTTCGACGCGGCGGGAGCGGCGCCATGAACATGCCGCTGCCGCCCCAACTGCCGCCCGAGGGGGTCCTGCCCTCGCGCGCGGCGAGCTGGCTGGCGCGCCGCATCGACGGCTGGGCCCATACGGCGCGCCACCCTTTGTACTGGGTCGGCGTGCGCGACATGGCGGGCGTGTCGGTGGGCCTGGCCGCCTGGGCCTTCATGACCGGCGTGGCCATGGTGGGCAGCGGCATGAGCGTGGGCGAATCGGTGCTGATGTCGGTGCTGGTGTTTGCCGGCAGCGCGCAGCTGGCGGCGCTGCCGCTGATCGCCGCCGGCGCGCCGCTGTGGGTGATCTTCGTCGCCGCGCTGTGCGTGAACCTGCGCTTTCTGGTGTTCGGCGTGCACCTGCGCGAGTACCTGCGCTTTCTGCCGCGCGGCAAGCGCGTCTGGCTGGGCTACTTCATGGGCGACATGACCTACGTGCTGTTCATCCGGCGCTTCCCCCGCCCGGCCGAGACCGAGCGCCAGCGCCGCGCCCAGCTGTCCTACCTGTGGGGCGGCAACTGCTGGAACTGGCTGTCCTGGCAGTCGCTGAACATGCTGGGCATCTTTCTGGGCGCCGCGCTGCCGGCGCGCTGGGGGCTGGAATACGCCGGCACGCTGGCCCTGCTGGCCGTCACCTGCTCGCTCATCAGCTCGCGCGTGCGCGCGCTGGCGGCGCTGCTGGCCGGAGCCACGGCGGTGCTGGCCATGGGCCTGCCCTACCGGCTGGGCATCGTGGTGGCCATCGCCGTCGCGGTGCTGGCCGCCGTGTGGCTGGAGCGCTGGGTCGAAGCCGAGCGCAGACCGGAGCAGGACCATGGGTGAACTGCGCGGGTGGACCCTGCTCATCATCATCGGCATGACGGTGATCACCGTGCTCACGCGCTGCGGGTTTTTCTTCAGCGACCGCGACCTGGAGTTGCCGCGCTGGCTGCGGCGCGGCCTGCCCTACGCGCCGATCGCCGCGCTGACGGCGGCCATCGCGCCCGACATCGTCATGCCCGGCGGCCACTGGGTGCTGCCGTTCAGCAGCGCCCAGGCCTGGGGCGCCCTGGTGACCGCGGGCTGGTGCTTCTGGCGCCGCAACGACCGCCAGGCACTCACGGTTTCGATCCTCGTCGGCCTGGCGGTGTACCTGGTGCTGCGGGTGGGCTTCGGGCTGTGATGGCCTTCCTACAATCGGGCCGATCTTCATCCGTCCACGCTCAGACCGATCCGCCATGAACGTCATCCGCTTTTCCGACCTGTGTGCCCAGGGCGCCGCCCGAGGCAAGAGGGTTTTCATCCGCGCCGACCTCAACGTGCCGCAGGACCAAACCGGCGCCATCACCGAGGACACGCGCATCCGCGCCAGCCTGCCGGCCATCCGCATGGCGCTGGATGTGGGCGCGGCCGTGATGGTCACCAGCCACCTGGGCCGCCCCACCGAGGGGCAGCTCACGCCGGCCGACTCGCTGGCGCCCGTCGCCGCGCGCCTGGGCGAGCTGCTGGGGTGCGCCGTGCCGTTGCGGCAGGACTGGGTCGGCGGCGTCAGCGTGGCCCCCGGCCAGCTGGTGCTGCTGGAGAACTGCCGCGTCAACAAGGGCGAGAAGAAGTGCGACGACGCGCTGTCGCGCCAGCTGGCCGCGTTGTGCGACATCTACGTCAACGACGCCTTCGGCACCGCCCACCGCGCCGAGGCCACCACCTACGGCATGGCGCAGTACGCGCCCATTGCCTGCGCCGGCCCGCTGCTGGCCGCCGAGATCGACGCCCTGCACCAGGCCTTGGCCGCGCCCAAGCGCCCGCTGGTGGCCATCGTGGCGGGCAGCAAGGTCAGCACCAAGCTGACCATCCTGCAGGCGCTGGCGTCCAAGGTGGATCAATTGATCGTCGGCGGCGGCATCGCCAACACCTTCATGCTGGCCGCCGGCCTGCCCATCGGCCAGAGCCTGGCCGAGCCGGGCCTGGTGGGCGAGGCGCGGGCCGTGATCGAGGCCATGAAGGCGCGCGGCGCCGAGGTGCCGATCCCGACCGACGTGGTCACCGCCACCGAGTTCAAGGCCGACGCCGTGGCCACGGTCAAGCCGGCCAGCGGCGTGGCCGACGGCGACATGATCCTGGACATCGGCCCCGACACCGCCCAGCGCCTGGCCGCGCAGCTGATGCAGGCCGGCACCATCGTCTGGAACGGCCCGGTGGGCGTGTTCGAGCTGGCGCCGTTCGAAAGCGGCACGCGCACCATCGCCCGGGCGATTGCCGCCAGCCCGGCCTTCAGCATCGCCGGCGGCGGCGACACCCTGGCGGCCATCGCCAAGTACGGCATCGAAAAGGACGTGGGCTACATCTCCACCGGCGGAGGCGCCTTCCTGGAGGTGCTGGAAGGCAAGACCTTGCCGGCCTTTGAAATTCTGGAAAAAAGGGCCGCTGGCGCCCGTTGATTCAGCGCATCAAGCTATAAAAACAGAAGTTCCTGGCGGGCGCTGCGGCGCCCGTTGTGCCGTACACGTCGCGTCACGGCCGGCTGGCAGAATGCGGGCATCCCCGTTTTGCCCGAGAGCCACGCATGCCGCACAGCGCCACCAAGATCGTCGCCACCCTGGGCCCCGCCTCCAGCGACCCCGCCCTGCTGGAGGCCATGGTGCGCGCCGGCGTCAACGTGGTGCGGCTGAACTTCAGCCACGGCGTGGCGGCCGACCACACCGAGCGCGCGCGCCTGGTGCGCGAGGCCGCCGGGCGGGCCGGGCGCGAGGTGGCCATCATGGCCGACCTGCAGGGCCCCAAGATCCGCGTCGGCAAGTTTGAAGGCGGCAAGGTGATGCTGCAAGCGGGCGCGGCCTTTGTGCTGGATGCGGCGCGCAAGCAGCCGGGCGACGTGCACGGCGTGGGGCTGGACTACAAGGAGCTGCCGCGCGACGTGCGGCCCGGGGACACCCTGCTGCTCAACGACGGCCTGATCGTGCTGACGGTGGAGGCCGTGAAGGGCGAGGCCGTGCACACCACCGTCAAGCTGGGCGGCGAGCTGTCCAACAACAAGGGCATCAACAAGCAGGGCGGCGGCCTGACGGCGCCGGCGCTGACGGCCAAGGACATGGAGGACATCAAGACCGCCATGGCCTTGCGCGCCGACTACGTGGCCGTCAGCTTTCCCAAGAACGCCACCGACATGGAAATGGCGCGCCAGCTGTGCGCCGTGGCCGGCGCCGAATGGGGCCACAAGCCGGGGCTGATCGCCAAGATCGAGCGCGCCGAGGCCATCCCACGGCTGGACGAGATCATGGCCGCCAGCGACGGCATCATGGTGGCGCGCGGCGACCTGGCGGTGGAAGTGGGCAACGCGGCGGTGCCGGCGCTGCAGAAGATGATGATCCGCATGGCGCGCGCGGCCGACAAGCTGGTGATCACGGCCACCCAGATGATGGAAAGCATGATCGCCAACCCGGTGCCCACGCGCGCCGAGGTCAGCGACGTGGCCAACGCCGTGCTGGACGGCACCGACGCCGTGATGCTGAGCGCCGAGACGGCGGCCGGCAAGTACCCGCTGGAGACGGTGCAGCAGATGGCCGCCATCTGCAGCGCCGCCGAGCAGCACGACGCCGCCGAGCTGGACGCCGACTTCAGCGGCCAGCGCTTCGACCGCATCGACCAGTCGATCGCCATGGGCACGCTGTTTACCGCCTACCACCTGGGCGCCAAGGCCATCGTGGCGCTGACCGACTCGGGCTCCACCGCGCTGTGGATGAGCCGCCACCGCGTGCGCATCCCCATATACGCGCTGACGCCCAAGGTGGCCACCCAGCGCAAGATGACGCTGTACCGCAACGTGCGCCCGCTGCTGATGGACACCAGCGCCAACCGCGACGAGGCGCTGGCGCAGGCCGAGCGCCACCTCAAGGCGCAAGGCATCGTCAACACCGGCGACATCTACGCCATCACCTGCGGCGAGCCCATGGGCGCGCCCGGCGGCACCAACATGCTCAAGATCTGCCGAGTGGGCTGAGCAGGCGTGAACGAACCCCCCGCACCCGCTTTCTGAGCCCCGCACGCGCGCCGCTGGCCCGCAAACTGGAACCCGGAACCGATGCCGACCCTGCTGTCCTGGCCCCTGTGGCTGTCCTCGCTGGTCTTCTACGCGGTGTTTGCCGGCGCCGCGCTGGCACTGTCGCTGGCCGCCAGCGCCTGGGTGCGGCGCGAGCCCACGCGGCAGGCGGCGGTCGGCGGCCTGGTGGGCACCATCGGCTCGCCCATGATGGCGGGCTTCCTGTTCTGGATGGGCCTGATGGCGGCGGTCGAGTTGCGCGACCTGGACGAGGCCGAGCATGCGGTGCGCGCCGAGGTGTCGGCCATCTACACGCTGAACAACCTGGGCGCCAGTGCCGCGCCTGCCACGGCCGCGGCCTGGTCGGCCGATCTGGCCGCCTATGGCCAGCAGGTGCTGACGCACGAATGGCCCGCCATGACCTGGAGCGGCGCCGACGCGGCCACCGGCCGACAGCTGGCGCGCCTGCGCCTGGCGGTGCTGCAGCGCTTTGCTGCCGAGCCGCCCGAGCTGCGCGGCGCGCTCGACCAGGGCGTGCGGGCCCTCACGGCGGCCCGCGACACGCGCCTGACGGTGGCGGCCGGGCACATTCCGGCGCTGATGTGGCGCGCCATGCTGATCTGCGCCGTCATCGTGCTGGGTTTTGCCGCGCTGGCGCACGCCAACCAGGCGCGCGCCAGCCGCTGGATCACGCTGCTGATGGGCCTGTTCATCGGCGTGCAGGTGCACGCGGTGTACGTCATCGACCGGCCCTTCGTGGGTGCCATCGCCATCAGCGACGCGCCGCTGCGCGCCGCGGTGCAGGGCGTGCAGGCCGGCGGGCGCTGATCAGTCCCGCCAGCGCTGCAGCCAGTGCCGCCAGGCGCTGGCCGCGGGACACGGGACGCGCAGCACGGCCCACGCGCACGCGGCGCCCAGGCCCCAGCCGGCCAGCACGTCGAACGGAAAGTGCACGCCCACCGCGATGCGGCTCCAGCCCATCAGCGCGGCCACGCCCAGCAGCAGCGCGCGCAGCGGCCAGCGCGCGGGCCCGTGCAGCGGGGTGGCCGCGGCCGTCGCGGCCCAGGCCATGGCCACGCAGGCATGGGCGCTGGGAAAGCTTCTGCCCGGGCTGTCGGGCAGCCACTGCGTGCCCAGGCCCAGCGCGGCGGGCCGCGGGTCGTTGAAGCCGCGCTTGAGCAGCGACACCGCCACGGCCGCCAGTGCCATGGCCGCCAGCGCGCGCCAGGCCTGGATGCGCCACTGCGGGCGGCCCAGCAGCGCCACGGCCAGCGTGGCCGCCATCAGCCAATGCGGCAACTGCAGGCTGACGAGCTGGGCGACGCGCACCCAGGGCGCCGGCGCTGCAGCGCTCAGGTTCAGCCAGAGAAAGAAGGCGTGATCGAGGGCTTGCATGGCGCCGGGGCTCAGGGCGGGCGGCGCCGTGCCAGGGCCTGCACGGCAAACCAGAACAGCCCGCCGGTCAGCCAGCACAGCCAGCCGGCCCACAGCACGTGGCTCAGGTAGTGCGCGCCGCGCAGCATCTGCACGGCGCCCAGCAGCAGGCCCAGCGCCATGCTGGCCAGCAGCCAGCGGCGCGCCGCACGCGGGGCCCAGGGCCGCAGCCAGAACCAGCCGGCCACGAAGCTGAAGGCGGTGGACGCGTGGCCGGCCGGAAAGCAGCGGCCGGGGCCGCCATCGCGCACGCCCCACAACCAGTGCGAGACATGGCGCGCGCTGCCGCCAAACTGCGCCAGATTCCAGGGGCAGCTGGTGGTGGTGCTGCGCTTGATCGCCTGCACCACGCCGGCCGCCAGCAGGATGCCCAGCACCAGGCCCACGCGGTGGCTGCGCGGCAGGGCGCGCAGCGGCCCCAGCGGGCGCCAGATCATCACCACCAAGGCCGCCAGCAACAGCCAGGCCAGCCGGCGGGCGTCGGTGTGCAGCAGTTGCTCCAGCCACCAGTCGTGGGTGAGGGCAAAGCCCTGGGCGGTGCCGAACCAGCGCTCCAGCGGCAGGTCGAGGCCGCTGGCGTCCCAGGCACCGATGGGCAGCGCGGCCGCCAGTGTCCACAGCACGAAGGGCACAAAGCGGTCAGGGGCGAGGCGGAGGGGCATCGGGGGCGCGGCGGTACGGGTTGCCCATGACCGTACGCCCGTGATCTGAACGGCGGCTTAACCCAGGGCGGGCCGGTAAAATCGGCCGGATTCACGGGCGCGCGCCGCCCACCGGTTTTTGAACTCTCCGAGGACTGCCCCATGCCACTCGTTTCCATGCGCGAGCTGCTCGACCACGCCGCGGCCCACAACTACGGCATCCCCGCCTTCAACGTCAACAACCTCGAGCAGGTGCAGGCCGTCATGTCGGCCGCCGACGAGGTCGGCGCGCCGGTCATCCTGCAGGCCAGCGCCGGCGCGCGCAAGTACGCCGGCGAGCCCTTCATCAAGCACCTGATCCAGGCTGCCACCGAGGCCTGGCCGCACATCCCGCTGGTGATGCACCAGGACCACGGCACCAGCCCGGCGGTGTGCGCCGGCGCGCTCAAGCTGGGCTTCGGCTCGGTGATGATGGACGGCAGCCTGAAGGAGGACGGCAAGACCCCGGCCGACTTCGACTACAACGTCTCGGTGACCCAGCAGGTGGTGGCCATGGCCCACGGCGTGGGCGCCACGGTGGAGGGCGAGCTGGGCTGCCTGGGCAGCCTGGAGACCGGCGAGGCCGGCGAGGAAGACGGCATCGGCGCCGCCGGCAAGCTGAGCCACGACCAGCTGCTGACCGACCCCGAGGAGGCCGCGCAGTTTGTGAAGGCCACCCAGCTCGACGCGCTGGCGATCGCCATCGGCACCAGCCACGGCGCCTACAAGTTCACCCGCCCGCCCACCGGCGACGTGCTGGCCATCTCGCGCGTGAAGGAAATCCACGCGCGCATCCCCAACACCCACCTGGTGATGCACGGCAGCTCCAGCGTGCCGCAGGAGCTGCTGGCCATCATCAACCAGTACGGCGGCCAGATGAAGCAGACTTGGGGCGTGCCGGTCAAGGAGATTCAAGAGGCCATCAAGCACGGCGTGCGCAAGATCAACATCGACACCGACATCCGCATGGCCATGACCGGCGCGGTGCGCAAGTTCCAGTTTGAAAACCCCGACAAGTTCGACATGCGCGAGTGGATGAAGCCCGCGCGCGAGGCGGCCAAGGCCATCTGCAAGCAGCGCTACCTGGAGTTCGGCTGCGAAGGCCAGGGCGCCAAGGTCAAGGGCGTGCCGCTGGCCGACATGGCGAAGAAATACGCCCAGGGCGAGCTGGCGCAGCAGGTGATGTAAGCCTCCCCTCATCCCGAAAGACTATCAAATCAGGAGCTGCTCGCGCTTGTCCCACAAGCGCCAGCGGCTCATTTCATCTATATATCGGATTGCTGCCATGACCACCGCCTCCGCCCTGCACACCAGCCAATTGCACAGCCTGCCCCTGCTGGCGCGCGGCAAGGTGCGCGACAACTACGCCGTCGGCGACGACCGCATCCTGATGGTGGCCAGCGACCGCATCAGTGCCTTCGACGTCATCATGGGCCAGCCCATCCCCGGCAAGGGCGCGCTGCTGACGCAGATGGCGCTGTGGTGGTTCGAGCAGCTCAAGGGCATCGTGCCCAACCACCTCACCGGCGACGAGCCCGAAAGCGTGGTGGCGCCCGATGAAGTGGCCCAGGTGGCCGGCCGCAGCATGCTGGTCAAGCGTCTCCAGCCCATCCCCGTCGAGGCCGTGGTGCGCGGCTATCTCGCCGGCAGCGGCTGGAAGGAGTACCAGCAGGGCCAGGCCGTCTGCGGTGTGCCCCTGCCCGCGGGCCTGAAGAACGCCAGCCAGCTGCCCCAACCCATCTACACCCCCGCAGCCAAGGCCGAGGCGGGCGAGCACGACGAGAACATCACGTTCGAGCGCACCGTCGAAATGATCGGCCCCGAGCTGGCCGCGCGCATCAAGGACATCAGCATTGCGCTGTACCAGCGCGCCGCCGCCATCGCGCTGCCCAAGGGCATCATCATTGCCGACACCAAGTTCGAGTTCGGGCTGCAGGATGACGGCACCCTGGTGCTGATGGACGAGGTGCTCACGCCCGATTCCTCGCGCTACTGGCCCGCCGAAAGCTGGCAAGAAGGCGCCAACCCGCCCAGCTTCGACAAGCAATACCTGCGCGACTGGCTTGAAACCGCGCAGGTCGATGGCAAGCCCTGGGCCAAGAAGGCGCCCGCGCCCGAGTTGCCGGCCGAGGTGATCGAGCAGACGGCGGCGAAGTACCGCGAGGCGATGGGGCGGTTGGTGGGATAGCGAGAGCGCGCTTGCGCTTCAAATTCGCTGGCTGTTGCGTGGCCGCGCTCATCCCAGCAGCAGCCCTTCGTCCATCAGCCTTTGCACGATTTGCGCCTGGCGTTCATCGCGCCGGCGTTTCATGGGTTCACGGTGCGGAGCGCTGCGTGCCATCCACTGCTTGAATGCAACGAAACTGGATGGCGCGATGGTTCTCATGGCGGCCATCTTGCCCGTGGCGCTGATGACGACCTGCTCGAACACCGGTGCTTGCGTCAGTACGTTGGCCTTGACGGCTTGAACGGGCCACAAATCGTCCTCGGCGTCTGAAAAGCGAAAGGGGTGCGGATCGTCGCCCTCGGCCATGCGCCGCAAGAAGTCCACCTCGAATCCGCGGTCATTGATGGCGGTCTCGTTTTGTCCTTCCTTGCGCTGAAAGCTCGGGTCTGCGCGCTGCAGCACGCCCAGCATGGAGGTCTGGGCGTGCTTCAAGTCGGTCATGAAACGCACACGCCGACGGGCATCCCATAGCAGATCAACGTCTTGCGTGGCGAGTGCGCCCGAAACCAACCGAACACCAGCTGCTGCCTCGTAGGCGTAGAGCGCATGGGTTCCGACCACGATGAAATGGTCGGTCAGCCCCGCTTTTTCCAAGACCTCGAGCACGGCGATGACGGTGGCCGGAACGCGGCCGGCCTTGAGAGCGCGATTCATGCGCTCGGCTTGCGTCAGCGCGGTGCGCAAGGCGCGCCAGCGCTCTTGCGCGGCCTGCTTGCGCTGGCTGAAGTTGCTATGGATTGCCTCGGTGTCGGCGTTGCGCACGCTGATGCGTTGCTGGCGGTTGTCCGTGCCGGTGCGCACCAGATATTCATAGGGCCCCTGGCGCTTCCAATACATCCCGCCAGACCACTGCCAAGCTTCGCGCCGGGCACGGCGCGCGGCGTCGAATACCGTGCCGGCGTCGATGACTTGCCGTGCGGTGTCGTCGGAGAGGGGGAGCCAATCCATGGCCGTATATTTTCAGAATCATAATTTTATACGGCTAATTCGGTCTATCCGCTGATTTCAGATGCTCAAGCGCTGACCTGGTCGTATCCCCACTCGATCCACGGCATCAGCGCCTCCAGGTCGCTGCGCTCCACCGTCGCCCCGCACCAGATGCGCAGGCCGGGCGGGGCGTCCTTGTAGGCGCCGATGTCGTAGGCCACGCCTTCGCTTTCCAGCAGCTTGGCCAGCGCCTTGACTTGCTCGGCGGGCAAATCGAGCGTGAGGCACACGCTGGTGTTGCTGCGCGTCTCGGGCGTCTGCGCCAGGAAGTGGATCCACGGGTGCGTGGCCACAAAGTCTTCGATGACCTTCAGGTTGGCCTGGCTGCGCGCGATGGTGCCGGGCACGCCGCCCACGCGCTCGCACCAGGCCAGCGCGTCCAGGTAGTCGGCCACGCACAGCATGCTGGGGGTGTTGATGGGGCTGCCGGCAAAGATGTCTTCCATCAGCTTGCCCCCGCTGGTCAGGCGGAAAATTTTTGGCAGCGGCCAGGGCGGGGTGTAGTTCTCCAGCCGCTCGACCGCGCGCGGGCTCAGGATCAGCATGCCGTGCCCGCCTTCGCCGCCCAGAACCTTTTGCCACGACCAGGTGACGACGTCCAGCTTGGGCCAGGGCAGGTCCATGGCAAAGATGGCGCTGGTGGCGTCGCAAATCGTCAGGCCGGCGCGGTCATCGGCAATCCAATCGCCGTTTGGCACGCGCACGCCGCTGGTGGTGCCGTTCCAGGTAAACACCACGTCGTTGGCAAAGTTCACCTTCGACAGGTCGGGCAGCGCGCCGTAGGGTGCTTCGTGGCGCGTCACATTGGGCAGCTTCAGCTGCTGCACCACGTCCTTGATCCAGCCGCTGCCAAACGACTCCCAGGCCAGCATGTCAACGCCGCGCGGGCCCAGCAGCGACCACAGGGCCATCTCCACCGCGCCGGTGTCCGACGCCGGGACCACGCCCACGCGGTAGTCCGCGGGCAGTCCCAGGATGCGCGCGGTCTCGGTGCTGCATGCGCCCAGCAGCGCCTTGCCCAGGCTGCTGCGGTGCGAGCGGCCCAGGGCGCGCTGGTCCAGCCGGGCCACGTCGTAGCCGGGCCGCTTGGCGCAGGGGCCGGACGAAAAGTTGGGAACCTGGGGCTTGCGGGCGGGCTTGGTCATGCGAGGGGGCGTTCAAAGGCGAAGCCTGCAATTTTAGGTCGCGCACCTAAAATCATCAGTCATGACCTTCATCGAGCAATTGCGTCAGGCGCAGCACCAAAACCAGTCCCTGCTGTGCGTGGGGCTGGACCCGGAACCCACGCGTTTTCCCACCGGCTGCACGCGCGACGCCGAGGGCCTGTACGCCTTTTGCGTCGCCATCGTCGATGCCACGCACGACCTGGCCTGCGCCTTCAAGCCGCAAATTGCCTACTTTGCCGCCCACCGGGCCGAGGCGCAGCTGGAGCGCCTGATCGCCCACATTCGCCAGGTGGCGCCGCGCGTGCCCGTCATCCTGGACGCCAAGCGCGGCGACATCGGCAGCACGGCCGAGCAATACGCGTGCGAAGCGTTCGAGCGCTACGGCGCCGATGCGGTGACGCTCTCGCCCTTCATGGGCTTCGACTCGGTCGAGCCCTACCTCAAGTACGCCGGCAAGGGCGCCTTCCTGCTGTGCCGCACCTCCAATCCCGGCGGGGATGACCTGCAGAACCAGCGGCTGGCCGACGAGGCCGGCCAGCCGCGCCTGTACGAGCACCTGGCGCGCCTGGCCCAGGGGCCGTGGAACACCAACGGACAGCTGGGGCTGGTGGTGGGCGCGACGTATCCGGCCGAGATCGAGCGCGTGCGCGCGCTGGCGCCCACCGTGCCGCTGCTGATCCCCGGCGTCGGTGCGCAGGGCGGCGATGCCGTGTCCACCGTGCGCGCCGGCTGGCGGCCCGATGGGCCCATCATCGTCAACAGCTCGCGCGCCATCCTGTATGCCAGCGGCGGCGCCGACTTCGCCCAGGCCGCGCGCGCCGCCGCGCAGGCCACGCGTGACCAGTTGAACGCGGCCCGGCCCTGACCCGTCCATTGGTGAGGCTTGCCCATGCCGACCTTCGATCTGCCCGTCCCCGACATCAGCGCCTGGCGCGCCGGCAACACCGGCGTGGAGGGCGTGTGGCATTTCGACAGCAGGGTGAGCGGCGAGCCGGTGCTGATCAGCGCGCTGATCCACGGCAACGAGCTGTGCGGCGCCTGGGCGCTGAAGGGCCTGCTGGAGGCCGGCGTGCGCCCGCAGCGCGGCTCGCTCACCCTGATGTTCTGCAACCTGGCCGCGTTCGACCGCTTCGATCCGCAAGACCCCGACGCCGCGCGCTTTGTCGAGCAGGACCTGAACCGCCAGTGGGTGCCCGCACGCATCGCCGCGGCCGACACGCTGGAGCGCCGGCGCGCCGCGGCGCTGGAGCCCTTTGTGCAGCGCGCCGGCTGGCTGCTGGACCTGCATTCCATGCACGAACCCGGCGCGCCGCTGCTGCTGACCGGCGTGCACGCGCGCAACCTCGATCTGGCGCGCGCCCTGCGCACGCCCGGCCACATCGTCATCGACGCCGGCCACGCCGACGGCGTGCGCATGCGCGACTTCGGCCGCTTCGGCCAACCCGACCACGTGGCGCCCGAAACGCGCGCGCTGCTGCTGGAGTGCGGCTTTCACGGCGCGCTGTCCAGCCGCACCGTGGCACAGGACATGTGCGTGCGCTTTCTGCAGCGGGCCGGCGCGCTCGATGCGGCGGCGCTCGATGCCGCGCTGCCCGGCTGGCGCCAGCCCGACGCGCCGCGCCAGTGGGCGCTCACGGTCGATGGCGCCGTGGTGGCGCGCAGCGAGCGCTTTGCCTTCGTGCGGCCCTTGACCGGGCTGGAGGTGATCGAAAAAGCCGGCACGGTCATCGGCCATCACGACGGGCCGGGGCAGGGCGAGGCCGCGGTCACGCCCTACGACGACTGCGTGCTGGTCATGCCCTCCACGCGCCAGGCGCGCGCCGGCGTGACCGTGGTGCGCTTTGCGCACCAGCGGCGCTTGTAGCTCAGCGCCCGCGCCGCGCCGCCTCGTAAAGCGGCATCACCCTGGGGATGGCTGCCTCCAGCGCCGCCATGCGGTCGCCCGGCGCCGGGTGGGTGGACAGGAAGCTGGGCCCGTTGCCGCCGCCGGCGCGTGCCATCTTCTGCCACAGCGTGACGGCGGCGCGCGGGTCGTAGCCGGCGCGCGCGGCCAGCTCCAGCCCGTACAGGTCGGCCTCGCTCTCCATGCCGCGCGAAAACGGCAGGTCCAGCGCCAGCTGCTTGCCCAGGCTGGCCACCTGCATGGCCATGTCGCCCGCGCCCAGCAGCGCGCCGCCAATGGAGATGGCCAGGTCGCCCGCGGCACCCTGCGACATCTTCTCGCGCGTGTGCTCGCGCAGCGCGTGCGCCATCTCGTGGCCCATCACGGCGGCGATTTCGTCGTCGCTCAGTTTCAGCTTGCGGATCAGGCCGGTGTAGACCGTGATCTTGCCGCCCGCCATCACGTGGGCGTTGACGGTGTCCTCGTCGATCAGCACCAGCTGCCAGGGCCAGCGCGCGGCGTCGGGCCGGAACGCGCCCACCTGCGGCACCAGGCGCAGCATGACGGAGTTGACGCGGCTCCATTCGGCGCCGCTGGTGATCAGATCACCCTTGGCGCGGGCCTGCCTGTTCTGCTGCTCGTAGTACTGCAGCGACTGCTGCATGACCTGGTCGGACGAAACCAGCAGCAACTGCGAGCGGCTCCGACCGCCCGTGGCCACGCTGCCACTGGTGGTGTTGGCACAGCCCGTGGCCAGCAAGGCGGCGCAGACAAACGCCGCCGCGTACGTGGCCGGGCGCGTGAAAAGGCGGAGTTGCAGGCTCATGCGCCCGATTGTGCCGCCAACCGCACGCGCGGCCATCTTCGTTTCAATGCCGTTGCTGGATATGAAGCAAATTGGCCTGCAGCGCTTGGTGGACAAGCGCGAGTAGCTATCAAATCAGGACTTTCGACGTGGCAGCCGTCCAAGCCGGCGTCACTTGGGCATGGCGCAGTGCCCCGCATTGACATGCGTGCCCGAGCCGGCGGTGATGATGGGCGGCTCCAGCCGCAGGTTGACGGGGGCGGAGTGCACGAAGTCCCAGCCGATGAAGCCGACCAAGGCGAGCCAGAACAGGGCGCGGCGGGTGATGGGGGTGAGCATCGACCAAGCCCTCAGAAAAAACGGCGCCGCACGCGCAGCCCTACCAGGGTGCCGGCAAAGGCCAGCGGCACCCACAGCCAGCCGTGCACGCTGCCGGTGCTGATGCCGCTGACCATGGCGCCGACGTTGCAGCCAAAGGCCAGGCGCGAGCTGTAGCCCAGCAAGAAGCCCGCCGCCAGGCCGATGAGCCATTGCGTGCCGCTCAAGGGCTTGGCCGTTTGCTGGCGGCCCGCGGCCACCCACAGTGCGCCGGCCAGGATACCGATGTTGGTGATGCTGGTCACGTCCAGCAGCAGGGTTTCGCGCAGGCGCTCGGCATGGCCGGGGTCGCTCCAGAAGGCATTCTGCGTGGGGTCGAACAGGCCCAGCGCCGTGGCCGCCTTGGCGCCCCACAGGCCAAAGCCGTAGACCACGCCCCAGGGCTGGCCGGCGATGAACAGGTTGAGCGCGGCAAACACGGCCAGCGCCAGCGCCCCCCACAGCCAGCGGCGCGGGATGCGGCGCGGGTTGAAGGGCTGGCCGCTCCAGCGGCCGACGAGCCAGGTGACCACGACCAGGCCCGCCAGCGTGGCCGCCAGCGCGCCGCCCGCGCCCCAGCGCTGCACCAGGCCCACGGCCGGCAGTGCACCCAGCGCCAGCCAGTCATTGAGTTGGACCGAGCCGGCAAAGCTGCCCAGCACGAACATGGGCAGGATGGCCATGTTCAGCGGCACGCCCAGCCCCGCCTTGTAGAGCGTGCCCGAGCCGCAGCCGTCGGCCACCTGCATGCACAGGCCGAACACGAAGGCACCCACCAACAGGCTGACCGACAGCGGGCCCAGCGCCGCCGTGGTTTCGGCGTAGTGCGCCACGATCGGCATCGACAGCGCGGCCAGCAGCGCCAGCAGCACGATCTGGCCGTACACCCCGCTGGGGTCGCGCTTTTCGACCAGCACGCGCCAGCCGGTGGTAAAGCCGAAGCGCGCCGCCGCCAGCGTGGCGCCCAGGCCCACGCCCACCAGCAGCAGCAGGGCCTGGCGGGCCGACACCGACCACAGCAGCCAGCCGAACAGCGCGGCGATCGCCACCGACAGCGGCAGGCGGCGCTGCCAGGCGTTGGAAGCGACGGCCGGGGCAGCGCGGCTCGGCGCCGCGGGCTCGCCCGGTGTGCTGATGGAAGGGGAGGCCAGGGTATTCATGGGGCTTTGGTGCCGAGATTGCGGTGCGCCCAGCTCAGGGCGGCGTAGCGCAGTTGCTGCCAGCGGCCGGGTTCGTTGTCCATGGGCAGGGGCGCGGGAGCGGCCGTCCAGTCGATGATCGAGCCGGCGTACATGCGCACGTTCGGGCGGCCCAGCACCTCCGACAGCACGAACCAGTCGGTGGCCGACCAGTGGCCGGCGTTGCAGAAGGTGATGATGGGCTCACCCGGCGCGGCCTTCAGCTTGTCGGCCTCGTCCTCCAGCGCCATCTTGTCCATCAGCGCGGCACTGCCCAGCTCGAACAGGTTCTCGCTGTCCAGGCTGACGGCGCCGGGCAGCGTGCCGCGCGCGTGCGCCAGGTCGGTGGCGATGCGGCCCTGGTAATAGGGCGCGGGACGCGCGTCCACCCGCAGCACGCCGGTTTGCTCCAGGCTGGCGCGCACCTGCTCGCGCGTGGCCAGCCATTGGGGGTTGAACTGCGGCTGCCAGCGGCTTTTGGCCGTCACGGCGGCCTGGTCGCTGACGGGCTGGCCGGCGGCCTTCCACGCGCTCAAGCCGCCGTTGAGGATGGCCGGCTGGCGCAGGCCCAGCGACTTGAGCGTCCAGTACACGCGCGCGGCGCCGCCGAAGTCGGTGGCGTCGATGCCGGTGTAGACGATCACGGCCGGCGTGTCGGGCGTCAGGCCCAGCGCCTGCACCAGCGCGGTCAGCTCGGCCAGCGTGGGCGGCAGGCCGGGGTTCTTGCCAGTGGCGCGCCACAGGCCGTAGGGCGCCGACACCGCGCCCGGCACGTGCTGCAGAGCGTAGGCGGGGCCCTCGCGGATGTCGATGATGCGCGCGCCGGCCTCGCTCAAAGCCTTGAGCTGCAGCGGCGTGACCAGCGGCGTGGCGGCCCAGGCCAGGCCGGTGGCGGCCCAGGCCAGGCAGGTCAGCAGCAGTCGAGGCAAAAAGCGCATGGCAGGGGCAAACGGCAGACGGACAAGGGCTGCGATTGTCCCAGCGCGGCTGCGGGAATCCAAAGACAGAGTTCTCAGATGCTTATTACCATGCCCGCATGATCACCCTGCACACCGCGGCCACGCCCAACGGCCACAAGGTCTCCATCGCGCTGGAGGAACTCGGCCTGCCCTACCAGCTGCGCGTGCTCGACCTCGCGGCCGGCGAGCAAAAACGCGCGGACTTTCTGGCGCTCAACCCCAACGGTCGCATTCCGGTCATCGTCGATCACACGGCGGGCGACTTTGTCGTGTTCGAATCCGGCGCCATCTTGATCTATCTGGCCGAAAAAACCAGCCAATTGATGCCAAGCGACGTCAAGGGCCGCTCGCGCGTCATGCAATGGCTGATGTTCCAGATGGGCGGCGTGGGGCCGATGATGGGGCAGGCCAACGTGTTCTACCGCTATTTCCCGCAAAAGATCCAGCCGGCCATCGACCGCTACCAGGCCGAGGGCCGGCGCCTGTTCGAGGTGCTCGACGGGCATTTGAAAGACCACGAATGGCTGGCCGGCGACTACTCGATTGCCGACATCGCCAACTGGGCCTGGGTGCGCACGCACCGCTGGTCGGGCATTGCCATCGACGGGCTCGATCACCTGCGCCGTTGGCGCGACGCCATCCGCGCCCGCCCTGCGGTGCAGCGCGGCATCGAGCGGCCGGCAGCGTCCATGGACCTGGCGCGCGATGGCGACGCCAAGGCGGCCGAGTTCTCGGCCCAGGCGCGCGCCATGGTCACGGGCGCAAGAATATAAGCAAAGAGTGGCTCTAGCCCTTGTCCATCAAGCGCAATCAGCTATATATTGAATAGTAAAATCATGAAACTCTACATCGCCCCCCGCGCCCCCAACCCGCGCCGCGTGCAGATGTTCTTGCACGAAAAAGGCATCACCGGCATCGAGTCCGTGCCGATCGACCTGAACGCCGGTGAGCATCGCGCGGTCGACTACCGTGCCAAGGTGCCGGTGGCACGCGTGCCGGCGCTCGAGCTGGATGACGGGCGCTATCTGAGCGAAACGCGCGCCATCTGCAGTTATCTGGAGGGCCTGCACCCCGAGCCCAACCTGATGGGCGAGGACTTTGAGGAGCGCGCCTTCATCGAGATGCACGACCGCCGCGTGGAGTGGTATTGGCTGCTGCCCATTGCCAACTGCATCCGCCACACCCACCCCGGCCTGGCGGCGCTGGAGCAGCCGCAGTTTCCGGACTTCGGCCATGCCCAGGGCACCAAGGTGCGCGACTCGGCGCGCTGGCTGGACGAGGCCTTGCAGCAGCAGCCCTGGATCGCCGGCGCGCGTTTCACCATTGCCGACATCACCGCGTTTTGCGCCATCGAGTTTGCGCGCCTGATGAAGTTTCACGCCGGCGCCGAGGGCTTTGCCGCCCTGCAGGCCTGGCGCGACCGGGTGGCCGAGCGGCCGAGCGCGCGGGCCGGGTGAGGGCGGCCGCGGCACGCCGTCCTGCACGCTGCGCCCCATCGCGCAACAATGTCAGCAGCTTGTACCCGCACGCCCGCGTATGGCCGGGCCGGAGACGCGGCCCATGTTCGAACTCACCGACGAATCGCTCGAAGACTTCTACCGCACGCTCAAGCGCCATCAGCAGCGCGTGCATGCCGACCAGCGCCTGCCCGTGCCGCCGGCTGATTCGGTCAGCGTGCGCAGCCGCCTGTGCGGCAGTGCGCTGACGCTGGACGCGGTGATCGCGCAGCGGCCGCGTGCAGCAACTGGGCTGGAGCGTGCATGCCTGCGCGCTGGGCCAGGCCTGCACCGGCATCGTCGCCGAACACCTGGCCGAGCTGGACGAGGCCACCGTGCGCCGCGTGGGCGCGCAGCTGCGGGCCATCCTGAAGGGCGAGGGCGACACCAGCGACTGGCCCGAGCTGGCCATGTTCGCCCTGGTGCGCGACGTGCCCAACCGGCACGGCTCGGCGCTGCTGCCTTTCGAGGCGCTGGGCCAGCTCTTCGAGCGGGCGCGCTCGCGCGCCTGAGTGGCAAACCCCTGCCGGCGCGCGCAGCTTGGCGACGGTGCTACCCTGCCAGACCCGCCCGCCACGCAAACCGTTGCATCCAGCCCACCGATGAACCGAGTTGACGCCACCCTGTTGAAAACGCCGCCAGCGCTCGTCGCGCTGCCGCGCCGCCTGTCCCTGCCCGCCACCGACCCGCAGGACTTTCGCCAGCGCCTGCGCGACTATTTCGTGCAGACCTTCGACGCCTACGAGTCGCTGTTCCGCACCCTGGCGGGCGACGCGGCCTGGGTGGAAAAGCCGATCACGCTGCGCCACCCGCTGATCTTCTATTACGGCCACACGGCCACCTTCTTCGTCAACAAGCTGCTGCTCACGCGCCTGATCACCGAGCGCATCGACCCGCAGCTCGAATCCATCTTCGCCGTCGGCGTGGACGAGATGAGCTGGGACGACCTGGACGCGGCGCATTACGACTGGCCCTCCGTGGCGCGCGTGCAGGCCTACCGCGACCGGGTGCGTGCCTTGGTCACCGGCCTGATCGACAGCGCGCCGCTCACCCTGCCGGTGAACTGGGAAAACCCCTGGTGGGCCATCGTGATGGGCGTGGAGCATGAGCGCATCCACTTGGAGACGTCTTCGGTGCTGATTCGTCAGCACCGGCTCGACTATGTGCGGCAACAGCCCGACTGGCCGGTGTGCCCCGATGTAGGCGAGGCGCCACCCAACACCCTGGTCGACGTGCCCGCGGGCCCGGTCGCGCTGGGCAAGCCCTTCGACAGCGAGCGCTACGGCTGGGACAACGAATACGGCCGGCACGCGGCCGAGGTGCCGGCCTTTCGGGCCAGCCGCCTGCTGGTGAGCAATGGCGAGTTTCTGGAGTTCGTCACCGCCGGCGGCTACGCGCACGATGCCTTCTGGGACGACGAGGGCCGGCGCTGGCGCGACTTCGCCAGGGCCATGCACCCGACATTCTGGGTGCAGGGGCAGGACGGCTGGCGTCTGCGCCTGATGACGCAGGAAGTGGCCATGCCCTGGAACTGGCCGGTGGAAGTCAACTGCCTGGAGGCGCGCGCCTTCTGCCGCTGGAAGGCGCAGCAAAGCGGCCAGCCGGTGCGCCTGCCGACCGAGGACGAGTGGCATCGCATCCTCGCCACCAGCGGCTGGCAGCTGAGCGATGCCAAACCCGCCAACGCCAACCTGTACCTGGAGCACTGGGCCTCGTCCTGTCCGGTCGATCGCTTTGCGCACGGCCCGTTTTGCGACGTGGTGGGCAACGTCTGGCAATGGACCGAGACGCCCACGTATCCGTTCGAGGGCTTCAAGACCCATCCGATTTACGACGACTTCACCACGCCCACCTTCGACGACCGGCACAACATGATCAAGGGCGGCTCCTGGATCGCCTGCGGCAACGAGGCCGAGCCCGAGTCGCGCTACGCGTTTCGGCGCCACTTCTTCCAGCACGCGGGCTTTCGCTATGTCGTGGCCGACGCGCCGGTGCACACGCCGGCTTCGCGCTACGAGACCGGCGATCTGGTCACGCAGTACATGGAGTTCCACTACGGCGCCGAGTACTACGGCGTGCCCAACTTCCCACAAGCGCTGGCGCGCATCGCCATCGAGGCCGTGGGCAGCGGCCCGCGCCACCGCGCCATGGACCTGGGCTGCGCCGTGGGCCGCGCCGTGTTCGAGCTGGCGCGACACTTCGACGAAGTCATCGGCGTCGATTTTTCCGCGCGCTTCATCGACCAGGGCGTGGCGCTGGCGCGCGGTGACACGGTGCGCTACACGGCGGTGGAAGAAGGCGAGCTGGTCGAATACAAGGCCGTCAAGCTCGATGACCTGGGCCTGCGGGGCACGGCGGCGCGCGTGCAGTTCTGGCAGGGCGACGCCTGCAACCTGAAAGCCCAGTTCGCCGGTTACGACCTGATCCTGGCCGCCAACCTGATCGACCGCCTGTACGACCCGGCCAAGTTCGTCACGACGATTCACGAGCGGCTGAACGTGGGCGGCGTGCTGATGATCACCTCGCCCTACACCTGGCTGGCCGAGCACACCGCGCGCGACCAATGGCTGGGCGGCTTCAAGAAGGACGGCGAGAGCTGGCGCACGCTGGACGCCCTGCGCGCCCTGCTCGCCCCGCACTTCGATCCCATCGGCGCCCCGCGCGACGTGCCCTTCGTCATCCGCGAGACGGCGCGCAAGTTCCAGCACACGCTGGCGCAGGCCACGCTGTGGCGGCGGGTGCGGTAGGCGGCGGATCGGCCCCCATCCCCTCTCCCTTTCCCCAGAGGGGCGAGGGAGATCGGTTGTTGCTCCCTCTCCCTCTGGGAGAGGGTTGGGGTGAGGGCCAGCGGCGCATCGCACGCGCGCCGCCGCTGGCACGCCCACCCACCACCCCCAACGCAGGTATCTCCAGCCCCTTCGGCACGCGATCGTCGTTCGGGCTATCGTGGCTTGAAGTGAAAAAACGGAGAGCCGTCATGTCTGCCACCGCTTTTGAAGACCGCGCCGCCGGCGCCCTGATGGGCGCGCTGATCGGCGACGCGCTGGGCGTGGGCCCGCACTGGTACTACAACCTTCATGAGTTGCGCGCCGCCTACGGCCCCTGGATCAGCGACTACACCACGCCCAAACCCGGGCGCTATCACGCGGGGCTGAAGGCCGGGCAGTCGTCGCAGGCCGGCTGGCTGCTGGAGCTGACCATGACCTCGCTGGCCGAGCGCGGCGGCTACGACGAGAGCGACTTTTGCCAGCGCCTGGACCGCGACTTCTTCCCGCTCATCGACGGCACCCCCAACAACGGCCCCGGCGGCTACACCAGCCAGTCGATGCGCGAGGCCTATCGACTGCGCGTGCAGCAGGGCAAGCCCTGGGGCGAGGTCGCAGGATGGGCCGACGACACCGAGGCCGCCGAGCGCGTGCTGGCCATCGCCGTGCGCGACGCGCGCGACCTGGGCGCTTTGGCGCGCCACGTCAGCGGCAACACGGCGCTCACGCAAATTGACGCCACCGTCGGCGCCATGACCACCGCGTTTTGCGCCGCGCTGGGCCTGCTGGTGCAGGGCGAGCGCTTCGACGGCGACATATCGGCCAAGCTGATGGCGCGCGTGCACGACGGCACGCTGCCCTTTCACGCCGTCACCACGCCGGGCCAGGACGCCGTGCCGCCCGGCCCCGAGCGGCCGCGCCACGCCGGCCAGTTTGCCTCGCCCGACGCGCTGATCGGCATGGGCTATATCGCCGGCGCCGCGCTCGACCCCGACGTGCGGATCGAGCCCGCGTGGAAGGTTTCGCAGGTGTACGGCATGCCCTGCGCGGTGTACCACCAGTTTCCGGCCGCCTACCACCTGGCCGCGCGCTTTGCCGACGACTTCGAATGCGCCGTGCTGCACGCCATCAACGGCGGCGGCCAAAACCAGGCGCGCGCCATCCTCACCGGGGCGCTGGTGGGCGCCATGGTGGGGGTGCAGGGCATCCCTGAGCGCTTCATCACGGGGCTGGATCGCTCAAACGAACGCTTGCAACTGGCGCGCCGCATCGCCACCCAAGCGCAAGGCTGAACAAACGAGGAAATCAACCATGTCCACAAGCTATGACGTGCGCCTGCTGCACAAGAAGCAAGTTGCCGAAGGCACGATGGAGTTCACGCTGGAAAAGCCCACCGGCTTCGAATACCGCGCCGGCCAGTTCGGCGACTTGGTGCTGCCGCCCTCGACCGGGTTGACGGGCGACAACGCCAAGCACGGCTTTTCCTTCGTCAGCGCGCCCTTCGAGGACACGCTGCGCATGGCCACGCGCATGCGCCAGAGCAGCGCCTTCAAGAACGCCGCCGCCCAGGTACCCGACGGCACCCTGGTGCAACTGCTGGCGCTGTGGGGCGACTTCACCCTGCACAAGAACGCGGCCGTGCCGGCCGTGTTCGTCATCGGCGGCATCGGCATCACGCCGGTGCGCAGCATCATCGCGCAGGCCACGCATGACAAGGCCCCGCACAAGATCACGCTGATCTACGCCAACCGCACGCGGGCGCTGGCGGCCTACACCGACGAGCTGGAGCGCCTGGCGGCGGAGAACAAGAACTTCACTTTCGTGCCCGTCTATACCGACACCCAGGGCCGCGTCAGCGCCGCCACCCTCCGCCAGCACGTGGCCGACATCGCCGCACCGCGCTACTACCTGGCCGGGCCCGAGGGCATGGTCAAGGCCATGCGCGCACTGCTCGATGAGGTTGGAGCGGATGAGGACAACATCCGCACGGAAGAGTTCGACGGGTATTGAACCGTCCACACTCCTAGGGTCAATGCATGGGCCCGCCGAGCCGTTGGCTTGCTTTGGATATCGCGTAGTTGACCAGGCAGTAAAGCACTGCGACCACGAGGTACACGGGCACCAGCGCGTGGTAGTTGGCGATCAGCACCTTGGCGTTTTGCATCAGCTCGCCATAGGTGACGACGTAGCCGAAGGTGGTGTCCTTGACCACGATGACCAGTTGCGCGACCAGCGCCGGCACGATGTAGCGCAGCGCCTGGGGGAAGACGATGGAGAAAAACACCTGCGCCTCGTTCATGCCCAGACTGCGCGCCGCATCGGTCTGCCCGCGCGGCACGGCCAGCACGCCCGCGCGATAGACCTCGGCCACCACGGCGGCGGTACTCAGGCTGATGGGCAGCGTCAGCATCCAGTAGGTGCTCAGCTTGATGCCGACCTGCGGCAGCACCAGAAAACACACGTAGATCAGCAGCAGCGTCGGCGTGCCGCGCAAGAACTCGATGGCTGCCACGCTGGGCCAGCGCAGCAGCCGCAAGGGCGCCAGGCGCCCGAGCAGCAGCACCAACCCCAGGCCCAGCGCGATCGCGGCGGCCATCGTTGCCGACGCCATGGTGCCCAGCAGGCCTTCGCCCAGAAAGGACCAGGTCGTCGACCAGGCGAAGAAGTTCCAGAACCGGGCGTCAAGCTGCCCGGCGTTGTGGAACCGATACACGATGCCCGCCGCCAGCGCCAGCAGCACGGCCGCCGCCAGCGCGCTCAGCGCCCGGGTGACGGCCTGCGCCTGGGGGCTGGGCGCGCCGAACAGAATGTCTTCCAGCGAGCGGCTCATCGCAGAATCCGCGCCTTCTTCTCCAGGCGGGCACCCGCCCAGGCGATGAGCAAACCCGTCGCCACGTACAGCGTCGCTGCCACCGCAAACGCGGGAATGCCGGCGGCCGAGTCGGTGGCGATCTTGGACACCAGCGCCGTGAGCTCGCGGCCCGGAAACGGCACCTGCGAGGCCAGCGAGGTGGACAGCATCAGCGCGATCAGCAGCGAGGTCATGGGCTGCACCACCGCGCGCAGCGCCTGCGGCAAGACGATTGCCGTGATGACGCGCAACGGCCGTAGCCCCAAGCTGAGAGCGGCCTCGATCTGCCCGCCCGGGACGGTGTTGATGCCTGCGCGCAAATAGTCCGCCGTGAAGGCCGAGGCCACCAGCGCCAGCGTCAGAATCACGCTGGGCTCATAGTCGATCACCACCTGCAAATCGGGCAGCGCGAACACGATGAAGATCAGCAGCGCCACGCTGGGGATGTTGCGGAAAATCTCGACGTAGCCCGTCAACACAAAGCGCAGCGGCGGCAGCGGCAGCAGGCGCAGCACCGTCACCCCAATGCCGAGAAAAAAGCCGGGCACGAAGGACAACAGCGTGAGCTTCCAGGTCAACAAAAGGGCCTGCCCGAAGGCAGGCCCGTAGTCGAGCAGCAGCTTGTAAATGTCGCCCATGGGCGCTCGTATGGCCGCTCAGGGGCTCAGGGCAGCGCGGGCGGCGTCGGCACGTCCTTGCTGCCCGTGCGCTCGCCGATGGAGATGGTCCACAGCTTGGCCCAGGTGCCGTCGGCTTCCACCTTCATCAAGAAAGCGTTGACGAAGGCCACGCCGTCCGATCCCTTGGGCAGGCCCACGCCGTACGGGTCCTTCGCGCCGAAGGGCTCACCCGCCAGCTTGGTGTCACCCGTGCCCTGGCTCAGGGCGTTCAGCAGCAGCGTGTAGTCGGTCACGTAGGCGTCCACGCGGCCCTGGCGTAGGGCGTCCAACGCCTCCTGGTGCGTCTGAAACTCCTGCACGGTCGCTTTGGGCGCAAACTGCGCCAGGATCGCCGGCCCCGTCGAGCCTGCCTGCGTCGCCACCTTCTTGCCGGCGAGGTCGTTGTACGACTTGATGGCGGTGTTGTTGGCCTTGACCAGCACCCCGGCCTGCGAGGTGTAGTAGGGGCCGGCAAACGAGATCTTCTCGGCACGTGCCGGGGTGATGGAATAGGTGGCCAGCACCATGTCCACCTGGTCATTGATCAGCACCTGCTCGCGCGTGGACGAAGTCACCTGAGTGAACTGAGTCTTGGCCGCATCGCCCAGGATGTAGCGCGCGATCATTTGCGCCAGGCCAGCGTCAAAGCCGCGCGCCTTGCCGTCCTTCTCGTTCAGCAGCGAGAACAGGTTGGAGGTTTGCGTGCCGCCCAGGCGCAGCGTGCCGGCCTGCTTGATCTTGCTGGCCCAGGGGCTCGATGCAACGGTCGCCGCGTCGGCCACGGGGCCCTGCGCCACCAGCGCGTCGAACGCAGCGGCATTGATGGGCGTGCCCTGTGCGAACAGCGGCCCGGCGGCCACGAACGCCAGTGTCGCCACGGTGGATTTGAGAATGGATTTGATCGGCATGCTGTCCTCTTGGTGGGGGTGTGACATCGGGCAATATAGCGCAGGTTGTTCGTGCCGATACGCATCAATACTCAGCGCTTTGTCAGCGTGGCCACTATTCGAGAGCGCGTAAACGGTATCGCTGTGAAGCGATGCGACTTGGCCGGCCGCGAAGGCATGGTCAAGGTCATGCGCTTTCTGCCGCTGGGCGCTGCGCTTGCATGGCCTACCCAGAATTGAATGGACACTGACGTCGGCTTGAACGTTTGCAATTTGGAGCGATAGCCTTGAACTCAAAACGCATGTGGATGGTCCGCGCTGGCGAAGGTGGACTGATGATTGATGAATTTCGGACCGAATCCTGGGTTGGCATCGGATGGACCGCTTTGGGCGACATGAACCGCTTGCAATCTCGCGCCGACTTCACCGAAGCCGTGGCGCAGAGCTATCCCAGCATGAAATTGGGCCAACGGGCATCTTCGGCGGGGCAGAGCTTTCGATTCGTTCGAGAAATCGCGTTGGGCGACGACGTCATCACCTACGATCGGGGAGAGCGCACCTATGTCGTCGGTGAGGTCACGGGCGAGTACGAGCATCGAGGTGCGGGTTCGGGCGAATACCCCAACATTCGGCGCGTGCGCTGGCAAGGCACTGTGACGCGCGACGCATTGTCGGTTGCGGCGCGCAACAGCTTGGGCGCCATCTCCACTTTGTTTTTGATTCCCCCGTCTGTTGCCGAGGAAATTGTGCGCTTGCTGACAAGTGGATCGGTTGCCGCTGAACTGTCATCCAAGCCAGAGGAGCCCGAAGCAGCGGCAGAAGTGGCTGACCTCTACCGAGACGTTCAATCCCAAGGCTTTGAGTTTATCAAGGACAAAGTCAATGCGCTGGACTGGAACGAGATGCAGGAGTTGGTCGCGGGCTTGCTGCGCGCCATGGGTTACAAGACGCGCATCTCGCCCAGTGGCTCCGATCGCGGTAAGGACATCGTGGCGTCACCCGACGGCCTGGGTTTTGAAGACCCGCGCATCGTGGTCGAGGTCAAGCATCGCACGGCGACCATGAGCGCGCCCGAAATCCGCAGCTTTCTGGGCGGCCGGCACGATCACGACAAAGGGCTTTACGTGAGCACGGGTGGGTTTACCAAGGACGCGCGTTATGAGGCCGAGCGCGGGCGCATACCGATCACCCTGATGGATCTGGACGATCTGGTTCGGGCGCTGCTTGAGCACTACGAAAAAATGGACGTCGAAATGCAGCGCCTGATTCCGTTGCGCAAGGTTTATTGGCCGGCTTGAAGGTTTTCGGGCTGGAGTGAGCCGCACGGGTTGGCCATTGACGGCACTACAGCGCGAGCACGAGCAATGTCGTCTAGGGCGGCGGCCAGCAGCGCGGGGTCGTCGTCCAGCACGGTTTGCAGGTAGGCCACAACGTCAGCCTCGCCGCGCAGGTGTTCGGCGGGGTCAAACGGGCGGGTCTTGATGCTTGCGTTTTTCATGTCGCGGTGTCCTCGTCATCAACCCTCAGTCGCTTCAGCGATCAAGACCTCCGCCGGAATGCCCAGGCTGCTGTGCAGTCTGCGGATCATGGCCAGGGTCAGCGGGCGTTTGCGGTTCAGCACTTCGTAAACCCGATTGCGCTGACCGATGATGGGCTCCAGATCCTTGACGGACAGGCCCTGCTGCTCCATCCGAAATTTGATGGCCTCGACCGGGTCGGGTGCGTCGATGGGGAAGTGCCTGGCCTCATAGGCTTGGATCAGCGTGGTCAGCACGTCCAGACGATCGCCTTGCGGCGTGCCGGGCGCGGGGTCGCGGTCGATCAAGGCCGAAACGTCCTTGAGGGCCGCCTTGTAGTCGGCGTGGGTGTGGATGGGACGAATATTCATGTCGCTCTCCGGGTCGGTCAGATGGTCTCGATGGTTTGCGCGTCGATCGCGTCGTATTGGGCGTGCGTACCGACAAACTTCACATAGACGACTTGCAACTTGTATGCCACTGCCACGACGAGCCGATAGTCGTTGCCCTTGATATTGAAGACGACGCGGCGGTTCTTCAGCACGCTCGCGTTGCGAAACTGCGCCTTGATGTCGGCCGGTTGTGTCCAGGCGGCGCTGGTCGCCTCCTGATGCCAGGCTTTCAAGCCCTGCTCGGCATCGGGGTGACTCTCCCAGAACGCACGCAACGTGCCCACGGCAATCACTCGCATTGGTGCAATGATAGTCCCAAATTGGGACTGATGCAAGAGCTCTGGCGCGCGGTGGCCGCGGCACAGCCGGCCTCCTGCTTGTTCCGCTCAGGCTGCCAGATGCGCCTTCAAATACCGCCCCGTAAAACTCCCCGCATTCCCCGCCACCGCCTCCGGCGTCCCTTGCGCCACCACGGTGCCGCCGCCGGCGCCGCCTTCGGGGCCCATGTCGATGATCCAGTCGGCGGTCTTGATGAGGTCCAGGTTGTGCTCGATGACGGCGATGGTGTTGCCGGCTGCGCGCAGCGGGCGGCACTTTTGAGCGCGCGGCCCCGCAATCGCACCGACCCGAAGCAGTCCCCATAGGGGTTTTCGCCAATCCGTCTGTTTAACTGTCTATTACCCGGTAGCCGGAGTCCACAACTACAGTGAAGAAAGCACAAACTTTCTGGGGTCGGTATGTCGAAAATCATCCACAGCATGATCCGCGTGCTGGATCTGGATCGCTCACTCAAGTTCTACGCCGATTGTTTCGATCTGAGGCCGTCGCACCGGCTGGACTTTCCAAGCTTCTCGCTGGTTTATCTGCGCAACGAGCACAGCGACACCGAGATCGAGCTCACCTGGAACAAGGGCCGGACCGAGCCCTACGGCCATGGCGACGGCTACGGCCACGTGGCTTTTTGCGTGCCGGACGTGGCGGCCGAGCGCGCGCGCCTGCAAGGGCTCGGCCATGCACCGCTCGAGGTCAAGGAATTCAAGGCCGACGACGGCGCGTTGATCGCGCGCTACTTCTTCATCCAGGACCCGGACGGTTACAAGATCGAGGTGCTGGAGCGCCACGGCCATTACACGTGAATCGCCGCGCTCGAGCACCGAGAACTGTCACCAAAACATAAGGAGACTTCCCATGAAACACATCCCCATCACCGCTGACCCACACGCCGCGGCGCAAGCATGCAGCGAAGACGACGGCACCGTTGCCAAACTGGACTTGCCGCTGACCCGGCGCAGCATGCTGCGCGGCAGCGGCGTGCTGATGGGCACGCTGGCGGCAGGCAGCGCGCTGGCGCTGCTGGCGCCCTCCAGGGTCTGGGCGCTGGAGCTCAAGACCTTGTCCAGCGCCGAAGGCGATGCCCTGATGAAGATGGGTCGGGTGCTGTATCCGCACCAGAAACTGCCCGACGCGGTGTACGCCCTGCTGTCCAAGAGTCTGGACGACGCCGCTGGCGCCGACCCCAAGACTGCCGAGCTGCTCAAAGGCGGCATCTCGGCGCTGAACAAGGCTGTCGCCGGCGGCGATTTCGCCAAAGCCGACGACGCCCAGAAGCTGGCGGCCGTCAAGTCGCTGGAAGGCACGCCGTTCTTCAACGCGGTGCGCGGGAAATGCATCACGGCGCTGTACGACAACGACATGGCGTTCGCCACGTTTGGCTATCCCGGCTCATCCTGGGAAAAGGGCGGCTACATCACGCACGGCTTTCAGGACCTCAAGTGGCTGCCGGCGCCGCCCAAGGAAGCCAGCCCCGCACCATGGATCAGCTGACACGGCCCGGCATGGGGCCAGACATTTCACGGACAAGCAGGAGACACCAAGATGGCCAAATTTGACAACAGCGACGACTCGGTGGTCGTCATCATCGGATCGGGCGCAGGCGGCGGCACGCTGGCCAACGAGTTGTGCCAGAAGGGCATCAAAGTCGTCGTGCTGGAAGCGGGCGCCAAGCAATCGAACGCGAGCTTCATCAACGATGAATGGAAGTCGTTTGGCCAACTGGCCTGGACCGACAACCGCACCACCTCGGGCAGCTGGCGCGTCGCCAAGGACTTTCCCAACCTGCCGGCCTGGATCTGCAAGACCGTCGGCGGGACGACGACGCACTGGGCCGGCGCCTCGCTGCGCTTTCACGAGCACGAGTTTAAGGCGCGCACCACCTACGGCGACATCAAGGGCGCCAACCTGATGGACTGGCCGCTGACGCTGAAGGAGATGGCGCCGTACTACGCCAAGGCCGAGAACAAGATGGGCGTGACGCGCACCAACGGCATCCCGGGGTTGCCGGGCAACAACAATTTCAAGGTCATGTACGCCGGCGCGCACAAGCTGGGCTACAAGGAGGTGCACACCGGCCGCATGGCCATCAACAGCCAGCCGCGCGACGGGCGCGGCGCCTGCATCCAGCTCGGCTTTTGCTTTCAGGGTTGCAAGAGCGGCGCCAAGTGGTCCACCCTGTACACCGAAATCCCGAAGGCCGAGGCCACCGGCAACTTTGAGCTGCGCCCCGAATCGCACGTCAGCCGCATCGAACACAACGACGCCGGCAAGGTCACCGGGGTGGTGTACTTCGACAAAGACGGCAAAGAGCAGCGGCAAAAGGCGCGCGTGGTCTGCGTGGCCGGCAACTCGATCGAGTCGCCGCGCCTGCTGCTGCTCTCGGCCTCGTCCAAGTTTCCTGACGGGCTGGCCAATTCGTCGGGCCAGGTCGGGCGCAACTACATGCGCCACATGACCGGCTCGGTCTATGCCGCCTTCAAAGACCCGGTGCACATGTACCGCGGCACCACCATGGCCGGCATCGTGCGCGACGAATCGCGCCATGACACCAAGCGCGGCTTTGCCGGCGGCTACGAGATGGAAACGCTTTCGCTCGGCGTGCCTTTCATGGCCGCCTTTCTCGACCCGGGCGCCTGGGGCGCCGACTTCGCGTGGTGGATGGACCATTACACGAACATCGCGGGCATGTGGCTGGTGGGCGAGGATCTGCCGCGCGCGACCAACCGTGTGACTCTGAATACGAACGTCAAGGACAAATGGGGATTGCCCGTACCGAACGTGCATTACGACGACCACGACAACGACATCGCCATGCGCAACCACGCCTTCACGCAGGGCGAGCGCATCTACCAGGCCGCCGGTGCCGTCAAGACCTTCCGCACGCCGCCCTATCCGTCCACCCACAACATGGGCACCTGCCGCATGGGCGCGTCGGCCAAGGACAGCGTGTGCAACGCCCACGGGCAGACGCACGACATTGCCAACTTGTTCATCTCCGATGGCAGCCAGTTCACCACCAGCGCGGCCGAAAACCCGACGCTGACCATCGTTACACTGGCGATACGGCAGGCCGACTACATTGCCAAACAAATGACCGCACGCGCGATCTGACGCGCGGCCTGATCGAGTTGCCGACCACCCACGACTCGCAGTGCTGGCCGGCTGCGAGCAAGCGAGGAGACACGCCATGTGTTCCATCTATGTGCACGCCGACCCGATGCAGTACGAGTCGCGCACGCGCTCAATCCGCATCGACAACGTGGTCACCACCATCCGCCTGGAAAACCAGTTCTGGGACGTGCTGGCCGAGATGGCCGAGAAAGAAGGCCAAACCACCAACCAACTTGTCAGCACACTGCATGGCGAGTTGTTTGCGCTGCGCGAAGACACGCCCAATTTCGCTTCGTTCCTGCGGGTGTCCTGCCTGCGCTATCTATCGCTGCAGCAGGCGGGCGAAATGGTGCATCCCGACACCGACATCCGCACGCTGCCAGCGCTGTCGACCGCGTCATCGCGGCGCCATTGAGCGGTTGGCCGGAGCGGGCTGCCCGCCGCGTTGCAGCGGCAGCGTGCGTGGCCTGGCTCGATGCGCCGGTGGCGCGACTCTTGAACCCCGTTGAGCGCTGCCAATAACATAGCATTCCGCGCTTGATGGATAAGCGCTGGAGCCCATTTTCACGCTAAACATCGCGCCAGGTAGCGGCCAGTGTGGCTGGCGTCATTCGCCGCCACCTCTTCCGGCGTGCCTTGCGCCACCACAGTGCCGCCGCCGGCGCCGCCTTCGGGGCCCATGTCGATGATCCAGTCGGCGGTCTTGATGACGTCCAGGTTGTGCTCGATGACGACGATGGTGTTGCCGGCATCGACCAGTTGTTGCAGCACTTTCAGCAGCAGCTCGATGTCGGCAAAGTGCAGCCCGGTTGTCGGTTCGTCCAGGATGTAGAGGGTGCGGCCGGTGTCGCGTTTGCTCAGCTCCAGCGCCAGCTTGACGCGCTGGGCCTCGCCGCCCGACAGGGTGGTGGCGCTCTGGCCCAGGGTGATGTAGGACAGGCCCACGTCCAGCAGGGTTTGCAGCTTGCGCGCAATCGCCGGCTGGTCGGCAAAGAAGGCGTGCGCCTGCTCCACAGTCATGTCCAGCACCTGTGCGATGTCCTGGCCCTTCCACTGCACTTCCAGCGTTTCGCGGTTGTAGCGCCGGCCGTTGCACACGTCGCAGGGCACGTACACGTCGGGCAAGAAGTGCATCTCGACCTTGACCACGCCGTCGCCCTGGCAGGCCTCGCAGCGCCCGCCGCCGCTGGACTGCGGCACGTTGAAACTGAAGCGCCCGGGGCCGTAGCCGCGCTCGCGCGCCATCGCGGTTTCGGCCATCAGCTCGCGGATGGGGGTGAACAGGCCGGTATAGGTGGCGGGGTTGCTGCGTGGGGTGCGGCCGATGGGGCTTTGATCGACGGCGATGACCTTGTCGAACTGCTCCAGGCCTTCGATGGCCTGCATGGGCGCGGGCTCGGCGTGAGCGCGGTGGATTTCGCGCGCGGCGGCGGCGTACAGCGTGTCGTTGACCAGGGTGCTTTTGCCCGAGCCCGACACGCCGGTCACGCAGGTGAGCAGGCCGACGGGGAAATCGACGGTGACGTTCTTCAGGTTGTTGCCACTGGCGCCGACGATGCGCAGCGCGCCCTCACCCCTGCCCTCTCCCAGAGGGAGAGGGGGTAAATCCGGTGTGGTCGAGCGCCCTTGCCCTTTGGGGGTGCGCGTGGGTTGAGCCTCAAGAGTTTCAAGTGATTCGTGGCCATCGCGCTTGTCTGACAAGCGCGAGCAGCTATCATTTTTGAACGGCCGGCGTTTCTTGGGCACAGCAATGGCACGCTCGCCGCGCAAAAACTGCCCGGTGATCGACTCGGCCGCGGCCGCCACCTGCGCGAACGTGCCCTGCGCCATCACGCGCCCGCCGTGCACGCCGGCGCCGGGGCCCAGGTCGATGATGTGATCGGCCTCGCGCATCATGTCCTCGTCGTGCTCGACGACGAGCACGCTGTTGCCCAAATCGCGCAGGTGCTTGAGCGTGGCGATCAGGCGGTCGTTGTCGCGCTGATGCAAGCCGATGCTGGGCTCGTCCAGCACGTACATCACGCCCGTGAGGCCGCTGCCAATTTGCGATGCCAGCCGAATGCGCTGCGCTTCGCCGCCACTCAGGGTGTCGGCGCTGCGCTCCAGGCTCAGGTAGCTCAGGCCCACGTCGTTCAAGAACTGCAGGCGGTTGCCGATCTCGCGCACCACCTTGGCGGCGATCTCGGCCTTGGCGCCCGCCAGTTGCAGCGCGTCGAAGTACGCCTTGGCCTCGCCCAGCGTGACGTGGCTGATCTGGTAGATGGCGCGGCGCTGCGCGCCCTCGCCGATGAAGACGTGGCGCGCCGTGCGGTTCAGCCGCGTGCCGCCGCAGTCGGGGCAGGGCTGGTGGCTGCGATAGCGTGCCAGCTCTTCGCGCACCACGCTGGAGTCGGTCTCGCGATAGCGCCGCGCCATGTTGGGCAGGATGCCTTCGAAGGGGTGCTTTTTGGTCACCTTGCGGCCGGCCGACGCGCCGCTTTCAAACGTGTAGTCGAACTTGATTTCCTCGTCGCCCGAGCCCTGCAAGATGACGTGCTGCACCGGCGCGGGCAGCTCCTCGAAGGGCGCATCGACGCTGAACTTGTAGTGCTTGGCCAGGCTTTCGATCAGCGCAAAGTAATACGCATTGCGCCGGTCCCAGCCCTTGATGGCGCCGCTGGCCAGGCTGAGGCTGGGGAAGGCCACCACGCGCTCGGTGTCGAACACCTCGGTCGTGCCCAGGCCGTCGCAGCTGGGGCAGGCGCCGGCGGGCGCGTTGAAGGAGAACAGGCGCGGCTCCAGCGCGGCGATGGAGTGGTTGCACACCGGGCAGGCAAATTTGCTGTTGAACAGGTGTTCGGCCTGTGAATCCATTTCCAGCGCGATGGCGCGCCCGTCGGCCAGGCGCAGCGCGGCCTCGAAGCTGTCGGCCAGGCGCGCCTTGGCGTCGGGCCGCGCCTTCAGCCGGTCGATCACGACGTCGAGGTCGTGCTTGTCGGCTTTTTTCAGTGCCGGCAGTTCGCTGGCGTCGACGATCTTGCCGTCGATGCGAAAGCGCACGTAGCCCTGCGCCTGCATCTGCGCGAGCAGCTCGCCGAACTCGCCCTTTTTCTCGCGCGCCAGCGGCGCCAGGATCATCAAGCGGGTGTCCTCGGGCAGCGCCAGCACGGCATCGACCATCTGGCTCACGGTCTGCACCGTCAGCGGCAGGTCGTGGTCGGGGCAGTAGGGCGTGCCGGCACGGGCAAACAGCAGGCGCAGGTAGTCGTGGATCTCGGTCACCGTGCCCACGGTGGAGCGCGGGTTGTGGCTGGTGGCCTTCTGCTCGATGGCGATGGCCGGCGACAGGCCCTCGATCAGGTCCACGTCGGGCTTGTCCATCAGCTGCAGGAACTGGCGCGCGTAGGCGCTCAGGCTTTCGACATAGCGGCGCTGGCCCTCGGCGTACAGCGTGTCGAAGGCCAGGCTGGACTTGCCCGAGCCCGACAGCCCGGTGATGACCACCAGTTCGTCCTTGGGCAGGTCCAGGTCGATGGCCTTCAGGTTGTGCGTGCGGGCGCCGCGCACGCTGATGCGCTTGGCGCGCAGCGCGGCGGCCAGGGGCAGGCCGTCGGTGTCATCGGGGCGGGACGGGGCGGGAAAGCTGAAGTCGTTCATGGCAGGCGGCCCCGTGCGCAGGGCAACCCGACATTATCGGGAATTGAGGCGCGCGGCGCTGCACCCCGGTGCGTGGCGGGCGATGGCCTGGCGCCACTGCCGATTGGCCATGGCATCTGACTCCGGGCGCGGCCCGCCTCGTGCTCAATCCCTGGTTTCCATGCCCGCCAGGCCGGCATCCGGGTAGCGCGCCCCTTGCGCGGCGCCGGGCGCAAACACGGTTTCGACTTGCGCCATCTGCTCGGCGCTCAACGCCACGGCAGCGGCGGCCACGTTTTCTTCCAACCGCGTGCGCCGACGCGTGCCAGGGATCGGCATCACGTGGGGCTGCTTGTGCAGCAGCCAGGCCAGCGCCAGTTGGGCGTTGGAGAGGCTCCAGGCCTGGGCCAGCGCACCGATCTGTGCGACCAGCCGGGCGTTGGCGGCGCCGGCCTCGCCTTGAAAGCGCGGGTTCTGCGCGCGAAAGTCCTGCGCGCCCAGGGCAGCGGTGTCCAGCGTGCCGGTCAAAAATGCGCGGCCCAGCGGGCTGTAGGCAACAAAGGCGATGCCCAGTTCGGCGCACAACGGCAGCAGCTCGCGCTCGGGTTCGCGCGCCCACAGGGAGTATTCGCTTTGCAGCGCGGCAATGGGATGCACCGCGTGGGCGCGGCGCAGGGTATCGGCGCCGACCTCGGACAGGCCCAGCGCGCGCACCTTGCCGGCAGCCACCAGATCGGCCATGGCGCCCACCACGTCTTCGATCGGCACGGCCGGGTCGCGCCGGTGGCAGTAGTACAGGTCGATCCGCTCCACACCCAGGCGTTTGAGCGAAGCCTCGCAGGCGCTGCGGATGTAGGCGGGCGAGTTGTCGATGCGGCGCTCGTACGCGCCCTCCGCGCGCACGATGCCGAACTTGGTGGCCAGCACCATGCGCGCGCGCCGCTCGGCGCCGCCGGCGGCGATGAAGCGACCCAGCAGCCGCTCATTGGCGCCCAGGCCATAGGTATCGGCGGTGTCGAACAGGCTCACGCCCAGCTCCAGCGCGCGCGCCAGCGTGGCCAGCGACTCGCTGTCGTCGCTGGGGCCGTAGAACTCGCTCATGCCCATGCAGCCCAGGCCGATGGGGAAAACCGGGGGAAGGGCGGCGCCCAGCAGGCGGGTGATGGCGGTCATGCGGTGGCTCCGTGGGCGGGTTGAATATCACGCCAAATCGGCGCGCAGCGCGATTGGGATTTGCGCGACGCGCTATGAAATTTGATTGTTGTCGGCGCCAACTCAGCGCGTCGGAGCCTCGTGCGTGACCCCGGCGCTCCACACCCGCCAGCGCAGGGCCATGCCCTCGGGCACGAAGACGACCACCGGCAGCTTGCTGTTGTAGCGCACCAGCAGCGGCTTGGCTTGGACGAAGCCCGGTTTTTCCGTGCCCGGCGGGCAGGCCATCATGGTGCTGCGCACCTGACCCCGGCTTTGCAGCACCCAGTAGGTGTAGCCCCAGCCGGGCACGTCGCGCGGCTCCAGGCGCCCGTCCATGCCGCGCGTGTTGCAGTCCACCGTCATGGTCTTGCCGCCGATCAGCTCCAGCTTGTGCGCGGCCTCATCGGCCAGGGCGGGCAGCTCGATCACGTGGCGCACGTGGCCGGCCAGGGTGGCGGGAAAGGCTTTCAGCTCGCTCCGGGCGGCGGGATTGGGGGCGGCGGGGACGGTCATGGCGGGCTGGGCGCAGGCCGCCAGCAGCGCGCCCGACAGCGACAGCGTTGCGGTCAGCCGCAGAGATTTTGCAAGGTGTGTCATGAGTTTCAAGGGACTGCAAGGAAGGCGCCAAGCGCCGCCACATCCTGTGGCATTTGGCCGCTGGCGTGCGGCCTGGAAGCAATCTAGCATGGAGCCGCCGCTGCCCGCAGGAGGCGGCGCAGGAGAACATCGATGTTCAAGATCGCCTTGCCGCTGCCGTCCGCGCGCGTGATGCCCGCGCTGGGTGTCGCCATCGGGGTGTTGGGCATGGTCGCGGGGGCCCGGGCCGGCGATGCCTCGGGCGAGTTCAGCTATCAGGCCAAGCGCGGCCCGGTCACGGTCAAGCTGCGCCACGCCTATCTGCTGAGCGGCCCCGACAGCATGGGTCAGCCGATTCGGCAATTGGTCCTGTCCGAGCAGGATCTCGGCGCCGCCATCGCCGGCTGCGACCGGCTCGGCTGCGTCAGCGGCAAGCTGGGCAGCGGCGCAACGGTGGACTTCGACGCCGGCCCGCGCCTGAATACCTGGTTCGTGGCCAACGACCAGCTGGTCCAGCACTCGGACACCGCCATGCCCGACACCATGAGCCTGCAGGAAAGCAGCGCCAAGCGCCTGGCCGGCCGCTGGAGCCTGAGCGGCGGCGCGGGCGCCCAGGGGACGGTGCAGTTCGACGCGCCCTTGGCGAAGGCCTTCAGCAAATACTGAAGCGCCGGCCCCGGCGCACCGGAGGCCGGGGGCGCGCCGAGGCCCGCGTCGCACCCGCTTGCCCGGCTTGCGTCAGGGGCAAGCCCGATGCCCGACAATATCCAGCTTGTTGCCTTGCTGCCGCACGGCGCTGCGCCGTCCGTGCCGACTGCCGATGTCCGCTACCGTTTCTTCCCCGACCCTCGACATTCCCGCCCACCGCATGAGCGGCGACGAGCGCCGCGCCACGCAGTCGCTGGCCGGCATCTTCGCGCTGCGCATGCTGGGCCTGTTCCTGGTGCTGCCGGTGTTCATGCTGGAGGCCGCGCGCTATCCCGGCGGCGACGACCCGGCGCTGGTCGGTTTGGCCATGGGCATCTACGGCCTGACGCAGGCGCTGATGCAGGTGCCGCTGGGTCTGGCGTCCGACCGCATCGGGCGCAAGAAGGTGATCGTCGCCGGCCTGGTGGTGTTCGCGCTCGGCAGCATGGTGGCGGCGCTGGCCGGCAGCGTGCACATGCTGATCGCCGGGCGCGCGCTGCAGGGCGCGGGCGCGGTGTCGGCGGCGGTGACCGCGCTGCTGGCCGACCTGACGCGCGACGAAGTGCGCACCAAGGCCATGGCGGCGGTGGGCATCTCCATTGCCGGCATGTTTGCGCTGTCGCTGGTGGTGGCGCCACCGCTGGCCGGCGCCATCCACCTGTCGGGCCTGTTCTGGCTGACGGCGCTGCTGGCCGTGGGCGGCATCGTGGTGGTGCTGCGCGCCACGCCGGACGAACCGGTGCGCCACAAGGACGAGCCGCGCGGGCGCCTGCAGGACGTGTGGCTGCACCCGCACCTGTGGCGGCTGGACCTGGGCGTGTTCGTGCTGCACACGGTGCAGATGTCGATGTGGGTGGTGGTGCCCGAGCTGCTGGTGGGCGCCGGCCTGCCCAAGGCGCACCACTGGCAGCTGTACCTGCCGGCGGTGCTGGCCTCGTTCGTGCTGATGGGCGGGCTGTTCAGCCTGGAGCGGCGCGGCTACCTGCGCGCCGTGCTGCGCGGCGGCATTGCCCTGCTGCTGCTGGTGCAGCTGGCGCTGCTGTGGCTGGCGCCGCAGGCGCCGGGCCTGTGGACCATGGGCTGGGTGATGTTCTTTTTCTTCGTCGCCTTCAACCTGATCGAGGCCAGCCAGCCCAGCCTGATCTCGCGCCTGGCGCCCGCCAACGCGCGCGGCGCGGCGCTGGGGGTGTACAACACGCTGCAGTCGCTGGGGCTCTTTACCGGCGGCGCGCTGGGCGGCTGGCTGCTCAAGAGCGGCGGCTACGCGGCGGTGCTGTGCGGCACCTCGGTGCTGGTGGCGCTGTGGCTGCTGCTGGGCTGGGCGCAGATCGTGCCGGGCGTGCGCACGGGGGCGCCGGCCGCTCGCGGCCGCTGAGCCGCGGCCCGGCGGGCCGCCGGCCATGCGGCACAATGGCGGGCCGATCACCACGCACAGCACAGGGACCCTTCCGCCATGGCCTCCGTCAACAAAGTCATCCTCGTCGGCAACCTGGGGCGCGACCCCGAGATGCGTTCGTTTCCCAGCGGCGACCAGGTGGCCAATGCAACCCTGGCCACCACCGACAAGTGGCGCGACAAGCAGTCGGGCGAGCCGCGCGAGCACACCGAGTGGCACCGCCTGGTGTTCAATGGCAAGCTGGCCGAGATCGCCGGCCAATACCTGCGCAAGGGCAGCCAGATCTACGTCGAGGGCAGCATCCGCACCCGCAAGTGGCAGGGCCAGGACGGCCAGGACCGCTACAGCACCGAGATCCGCGTCGACCAGATGCAGATGCTGGGCAGCCGCCAGGGCGCCGGTGCGCCGGCGGGCGACGAGGGCGGCTATGGCGGCGGTGGCTACGACGCGCCCGCACGCCCCGCAGCCGCCCGCCCGCCCGCGGCCGCCCGCCCGGCCCCCGCGCCGCGCGCGGCCGAGCAGGCCAGGCCCGATACCGGCTTTGGCGGCATGGACGACGACATTCCGTTCTGATCTGCGGCGTCCGTCGCTTGGACGGCGCCCACCACAAGTTTTCAAAAGCCATCCCCTGCGCGATGGCTTTTTTCTCGACCGACCATGTCCCCCCATCCTGACAAGCTCCAGCACCTGGGTTTCCACTGGTTCGCCATCGTGATGAGCGTGGCTGGGCTGGCGCTGGCCTGGTTGCGGGCGGTGCCGGTGCTGGGTGACACAGCCGGTGCGGTCGCGCTGGTGCTGGCGGGGCTGGCCGCTCTGGCTTTCGTGGCGCTGGCAGTGTTGTCGTGGATTCGCTGGCAGGTGCAGGGCGCGGCGGTGGCGGCCGAGCTGGCGCACCCGGCGCGCCACGCCTTTCTGGGCGCGGTGCCGGTGTCGCTGCTGCTGCTGGCGACGGCGGGGGTGTCCCTGCTGGGCAGCACGACCTGGCTGGCGCTGCTGTGGTGGCTGGGCTCGCTGCTGCAGCTGGCCGTCACCGTGTGGGTGCTGGGCCGCTGGCTGCGTGCCGATGCCGCGCAGGGCTTGGGCTGGCCGGCGGTGACGCCGGTGCTGTTCATCCCCGTGGTGGGCAACGTGCTGGCGCCCTTGGCGGGCGTGCCGTTGGGTGCGGGCGGCTGGGCGGCGGCGCAGTTTGGCATGGGGGCGTTGATGTGGCCGGTGGTGCTGACCCTGCTGCTGGTGCGCATCGCCACGCAGGGCCTGTGGCCCGAGCGCCTGCTGCCGGCCACCTTCATCGCCATCACGCCACCGGCGCTGCTTGGCCTGGGCGCGCTGCAACTGGGCGGCTCACCGTTGCTGGCCTGGATGGCCTGGGGCGTGGCGCTGCTGATGCTGCTGTGGTGCGCCCCGCTGATGCGCCGCATCCTGGCGCAGCCCTTTGCCGTCGGCTTCTGGTCACTGGGCTTTCCGCTGGCGGCGTTTGCCGCGCTGTCGCTGCGCCTGGCCTTCATGAACCCGGCGGTGCAGATGGTTGCCGTGGTGGCGCTGGCCCTGGCCAGCCTGGTGGTGCTGTGGCTGGCGCTGGCCAGCTGGAAGAACTGGCGCCAGGGCACGCTGCTGGCGCCAGAGCCGTCGCCGGTGGCGTCGTTCTCGGCCCGGGCCAGCGATCGGTCAGACCGATCGAACACTATCGATTAGATAGCTGTCTGCGCTTGCTGGACGGGCGCAAAGGCCCGATTTGGCTTGAAATCCTCGGCCGTCGTGATGATGCCGCCGCCCAGGCACACCTCGCCGTCGTACAGCACGGCGCTTTGCCCGGGCGTGACGGCCCACTGCGGCTCGGCAAAGCGCAGCGCGTGGGTGCCGGGGGCGTGGCCCGCCGCCAGGGTGCAGGCCGCGTCGGGCTGGCGGTAGCGCGTCTTGGCGGCCCAGGCGCCGGGCGCCGGGGCTTGGCCGGCCACCCAGCTGGCGTTGTCAAAGGCCAGTTTGCGCGACCACAGCCAGGGGTGATCGTGCCCCTGCACGGCGTAGAGCGTGTTGCTGGCCATGTCCTTGCGGGCGACAAACCAGGGCGCGTGCTCGCCGCCACCGCGCGCCGCGCCCTTGGCCTTGACGCCGCCGATGCCCAGGCCCTGGCGCTGGCCCAGGGTGTAGAAGGACAGGCCCACGTGCTCGCCGATGGTGCGCCCGCGCTGGTTCTTGATCGGGCCGGGGCGGGTCTGCAGGTAGCGGCCCAGAAACTCGCGAAACGGCCGCTCGCCGATGAAGCAGATGCCGGTGGAATCCTTTTTCCGGGCGTTGGGCAGGGCGATTTCGGCGGCGAGGTGGCGCACCTCGGACTTGTGCAGCTCGCCCACCGGAAACAGGGTCTTGGCCAGCTGGGCCTGGTTCAGGCGGTGCAGGAAATAGCTCTGGTCCTTGGACGCATCGAGGCCCTTGAGCAGTTCCTGGCGTGCGGTGGCCTCGTTGTACCGCACCCGGGCGTAGTGCCCGGTGGCAATCTTTTCGGCACCCAGCCGCATGGCGTGGTCCAGAAAGGCCTTGAACTTGATCTCGGCGTTGCACAGCACATCGGGGTTGGGCGTGCGGCCGGCCTGGTATTCGCGCAGGAACTCGGCAAACACCCGGTCCTTGTACTCGGCGGCGAAGTTGACGTGCTCAATCTCGATGCCGATCACGTCGGCCACGGCGGCGGCGTCGATGAAGTCCTGGTTGGACGAGCAGTATTCGCTGTCGTCGTCGTCTTCCCAGTTCTTCATGAAGATGCCGACCACCTCGTGCCCGGCGCGCTTGAGCAGCCAGGCACTGACGGCCGAATCGACGCCGCCGGACAGGCCGACCACGATGCGCTGATGCTGGAATTTCACCCGCGCGATTATCCCTCGGGGTGCCGCGTGCCGCTTCGGCGCCGGGGTGTTGACCCGTATTGACGGCGGCGGTCGGTCATTACAGACTAAAACATTTGTGTCGCAATGTTGACGGAGGTGGTTCGCATGACTTGCATGAGCTTGATTGCCCCTTGTCGTCGCGCCGGGCGCCGGCTGGGCTGGCGTCACGCCCTGGCGGCCCTGCTGGCGGCCGGGTGGGTCGGCGTCGCCCAGGCGCAGATCCTCATTGGCCAGACCACCGCCGTCACCGGCCCCGTGGCGGCCAGCGTGGGCGAGACGCTGCAGGGCATCCACCTGTACCTGGATCACATCAATGCCCAGGGCGGCGTCAACGGCGAGCAGATCAAGCTGATCACGGTGGACGACAAGTTCGAGCCCAAGCTGGCCGGCGAGAACGCCCGCAAGCTGATCGAGGACCAAAAGGTGGTGGCGCTGTTCATGACCCGCGCCACGCCGCACAACCAGGCCATCTTGCCGTACCTGGCGCAGTACAAGGTGGCGCTGATCGCGCCCTCCACGGGCGCCATGGTGTTTCACGAACCGGTCAATCCCTACGTGTTCAACGTGCGCTCCAGCTATCAGGCCGAAACCGAGGGCGCCATCGAGCAGCTGCACACCACCAGTCTCGACCGGATCGCCGTGGTCCATGTGGACGACAGCTTCGGGGCCGACTGCCTGGCTGGCGCCATGAAGGCCTTCAATCGGCTCAAGTTCGAGCCGGTGACGGTGATCAAGGCGGATCGCGCCAAGCCCGACTACGCGGCCATCGTGCCCCAGCTCAATGCCGCCAAGCCCCAGGCCGTGCTGTGGATCGGCTCCAGCGTCGCCGTCAGCGGCGGCGTCAAGGCCTTGCGCAAGTCGGGCTCGGCGGCGCAGGTGGTGACGGTGTCCAACAATGCCTCCGGTGGTTTCGTCAAGCAGCTGGGCGATGCCGCGCACGGCGTCATCGTCACGCAGGTATTCCCCAGCGTGCACGCCATGGGGTATGCGATCAACCGCGAGGCCGCGGCCCTGGCCAGGGCCAAGGGCAACGTGCAGCTGTCGCCGCAGATGATGGAGGGCTTTGCCAGCGCCAAGGTGCTGGTCGAGGCCCTGCGCCGGGCCGGCCCCAAACCGACGCGCGAGCGCATCGTCGCGGCGCTCAACGGCATGGCCAGCCTGGACCTGGGGGGGCTGGAGCTGGGCTACAGCCCGAGCGACCACACCGGCCTGAACTTCGTCGAGATGTCCATCATCGACCGCGACGGCAAATTTCTGCGTTGAACCGACGCGCCAGCCCCGGCGCCCGCCGCGCCAGTTGTTGATGCGGCGCGTGCGTACTATAATTTAAGGCTTTTCCGCTTTGGGAAGCCCTTGCCGCGGCCTCATCTTGCCTTGAGGCCGCGCCTTGCATTTTGCCTTGGGCTTTGCGGGAATTGAAGCGCGCGGCCTGCCAGCCGGGCGGCGCGAAGGTCCACGTGGGGTGCCACGTGTTTTCACGTTTTAGGGATATTCATGCCAACCATCAGTCAACTGGTGCGTCACGGGCGGACGGTCGAGACGACCAAGTCCAAGAGCCCGGCGATGCAAAACTCGCCGCAGCGTCGCGGTGTGTGCACGCGCGTGTACACCACCACGCCGAAAAAGCCGAACTCGGCGCTGCGCAAGGTCGCCAAGGTGCGTCTGACCAACGGTTTCGAGGTCATTTCGTACATCGGCGGCGAAGGCCACAACCTGCAGGAGCACAGCGTCGTGCTGGTGCGTGGTGGCCGGGTCAAGGACTTGCCGGGTGTGCGCTATCACATCGTGCGCGGCTCGCTCGACCTGCAGGGCGTCAAGGATCGCAAGCAGTCGCGCTCCAAGTACGGCGCCAAGCGGCCCAAGAAGGCCTGATTGTTCGTTTTTTAGGTGCTCGCCGGGCGATGGCAGCCTGCGCCGAGCGAAGTGGCCCGATTGGCGGGTCGAGTAAGTGCGGATTCCTGATGAATCTGCGCGGCAGGCGGAGAGGGTGATTGCCCAGGGCCGAATGCCAGCTGAAGCAAATTGAGAGGTGAATTGAAATGCCACGTCGTCGCGAAGTCCCGAAACGTGAAATCCTGCCGGATCCCAAGTACGGCAATGTCGAGCTGTCCAAGTTCATGAACGTCATCATGGAAGGTGGCAAGAAGGCGGTGGCCGAGCGCATCATTTACGGCGCGCTCGAGCAGATGGAGAAGAAAAGCGGCAAGGATCCGCTGGAGCTCTTCTCCACCGCCATCAACAACGTCAAGCCGATGGTCGAGGTCAAGAGCCGTCGCGTCGGCGGCGCGAACTATCAGGTGCCGGTCGAGGTTCGTCCGGTGCGCCGTCTGGCGCTGTCGATGCGCTGGATCAAGGAAGCCGCCCGCAAGCGCGGCGAGAAGTCGATGGCGATGCGCCTGGCCAACGAGTTGCTCGAGGCCACCGAAGGCCGCGGCGGCGCGATGAAGCGCCGCGACGAGGTGCACCGCATGGCCGAGGCCAACAAGGCCTTCAGCCACTTCCGTTTCTAAAGGCGCAGCATCCTGCATTGAAGGCTTGCGGCCCGACCTGCCGTTTTCGGTGGGCGGGCCATTGGCCGTTAAAGAAAGCACATCATGGCACGCAAAACCCCCATCGAGCGCTACCGCAATATCGGCATCTCGGCCCATATCGACGCTGGCAAAACCACGACGACCGAGCGCATCCTGTTCTACACCGGCGTGACCCACAAGCTGGGCGAGGTGCACGACGGCGCCGCCACCACCGACTGGATGGAGCAGGAGCAGGAGCGCGGCATCACCATCACGTCGGCCGCCGTGACCTGCTTCTGGAAGGGCATGGACATGTCCTATCCCGAGCACCGCTTCAACATCATCGACACCCCCGGCCACGTGGACTTCACCATCGAGGTGGAGCGTTCCATGCGCGTGTTGGACGGCGCTTGCATGGTGTATTGCGCCGTGGGTGGCGTGCAGCCGCAGTCTGAAACCGTCTGGCGTCAGGCCAACAAGTACAAGGTGCCGCGCCTGGCGTTCGTCAACAAGATGGACCGTACCGGCGCCAACTTCTTCAAGGTCTACGACCAGATGAAGTTGCGCCTGAAGGCCAACCCCGTGCCCGTGGTGATCCCCATCGGCGCCGAGGACGGCTTCAAGGGCGTGATCGACCTGGTCAAGATGAAGGCCATCATCTGGGACGAGGCCACGCAAGGCATGAAGTTCGAGTACCAGGACATCCCGGCCGAACTGGCCGCCGATGCCAAGAAGTGGCGCGAGAACATGGTCGAAGCCGCGGCCGAGGCCAGCGAAGAGCTGATGAACAAGTACCTCGAAGAGGGGGATTTGTCCGAGGCGGACGTCAAGCTGGGCTTGCGCACGCGCACCATTTCCACGGAAATCCAGCCCATGCTGTGCGGCACCGCCTTCAAGAACAAGGGTGTGCAGCGCATGCTGGACGCGGTGATCGACTACCTGCCTTCGCCGGTGGACATCCCCGACGTGGCAGGCACCGACCCGGACGACCACGACAAGCACCTGTCGCGCAAGGCCGACGACGCCGAGAAGTTCTCGGCCCTGGCGTTCAAGCTGATGACCGACCCCTTCGTCGGCCAGCTCACCTTCGTGCGCGTGTACTCAGGCGTGCTGTCCAAGGGCGACACGGTGTACAACGCCGTGCGCGGCAAAAAGGAGCGCATCGGCCGCATCGTGCAGATGATGGCCAACGACCGCATCGAAGTGGACGAGATTCGCGCCGGTGACATCGCTGCCTGCGTGGGGCTGAAGGACGTGACCACGGGTGAAACCCTGTGCGACGTCGATGCGCCCATCATGCTGGAAAAAATGGTGTTCCCCGAGCCCGTGATTCGTCAGGCCGTGGAGCCCAAGTCCAAGGCCGACCAGGAAAAGATGGGTCTGGCCCTGTCGCGCCTGGCCAATGAGGATCCCTCGTTCCGCGTGCAGACCGATGAAGAATCGGGCCAGACCATCATCGGTGGCATGGGCGAACTGCACCTGGAAATCATTGTCGATCGCATGAAGCGCGAGTTCGGCGTGGAGGCTAACGTCGGCAAGCCCCAGGTGGCCTACCGCGAGACCGTGCGCAAGACCGTCACCGATGTCGAGGGCAAGTTCGTGCGCCAGTCGGGCGGCAAGGGTCAGTACGGCCACGTCGTGTTCACGCTGGAGCCGCAGCCGGCCGGCAAGGGCTTCGAGTTCGTCGACGAGATCAAGGGCGGCGTGGTGCCGCGCGAGTACATTCCGGCGGTCGAAAAGGGTGTGGTCGAGGCCCTGACCTCCGGCGTGCTGGCCGGCTACCCGGTGGTCGACGTCAAGGTGCGCCTGACCTTCGGCTCCTACCACGACGTGGACTCGTCCGAACAAGCCTTCAAGATGGCCGCCATCTTCGGCTTCAAGGAGGCCGCGCGCAAGGCCAACCCGGTCATCCTGGAGCCCATGATGGCCGTCGAGGTGGAGACGCCGGAAGACTACGCCGGCACGGTGATGGGCGATTTGTCCAGCCGCCGCGGCATGGTGCAGGGCATGGACGACATGGTGGGCGGTGGCAAGGCCATTAAGGCCGAGGTACCGCTGTCCGAGATGTTCGGCTATGCCACGACGCTGCGTTCCATGACGCAGGGTCGCGCGACCTACACGATGGAGTTCAAGCACTACGCCGAGGCCCCGCGCAACGTGGCTGACGCCATCATTGCCGCGAGGGCGAAATAAGGATCAGTGTGCCGGATCAAACCAGTGCAGCATGGTTTGCTCGGGTACCTCTGACTGGAAAGGTGCCGGACCAAGCCAGCGCAGCACGGTTTGCCCGGACATCTCATAGATATTGATCAAACTGGCTGTCAGCGCTTGTCCATCAAGCGCAACCAGCTATCAAATCAATAGTTTTGCAATCTGCGACCCGGTGCCGTCCCGTTGCCCTGTGCGGGACGATCGAGCAACCGGGTGCAGACGTTAAACCCGAACACAGGCATGGCTCTTTGGAGAGATTGAAATGGCAAAAGAGAAATTCGAGCGCAGCAAGCCGCACGTGAACGTGGGCACCATTGGTCACGTCGATCACGGCAAGACCACCCTGACGGCGGCCATTGCCACCGTGCTGGCCAAGAAGTTTGGCGGCCAGGCCAAGGCCTACGACCAGATCGACAACGCCCCCGAAGAAAAGGCGCGCGGCATCACCATCAACACCTCGCACGTCGAGTACGAGACGGCCAACCGTCACTACGCCCACGTTGACTGCCCCGGCCACGCCGACTACGTCAAGAACATGATCACCGGCGCCGCCCAGATGGACGGCGCCATCCTGGTGTGCTCGGCCGCCGACGGCCCCATGCCCCAGACGCGCGAGCACATCCTGCTGGCCCGCCAGGTTGGCGTGCCCTACATCATCGTGTTCCTCAACAAGTGCGACATGGTCGATGACGCCGAGCTGCTCGAGCTCGTCGAGATGGAAGTGCGCGAGCTGCTCTCCAAGTACGAATTCCCCGGCGACGACACCCCCATCATCAAGGGCTCGGCCAAGCTGGCGCTCGAAGGCGACACCGGCGAGCTGGGCGAAGTGGCCATCATGAGCCTGGCCGACGCGCTGGACAGCTACATTCCCACGCCCGAGCGCGCCATCGACGGCGCCTTCCTGATGCCCGTCGAAGACGTGTTCTCCATCTCCGGGCGCGGCACGGTGGTGACCGGCCGTGTCGAGCGCGGCATCATCAAGGTCGGCGAAGAAATCGAAATCGTCGGCATCAAGGCCACGCAAAAGACCACCGTCACCGGCGTCGAATTGTTCCGCAAGCTGCTCGACCAGGGCCAGGCCGGCGACAACGTCGGCATCCTGCTGCGCGGCACCAAGCGCGAAGACGTCGAGCGCGGCCAGGTGCTGTGCAAGCCCGGCTCCATCAAGCCGCACACGCACTTCACCGGCGAGGTGTACGTGCTGTCCAAGGATGAAGGCGGCCGCCACACGCCCTTCTTCAACAACTACCGTCCCCAGTTCTACTTCCGCACCACGGACGTCACGGGCTCCATCGAGCTGCCCAAGGACAAGGAGATGGTGATGCCCGGTGACAACGTCTCGATCACCGTCAAGCTGATCGCCCCCATCGCCATGGAAGAAGGCCTGCGCTTTGCCATCCGCGAAGGCGGCCGTACGGTGGGCGCCGGCGTGGTGGCCAAGATCATCGAATAAGGAGCGGATTCATGGCACAGCAAAAAATCCGCATCCGCCTGAAGGCCTTCGACTACAAGCTGATCGACCAGTCGGCGGCCGAGATCGTGGACACCGCCAAGCGCACCGGCGCCGTGGTCAAGGGCCCCGTGCCCCTGCCCACGCGCATGAAGCGCTTCGACATCCTGCGCTCGCCGCACGTCAACAAGTCGAGCCGTGACCAGCTGGAGATTCGCACGCACCAGCGCCTGATGGACATCGTCGATCCGACCGACAAGACCGTGGACGCGCTGATGAAGCTGGACCTGCCCGCAGGCGTGGACGTCGAGATCAAGCTGCAATAAGCGTGTTTGGGCGGGGCCTGCGCGGTCCCGCCTTGCCAGTCCGCGGGCTGGCGTGTTGCCAATTTGCGGCATTCGCAATATAATCGGCGGCTTGCCCTTGCGGGGGCAAGTTCAATCAACCCTCTTTCACACACCAAACGCGCGAGCCAATTGAAGCTTCGCGCGGTGAAGGTCAAGGAGTCAATAAATGAGTCAAAGCAATCGATTGGGGTTGCTGGGGCGCAAGGTGGGCATGATGCGTCTGTTCACCGATGACGGCGATTCGGTGCCGGTCACGGTGGTCGATGTGTCGAACAACCGCGTCACCCAGGTCAAGACCCAGCAAAACGACGGCTACGTGGCCCTGCAGGTCACGTTCGGTTCGCGCAAGGCCTCGCGCGTGACCAAGCCCGAAGCCGGGCACCTCGCCAAGGCGGGCGTGCAAGCCGGTGAGATCACCCAGGAATTCCGTGTCGAAGGCGACGTCGCGGGCAAGTATGCCGCCGGCACGCAGGTGCCCGTCACCGACGTGTTTGCCGCGGGCCAGAAGGTGGATGTGCAAGGCACCTCCATCGGCAAGGGCTACGCCGGCACCATCAAGCGCCACAATTTCGGCTCGCAGCGCGCTTCGCACGGCAACAGCCGTTCGCACAACGTGCCGGGCTCGATCTCCATGGCGCAGGATCCGGGCCGCGTGTTTCCGGGCAAGAAGATGACCGGCCACATGGGCGACGAGACCGTCACCACCCAGAACCTGGACATCGTGCGCGTCGACGAAGCGCGCCAGCTGCTGCTGATCAAGGGCGCCGTGCCCGGTTCGCGCGGCGGCTTCGTCACCGTGCGCCCGGCTGTCAAGGCCAAGCCCGCCAAACAGGAGGCCAAGTAATGCAGCTCGAACTCCTGAACGACCAGGGTCAGGCCGCGTCCAAGGTGGATGCGCCCGAGACGCTGTTCGGCCGTGATTACAACGAAGCGCTGGTGCACCAGCTGGTGGTGGCCTACCAGGCCAACGCCCGCCAGGGCACGCGTGCGCAGAAGGACCGCGCCACGGTCAAGCACTCGACCAAGAAGCCGTTCCGCCAGAAGGGCACCGGCAACGCCCGCGCCGGCATGACCTCCTCGCCGCTGTGGCGCGGGGGCGGCCGCATCTTCCCGAACAGCCCGCTGGAAAACTTCAGCCAGAAGCTCAACAAAAAGATGTACCGCGCCGGCATGGCGTCCATCCTGTCGCAGCTCGCGCGCGACGGCCGCCTGGCCGTGGTCGAGTCGATGAAGGTCGATTCGCCCAAGACCAAGCAACTGGCCGCGCGCTTCAAGTCCATGGGACTCGACTCGGTGCTAGTGATCGCCGACGAGGTCGACGAAAACCTGTACCTGGCGTCGCGCAACCTCGGCCACGTGCTGGTGATCGAGCCGCGCTACGCCGACCCGGTTTCGCTGGTGCACTACAAGAAGGTGCTCGTCACCAAGGGCGCCATCGACAAGCTCAAGGAGATGTTCGCATGAGCCGCATCAACCCGACTCCGGCTGAGCGCCAATTCGACGAAGGCCGCCTGATGCAGGTGCTGGTGGCGCCCATCGTCTCCGAAAAGGCCACCCTGGTGGCCGAGAAGTCCAACGCCGTCACCTTCAAGGTGCTGCGCGATGCGACCAAGCTCGAGATCAAGGCCGCCGTGGAGCTGCTGTTCAAGGTGCAGGTCAAGACCGTGTCGGTCACCAACGTCAAGGGCAAGACCAAGCGCTTTGGCCGCTCCGTGGGTCGTCGTGACCACGTGCGCAAGGCCTACGTCCTGCTCAAGGAAGGTCAAGAGCTGAACCTGTCCGGGGAGGCTGCGTAAACCATGGCTGTCATCAAGATCAAACCGACTTCCGCGGGCCGCCGCGGCATGGTCAAGATCACCCGCGATCACCTGCACAAGGGTGCGGGTTTTGCGCCCCTGCTCGAGCCGCAGTTCCAGCAGTCCGGCCGCAACAACAACGGGCACATCACCACGCGCCACAAGGGCGGTGGCCACAAGCACCACTATCGCGTGGTCGATTTCCGGCGCAACAAGGACGGCATCGCGGCCAAGGTCGAACGCATCGAGTACGACCCCAACCGCTCGGCCCACATCGCGCTGCTGTGCTATGCCGACGGCGAGCGCCGCTACATCATCGCGCCGCGCGGCGTCGAGGTGGGCAGCCAGCTGGTGAGCGGCGCCGAGGCGCCGATCCGCGTCGGCAACACGCTGCCAATCCGCAACATCCCGGTCGGTTCGACCATCCACTGCATCGAGCTCAAGCCCGGTGCCGGGGCCCAGATCGCGCGCTCGGCCGGCACGTCCGCGACGCTGCTGGCGCGTGAAGGCACCTACGCCCAGGTGCGCATGCGCTCGGGCGAAGTGCGCAAGATCCACATCGAGTGCCGTGCCACGATTGGCGAAGTCGCCAACGAAGAGCACAGCCTGCGCCAGTTGGGCAAGGCCGGTGTCAAGCGCTGGATGGGCATTCGCCCGACGGTGCGTGGCGTGGCCATGAACCCGATCGACCACCCGCACGGTGGTGGCGAAGGCCGCACCGGTGAAGGTCGCGCCGCGGTCGACCCGTGGGGCAACCTGACCAAGGGTTATCGCACCCGCAGCAACCGCCGCACGCAGAACATGATCGTGTCGCGTCGCAAGAAATAAGGGACCTCGCAAATGACTCGTTCGCTCAAAAAGGGTCCGTTTGTTGACCACCACTTGCTTGCCAAGGTCGACAAGGCCGTCGCCAGCAAGGACAAGAAACCCATCAAGACCTGGTCGCGCCGCTCCATGGTGCTGCCGGACTTCATCGGTCTGACCATCGCCGTGCACAACGGCAAGCAACACGTGCCGGTGTACGTGACCGACCAGATGGTGGGCCACAAACTCGGTGAATTTGCCCTGACGCGCACCTTCAAGGGTCACGCGGCGGACAAGAAAGCCAAGAAATAAGGACAAGACTCATGGAAACACGTGCAGTCCTCCGCGGCGTTCGCCTGTCGGCCGACAAAGGCCGGCTGGTGGCCGACCTGATTCGCGGCAAGAAGGTCGATCAGGCCCTGAACATCCTCAATTTCACGCAGAAGAAGGCCGCGCCCATCGTGCGCAAGGTGCTCGAGTCGGCCATTGCCAACGCCGAGCACAACGATGGCGCCGACATCGACGAATTGCGTGTCAAGACCATCTACGTCGAGCAGGGCACCACGCTCAAGCGCTCGGCCGCCCGCGCCAAGGGCCGCGGTGCGCGCCTGGTCAAGCCCACGTGTCACGTGTACGTGACGGTGGGCAATTAAGGAAGGCCTGGAAAGACTATGGGACAGAAAATCCATCCGACCGGCTTTCGCCTCGCCGTCAGCCGCAACTGGGCCAGCCGCTGGTACGCCAGCAACCGTGACTTCGCCGGCATGCTGGCCGAAGACATCAAGGTGCGCGAGCTGCTCAAGGCCAAGCTCAAGAACGCCGCCGTTTCGCGCGTGCTGATCGAGCGCCCGGCCAAGAACGCCCGCATCACCATCTACTCGGCACGTCCGGGCGTGGTGATCGGCAAGAAGGGCGAGGACATCGAGAAGCTCAAGAAGGAACTCGCCGGCAAGCTCGGCGTGCCGGTGGCCGTCAACATCGAGGAAATCCGCAAGCCCGAGGTTGACGCCCAGCTGATCGCCGACTCGATCACCCAGCAGCTCGAAAGCGCATCATGTTCCGCCGCGCCATGAAGCGCGCCATGCAGAACGCCATGCGTCTGGGCGCACAGGGCATCAAGATCATGTCGGCCGGCCGCCTGAACGGCATCGAGATCGCGCGCACCGAGTGGTACCGCGAAGGCCGCGTGCCGCTGCACACGCTGCGCGCCGAGATCGACTACGGCTTCTCCGAAGCCAAGACCACCTATGGCGTCATCGGCGTCAAGGTGTGGGTCTACAAGGGCGACAACCTGGGCCGCACCGACGCGCCCTCGCTGGACAGCACGCCGCGCCCCGAGGGCGAAGAGCGCCGTGGTCCGCGTGGCCCGCGTCGTGATGGCCGCGGTGGTCCCGGCGGTGATCGCCGTGGCGGCCCGCGCCGCGATGCCCGCGGTGGTGCCGGTGCACCGGCCGACGGCAGCGACAAACCCGCGGAAGGCCAAGGTGCCGACGCACAACCCGCCGTTAAGCGCGTCCGCAAAGCCGCCGCGCCCGCTGCAGCAGCGGACGGCGCTCAAGGAGAGTAAACCATGCTGCAACCCGCTCGCAGAAAGTACCGCAAGGAGCACAAAGGCCGCAACACCGGGATCGCCACGCGTGGCAACTCGGTGGCCTTTGGCGACTTCGGCCTCAAGTCCACCGACCGCGGCCGCCTGACGGCGCGCCAGATCGAATCGGCGCGCCGGGCCATTTCCCGCCACGTCAAGCGCGGTGGCCGCATCTGGATCCGCGTGTTTCCGGACAAGCCCATTTCCACCAAGCCGGCCGAGGTCCGCATGGGTAACGGCAAGGGCAACCCCGAGTACTACGTGGCCGAAATCCAGCCCGGCAAGGTGCTGTACGAAATCGTCGGCGTGCCCGAGAACCTGGCGCGCGAAGCGTTCGCACTGGCCGCTGCCAAGCTGCCGCTGCGCACGACCTTCGTCACCCGGATGATTGGCCAGTAAGCGAAGGAACATGACGATGAAAACCGCTGAATTGCGCCAGAAGGACGTCGCCGGCCTGCAAGCCGAGGTCAAGGAGCTGCAAAAGGCTCACTTCAACCTGCGCATGCAAAAGGCGACCCAGCAGCTGAACAACACCGCCTCGCTGGGCCAGACGCGCCGCGCCGTTGCGCGTGCCAAGACGCTGCTTGCCGAAAAGCAGGCTGCGGCAAGCAAGGAGTGACCATGACGGAAGCCAAACCATCCCTCAAGCGCACCCTGATCGGCAAGGTGGTGAGCGACAAGCGCGCCAAGACCGTGACGGTGCTGATCGAGCGCCGGGTCAAGCACCCGATCTACGACAAGATCGTGATGCGCTCCAGCAAGTACCACGCCCACGACGAAAAGGGCGAGTACAAGCTGGGTGACACCATCGAGATCACCGAAAGCCGCCCGCTGTCCAAGACCAAGAACTGGGTGGCCACGCGCCTGGTGCAGAAGGCCGCGCAGGTCTGATCACCCCCATGTCCGCGTCGCTTCGGCGCGGATCGCGAATACGGCCCACAATGTGGGCCGTTTCTGTTGGTGCGGCGCCCGCGGTCGGGCCCGCGCCTGTCATACCCAAGGAGCATGTTCATGATCAAGGTTGGAGACAAGTTGCCGGCGGTCACGCTGGCCGAATACGTCGAGGTCGAGGGCAACGGTTGCAGCATCGGCCCCAATCCGGTGGACGTGACCCAGGCCGCCGCCGGCAAGACCATTGCGCTGTTCGCGGTGCCGGGCGCCTTCACGCCCACCTGCTCGGCCAAGCACGTGCCCAGCTACCTGCAGGCGCACGACGCGCTCATCGCCGCGGGCGTCGACGAGATCTGGTGCCTGTCGGTCAATGACGCCTTCGTCATGGGCGCCTGGGCGCGCGACGAGAAGACGGCGGGCAAGATCCGCATGCTGGCCGACGGCGACGCGGCGTTTGCCAAGGCCGCGGGCCTCACGCTGGACCTGAACGGCAAGGGCCTGGGCCTGCGCAGCAACCGCTATTCGATGCTGGTCAAAAACGGCCAGGTGGCCACGCTGAACGTCGAGGGGCCGGGCAAGTTCGAGGTCAGCGATGGCGCCACGCTGCTGGCACAAGCCAAGGGTTGATGATATAAAAATGATAGCTGCTTGCGCATGTTTCGTGCGCGCTGCAGCATCAAAAGGCTTGAAAGGCCTGGGCGCTCACGGGGCGTCCAGGTCCACCTTCAGGTAGTGGGCGCCCGGCAGCGGGTTGTGATAGTAGGGCGGGATTTCCTGAAAGCCCAGGTCGGCGTACAGCGCGCGTGCCGACTCCATGTCGTCCAGCGTGTCCAGCAGCACGCAGGCGTAGCCCAGCTGCAAGGCGGCGTCCAGAATGGCCTCGCTCAGCTGGCGCCCCAGGCCGAAGCCGCGAAAGGCCTTGCGCACGTACAGGCGCTTCATCTCGGCCGCGCCGGCGTAGTCGGCGTCGTCCTGCGGGCGCAGGGCGCAGCAGCCGGCCAGCGCGCCATCGACCAGGGCCAGCAGCAGCGTGCCGCGCGGCGCGGCGTAGTCGCCCGGCAAGCCGGCCAGTTCCTCGGCAAAGCCCTGAAAGCACAGATCCACCCCCAGTTGCTGGCCGTACTCCTGAAACAGCGCGCGCGCGCCGTCGATCTGTTCGGCCGTCCGGGCAACGACCAGCTCAACGGTGGGACGGGGATCGGCGGCGGGGGACATCGGCAAGGCGCAGGCGGCGCAGGGTAGCAACAGGGCGCCTGCAGTTTAGCCCAGCAAGGCGCGCGCGCCCCATTGCACCACGCCATACACCACGGCCGCCGCAGCCGCCAGCACCAGCGCCGCGCCGGCGCGCGTGGCGGGGCTGTCGCGCGAGGCCGGGGTGGCTGGCGCCAGGCGCTTGTCCCCGCTCAGCATGGGGCGCACCAGGTTCTTGCCGCGGCGCAAATACCAGACGATGGCCGCGACGTGCAGGGCCACCAGGGCCAGCACCAGCCATTGGCCCGGCCCGGCGTGGTAGCGCGTGGCCAGTCGGATGAGCGCGTCGGGCGCGCGCGCGGTCAGCGGCCCCGAGTAGGCGATTTCGTCGTCGGCCAGCAGGCCGCTGGCCACCTGCAGCGACAGCACCGCCAGCATGGCCAGCGCCGACAGCGCACCCAGCGGGTTGTGCCCCGCGTGCAGCGCAGCCTCGCGGCTGCCGCGCCAGTACGCAAGCAAGCGCGCCGGCGTCGGCACAAAGTGCACGAATCGCGACCAACGCCCGCCCAGCACGCCCCACACCAGGCGAAACAGCAGCAGGGCAAACACGGCGTAGCCCAGGCGCATGTGCAGCTGCATGGCGTCACCGCCGAGCTTGGCGGTGATCACCAGCGCGACGATGGCCAGGGCCAGCAGCCAGTGGAACAGGCGGGTGGGCAGATCCCAGATGCGAATGCTTTGCATGACTTCACGTGCCAACAGGAAAAAAACGCCGCAAACCCGGTATGCTGCGGCGGCTTGTGGTCGGGCAGTCTAAGCGAGCCCGATCTGTTTTCTTCAATCCCAGGAGTTTGCTGCTTCATGAACACCCCCGTCATCGTCTCGCTGTCCCTGGCGGCCGCGCTGTTTTCGCTCTCGGCCTCGGCTCAGTTCGCCAAATCCGAGGACGCCATCAAGTACCGCCAGAGCACGCTGTCGGTTCTGGGCACCCACTTTTCCCGCCTGGGCGCCATGGCCAATGGCAAGATGCCCTACGACGCGGCGGCCGCAGCGCGCGACGCCGACGTGGTGGCCATGATGTCGCACCTGCCCTGGACGGCCTTCGGCCCCGGCACCGACAAGGGCCGCGAAACCGCCGCGCGTCCCGAGATCTGGCAGGAGCAGGCCAAGTTCAAGGAGCGCGCGGACAAGATGCAGGCTGCGGTGGCCGACAAGCTGGTGCCCGCGGCCAAGAGCGGCAACCTCGATCAGCTGAAGGCTGCGTTTGGCCCCACGGCGCAAAGCTGCAAGGCCTGCCACGACGACTTCCGGCGCAAGTAGATCGTCGGACGGCATGACAAAGGGCGCTCCGCGGAGCGCCCTTTTTCGTTGCAGGGAGCTTCAGGCCGCCAGCAGCTCTTCGATCAGCCGGTGCAACTCGTCGAAATTGGGCGCGCCGACGTACTTCTTGACGATCTGGCCCTGCTTGTCGACGATGTAGGTGGTGGGCGTCAGGTTGACCTCGCCCCAGGCCTTGGCTACGGCGCCGGTGTTGTCGATGGCGACCTTGAAGGGCAGCTTGCGTGTCTGGCTGTAGTTGACGACGTAGCTGGGCGGGTCGTAGGACATGGCGACGGCGATGGTGTCGAAACCCTTGGCCTTGTACTTGTCGTAGGTGGCGACGATCTGCGGCATCTCGGCCACGCAGGTGGTGCAGCTGGTGGCCCAGAAATTGACCAGCGTGACCTTGCCCTTCATGTCTTGCGTCGTCTGGCTGGAGCCATCGAGCAGCACGAAGGTGGACAGGGGGGCGTCGTCGTTGCCGCAGCCGGCCAGCAGGGCGCCTGCGCCCAGCAGGGCAGCCAGGGCGATGCGGCGGGTGGGGGATGCAGTCTTCACGAGGGGCATTTTAGGACGGGCTGCCGGTTCTTGCAGCCTAGTTGGAAACCGCGCGCTCGCGAAAGTTCAGGCCAGCTCGAGCAGCAGGCGCGTCATGCCCTCGCGCTGGCTCAGCATCGGGTCGTGCCCGGTGGCCATTTTCACGATGCGGCTGCCGGGCAGCCAGGCGCCGTCCCAGAATTTGGCGTCGCGCACGCGCGGACGGATGGCGTCGATGGTGGCGAGTGCCGGTTGCGTGCAGTCGATGAACGTCCGCGGCACGCGGGCCACGCGCTGCGGGTCGAAGTCGAGCGGCGCCTCGTAGGTGTGGCCGGGGTGCGGTGTCTGGCGGCGCTTGACCCATTCGTAGTCGGCATCCTGCAGACCAAACACCGCTGGGTCGGGCGGCGGAAAGCTGAAGTTGGGCGTGGCGGCGGCGGCCTGCAGCCGTGCCTGGCGCGTGGCGCGGCCGTGCGTGCTGCTCCAGCTCTCGCCAGGGCGCGGCACCACGGCGTCCACGTACACCAGGTGGCGCAGCGCGCCCGCCGGCTCGCGGTCGGCCACGGCCGTGCCCAGCATGCCGGCGTAGGAGTGCACCACCAGAATGCAGTCACCCAGCTCCTCGGCGGCCAGTGCCTGGCGCACGTCGGCGATGTGCGTTTCCAGCGAGATCGCGCTCGAGAGCAAGTGTGCGCGCTCGCCCAGTCCGGTCAGGGTGACCGCGTGGGCGTTGTGGCCGGCCCGGATCAGCGCGTGCTGCACCGGCCGCCAATACCAGGCACCGCCCCAGGCGCCATGCACGAGCAGGTAGTTGGCCATGGCTTGAAATCCTCGGGCCTATGAATGAAATCGGCCGTTTGCGCTTATGGTATCTGCGCAAACAGCTATCAATACGATAGTAATTTCAGACAATGCCCTGCTCGCGCAGCGCCGCAATGCGCGCCCCGTCCCAGCCCAGCAGCTCGCCCAGCACCTCGTCGGTGTGCTGGCCCAGCAGGGGCGGCGGCAGGTCGTGGCGCACGGGGGTCTGGCTCAGCTTGAGGGGGCTGGCCACCAGGCGCAGATCGTGCCGGGCGGGGTGCTGCCAGGTGTCCACCATGGCCCGTGCGACCACCTGCGGGTCGCTGAACACCTCGGCCAGGTTGTTGATGGCGCCGCAGGGCACCTTGGCCGCTTCCAGAGCGGCCAGCCAGTCGGCCTTGCCGCGCGTCTTCATGACGGCTTCCAGCAGTGGCACCAGCAGTGTGCGGTGCGTCACGCGGTCGCGGTTTTGGGCAAAGCGCGCGTCCTCGGCCAAGTCGGGCCGACCGGCCACCTGGCAGAACTTGGCGTACTGGCTGTCGTTGCCCACCGCCAGGATGATGAAGTCGGGGCTGCCGTCGGCCTTGGGCGCCACCTCGAACACCTGGTAGGGCACGATGTTCTGGTGCGCATTGCCCGCGCGGCCCGGCGCCTTGCCGCTGACCAGGTAGTTGGCGCCCAGGTTGGCCAGCATGGCGGCCTGGGTGTCGAGCAAGGCCATGTCCAGATGCTGGCCTTGGCCGGTGCGCTCGGCGTGGCGCAGCGCGGCCAGGATGCCGACGGCGCTGTACATGCCGGTGAACAGGTCGGCCACGGCCACGCCCACCTTCTGCGGGCCGCCGCCCCGGTCGTCGCGCTCGCCCGTCACGCTCATCAGCCCGCCCATGCCCTGGATGGCGTAGTCGTAGCCGGCGCGCGGCGCGTAGGGCCCGGTTTGGCCAAAGCCGGTCAGGCTGCAATACACCAGGCGCGGGTTGAGGGCGGACAGGCTGGCCCAGTCCAGGCCGTAGCGCGCCATGTCGCCGACCTTGAAGTTCTCGATGAACACGTCGCAATGCGCCACCAGCGCGCGGATCAGCTGCTGGCCCTCCGGGCGGGCGATGTCGCAGGTCAGCGAGCGCTTGTTGCGGTTGGCGCTGAGGTAGTAGGCCGCGTCGGGCGTCTCCTGGCCGTCGTCGCCGACCAGAAAGGGCGGGCCCCAGCCGCGGGTGTCGTCGCCGCTGCCGGGGCGCTCGACCTTGATCACGTCGGCGCCCAGGTCGGCCAGGGTCTGGGTGCACCAGGGGCCCGCCAGCACGCGGGAAAGGTCGAGAACGCGGATGCCGTCGAGGGAGTTCATGCGCCCATTATGGTGGCCCGCCAGCCGATAATCGTCCGCATGACGATGTTGCGCACGGCCCTGGCGGCCTTCCTGGCGACGCTGCTGCTGGGCTGCAGCCCGGCGCTGAACTGGCGCGAGGTGGGCTTGCCGGGCTCGAGCGCGCACGCGCTGCTGCCCTGCAAGCCCGAGCGCGCCACGCGCAGCGTGCCGCTGGGTGGCGTGCCCACCGAGCTGGCGGTGGCGGGCTGCGACGCCGCCGGCGCCACCTTTGCCGTCATGACCGCCAGCGTGCCGGCCGGCCAGCCGCCCGACGCCGTGCTGGCCGGCTGGCAGCAGGCCACGCTGGCCAACATGCAGGCCGCTGCCGCCCAGGTGCAGCGCAGCGACTTTCGACCCCCCGGCGGCCTACCCCTGCCGCATGCGCAACGCATCGTGGCCCAGGGCCGGCGCGGCGATGGCCGCGCGGTGACCGCGCAGGCGGTGTGGAGCGCCCGCGCCGCGCCCGAGGGCGGCGGCGTCGAGTTGCTGCATGCGGTGATGTATGCCGAGCACGCCAATCCCGCCGCGGCCGACGCCTTTTTTGGCGGCCTGGGCTGGTGATGCATCCTGCGGCGGCCGTGGCGCTGCCGCGGCGCCGCGCGGGCACGGATAATCGAGCCCCCATGAATGCCGTGATCGTGATTGCCCATGCCCCGCTGGCCAGCGCCCTGCGCGAGGCCGCGTTGCACGTGCTGGCCGACTGCGCGCCCGACCTGCAGGCCGTGGACGTGCAGGCCAGCGATGCGCCCGAGGCCAGCCTGGCCGCCGCACAGGCCGCGCTGGCGCGCTGCGCCGGCAGCCAGGGCGTGCTGATCCTGGCCGACGTGCTGGGCGCCACGCCCTGCAACGTGGCCACGCGCCTGCTGGCGGGCGAGCGCACCCGGCTGCTGGCCGGCGTCAACCTGCCCATGCTGCTGCGCGCGCTGTGCTATCGCCACGAGCCGCTGGCCGCCCTGACCGAGCGCGCGCTGGCCGGCGGCGCCCATGGCGTGGTCGCGGTGCCGGCGGCGCCACCGGAATACCCAGGGAAGCCCATCGCATGACGCGCAGCGAAGTCACCATCTCCAACAAGCTGGGCCTGCACGCCCGCGCCTCGGCCAAGCTGACCAAGCTGGCCGCCAGCTACCCCTGCGAGGTGTGGATGAGCCGCGGCGAGCGGCGCATCAATGCCAAGAGCATCATGGGCGTGATGATGCTGGCCGCCGGCATCGGCAGCGTGATCCACATCGAGACCGACGGCGAGCGCGAGCAGGAGGCCATGGCTGCGCTGCTGGACTTGATCAACGACAAGTTCGGGGAAGGGCAATGACCGCGCGAAGGGCGAGGGCCCCGCGCAGCGGCATCGGCCCGCGAGGGCATTGCCAAGCGCATCGGGCTCGATGCCCGGCGCGCACCGCTGCGCGTGTACCGGCGCCCCGCGGTGCACGGTTCACCGAACTTGGCCGAGGGCGGCCATGACCATCGCCATCCACGGCCTGCCCGTTGCCCGCGGCATAGCCATGGGCCGCGCGGTGATGGTGGCGTCCAGCCGGGTCGAGGTGGTGCACGACTTCATCGAGCCCGAGCAGGTCGAGGCCGAGCTGGCGCGCCTGCGCACCGCGCGCAACGCCGTGGCCGCCGAGCTGCAGCGCCTGCAGCGCGAAATGCCCAAGGACGCGCCGTCCGAGCTGGTGGCGCTGCTGGACGTGCATCTGCTGCTGCTGCAGGACGAGACCATCGGCGCCGGCGTGCGCCAGTGGATCACCCTGCGCCACTACAACGCCGAATGGGCACTGGTGACCCAGCTGGAGGTGCTCGTGCGCCAGTTCGACGAGATGGAGGACGACTACCTGCGCGAGCGCAAGTCCGACCTGGAGCAGGTGGTCGAGCGCGTGCTGCGCCGGCTCAAGGGCGTGGCGCCGCCGGTGGCCCTGGCCGCCCCGCGCGCCGCGCGCGCCGAGGGCGAGCCGCTGGTGCTGGTGGCGCACGACCTGTCGCCGGCCGACATGCTGCAGTTCAAGAAAAGCGTGTTTGCCGGCTTCGTCACCGACCTGGGCGGCAAGACCAGCCACACCGCCATCGTCGCGCGCAGCATGGACATCCCGGCGGTGGTGGGCGCGCGCGCGGCCAGCGACCTGGTGCGCCAGGACGACGTGGTCATCATCGACGGCGACGCCGGCGTCATCATTGTCGACCCCTCGCCCATCATCCGCGACGAGTACGCCTACAAGCAGCGCCAGGCCGAGCTGGAACGCGGGCGCCTGGCGCGGCTGAAGAACACTCCGGCCCTCACGCTGGACGGTGAGCGCGTGGAGCTGCTGGCCAACATCGAGCAGCCGGGCGACACGGTGGCGGCGCTGGCCGCCGGCGCGGTCGGCGTGGGCCTGTTTCGCAGCGAGTTCCTGTTCATGGGGCGGGGTGGCAAGCTGCCCGACGAGGAGGAGCAGTACCAGGCCTACCGGCAGACCGTGGAGGGCATGCACGGCATGCCGGTGACGATCCGCACCGTGGACGTCGGTGCCGACAAGCCGCTGGACGACCGCCGCGAGAGCGTGCACCTCAACCCGGCGCTGGGCCTGCGCGCGATCCGCTGGAGCCTGTCCGAGCCGGCCATGTTCCTGACCCAGCTGCGCGCCTTGCTGCGCGCGGCCGCGCACGGCCAGGTGCACGTGCTCATTCCCATGCTGGCGCACGCCAGCGAGATCCGCCAGACGCTGGAGCTGCTGGCGCAGGCGCGCGCGCAACTCGACGCGCGCGGCCAGGCGCACGGCGCGGTCAAGATCGGCGCCATGATCGAAGTGCCGGCGGCGGCGCTGACGGTGTCGATGTTCCTGCGCCACTTCGACTTCCTGTCGGTGGGCACCAACGACCTGGTCCAGTACACGCTGGCGATCGACCGCGCCGACGAATCGGTGGCACACCTGTACGACCCGCTGCACCCGGCGGTGCTGCAGTTGCTGGCTGCCACCATCGCCGCCGGCCGCGAGCGGGGCAAACCCGTGACCGTGTGCGGCGAAATGGCGGGCGATCCGGGCATGACGCGCCTGCTGCTGGGCCTGGGCCTGCGCAGCTTCTCCATGCACCCGGCGCAGATCCTGACCGTCAAGCAGGAAATCCTGCGCGCCGACGCCGGCAAGCTGGCGCCGTGGGCGCAGGCCGTGCTGGCCAGCGACGAGCCGGCGGCGCTGCTGAACCCGTGACGCCCGGGCCCGGGCGGCGGGCAAAGATTTCGAGGAAATTTGGCCTGCAGCGCTCGTCCATCAAGCGCCAGTAGCTATTAAATGAATAGCTTACCGGGCGCGCGTGCCGATCACGGCCGCACCCAGGATCAGGGCCGTGGCCAGCCCCACCGAGCCGCTGATGGCGCGCCCGGTGCTCCACAGCAGCAGCGCGGTGGACAGCAGCGGCGTCAGGTAGCTCAGCACGCCGATCTGGCGCGCGTCGCCCAGCTTCAGCGCCTTGTCCCACAGGAAGAAGGCGCCGCCCAGCGGGCCCAGACCCAGCGCCGCGATCAGCACGACGTCGCGCGTGGACAGCTGAACGGCCGGCTCCAGCAGCGCGTGGCAGGCCAGCGCCAGCAGGCCCGACACCAGGCCGAAGCCGCCAATGGCCGCAGTCGGAAAGTCGCGCCCGGTCAGCGCCAGGCGCTTGGTCAGCAGCGAATAGCTTGACCAGATGAAGGCCGCACCCGCCGCGCAGGCAAAGCCCAGCACGGCGTGGCCGGGCGCCGCACCCGCCGCGCCACCGCGGCCCAGGATGGCGATTGCCGCGCCGGCAAAACCGGCCAGCGCCGCGCCCACGTGCGCCGCCGTCAGCCGCACGCCTGGCAGCAGCAGCGGCGCCATCAGCACGATGCCCAGCGGCCACAGGTAGTTGACCAGGTTGGCCTCCACCGCCGGCGCCTGCCCCAGCGCGGTGAACAGCAGAAAGTGATAGCCGAACAGGCCATACACTCCCAGCGCCAGCGTGCGCCAGGGCACTGCCAGGCGCCGCAGGTCGAAGCGCACCAGCGGCAGCGCAATCAGGCTGCCGGCCAGCAGGCCCAGGCCCGTCAGCAGAAAGGGCGGCACGTGGCTGAGCGCCGCGCCCAGCGCCGCCAGCGAGGCCCACAGGGCAATGGTGGCCAGCGCCAGTGCATTGGCCAGGCGGTTGGAGGCGGCGGGAGGCATGAGGAAGGCGGGACGACCGTGAAATGCTCGATCTTACGGGCTCGACCGCGCCGGCCGGGGGCCGATCCAAGGGCTTTCCTGATTGCCAGCCGCACGCGGCGCCGTCAGCATGCACCCAGCCTGCCGCGCGCGGGCCCACCCTTCGTCAACCTCCTACCCTGTCAAAGGACTGGTTTCATGAAACGTGCATTTTTGCTGAGCAGCGCTGCGCTGGCCTGTGCCCTGAGCGTGCCCGCCCAGGCCGCCGACACCCTGGCCAAGGTGGCCGCCGACAACAAGATCACCTTTGCCTACCGCGACTCGTCCGTGCCCTTCAGCTATCTGGCCGGGGCCGACAAGCCGATCGGCCTGGGCGTGGACATTTCCAACGCCGTGCTGGCCGCCGTCCAGAAGGCGCTGGGCAAGACCGACATTCAGGTCGGCTGGCAGTCCGTCACCTCGGCCAACCGCATTCCGCTGCTGGTCAACGGCACCATCGACTTGGAGTGCGGCTCCACCACCAACAACAGCGCGCGCGGCAAGGAAGTCAGCTTCGCCACCAACTACTTCTACACCGGCTCCCGCCTGATGGTCAAAAAGAGCTCGGGCATCCAGAACTGGGCCGACCTCAAGGGCAAGAAGGTGGCCATCACCACCGGCACCACCAACATGCAGGTGGTGCGCCGCTACAACGACGAGAAGAGCCTGAACCTGGACCTCGTCGGCACCAAGGACCACGCCGACGCCGCCATGCTGGTCGAGACCGGCCGCGCCGACGCCTTTGCCATGGACGACATCCTGCTGTTCGGCCTGAAGGCCAACGCCAAGGACCCGGCGGCGCTGGACGTGGTGGGCGAGTCGCTGCAGGTCGAGCCCTACGCCTGCATGGTGCGCAAGGACGACCCCAAGTTCAAGGCCCTGGTCGACGGCGTCATCAACGACATGATGAAGACGGGCGCCTTCACCAAGCTCTACAACAAGTGGTTCATGGAGCCCATCCCGCCGCGCAACCAGGCCATCGGGCTGCCGATGAGCCAGGAGTTGAAGGACAACCTGACGGCCATGTCCGACAAGCCCGCGACCTGACGGGGCGGCGGGGGCGCTACGAAATGGCCAGCAGCCGCTGCAGCTGCCCGGCCAACTCGTGCGCCACCTCGTCCCACGCGGCGGCGACGCCCAGGCTGGCCAGGTCCACCGTGCGCAGGCCGGGGTAGCCGCAGGGGTTGATGCGCCCGAACGGCTCGAGGTCCATCGCCACGTTCAGCGCCAGGCCGTGGTAGCTGTGGTGGCGGCTGACCTTGATGCCCAGCGCGGCGATCTTGCCCAGGCCCGTGAAATCGGGCGCCGGCGCGGGCTGACCCGGCGCGCGCTGCTGCGGGCGCTGCGGCAGCAGGGCGTGGCTGAATGGGTCATCCACCCGCACGTAAATGCCCGGCGCGCCGGCCACGCGATGGCCGGTGACGCCGAGGGCGCGCAGCGTGCGGATGGCCGCTTCTTCCAGCCGGTACACGTATTCCTTGACGAAGATGCCGCGGCGCTGCAGGTCGATCAGCGGATAGACCACCACCTGGCCCGGGCCATGGTAGGTCACTTGCCCGCCGCGGTCGGTGGCCACCACCGGGATCTCGCCCGGCGCCAGCAGGTGCTCGGGCCGGCCCGCCAGCCCCAGCGTGAAGGTCGGCGGATGCTCGCAAATCAATAGCTGCTCGCGCCCATCCAGAGAGGGCTGATGGGCAAATTCCTTCATGGCCTGGAAGGTTGGCGCATAGTCCACCCGGCCCAGAAAGCGCACATCCAGGGTGGCAGCCGACGCCATGACCGTCATCGGCTCACAGCACCCAGCGCGCCATCGGGTGCGTGCTGAGCGCGCGGTACAAGTCGTCGAGCTGCTCGCGGCTGGTGGCCAGCACGGTGATCGTCACGCCCAGGTATTTGCCGCCGCCGCTTTCGCGCAGCTCGATGGTGGCGGCGTCGAACGTGGGGTCGAACTGCCGCGCAATGTGGGTGATGGCGTGCACGAAACCGTCCTCGTTGACGCCCACCACCTTGATGGGAAAGCGCGCCGGGTAGTCGATCAGCGAATCGCGGCGCTCGGCGCCGGGGGCAGGCGTGGTGCTCATGCGGTGAACAGGGCGTCCTTGGCGCGCTGGTAGGCCGCGTACACCTTCTGCGTGACGGGTCCGGGCCGGCCGCTGCCCACGGGCTGGCCGTCCAGCGTGGTGATGGACAGCACCTCCTTGGTGGCCGAAGACAGCATCAGCTCGTCGGCGGCCAGCACCTCGGCCTTGGCGATGCGCCGCAACTCGAAACCGATGCCTTCCTGGCGGCACAGCTCCTCGATGGCGCCATAGCGGATACCTTCCAGCACCAGGTTGTCCTTGGGTGGGCCGAACACGCGGCCGTTCTTGACCACCCAGACATTGCTGGAAGCGGCCTCGCTCAAAAAGCCATCGCGAAACATCACCGTTTCCAGCGCGCCCGCATCAAAGCTGATCTGGCGCGCGAACACGGCGCCCAGCAGGCTGATCGACTTGATGTGCGCCTTCTTCCAGCGAAAGTCATCCGCCGTCACGCAGGCCACCCCCTGCTCGCGCTGCGCGGCCGTGGGTGGCTTCATCGGCAGGCAGGTGGCGAAGACCGTGGGCGTCAGGCCCTCCAGCATGGGGTGGTCGCGCAGGGCCACGCCGCGCGTGACCTGAAAGTAATAAAACCAGTCGGCCACGTTGGCGTGCTCGGGGTGGGCGGCGATCAGATCGAGCGCGATCTGCCGCCATTGCTCGCGCGTGTGCGGGTTGGCGATGCGCGTTTCATTCAGGCTGCGCTCGAGTCGCGCCATGTGCTGCTCGAAGCGAAACGGCTGGGGCGCGTGGCCCGCGCGGCCATAGACCGCGATGCCCTCGTAGATGCCGTCACCGAAAATGAAGCCGCGATCCAGCGGGCTGATCCGCGCCGCGTCCAGCGTGGTCATTTCGCCGTTCAGGTGGCAGGGCAGGGCAGGCAGATGGGCGGTGCTGTAGGCGGGCATGGGCGCTTCCGGGGGTGGATGTGGGGCCGCAGCGCGGCAAGCCCGCATTTTGAACCAGCCCCATCAAGCATGATTGATATCCGCGGATTTGCGAGCCTTCATCCATCGTATAATTCCACGGATTTGCTGGCGAGTACCTTGCACGTAATCGCGACGTCAGTTGGAATGAGCAAAATCAACTCCGGCGCGGCGCGCGGTTCAGGGCAACGATCTCCGGGCAATTTGTCCGGCGGGTCGCACTGGCCTGATTCGGCAGCAAACGAGGAGGAAGCCGCCCCGCTGACGGCCGAGCAGGCCCGCCAATGGCGGGCGCAGCACCCGCAACTGCCGGTGTGGCGCGCCCTGCTCATGCAGGCCCTGACCGGCCTGGTGGTAACGGGCCTGGCTTGGTTGCTGACCCGGCGCCCCGAGGTGGCCTGGTCGGCGGCCTACGGCGCGCTGGCCGGTGTGTTGCCGGCGGCAGTGGCCGCGCGGGGCACGGTGCGCTGGGCGCGGCCGGGGTTTCCGCCCGCGGCGGCCCTGGCGGGGCTGCTGCTGTGGGAGGGGGTCAAGCTGGTCTTGACCGTGGGGATGCTGATGGCGGCCCCGAGGTTTTTGGGGGTGCCAAGCTGGCCAGCGCTGCTGATCGGCCTGGCGCTGACGATCAAGATGTACTGGCTGGGCCTCATGTGGGCGCGGTCGAAAAGGTCCGAATCCGGACAGGCGCACGAAGAGTAAACACCGATGGCTGCTGAATCCGCTGTTGCATCCGCCGCTGGGCATGGCCCCACGCCGGGCGAATACGTCGTCCACCACCTGCACTTCTGGCAGAACAAGGCGTCCAATGCGGTGGTCGATTTCTCGGTCTTCCACATCGACACCATTCTTTTCTCGGCACTGCTGGCGGTGCTGACCTTCTGGCTGCTGTGGGCGGCGGCGCGCAAGGCCAGCCCGGGTGTGCCGGGGCGCTTTCAGGCCGCCGTCGAGATGCTGGTCGAGTTTGTCGACAACGAAGCCAAGGGCATCGTCCACAACGCCAACAGCCGCAAGTTCGTGGCGCCGCTGGGCTTGGCCATCTTCGTGTGGGTCACGCTGATGAACACCATGGACCTGCTGCCGGTCGACCTGATCCCCTCGATCTGGGCCAAGATCGTCGGTGCAGCCGGCCACGACCCGGCGCACGCCTACATGCGCGTGCTGCCGACGGCCGACGTGTCGGGTGCCATGGGCCTGTCGGTGGCGGTGCTGCTGATCTGCCTGTACTACAACGTCAAGATCAAGGGCCTGGGCGGCTGGGCGCACGAGCTGGTCACGGCGCCGTTCGGCACCAGCAAGAACCCGTTCATGGCGGTGCTGCTGGGCATCGTCAACTTCGCGATGCAGATCATCGAGTTCGCCTCCAAGACGCTCTCGCACGGCCTGCGACTGTTCGGCAACATGTATGCCGGCGAGCTGATCTTCATGCTGATCGCCCTGATGGGCGGCGCCTTCGCCTTTACCGGCACCGGCATCGGCCTGGCCATCGGCCACGTCATCGCGGGCCTTGCCTGGGCCATCTTCCACATCCTGATCATCATTCTGCAGGCCTTCATCTTCATGATGCTGGCGCTGGTCTACATCGGCCAGGCGCACGACCATCACTGAGGCCGCGGTTGCTTCACCGGTTTCCCTTTCCCTTTATCCATCAACCCACCACGTCCCTTTAGGAGTCATCATGGAAGTTATCAGCTTTGTCGCCCTGGCCGCTGGCCTGATCATTGGCCTGGGTGCCGTCGGCGCCTGTATCGGCATCGGCCTCATGGGCAGCAAGTTCCTCGAATCGGCCGCCCGCCAGCCCGAATTGATGGGCGAGCTGCAAACCAAGATGTTCCTGCTGGTCGGCCTGATCGACGCGGCCTTCATCATCGGCGTGGGTATTGCCCTGTGGTTCGCCACGGCCAACCCGTTCCTGGGTCAACTCGCGCAAATCGCCAAGTAAGGTTCCGGGTGGGTTGGGATGCGGCGCGCGCCCCGTGGGCGGCGCCGCTCTCCCGCATATGAGTTTCGCGGCCTCCGTGCCGCCGCATTCCAAGGAACAGCAGTGAGCATCACCGCAACCCTCATCATCCAGATCATCGTGTTTCTGCTGTTGGTGGCATTCACGATGAAGTTCGTGTGGCCGCCGATCGCCAATGCGCTGGACGAGCGTGCGCAGAAGGTCGCCGAAGGCCTGGCCGCGGCGGACAAGGCCAAGAGCGAGCTGGCCGACGCCAACAAGCGTGTGGAGCAGCAGCTGGCCGAGTCGCGCACCGAAAACGCCCAGCGCCAGGCCGACGCCGAGCGTCGCGCCCAGGCCATCATCGAGGAGGCCAAGGCCCGGGCCAACGAGGAAGGCGCCAAGATCATTGCCGCCGCCCGGGCCGAGGCCCAGCAGCAGGCCGTGCAGGCGCGCGAAGCGCTGCGCGACGAAGTGGCCAAGCTGGCCGTGCGCGGCGCCGAGCAGATCCTGCGCAAGGAAGTCAATCCGGCCGTGCACGCCGACTTGCTGAGCCGCCTGAAAACCGAGCTCTGATCGCGCGAGGACACCCCCATGGCTGAACTTGCCACCGTCGCCCGGCCCTACGCCGAAGCGCTGTTCGATACCTGCCGCGGTGACGCCGCGGGCACTCAGGGCTGGCTCGATGCCCTGGCCGCTGCTGCCGCGACGCCCCAGCTGTTGCAGTTTGCCGCCGATCCCAGGGTGCAGGCCGGCGAAGTCTTCAAGCTGCTCAGTTCGGTGCTGCCGCAGGCCCTTCCCGAGCGCGGTGCCAATTTTCTGCGCACCGTGATCGACAACGGCCGCCTGGCCGTTCTGCCCGAGGTGGCCAAGCGCTTTCGCGAGCTGGCCAATGCCCAGGGCGGCCGCTCCGACGCGCAGATCTACAGCGCGTTCCCGATCGAGGGCGGCGAGCTGGCGCAACTGAAGGCCGTGCTGGAAAAGCGCTTTGACCGCCAGCTCGAAACCCAGGTGCACATCGATCCCGAGCTGATCGGCGGCGTGCGCGTGGTCGTGGGCGACGAGGTGCTCGACACCTCCGTGCGCGCCCGTCTGCAACAAATGAAAGCGGCCCTCACCGCCTGACGCGCCCGCGCGCCGGCACGAGAGCCCTCGGCAATTCCCAAGTCTTAAAAGGAAAGAGTCATGCAGCTCAATCCCACCGAAATCTCCGAACTGATCAAGAGCCGTATCGAGGGCCTCGGCGTCAGCGCCGACGTGCGCAACCAGGGCACCGTGGTGTCGGTCACCGACGGCATCGTGCGCATTCACGGCCTGTCCGACGCGATGCAGGGCGAAATGCTGGAGTTTCCGGCCACCGCCAGCGGCCAGCCGACCTTCGGCCTGGCGCTGAACCTCGAGCGCGACTCGGTGGGTGCCGTGATTCTGGGCGAGTACGAGCACATTTCCGAGGGCGACACCGTCAAGTGCACGGGCCGCATTCTGGAAGTACCCGTTGGCCCCGAGCTGATCGGCCGCGTGGTCAATGCGCTGGGCCAGCCCATTGACGGCAAGGGCCCCATCAACGCCAAGATGACGGATGTGATCGAGAAGGTGGCCCCGGGTGTGATCGCGCGCCAGTCGGTCAGCCAGCCGGTGCAGACCGGCCTGAAGTCGATCGACTCGATGGTGCCCATCGGCCGCGGCCAGCGCGAGCTGATCATCGGCGACCGCCAGACCGGCAAGACCGCGGTGGCGATCGACACGATCATCAACCAGAAGGGCCAGAACATGGTCTGCGTCTACGTCGCCATCGGTCAGAAGGCGTCGTCGATCAAGAACGTGGTGCGCGCGCTGGAGCAGGCCGGCGCCATGGCCTACACCATCGTGGTGGCCGCGTCCGCCTCCGAGTCGGCCGCCATGCAGTACGTCAGCGCCTACTCGGGCTGCACCATGGGCGAGTACTTCCGCGACCGCGGTGAAGACGCGCTGATCATTTATGACGACCTGTCCAAGCAGGCCGTGGCCTATCGCCAGGTGTCGCTGCTGCTGCGTCGCCCGCCGGGCCGCGAAGCCTACCCCGGCGACGTGTTCTACCTGCACAGCCGCCTGCTCGAGCGCGCCGCGCGCGTCAACGCCGACTACGTCGAAGCCTTCACCAAGGGCGAGGTCAAGGGCAAGACTGGCTCGCTCACCGCGCTGCCCATCATCGAGACGCAGGCCGGCGACGTGTCCGCCTTCGTGCCGACCAACGTGATCTCGATCACCGACGGCCAGATCTTCCTGGAAACCAACCTGTTCAACGCCGGCATCCGCCCCGCCATCAACGCCGGTATCTCGGTGTCGCGCGTGGGCTCGGCGGCGCAGACCGACCTGATCAAGAAGCTTTCGGGCGGCATCCGTACCGACCTGGCCCAGTACCGCGAACTGGCCGCCTTCGCACAGTTCGCCTCCGACCTGGACGAAGCCACCCGCAAGCAGCTGGACCGCGGCGCGCGCGTCACCGAACTGCTCAAGCAAGCGCAGTACAGCCCGCTGCCCATCAGCCTGATGGCCGCCTCGCTGTTTGCCGCCAACCAGGGCTACATGGACAGCCTGGAGATCAAGCAGGTGCTGCCCTTCGAGGCCGGCCTGCACGCGCACCTCAAGGACAAGCATGCCGCACTGCTGCAGCGCATGGAAGGCGGCAAGGCGCTGGACAAGGACAAGGAAGCCCAGAGCGAGCTGACTGCCGCCATCGAGGCGTTCAAGAAGTCCTTCGCCTGATCGCAGCTACAAGGAGCGTTTGCAATGGCTGTCGGCAAGGAAATTCGCGGCAAGATCAAATCGGTGGAGAACACCAAGAAGATCACCAAGGCGATGGAAATGGTCGCGGCGAGCAAGATGCGCAAGGCGCAGGACCGCATGCGCGCGGCGCGCCCCTACGCCGAGAAGGTGCGCAACGTCGCCACCCACCTGGGCGAGGCCAACCCCGAGTACACGCACCCCTACATGAAGGCCAACGACGCCAAGCGCGTCGGCTTCATCGTGGTGACGACGGACAAGGGCCTGTGCGGCGGCATGAACACCAACGTGCTGCGCGGCGTGACCACCAAGCTCAAGGAGCTGCAGGCCGCCGGCCTGACCATCGACGCGGTGGCCATCGGCAACAAGGGCCTAGGTTTCCTCACCCGCGTGGGCGCGCGCGTGGTGGCGCAGACCACCCAGCTGGGCGACACGCCCCACCTGGACAAGCTGATCGGGCCCGTGAAGACCCTGCTGGACGAATACGCCAAGGGTGAGCTCAGCGCCGTCTACATTGCCTACACCCGCTTCATCAACACCATGAAGCAGGACTCGGTGATCGAGACCCTGCTGCCCCTGTCCACCGAGGCGATGCAGCAGCAGACGCGCGACAGCGGTGCCGGGCACGCCTGGGACTACATCTACGAACCCGACGCGCCCGCTGTCATCGACGAGCTGCTCAAGCGCTACGTCGAGGCGCTGGTCTACCAGGCCGTGGCCGAAAACATGGCGTCCGAGCAATCGGCGCGCATGGTGGCCATGAAGGCTGCCACCGACAACGCGGGCAACGTGATCAACGAGCTCAAGCTGGTCTACAACAAGACCCGCCAGGCCGCGATCACCAAGGAATTGTCCGAAATCGTCGCCGGCGCTGCCGCGGTCTGATCGCGCCACCCGCTGTCGTTATCCGTTCATACCCGAATCAAGTTATTGGAGCAAACCATGGCTCAAGTCCAAGGAAAAATCGTTCAGTGCATCGGCGCCGTCGTTGACGTCGAGTTCCCCCGCGAGCACATGCCCAAGGTCTACGACGCTCTCAAGATGGACGGCTCGACGCTGACGCTGGAAGTGCAGCAGCAGCTGGGCGACGGCATCGTGCGCACCATCGCGCTGGGCAGCTCGGACGGCCTGCGCCGCGGCATGATGGTGGTCAATACCAACAACCCCATCACCGTGCCAGTGGGACCGGCCACGCTGGGCCGCATCATGGACGTGCTGGGCAACCCGATCGACGAGCGCGGCCCGATCGACCTCAAGCAGACCGCCGCCATCCACCGCAAGGCGCCGGCCTACGACGAGCTCTCGCCCTCGCAGGAGCTGCTGGAGACCGGCATCAAGGTGATCGACCTGATCTGCCCCTTTGCCAAGGGCGGCAAGGTGGGCCTGTTCGGCGGCGCCGGCGTGGGCAAGACCGTGAACATGATGGAGCTGATCAACAACATCGCCAAGGCGCACTCGGGCCTGTCGGTGTTTGCCGGCGTGGGCGAGCGCACCCGCGAGGGCAACGACTTCTATCACGAGATGTCCGACTCCAAAGTCGTGGTGCAGGAAGACCTGAGCCAGTCCAAGGTGTCCATGGTGTACGGCCAGATGAACGAGCCGCCGGGCAACCGCCTGCGCGTGGCGCTCACGGGCCTGACGATTGCCGAGTCCTTCCGTGACGAAGGCCGCGACGTGCTGTTCTTCGTGGACAACATCTACCGCTACACCCTGGCCGGCACCGAAGTGTCCGCCCTGCTGGGCCGCATGCCGTCGGCCGTGGGCTACCAGCCCACGCTGGCCGAGGAAATGGGCCGCCTGCAAGAGCGCATCACCTCCACCAAGGTGGGCTCGATTACCTCCATCCAGGCCGTGTACGTGCCGGCCGACGACTTGACCGACCCCTCGCCCGCGACAACGTTTGCTCACCTGGATTCCACCGTGGTGCTCTCCCGCGACATCGCGGCGCTGGGCATCTACCCCGCCGTGGATCCGCTGGACTCCACCAGTCGCCAGCTCGACCCGCACGTGGTCGGCGAAGAGCACTACGGCGTGGCGCGCGCCGTGCAGGGCACGCTGCAGCGCTACAAGGAGCTGCGCGACATCATCGCCATCCTGGGCATGGACGAACTCGCGCCCGAGGACAAGCTGGCCGTGGCGCGCGCGCGCAAGATCCAGCGCTTCCTGTCGCAGCCGTTCCACGTTGCCGAGGTGTTCACCGGCACGCCGGGCAAGTACGTGTCGCTCAAGGACACCATTGCCGGCTTCAAGATGATCGTCAGCGGCGAGTGCGACCACCTGCCCGAGCAGGCCTTCTACATGGTCGGCACCATCGACGAAGCGATGGAAAAGGCCAAGAAGATCTGACCCTGACGTCCTCGCCCCCCCGGCGCCGCGCGCGCCGCGGATCGTGACACCGCAAGGAACGCAAGCATGGCCAATACCATTCATGTCGATGTCGTCAGCGCCGAGGAGTCCATCTTCTCGGGCGAGGCGACGTTTGTCTCGCTGCCCGGCGAGGCGGGCGAGCTGGGCGTGTACCCGCGCCACACGCCGCTGATCACGCGCATCAAGCCCGGCTCGGTGCGCATCCAGAAGGCCGATGGCGGTGAGGAGTTCGTCTTCGTCGCCGGTGGCATCCTGGAAGTGCAGCCCCACGTCGTCACCGTGCTGTCCGACACCGCCATCCGCGGCAAGGACCTGGACGACGAGCGCGCCAACGCGGCCAAGAAGTCCGCCGAGGAGGCGTTGCGCAATGCCAAGAGCGAGATCGACGTGGCGCGCGCCACCTCCGAGCTGGCCATTCTGGCGGCCGAGCTGGCGGCGCTGCGCAAGTACCGCGAACGGCCCAAGCACTGACCTGGCCTCAACCCGCACGCGGAAAAACCCACCACCTGGTGGGTTTTTTTTGATCCAATGCGCTTTGCGCAGCCCGGGATGGTCACCATAATGGCCAACCTATGTTTGCACGCAAACCCCGTGACGACCGCGGTGTCCAGGAGCGCGCGGCGTCCCTGCTGGTGACCGACGGCGCGCTGGTGGCGCTGAGCCAGGCCGATGCGCTTGCGGTCGTTCGCCACATGCGCCCGCACCGCCTGGGCAGCGGCACGGTGCTGATGCGCCAGGGTGAGCACGGCGCGGGCGATTCGATGGCCCTGATCCTCAGCGGCGAAGTGACGGTCGAGAGCGAATCGGCCAGCGAGGGCCTGGTGGTCTCGGTGCTGGGGCCCGGCAGCCTGATCGGCGAGCTGGGCCTGATCGACCAGGCCGCCCGCTCGGCCACCTGCACGGCGGCGGCCGATCTGGCGCTTGCCGTGCTGACGCGCGAGGCTTTCGAGCAGCTGATGGCCGAACAGCCGGGCGTCGCCACGCGCCTGCTGCTGGCCATCAGCCAGCGCGTGGCCGGCCACCTGCGCGAGACCAACCGCAAGCTGCTGGCGCTGGCGCGCGTCAACAAGGCGCTGGAGCAGGAACTGGACGCGGCGCACGCGGTCAACCGGCGGCTGTTGCAGCAGATCGACCACCCGGCACGAGCGGCGGACCAGGCGCGCCCCGGAGCGGCCTGACTCACAGCAGCACGGGCTCGTCCGGAAGTTCGTTGGGGGCCCGGGCGGGGCCACCGTCCGCCGCCGGATACAAGGCCGCCAGCCGGGCGGATACGTCGTCCACCGCCTGCAACAGACCCTCCTCGAAGCGGCCGGCGCGCAGGCTGTCTCCCAGGCGATCGGTCAGCGCCTGCCAGGCCGCGGCATCGACGGCGCGCGCCACGCCGCGGTCGGCCACCACCTCGATGGCGCGCTCGGCCAGCAGCAGGTAGATCAGCACGCCATTGTTGTGCTCGGTGTCCCACACGCCGAGCTTGGAGAACATCATCAGCGCGCGCTCGCGCACGATGCGCGGCATCGGCAGGCGCCGGCGCAGATGTCGCCACAGGTAGCTGCTGGGCAGGCCCGCCTCCACGCAGACGCGCAGCTGTCCGGTGTGCCGCGCCTCGCCCGCGGTCACGCGCTGGCGCAGGCGCTCGCCCGCGTCCGGGGGTAGCAGGCGGCGGGTGTCCGTCTCGTCCAGCCAGCGGTGGCGCCACAGGCGCACAAAGGTCTGCAGCATGTCTACCAACTCCCACTGGCGCCGCCGCCGCCAAAGTCGCCCCCGCCGCCCGAACTGAAGCCGCCACCCGAGCTGAACCCGCCCCCGCCCGAACCGAAACCGCCGCCAAAACCGCCGCCGCCAAACCCTCCCCGTCCAGAGCGCCCCCGGGGCAGGGCGCTGACCAGGTTGCTGACCAGGGCAAACAGGAACGCGCCCACGCCGGCCAGTGCCGCCAGCACCGCGCCCAGCCCAATCCAGAACACCAGGCCGCCCACGCCCAGTCCCATCACCAGGGCGCCCAGCTTGCGCCCCAGCATTCCGCGCAGCATCAAGGCCACGGCGGGCGCGGCGAAGAAGGCGAACAGGATCAGTTCGAACCCGCCGCCGTCGAGCCGCGCGTCCAGCGACTCGGCCGGGCCCGTCACCGGTGGCAGGGGCTCACCCCGAATCCGTGCGCTCAGCTGATCGACCACCGCATCCAGCCCGCCGGCAAAGTCGCCCCGCCTGAAGGCCGGCGTCATCACCTCATCGATGAGGTGGCTGGCGGCGATGTCGGGGACCGCGCCTTCCAGCGTCTTGGCCACTTCGATGCGCACGCGCCGGTCGTTCTTGGCCACCAGCACGATCAGGCCATCGCCCACGGTCTTGCGGCCAATCTTCCAGGCGTTGCCCACGCGGTTGGCGTAGGCGGCGATGTCCTCGGGCGCTGTGGTGGGCACCAGCAGCAGCACCACCTGCGCGCCCTTGTCGCGCTCCAGCGCGGCGAGCTTGCCGTCCAGCGCGGCGGTCTGCGCGGCGTCCAGCGTGCCGGTGGTGTCGATCACGCGCGCCGTCAGTGGCGGTACGGGCTGAACGCCCTGCGCCTGCGCCGACAGCGCCCCGAAAACTATCAAAAAGATAGCTATCAGCGCCCGTTGGATATGCGCAAACAGCATGTTATCTATAAATTTCAACCGGCCGGAAGGCGGACCTGCAGGGGTGCCAGCGTCCTCTCAGCGCGAAGCCGCCGGGCCGGGCCCGAAGTTCACCTTGGGCGCGGTCGAGATCGCCGCCTCGTTGCCGACGCTGAAATTCTCCTTGGGCTGGTAGTGGAACACCATGGCCGTCAGGTTGCTGGGGAAGCTGCGCACCAGCACGTTGTACTCCTTGACCGCCTCGATGTAGCGCCCCCGCGCCACGGCGATGCGGTTTTCGGTGCCTTCCAGCGCCACGCGCAGATCCGAAAACGCCTTGTTGGCCTTCAGATCGGGGTAGCGCTCGACCGTCACCATCAGGCGGCTGAGCGCACCCGAGAGCTCGCCCTGCGCGGCCTGGAACTGCTTGAACTGCTCGGGGTTGTTCAGCGTCTCGGGCGACACCTGGATGGACGTGGCCTTGGCGCGCGCCTCGATCACCTTGGTGAGCGTGCCCTGCTCGAAATCGGTCTCGCCCTTGACGGTGTTCACCAGGTTGTCGATCAGGTCGGCGCGCCGCTGGTACTGGTTGACCACTTCGCTCCAAGCCGACTTGGTCTGCTCGTCGAGTCGCTGAAAATCGTTGTAGCCGCAGCCGCTGAGCGTCAACGCCAGGGCCAAAAGGGTGGTGAGGCGAACAAGCCAGTGTTTCATGAGCCAAGCTCCGGTCGGGGGTTTCGGGACAGCGTGCAAGATAGCACGCAGCGAGCCCGTGGCCGCCGCCGTGATGCCGCATTCGGTGACGCTCCTCACGCTGACCGGCATCGGCCGGCATGGGGGCACAATGGCAGGCGTCGATTCCCCGCAGCCCGCCCGCCCCGAAACGCCCATGACCAAGTCCCGCCAACGCGCCGCCGTCCTGGGCGGCTCCGCCGACGACGTCGAGACGGCCTTCTATGAGGCATTGCAGCACGGCGACATCGACGCCTTGATGGCCTGCTGGGCCGACGAGGACGACATCGTCTGCGTGCACCCGGGCGGGCCGCGCCTGGTCGGCGCCGCCGCCATCCGCGAGGCCTTCGAAGCGATGTTTGCCCGCGGCAGCATCCGCGCCGTGCCCGAGCGCGTGCGCCGCATCGAGGCGCTGGCCGCCGCCGTGCACAACGTGCTGGAGCGCATCGAGCTGCTGACCGCCGAAGGCCCGCAGCACGCCTGGGTAGTGGCCACCAACGTCTACCTCAAGACCCCGCTGGGCTGGCGCCTGGCGACGCACCACGCCAGTCCCGGCCGCAGCGAGGGGGTCGAGGCCACCGCGCCGGGACAAAGGCTGCACTGACTGGGCCGCGCACCCATGGACGACATCGTCAGGCAGGCCATCGCCAAGTGGCCGAACGTGCCGAACTGCTACGGCTGGCTGGGGCTGGACGCGCGCGGCAACTGGTGGCTGCGCGATGCGGCGGCGCAGGCGCGGGGCGCGTTTGCCAGCGGCGTGCCGGGCGCGCGCGGCAGCCGGCTGGAGCACGAGGGGCTGATCGCCTTCATCGGCCGCAACTACGAGGCCGACGCCGACGGTCAGTGGTACTTTCAGAACGGCCCGCAGCGCGTGTACGTGGAGCTGGAGGTGGCCCCCTGGGTCTGGCGCCTGCACGAGGATGGCCGCATTGTGTCCCACACCGGCCGCCCGGCGCAGGCGCGCAGCCTGTGGCTCGACGACGCCGGGCGCGTGTATGTGCTGACCGAGCTGGGACCGGGCCTGGTGCACAGCCAGGACGTGGCCCTGGTGGCGCAGGCCATCGAGCAGGGGCGCTGGACGCTCCAGCCGATCGACGCCGCGGCCGTGCCGGTGCGCTTCGGCTTTGTACCCAGCCCGCAGCAGCGCGGAGCCTGAGCCACGAAAAAGCCGCCCGAAGGCGGCTGCTTGGGACCGGCTCGAGACGCTTACTTGGCCGAGTTGACCAGGTATTCGACAGCCTGCTTGAAGTCCGCATCCGAGGCCGTCGAGCCGCCCTTGGGTGGCATGGCGCCCTTGCCGTGGGTGGCGATCTTCAGCACCTCGTCAAAGCCCGCTGCCAGACGCGGTGCCCAGGCCGCCTTGTCGCCAAACTTGGGCGCACCGGCCACCCCCGTGCCGTGGCAGGCCACGCAGGTGGTGTCGTAAATCTTCTTGCCGGCGGCCAGGTCGTTGCCGCCAGCAGGCGCGGTGGCAGCGGCCGGGGCAGGTGCGGCCGCAGGCGCTGCGGCCACGGCAGCGGGCGCCGGCGCCGGGGCAGCAGCCGGTGCGGCGGCCGCTTCGGCCGTGCTGGCCGCGGGGGCCGCCGGCTCGGCAAACTTGGCGCCCGCATGGTTGGCCATGTAGACCACCGCGCGGCCGATCTCGACGTCGGAATAGTTGCCGCCGCCCTGCGGGGCCATGGCGCCCTTGCCCGTCAGGGCCGAGTGCAGCAGGGTGTCGTAGCCTTGCTTGATGCGCGGCGCCCAGTCGCCGGCATCGCCAAACTTGGGCGCGCCCGACACGCCGGTGCCGTGGCAGGCGATGCACTGCGCCTTGTACACGTCCTCGCCGCTGGCCAGCGGGCGGTTGGCGTCGCGGATCTCGACGGTGCCGACCTTCTGGATGCGCGCCGCGATCTTCTGCGCCGCGTCGGTCTCGCCGGGCGACTGGTCCTTGCCGGAGCTGAAGTAGGTGACCAGGCCGATGATGGTGAAGATGGGGATCACGAAGGCCGCGGCGCTGACCCAGAACACCTGGGATGGGGTCTTGATGAGACCGGTGTGTTCTTCCTCGTGCATGCTCTCGCTCATGGCGTCCTCGGGGGCTTGTTCGTGAATGTTCTAAGGGCCGCGCGGACGGATTCGCCCGCCCGCGCGCGGCGGTTTTCGATTATAGGGCGCGCATGATGGCGCTCAATTCACGACCCCGATGCCCGCCATCGGGCGCCGCCTGCTTAGGGCAACGCTGAACAAGTCCCCTGCGCGCATCGCATCTCTGCTTTGGGCGGTATGCGGCGTTGCAAATACTCGCCATAGCTGTGGCTATGGCTGCGTTTTGCGCCTTGCATCCCATCCCAAACCAGAGCGCGCTGCATCGCGAGAACTTGATCAGCGTCGCCTTAGCTGGCCGCCGCGGCGGTGGCCGGCGCCGGCTCGCTCCAGCCGCCGCCCAGCGCCTTGTACAGCAGCACCTCGTTGTTGCGTTCGGCAAGTTGGCCCTGCGCCAGCGCCTGTTCGATGGCAAACAGCGAGCGCTGGGCATCCAGCAGGTCCAGGTGGCTGGCCACGCCGTTGCGGTAGCGCAGCTCGGTCAGGCGATAGCGCTCGCGCTCGGCCGTGGCCTGGGCCTGCAGGGCGTCGAGCTGCGCCGCCAGCGTGGCGCGACCGGCCAGGGCGTCAGCCACCTCGCGGAAGGCACTCTGGATGGCTTTTTCGTACTGCGCCACGGCGATGGCGCGGCCTGCCTTGGCGACGTCCAGGTTGGCCTGGTTGCGCCCGCCGTCGAAGATCGGCAGGCTGATGCTGGGCGCGAAGGACCAGGCGCCGGTGCCGCCCGAGCCCAGCAGTCCGTCCAGGTCAGTGCTTACGCGCCCCACGCTGGCGGTGAGCGTGATGCGCGGAAAGAAGTTGGCGCGCGCGGCACCGATGTTGGCATTGGCGCCGATGAGCTGCTGCTCGGCGGCGCGGATGTCGGGGCGGCGCAGCAGCAGATCGGAGGGCAGGCCGGCCGGCACCGGGGCAAAGGCCGGCAGGGCCGCCACCGGCGCGGGCACCGGGGCCAGCTGCGCCAGGTCGGGCTGCGGCGCCGGCGCCACGGCGGCCGGCACGGCGGGCAGCAGGCGCTCGGGCAGCGGCTGGCCGACCAGCAGGGTCAGGGCGTTGATGTCCTGCGCCCGCAGGCGCTGCTGCTGCGCGCGCGCGGCCTGGGCGTTGGCGACCTGGGACTGCGCCAGCTGCTGGTCGAGCGCGGTGGCGGCGCCGTGGTCCAGGCGCAGCTGGGTCAGCTGCAGCGATTGCTCGCGCGTGGCCAGGGTGCGCTCGGCCAGGCCCAGCAGCTCGGTGTCGGTCTTGAGTTGCAGCCCGGCGGCGATGACGTTGGCGATGAGGCTCATCTGCGTGGTCTTGAGCGCTTCCTCGGTGGCCAGGTAGCTGCTCAGGGCCACGTCCTTGAGCGCGGCCACGCGGCCGAAGAAGTCCAGCTCCCAGCTGGAGATGCCCACGCCGAGCGTGTACAGCGACGACACCTTGGGTTGCCCGTTGGCGTCGGCACTGGCGTTGGGCACCGTGCGCTGCTCGCTCAGGGAGCCGGCCAGCGTGGGCAACAGGTTGGAGCGCTGGATCTGGTACTGGGCGCGCGCCTGCTCGATGTTCTGCACCGCCACGCGCAGGTCGCGGTTGTTTTGCAGCGCCAGCGCCACCAGTTCGCGCAGGGCCGGGTCTTGCACGAAGTCCTGCCAGGGCAGGTCGGCGGCGGCGCGGGTGGCGCCGGCCGGGTCGGCGCCGCTGGGTGCGGGCCACTGGGCGGCGATGGGCGCGGCCGGTTGCTGGTAGGGCGGAACGAACGAGCAGCCGGCCAGCAGCGCAGCCAGGGCGAGGGCCGCCAGACGGCCCGGAGGGGTGATCGAAACGGGCTTCATGAGGGGTCCTTCGCATCCGGTGTGGACGCGGGCTTGGAGTCTTCCAGGGCGCGGCGCTGCTCGGGCGTCATCTCTTCTTCGGCGTCGTGCACGAAGCGCTGCGCGGCTTCGCCGCTGATGCCGGCTTGCGCGGCGTGCTCGGCGTAGCGCTCCTGCTGGCGCGCCGAGCCCTTGAAGAAGCGCCGTACCACGACGTAGAACATGGGGACGAACAGCACCGCCAGTACGGTACCGACGACGATGCCGCCCATCACGCCGGTGCCGATGGCCTGCTGGCTGGCCGCGCCTGCGCCACTGGAGATGGCCAGCGGCAGCACGCCCAGCGTGAAGGCCAGCGAGGTCATGATGATCGGGCGAAAGCGCAGGTGCGCCGCCGCCAGGGCCGACTGCAGCACGCTCGTGCCCTGCGCCTGCAGGTCCTTGGCGAACTCGATGATCAGGATGGCGTTCTTGGCCGACAGGCCGATGATGGTGATCAGCCCGACCTGGAAGTACACGTCGTTGGACAGGCCGCGCCCCGTGATGGCCAGCAGCACGCCCAGCACGCCCAGCGGCACCACCAGGATCACGGCCAGCGGGATCGACCAGCTTTCGTACAGCGCGGCCAGTGCCAGCACCACCGCCAGGATGGCGAAGCCGTACAGGATCATGGCCTGGTTGCCGGCCAGCTTTTCCTCGCGCGACTGGCCGGTCCACTCGTAGCCAAAGCCTTCGGGCAGCCTGGTGGCCAGTTGCTCCATCTCGGCCATCGCCTCACCCGTGCTGTAGCCGGGCGCGGCGCCGCCGGCGATGCGCATGGCCGGATAGCCGTTGTAGCGGATGGTCTGCATCGGCCCGGTGATCCAGCGCGTGCTGGCAAAGGTGGCCAGCGGCACCGGCTGGCCCTGGCTGTTGAGCGCCGTCAGCTTGAGGATGTCCTCGGGCTGCATGCGCGCCGGTGCGTCGGCCTGGACGACCACGCGCTGCAGCCGTCCCTGGTTGGGAAAGTCGTTGACGTAGGACGAGCCCAGTGCGGTCGAGATGGTGCTGTTGATGGCGGCAAAGCCCACGCCCTGCGCGGCGGCCTTGTCGCGATCGATGTCCACCTGCAGTTGCGGTGCGTCTTCCAGGCCGTCCGGACGCACGCCGGTCAGCACCTTGCTTTGCATGGCCATGCCCAGCAGTTGGTTGCGCGCGGCCACCAGGGCCTCATGCCCCTTGCCGCCGCGGTCCTGCAGCCGGAACGTAAAGCCCGAGCTGACGCCCAGCTCCGGGATCGGCGGTGGGTTGATCGGGAAGATGAAGGCGTCCTTGATGCCGGACAGGGCCCCCATGGCACGCCCGGCGATAGCCGTGGCGCTGTGCTGCGCACCCTTGCGCTCGTCCCAGGGCTTGAGGGTGACGAAGGCCAGCCCGGCGTTCTGCCCCTGGCCCGAGAACGAGAAGCCCATGACCGCAACCATGCCGGCCACCTCGGGCTGCTTGAGCAGGTAGTCTTCCACCTGCTCGACCACGGCCTGCGTGCGGTCCAGCGTGGCGCCGGGCGGCAACTGCATGTTGACCAGGATGGTGCCCTGGTCCTCCTGCGGCAGGAACGAGGTGGGCAGGCGCTGGTACATCCACGCCACCACCAGGCCCAGCGCCACGTAGACCAGCATCAGCCGGCCGGCGCGCCCCAGCAGCCGTCCCAGGAAGCTTTCGTAGCGCTTGGCGGTGCGGTTGAAACGGCGGTTGAACCAGCCGAAGAAGCCGCCCTTTTCGTGATGGTGCCCGGCCTCGACCGGCTTGAGTAGCGTGGCACACAGCGCCGGCGTGAGCGACAGCGCCATGAAGGCCGAAAAGAAGATCGACACGCCCATCACGGCGGCGAACTGGCGATAGATGTTGCCCGTGGCGCCCGAGAAGAAGGCCAGCGGCACGAACACCGAGATCAGCACCACCGTCACGCCGATGATGGCGCCCGAGATCTGGCTCATGCCCTTGCGCGTGGCCTGCAGGGGCGGCAGGCCTTCCTCGCTCATGATGCGCTCGACGTTCTCGACCACCACGATGGCGTCGTCCACCACGATGCCGATCACCAGCACCATGCCGAACATGGTCAGCACGTTGATCGACATGCCGAAGGCCAGCAGCGCGCCAAATGTGCCCAGCAGCGTGATCGGCACCACGATGGTGGGGATGACGGTGTAGCGCCAGTTCTGCAGGAACAGGAACATCACCAGGAACACCAGCACTACGGCCTCGAACAGCGTCTGCACCACCGATCCAATGGAGATGCGCACGAATTCCGAGGTGTCGTACGGAATGGTCCAGCTCATGCCGGCGGGGAAGTATTTTTGCAGCTCGGTCAGGCGCTCGCGCACCAGCCGCGCCGATTCCAGCGCGTTGCCGCTGCTCGACAGCTGCACGCCCAGGCCGGCGCCGGGCTTGCCGTTCAGGCGTGCGGCGGTGGCGTAGCTTTGCGCGCCCAGTTCGATGCGGGCCACGTCCTTCAGGCGCACGGTGCTGCCGTCGGCATTGGCGCGCAGCACGATGTCGCCAAACTGCTCGACGCTACTGAGCTGGCCCGGCACCACCACGGTGGCGCTCATGGTCTGTCCCGCGGCCAGCGGCAGGTCGCCGATCGAGCCGCCGGCCACCTGCGCGTTCTGCTGCGCGATGGCGTTGGACACGTCGGTGGCCGACAGGTTGAGGCCCTGCAGCCGCGCCGGCTCGATCCAGATGCGCATGGCGCGCTCGGCACCGAACAACTGAACCTGGCCAATGCCGTGCAGACGTTGCAACTCGGGCAGCACGTTGCGCGAGGCGTAGTCCGAAATGGCCGTGACGTCGGTGTCCGGATCGCTGGACGACAGCATCACGAACAACAGGAAGTTGGAGTTCGACTTGTCCACTCGCACGCCCTGCTGCACCACGGCGGTGGGCAGGCGCGGGCTGGCGCGCGACAGCCGGTTTTGCACGTCCACCTGCGCCAGGTCGGCGTTGGTGCCCGGTTCGTAGCTGAGCGTGATCGTGCCGGTGCCGTTGGCCTGCGCCACGGACTCCATGTAGGCCAGGCCCGGCGAGCCGTTCATCTCGCGCTCGATGACCGACAGCACGGCGTCTTCCAGCGTCTGCGCCGATGCGCCGGGGTAGGTGGCCGACAGCACGATGGTGGGCGGCGCCACCGGCGGGTATTGCGCCACCGGCAGCTGCGTGATGGACACGGCGCCCAGCACCATGATGAACAGGGCGATGACCCACGCGAAGATGGGTCGGTCAATGAAGAACTTGGCCATGGATGGAAAACCGGTCGATCAGCGCGAGGCCGAGGCAGTGGAGGCTGCGGGCGTGGCCTCGGCTGCTCCTGATTTGGAAGCTTCTTGCGCAGGATGGGAGCTCGCTGCAGCCTTGTTTTGCTGCCAAGGCACGGGTTTGACCACCTTGGCGCCCATCATCAGCTTCATGGCGCCCTCGACCATCACCTGCTCGCCCGTCTTCAGGCCGTCGGTGACGATCCAGGCGTCGCCCTTGGCGCCGCGAATCTGGATCTGTCGCGGCGTCACCTTGCCCTCGGCATCCACCACCATCACGCTGTCGCCGGCGCTGCCGCGCGTGACGGCCTGCTGCGGCAGCAGGATGGCGTTGCCCACTTCGGCCTGCTGCAGGCGCGCACGCACGTACATGCCCGGCAGCAGCAGGCCACGCGGGTTGGGCACCTCGGCCCGCAGGTTGACCTGGCCGGTGGCCGGGTCCACCGTCAGGTCGGTGAACAGCAGTCGCCCGGTCTCGCCATAGGTCTGGCCGTTTTCCAGCAGCACCTGCACGCGCGCGGCTTCGCTCTTGCCGGCGCGCTCGAGCTGGCCGGCCTGCAGTGCCTCGCGCAGTTGCAGCACCTGGGCGGCGGGCTGGGTGATGTTCAGGTACAGCGGATTGATCTGCTGGATGGTGGCCAGCTGGGTCGCGTCCTGCGCGCTCACCAGCGCGCCTTCGGTCACCAGCGAGCGGCCGATGCGCCCCGAAATGGGCGCCGTCACCGTGGCATAGCCCAGGTTGATGCGCGCCGTGCGCACGGCGGCCTGGCCGGCGGCGACCTGCGCCTGTGCGGCCTTTTCCGCCGCCACGGCGGCGTCGTAGTCCTGCTGGCTCACCGCCCGGGCCGCTACCAGCGGCTTGTAGCGCGTGGCCGTGGCGCTGGCCTGCGCCAGTTGCGCCTGGGCCTGCGCCAGTTGCGCCTGGGCGGTCTGCAGCGCGGCGTCGTACGGTGCGGCGTCGATCTGGTAGAGCGTCTGCCCGGCCTTCACGTCACCGCCCTCGGTGAACGCGCGCTTGAGCAGGATGCCCGTGGCGCGCGCGCGCACCTGTGCCACGCGCGTGGCCTCCAGCCGGCCCGGCAGCTCGGTGCTCAAGTGCACGGTGCCGGGTTGCACCGTCACCACCGCCACCTCGGGCGGCGGCATGGCGCCGGCAGGGCCGGCGCCGGCACCCTTGTCGCCACAGGCCGCCAGGGTGGCGGCCAGCGCGATGAGGGTGCCGGCGGCAGCCAGGCGACGCGGCGACGACGGAATGCGGGCAAAGTGAGTGTCAGACGTCATGATGGTCTTCATTGATGGGGCACGGGCGCCAGTGGGCGCCCTCAGCCGGGCAAAAGGGAACCGTGGGTCCGCATGAAGCGGCGACTGGCGCTGCCGCCGCGATGTCGGCAGCGGGCTGGTTCGTGGGGTGGATTATATATATACATTCGTGAATGTATATAATCGAGGTCTCGTTTTTATCGCGCATTGTTGCGGATTCTTCTCATTTCTGCTTGCCCGGATCATGGCTCGTCGCACCAAGGAAGACGCTCTTGCCACCCGCTCGGCCCTGCTGGACGCGGCCGAGCGCGTGTTCCTGCAGCGCGGCGTGTCGCGCACCTCGCTGGCCGACATCGCCCAAGCCGCCGGCGTGACGCGTGGGGCGCTGTACTGGCACTTCAAGGACAAGGCGGCCCTGTTCAACGCCATGCTCGACCGCGTCGCGCTGCCGATGAATGCCGAACTGCAGGATCTGCTGGCGCGCGCGGGCGATCCGCTGGCGCCCTGGTGCGCGCACGTGCGCGATATGCTGCACCAGATCGAGCACGACGCGCGCACGCGGCACGTGCTGCAGATCGCCATGCAGAAGGTGGAATACGCCGAGGAGCTGGGCCCGGTGATCGATCGCCACATCGAGATGTACCGCCTCAACAACGACTGGATGCGCCAGGTGCTGGAGCGTGCCGCGGTCGCTCGCGGGCGCCCCTTGCCGACGGCGGCCACGCAACTGGCGCACGGCTTTCATGCCACGGTCCATGGGCTGATCTACAGCTGGTTGCTGGACCGCAGCTTCGGCCTGGAAGCCACGGGCCAGGTGGTGATCGAGGCCTACCTGCGCGGCATCGGGCTGGCGCTGGATGCGCCGCCGCCGGCCCCGGTCCCCTGATCGGCGATAATCGCCTGCTGCACTGCAAGCGGCTGTAGCTCAGTGGATAGAGTATCGGCCTCCGAAGCCGAGGGTCGTGGGTTCGATCCCCGCCAGCCGCGCCAAGTCCGCGCAAACAACGCCTTGACCATCGTCAAGGCGTTTTTGTTGGAAAAGCTATAAATGTTATAGCTATTTTCGCTTTGTGAATGGGCGCAAACAGTCGATTTGGCTCTGAATCCCGTAGGCCGCTGGCGGCGGCGGTGATTCAGAAGGCGGACCGGAGGCAGTGAGTCACGCCTTGTCAGTCTTCCAGCAAGGCCCGCAGCATCCACGCTGTCTGCTCGTGCACGGTCAGGCGCTGGGTCAGCAGGTCGGCAGTGGGCTCGTCGCCGGCCTTGTCGGCGATCGGGAACAGCTCGCGCGCGGTGCGCGCCACGGCCTCGTGGCCATCGACCAGGATGCGCACCATGGCCATCGCCTTGGGCGGGTTGGCGGGGGCATCGGCCAGCGAGGACAGCTTGCCGAATGCCGCGTAGGAGCCGGGCGCCACGTGGCCCAGCGAGCGGATGCGCTCGGCGATGGGATCGACCGCGTTCCACAGTTCGGTGTACTGCGTCATGAACATCGCGTGCAGCGTGTTGAACATGGGGCCGGTCACGTTCCAGTGGAAGTTGTGCGTGGTCAGGTACAGCGTGTAGGTGTCGGCCAGCAGGTGCGACAGGCCGGCGGCAATGGCGGCGCGGTCCTTGTCGCTGATGCCGATGTTGATGCGCGGTGCGCCGGCGGCCGGCTTGGGGGACTTGGACAGTTTGGGCATGGGACTTTCCTTGGGTTGAAGATGAGGGGTGGTGCGCCCGCTCAGACCGGCAGCGCCACCAGCAGGTTGCCATTCATCGGGTCGTCCTTCTTCGACGCCAGCGCCTTCGCCAGATCCAGCCCCAGGGCCTTGGCCACGCCGGCGGCGTAGGCCGGGTCGGCGGCGTGGCAGTTGCGGATGTGGCGGTGCTTGACAAACTCGGGCGCGTCGCCCATGGCGCGGGCGGTGTTGCCGAACAGCGCCTGCTTCTGGACCTCGGTCATCAAGCGGAACAGGTCGCCGGGCTGCTGGAAGTAGTTGGCGTCGTCCTGGTGCGCGCTCCAGTGGCGCGCGTCGCCGTTGATCTTGAGCGGCGGCTCGGCAAACTCGGGGCTTGCCTGCCAATGGCCGAAGCTGTTGGGCTCGTAGTGCGGCGCGCCGCCGTAGTTGGCGTCCGCGCGGCCCATGCCGTCGCGGTGGTTGCTATGCACGGGGCAGCGCGCGCGGTTCACCGGAATCTGCTGGTGGTTCACGCCCAGGCGGTAGCGCTGCGCGTCGGCGTAGTTGAACAGGCGCGCCTGCAGCATCTTGTCGGGGCTGACGCCGATGCCGGGCACCAGGTTGCTCGGGGCGAAGGCGCTCTGCTCCACGTCGGCAAAGAAGTTTTCTGGGTTCTTGTTGAGCGCAAACTCACCCACCTCGATGAGCGGATAGTCGGCATGCGGCCAGACCTTGGTCAGGTCAAACGGGTGGTAGGCCACCTTCTCGGCGTCGGCTTCTGGCATGACCTGCACGTACATCGTCCACTTGGGGAAGTCACCGCGCTCTATGGCTTCGTACAGGTCGCGCTGGTGGCTCTCTCTGTCCTTGCCGATCAGCGCCTCGGCCTCGGCGTCGGTCAGGTTCTTGATGCCCTGCTGCGTCTTGAAGTGGAACTTGACCCAGAAGCGCTCGCCGGCCGCGTTCCAGAAGCTGTAGGTGTGCGAGCCAAAGCCGTGCATGTGGCGATAACTGGCCGGGATGCCGCGCTCGCTCATGACGATGGTGATCTGGTGCAGCGCCTCGGGCAGCAGCGTCCAGTAGTCCCAGTTGTAGGTGGCCGAGCGCAGATTGGTGCGCGGGTCGCGCTTGACGGCCTTGTTCAGGTCGGGGAACTGGCGCGGGTCGCGGATGAAGAACACCGGCGTGTTGTTGCCCACCATGTCCCAGTTGCCCTCCTCGGTGTAGAACTTGAGGGCAAAGCCGCGGATGTCGCGCTCGGCGTCGGCCGCGCCGCGCTCGCCGGCCACGGTGGTGAAGCGGGCGAACATCTCGGTCTGCTTGCCGACCTTCTCAAAAATTTTGGCGCGCGTGTAGCGCGTGATGTCCTGGGTGACGGTGAAGGTGCCGAAGGCGCCCGAGCCCTTGGCGTGCATGCGCCGCTCGGGAATCACCTCGCGCACGAAGTTGGCGAGCTTTTCGTTGAGCCACACGTCCTGGGCCAGGAGCGGGCCGCGCGGGCCGGCCGTGAGGCTGTCACGGTTGCTGCTGACGGGGGCGCCGAAGTTGGTGGTCAGGTGCGTGACGGGGCAATTCCTGCTGCGGTCGGTCATGGCGATCTCCGGGGCGTGGATGGGAAAACGGATGCAAGGCGATCCGATGGGCCCATCGTAGGCGATGACGGTGAATCTTCAAAACCAATCGTATCTATCTTGTCGATAGAGCGGCTGAATGCCGCAGTGCGGCTCAGGGCGCAGCCAGATCCGTGACGCGGCGCGGCGTGCCGATGGGCGGGCCGGCCTGGCCGCGCTCGACGGCCTTCATGTCGTCTTCGCTGGGCATCAGGCCGGCCACCCAGTAGTCCATCACGCGGCGCACGATGGGGGCGGCGGCGGCGGCGCCGAAGCCGGCGTTCTCGACGATGGCGGCCACGGCGATGGTGGGGTGTTCGGCCGGCGCGAAGGCGATGTACAGCGAGTGGTCGCGCTGGTACTCGGACAGCTTGGCGGCGTTGTAGTGGCTGTTCTGCCCCACGCTGACGGCCTGCGCCGTGCCGGTCTTGCCGCCCGACGCGTATGGGGCACCGGCAAACACGGCGCGCGAGGTGCCCTCCTGCGTCACCGCGACCATGGCGCGCAAGATGGTGGCGACGTGCTCGGCCTTGTAGCCCATGGGCTGGCCGGCCGGCTCGGCGTCGGCGCGAAACTGGCCGGTGCGCGGGTCTTGCTCGCCCTTGAGCAGGTGCGGCACGTGATGCACGCCGCCGCCGGCCAGGGTGGCGGTGGCGTTGGCCAGCTGCAGCATGGTGAAGTTGTTGTAGCCTTGGCCGATGCCCAGCGAGATGGTTTCGCCGGCGTACCACTTCTGCTGCTGCGGGCGGCGGTAGGTGGCGCGCTTCCAGGCGGTGGAGGGCAGCACGCCGCGCACTTCGCCGGGCAGGTCGATGCCGGTGATCTGGCCAAAGCCCAGCGGCTTCATGAAGTCGTGGATGGCGTTGACGCCCATGTCGTTGGCCAGCTGGTAGAAGTACACGTTGCTCGACTTGGCGATGGCGCGGTTCAGGTCCACCGGCCCCAGCGCGTGGCCCGAGCGGAAGGTGTGGCCGCCGAAGGTCCAGGAGCCGCCGTCCATGACGACGGTGCCGGGCGTGCGCTTGCCGGTCTCCAGTGCGGCCAGGCCCATGAAGGGCTTGTAGGTGGAGCCGGGAGGGTAGGTGCCGCGCAGCGCGCGGTTGAGCAGCGGCTTGTCGAGCGATTGGTTGAGCTCGTCCCAGCTTTCCTGGTCGATGCCATCGACAAACAGGTTGGGGTCGAACGTCGGCTTGCTGACCAGCGCCAGCACCTCGCCGTTGCGCGGGTCGATGGCGACGAGCGCGCCGCGGCGCTGGCCGTACAGGTCTTCCACCATCTTCTGCAGGCGGATGTCGATGGTGAGCTGGATCGACTCGCCGGGCACCGCCGGCTGCGTGGCCAGGCGTCGCACGGCGTAGCCGCCGGCCGAGGTTTCCATGCGCTGCACGCCGGTGGTGCCGTGCAGCAGCTTCTCGTAGCTGGCTTCGACGCCCAGCTTGCCGATGTAGTCGGTGCCGCGGTAGTTGGCCGCGTCGTCCGAGTCCTCGATGCGCTCCTTCTCCTTCTGGTTGATGCGGCCGATGTAGCCGATCAGGTGCGCGCCGGTCTCGCCCAGCGGGTAGGTGCGAAACAGGCGCGCCTTGATCTCCACGCCCGGAAAGCGCCAGCGCTGGGCGGCAAAGCGGGCCACCTCCTCGTCCGTCAGGTGCATGCGGATGGGCAGCGACTCGAAACTGCGCGAGTCCTCGCGCAGGCGCTTGAAGCGGCGGCGGTCGCGCGGGCTGATCTCCACCACCTGGCCGATGGCGTCGATGGTGTCCTCCAGCGGGCGGCCGGTGCGCGAGGGCGTGATCTCCAGCGTGTAGGAGCGGTAGTTGGAGGCCAGCACGATGCCGTTGCGGTCGAAGATCTCGCCCCGGTTGGGCACGATGGGCACCACCGCCGTGCGGTTGGTTTCAGCCTGGCGCGCCAGATCGTCGTGGCGCAGCACCTGCAGCACGTACAGCCGCCAGCCCAGCAGGCCGAAGGCGCCCAGCATCGCCACGGCCACCGCCAGCAGGCGCAGGCGAAAGCGCGTCAGCTCGGCCTCGACGTTGCGCAGTTCGGTCATTGCTCTTAATAATATAGCTTATCGCGGTTGCTGGACAAGGGCTGAAGCCCAATTTCTCTTGAAACTCACAACGGGCGATTCTCGTCCGGGTCGGGTGCGCGGCGCTGCGGCGCCAGCAGCAGCACGCTCACGGGCCACCACAGGGCGGCCTCCAGCACCGGCGCCAGCAGCAGGGACCAGCCCGGCAATGCCGCCCCGCCCATCAGCCGCAGCACGATGGTGATGGCGTGCGCCGCCGCAAACAGGGGAAAGAGCTGCACCGCCTGGCCGGGCACGCCGAACCACAGGATTCGCCGGTGCAGCATGATGGCGAAATAGATCAGCACCGTGTAGGCCAGCGCGTGCTGGCCCAGGCGCGCGGCCTGGTGCACGTCCAGCAGCAGCCCGAACACGAAGGCCGCCACCAGGCCGACGCGGCGCGGCTGGTGGATGCTCCAGAACACCAGCACCACCGCCAGGAAGTCGGGCATGCCGGGCAGGCGCCCCAGCGGCAGCAGGTCCAGCATCAGGGCCACCAGCAGGCTGCCCCAGATGAAACCGGGGCGCGCCGGCAGCAGCAGTTGCTGGCCACGGGGCATGATCATGGGGCGCTCCTGCGGGTGGCCGCCCGGCTGGCCGCGGGCTTGGCTGCCGGCGCGGCGTGGGTCTTGCCCGATGCCTTGCCGGCCGGTTTGGCCGCCGCCCTGGCGGCGGGCGGGGTGGTCGGCGGCGGCGTGGTGGCGGCCGTGGGGGCGGGCGTCACCTGTGCCATCGGCGTCAGCACCATCACGTGCGAGGCGCCCTGCAGTTGCGCCAGCGGCTGGCACAGGATGCGGGCGAAGCTGCTGTCGCTCTGGCGATCGACGCTGACCACGCGCGCCACCGGCAGTCCGGGCGGGTAAACGCCGTCGATGCCGCTGGTGGCCAGCAGGTCGCCGTCCTTGACGTCCTCGCCCGCGGGCATGTAGCGCAGCTCCAGCAGGCCGCCCTGCGCGGTCGGGTCGCCATAGGCCACGCCGCGCGTGCCGGTGCGGGTGTTGACCACCGGGATCACCTGGTCGCGGTCGATCAGCAGGGTGACCTCGCTCACGAAGGGGTAGACCTGCGTGACCTGGCCCAGCACGCCGTCGCCGTCCAGCACGGGCGAGCCGGGGGCGATGCCCTGCAACTGGCCCTTGTCGATCACCACGCGGCGGCTGTAGGGGTCGGTGGCGTCGTACAGCACCTGCGCGGCCTGCGACGGCACGGGGGTGCGCTCGCGCAGCGCCAGCAGCCCGCGCAGGCGGGCGTTTTCCAGCAGCAGCTGCTCCACCTGGCCGGCACGCTGCGACTGCTCGGCCAGCTTGCGGCGCACCGCCTCCTCGGTCTTGCGTGCGGTCTTCAGGTCGGTCAGGTAGCCGCTGAACTCGCGCGCCGCCTGCACCGGCTGCAGCGCCAGCCATTGCGCCGGGTACAGCACGGTGGCAATCACCGCGCGCAGCGGCTGCACCAGGTGAAAGCGGGCATCGGCCACCATCAGGAACAGCGCCAGCGCACTCAGCAGCACCAGCTTGGACAGCGCCGACGGCCCCTGCTTGAAGAAGGGCGGAGGGGTGCGGTCGAGCGTCTCGAGCGGCATGGCGGATCAGCGGCGCGGCACGGTGAAATTACTGTCAAAACAAGAGCATTGTCGGCTGAATTCGTCCGCGCTGAATGCCATGGGGACTGCTGTTGCCCCCTCATCCCAACCCACTCCTGCCAGGGGGCGAGGGGGAAATTCCGGGCTGCGCAGCAAGCCATCCAGAAGGCCGCGCGGCAGGCCATCCGCGACCGCCGCGGCCGGGCTGGCACCGGCCGCTGGCTGTGCCCCCCTCACGGGGAAGGCGCGCAGCGCCATGGGAGGGGCTTATTCATTGGTGAAGATGTTGCCCAGCCGCTCCATGCGCTCCAGCGCCATGCCACAGCCGCGCACCACGCAGGTCAGGGGCTCTTCGGCCACCAGCACCGGCAGGCCGGTTTCCTCGGCCAGCAGGCGCTCGAGGTCGCGCAGCAGCGCGCCGCCGCCGGTCAGCATCATGCCGCGCTCGGCGATGTCGGCGCCCAGCTCGGGCGGGGTCTCTTCCAGCGCCCGCTTCACTTCCGACACGATGGAGTTCAGCGGCTCGGTCAGCGCCTCGAGGATTTCGTTGCTGCTGATGGAGAAGCTGCGCGGCACGCCCTCAGAGAGGTTGCGGCCCTTGACTTCCATCTCCTTGACCTCGCTGCCCGGAAACGCGCTGCCGATCTGCTTCTTGATCGCCTCGGCCGTCGGGTCGCCGATCAGCATGCCGTAGTTTCGTCGGATGTAGTTGATGATGGCGTCGTCGTACTTGTCGCCGCCCACGCGCGCGCTGCCCTTGTAGACCATGCCGCCCAGGCTGATGACGCCGACTTCCGTGGTGCCGCCGCCGATGTCCACCACCATCGAGCCGCTGGCCTCGCTCACCGGCAGGCCGGCGCCGATGGCCGCCGCCATGGGTTCGATCAGGTAGACCTCACTGGCGCCCGCGCCCGGGGCGGACTCGCGGATGGCGCGGCGCTCGACCTGGGTGGAGCCGCAGGGCACGCAGATGATGATGCGAGGGCTGACAGGCTTGAACAGGCCGCGCGGTGCACCATCTTGATGAACTGCTTGAGCATCTGCTCGGTGACGGTGAAGTCGGCGATCACGCCGTCCTTCATCGGGCGGATATGGCCTCGATGTTGCCCGGCACCTTGCCCAGCATGGCCTTGGCCTCGCTGCCGACGGCCTGGATCGCCTTCTTGCCCTGGGGGCCGCCTTCGTGGCGGATCGAGACCACCGAGGGCTCGTTCAGCACGATGCCCTTGCCCCGCACGTAGATCAGGGTGTTGGCAGTGCCCAAGTCAATGGCCAGGTCGGTGGAGAGGTACCGACGGAATGCTCCAAACATGAAAGATCCTTCTGGGCGCGTCGGTGGGCACCAGCCTTCGCCGCCCTGGCGCGATGGGTTCGATGCGAAATGGGAGGGGAATGCGCTCAAATGCGGCCGTTTTCAGGCCGTTTGGGCGAAGGCGGGATAATACTGCATCGCCCCGCCCGCGTCACTGGTGCGCGGGCGCAAAACCACGGCCCCTTTCCCTGATTTTCGGCTTGTTACATGGCTTTGACCCTGACTGATATCGACCGCATCGCGCATCTGGCGCGCCTGGCGCTCGAAGACGGCGAGCGCCAGCCCCTGCTGGCCCGTCTGAACGGATTTTTCGGCCTTGTCGAGGCCATGCGCGCCGTGGACACCACCGGCATCGAGCCGCTGGCGCACCCGCTGGCCGCCGTGCAGGACGTGCAGCTGCGCCTGCGCGAGGACGTGGCCAGCGAGCCCGACCAGCGCCAGGCCAACCAGCAAAGCGCGCCCGCCGTCGAGGATGGCCTGTTTTTGGTGCCGCGGGTGATCGAATGAGCGGCGCCGACCTGCACCACCAAAGCGTGGCCCAGCTGGCCGCCGCCCTGCGCGCGCGCCAGGTCTCGGCCGTCGAGCTGGCCCGGCATTTTCTGGGCCGCATCGCGCAGCACGCCAATCTGGGCGCCTTCCTGGCCGTGGATGAGGCCGTGACGTTGGCGCAGGCGCAGGCCGCCGACGCGCGCCTGGCCGCGGGCGACGCGCCGCTGCTGGCGGGCGTGCCGCTGGCGCACAAGGACATCTTCGTCACGCGCGACTGGCCCACCACGGCCGGTTCGCGCATGCTGGCCGGCTACCGCTCGCCCTTCGACGCCACCGTGGTGCGGCGCCTGGCCGATGCGGGCATGGTCGGCCTGGGCAAGCTCAACTGCGACGAGTTCGCCATGGGCTCGGCCAACGAGAACTCGGCCTTCGGCCCGGTCAAGAACCCCTGGAACCCGGCGCACGTGCCCGGTGGCTCCTCGGGCGGCAGCGCGGCCGCCGTGGCCGCCGGCCTGACCCCCGCCGCCACCGGCACCGACACCGGCGGCTCCATCCGCCAGCCGGCCAGCTTCTGCGGCCTGACGGGCATCAAGCCCACCTATGGCCGTGCCAGCCGCTACGGGATGATCGCCTTTGCCTCCAGCCTGGACCAGGCCGGCCCGATGGCGCGTACCGCCGAAGACTGCGCGCTGCTGCTGTCCGCCCTGTGCGGGCCCGACCTGGACCGCGACTCCACCTCGCTGGACGTGCCCGCCGAGGATTTCACGCGCCATCTGAACGATTCGCTGGACGGCCTGCGCATCGGCGTGCCGCGCGAATTCTTCGGCGAGGGCCTGGCCCCCGACGTGCGCGCCGCCGTGGATGCGGCGCTGGTCGAGCTGGAAAAGCGGGGCGCCCGCCGCGTGGCCATCTCGCTGCCACGCACCGAGCTGGCCATCCCGGTGTACTACATCATCGCCCCGGCCGAGGCGTCATCCAATCTCAGCCGCTTCGACGGCGTCAAGTTCGGCCACCGCGCCAGCGACTACGTCGACCTGGAGGACATGTACAAGAAGACGCGGGCCGAAGGCTTCGGCGCCGAGGTCAAGCGCCGCATCATGACCGGCACCTACGTGCTTTCGCACGGCTATTACGACGCCTACTATCTGCAAGCGCAAAAGCTGCGCCGCATGATCGCCGACGATTTTCAGGCCGCGTTCCAGCAATGCGACGTGATTGCCGGCCCGGTGGCCCCCACCGTGGCTTGGGCCCTGGGCGCCCAGCGCGATCCGCTGGCCGACTATCTGGCCGACATCGACACCCTGCCCGCCAGTCTGGCCGGCCTGCCCGGCATGAGCGTGCCGGCCGGCTTTGGCGCGGGCGGCCTGCCGGTGGGGCTGCAACTGATCGGCAACTACCTGCAGGAAGGGCGTTTGCTGAACGTGGCGCACCAGTTGCAGCAGGTCACGGACTGGCACCAGCGCCACCCTGAAGGATTTTGAGATGAGCGCCCCCAAGCTGATTCAAGGCTACGAAGTCGTCATCGGCTTCGAGACCCACACCCAGCTGCAAACCCGCAGCAAGATCTTCAGCCGCGCCAGCACCGCCTTTGGCGCCGCGCCCAACACCCAGGCCTGCGCGGTGGACCTGGCCTTGCCCGGCACCTTGCCGGTGATGAACCGCGAGGCGGTGCAGTGCGCCATCAAATTGGGATTGGCCCTGGGCTCCCGCATTGCGCCGTGCAGCGTATTTGCCCGCAAGAACTACTTTTATCCCGACCTGCCCAAGGGCTACCAGATCAGCCAGTTCGAAATTCCGGTGGTGCAGGGCGGCAGCGTGTCGTTCTTCGTCGGCGACGAGAAGAAGACCGTACGCCTGGTGCGCGCCCATCTGGAGGAAGACGCCGGCAAGTCCCTGCACGAGGACTATCAGGGCATGAGCGGGATCGACTTGAACCGCGCCGGCACGCCCTTGCTGGAGATCGTGACCGAACCCGACATGCGCAGCAGCGACGAGGCCGTGGCCTACGCCCGCGAGTTGCACAAGCTGGTCACCTGGATCGGCATTTGCGACGGCAACATGCAGGAGGGCTCGTTCCGCTGCGACGCCAACGTCAGCGTGCGCAAGCCGGGCCAGCCGCTGGGCACGCGCCGCGAGATCAAGAACCTGAACAGCTTCAAGTTCATGCAGCAGGCGATCGACTTCGAGATTCGCTGGCAGATCGAAGAAATCGAGGAGGGCCGAGCGATCCAGCAGGCCACCGTGCTGTTCAACCCCGACACCGGCGAGACGCGCGCCATGCGCAGCAAGGAAGACTCGGCCGACTACCGCTATTTCCCCGATCCCGATCTGCCGCCGCTCTGTGTTTCGGAGCGCTGGGTCGAGGAAATGCGCGCGCAAATGCCCGAATTGCCGCGCGCCATGGCCGAGCGCTTCGTGCAGCAGTACGGCCTGCCCGAATACGACGCCACCACGCTCACGCAGTCGCCCGCCATGGCGGCGTACTTCGAGACGGCGGCCAAGGCCAGCGGCCAGGCCAAGCTGGCCAGCAACTGGATCATGGGCGAGCTGTCCAGGCGCCTGAATGCGGACGAGATCGGCATCGAGGCGGCCAAGGTCTCGGCGGCGCAGCTGGCGCAACTGATCGGCCGCATCCACGACGGCACCATCAGCAACGCCGCTGCGCGCCAGGTGTTCGAGGCGCTGTGGGCGGGCGAGGGCGAGGCGGTCGATGCCGTGATCGAGGTCAAGGGCCTCAAGCAGATGAATGACACCGGCGCGTTGGAGAAGATCGTCGATGCCGTGATCGCCGCCAACCCCGACAACGTGGCACAGTTCAAGGCCGGCAAGGACAAGGCCTTCAACGCCCTGGTCGGCCAGGTGATGAAGGCCAGCAAGGGCAAGGCCAACCCGCAGCAGGTGAACGAACTGCTCAAGGCCCGGCTGGCTTGATGCGTGCGGCCCCGCCGCTCGGGTGCGGCGGCGCGGCGTACCCTCAGGGGCGGCTGGTGGCGCCGGGCGGCGGCGGTGCGGCGGCGCCGGCCCACAGCGTCTTCAGGTGCGCTGCCTCGGCGTCGAAGCGGGCGTTGATGCGCGCCTGTTCGTCCTGCTGGGCGGCAATGACACGGCGCTGATTCTGCTGGGCCTGCTCGTTGTCCTCGATGGCGCGGCGCACGCGCGCGGGCGCCTTGGAAGGGTCCTTGCGGTAGAACTCCATCTCCTCGTTCAGGTCCTTGCGCTCGGCCTGCAACTGGGCGATGCGCTGCTCGGCCGCGTCCACCACCGCCTGGGTTTGCGCCAGCGCTTTCTTGCGCTCGACGTTGTGCGTGGCGGCGTCCGGGTAGCGGTTGAGCAGCACCTGGTCGCGCCGGATGGCGTCGCGCGCGCGCTGGCGCGCCAGCGCCGCCTCGCGCTCGCGGGCACGCTCGGCGTCGCGCTCGGCCGCGGTGGGCGTGGGCGGAACCACGCGCAGCGTGGCGCCGCTGTTGCTCAGCTCGCGCTGCGGCCGGTCGATGCAGGCGGCAATGGGACGGTCGGCCGTGATGCGCCGGCCCTGGGCGTCGGTGCAGGTGTAGATGGCGCCTTGCTGCGCCCAGACCTGGCCCCAGCCCAGCAGGGCCAGGGCGGTGATGCGGCGGGCGCATCGCAGGGTCTGGGTGGTGTTCATGCGGTCCTGTCGATCAATCGACGCCGTAGCGGCTGCGGTACGCGGCCACGGCGTCGTAGTATGGCAAAAACGTTGCTTCCGACTTCAAAAGTTGCAATAAATGTGCCAATTTGGCGATGGCGCAGACCTGCAGGCCCAGTTGATCGCGGACATGGTTGACGGCGCTCCACGGCACGTCCTGGCCGTTTTCGGTGGCTTTCTCCTGCCGGTCCAGGGCAATGGCCACCGCGTGCGGCGTGGCGCCGGCGGCACGGATCAGGGCGATCGACTCGCGCACAGCGGTGCCGGCGGACATCACGTCGTCCACGATCAGCACCCGCCCTTGCAGCTTGGCGCCCACCAGCACGCCGCCCTCGCCGTGGTCCTTGGCCTCCTTGCGGTTGTAGGCAAAGGGCTTGTTCACGCCCAGGCGCGCCAGCTCGACGGCGACGGCCGCGCCCAGCGGGATGCCCTTGTAGGCCGGGCCGAAGATGACGTCGAACTCGATGCCCGAATCCAGCAGGGCGCGCGCATAAAATTGCGCCAGACGGCCCAGCTTGGCGCCGTCGTCGAACAGGCCGGCGTTGAAGAAATAGGGTGACTGGCGCCCGGCCTTGGTCTTGAAATCGCCGAACCGCAGCACGCCGCTGTCGATGGCGAATTGCACGAATTCGCGCGCCAGCAGGTCTTGCCCGCCGCCTGCCTGTGTTGCGCTCATGGGAGACGTCCTCTTGTTCAAACTCACCAGCCTCAACCTCAACGGCATCCGATCGGCCGCCACCAAGGGCGTCGAATCCTGGCTGGAACAGCACGCGCCCGATTGTATTTGCGTGCAGGAGATCAAGGCCCAGCAGAGCGACCTGGCCGGGCGCTTCGAGCAGCTGGCCGGCATGCAGGGCCACTTCCACCTGGCCGAGAAGAAGGGCTACGCCGGTGTCGGCATATATACGCGACACACCCCCAGCGATGTCATCACGGGTTTTGGCATGGCGGAATTCGACGCAGAGGGCCGCTACGTCGAGACCCGCTTCGACACCCCCCGGCGCAAGTTCTCCGTCATCAGCTGCTACTTTCCCAGCGGCTCATCGGGCCCCGAGCGGCAGGAGGCCAAGTTCCGCTTTCTGGACGGCTTCTACCCCGTGCTGCAGCGCCTGAAGGCCGAGCGCGAATTCATCCTGTGCGGCGACGTCAACATCGCGCACCAGGAGATCGACCTGAAGAACTGGAAGAGCAACCAGAAAAACAGCGGCTTTCTGCCCGAAGAGCGCGCCTGGATGACCCGCGTGCTGACCGAAGGCGGCCTGGTGGACGTGTACCGCCGCCTGCAGCCGGGCGCCACCGACGCCGCCTACACCTGGTGGAGCAACCGCGGCCAGGCCTACGCCAAGAACGTGGGCTGGCGGCTGGACTATCACCTGGCCACGCCGGCCATCGCCGAGAAGGCGCGCCGCGAGGCGATCTACAAGGACCAGAAATTTAGCGACCACGCGCCGATCACCATCGAGTACGACTTCAAGCTGTGATCGGCCCGGCGCACGACGTCAGTTCAAGGCCGCCGTGGACGGCTGAGGCGTATCGCTGCGATTGAGGCGGCGTCGGCCGTGGCAATGATGCGAGCGGCGAAAGAGCAGAGCGACGCCCAGCGCGATCAGCAGCAGTGGTCCGATGAGTGGAAAGGCCCCGACGGGGATCAGGCCGTAGAACTTGGCCACGCCGAGCGCGCCAATGACGATGAAGGCGACGGGAAGAATTCTCATGGAGGGCTCCTTTGAGTTGCGGGGATTGAAAAGCGGGTGAGGGGATGCGTGTCAGCGCGGCTCGCCAGACTCGGGGGCTTGGGCGGCGGTTGATGCGGGGGCCTCTGGCGTGTCGTTGGCGTGGCAACCGTGGCCGTGCGACTGCCGCATGCCCGCGCGAAAGCGCTCGCGCTCTGCCTCGCTGAGTTTCGACCAGCCGGGCCCGAAGCGGTGGTTCATGCGCCGCTCCCAGCGCTCTTGCATGAACTCGCGCCGGTGCGCGCGCCAGCGCGGGCCCAGTATCAGCATGGCCACGCCGATGCCGATGAGCAGCAGCGGCCAGAAGAGCTGCATGAATGCCGGGTCGATGAACCCGTAGTGCTTGAGCAAGCCGAACACGCCGACGGCGATCAGGGCAAGCGGAAATATGCGCATAGGTCTCTCCAGGTCAAGGTGGGTTGCGGTTTTCACAGGCTCTCAGAGCGCCAGGTCGCCGTACTCGGCCTGCAGGCGCGAGCGCAGGGCCAGCACGGCATAGCGCTTGCGCGCCAGCAGGGTGTTCAGCGGCACCTGCCATTGCGCGGCCATCTCGGCAAAGCTCAGGCCTTCGATCTCGTGCGCCACGAACACGTCGCGCTGCTCGGGCGGCAACTCGTGCAGCGCGGCCTGAATGGAGCCGAGCAGCACCCGGCGGGCATACGCCGCATCGGGCCCGGCGGCAGGGTCGGGCAGGTTGTCTTCCAGCCAGCTGCGGCCGCTTTCATCGTCGCCCGTGGGCAGCGGCTCTTCCTTCTTCTTGCGGGCGCGGTCGATGATGCGGTTCTTGGCCACGCGAAACAGCCAGGCGCTGGCTTGCTCGATGGCGTCGGTGGCGGCATAAAACTCGAGCAGCACGTCCTGCAGGATGTCTTCTGCCTCCGCCGCATCGCGCACCTGGCCTCGAATGAAGCGGCCCAGCCGCGAGCGCTCGCGCGCAACGACTTCGGCAAATCGCGGGGCGTTGACGGGCATGGGCAAGGGGGCTGACAGGCGCAAGCCGGCGGCGGGGTCCATGCCAGGAAGGCGGATGGACGCGACGCATATTGTGTCTTCGCCCCTGAGGCGTGTTGTTCTGATCGCGGCGGCCGCCACACCGAAAAGCCGAGCAGCCCCAAATAACTATGAAAACAATAGCTGATTGCGCTTGTTGCATAAGCGCTGGAGGCATATTTTGCTCATAAATTACAACGCCCGCGTCCACCACGTCCCATTCAGTTCCTGCTGCAGCCAGGCGATGAAGCCCGTCACCTTGGCCGGCACCAGCTTGGGCGAGGGAAACACGGCGTGCATCTCCTGCGCCGGCAGGGCGTACTCGTCCAGCAGGGGCACGATGTAGCCCTCGGCCACCGACTCGCGCGCCACGTACCAGGGCAGCATGGCCAGTCCCATGCCGGCGCGGCAGGCCGCCAGCACGGCCGACAGGTTGTTGGTGCGCAGGGGGCCGCGCACCGGGATCGACACGTCCTGGCCGCCGGGGCCGTGCAGCAGCCAGCGCGCGTCGCCCTGCACGCTGCTGTAGATCAGGCAGGCGTGGCGTGACAGCGCGTCCGGCGTTTGCGGCCGGCCGTGCGCCGCCAGGTAGGCCGGCGCGGCCACCAGCACCCAGGGGTTGATGCCCAGGTGACGCGCGCCCAGGCTGGAGTCGGCCAGCCGGCCGATGCGAATGGCCAGGTCCACCCCCCGCTCGACCAGATCGACGTACTGGTCGTCAAAGCCCAGCTCGATCTGCAGCTGCGGGTGGTCGGCCATGTAGCGCAGCACCAGCGGCACCAGAACGCGTCGGCCAAAGGCCACCGACGAGTTGATGCGCAGCGTGCCGCTGCTGCCGGCCTGCGCCAGCCCGGTCAGGTTCTCGGCGTCCTCCAGCTCGCGCAGGATGGCCTTGCAGCGCTCGTGGTAGAGCGCGCCGGCTTCGGTCGGCGTGACGCCGCGCGTGGAGCGGTGCAGCAGGCGCGCGCCCAGGTGGCGCTCGGCCTCGGCCACGGCCTTGGTGGCCGTGGGCTGGGTGGTGCCCAGCTCGGCCGCGGCCTTGCTGAAGCTGCCCGTCTCCACCACCCGCACGAAGATCTGCATGACCTGAAAGCGATCCATGGCGTGCCCCTCCGTTTTGCTTTATTCCAATCTGGAATGGATCATATGCCCGCCTTGGCGTTCCGCCACATGGCCATCACCGGCACCATCGGCTCCAACCCGATCAGGAGACCTACCATGGCAAAGATGAAGGCCGCGATGGCCGCGGTGCTGGTGATGGAAAAAGAAGGCGTGACGCAGACCTTCGGCGTGCCCGGCGCCGCCATCAACCCCTTTTACGCCCAGCTGAAAGAGCGCGGCACCATCGCCCACGTGCTGGCGCGCCACGTCGAGGCCGCCTCGCACATGGCCGAGGGCTACACCCGCGCCGTGGCCGGCAACATCGGCGTGTGCCTGGGCACCAGCGGGCCGGCGGGCACCGACATGCTGACCGGCTTGTACTCGGCCAGCGCCGACTCCATTCCCATCCTGTGCGTTACCGGCCAGGCGCCGCGCGCCAAGCTGCACAAGGAGGATTTCCAGGCGGTGGACATTGCGTCCATCGCCAAGCCGGTCACCAAGATGGCCACCACGGTGCTCGAACCCGCCCAGGTGCCGCGCGTGTTCCAGCAGGCCTTTCACCTGATGCGCTCGGGCCGCCCTGGCCCGGTGCTGATCGACCTGCCCTTCGACGTGCAGATGGCCGAGATCGAGTTCGACATCGACACCTACGAGACGCTGCCGGTCTACAAGCCCGCCGCCACGCGCAAGCAGGTCGAGCGCGCGCTGGCCATCATGAACGAGTGCGAAAAACCGCTGATCGTGGCTGGTGGCGGCGTGATCAACGCCGATGCGTCCGATCTGCTGGTGGAGTTTGCTGAACTCACCGGCGTGCCGGTGATCCCCACGCTGATGGGCTGGGGCACCCTGCCCGACGACCATCCGCTGCAGGCCGGCATGGTGGGCCTGCAGACCTCGCAGCGCTACGGCAACGCCAACCTGCTGGCCAGCGACTTCGTGCTGGGCATGGGCAACCGATGGGCCAACCGCCACACCGGCAGCCCCGAGGTGTATTGCAAGGGCCGCCGCTTCGTGCACGTGGACATCGAGCCGACGCAGATCGGCCGCATCTTCACGCCCGAGCTGGGCATCGTCTCGGACGCCAGGGCGGCGCTGCAACTGTTTGTCGAGATCGCCAAGGAATGGAAGCTGGCCGGCAAGCTGCGCGACTTCTCGGCCTGGGCCGACGAGTGCCAGGCGCGCAAGAAGGACATCCAGTACCTGCGCAAGACCAACTACGACAACGTGCCGATGAAGCCGCAGCGCGTGTACCAGTGCATGAACAATGCCTTCGACAAGGACACCTGCTACGTCTCGGTCATTGGCCTGTCGCAGATCGCGGGCGGTCAGTTCCTGCACGTCTACAAGCCGCGCCACTGGATCAACGCCGGCCAGGCTGGCCCGCTGGGCTGGACGCTGCCGGCCGCCCTGGGCGTGCGCGTGGCCGACCCCCAGCGCAAGATCGTGGCCCTGTCGGGCGACTACGACTTCCAGTTCCTCATTGAAGAGCTGGCCGTGGGCGCGCAGTTCAAGCTGCCCTACATCCACATCGTGGTCAACAACAGCTACCTGGGCCTGATCCGCCAGAGCCAGCGCGGCTTTGCCATGGACTACTGCGTGCAGCTGGCCTACGACAACGTCAACTCGCCCGAGGTGCAGGGCTATGGCATGGACATCGTCAAGGTCACCGAAGGCATGGGCTGCAAGGCCATCCGCGTGCACTCGCCCGACGAGGTCGCGCCCGCCATCAGGAAGGCGGAGGCCTTGATGGCCGAGTTCCAGGTGCCGGTGGTGATCGAGATGATCCTGGAGCGCGTGACCAACATCGCCATGGGCACCGAGATCGACAATGTCACCGAGTTCGAGGACATGGCCAGTGGCAAGGGCGACGTGCCCACCGCCACCGCGGTCTCCATGCTCGACTGACCCATTGCCATTGCCATTGACAAGGAGCTTCCCCACATGCCCAAGCTGGCCGCCAACCTGACGATGCTCTACAACGAGGCGCCGTTTCTCGAGCGCTTTGCGCTGGCCGCGCGCGATGGCTTTTCGGCCGTCGAATTCCTGTTTCCGTATGCCTTCGAGGCCGAGGACATCCGCCAACGCCTGGACGCCAACGGCCTGCAGCTGGTGCTGCACAACCTGCCGGCCGGCAACTGGGATGGTGGTGAGCGCGGCATTGCCTGCCACCCCGACCGCGTGGCCGAGTTCCGCCAGGGCGTGACCACCGCCGTCGGCTACGCCAAAACCCTGGGCGTGGGCCAGCTCAACTGCCTGGCAGGCAAGGCACCTGCCGGCGTGCCCGATGCCGAGCTGCGCCAGACCCTGGTCGCCAACCTGCGCTTTGCCGCCGCCGAACTGAAGAAAGCGGGTTTGAAACTGCTGGTCGAGCCGATCAACACCTTCGACATTCCGGGCTTTTACCTGCACGGCAGCGCGCAGACGCTGGCGGTGCTGGACGAGGTGGGCGCCGACAACGTCTGGTTGCAGTACGACATCTATCACATGCAGCGCATGGAGGGCGAACTCGCTGCGACGATCCAGAAGCACCTGGCGCGCATTGCCCACATCCAGCTGGCCGACAACCCCGGTCGCAACGAGCCGGGCACGGGCGAGATCAACTACGCCTTCTTGTTCGCGCTCCTCGACCGCATCGGCTACCAGGGCTGGATTGGCTGCGAGTACAAGCCCGCCAGCAGCACCACGGCCGGCCTGGGCTGGCGCCAGCAACTCATTCAATAGTTTGGCGCCCCTGGGCGCATGAACACCACAGGAAGACAAGACATGAGCACGCAAGGATTAAAGATTGGTTTCGTGGGCCTGGGCATCATGGGCACGCCCATGGCGGGGCACCTGGCTGCCGCCGGGCACACGCTGTTCGTCAACACCCACGGCAAGACACCCGAGGCACTGGAAAAAGCCGGCGTCACCCGCTGTGCCAACAACAAGGAAGTGGCGCAGTCGGCCGAGATCATCATCGTCATGGTTCCCGACACCCCCGACGTGGGCAAGGTGCTGTTCGGCGAGAACGGCGTGGCCGCCGGTCTGACCAAGGGCAAGCTGGTGATCGACATGTCCTCCATCTCGCCGGTGGAAACCAAGGAATACGCCCAGAAGATCGAGGCCCTGGGCTGCGACTATCTCGACGCGCCCGTCTCCGGCGGCGACGTGGGCGCCAGGAACGCCACCTTGTCCATCATGTGCGGCGGCAAGCCCGAGGTGTTCGAGCGCGCCAAGCCGGTGCTGGAGCTGATGGGCAAGAACATCACCCTGGTGGGTGGCAGCGGCGACGGCCAGACCTGCAAGGTGGCCAACCAGATCGTGGTGGCGCTCACCATCAACGCCGTGGCCGAAGGCCTGCTCTTTGCCGCCCGCGCCGGGGCCGATCCGGCCAAGGTGCGCCAGGCGCTGCTGGGCGGGCTGGCCACTTCGCGCATTCTCGAGATTCTGGGCGAGCGCATGATCAAGCGCAGCTTCGATCCGGGCTTTCGCATTGCCCTGCACCAGAAAGATTTGAACCTGGCCCTGGGCGCGGCCAAGCAGCTGGGCCTGGCGCTGCCGGCCACCTCCAACGCGCAGCAGCTGTTCAGCGCCTGCGTGTCGCATGGCGGCGCGGCCTGGGACCACTCGGGCATGGTGCGCGCGCTGGAGAAGCTGTCCAACTTCGAAATCGGCCAGAAGCCGGCTTGAGGGCTGAAAGCAGCCGGACAGCCGAACAGCCGGACGCAGAGGACGCAAAGGAATCGCAGAAGACGCAAAAGAATAGCCGAAAATCACTATCAAATAAATAGCTGATTGCGCTTGTCGCTTGAGGGCTTGAGTGGTTTTTTATTTTTTGGTTTTTTCTGCGTCTTTTGCGATTCCTTTGCGTCCTCTGCGTCCGGTTTTAAAAGTATGAGCAACCCGTGGAGCCCCGCATGACGGCCAGCCTGAATCCGCGCGACCTGCTGCGGCGCATGTTCGATGTCGCCGTGGCCAGCGCCCAGCCGGCGCTGTGCATTCCGCCGCACCTGCCCACGCCCGAGCAACTGGGCGGCGGGCGGCTTGTCGTCATCGGGGCGGGCAAGGCCTCGGCCGCGATGGCGCAGGTGGTCGAGCAAAACTGGCCCGGGCCACTCACCGGCCTAGTGGTCACCCGCTACGGCTACGGCGCGCCCTGCCGGCGCATCGAAATCATCGAAGCCGCGCACCCCGTGCCCGACGCCGCTGGACTGGCCGCGGCCCAGCGCATGGTGGAGTTCGTCAAAGGCCTCACGCCGCAAGACCTGGTGCTGTGCCTCATCTCGGGCGGCGGCTCGGCCCTGTTGCCCATGCCCGCCGACGGCCTGACCCTGGAGCACAAGCAGCAAGTCAACCGCGCGCTGCTCAAGTCCGGCGCCACCATCAGCGAGATGAACTGCGTGCGCCGCCACCTGTCGGGCATCAAGGGCGGCCGTCTGGCTGCTGCCTGCCATCCGGCGCGGGTGCTCACGCTGCTGATCTCTGACGTGCCGGGCGACAACCCGATCGACATCGCCTCGGGCCCCACCGTGGCCGACCCGACCACCTGCGCCGACGCGCTGGACGTCGTCAAGCGCTACGGCATCGAGCTGCCGGCCCCCGTGCGCGCCGTGCTCGAAAGCGGGCGCGGCGAATCCATCAAGCCAGGCGATGCGCGGCTGGCCGGCGCCCAGGTGCGCATGATCGCCGCGCCCCAGATGGCGCTGGAGGCCGCCGCCGCCGTGGCGCGCGCCGCCGGCGTCACGCCCTACATCCTGGGCGATTCGCTGGAGGGCGAGGCGCGCGACGTGGGCAAGGTGCTGGCTGGCATGGCGCTGCAGGTGGCGCGCCACGGCCAACCCGTGCCCGCGCCCTGTGTGCTGCTGTCGGGCGGCGAGACCACCGTCACCTTGCGCGGCAACGGCCGCGGGGGGCGCAACGTCGAATGCCTGCTCTCAAGCGCCATCACGCTGGACGGCCAGGCCGGTGTTCACGGCATCGCCTGCGACACCGACGGCGTGGACGGCGCCGAGGACATCGCCGGCGCGCTGATCGGCCCCGACACCTTGGCGCGCGCCTGGGCCCAGGGCCTGCGGCCCAAAGACGAGCTGGCCAACAACAACGGCCACGGCTTTTTTCAGGCGTTGGGCGATTCGGTCATCACCGGCCCAACCCGCACCAACGTCAACGACTTCCGCGCGCTGCTGATCGAAGCCGCGCCCACAACCTGAGCCCAAGCACACCATGCGCCGCACCCGCAACGCCAAGATCGTCGCCACGCTCGGCCCCGCCAGCAGCGACCCCGCCGTCATCGAGCAGCTGTTTCTGGCCGGCGTCGATGTGTTTCGGCTCAACTTCAGCCATGGCGTGGCCGACGACCACCGCGCTCGCGTCAAGGCTCTGCGCGCGGTCGAGCAAAAGCACGGTCGCCCCATCGCCATCCTGGCCGACCTGCAAGGCCCCAAGCTGCGCGTCGGCACCTTCGAGGGCGGCCCCGTAATGCTGGCCGAGGGCAGCCCTTTTCGCCTTCAGCTCGATCCGATCGCCGGCACCGCGCTGGCCGTCACCCTGCCGCATCCCGAGATCTTTGCCGCCCTGGTGCCCGGCGCCGAGCTGCTGCTGGACGACGGCAAGCTGCGCCTGAAGGTGGAGCGCTGCGACGCCACAAGCGCCGACACCACCGTGCTGGTGGGCGGCAAGCTGTCCGACCGCAAGGGCGTCAACGTGCCCGGCGTGGTGCTGCCCATCTCCGCCCTGACCGACAAGGATCGGCGCGACCTGGCGGTGGCGCTGGAGCTGGAGGTGGACTGGGTGGCGCTGAGCTTCGTGCAGCGCCCCGAAGACATCCACGAAGCGCGCCAACTGGTGGGCCAGCGCGCCAGCCTGGTGGCCAAGCTGGAAAAGCCCGCCGCCATCGACCGGCTGGAGGAAGTCATCGACGCCACCGACGCCGTGATGGTGGCGCGGGGCGACCTGGGCGTGGAGATGCCCGCCGAATCCGTGCCGCCGCTGCAAAAGCGCATCGTGCGCGCCTGCCGCAAGCGCGGCAAGCCCGTCATCGTCGCCACGCAGATGCTCGAGTCCATGATCGAAAGCCCGGTGCCGACGCGCGCCGAAGCCTCCGACGTAGCCACCGCGATTTATGACGGCGCCGACGCGGTGATGCTGTCGGCCGAATCGGCCGCCGGCAAGCACCCCATCGAGGCGGTGCGCATCATGAATCGCATCATCGAGCGGGTGGAGGCCGATCCGCTGTACCGCCAGTTTCTCGAAGCCTCGCAAAGCGCCAACGTTCCCGGCCAGACCAGCGTGCCCGACGCCGTGTGCTGTGCCATGCGTCGCGCCGTGGCCTTGCTGCACCCGGCCGCCATCGTGTGCGCCACGCACTCGGGCAACACCAGCTTCCGCGTGGCGCGCGAGCGTGCCGAGGCGCCCATTCTCAGCCTCACCCCGCAACTGTCGGCCGCGCGCCGCCTGGTGCTGGCCTGGGGCGTGCATTCGCTGCACGTGAGCGAAGTCACCGAGTTCAACGAGGTGCGCATGCTGGCCGGCGACCTGGTGCGCCGCGAAGGGTTTGGCCAACCGGGCGACCCCTACGTGGCCATTGCCGGCGTGCCCTTTGGCCAGACCGGCACCACCAACCTGATGCACATCGGCGTCGTATGATGTTTTTGGGCTGTAGCGCCCGCTGAATGTGCGTGAACAGCTACGTTTATCGTAGCGAGTCGTGCTTCATGCTGCGGCTCACGAGCCGCTACCGGCCGGTGGCGGCGCGCCCTTGTCGCTCCACAGAACGCCGCCCGTGGCCCAGTCCTGGCGGGCTATGTCGAAGAACAGCACGTCCACGCTGTCGGCCGAGCCGCCGAGGGTGCGCACGGTGGCTTCGGTCAGCGCGGCGGCCAGGGCGCGTTTTTGCTCGGGGGTGCGGCCTTCAAACAGTTCGACTCGGATGGTGGGCATGGCGGGGCTCTCCAAAAAATCAGTCTTTGAAACCGGGGGACAGACGCTCGATTCGGCGCAACAGGGCGGGCCATTCCAGGTCGCCGTCCCATTCGCTGCCGTCGCCCACCCACTGGCGGTAGGTAAGCTGCGCCAGCTCGGGTGTGGCTTGCATCACGCGTCCGCCCGTGGTGGCCATGGCGCGCAACTGCGCCTGCGCGGCGCGCTCCAGGATGTGCATCAGCATCCAGGCCTCGGCCACCGTGCGGCCGACGACCAGCGGGCCGTGGTTTTCCAGCAGCAGGCCATCCAGGTGACCCAGTGCGGCCACCAGTCGCTGCTGCTCGTCCGCGCCCAGGGCCAGGCCTTCGTAGGGGTGGCGGCCCAGGCGCTGGTACAGGCGCATGGCCCATTGCGAGGTGGGCTGCAGGCCACCGGGCAACATCGATAGGGCCACGCCCCAGGGCGTGTGCAGGTGAATCACGCATTCCACCTCGGGCCGCGCCGCATGCACCGCGCCGTGGATGGCAAAGCCGCTGGGGTTGACGCGCGCTCCCGAGCCGTCGACCACCTGGCCGGCGGTGTTGACCTTGACCAGGCTGCTGGCCGTGATCTCCTCGAAGGCCGCGCCAAACGGGTTGATCAGGTAATGCCCTGGCTCGCCCGGCACGCTGGCCGACAGGTGGGTGTAGATGGTGTCGTCCCAGCCGTTGGCGGCGGCCATGCGGTAGGCGGCGGCCAAGTCGATGCGCACCTGGCTTTCGGTGCGGTGCGGGCGTGCGGGCATCGCTCGATTATGGCCACCAACGCGAACCGTGGACAATCAAGCCAACCCCTCCGTGTCGCGCCATGACGTCTCCAACCCCTCGCCTGCACTACCAGACCATTCCCGTCACCCCCTTCCAGCAAAACTGCTCCATCGTGTGGTGCGAGCAGACGAAGGAGGCGGCGGTGATCGACCCGGGCGGCGACCTGCCGCGCATCGAGGCCGCCGTGCAGCGCTTGGGCGTGCAACTGCGCCAGATCTGGCTGACTCACGCGCACATCGACCACGCCGGTGGCACGGCCGAGCTGGCGCGCCGTCATGGCCTGCCCATCGTCGGCCCGCACCCGGGCGACCAGTTCTGGATCGACGGGCTGGCCGAGCAGGGCCGCATGTTCGGTTTTCCGGCGGCCGAGCCCTTCACGCCCACGCGCTGGCTGCACGACGGCGACACGGTGCAGGTGGGCCAATGCGTGCTGGCCGTGCGGCACTGCCCGGGCCACACGCCGGGTCACGTGGTGTTTCACTCACGCGAGGCGCAGCGCGCCTTCGTGGGCGACGTGCTGTTTGCCGGCAGCATCGGGCGCACCGATTTTCCGGGCGGCAATCACGATCAGTTGCTGGCCAGCATCCGGGGGCGCCTGTGGCCCATGGGTGACGAGACGGTGTTCATCCCCGGCCACGGGCCGGAGAGCACGTTTGGGCACGAGCGCAAGACCAATCCCTTCGTCCACGATGAATAAGGCCGCTTCCTCTGCCGCGCCGCGCCCGCGCTGGCGCGACACGCTCCGGGTCTATCTGGCCCCCGAGAGCCTGCGCATGCTGACGCTGGGCTTTGCCGCCGGGCTGCCGTTGCTGCTGGTGCTGGGTACGCTGAGCTTTCGCCTGCGCGAAGCGGGGGTGGACCGCTCCACCATCGGCCACCTGAGCTGGGTGGGCTTGGCCTACGGCTTCAAGTGGGTTTGGGCGCCGCTGGTGGACCGGCTACCCATTCCGCTGCTCACGCGCGCGCTGGGGCGGCGGCGCTCGTGGTTGCTGCTGGCGCAGGCGGGGGTGGCCGCCGGCTTGGTGGGCATGGCGCTGACCGACCCGCGCCAGGCGCTGGCGCCGCTGGTGTGGTGCGCGCTGGCGGTGGCCTTTGCCTCGGCCACGCAGGACATCGCGCTGGATGCGTTTCGCATCGAGTCGGCCCCGGCCGATGAGCAGCCCGCGCTGGCGGCCACCTACCAGACGGGCTACCGCCTGGCCATGATCTGGGCCGGCGCCGGCGTGCTGTGGCTGGCCGCGCGGGCGCAAGGGGCCGCGGGTGGCTACGATGACGCGGCCTGGCGCACGGCCTACCTGGTCATGTCCGTGTCGATGGCGATCGGCATGGTCACGGTGCTGCTGGCGCGTGAGCCGGCGCCGCGGCCCTTCAAGCCTGCGCGCGGCGTGGGCGAGTGGCTGCAGGGCGCGCTGATCGAGCCCTTTGCCGACTTCTTCAAGCGCTACAAGTGGCAGGCGGCGCTGATCCTGGCCTTGATTGCGGTGTACCGCATCAGCGACGTGGTGATGGGCATCATGGCCAACCCGTTCTACGTGGACATGGGCTTCACCAAGGACGAGGTGGCGGCCGTCACCAAGGTCTATGGCGTCATCATGACCCTGGCCGGCGCCTTCGTCGGCGGCGCGCTGGCGCTGCGCGTGGGCGTGATGCGCGTGCTGCTGCTGGGCGCCGCCTTGAGCGCCGCCACCAACCTGGCCTTTGCCTGGCTGGCGGGCGTGGGGCACAGCGTGTCGGCGCTGATCGTCGTGGTGTCGGCCGACAACCTGGCCTCGGGCATCGCGTCGGCGGCCTTCATCGGCTATTTGTCCAGCCTCACCAACATCAGCTATTCGGCCACGCAGTACGCGCTGTTCAGCTCCATGATGCTTTTGCTGCCCAAGTTCGTGGCGGGCTTTTCGGGCGACTACGTCAACGCCTTTGGCTATGCCCAGTTCTTCACCAGCACGGCGCTGCTGGGCCTGCCCGTGCTGCTTCTGGTGGCGCTGGCGGCGCGGGTGCAGAAGGGGAAATCAAGTCAAATCGGCCCGCAGCTCGCTTGAATAGGGCGTGAAAAGCTATTCAAATGATAGTAAAACATTGACCGCCCCGATCCATCCGCCGCCCGCCGTTTACCTATCTTTACCCGCGCGACAAGCCCCTGGGCCGTGTCCGCGCGATGATGGTTCGCTACAACTCTGTCCAACTCGCGCATGAGCACCGCCCACCTGTTGATGATCGAAGACGACGCCCGGCTGGCCAACATGGTGGGCGAGTACCTGCGGCAGTCGGGCTATGGCGTGGCGCACGCGGGCGACGGCGAGTCGGGCCTGGCGATGCTGCAGGATGCGCCGGTCGATCTGGTCGTGCTCGACCTGATGCTGCCCGGCATCGACGGCCTGGAGGTGTGCCGGCGCATTCGCGCGCTGCCGGGCGATCTGGCGCGCGTGCCGGTGCTGATGCTGACCGCCAAGGGCGACCCGATGGACCGCATCATCGGGCTGGAACTGGGCGCCGACGACTACCTGCCCAAGCCCTTCGAGCCGCGCGAGCTGCTGGCGCGCATCCGCGCCGTGCTGCGCCGGCGTCAGGGCGGGGCCGCGCCCGAGCACCAGCGCATAAGCTTTGGCAGCCTGGAGATCGACCGCGACGCGCGCGTGGTCACGGTGGCCGATGTGCCCTGCGAGCTGACCAGCTACCAGTTCGACCTGCTGGTCACGCTGGCCGAGCGCGCCGGGCGCGTGCTCACGCGCGAGCAGATCATGGAGGCCGTGCGCGGACGCGAGCTGGAGGCCTTCGACCGCTCGATCGACGTGCACATCGGCCGCATTCGCGCCGCCATCGAGCAGGACGTGAAGAACCCCAGGCGCATCGTCACCGTGCGCGGGGTCGGCTACGTGTTTGCCAAGCAGCAGGACTAGGGCGCCCCGCGCCGACGCTGCCGGGACCGCGATCGCCATGGCCAATCCCATCGCCCGCAAGCTGTACATCCGCATCTGGCTGGCGGTGGCCGGCAGCGTGCTGCTGCTCAGCCTGGTGCTGGGCTGGGCCTGGCACCGGGCCGAGCGCGAGCGCGAGCGCATGCGCCTGCTGCAGCCGCCGCGCGAAGTGGTGGTACGCAACGAGTCGGGCGAGCGCATCGGCAGCGCCGCGGCGCTGATCCGCCGCCGGCCCGGCCACGGCACCGAGTTCGCCGTCACCATGGACGATGGCGAGGTGCTCAACCTCGAGCTGGCGCCTCCGCGTCCGACCGCTGCGCGCCCGCGCCAAGAAGGCACGCGCCGGCTGCTGACCTGGCTGCGCCCGCCCTACGGCTTCATCTGGCTGGTGGGGTTTGCCGGGTTGGCGGTGATGGTCGGCGTGTTTCCGATCGCCCGGCGCCTGACCCAGCGGCTGGAGGCCTTGCAGCGCGGCGTGCAGCGCTGGGGCGAGGGACACCTGGACGAGCGCGTGCCGGTGGCCGGCAGCGACGAGGTGGCCGACCTGTCGCACCACTTCAACGCCGCCGCTGCGCGTATCGAGGAGCTGATGCAAGGCCAGGCGGCGCTGCTGCAGTCGCAGAAGTCGCTGCTGGCCAATGCCTCGCACGAGCTGCGCTCGCCGCTGGCGCGCATCCGCATGGCGCTCGAGCTGTCGGGGGTTCAAGGTTCACCCGAGGCGCGGGCCGAAATCCAGCGCAACATCGCCGAGCTGGACCAGCTGGTCGACGAGATCCTGCTGGCCAGCCGGCTGGAGGCGCCGCAGACCGACCTGGGCACGATGGAGCTGCTCGACCTGGCGGGCCTGGTGGCCGAGGAGGCGGCGCGCATCGATGCCGAGCTGAGCCTGGCGCCCGGCACCAGCGAGGTGCTGGTGCGCGGCGTGTCCAAGCTGCTGCGGCGCGCGGTGCGCAACCTGCTGGAGAACGCCGCCCGCCATGGCCGGCGCGCCGGGCAGCAACTGGCCGTGGATGTGTCGCTGGCGGTGCTGGGGCGGCAGGCCGTGCTGCAGGTGGACGACCGGGGGCCGGGGGTGGCGCCTGACCAGCGCGAGCGCATCTTCGAGCCCTTTTACCGGCTGCCCGGCGCCAGCGAGCGCGAGGGCGGCGTGGGCCTGGGACTGGCCCTGGTGCGCTCGATTGCCCAGCGCCACGGCGGCAGCGTGCACTGCGACGAGCACCCCGGCGGTGGCGCCCGCTTCAGCCTGCGCCTACCCCTGGCGGATCAGAGCAGCACGAGTTGAGCATTTGTTCACGGCCATCCGGCTTTTGTGCGGCAAGGGGTCTCTTGGGTGACAGGCGCCCGGCTATAGTCCGTCAAACGCTGCTGTCACGCGCTTTTTTGCTTCAAGAATGCCCCGTCTGTCACCAGAGCATTCAACACCGCATTGCATCTCCCGCCGCCCTACAGGGCGGCGTTTTTTTTGTGCCGGCGCGCGACCCTCAGCGCGGCGGCTGCTGAAACAGCGCCAGGTACTGCCGGCGCATGCGCTGGCGGTCGAACGTGGCCCGAACGTGGCGCTGGCCGGCCGCGGCAATGCGGGCGCTGCCCGGCGAGTCCTGCAGGCGCTCGGCCAGCAGGGCGGCCAGGGCGGCGGCGTCCTCGTGCGGTACCAGGTAGCCGGTCTCGCCGTGCGTCAGCACCTCCTGCACGCCTTCGACATCGCTGCCAATGCCGCAGCAGCCCGCGGCCATGCCTTCGATCAGGCCGAGGCCCAGGCCCTCGTAATGGGTGGAAAGCACGCACAGCTTGACGCGGCCCAGCAGCCCGGGCATGTCGCTCACGTGGCCCAGAAAGCGCACCTGCTCTTGCACGCCCAGATCGCGGGCTAGCGCCTCGGCGCGGGCGCGCCAGCTGGACTTGCCCTCGCCGGCCAGGTAGACCACGGGGCGCAGGCCCTGCGCTGCCAGCAGGGCGGTGGCACGGATCAGGGTGAAGTGATCCTTCTGCCCGGCAAAGCGCGCGGGCATGACGATGGCGTCCTCGCGTTCGTCCCAGGGGCGTCCGCCCTGCCAGCGCGCCAGGTCGATGCCGTTGAGCACCACCGTGCAGCGCTCGGCCGGGTGGCCCCGCCGCACCAGCGCATCGCACACCGCGCCGGACACGCCGATGATGCGCTCGGTGCGCTGCGCCAGCCACAGCGATTGCTGCAGGCGCCACCAGCCGTAGCGCTCGCGCGTGTTGTGCTCGACCTGGATCAGGCGCGGCACGCCGGCCCACAGGCCGGCGTAGCGGCCCCACAGATGCTCGCTGAAGCCGTGCGCCACCAGCACGTCGGGCCGCCAGTCGCGGCACAGGCGCATCAGCGCGCGGATGGTCACCCAGTGCGACCAGCGCGGCACCACCTCCACCCGCAGGCCCTGGGCGCGCAACTGGGCCACGCGCGGTGCCGGGTCGATCGAGCTGCGCCGGCGCAGCACCAGCAGCGTGTCCTGCCCGGACTGCGGGCCGCACAGGTCGATCGCCACCTGGGTGGCGCCCGAGAAGCCGCCCGAGACGAAGTGCAGCACGCGCAGCGGACGCGTGGGCGAAGCGGCGGCGGGCGGCGTCACGATGCTGCGGCGCCGGGTCGAGCGCCCGCGCCATGCCAGCTCACCGCCAGCCACAGCGAGACGGTCAGCAAATACATCAGGTTGCCGTTGTTGTGGGCAAACATGACCTGCGTCATGCCAAAGCCGATGTAGCCCAGCACCGTGACCAGCCCGCACAGCGCGGCGGCACGGCGCACGCGCTGCTCGGGCGTGTCGGCACCCGCCTGGCGCAGCGCGCGCCAGAAGCACACGCCTGGCACGCCGTAGAACAGCAGCAGCCCCAGCACGCCCAGCAGGCCGCGCTTGGCAAACAGGTCCAGCCATTCGTTGTGCGCGTGGTTGTAGTGGGTGGCCAGCGCCGGCATGCTGCCTTGCGCCACCGCGTCGCGCTGGCGCTGCTCGTAGCCCAGCTGACCCACGCCCACCCAAGGGTGCTCCAGGCCGTCGAGCCAGGCCTGGCGCCAGAAGGCCACGCGCAGGCCGACGGAGGTGCCCGCGCCCTGTTGCGCATGCTGCTGCAGCTCGTCGGCCGCAAGCTCGGCGCGTTGCTGCACCACCGGCAGCGTGGCGAGCACGGCGGAGACCGCGGCGGTGACCAGCACGGCGCGCAGCGCCCGCCGCCCTGCCGGCGCGGGGTTGGGCGCACGCTGCAGCCACAGGATCAGCAGCATCAGCGGCGGCAGCATGACCCAGCCGCCGCGACTGGCCGAAGCCAGGCTGGCCGTCAGGCCCATCACCACGCCCGCCCAGCCGATGACGGCCTGCAGCCGCGGCGGGCGCGCTTGCAGCACCCAGATGCCGCTGCACAGGGCCAGCAGCAGGGCCAGGTTGCCGAACTGGATGGCGTTGGTGTAGCCCTCGGCTCGATCCAGCTTCAGCATCTGGAGCTGCCACAGCGCGGTCAGGCCGGCGCCGATGGCGCCCAGGGCGCAGCCCCAGCGCAGCGCGGCGGCCGTGGGCCGGCGCACCAGCAGGGCGGGCAGGATGAGCAGGGCGCCCAGGTACTTGACGCAGCGGTCCAGCCCCAGCGAGTCGGTGACGAGATGGCCGTTGGCGTCCACGATGTGCATGCCCCACACGGCGCCCATCAGCGCCACCGCGCCGGCCCAGGCGGCCAGCGGCAGCGACCAGCGCACGCGCCCGGCCAGCACGTGCGGCCAAGCCAGCAGGCCCAGCGCCAGCAGCAGCACGGCACCCAGCGAATAGCCCGAGCGCAGGCTGAGCGCCAGGCTCAGCAGCAGGAACGCCGCCGCGTCCATCAGCGCAGCGGCGGGCGAGACCCCGAGCAAGACCATGGGTGCGGGAGAACCCGGCCGATCAGTGGGTGGGAAGAAATCGACCGTGCCCGAAAGGCGCGTCAAAACGCTGTCCATCAAGGCGCAAAACGCAGCCATGGCTCGGGCCATGGCGAGTATTTGCAACGACGATGGGCGGTGTTTTGGCGTGCAAGGCGGGCATGGGGGATTGCCTCTCACCCGCTCAGTGGTGCGCGTGGGCGTGCACGTGCGCCAGTGCCTGGTCGGCTTGCACGTGGTATTCGGTGCCGCAGTAGGGGCACTTGGCGTGGCCGGTCACGCTGAGCTTGAGGAACACCCGCGGGTGCGTGTTCCACAGCTTCATGTCGGCCTTGGGGTTGGGGCAGAAGATCTCGCCGTCGGGCGTCAGATCGGTGGACTGCAGTTCGATCACGGGGGCGGGTTTCATCGGTGGCGCTCCCGGGTCAGACCTTGGCCAGCCAGTGGGCGTACTTGGCGTTGCGGCCATTGACGATGTCGAAGAACGCACTCTGGATTTTCTCGGTGACGGGGCCGCGCTGGCCGGCACCGATCTGGATGCGGTCGTACTCGCGGATTGGCGTGACCTCGGCCGCGGTGCCGCTGAAGAACATCTCGTCGGCGATGTAGCACTCGTCGCGCGTGATGCGCTTTTGCACCAGCGGGATGCCCAGGTCCTGGCAGATGTGCAGCACGGTGTTGCGCGTGATGCCGTTGAGCGCGCCGGCCGACAGGTCGGGCGTGTAGACCGTGCCGTCCTTGACGATGAACAGGTTCTCGCCCGAGCCTTCGCTGACGAAGCCGCTGGTGTCCAGCAGCACGGCCTCGTCGTAGCCCTCGTCCGTGGCTTCCATGTTGGCCAGGATCGAGTTGGTGTAGTTGCTGACCGTCTTGGCCTGCGTCATGGTGATGTTGACGTGGTGGCGCGCGTAGCTGCTGGTGCGCACGCGGATGCCGCGCTTCATGCCGTCCTCGCCCAGGTAGGCGCCCCAGGACCAGGCGGCGACCATCACGTGGATGCGGTTGCCCTTGGGCGAGACGCCCAGCTTCTCGGAGCCGATCCACACCAGCGGGCGCAAATAGCAGCTCTTCAGGCCGTTGGCGCGCACCACCTCTTTCTGCGCTTCGTTCAGCTGCTCGGCGCTGAAGGGCACCTGCATGCGCAGGATCTTGCTGCTGTTGAGCAGGCGCTGGGTGTGGTCCTGCAGGCGAAACACCGCCGTGCCGGACGCCGTCTCGTAGGCGCGCACGCCCTCGAAGGCGCCGCAGCCGTAGTGCAGCGTGTGGGTGAGGACATGGATCTTGGCGTCGCGCCAGTCCACCAGCTGGCCGTCCAGCCAGATCTTGCCGTCGCGGTCGTCGAGCGAGGGTGCGGGAGAGCTCATGGGTCGGATCTTCTCGGGGAGTGCCATCACGTCGGCGCCGCCTGGGGCGCCGGCCACAAGCGGGTGATTTTAAGCCTCGCCCGGGGGTTCGGCCGCAGCTTCGGGCGCGGGGCGCTCCAACTGCCAGTGGGTCAGCTTGCCGCCCTTGAATTCGGCCGTCACCTGCGAGCCGCCCGGGTCGCTCCAGCGGTAGACCTCGGGGTCGGCGCCGGACTCGGTCAGGCGCTGGCCCAGCGCGCCCGTCAGCGCCAGCACGTGCAGCAGCGGCTGGCCGGCCTGCAGCTTGGCGTTGAGCATGACGGCGCTGCCGACATAGCCCACCGGCCGGTTGGCGGCGCGCTTCATCACGGTGACGATGCGCGTGTAGTACAGCAGGCCCCACAGCACCAGGCCGCTGCCCAGCAGGGCCAGGCCCTGCCAGCCGCCGGCGCGCCAGGCGCCGGCGCCCAGGGCCACGGCCAGAAGAACGGCGAGCAAGCGTTGCCAAGTCATGCCGCTATTGTCGCCGGCTGCGGCGCAGTCTCTCGAAACTATTAAAAAAATAGCTGTTTGCGCTTGCTGTACAAGCGCAAACAGCCGATTCGACTTGAAATATCGTGATCGACGAAGGTTACTTGGCGGCGGCCCTGGCGTCGGCGATCCACCGATCAAACTGCTTTTGGTGCGCCTTGATCCAGCCGTCCACGTGGCGCTCGATGTCGGCTGGCTTGTTGGCGCCGTCGTGCATGGCCTTGTTCTGCGCGTTGATGTCGGCCACCGGCAGCTTCATGTCCTCGAACAGCTTCTTGGCGTCCGGGTGCTGGTCCACGAACTGGCGGTTGGCCAGGATGCGCTGGGTGTTGACCACGAAGCCGTAGTTCTGGCCATTGGGCAGCTTGGTGTCGATGCCTTCCTGGCCCTTGGGCAGGGCGGTGAAGGGGACCTGCAGCCACGTCACGTCCTTGCCCGGCACCAGCACGTTGCTGACCCAGTAGGGCGTCCACGTGTAGTAGAAGACCGGCTTGCCCTGCTTGTAGCGCGCGATGGTGTCGGCGATCAGCGCCGAGTAGTTGCCCTGCACGTGGGTCACGGTCTTGCGCAGGCCGTAGGCGTCCAGCTGGTGCTCGATCACGCGCTCGCAGCCCCAGCCGGGGTTGCAGCCCGTGAGGTCGGCCTTGCCGTCGCCGTCGGTGTCGAACAGCTTGGCGATCTTGGGGTCCTTGAACTGCTCGATGTTGGTGATGTGGTGCTGCTCGGCGGTCTTCTTGTCGATCAGGTAGCCCTGCAGTGCGCCGGTGGAGTAGCTGTTGTCGCGCCACAGCTTGGCGTCGCCGCCGGCGTTCTTGTAGTAGTCGTTGTGCAGCGGGTCCCAGTGGTCGGCCAGGAAGGTGCCGTCGCCGCTGGCCACGGCCAGGTGGGCAGCGGGGTAGTCCACCTCCTTGATCGGCTTGACGTCATATCCCAGCTTTTCCAGCGCCTTCATCACGATCAGGGTCTGGAAGCTTTCCTCGGCAATGGTGCTCTTGAGCGGCTGCACGGCAACGCCCTTGCCGGGCAGATCGCCCGCCGCCAGCGCGGGGGCCGCGGCCGCGGCCGCGGCCAGGCTGCAGGCCGCCAGCAGGCGGCGTCGGGTGGTGGATGACAGGATGGATGTCATGGAAGCGGTCTCCTTCGGGGGGGGAAAAAGCGGTTCAGGTGCCGCGCGCGGGTGCGGCGGGCAGCGCATGGCGCGGGCCCGCCAGGCGCCACACCAGGCCGACGGGCCCGCGCTGAAACCAGCGCTGGCGCTGGTCGCGCCGCGGCTGGCCCAGGGTCTGGGTGATGCGGTCGAGCACGATGGCCAGGATCACGATGCCCAGGCCGCCCACGGCCGCCAGCCCCATGTCCAGCCGGCCGATGCCGCGCAGCACCATCAGGCCCAGGCCGCCGACGGCGATCATCGAGGCGATCACCACCATCGACAGGCTCAGCATCAGCGTCTGGTTGATGCCGGCCATGATCGAAGGCATGGCCAGCGGCAGCTGCACCTTCACCAGCAGCTGCCAGGGCGAGGCGCCGTAGGCGCGCGCGGCCTCTACCAGGTCGGGCCGCACCTGGCGGATGCCCAGGTTGGTCAGGCGCACCAGCGGCGGCAGCGCAAAGACGATGGTGACGATGACGCCCGGCACGTTGCCGATGCCGAACAGCATGACCACGGGCACCAGGTAGACGAAGGCCGGCGTGGTCTGCATGGCGTCCAGCACCGGGCGCACCCACTTTTGCGCGCGCTCGCTGCGCGCCAGCCAGATGCCCAGCGGCAGCCCGATGACGACGCAAAACAGCAGCGAGGTCAGCACCAGCGCCAGCGTCACCATGGCTTCGGGCCAGATGCCCAGCACGGCCACCAGCACCAGCGACACCAGGGTGGCCAGGCCCAGCGCCTTGCCCGCCAACTGCCAGGCCAGCAGCGCCAGCAGGGCGATCATCACGCCGGTGGGCGGGTATTGCAGGGCCGCCTCGACGCCCCCCAGCAGGGCGTCGATCGGGCCGCGCAGCGAATGCAGCAGCGGCCGAAAGTGCAGCACCACCCAGGCCAGGCCGTGGTTGATCCAGTCCTGCACCGGCAGGCTGCCGTCCCACAGCTGGCTGATGAACCCGCCGTGGTCGACGGGGGTCGCGGGCGCCGATCCGCCGGCCAGGAAGTCGGCGCCCGGTGCCGGCGTGCCGCCGGAGATCCAGGCGTCGCTGCCACTGGCGGGCGGGGCGGCCTGGTAGGGGTTGGCGTCGGGTGTCGCCGCGGCCGGGGCGCTGGCGGCGGCGCTCCAGGGATCGCTCGAGGTGTCGCTCATGGGGCTCTCCGTTCAGGCGGTGGCGGCCAGCGTGGGGGCGCTGACCGCAACGTTTGGGGCGGCCGGCTCCGGCAGGGGGTTGCCGTGCGGGTCGGTGCTGGGGTCCAGAAACTTCAGCAGCGTGGTCTTGCTGATGGCGCCCAGGAAGCGCCCGGTTTGGCTGACCACGGGCAGCGGGCAGGGGCAGGCCACCATCAGGCCGTACAGCTCGCTGATGGGCGTCTCGGCGGCCACCGGCGTGACGTCCGGCACGAAGGCGTGGCGCAGGCCCAGCGGGCCCTCGTGGCCGTGCAGGGCCTGGCGCAGCGACTCGGCCGACACCACGCCCAGGAAGGCGTGGTCGGGGCTGACCACATAGCCCCATTCGCGGTCCTGCTGCTGCAGGCGCTTGAGCGCCGGGCGGCAGCCGCGCGTGGGGCTTTCGGACACCTCGACCTGGGTCTTGCGGGCGATGTCGCCGGCCTTGAATACCGCCGCGGCGTCCACCCCGCGGATGAAGTTGCGCACGTAGTCGTCGGCCGGCTGGCGCAGGATTTCCTCCGGCGTGCCCACCTGCACCACCTGGCCGTCCTTCATGATGGCGATGCGGTCGCCGATGCGCATGGCCTCGTCCAGGTCGTGCGAGATGAAGACGATGGTGCGGCGCTTTTCCTGCTGCAGGCGCAGCAGCTCGTCCTGCATGTCGGTGCGGATGATCGGGTCGAGCGCCGAGAAGGCCTCGTCCATCAGCAGGATCGAGGGGTCGGCCGCCAGCGCGCGCGCCAGGCCCACGCGCTGCTGCATGCCGCCCGACAGCTCGTCGGGGTAGGCGTGCGCCCACACCTCCAGGCCGACCTGCGCCAGCGCGGCCTTCGCCTGCGCCAGGCGCGTGGCCTTGTCCACGCCGGCCAGCTCCAGCCCGAAGGCGGTGTTGTCCAGCACCGTCAGGTGCGGCAGCAGCGCGAAGGACTGGAACACCATGCTGATGTCCTTGCGCCGGAACTCGCGCAGACGGGCGTCGCTGAAATCGTTGATGTTCTCGCCGTCGACCACGATGCGCCCGGCCGTCGGCTCGATCAGCCGGTTGAGCAGGCGCACCAGGGTGGACTTGCCCGAGCCCGACAGGCCCATGACCACGAAGATCTCGCCCGCCTCGATGGTGAAGCTGGCGTCGAACACGCCGATGGACTGGCCGGTCTGCTCGACGATGGCGGTTTTCGAGAGGCCTTGGCGCGCGAGCGCCAGCGCCTGCTTCGGGTCGTCCCCGAAGACCTTGAAGACGTTTTCGATCCGGATGGTCTTGGCCATGCATTCCCTCTGGTTGGCGACGGCAGGGCGTGGCATGGCCCAAGGCGGGCGGTCCCACGCGCGCGGCGCGATCAATCGAGTTGGGCGGAGCCGGTGTGCGGCCGATGAGGCCGACGCGGGGCTCCGGGGCGGGCGATGTGGAGCGCGTGCTGGCTCCAGCAAGTCCTGGGCGCCTCCGGGCCACCCTGAAGGTGACGCGCGATGGGAGGCAGGCGTTGGGGCGCTTGGCGCCTCAACCTTCAGCCACGCAGCACCGGGGCGGTGCGCCGCTGAAGCCTTGTCATTATATCCAACCGAGCATGAAGGTCAATAAAAATTGACAAAAAAGACATGAAGACACCCGCGCGGGGGCGACCGGGTAGGCGGCGCCACGCCCAAAAATTTGAATGAAATCGGGCTCTGGCGCCCATCCAGAGGGCGTAGCAAGCTATATAAATGGAAGCAACGCGTTGCGGGGCCCGGAAAGACTTTGCGCGCAACGCGACGCGGGGCCGGGTGCCGCCCTCAGGGGTTGGGCGGCGGCACGCTGTGCAGCAGCACCGGCAGATCGCCGTCGCCGTTGACACTTTCGATCTGCACGCCAAAACCCCACAGGCGCGCCACGTGCTTGAGCACCTCCAGTGCCTCGTCGGCCAGCGGGCGGCCCTGCACCTGGGTGTGGCGCAGGGTCAGGCAGCGGTCGCCGCGCAGGTTCACGTTCCAGACCTCGATGTTGGGCTCGCGCACGCCCAGGTCGTACTGGCGCGACAGCAACTGGCGCAGCTCGCGGTAGCCGTCCTCGTCGTGGATGGCGCTCACCAGCAGCTCGCGCTCCTGCGCGTCGTCATGGATGGCGAACAGGCGCAGCTGGCGGATCAGCTGCGGGCTCAGGTACTGGCCGACAAAGCTTTCGTCCTTGTAGTTGTGCATCACGTGGTGCAGCGCCGGCAGCCAGGGCGTGCCCGCCAGGTCGGGGAACCAGCGGCGGTCTTCCTCGGTGGGCAGCTCGCAGATGCGGCGGATGTCGCGGTACATGGCAAAGCCCAGTGCGTAGGGATTGATGCCGCTGTAGGCCGGGTGCTCGACCGGGGGCTGATAGATCACGTTGGTGTGCGAGGCCAGCCACTCGATCATCACGCCGTCGGTCAGCCAGCCCTCGTCGTACATGGTGTTGAGCAGGGTGTGGTGCCAGAAGGTGGCCCAGCCCTCGTTCATCACCTGGGTCTGGCGCTGCGGGTAGAAGTACTGGGCGATCTTGCGCACGATGCGCACGATCTCGCGCTGCCAGGGCTCCAGCAGAGGGGCGTTCTTTTCGATGAAGTAGAGGATGTTTTCCTCCGGCTCCTTCGGAAAGCGCTCGCTCTCGGGCGCCGCGCTGTCCTTGCCGCGGCGCGTGGGCAGGGTGCTCCACAACACGTTGACCTGCTGCTGGGCATAGGCCTCGCGCTGCTCGTGCTCGGCGCGCTCGCGCGCCAGGCTCTTCTTGGACGGGCGGCGGTAGCGGTCGACGCCGAAGTTGGCCAGCGCATGGCAGGAGTCCAGCAGTTGCTCCACCGCGTCCAGGCCGTGGCGCTCCTCGCATTGCGCCACGTAGTCGCGCGCATAGATCAGGTAGTCGATGATGCTGCCGGCATCGGTCCACATGCCGAACAGGTAGTTGCCCTTGAAGAAGCTGTTATGGCCGTAGGCGGCGTGGGCGATCACCAGCGCCTGCATGGCGGTGGAGTTTTCCTCCATCAGGTAGCTGACGCAGGGGTTGGCGTTGATCACCATCTCGTAGGCCAGGCCCATCTGCCCGCGCCGGTAGCGCCGCTCGATGGCCAGGAAGGCCTTGCCGTAGCTCCAGTGGCGGTAGCCCACCGGCATGCCCAGGCTGGCATAGGCGTCCATCATCTGCTCGGCCGAGATCACCTCCAGCTGGTTGGGGTAGGTGTCCAGGCCAAAGCGTTCGGCCGTGGCGGCAATCGCGCCGTGGTAGCGCTCGATCAGATCGAAGCTCCAGTCGCTCGGGTCGGGCAGCGGGTGCGAGGGGCGCTTGCCGGCTGGCAGCGGCGCGTTGGGCACGCTCCGCGGGCCGTGCTCAGCGGTGCCGGCGGGCTTGCGGTGGTGGTGGCCGCTGCGCCGTTCCAGCACGGGATACATCGAGAGGATCATGAAATGGCCCTCCGCGCTGCACGCTGCGGGGTTCGCGCTTGGGAGCGGCCCGGCGCGCTCATGAAGCGGCTCCCTCTTTCTTGAACAACTCGCGGAACACGGGGTAGATCTCGCTGGGCTCGCCCACCTTGCGCATCGCGAACCAGGGAAACAGCGGCGGCAACTGGTCGTATTCCTGCCACAGGTTCTGCTCGCTCTCGGCCACCTGCACATAGGCGAAGTAGCGCACCACCGGCAGGATCTTGTCGGCCAGCAGCTTGCGGCAGGTGACGCTGTCATCGCCGTAGTCGTCGCCGTCGCTGGCCTGGGCCACGTAGATGTTCCAGTCCTGCGCCGGGTAGCGCGCGCGCATGATCTGATCGAGCAGCACCAGGGCGCTGGAGACCACCGTGCCGCCGCTTTCGGTGGAGTGGAAGAAGGTGTCCTCGTCCACCTCGTCGGCCTGCGCGTGGTGGCGGATGAACACCAGCTCGATCCGCTCGTAGTGACGGGTGAGAAACAGGTACAGCAGGATGAAGAAGCGCTTGGCCAGGTCCTTGCGCTCCTCGTCCATCGAGCCCGACACGTCCATCAGGCAGAACATCACGGCCTGGCTGTTGGGCACCGGCACCCGGGTGAGGTTGCGAAAGCGCAGATCGATCGGGTCGAGAAAGGCCACCTTGCCCACGCGCGCGCGCAGCGCGTCGATGCGCCGCTGCAGCTCGGCCACGGCTTCGCTGGTGCCATCGTCCTGCGCCAGCAGGTCATCGAGTTCCTGCTGCAGCGCCTGCAGCTCGCGGCTGGCGGGCTTGCCGAGCGCGATGCGCCGGCCCAGGGCGCCGCGCATGGTGCGCAGCACCGCCAGGTTGTGCGGCGTGCCGTCGTGGCTGTAGCCGGCGCGGCGCGTCTTGTACTGCGGGGTCTCGCCGATGTGGGTGCGCAGCATGCGCGGCAGCGCCAGGTCCTCGAAGAAGAGCTGCATGAACTCTTCCTTGGTCAGCGTGAAGGTGAAGTCGTCCTCGCCCTCCCCACTGTCGCTGGCCTGCCGGCCCGCGCCATCGCCACCGCCCTCGGGCCGCGCAATGCGGTCGCCGCGCACGTGATCGACGTTGCCGGGGTGCACGGTGTCGCGCACGCCGCCCGGGCCATGGCGAAAGATCGGCTCGTGGATGTCCTTCCTGGGGATGGTGATGTTCTCGGCCTGCTCGATGTGGCGGATGTCGCGCTGGGCCACGGCGCGGCGCACGGCGTCGGCGATCTGCTGCTTGTAGCGGCGCAGGAAGCGCTCGCGGTTGCCCACCGACTTGTTCTTGCCGGCGAGGCGGCGGTCGATGATGTGCAAGGCCATCGCTGCTCCCGTGGCTGGCGCCTAGCTGCTTTTATGTACGCGCAGATACCACTCGCACAGCAGGCGCACCTGCTTGGGCGTGTAGCCCTTGGATTCCATGCGGGTGACGAAGTCCTCGTGTTTCTTGGCCTCGTCGGCGCTGGCCTTGGCGTTGAAGCTGATGACGGGCAGCAGCTCCTCGGTGTTGGAGAACATCTTCTTCTCTATCACCAGGCGCAGCTTCTCGTAGCTGGTCCAGCTCGGGTTCTTGCCCTGGTTGTTGGCGCGCGCGCGCAGCACGAAGTTGACGATCTCGTTGCGGAAGTCCTTGGGGTTGGCGATGCCCGCGGGCTTTTCTATCTTCTCCAGCTCGGCGTTCAGCGCATTCCTGTCGAACACCTCGCCGGTGTCGGTGTCGCGGTACTCGCTGTCCTGGATCCAGTAGTCGGCATAGGTCACGTAGCGGTCGAAGATGTTCTGGCCGTACTCGCTGTAGCTCTCCAGGTAGGCGGTCTGGATCTCCTTGCCGATGAACTCGGCGTAGCGCGGTGAGAGGTATTCCTTGATGAAGCCGGTGTAGCGCGTTTCCAGGTCGGCCGGAAACTGCTCGCGCTCGATCTGCTGCTCCAGCACGTACATCAGGTGCACCGGGTTGGCCGCCACCTCGGTGCTGTCGTAGTTGAACACCTTGGACAGGATCTTGAAGGCAAAGCGCGTGCTGATGCCGCTCATGCCCTCGTCCACGCCGGCGTAGTCGCGATACTCGGGGTAGCTCTTGGCGTGCGGGTCGGTGTCCTTCAGGCTCTCGCCGTCATACACCTGCATCTTGCTGAAGATGCTGGAGTTTTCGGGCTCCTTCAGGCGCGTCAGCACGGCAAACTGCGCCATCATCTTCAGCGTGCCGGGGGCGCACACGGCCTCGGCCAGCGAGGACTCGCGAATCAGCTTCTCGTAGATCTTCACTTCCTCGGACACGCGCAGGCAGTAGGGCACCTTGACGATGTAGATGCGGTCCAGGAAGGCCTCGTTGTTGCGGTTGTTGCGAAACGCCTTCCATTCGCTCTCGTTGCTGTGCGCCAGCACCAGGCCGTCGAACGGAATGGCGCCAAAGCCCTCCGTGCCCTTGTAGTTGCCCTCCTGCGTGGCGGTCAGCAGCGGGTGCAGCACCTTGATCGGCGCCTTGAACATCTCGACAAATTCAAGCAGGCCCTGGTTGGCCAGGCACAGGCCGCCCGAGTAGCTGTAGGCGTCGGTGTCGTCCTGGGCGAAGTTCTCGAGCTTGCGGATGTCCACCTTGCCGACCAGGCTGGAGATGTCCTGGTTGTTCTCGTCGCCCGGTTCGGTCTTGGCAATGGCCACCTGCCGCAGGATGCTGGGGTAGCGCTTGACGACGCGAAACTGGCGGATGTCGCCGCCGTACTCCTCCAGGCGCTTGACGGCCCAGGGCGAGAGCACGTGCTGCAGGCAGCGGCGCGGAATGCCGAACTGCTCCTCCAGCACCGGCCCGTCCTCGGCCGCATCGAACAGGCCCAGCGGCGACTCGTTGACCGGCGAGCCCTTGAGCGCGTAGAAGGGCACCTTCTGCATCAGGTACTTCAGGCGCTCGGCAATCGAGCTCTTGCCGCCGCCCACCGGGCCCAGCAGGTACAGGATCTGCTTGCGCTCTTCCAGCGCCTGTGCCGCGTGGCGAAAAAAACTCACCACCTGCTCGATCGCGTCTTCCATGCCGTAGAACTCGGCAAACGCGGGGTAGCGGCGAATCACCTTGTTGGCAAACAGGCGCGACAGGTGCGGGTCCTTGCGCGTGTCCACCATCTCGGGCTCGCCGATGGCCGCCAGCATGCGCTGGGCGGCACTGGCGTAGGCCATGGGGTCGCTCTGGCACAGGGCGAGGTACTCGTCGATCGACAGTTCCTCTTCGCGCAGGCGCGCATGACGTGCGGCGGAGTTGCTTATGACATCCATGCGATCTCTCCCGTTGCGACCGGCTCGCACGCGAGTCGCGCCGCGAAGTTGCGGTGCCTGGGCTGCCGCAGGGGCCGTTGCAGCACCAAGCTTGCGCTGTGCACAGCATACGTCGGGCGGCCGCGCCTTGCTGGCGTGACCGCGCCAGGGTCATGGCCTTGGCGCGACGCTGCCGGGCGCGCCGCCGGGGCGCTGGCAGGCGTTCGACGTCGATTTGCGCGTCGGGTTCAATCCAATCCGCGCAGCAGCGCCATGGCCTCGTCCACGCGCTCGACCGCGTGAATCGTGAGGCCTTCCAGCGCGCGATCGGGCTTGCGCGGTGCGTTGGCCCTGGGCACCAGCGCCACCGAAAAGCCCAGCTTGGCCGCCTCGCGCAGGCGCTCCTGCCCGCGCGGCGCGGGCCGCACTTCGCCCGCCAGGCCGACTTCGCCAAAGGCAATGAAGCCCTTGGGCAGCGGCTTGCCGCGCAGGCTGCTGGCGATGGCCAGCAGCGCTGCCAGGTCGGCCGCCGGCTCGCTGATGCGCACGCCGCCCACGGCGTTGACGAACACGTCCTGGTCGCCCGTGGCCACGCCGCCGTGCCGGTGCAGCACCGCCAGCAGCATGGCCAGGCGGTCGCGCTCCAGCCCCACCGACAGGCGCCGCGGGCTCACGCCGCCCGAGTCCACCAGGGCCTGGATTTCCACCAGCATGGGGCGCGTACCCTCCAGCGTGACCAGCACGCAACTGCCGGGCACCGGCTCGGCATGCTGGCTCAAAAAAATCGCGCTGGGGTTGCTCACGCCCTTCAGCCCCTGCTCGGTCATGGCAAACACGCCGATCTCGTTGACCGCGCCAAAGCGGTTCTTGATGGCGCGGATCAGCCGAAAGCTCGAGTGCGTGTCGCCCTCGAAGTACAGCACCGTGTCCACCATGTGCTCCAGCACGCGCGGGCCCGCGAGCTGGCCGTCCTTGGTCACGTGGCCCACCAGCACGATGGCGCAGCCGCTGGCCTTGGCCCAGCGCGTCAGGTGCGCCGCGCACTCGCGCACCTGCGCCACGCTGCCGGGCGCGCTGGTGAGCTGGTCGGAGTACACGGTCTGGATCGAATCGATCACCGCCACGGCCGGCTGCTGCGCGCCCAGCGTGGCCAGGATTTTTTCGAGCTGGATCTCGGCCAGCACCGCCACCTGCGAGCCCGTGATGCCCAGGCGCCGCGCGCGCAGCGCCACCTGCGCGCCGCTTTCCTCGCCCGTCACGTAGAGCGTTGGCTGGCCGGCCCGCTGCAGCGCATCCAGCGCCTGCAGCAGCAAGGTGGACTTGCCGATGCCCGGGTCGCCGCCGATCAGCACCACGCCGCCTTCGACGATGCCGCCGCCCAGCACGCGGTCCAGCTCGGCCTGGCCGGTGGGCGTGCGCGCCACCTCCACCGCCTCGATGGCCGCCAGCGGCTGCACGGCGGCGCCGGGCGCCAGCGCGGAGAAACTGGCGCCCAGGCGGTTCTTGCCGGCCGCCGGCGCCTCGGCCACGCTCTCCACCAGCGCGTTCCAGGCGCCGCAGCTGGGGCACTTGCCCAGCCAGCGCGGGCTGCTGGCGCCGCATTCGTTGCAGGTGTAGATCGTCTTGGGTTGGGCCATGGGCGTGCATCGTAGCGAGGCAGGCGGACAATGCCCCTTTGTGCCGTTGATGTACCCCGTGTCTCCCCAAGCCCCCATCGGCGTCTTCGACAGCGGCGTCGGCGGCCTGAGCGTGCTGCGCGCGCTGCAGGCCGAGTTGCCGCATGAGCGCTTCGTCTACCTGGCCGACACCGGCCACGCGCCGTATGGCGAGCGCGGCGACGCCTTCGTGGCTGCGCGCTCGCTGGCCATCACCGCCTGGCTGCGGCGCGTCCATGGCATCAAGGCGCTGGTGGTGGCCTGCAACACCGCCACGGCGGCAGCCATTGCCCGGCTGCGCCAGCAGCACCCGGGCCTGATCGTGGTGGGGGTGGAGCCGGCGCTCAAGCCCGCGGTGGCCGTCACGCGCACCGGGCACGTCGGCGTCTTCGCCACGCGCGGCACGCTGGCCAGCCGCAAGTTCGCGCGACTGCTGCAGTCGCTGCAAGGACACGCGAACCTGGTGCTGAAGCCCTGCGATGGCCTGGCCGACGCCATTGAGCGCGCCGCGGCCGAGCCGCCGCCGGGCGGCGAATGGACTATCAAAATAAAAGCATTGTGCGCACGTTACGTGGGCGCTGCAGGCCGATTTGGTTCCGAAACTGGGCAGATCGACACGCTGGTGCTGGGCTGCACGCACTACGTGTTTGCGCAAGACGTGCTGCGCGACCTGGTGGGGCCGGATGTGCAACTGTTGGAAACGGGCGCTCCCGTGGCGCGCCACACGCGACGCCTGTTGCAGCGCGCCGAGCGCCTGGCGCCGGTTGGTGGCGCCACCGAGCTGCAATTGTTCAGCACCGGCGATCCACAGGCCCTGCAGGCTGCTGCGGCGCGCTGGCTGGCGCCGCCGACGCCGCTGGCGGTCCGCATGCCTGGCGCGTAGTCTGGCTGGCGCATATCGCCTGTGGTCATGTGCTCACAACCATTGACCATTTCCCTCGCGCGTCGCATCGGCGTATGCTGACTCGCGTTTGCTGCCGCCGCGCACGATGCGGGGCGCCAACCGGTGTTGATGCCGGCTGGCTGGCGCCTTCGGGGCGGCACGCAGGCAGGACATCCACAGGCACCGAAGACTCCATCAAGGCCATCACCATGAGCTTGCAACTGGGCGAGACCGCCCCCGACTTCACGCTCGACTCCACCCAGGGGTCGATCCACTTCAGCGACTACGCGGCCGGCCACTGGGTCGTGTTCTTCTCGCACCCCAAGGACTTCACGCCGATCTGCACCACCGAGCTGGGCGCGTTTGCGCGCCGCAAGGCCGAGTTCGACCAGCGCGGCACCAGGCTAATCGGCCTGTCGGTCGACCCGGTGGAAGAGCACACCAAGTGGGCCAAGGACGTGGCCGAAGTGGGTGGCGCGCCCGTCGGCTACCCCATCCTGGCCGACCCCGACCTGAAGGTCGCCAAGGAATACGGCATGTTCCACCCCAAGGCCGACGCCCTGGTGACCGTGCGCTCGGTGTTCTTCATCGACCCCAAGCGTGTGGTGCGCACGGTGCTTACCTATCCGCCCAGCGTGGGCCGCAGCGTGGACGAGATCCTGCGCACCCTGGACGCGCTGCAACTGACCGACCAGAAGCCCGTGGCCACGCCAGTCGAGTGGAAGCCCGGTGACGAGGTGGTGGTGTCGCCCAAGCTGTCCGACGCCGACGCCGAAAAGCAGTTCGGCAGCTTCCGCAAGGTCAAGCCCTACCTGCGTTTTACGCAGGCACCCAAGGGCTGACCGACGTCGAACTCGCAGACCGCTGGGTCACGACGTTCGGGGGGATCGGTCTGCGCCCGCACCGCGCCTCTGATGCCAGCCCAGTGCGGTTCGGATGATGTCTTGCAGGTCGTAGCGCGGCTGCCAGCCCAGTTGCTCGCGGGCCTTGTCGGCACTGGCCACCAGCGCGGCCGGGTCGCCCGGGCGACGGGGATGCACTACGGTAGCCGGCACTCCTCCATAGGCATGGCGACACTGCGCCAGAACCTGGGCCACCGAATACCCCACGCCCGTGCCGAGGTTGAAGACGTGATGCCCCGCGTGGTTTGACAAGAAGCGCAACGCAGCCAAGTGCGCTGCGCACAGATCCTCGACGTGGATGTAGTCGCGCACGCAGGTGCCGTCTGGCGTATCGTAGTCGTCGCCGAAGATGGAGACTGGGCCTGCCGCAGGGTTCAGCGCCGCCTCGATGATGTTGGGAATGAGGTGGGTTTCCGGCACGTGCAATTCCCCGATGTCGCCTTCGTGGTCGGCGCCGGCGGCGTTGAAGTAGCGCAGGCATACGGCGCCCAGGCCGTAGGCCTGAACGTAGGCCTGGATCTGCTGCTCGGCCATCCATTTGCTGAGACCGTAGGGGCTGATCGGCTGCGTCGGATGCGTTTCGTCCATGGGACTGTCGTGCGGGTGGCCGTAGACGGCGCAAGTGGACGAAAACACCAGCTGCGTGACATGGGCGCGGTGCATGGCGTCCAGCAAATTGAGCGTGCCCGTGACGTTGGTGCGCAGATACGCCGCCGGCTCGCGCATCGACTCGCCCACCAGCGCGCGCGCGGCGAAGTGCATGACTGCAGCAAAACGATGACGCTTGAACACGGCGTCCAGGGCGTCAGGATCCAGCAGGTCGCCCACTTCCAGCGGCCCCCAGCGCACCGCGTGGCGATGCCCGGTGCTGAGGTTGTCAAAGGTGACGGGCCGATAGCCTGCGCGTGCCAGGTGCTTGCACATGTGGGCGCCGATGTAGCCGGCGCCCCCGCACACCAGGATCGGCAGGTTCAGTGGCTGGGGCACGGCGTCTTGGCCGGTGACAAGGCCGGTGCCTGCGGCGCTCACGTCCAGCCTGCCGCCAGCGCGCGCGTGATCTCCGCCGCGGGTGCGGCGCGGCAGCCGCTGGCGTTCTGGCCGCTCCAGAAGTGGGTGAAGTCCAGGCGGCCCTGCTTTTCGGCCTGCGCGCGCAGGTAGGCCATGGCCGCCGTGGCCAGCGGAAAGGCCGAGGGCGCGCCGCTCATCGGTCCCAGCTCGCGCATCACGCGGTTGACGATGCCGCGTGCCGGCCGGCCGCTCACCAGGTTGGTGATCACGGTGTGCCGCGCCGCCTCGCTTTGCAGCGCAGCGCGATGGGCGGCGGTGGTCAGTGCCTCGTCGGCGCACAGATAGGCCGTGCCCACCTGCACGCCCGCGGCGCCCAGCGCCCGCGCGGCGCGCACCCCCGCCGCGTCGGCAATGCCGCCGGCGGCGATCACCGGCACGCGCACGGCGGCCACCACCTGGGGCAGCAGGGCGAAGCTGCCCATCTGCTCGCTCAGGTCATCCGATAGAAAGTGCCCGCGATGTCCGCCCGCCTCCAGTCCCTGCGCAATGATGGCGTCGGCGCCATGCTCCTCAAGCCATAGCGCCTCGCGCACGGTGGTGGCCGACGACAGCACGAAAGCGCCCCAGGACTTGACGCGCGCCAGCAGCGCGGGCGCGGGCAGGCCGTAGTGAAAGCTGACCACCGGCGGCTTGAACTCGGCCATGGCCTCGGCCGCCTCGGCGCTGAAGGGCGTGCGGCCGGGGCCGGTCGGCACCGCTTCGACGTCCAGCCCGAGCTCGTCGAAATAGGGTTTCAGCGCCGCGCGCCAGGCGGCCTCGCGCGCCGCATCGGGCACGGGCGGCGTGTGGCAGAACCAGTTGACGTTGTAGGGCCGGCCGCTGGCGGCCATCACGGCCAGCTCACGCCGCAGCGCGTCGGGCGCCAGCATGGCGCAGGGCAGGGCGCCCAGGGCGCCGGCGCCGCTGACGGCCAGGGCCATGGCGCTGGCCTGCGCGCCGGCCATGGGGGCTTGCAGCAGGGGCCAACGCAGGCCCAGGCGGTCTTGAAGCAGGGATGAGGACATACCCTGATTGTGATTCGCTTGCGTTGCCGGCGGAAATTTAATATATTAAATAAATGCCGCGCACCCCCCCGTTTGTCCACCGCAACCTGCCCCTGCTGCTGCTGCAGGCGCGCGAGGCGCTGATGCAGCATCGCCGCCCGGCCTTGCGCGCGCACGGCCTGTCGGACCAGCAGTGGCGCGTGCTGCGCGTGCTGCGCGAGCACGCCGACGAAGGTCTGGAGACCGGCCTGCTGGCCGAGCGCGCCTACATCCTGGGCCCCAGCCTGACCGGCATGCTGGCGCGCATGGAGCGCGATGGCCTGGTCACGCGCCAGCGCAGCGCCGAGGACGCGCGGCGCAGCCTGGTGCACGCCACACCGGCGGCGCTGTCGCTGGCCGACGGGCTGTCGGACGCCATCGAGGCGCAGTACGAGGACCTGGCCGGGCACCTGGGCCGGGCCCGGCTGGCGCAGCTGTATGGCCTGCTGGACGAGTTGATCGCGCTGCCGCCGCACGAGGACGTGCCGGTGGCGCGCGCAGAACTGGAGACCGAGCGATGAGCCTCGACGCGCCCTGGCTGCCACGCGGTACCGTGTACGGCACGCTGCTGAACTTTCGGCGCGAGTGGGATTTGTGGGCGCCCCGGATGAGCGAGCCGCCCTACCAGGCCGCGCCCAGGGCGCCGGTGCTCTACGTCAAGACCGCGGGCACCTTCGCCCCCAACGGCGCGGCGGTGTCGGTGGCGGACGAGGTCGAGCTGGGCGCCACGCTGGGGCTGGTGATCGGTGATTTTGAGACAAACAGGGCTGCAGGCCGCTCCAGTCAAGCGCAAACAGCTATCGATCATGAAGCGATTGCGCTGTCCCGCGTGACCGGCTGCGTGCTGCTGGACGACCTGAGCCTGCCCCACGCCAGCTACTACCGCCCCGCCATCCGCTGGCGCAACCGCGACGGCTTTCTGGTCTGCGGCCCGGCCGTGACGCCGCTGCGGGACGTGGACCTGAAGGCGCTGAAGATCGACGTGCGCGTGAACGGCGCGCTGGCGCAGACGGTGGATTTGTCCACCCTGGTGCGCGATGCCGCCACCCTGCTGGCCGACGTGAGCGCCTTCATGACCTTGCAGCCCGGCGACGTGCTGCTGCTGGGCACCGACTGCCTGGCCGATGGCACGCGGCCGCGCGCGCGGGCGGGCGATCGCGTCGAGATCAGTGCACCGGGTTTCGTGCCGCTCGCGCACACCTTGATTCAGGAGCAAGCATGAAACAGGCGCGCATTGCCTGGGCCGGCGCGATCCACGATGCGATCGAGAGCGAGGGCCGGCTCGAGCTGCTCACGCCCGCCTTCAGGGGCCGGCGCCTGTCCTTCGACGAGGTCGTCTGGCTGCCCCCGCTGGCGCCCGTGCCGCGCCCGCGCACGGTGCTGGCGCTGGGCCTGAACTACGCCGACCATGCGCGCGAGCTGGCCTTCAAGCCGCCCGCGGAGCCGCTGGCCTTTGCCAAGGGCGCGGCCTCGCTGATCGGCCACCGCGCCTTCACCGTGCGGCCCGACGGCGTGCAGAACATGCACTACGAATGCGAGCTGGCGGTGGTCATCGGCCGCGAAGCCAAGAACGTGCGCAGGGCCGATGCGTATGACTTCGTGCGCGGCTACAGCGTGGCCAACGACTACGCCATCCGCGACTACCTGGAGAACTGGTACCGCCCCAATCTGCGCGTGAAAAACCGCGACACGGGCACCCCGATCGGCCCCTGGCTGGTCGATGCGGCGGACGTGCCCGACCCGATGGCGCTACGGCTGACGACGCACGTGAACGGCCGGCTGACGCAGCAGGGCACGACGGCCGACATGGTGTTCGACGTGCCGACGCTGATCGAATACTTCAGCAGCTTCATGACGCTGTACCCGGGCGATGTGATCCTGACCGGCACGCCCGACGGCGTGGTCGATTGCCCGGTGGGCTCGGTGGTGCTCTGCGAGATCGAAGGCATCGGCGCCTTGCAGAACACCCTGGTTTCTGAACCAAATCGGGCGCCAAAGCCCACCAAATAAGCGCGAGCAGCTATGAAAATCGACCACCTCATCAACGGCAAGCCCGTTGCCGGCCGCGACTACTTCGAGACCGTCAACCCCGCCACACAGGGCGTGCTGGCCGAAGTCGCGTCCGGCGGCGAGGCCGAGGTGCACGCGGCCGTGGCGGCGGCCAGGGCGGCCTTTCCCAGGTGGGCCGGCCTGCCCGCCACCGAGCGCGCCAAGAAGATGCGCGCGCTGGGCGCACTGATCGCCCGGCACGTGCCCGAGCTCGCGCGCACCGAGACCGACGACACCGGCCAGGTGATCGCGCAGACCGGCAAGGGCCTGATTCCGCGCGCGGCCGACAACTTCGACTACTTTGCCGAGATGTGCGTGCGCGTGGATGGCCACACCTACCCCACGCCCACGCACCTGAACTACACGTTGTTCCACCCCGTCGGTGTGTGCGCGCTGATCAGCCCCTGGAACGTGCCCTTCATGACGGCGACCTGGAAGGTCGCACCCTGCCGCTTTTGGCAACACGGCGGTGCTGAAGATGAGCGAGCTCTCGAGCCCGCTCACGGCCACACGCCTGGGCGAGCTGGCGCTGGAGGCGGGCATCCCGCCGGCGTGCTGAACATCGTGCACGGCTTCGGCAAGGAGGCCGGCGAGCCGCTGTGCGCGCATCCCGACGTGCGCGCCATCAGCTTCACCGGCTCCACGGCCACCGGCAACCGCATCGTCAAGACCGCGGGCCTCAAGAAGTTCAGCATGGAGCTGGGCGGCAAGAGCCCGTTCGTGATCTTCGACGACGCCGACCTGGATCGCGCGCTCGATGCCGCCGTGTTCATGATCTTCTCCAACAACGGTGAGCGTTGCACCGCCGGCAGCCGCATCCTGGTGCAGCAGAGCATCTATGCCGACTTCGTGGCGAAGTTCACCGAGCGCGCCAAGAAGATCACCGTGGGCGACCCGCAGGACGAGGCCACCATCGTCGGCCCCATGATCAGTCCGAACCACCTGGCCAAGGTGCGCCACTACATCGAACTGGGGCCCAGGGAAGGCGCGACCCTGCTGTGCGGTGGCATCGACCGCCCGAGCTACGCCGCCGCGCTGCCCGCGCGCGTGGCGCAGGGCAACTACGTCTGGCCCACCGTGTTTGCCGACGTGGACAACCGCATGCGGATCGCGCAGGAGGAAATTTTCGGCCCCGTGGCCTGCCTGATCCCGTTCACCGACGAAGCCGACGCGATTGCCAAGGCCAACGACATCCAGTACGGCCTGTCGAGCTACGTATGGAGCGAGAACATCGGCCGCGCCCACCGCGTGGCCGCCGCCATCGAGGCTGGCATGTGCTTCGTCAACAGCCAGAACGTGCGCGACCTGCGCCAGCCCTTTGGCGGCACCAAGGCCAGCGGCACCGGGCGCGAGGGCGGCACCTGGAGCTACGAGGTTTTTCTGGAGCCCAAGAACATCGCGGTGTCCATGGGCAGTCATCACATTCCGCACTGGGGGACTTGAAATGCAACGTCGTCAACTCATTCAAGCCGCCGCGGCCGCGGTCGTCTTTCCGGCCGTTGCACGCGCGCAGGCCTGGCCGGCCAAGCCCATTCGCTGGGTCGTTCCCTTCACGCCGGGCGGCACCACCGACTACGTCACGCGCCTGGTCGCCGCCGAGCTGGGCAAGGCGCTGAACGCCACCGTGGTGATCGAGAACAAGCCCGGCGGCAGCACCGTGATCGGCGTCGACAACGTCGCCAAGTCGGCGCCCGATGGGTATTCCTTCGTCACCGTGGCCAACAGCTTCTGCGTCAACCAGACGCTGCGCAGGAACCTGCCCTACGACGGCGCGCGGGACCTGCGCCCGGTGGCGCTGATGGGCCTGTCCGAGCACGTGCTCGCCACGCACCCCGCCAGCGGCCTCAAGAGCGTGGCCGACATCGTGGCGCAGGACAAGGCCGGCAAGCCGCTCAGCTACGCCTCGTTCGGCACCGGCACCTCGGCGCACCTGGCCGGCGAGATGCTCAAGGCCGCGCTCAAGACGCCCAACGTCGTGCACGTGCCCTACAAGGGCCAGGCGCCGGCGCTGGCCGACCTGCTGGGCGGGCAGGTGTCGATGATGTTCGGCAACTGGCCTGAGTTCCGCAGCCACGTGGGCTCGGGCAAGCTGATGGCCATCGGCATGGCGACCGAGCAGCGCTCGCACTACGCGCCCGACATTCCCACGCTGGCCGAGCAGGGCGCCAACGTGGTGTCCAACTCGTGGAACGGCATGCTCGCGCCGGCCGGCGTGCCCGACGCGATCGTGGCGCGTGTCAACCAGGCGGTGAACGCGGCGCTGCGCGTGCCCTCGGTGGCCGAGGCCTTGAAGAAGGGCGGCATCGCCGACCGGTCCGGCTCGCCGGCGCAGTTCGGCGCCTTCATCCAGAGCGAGATCGAGCGCTACGAGCGGGTGATCCGGCAGGCCGGCATCTCGCAAGAAGGCTGACCCGCATCCACCCGCAAGGAGACCTGGCATGGGCAAACTCGCACTGGCCGCCAAGATCACCCACGTGCCCAGCATGTACCTGAGCGAGCTGCCCGGCGAGCGCCAGGGCACGCGCCAGGACGCCATCGACGGCCACCGCGAGATCGGCCGGCGCTGCCGCGAACTGGGCGTGGACACGCTGGTGGTGTTCGACACCCACTGGCTGGTCAACGCCGGCTACCACCTCAACTGCGCGCCGCGCTGGGCCGGCACCTACACCAGCAACGAGCTGCCGCACTTCATCAGCAACATGGCCTACGGCTTCAACGGCAATCCCGGGCTGGGGCGGCTGCTGGCCCAGGCCTGCAACGCGCAGGGCGTGGAGACGCTGGCACACGACGCCACCACGCTGGCGCCCGAATACGGCACCCTGGTGCCGATGCGCTACATGAACGCGGACGAGCACTTTCGGGTGGTGTCGGTGTCGGCGCTGTGCACCAGCCACTATCTGAATGACAGCGCCCGCCTGGGATGGGCCATGCGCGAGGCGGTGGAAAAGCACTACGACGGCACCGTGGCCTTCCTGGCCAGCGGCTCGCTGTCGCACCGCTTTGCGCAAAATGGCCTGGCGCCCGAATACGCGTTCAAGATCTGGAGCCCGTTCCTGGGGCGGCTGGATCATCAGGTGGTCGAGATGTGGAAGAGCGGCGAGTGGAGCGACTTCTGCGCCATGCTGCCCGAGTACGCGAGCAAGGGCCATGGCGAAGGCTTCATGCACGACACGGCCATGCTGCTGGGCGCCCTGGGCTGGTCGGCCTACGACGGCCGCGCCGAGGTCGTCACGCCCTACTTCGCCGCCTCGGGCACGGGGCAGATCAATGCGGTGTTTCCCGTCACGCCACAAGATGGCACGGCGGTGCCGCCGCCCGAGGCCTCGCGCGCCACGGGCATCAAGTCAAGCGCGCGACTGTGAGGTTTTCATGCCCCATCTGGTGATTCTCTATTCCGGCAATCTCGACGCCATCGTCGACATGCCCCGCCTGTGCCGCGAGGCCGCCGACGCCATGCTCGCCGTACGCGACGAGGCCGGCGCGCAGGTCTTTCCCAGCGGCGGCACGCGCGTGCTGGCCTACCCGGCACCGCACTTCGCGCTGGCCGACGGCGGCGCGGCCGGGCGCGCCGCCGGCGCGGGCAAGACGGGGGTGTCCAGCGACGACCCGGGCGAATACGGTTTCATGTACGCCAACCTGCGCATGGCGCGCGGGCGCAGCAGCGCCGTGCAGCAGGCCGCGGGACAGGCCGTGACCGGCGCGCTGCGCGCGCGGCTCGATCCCGTGATGGCCACGCGGCACATCGGCCTGACGGTGCAGGTGGATGAGGGGCAGGAGGTGTTTGATGCCAAGCACAGCACGCTTCATCCGCTGTTCAAAAAGCCGGCGTGATGCGGGACGCGCGCAGCCCCTCACCCCAGCCCTCTCCCCAAAGGGGCGAGGGAGCCAGACATTCACCCCCTCTCCCGCTTGCGGGAGAGGGCAGGGGTGAGGGCAAGGGCGCATCGTCTGGCACCGCAGATTGAAGAGAAACATGCTCACTGAAGACCAAATCCAATCCCTCGCCGCCGAACTGCACGCCAGCGAAAAATCGCGCCAGCCCGTCGAGCACTTCTCCAAGCGCTTTCCGGGCATGACGGTGGAAGACGGCTACCGCATCGGCCGCGCCTGGGTGGCGCTGCAGCGGGCCGAGGGCCGCCAGGTGATCGGCCACAAGATCGGCCTCACATCGCGCGCCATGCAGATCAGCAGCCAGATCGACGAGCCCGACTACGGAACGCTGCTCGATTCGATGCTGTTCACCTGCACGCCCGGCGCGGTACTGGCGATTCCGGCCTCGCGCTTCATCGCCCCACGCGTCGAGGTCGAGCTGGCCTTCGTCCTCAAGTCCGACCTGAAAGGGCCTGAAGTCAGCGTGGAGCAAGTGCTGAATGCGACCGACTATGTCACGCCCGCGATCGAGATCATCGACGCGCGCATCGAGCAGTTCGATCGCCACACGCGCGCCATGCGCAAGGTGCAGGACACCATCAGCGACAACGCCGCCAACGCCGGCATCGTCATCGGCGCTGGCCGGGCCGATGCGCGTACCATCGACCGCGCCTGGGTCGGCGCCATCCTGCGGCAAAACGGCGCGGTGGAAGAAACGGGCCTGGCGGCCGGCGTGCAGGGCGACCCGGCGATCGGCATTGCCTGGCTGGCGGGCAAGCTGGCACCCTGGGGCGACTCGCTGCGGGCCGGGCAGATCGTGCTGGCGGGCTCCTTCACTCGCCCGGTGGCCGCCAAGGCGGGCGACGTGTTCGAGGCCGACTACGGGCCGCTGGGCAAGCTGGCGTTTGCGTTTGTCTAGAAGAGGCAAAAACCGGACGCAGAGGACGCAAGGATTCGCAAAAGACGCAAAAAAATCGGAACTCAATGAAATACCTTTGAAACCCGCCCACAACAAGCGCAAGCAGCTATTGTTTTTGAAAGCATTTTGTTGGTTTTCTATTTTGCGTCCTCTGCGAATCCTTTGCGTCCTCTGCGTCCGGCTGTTCATCTTCCCGATCCAATACACCCCACCATGCAAACCCCACTCAACCCCTTCAAGCAAGCCCTGCAAGACAAGCGCCCGCAAATCGGCTACTGGCTCAACCTGCCCAACACCCTGGTGGGCGAGATCGCCGCCGGGGCGGGCTTCGACTGGCTGCTGATCGACGGCGAGCACACCTCGCACAGCCTGCAAAGCATCCTCTACCAGCTGCAGGCCATTGCCGCCTATCCGTCGGCACACGCCATCGCGCGCGTGCCCATGGGCCTGGGCCACGTGGGCGAGATGTTGATCAAGCAGTACCTGGACCTGGGCGTGCAGACCCTGCTGGTGCCCATGATCGACACCGCCGAGCAGGCCGCCGCCGTGGTGCGCGCCGCGCGCTATCCGGACGAGGACGGCAGTGGCGGCATCCGCGGTATGGCGGGTGGGCGCGCCGCGCGCTGGGGGCGCCATCCGCGCTACGTGCATGAGGCCAATGAGCGCCTGTGCGTGCTGGTGCAGGCCGAGACGCGCACCGCCATGGACAACCTGGAGGCCATCGCCGCCGTGGACGGGGTCGATGGCATCTTCATCGGCCCGGCCGACCTGTCGGCCTCGATGGGCCATCGCGGCAACCCCGGCCACCCCGACATGGTGGCGCTGTTCGAGCAGGCCACGCGCCGCATCGTTGCCACCGGCAAGGCCGCCGGCACGCTGGCGGTGGACGAGGCCATGGCGCGGCGCTACCTGGACTGGGGTGCCACCTTTGTCGCCGTCGGCCTGGACACCGTCAGCCTGGCGCGCGAGACCACGCGCCTGGCCCAAGCCTTCAAAGGATGAACATGACCGCCGCCGCCATCCCCACCCGCAACCTCCTGGGCCGCGTGCATGCCGATGAATGGGCCGCGCGCGTGCAGCTGGCCGCCTGCTACCGCGTGTTCGCCCTGCTGGGCTGGACCGAGATGATCTACAACCACATCACCCTGCGCGTGCCCGAAAGCGCGACCGGGGGTGCCAAGCACTTTCTTATCAACCCCTTCGGCCTGCACTACAGCGAGGTGACGGCCAGCAACCTGGTCAAGATCGACCTGGCGGGCAATATCCTCGACGGCTCCCGGCATCCCATCAACCCCGCCGGCTACGTGCTGCACAGCTGCATTCACGACGGGGTCGAGGGCGCGCACTGCGTGATGCACACGCACACCACGGCCGGCGTGGCGGTGGCCTCGCTGGCCGCGGGCCTGAGTCAAAGCAATTTCTACAGCGCGCAGCTGCACGATCTGGTGGCCTATCACGACTTCGAAGGCATCACCATTCGCGCCGAGGAGGGGCCGCGCGTGGTCCAGAGCATCGATGGACGGCCCGCCGTGATCCTGCGCAACCACGGCCTGCTGTCCTGGGGCCAGACCCTGCCCTTGGCCTTTGCCGTGCTGTGGACGCTGCAGCGCGCCTGCGAGGTGCAGCTGGCCACGCAAAGCATGGGCGCGCCGCTGGCGGTGCCAGAAAGCATTGCCGCGCAATGCACGCGCGACTCCTTCCAGTTCGACCCGCGCCGCGGCGCCGGGCAGGACGTGTTCGATGCGCTGGTGCGGCAGGTGGATCGGATCGACCCAAGCTATAAAAACTGAAGCTGCTTGCGCTTTATGGACGCTGGCTGGATGACAAAATGTTCAAAAAAATAACGATCTACGGTGTCGGCGCCATCGGCGGCTGGCTGGGCGCGCGCCTGGCGGCGCAGGGCGCACAGCTGAGCTGCGTGGCGCGCGGCGCCACGCTGGCGGCGCTGCGCGAGCACGGTTTGCGCCTGATCGAGGCCGGCGCCGACGGCCAGCCGCACGAGCGCTGCTGGGCCGTGGGCGCCACCGAGCATCCGGCCGAACTGGGGCCGCAGGACCTGGTCATCGTCGCCGTCAAGGCGCCCGCGCTGGCCGAGGTGGCGCGCCGGATCGGTCCGCTGCTGGGGCCCGATACCGTCGTGCTGACCGCGATGAACGGCGTGCCCTGGTGGTTTTTGCAGGGCTTTGGCGGTGCGCTTGCGGGCACGCGGCTGGAGTCGGTCGATCCGGGCGGCGCCATCGCGCAGGCCATCCCGGCGCGGCATGTCATCGGTGGCGTGGTGCACGCCAGCTGCTCGCTGGACGCGCCGGGTGTGGTGCGCCGGCACTTCGGCAACGGGCTGATCGTGGGCGAGCCCGGCGGCGGCGAGACGCCGCGCCTGGCTGCGCTGGCGGCACTGCTGCGCACGGCCGGCTTCGACACCACGGTGTCGCCGCAAATCCAGAAGGACGTCTGGTACAAGCTGTGGGGCAACATGACGATCAACCCCATCAGTGCCTTCACCGGTGCCACGGCCGACCGCGTGCTGGACGACGAATTGGCGCGCGGCTTTGTGAGCGCCGTGATGCTGGAGGCGCGTGAGATCGGCGCGCGCGTCGGTGTGCCGATCGCCGAAACGCCCGATGACCGCCATGCCGTCACGCGCAAGCTGGGCGCCTTCAAGCCTTCGATGCGCCAGGACGTGGAGGCCGGCCGCGCGGTCGAGATCGACGCGCTGGTGAGCTCGGTGCGCGAGCTGGGCCAGCTCACCGGCGTGGCCACGCCCTTCACCGATGCCCTGCTGGGCCTGGCCCGGCTGCACGCGCGCCAGCTCGGCCTGTATCGGTGAGCGGCGCGCGCCCGGCGCTGGTCGGGTTTCTCACGCTGCTGCTGATTGCGCTGCTGATGGCCAGCAACCACGTGGCCGCGCGGCTGGCGTTTGACCACGGCGCCACGGTGGCCACGGCGGTGGCCTTTCGCAGCACGGGCACCGCGCTGGTGGTGGGTGCGCTCTTGGTTTTGCAGCACGTGCCGGTGGCCCTGAAGCCGCGCGAGCGCCGCGCGCTGCCGGCCATCGGCGTGCTGGTCGGCGTGCAAAGCCTGTGCCTGTACGCGGCCGTGGCGCGGCTGCCGGTGATGCTGGCACTGCTGGTGTTCAACAGCTTTCCGCTGATGGCGGCGCTGTGGGCGCGCGTGCTCTACCAGCACCGGCCCGAACGCGCGGTGCTTGTTGCCATGCCCGTGATCCTGCTGGGCCTGGTGCTGGCGCTCGACGTGCTGGGCGCCGCCTCGGGCCTGGGCGCGGCCGGGCAATGGCGCGCCATCGGTGCGGGCGTGGGCTTTGCGCTGGCGGCGGCCGCGCTGTTCGGTCTGGCCCTGGTGCTGACCCAGCACGAGGCCGGACGCCTGGACGGGCGCGTGCGCACCTTCGGCTCGATGGCGGTGGTGGCACTGGTGGCCGTGCTGGCCGCGTGCGTGCAGGGCGGCTTTGCGCTGCCGCGGGTGGCCGCCGGCTGGTGGGGCCTGGGCCTGCTGACGCTGCTGTATGGCACCGGCATCACTCTCTTGTTTACCGTGCTGCCGCGCCTGGGCGTGGTGGGCAACTCGCCCGTGCTCAACGTCGAGCCGGTGTTTGCGCTGGTGCTGGGCTGGCTCATCCTCGGCCAGGCGGTCGCCCCGTTGCAGGCACTGGGCGCCCTGATCGTGGTCGGGGCGGTGATGGGCTTGGGGCTGCGCCGGCGCCGGGCCTGAGGGGGCAGCACGGTTACCATGGCCGGATTTCATTCGAAGTGCTTCCATGATCCCAGCCGACATCCCTTCTGAACCCATCGACGCGGACGACGATCCCGTCAGCGCCACCCTCGGCGCGCTGGAAGACGCGCTGGACGCGGTGCGCGAGCGCCACCCGGACACCACGCCGCAGTGGGAATACTGCGAAGGCGTGCTGACCGCGCTGCTGTGTACGCGCCGCGCCGTGCCGCCCGATGAATGGCTGCCCATGTTGTTTGGTCTGGACGCCGACGCCGTGTTTGCCAGCGAGGGCGAGCGCACCCACTTCCTGATGCACTGGCTGGCGCGCGAGGCGCAGTTGCGCGCCGCACTGCAGTCGGCCACCGACGACCTGAGCGACGAGCAGGCGCTGGACCCCGGCGTGCTGGACTGGCGCGGCCTGCTGGCCAGCCTGCCCGAGTCCGAGCGCGCCGAGGCCACCGCCGCCGGCGAGCCGCCGCCCTTTGCCCAGGTGTGGGCGGCGGGCTTTCTGGATGCCACCGAATACTGGGCCGACGACTGGGCGCCGCCGCGCGACAAGGAGATCGCCGAGGCCATGGCCGACGCGCTGGACTGCTTTGTCGACCTGCTCCAAGACGAGCGCGACCCGCCCGCCGTCAACCTGTATGACGAAGCGGGCCCGCCCAGCGTCAGCCAAGCGCGCTTCGACGCCTTCGGCGAGGCCATCTGGGCCGCGTACGACCTGTACGCCATCGCCCGCAGCCTGGGCCCGCGCGTGGCCCCCGCGCTGAGCAGCAAGGTGGGCCGCAACGACCCCTGCCCCTGCGGCAGCGGCAAGAAGTACAAGAAGTGCTGCGGGGCTTGATGGAACTCCCTCGCCCCTCTGGGGAGAGGGCTGGGGTGAGGGGCCAGCGGCGCTTGCACATCGCCGCGCCTTCAGATGCGCCGTCAGTCCTCACCCCCACCCTCTCCCAGAGGGAGAGGGAGCAATACCGGAGCTTGCGTTGGTCTTGAACTACGTCTGGCTCGGCTTCTTCCTCAGCGCCTTTGTCGCCGCGCTGGCGCAGACCTTCATGGGCGACCTGGGGGCCTTGCCGCGCCAGATGGAGGCGCTGTTCGGCGCTGCCAAGACGGGCTTCGAGATTTCGCTGGGCCTGACGGGCATGATGGCGCTGTGGCTGGGCTTCATGCGCATCGGCGAGCAGGCCGGCATGATCGACCAATTCGCGCGAGCGGTGCGCCCGGTGATGCGCCAGATCTTCCCCGGCGTGCCGGCCGGCCACCCGGCGCACGGCGCGATGACCCTGAACATCAGCGCCAACCTGCTGGGCCTGGACAACGCCGCCACGCCCTTGGGCCTCAAAGCCATGCAGGAGCTGCAGTCGCTCAACGACCGGCCCGACACCGCGACCAACGCGCAGATCATGTTCCTGGTGCTCAACACCGCCGGGCTGACGCTGATCCCCACTTCGGTCATCGCCATCCGCCAGACGCTGGCGGTCAAGCAGGGCATCGCCCACTTCAACGCCGCCGACATCTTTTTGCCGACGCTGCTGGTCACGGCCATCACTTTAGTGGTGGCGCTGCTGGCCGTCGCCTGGGTGCAGCGCATCAACTTGCTGCGCGCCAGCCTGCTGGCGCCGCTGGCGGGCTTTGCGGCGGTGGTCGGCGCGCTGGTCTGGTGGCTCTCAAGCCTGGCGCCCGAGCAAGCCGCGCAGTGGATGGGTGTGATCGGCGCCGGTTGCATCCTGGCCATCGTCGCGCTCTTCATGACCGCCGGCCTCATCCGACGCGTGGACGTGTATTCGGCCTTTGTCGACGGCGCCAAGGACGGCTTTGTCGTCGCCGTCAAGATCATTCCCTACCTGGTCGCCATGCTGGCCGCCATCGCCGTGTTTCGCGCCGCCGGCCTGCTGGACTGGCTGATGGGCGGCATCGCCTGGGCGGTGGCGGCGCTGGGTCTGCCCACCGACTTCCTGCCTGCCGTGCCGGTGGGACTGATGAAGGTGCTGTCGGGCTCGGGCGCGCGCGGGCTGATGGTGGACGTGATGCAGACCTATGGCGTGGCCTCGTTTCCCGGCCAGCTGGCCGCCATCATCCAGGGCTCGACCGAGACCACCTTCTACGTGCTGGCGGTGTACTTCGGCAGCGTGGGCATCAAGCACACCCGCCATGCGCTGGCCTGCGCCCTGCTGGCCGATGCGGTGGGGCTGGTGGTGGCGGTGGGGGTGGGGTATGCGTTCTTCCGCTGAACAAATTCAAAAAAGATAGCTGCTTGCGCTTTTCCAGCAAGCGCTGCGGCCTGATTTGGCCCTCAATCCTGTGGCGCCTGCCAGGCCAGTGCCTGCTGATACAAGGCATTGCGCGGCGCGCCGGTGATCTCGCTGGTCAGCCTGACCGCGGTCTTCAGGGGCAGCTCGGCCAGCAACAGGCGCAGTACGCGCTCGGCGCCGTCGCCTCCGTTCGCGGTGGGTGCCGGGTGCAGCACCAGGACGAATTCGCCGCGCAGGCGCTGGGCGTCGGCAGCCAGCCAGCCAGGCAGGGCCGCGCAGGCCACGGTGGCGATCTGCTCGAACTGCTTGCTCAGCTCGCGCGCCACGGTGACGGGGCGCTCGCCGAGTACGGCCAGGGCCTCGGCCAGGGCGGCGATGCGGTGCGGGGCTTCCAGCAGCACCACGGCGCGCGGCTCTTGCGCCAGCGCCTGCACGGCCGCCTGGCGCTCGCCGGCCTTGGCGGGCAAAAAGCCCTCAAAGACAAAGCGGCCGTCGCCGGCCAGGCCGGCAGCGCTCACGGCCGTGGTCACGCTGCTGGCGCCGGGCAGCGGCACCACGCGCAGGCCGGCAGCCGCGCAGGCGGCCACCAGGCGCGCGCCGGGGTCGCTGATGGCGGGGGTGCCGGCGTCGCTGGCGTAGGCCACGCGCTGGCCGCTGCGCAGGCGCTGCATGACCTGCTCGGCGGCCTCGGCTTCGTTGTGCTCGTGCACGGCGACGAGCGGCTTGCCGTCGATGCCGTAGGCGCGCAGCAACTGCCCGGTGTGGCGCGTGTCCTCGCAGGCGATGGCGTCCACCGCCTGCAGCAGGTGCAGCGCCCGCAGCGTGATGTCGGCCAGGTTGCCGATGGGCGTGGCCACCACGTACAGGGCCCCGATCGGATAATGCTGGGCACCGGCCGCGGCGGTCGCGGCGGCCAGGGCGGGGTGGAAGTCGGCCTTGCCGACAGGGGAGGAATCGGGCATGGCAGACGGTGGCAAGGGCGAACGGGTCATGAGTTGGCTGAAGCGGGTGCCGGCCGAGGCCAGCACCCGGCTGCGTGGCGCGGCGGCCGAAGACCAGGCCCTGGCGCACCTGCTGCGCGCCGGCCTGCGCCTGGTCGAGCGCAATTATCGAACGCCCGGGCGCGGCGGCGGCGAGATCGACCTGATCCTGCGCGAGCCCGATGGCACCCTGGTGTTCGTCGAGGTGCGCGCCCGCGCCGGCGGCACGCAGGGTGGGGCGGCGGCCAGCGTGGGTGCCGTCAAGCAGCGGCGCATCGTCTTTGCGGCGCGGCACTACCTGCTGCGCCTGTCATCACCGCCGCCCTGCCGCTTCGATGTGGTGGCCATCGAGGGCGAGCGCGTGGTCTGGTTTCAGGCTGCATTCGATGCGACTGGCTAAATATTCAAATTAGGGTTAACCCTATATCTGAAAGGTGCAACCTTTGCCAGAATTTCGGCCATCCACTTCTCCGAGATTCGCATGTCCACCACCATTGGCATCAAGGTTGACGACACCCTGCGCGAGCGCATTCGCGCCTGTGCCCAGCAATTGGGCCGCACGCCGCACTGGCTGCTCAAGCAGGCGGTGGTGCAATACGTCGATGCGCTGGAGCGCGGCGCCAGCCATATCCCTTTGACCCCTGGCGGCGCGGCGGCCGACGTTTCGGCCCTGGAGGTGGTGCCACCCGGTGCTGCGCACGAGGTGCAACCCTTTCTGGCCTTTGCCCAGTCCATCCTGCCGCAAACCCCGCTGCGCGCCGCCATCACCGCTGCCTGGCACCGGCCAGAACCCGAATGCCTGCCGGCCCTGCTGCCGCTGGCGCGCACCGAGGGCGAGGCCCAGGCCGCCAAGGTGAGCGAGTTGGCCACGCGCCTGGTGCAGGGCCTGCGCGATGCGCCGGTGACCAGCGGCGTGGCCGCCCTGGTGCAGGAGTTTTCCCTCTCCAGCCAGGAGGGCGTGGCGCTGATGTGCCTGGCCGAGGCGCTCTTGCGCATCCCCGACAAGGCCACGCGCGACGCGCTGATCCGCGACAAGATCAGCAAGGGCGACTGGAAGGCCCACGTGGGCCGCTCGCCGTCCCTGTTCGTCAACGCCGCCGCCTGGGGCCTGGTGCTGACCGGCAAGCTCACTTCGACCAGCAGCGAAAAAAACCTGTCCTCGGCGCTGACCCGCGTGATCGGCAAGGGCGGCGAGCCGCTGATCCGCCAGGGCGTGCACCGCGCCATGAAGCTGATGGGCGAGCAGTTCGTCACCGGCCAGCACATCGCCGAGGCCCTGGCCAACAGCCGCAAGTTCGAAACCCAGGGCTTTCGCTACAGCTACGACATGCTGGGCGAGGCCGCCACCACCGAGCACGATGCCGAGCGCTACCTGCAGGCGTACGAGCAGGCCATCCATGCCATCGGCAGCGCCTCGGCCGGACGCGGCATCTTCGAGGGCCCGGGCATCTCGATCAAGCTGTCGGCCCTGCACCCGCGCTACTGCCGCGCGCAGTACGAGCGCGTGATGGACGAGTTGCTGCCGCGCGTGCGGCACCTGGCCGAGCTGGCCAAGCGCTACGACATCGGCATGAACATCGACGCCGAGGAGGCCGATCGGCTGGAGCTGTCGCTGGACCTGCTGGAAGCCCTGTGCGCCGCGCCCACGCTGCGCGGCTGGAACGGCATTGGCTTCGTGGTGCAGGCCTATCAAAAGCGCTGCCCTCACGTCATCGACTACCTGGTGGACCTGGCGCGCCGCAGCCGTCGGCGGCTGATGGTGCGCCTGGTCAAGGGCGCGTACTGGGACAGCGAGATCAAGCGCGCCCAGGAGGGCGGCCTGGCCGGCTACCCGGTCTACACGCGCAAGGTCTACACCGATGTCAGCTACCTGGCCTGCGCGCGCAAGCTGCTGGAGGCGCCCGACGCGGTGTACCCGCAGTTCGCCACGCACAACGCGCAAACGCTGTCGGCGATCTATCACCTGGCGCAGGACGTGGGCGGAAGCTACTACAGCGGGCAGTACGAGTTCCAGTGCCTGCACGGCATGGGCGAGCCGCTGTACTCGCAGGTCACCGGCCCCACGGCCGAAGGCAAGCTGGCGCGGCCCTGCCGCATCTACGCGCCGGTGGGCAGCCACGAGACGCTGCTGGCCTATCTGGTGCGCCGCCTGCTGGAAAACGGCGCCAACACGTCCTTCGTCAACCGCATCGGCGATGCCAGGGTGCCGGTGGCCGAGCTGGTGCGCGACCCCGTGTCCGAGGCGCTCGCAATCGCCCGCCAGGAGGGGCGCCTGGGCGCGCCGCACCCTCGCATCGCCCTGCCCACGGCCCTGTTCGCGCAGCTGGGCGAGCAGGCCCGCGCCAACTCGCAGGGCCTGAACCTGAGCAACGAGCAGCAACTGGCCTCGCTGGCCGCCGCCCTGTTGCACAGCACGCGCCAGCCGCATTGGGCCGCGCCCACCGGCATCGAGCTGCCGGCCGACCCGGCCCGGGCCGACGGCTGGCAGCCGCTGCGCAACCCGGCGGAGCAGGCCGACGTGGTGGGTTGGGTGCGCGAGGCCAGCGCGGGCGAAGCACAGGCGGCGGCCGCGCGTGCCGCGCAGGCGGCGCCCATCTGGGCCGGCATGCCGCCGGCGGCGCGCGCCGACGTGCTGGCGCGCGCCGCCGACCTGCTGGAGCAGCGCAGCCAGCCGCTGATGGGCCTGATCATGCGCGAGGCCGGCAAGACCCTGGCCAACGCCGTGGGCGAGATCCGCGAGGCGGTGGATTTCATGCGCTACTACGGCGCCCAGGTGGCGGCCCAGTTCGACAATGCCCGCCACCGTCCGCTGGGCGTGGTGCTGGCCATCAGCCCCTGGAACTTCCCGCTGTCGATCTTCTGCGGCCAGGTCAGCGCCGCGCTGGCGGCGGGCAATGCCGTGCTGGCCAAGCCGGCCGAGCAGACGCCGCTCACGGCCGCCGCCATGGTGGCCATCCTGCACGAGGCGGGGGTGCCGCTGGGTGCGCTGCAGCTCGTGCCCGGCCCCGGCGAGAGTGTCGGTGCCGCCCTGGTGGCGCATCCGCAGGTGGCGGGCGTGATGTTCACCGGCTCGACCGAGGTGGCGCGCCTGATCGCCCGCCAGCTCGCGCGGCGCCTGTCGCCCAGCGGCCACCCGATCCCGCTGATCGCCGAGACCGGCGGGCAAAACGCCATGGTGGTCGATTCGTCCGCGCTGGCCGAGCAGGTGGTGCTGGACGTGCTGGCCTCGGCCTTCGATTCGGCCGGCCAGCGCTGCTCGGCCCTGCGCCTGCTGTGCCTGCAGGAGGACGTGGCCGAGCGCCAGCTCGCCATGCTGCGCGCGGCGCTGCAGGAGTGGCGCATGGGCAATCCCGACCAGCTGGGCACCGACGTGGGCCCGGTCATCGACGAGACCGCGCGCGCGCAGATCGAGGCCCACATCGACCGCATGCAGGCTGCCGGCCAGGTGGTGACCCGCGTGCAGCGCCAGGGCAGCGAGCCGCTGAACGGCCACTTCGTGGCGCCCGCCATCATCGAGATTGACAGCACCGAGCGCCTGACCCGCGAGGTGTTCGGCCCCGTCCTGCACGTGCTGCGCTACTCGCGCGAGCAGCTCGACCGCCTGATCGACGGCATCAACGCCACCGGCTACGGCCTGACCTTTGGCGTGCACAGCCGCATCGACGAGACCATTGCCCACCTGAGCGAGCGCGTGCACGCCGGCAACGTGTACGTCAACCGCAACGTCATCGGCGCCGTGGTGGGCGTGCAGCCCTTTGGCGGCATGGGCCTGTCGGGCACCGGCCCCAAGGCCGGCGGCCCGCTGTACCTGCACCGCCTGGTGCAGGGCCAGCCGGGCGCCGCGCTGGCCGTCGTGCCGCGTGCCGAGGGCGCGTGGCCCGGGCAGGCTTTGCTGGCGCAGTGGCGGCTGCCCAGCCTGCCAGGGGTCGAACCGGCGCAGGGGCGCGCCATCATCGACGCGGCGCTGGCCGCCGCGCGGGCCGGCGCCAGCTGGCTGATGCCTGGCCCCACCGGCGAATCCAACCGCTACCGCCTGCTGCCACGCGGCCCGGTGTGGGCCCTGCCGTGCACGCCACTGGGCCTGCTGCACCAGGTGGTTGCCAGCCTGGCCAGCGGCAATCCCTGCCACGTGCTGCTGCCCGAGGCGGATGCGGGCTGCGCCGCCCTGTGGCAGGCGCTGCGCGCGGCCGCCGGGGACGAGGCGGACGCCTGGTTGCCCAGCGCCCAGGGCACCAGCCTGGACGATGCCGCGTCGCCCATGGCGGCCGTGCTGTTCGAGGGCGACGGCGATGCGCTGCTGGCCCTCGCGGCCCGCGTGGCGGCCCGGGAGGGTGCCATCGTGCGCGTCGAAAGTCGCAGCAGCGATGAGCTGCTGGCCGGCCAGGGCTACGATCAGGCCGCGCTGGTGCACGAGCAGTCCATCAGCACCAACACGGCGGCGGCCGGCGGCAACGCGCAGCTGATGACCATGGCCTGAGCGCGCGTGGCCGGGGGAACGGTCGCACTTCCTGACAATCGACCCGCGCCGGGGCATGCAGCGCTGCTATCATTTCTGGCAATGCAAGAGCAACGCATTCACCAGCGCTTCATCGACGGCGCCGACCTGCAGTACCAATGGGCCGAGGCGCTGGCGCGGCCCATTGCCGAGGCGGCGCAGGCCCTGCTGGCCTGCGTGACCGGGGGGGGCAAGGTGCTGGCGTGCGGCAATGGCGCGTCGGCCGCGCTGGCGCAATACCTGGCGGCGCTGCTGGTGGGGGGCTTTGGCCGCCCGCGGCCCGAGCTGCCGGCCCTGGCCCTGGGGGCCGACGCCGTCACCCTCAGTGTCGTGGCCGGGCGGGGCGACTATGCCGACGCCCTGGCTGCGCAGGTGCGTGCGCTGGGCAGCGCGGGCGATCTGCTGCTGGTGCTGTCCACCACCGGGCAGGCGGCCAATCTGCTGCGCGCCACCGAGGCCGCGCACGAGCGCGACATGAGCGTGGTGGCCCTGACCGGGGGCGGCGGCGGCGAGCTGGGCCGCCTGCTGCGCGACACCGACGTGCAGGTGTGCGTGCCTCTCGAACACGCGGCGCACATTCACGAAGCCCATCTGCTGGTGCTGCACTGCCTGTGCGATGGCCTGGATCAACAACTGCTTGGCGACGAGGAGAGTGCCTGATGACTACCCGGATGCAACGATGGACGGCCCTCGGCCTGGTGCTGGGCACGCTGGCGCTGGGCGGCTGCGCAGTGGCCGTGGTCGGCGGGGCCGCCGCGGCGGGGGGCCTGGTGGCCACCGACCGGCGCAGCACCGCCACCCAACTGGCCGACCAGGGCATCGAGTTGCGCGCCTCCAGCCGCGTCAACGACGCGCTGGGTGCGCGCCGCGGCCACGTCAACATCACCAGCTACTTTCGCAAGGTGCTGATCACCGGCGAGGTGGCGACGGCGCAAGACCGGCAGCTGGTGGCCGAGGCCGTGCGCGGCACGCCGGACGTGGTGGGCATCGTCAACGATCTGGCGGTGATGCCCGACTCGAGCATCACGCAGCGCTCGGAGGACACGCTGCTGACCGGCAAGGTCAAGGCCAAGCTGATCGACGCCAACGGCGTGCCGGCCAACAGCATCAAGGTGCTGACCGAGCGCGGCACGGTCTACCTGATGGGGCGCCTGACCCAGCGCGAGGAGGCCCTCGCCACGGAGGTGGCGCGCACCGTGCCCGGCGTGCAGCGGGTGGTGCGCATCATCGACAACATCAGCGAGCAGGCGGCCCTGCACCCCAGCGATGCCACGGGCACCACGCCGGAGCCGGCGCCGGTCAGCACCGTGCCGCCCAACGGGACCAGCGCCGCACCCGCGGCCGCGCCGGCTGAGTCGGGTGTGCAGACGCACCCCGTCACGCAGCCCACGGTGATCCAGCAGCCGCCGGTCGAAGTGCGGTCGTTGCCGCCAGCCAAGTAAGCGGGCGCCGGGACCGGCGCGCGCCACGTTGGAGTGGGCTCTACTTCAGCCGCTTGATCAGGCTCGACGTGTCCCAGCGCGCGCCGCCCATCGCTTGCACGTCGGCGTAGAACTGGTCAACCAGGGCCGTCACCGGCAGGCGCGCGCCGTTGCGCTTGGCCTCGTCGAGCACCAGGCCCAGGTCCTTGCGCATCCAGTCGACGGCGAAGCCGAAGTCGAACTTGTCTTGCACCATGGTCGGGCCGCGGTGGTCCATCTGCCAGCTTTGCGCCGCGCCCTTGCCGATCACGCCCAGCACCTGCTCGATGTCCAGCCCGGCCCGCTGGCCGAAGGCAACGGCCTCGGACAGGCCCTGGATCAGGCCGGCAATGCAGATCTGGTTGACCATCTTGGTCAGCTGACCGGCGCCGCTGGGCCCCATCAGCGTCACCGCGCGGGAAAACGCCATGGCCACCGGCTTGGCCTGTTCGAACGCGGCGGCGTCGCCCCCACACATCACCGTGAGTACACCGTTTTGCGCGCCGGCCTCGCCGCCCGACACCGGCGCGTCGATGAAGTGCAAGCCCCGCGCTTGTGCGGCGGCGGCCAGCTCGCGCGCCACGTTGGCCGAGGCGGTGGTGTGGTCGACAAAAATCGCGCCGGGCTTCATGCCGGCCAGGGCGCCCGCGTCGCCCAGCACCACCGAGCGCAGGTCGGCATCGTTGCCCACGCAGCTGAACACCATGTCGGCACCTGCGGCCGCTGCGGCAGGCGTGGCCGCGTGCCGGGCGCCGGGAAAGTCGGCGCAGAACGCCGCTGCCTTGGCGGCGGTGCGGTTGTAGACCGTGACCGCATGGCCGGCGCGGGCCAGGTGGCCGGCCATCGAATGGCCCATCACGCCCAGGCCCAGAAAGGCGACGGTGCGTGGCGGGCAGGGTTCGTAGGTCTTGGGGGCGATGGAGGTGCTCATCCGGCCATTGTAGGAAGCCGGATGGCGCCGCCGCGGATTCAGACGATCTGCAAATGCTCGGTGCCCGCGGCCAGGTCCAGCGTCTTGGCGCGCTTGCTGGTCAGCTTGATCTGCAGGCGCAGGTCGTTGGCCGAATCGGCGTTGCGCAGCGCGTCCTCGTAGCTGATGAGGTTGGCCTCGAAGGCGTCGAACAGCGCCTGGTCGAAGGTCTGCATGCCCAGCTCGCGGCTGCGCTTCATCACGTCCTTGATCTCGCCCACCTCGCCCTTGAAGATCAGGTCGGAGATGAGCGGCGAGTTGATCATGATCTCGACCACCGCCGTGCGGCCCTTGCCGTCCTGCTTGCCGATCAGGCGCTGCGACACCAGCGCGCGCAGGTTCAGCGACAGATCCATCAGCAGCTGGGCGCGCCGCTCTTCAGGGAAGAAGTTGATGATGCGGTCCAGCGCCTGGTTGGCCGAGTTGGCGTGCAGCGTGGCCAGGCACAGGTGGCCGGTTTCGGCAAAGGCCACGGCGTGCTCCATGGTCTCGCGGTCGCGGATTTCGCCCATCAGGATCACGTCCGGCGCCTGGCGCAGGCTGTTCTTCAGGGCGGCTTCCCAGTCGTCGGTATCCAGGCCGACCTCGCGCTGGGTGACGATGCAGTTTTTGTGCGGGTGCACGAACTCGACCGGATCTTCCACCGTGATGATGTGGCCGTGGCTGTTGATGTTGCGCCAGTCCACCATGGCCGCCAGCGAGGTGGACTTGCCCGAGCCGGTGGCGCCCACCATGATGGCCAGGCCCCGCTTGCTCATGGCCACATCCTTGAGGATTTTGGGCAGACCCAGGCCGTCGATGGTTGGCAGCTCCTGCGGGATCACGCGCAGCACCATGCCCACGTTGCCCTGCTGCACGAAGGCGTTGCAGCGAAAGCGCCCGATGCCCGCGGGCGCAATGGCAAAGTTGCACTCCTTGGTGCGCTCGAACTCGGCCGCCTGCTTGTCGTTCATGACCGCGCGCACCAGCGCCAGCGTGTGCGCGGGCGTGAGGTTTTGCGGCGACACCTTGGCGATCTTGCCATCCACCTTGATCGCGGGCGGGAAGTCGGCCGTGATGAACAGGTCGCTGCCCTGGCGCGTGAGCATCAGCCTGAGCAGGTCGTCAATGAATTTGCTGGCCTGGTCGCGTTCCATGTGAACTCCTGAATCAATAGCTGCTTGCGCTTTATGGACAAGCGCTGGAGGCCGATTTGACTAAAAATCAACCGGGGAAATTTTCCGGGATCTTGGCCTTGGCCCGTGCCTCGGCCGAGCTGATGACGTTGCGGCGCACCAACTCGGTCAGGTTCTGGTCCAGCGTCTGCATGCCCACGCCCTGGCCGGTCTGGATGGCCGAATACATCTGCGCCACCTTGGCCTCGCGGATCAGGTTGCGGATGGCGGGCGTGCCGATCATGATTTCGTGCACCGCCACGCGGCCCGAGCCGTCCTTGAGCTTGCACAGCGTCTGCGAGATGACCGCCTGCAGAGACTCCGACAGCATGGCGCGCACCATTTCCTTTTCCTCGGCCGGAAAGACGTCGATGATGCGGTCGATGGTCTTGGCCGCGCTCGAGGTGTGCAGCGTGCCGAACACCAGGTGGCCGGTCTCGGCCGCAGTCATGGCCAGGCGGATGGTTTCCGGTCGCGCATTTCGCCCACCAGGATGGCGTCCGGGTCCTCGCGCAGCGCCGAGCGCAGCGCGTTGGCGAAGCTGTGCGTCATGGGGCCCACCTCGCGCTGGTTGACCAGGCACTTCTTGGACTCGTGCACGAACTCGATCGGGTCTTCCACCGTCAGCACGTGGCCGTATTCCATCTCGTTCAGGTGGTTGACCATGGCCGCCAGCGTGGTCGACTTGCCCGAACCGGTGGGGCCGGTCACCAGCACCAGGCCGCGCGGCTTGAGCGCCAGCTCGCCGAAGATCTTGGGGCAGTTCAGCTGCTCCAGCGTCAGGATCTTGCTGGGGATGGTGCGCAGCACGCCGGCAGCGCCCCGGTTCTGGTTGAAGGCGTTGACCCGAAAGCGCGCCAGGCCCTCGATCTCGAACGAAAAGTCCACCTCCAGGTTTTCTTCGTACACCTTGCGCTGGGTGTCGTTCATGATGTCGTAGAGCATCGCGAACACCTGCTTGTGGTCCAGCGGCTCCACGTTCAGGCGGCGCACGTCGCCGTGCACGCGGATCATGGGGGGCAGGCCGGCCGACAGGTGCAGGTCGGAGGCGTTGTTCTTGACGCTGAAAGCCAGCAGTTGGGTGATGTCCACGGTGCCTCTGCGTGCGGTTGAATGGTTGCAGATTGATACGCTCCGGCGATTATGACGATGATTGGGCGCAATCTCCAACCACTTCGTGCCTGAATCGCAACGGCTGGCCGGGCCTGCAGGCGCGGTGTGCAAGAAGTCGCGCTGCTGGCCGTCTCCAAGACCTTCGGCCCCGACGCCGTGCGAGAGGCCTGCGCGGCAGGCCAGCGCGCCTTTGGCGAGAACTACATCCAGGAGGCGGTCGAAAAAATGGCCTTGCTGGCCGATCTGCCCATCGAGTGGCACTGCATCGGCCCCATCCAGAGCAACAAGACCCGCTTGGTCGCCACGCACTTTGCCTGGGCGCACACGGTGGACCGCCTGAAGATCGCCGAGCGCCTGTCGGCCCAGCGCCCGCCCGAGCTGCCGCCGCTGCAGGTGTGCATCCAGGTCAACGTCGACGGCGGCGCCAACAAGTCCGGCGTGGCCCCCGGCGAGGCTCTGGCCCTGGCGCGCGCGGTGGCCGCACTGCCGCGCCTGACACTGCGCGGGCTGATGTCTATTCCCGAGCTCGCTCCTGATTTCGAAGCTGCTCGCGCTGTCCACATGCGCGCCAGGGCCCTTTTTTACCACATGAACGCCGCCGGGCTGGGCCTGGACACCCTGTCGCTGGGCATGAGCGCCGACCTGGAGGCTGCCATCGCCGCCGGCGGCACGCTGGTGCGGGTGGGCAGCGCGATCTTTGGCTTGCGGGACGGTGGGTAGGTCAAGGCGTGGGAAGGTGAGTCCAGGGAGTGGACCAAGGTTTGCGCAGCGGCTGTGGTCGATCCGTTGTGGTCAGTCAATGGCCCGGTGCTACGGCCGGTTTGCAGCGAAAGCAGACCTCCATCGACGCGTGGTTTACCGACTGCGCTCCGCCGGATCGCTGAACTCCAGGCTCGCAAGTCTCGGGGGCCTACCTCTGCTGACACCGCCGCGCCCAGAGTTGCCATTTAGGCTTTCGCAGCGAAAGCTCTTCTGCGGATACGAAGAACACGTCCGAGACCGTTCGTCAGCTATGGGGTCGCGCGCGACTCCACTGTTGGAGCGAACCACCGGATGTGTACCTCAAGTTGTTTCTTTCCTCCGTCGCTCAGGCGCAAGTACGGGGGGTGGAAAACAGCTCGAGCAGACGTGCAGTCGTACGGGTCAAGGTAGCTCTTACCATCCGGCCGCCGCAGATAGTTTTCAATGGGAAATGGACCACCAAACGAAAATAGAAATGGCATCCCGTGAAGGGCGACCATTGCGCCAACGATACGGTTTGTTCCCTGCGGGTCAATCGCCACGAGTTCGCGAAATAGGACTTCCTTGACACGATCACTGTGCCTATCTACCCCGACCATCGAGTACATGCCGATCGGAGGAGCCATCGGAATAATTCCGAACAGAGCCGCGACAACGTTCGGGTTCGAAGGGAACCGCTTCCCCAACGGCGTGTGCCCAGCGGCAAAGTGCCCCATACTGACCTTCATCAACCATCGTTCAAATAGAGGTCCATCAATTTCCACAGCTAACGCGCCAGAATCGTTCCTGTGAAAACTGCCGAGTGCTTCGCTGAGTTTTTTTGCCTCCGAGTCCAGCAATGTCAAGCCTGAATTGTGTTTGCTGCAGAGTATCTTGGATGCCGCACTGGAAATCCCGACAACCTTGCCGTCGGGAATGCCCGGGTAACCATCCAGCCCGACGCCACCTTCGCCCATAACAGATTTGGTGAAAACATGCTCCCGCGAAAGCGTTGGCGAGCAACCACCCAGGAGATGGGCGTAACACTTTGGCGTTGATGCAGGTAGAGCTTCGAAAAACATGGCGTAAGTCTACGTCCTGCATGTGCATTCCTGCTGTGTCTGGCGCGAGGGACTTCGCCGACGCAATGCCACCTCAACGACTCGAAAACGAAGACAAGTTGCGACATGGCAGCCTCTGCGTTGCCGATTACAGCCACAAAGGCAACCAGGATGCCTGACCGTGGTGGCCCGCGAAGCCGTTCTGCCGGCGCCATAGCTCGACTGACCGCAACCAGCCTGAAGTGGTCATTTGTTGTCGCGCTTCGACCGACCCCTCCTGGCCGAGTGCAATCACCGGAGGCTCGCAAGAGCCACCGTCAAAACACCTCCAGCGCTCACCCGCTTCCAGCCCCCGCGCTATCGAAACACCACCGTCCGCTGCCCCGACAGCAGCACCCGGTGCTCGCTGTGCCACTTGACGGCACGCGCCAGCACCTGGCTTTCGGTGTCGCGGCCGATGGCGGTCAGGTCTTCCACCGTCTTGCTGTGGTCCACGCGCGCCACGTCCTGCTCGATGATCGGGCCCTCGTCCAGGTCGGCCGTGACGTAGTGCGCCGTGGCGCCGATCAGCTTGACGCCGCGCGCGTGCGCCTGCCAGTAGGGCTTGGCGCCCTTGAAGCTGGGCAAAAAGCTGTGGTGGATGTTGATGGCGCGCCCGGCCAGGCGCTGGCACAGCTCGTCCGACAGGATCTGCATGTAGCGCGCCAGCACCACCAGCTCGGCGCCCTCGGCCTCGATGATTTCCAGTTGCCGTGCTTCGGCCTGCGCCTTGTTGGCCTTGCCGACGGCGATGTGGTGAAACGGCACGTTGTAGCTGGCCGCCAGCTGATAAAAATCGCGGTGGTTGCTGACGATGGCGCGGATGTCCAGCGGCAGCAGGCCCGACTTCCAGCGAAACAGCAGGTCGTTCAGGCAATGGCCCTCGCGGCTGACGAAGATGACGGTGCGCATGGGCTGGCTGGCCGCATGCAGCTGCCAGCGCATGCCAAAGCGCTCGGCCAGCTCGGTCAGCCCCTTGCGCAGCGCATCGGGGCCGTCCGGCGCGCACGAGAACTGCACGCGCATGAAGAACAGGCCGTTGCCCGCGTCGTTGAACTGCGCCGCTTCCTCGATGTTGCCGCCGTGCTCCAGCAAAAAGCCCGAGACGGCATGCACGATGCCCGGTCGGTCCGGGCAGGACAGGGTGAGAATGTAGGTGTCTTGCATCGGCGCCAATTGTCGCAGGGGCCTCGCCGGCCTGCCGGCTCATTCTTTTGCAAGGCTTTGCCTGCGGTTTACGGCCGCCACGCGCTTCATGCGTTGAAATGGGGGCCGATTGGTTCAAGAGGAGATCCCACCATGTTGCGCACCCTGGTCAAACCCGCCCTGCTGTCCGCCGCCGTGCTGGCGGCCTCGATCGGCGCCCTGGCGTTGCCCACCGCGGCGCAGGCCCAGGCCTACCTCTCGGTGCAGATCGGCCCACCCCCGCCGCCGCGCCCCGAGGCGATGCCGATGGCGCGCCCCGGCTACGTCTGGGCGCCGGGGCACTACGAATGGGCGCATGGCAACTACGTCTGGCGCCGGGGCTACTGGCTGGCGGCGCGGCCGGGCTACGCCTACGTGGCGCCCACCTGGGTGGCCGAGGGCCCGCGCTGGGTGTACCGGCCGCAGCGCTGGGAGCGGCGCCCGGTGCATGCCGGCCCGCCCCACTGGCGCGAGCGCGAATGGCGCGACCGCGACCACGACCGAGGGCGCGGCCACGATCGCGCGCGCCATCGCCGCGACCGCGATCGGGACGGCGTGCCCGACCGTTACGACCGGCGGCCCAACAACCCGTATCGCTACTGAGCCAGGATCGGCGCCGACGAATTTGTCGCGCCCGATGGAACTCCGATGCGCCGGCGGCACTCGCACGAGGTGCTGTCGCCAAATGCCCTGACCACGTCCATGGGTTTGATGCCAAGCGCAGAACTGGCCATACTGTTTCCCGGCAGCACCATGATCGCAGCGATGGCCGACTGGGCGGGCTGACAGCAGGGCGGTGGCCATGACCGCACGCGGCTGGATGGGCTCGGTGACCACCGATACCAACATCCGCCGAGGATCGGGCCATGGGACAGTTTCTGGAGCGTCTGCGTTACTTCACGCGTGAGCGCGAGCCGTTCGCCGCCGGCTGGGGCGAGTTGCGTACCGAGGCCCGCCAGTGGGAAGACGGCTATCGCAACCGCTGGTCGCACGACAAGGTGGTGCGTTCCACCCACGGCGTCAACTGCACCGGCTCCTGCGGCTGGAAGATCCACGTCAAGCAGGGTGTGGTCACCTGGGAGATCCAGCAGACCGACTACCCGCGCACGCGCGAGGGCGTGCCCAACCACGAGCCGCGCGGCTGCGCGCGCGGCGCCTCGTACTCGTGGTACCTCTACAGCGCCAACCGCCTGAAGTACCCGATGGTGCGCGGCCGCTTGATCAAGCGCTGGCGCGAGCTGCGCCAGACGCTGGCGCCGGTCGAGGCCTGGGCCGCGCTGATGAACCAGGCCGAGGGCCCCGAATACAAGGCCATGCGCGGCCTGGGCGGCTTCGTGCGCGCGCAGTGGGACGAGGTGCTGGAGCTGGTGGCGGCGGCCAACATCCACACCATCGTGCAGTACGGCCCCGACCGCATCGCCGGCTTCACGCCCATTCCGGCCATGTCCATGGTGTCCTACGCCGCGGGCGCGCGCTATGTCAGCCTGATCGGCGGCAGCATGCTGTCGTTTTACGACTGGTATTGCGACTTGCCGGCGGCCAGCCCGCAGGTCTGGGGCGACCAGACCGACGTGCCCGAATCGGCCGACTGGTACAACGCCGGCTACATCATGGCCTGGGGCTCCAACGTGCCGCAGACGCGCACGCCGGACGCGCACTTCTTTGTCGAAGCGCGCTACAACGGCACGCGCATCGTCGGCGTCAGCCCCGACTATTCCGAGCTTGCCAAGCTGTCCGACATCTGGCTGCACCCCAAGCAGGGCACCGATTGCGCGATGGCGATGGCGATGGTCCACGTGATCCTGCGCGAGTTCTTTCTCGATCGGCAGGTGCCGTACTTCCAGGACTACGCTCGTCGTTTCACCGACCTGCCGATGCTGGTCACGCTGCGCCTTGACGGCGCGCGCTGGGTGCCCGACCGCTATCTGCGCGCCAGCGATTTCGACGGCGCGCTGGGCACGCCCGAGCACGCCGACTGGAAGACCGTGGGGCTGGACGCCGATGGCCGGCCCGTGGCGCCGCGCGGCTCGCTGGGCTTTCACTGGGCCGACCACCACGGCGCCGACCATGGCAAGTGGAACCTCGACGAGCAGGCCGCCGATGGGCGCGACATCGCGCTGTCGCTGACCGAGATCGAGCGCAGCGACGCCGTGCTGGAGGTCGCCTTCCCCTACTTCGGCGGCATCGCCAACGAGCACTACACCGCCAACGAACAGGGCGAGGTGCTGCTGCGCAGGCTGCCGGTGCGCAAGCTGGCCACGCGGCACGGCGAAGTCGTGGTGGCCACCGTGTTCGACCTGCTGTGCGCGCACCATGGCCTGGACCGCGGGCTGGGTGGCGCCTGCGCCAAGGGCTTCGACGACAACGTTCCCTACACGCCCGCGTGGCAGGAACGGATCACCGGCACGCCCGCCGCGCAGGTCATCGAGGTGGCGCGCGGCTTTGCCGACAACGCCGAAAAAACCGAGGGCCGTTCGATGGTCATCATCGGCTCGGGCATGAACCACTGGTTCCACCAGGACGTGGCCTACCGCGCCATCATCAACATGCTGATGCTGTGCGGCACCGTGGGGCAGAGCGGTGGCGGCTGGGCGCACTACACCGGCCAGGAGGCGGTGCGCCCGGAAGTGGGCTGGTCCACTCTGGCCTTCGCGCTCGACTGGGTGCGACCGCCGCGACAGATGGCGGGTACCGACTTCTTCTACCTGCACTCCGATCAGTGGCGCTATGAAACCGTGGGCATGGACGACCTTCTGTCGCCCCTGGCCGACCGCAAGCGCCAGACCGGATCGATGGTCGATTGCAGCGTGCGCGCGCAGCGCATGGGCTGGCTGCCCTCGGCACCTCAACTCAACAAGAACCCGCTGCAGGTCGCGCGCGATGCCGCGGCCGCCGGCGTCGATCCCAGGCAGTACGTGGTCGACGCCCTGCAATCGGGCCAGCTGGCCCTGGCCTGCGAAGACCCCGACAACCCGGCCAATTTTCCGCGCAACCTGTTCGTCTGGCGCTCCAATTTGCTGGGCTCCTCGGGCAAGGGCCACGAGTATTTTCTCAAGCACTTTCTCGGCACGCGCGACGGTCTGCAGGGCAAGGATCTGGGCGCGCAGGGCGGCCGCAAGCCCGAGGAGGTGCGCTGGCGCGATCCGGCGCCCGAGGGCAAGCTCGACCTGGTGGTGACGCTGGACTTTCGCATGTCCACCACCTGCCTGTATTCCGACGTCGTGTTGCCCACCGCCTCGTGGTATGAGAAGCACGACCTGTCGTCCACCGACATGCATCCCTTCATCAACCCCTTCACCGCGGCGATCGACCCGGTGTACGAGTCCAGGAGCGACTGGGAAATCTACAAGGCCATTGCCAAGAAGTTCTCCGAGCTCGCCCAGGGGCGCCTGGGCAAGGAGCAGGATGTGGTGCTGCGCCCGATCATGCACGACAGCGCCGGCGAGATGGCGCAGCCTTTCGACGTCGCCGACTGGAAGAAGGGCCAGTGCCAGCTGGTGCCGGGCGTCACGGGCCCCAACGTGATGGTGGTCGAGCGCGACTACCCGGCCACCTACGACCGCTTCACCGCGCTGGGCCCGCTGCTCGACAGCCTGGGCTCGGGCAGCCACGGCCTGCAGTGGGGCAACACGCCCGAGGTGGCGGCGCTGGCCGCGCTCAACAAGACGGTGGCAGCCGGCCCGGCCCAGGGGCGCCCGCGCATCGACAGCGACATCGACGCCTGCGAAACCATCCTCATGCTCGACCCGATCAGCAACGGTGAGCTGTCGGTGCGCGGCTTTCAGGCGCTGGGCGCGCACACCGGGCGCGATCACACCCATCTGGCGGCCGACCGCGCGCGCGAGAAGTTCCGCTTTCGCGACCTGCAGGCCCAGCCCAAAAAGGCCATCACCGCGCCCACCTGGTCGGGCCTGATGAGCGAGGAGGTCAGCTACAGCGGCCACTACATCCACGTGCATGAGCGCGTGCCCTGGCACACGCTCACGGGGCGCCAGCATTTCTACCTGGACCACCCGTGGATCCGCGACTACGGCGAGGCCTTCGCGCTGTACCGCCCGCCGCTGGACACGCGCTCGGTCCAGGCCGTGATGGGGAAAAAGCCCAATGGCAACCCCGAGATCGCGCTCAACTTTCTCACCCCGCACCAGAAGTGGGGCATCCACAGCACCTACACCGACAACCTGATCATGCTGACGCTGTCGCGCGGCGGGCCCATCGTGTGGCTGTCCGAGGTGGATGCCAAGAAGGTCGGCATCGCCGACAACGACTGGATCGAGTGCTTCAACGCCAATGGCGCGCTCACCGCGCGCGCCGTGGTCAGCCAGCGCGTCAACGAGGGCATGTGCATGATGTACCACGCACAGGAGAAGATCGTGAACGTGCCCGGCTCGGAGATCACCGGCATGCGCGGCGGCATCCACAACTCGGTCACGCGCATCCTGGTCAAGCCCACGCAGATGATCGGCGGCTGCGCCCAACTGTCCTGGAAGTTCAACTACTACGGCCCGGTCGGCAACGACCGCGACGGCTTCGTGGTGGTGCGCAAGATGGCGCGCATCGACTGGATGGACCACTTGCAGCGCGCCGCGCGCGAGCGTGAACTGGGGGGCGCCCCCACGGGAGCACGGACATGAAGATACGCGCGCAAGTCGCCATGGTGCTGAACCTGGACAAGTGCATCGGCTGCCACACCTGCTCGGTCACCTGCAAGAACGTCTGGACCTCGCGCAAGGGCATGGAGTACGCCTGGTTCAACAACGTCGAGACCAAGCCCGGCATCGGCTACCCCAAGGACTGGGAAAACCAAGACAGGTGGAACGGCGGCTGGAAGCTGAACGCGAAGGGCAAGCTGATGCTCAAGCAGGGCGGGCGCCTGGGCGTGCTGGCACGCATCTTCGCCAACCCCAACCTGCCCGAGATCGACGACTACTACGAGCCCTTCACCTTCGACTACGAGAACCTGCAGACCGCGCCCGAGCTGCCCACCGCGCCGGTGGCGCGCCCGATCTCGCTGGTGTCGGGGCGCACCATGGACAAGATCGAGTGGGGCCCCAACTGGGAAGAAATCCTGGGCGGCGAGTTCAGCAAGCGCAGCCAGGACGTCAACTTCGAGGCAGTGCAAAAGGACATCTACGGGCAGTTTGAAAACACCTTCATGATGTACCTGCCGCGCCTGTGCGAGCACTGCCTGAACCCGGCCTGCGTGGCTTCGTGCCCCTCGGGCTCGATCTACAAGCGTGAGGAAGACGGCATCGTGCTGATCGACCAGGACAAGTGTCGCGGCTGGCGCATGTGCGTGTCGGGCTGCCCCTACAAGAAGATCTACTACAACTGGGTCAGCGGCAAGGCCGAGAAATGCACCTTCTGCTATCCGCGCATCGAGGCCGGCCTGCCCACCGTGTGCTCGGAGACCTGCGTGGGCCGCATTCGCTACCTGGGCGTGCTGCTGTACGACGCCGACCGCATCGGCGAGGCCGCCGCGGTGCCCGACGAGCACGACCTTTACCAGGCTCAGCTCGACGTGTTTCTCGACCCGCACGACGCCGTCGTGCAACGCCAGGCCCTGGCTGACGGCGTGCCCGCAGCCTGGATCGAGGCGGCGCAGCAGTCACCCACCTACAAGATGGCGGTGGAGTGGAAGATCGCCTTTCCGCTGCACCCCGAATACCGCACCCTGCCCATGGTGTGGTACGTGCCGCCGCTCTCGCCCATCGCCGCGCATGCCAATGCCGGCGCCGTGGCCAGCACCGAGCACGGGTTGCCCGACGTCGACTCGCTGCACATTCCGGTGCGCTACCTGGCCAACCTGCTCACCGCCGGCAACGAGGCGCCGGTGGCCGGTGCGCTCAAGCGCATGCTGGCCATGCGCGCCTGGTTTCGCGCGCGCCAGCTCGGCCAGCCGCAGGACCCGGGCCTGCTGGCCAGCGTGGGCCTGGACGCGGCCACGGCCGCGGACATGCACCGCTACCTGGCCATCGCCAACTACGAGGACCGCTTCGTTATCCCCACCTCGCACCGCGAGGAGGTCGAAAACGCCTACCAGCTGCGCGGCGGCTGTGGCTTCACCTTCGGCAACGGCTGCGACGGCATCGACGCCAAGGCCGGACTGTTCGGCGGCAAGATGGGCCGGCGCAAGATGATCCCGATCCGCCTGGTCGACGAGGACACATGAGCCACCCCCGTATCTCCACTCGCTGCGCGATGTTCCGCTTCCCCCCTCCATGGGGCGCACCCACTGGCCAGGGGGACCCTGGCCACGGGTGCCGCTGGCATGGCCTGCTCCGCGGCCATTGGACTCTTTCGGTTCCATCGCCTTGGGGTGGCGTGCAGCGTGATGGACAAACGAAATGAGATCACGCACCCACGCCACCACCTTGCGCGCGCTGGCCGCGCTGCTGGCCTACCCCGACGAGGATTTGCGCGCCGCGCTGCCCGAAATCGCCCAGGCCTTGCGCGCCGAGCGCCGCCTGGACGCGCGCCGGCAAGGCGAGCTGCAGGCACTGGCTGATGCGCTGGCGCGCGGCGATCTGCTGGACGTGCAGGCGCGCTACGTGGACTGGTTCGACCGCGGCCGCGCCACCTCGCTCAACCTGTTCGAGCACGTGCACGGCGACGACCGCCAGCGCGGCCCCGCCATGCTGGAGCTGATGGAGCGCTACCAGCGCGTGGGCCTGCGCCTGGCCGGTGTCGAGCTGCCCGACCATCTGCCCGTGGTGCTGGAGTACCTGAGCTGCTGCGAGAGCGCCGAAACCCCGCAGCTGATCGGCGAATGCGCCCACGTGCTGCGCGCGTTGGGACAGGCGCTGGCGCAGCGCGGCAGCCCCTACGCCGCAGTGCCGGCGGCGCTGCTGGCGCTGGCCGGCCAGAAAGGGCTGGACGTGCCGGCCATGGCGGCTGCGGCGCCCGAAGACCTGGACCGCGACTGGGAGGAGCGCCCCGCCTTCGAGCCGCCCGCCGCGCGGCCGCAAGGCGTGTCCGTGCACCGCGTCAAGCAAGCCGCCCAATGACCTGGAGCCACCATGACCTTGCCCGCCCCGCTCAACGCCTTTCTGTTCGGCATCTACCCCTACATCTGCCTGGTCGTGCTGCTGGTGGGCAGCCTGGTGCGCTTTGACCGCGAGCCCTATTCGTGGAAGAGCGACTCCTCGCAAATCCTGCGCAACGGTCAGCTCAAGCTCGGCAGCAACCTGTTTCACTACGGCGTGCTGATGGTGATCCTGGGGCACTTCGTCGGCTTTCTGATGCCCGAGCCGCTGGTGCTGTGGCTGATGAGCCCGACTCAGCACCAGCTGCTGGCCATGGTGATCGGCGGCATCTCGGGCGTGATCGCCCTCATCGGCGCCACCGTCCTGATTCACCGGCGCATGTCGGACCAGCGCATCCGCAGCAACAGCCGCAAGTGGGACATCGCCATCATCGCCATGCTGTGGTTGCAGCTGGCGCTGGGCGTGGCCACCGTGCCGCTGTCGGCGCAGCACATGGACGGCGTGATGTTCGAGCGCCTGGTGTCCTACGTGCAGGGCGTGCTGCTGCTGCGCGGCGACAACGCGCTGCGGGTGCAGGGCGTGCCCTGGGTGTACCAGTTGCACATCCTGCTGGGCTTCACCATCTTCCTGGTGTCGCCGTTCACGCGCATGGTTCACATCTGGAGCGGGGTGGGCACGCTGGCCTACCTGGTGCGCCCGCACCAGATCGTGCGCAAGCGCGGCGGGAGCCTGAACTGATGCCCATCACCGTCAACGACGTGGCGGTCGATCCGGCCGACTGGCCCAGCCCGCAGCTGGCCGCCGTGCACGAGCTGCTGCGCCAGCGCGCGCAGGCGCTGCACCTGCTGGCCGACGACGCCGACGCCGACGCCAGCGCGGCGGTGATCGAGCAGCTGCTGGCGCGCGAGGTGGCGGTGCCCGAGCCCACGCCCGCCGAATGCCGCCGCTGGTACGAGGCCCACCTGGCGCGCTTTCGCAGCGGCGAGCTGGTGCATGCGCGCCACATCCTGTTCCAGGTCACGCCCGGCACGCCGGTGCCCGCCGTGCGCGCGCTGGCCGAGCAAACGCTCAAGACTTTGCTGGCGCAGCCCGAGCGTTTCGACGCCATCGCGCGCAGCCAGTCCAACTGCCCCTCGGGCGCGCAGGGCGGCCAGCTGGGCCAGCTGCAGCGCGGCGCCACGGTGCCCGAGTTCGAGCAGGCCTTGTTCAACGGCAGCCGGCTGGGCGTGCTGCCCGGCCTGGTCAACACGCGCTACGGCTTTCACATCGTCGCCGTCGATGCGCGCGTGCCGGGCGAGCAACTGCCCTTCGAGGCCGTGCAGCCGCGCGTGGCGGACGAGCTGCGCCAAGCCGCCGAGCGGCGTGCGCTCAGCCAGTACGTAAGCGTGCTGGCAGGCCAGGCGGACATTGAAGGGGTGGAACTGGACGCCGCGGCCTCGCCGCTGGTGCAATAAGTCGCCCGGCCCCATTCAGGGGGTGTGTCGGGCGGGCTGAAAGCGCTGGCGCAGTTCGGCGCAGGGGTCGCGCGGGGACAGGGGCGGCGTGGGCCAGATGAGATCCGCGCCGGCAACGTCCGGACCGTTGAACGCTTCTGAAATGATAGCTGTTTG
>JAWKYM010000001.1:0-926790 GCA_041396485.1 Burkholderiaceae bacterium | reverse complement strand
GCGTGCTGAAGGCCGAGGAAGAGCGCTTTTTCGAGACGCTGGCGCACGGCATGGAGATCCTCGACAGTGCCCTCGCCGGTGGCCAGAAGCTGCTGCCGGGCGAAGTCGCCTTCAAGCTGCACGACACCTACGGTTTTCCGCTGGACCTGACCAACGACGTCTGCCGCGAGCGCGGCGTGGCGGTGGATGAGGCGGGCTTCAACGCCGCCATGCAGCACCAGAAGGACACGGCCCGCGCGGCCGGCAAGTTCAAGATGGACAGGGCGCTGGCCTACGAGGGTGCGGCCAACACCTTCACCGGCTACGAACATCTGGCGGAAGATTCAAAAATCGTAGCGCTTTACGCAGACGGGACGCCGGTGCAAGAGCTGAAAGCCGGCCAAATGGGTGTGGTGGTGCTGGACGTGACCCCGTTCTACGCCGAATCGGGCGGCCAAGTGGGCGATGCGGGCGCCATCACCGCCGGCAACGCGCGCTTTGCCGTGGCCGACACGCTGAAGATCAAGGCCGACGTGTTCGGCCACCACGGCACACTCGAATCCGGCACGCTCAAGGTCGGCGACAGCGTGCAGGCGCAGGTGGATACCGCACGCCGCGCCGCCACCATGCGCAACCACAGCGTCACGCACCTGATGCACAAGGCGCTGCGCGAGGTGCTGGGCGCGCACGTGCAGCAAAAGGGCAGTCTGGTGGATGCCGACAAGACGCGCTTCGACTTTGCGCACAACGCGCCGGTCACGCCCGCGCAGATCACCGAGATCGAGCAGCGCGTGAACGCCGAGGTGCTGGCCAATACCGCCACGCAAGCGCGCGTGATGGACATCGAGAGCGCACAAAAAACCGGCGCCATGATGCTGTTTGGCGAGAAGTACGGCGAGACCGTGCGCGTGCTCGACATCGGCACCAGCCGCGAGCTGTGCGGCGGCACCCACGTGGCGCGCACGGGCGACATCGGCCTGTTCAAGATCGTGATGGAGGGCGGCGTGGCTGCCGGCGTGCGGCGCGTGGAAGGCGTGACCGGCATCAACGCCCTGGCCTATCTGCAAGGGCTGGAGGCTACGGTGCACGAGGCGGCGGGCGCACTCAAGACGCCCAGCGCCGAGCTGACGCAGCGCATCGGCCACACGCTGGAGCACGTGCGTGCGCTCGAGAAGGAAATCGCCCAACTCAAGGGCAAGCTGGCCTCGTCGCAAGGCGATGAGCTGGTGAATCAGGCGGCCGAGGTCAAGGGCATCAAGGTGCTGGCCGCGCAGCTTGAAGGCGCCGACGCCAAGCAGCTCCGCGAGACCATGGACAAGCTGAAAGACAAGCTCAAGGCCGCCGTCGTCGTGCTGGCCGCCGTCGATGGCGACAAGGTGCAACTGGCCGCCGGCGTGACCAAGGCCGAGACGGCCAAGATCAAGGCCGGCGAACTGGTCAACTTCGTCGCCCAGCAGGTCGGCGGCAAGGGCGGCGGCAAACCCGATATGGCCATGGCCGGCGGCACCGACGCCTCGGGCCTGGCCAAAGCCTTGGCGAGTGTTCAGGGCTGGGTGGCCGAGCGGGCGTGATGCCAATCGGGCGCCGGGCGATGGCCAGCCTGCTGCTGGCCGCTGCACTGCCGGCTGCCCGCGCGCAAAACGTCAGCAAACCCTGGCCGGCCGGGCGCGCCCTGCCCCCGCTGGCCGCCACCGACCTGAACGGCAAGGCCTGGGACCTGTCGGCCCTGCGCGGGCGCGCGGTGCTCATCAACTTCTGGGCCACCTGGTGCGCGCCCTGCAAGGAGGAGATGCCGACCTTGCAGACCCTGGCCGAACTGGAGGGCGAGCGCCTGGCGGTGCTGGCCGTCAACGTGCGCGAGCCGCTGCCGCGCGTGCGCCGCTACGTGCAGTCCAGCGGATTGAGCCTGGCGGTGCTGCCCGACCCCAAGGGCGAAATCACCCAGGCCTGGGGCATCAAGGTGTTTCCCACCACCGTGCTGATCGACGCCAGCGGCCGGCCGCGCCAGGTCGTCAGCGGCGCGGTGGACTGGACCGGCGCCCCCGCCCTGAATTGGATCAAGGCCCTGGGCGGATAATCACCTCCGCCGCGCGCTGCCTGCCAGCGCCGGCCACCGGCCTTCGGGGCATTGGCGTTGGCGGACCGATCCGCCCGCCTCGTGTGTGCCGACCGGTGTTTCGCCACCCACTGGAGTTCTCTGTATGAACTTGCATCGCCGCTCCCTCATCGGGCGCGCGGCTGGCTTGGGCCTTGTCGCCAGCCTGCCCCCCGCCTTTGCCGCCAACGCACCGGCCCCCACCGCCCTCCATCGATTTGCACCGCAGTCGGGCGACTGGCGCAGCTTCGACGTCACCACCCGCGTCGATCTGCCGGCCACCACCGGCCCCACGCGCGCGTGGGTGCCCCTGCCCTCGGTGCAGACCGGCTGGCAGCTGCCGCTGGGCGACAGCTTTGCCAGCAACGGCCAGGCCCGCGTGGTCACCGATGGTGCGCAAGGCGTGCGCCTGGTGGCGGTGGATTTCGCCGGCGGCGTGGCCAAGCCCTACGTCGAAGTCACCAGCCGCGTGCGCACCCAAAGCCGCACCCTGGGCACAAAGCGCGTGCCCGATGACGCCAGCACCCTGCGCGACGCTCTGCGACCCACCCACCTGCTGCCCCTTGATGGCATCGTGCGCGAGACCGCCCAGAAGGCCACGCGCGGCGCACGCGGCGACGAAGCCAAGGTGCGTGCCCTGTACGACTGGGTGGTGGCCAACGCCTGGCGCGAGCCCACCGTCAAGGGCTGCGGCGAGGGCGACATCAAGACCATGCTGGAGACCGGCAACCTGGGCGGCAAGTGCGCCGACATCAACGCGCTCTTCGTCGGCCTGTGCCGCGCCGTGGGCGTGCCCGCGCGCGACGTGTACGGCATCCGGCTGGCGCCCTCGGCCTTTGGCTACAAGCAGCTGGGCAGCAACTCCGCCAGCCTGTCGGGCGCGCAGCACTGCCGCGCCGAGGTCTACCTGCAGGCGCGCGGCTGGACGGCCATGGACCCGGCCGACGTGGCCAAGGTGATGCGCCAGGAAACGCCCGCATGGATCAAGCGCACCGACGACCCGCTGGTGGCCCCGGTGTTTGCCGGCCTGTACGGCGCCTGGGAGGGCAACTGGATGGCCTACAACACCGCGCACGACGTCAAGCTGCCCGGCAGCGCCGGCGATGCGCTGGGCTTTGTGATGTATCCGATGGCCGAGAACGCCGACGGCTGGCTGGACCCCTACGACCCGGCGACCTTCAGGTATGCGATTTCGGCGCGCGAAGTGAAGGCCTGATGCAAAACGCCCCGCTTGGTGGCGGGGCGTTGACGGGTTTACTCGGGGCGCTGCGGCGGTGACGCCGGATCACGCACCTCGCGCCAACCCACGTCCTGCACGCCGCTTTCCATCGACGCGCCGGTGGCCTGGGCGGCATCGGCGCGCGGGGTGCTGGATGCCGGCTGGCCCGCGGGGCGGCGCGGCCAGTGCTGGCGGGCCATGGCACGGTAGCGCTGCCACAGCACGGTGACGGTGGCCGGACGCCCGGAGATCCAGCCCGACACCAGGCTGTAGACCACCATCACCAGCAGCCAGAACAGCAGGCTGACGACAAACACCAGGCCGAGAGCCATCAGCACGGCCCAGCCCAGCCAGCCGACGAAGGTGGCGAGCAGGCGCTCCAGCACGTTGGAACGCTGCGATGCCGGCGGCGGCAAGAATCCGTAGGGTGTGTGGGTCATGATGGCTCAGATGCGGGCTGTCGCCGCAAGTTCAAGGCAGGCGTTCCAAAGCATGAATATAGGCCGGGCTGCGCATCAGCGCATCCCAGGCGGGAGCATCACCCTGGGGCAGCAGGGCCATGCGGCGCTGGGCGCTGGCGGCGCTCGGCTGCCAGCGGCCCTGCAGCTGCGCGCGCGCCAATGCCTCGATGGTGTCGTCGATCACCGCGCCCTGCCCCAGCGACTGGTTGCACAGCAGGGCCAGATCGCAGCCGGCTTCCAGCGCCGCCAGCACCGCATCAAACGGGCTGACGGTGCGCCCCTCGATCTGGCGCGCGCCGGCCATGCTGAGGTCGTCGCTGACGATGGCGCCGTCAAAACCCAGCTGCTCACGCAGGATGGCCTGCAGCCAGCGGGCGGAAAAACCGGCCGGGCGGCGGTCCACCCGGGTGTAGATCACGTGCGCGGGCATGACGGCACGCAGGCTGCTGGCCAGCCAGCCGTAGGGCGCGGCATCTTGATGCAGGATGGCCTTGAGCGGGCGGCTGTCGCGCGGCACGGCGGTGTGCGAATCGGCGGCCACGAAGCCATGCCCCGGAAAGTGCTTGCCGCAGTGCGCCATGCCGGCTTGCAGCAGGCCGTGCATCAGGCCCTTGGCCAGCATCGTCACCACGCGCGCATCGGCGTGAAAGGCGCGGTCGCCAATCACCCCACTGGGGCCCCAATCGAGATCGAGCACGGGCGCAAATGACAGGTCGATGCCGCAGGCCCGCAACTCGGCCCCCAGAACGTAGCCGCAGGCGGTGGCGGCGTCCTGCGCGCGCATGGCGTCGCGCATCCACAGCTCGCCCAGCCGGCGCATGGGCGGCAGGTGCGTAAAGCCGTCGCTGCGAAAGCGCTGCACGCGGCCGCCTTCGTGATCGACGGCGATCAGCAGGTCGCCTCGCACGCGCTTGACCGCCGCGCACAAGGTGGTGAGCTGCGCACGGCTTTCCCAGTTGCGCGCAAACAGGATCAGCCCGCCCACCAGCGGGTGCGCCAGGCGCTGGCGGTCCACGTCGGTCAGCGTGGTGCCGGCAATGTCGATGATCAGCGGGGCGTGCGGGGGCATGTCAGAAGAACAGCCAGGTGACCAGCAGGAACAGCGGGATCAGGATGCCGCCGCTCCAGGCCATGTAGCCGAAGAAGCTGGGCATCTTCACGCCGCGGTCCTCGGCAATGGCCTTGACCATCAGGTTGGGCGCGTTGCCGATGTAGCTGTTGGCGCCCATGAACACGGCGCCCGCGCTGATGGCTGCCAGCGTGGCCGCCATGGGGCCCATCAGGTGCGCGGCGTCGCCGCCGGCGGTGTTGAAGAACACCAGGTAGGTCGGCGCGTTGTCGAGGAAGGAGCTGAGGATGCCGGTGGCCCAGAAGTAGGCCGCCGGGTTGGGCGTGCCGTCAGCGCGCGTGACCGCGCGCACGATGGCGCCAAAGGGCCCGTCCACGCCGGCCTGCAGCATGGCGATGACCGGAATGATGGTCAGGAAGATGCCGGCAAACAGCTTGGCCACCTCCTGCATGGGCCCCCAGCCGAACTGGTTGGCCTCGTGCACGGCGCGCGGCGTGATGGACAGCGACACGGCGGTGACGGCGATCAGCCCGAGGTCGCGCACCAGGCCCGGCAGGCCGACCGCGGTGCCCATGACGTCGAACGACACCGGGCTCGCCCAGACGCCGCTCATCAGCACCAGCGCCACCACCGCGCCCAGCAGCACGAAGTTGACGGCGCCGTCGAAGCCGAAGGTGGGCGTGTCGGGCGTGGGGTCGGGCCGCGTCACGCCGTGCTTGCGGTACAGGTGGCGGTCGATGGCGTAGAACAGCGCCAGCAGGATGGCCGTCAGGAACAGCGTTTCCTTGAACACGTGGTCCACCGTCCAGAAGAAGGTCACGCCCTTGAGAAAGCCCAGGAACAGCGGCGGGTCGCCCAGCGGCGTGAGCGAGCCGCCGATGTTGCTGACGATGAAGATGAAGAACACCACCACGTGCGCGCAGCCGGGCCGGTTGTCGTTGGCGCGGATCAGCGGGCGGATCAAGAGCATGGACGCGCCCGTGGTGCCCATGAAGCTGGCCAGCACGCCGCCGATCAACAGCATGGCCACGTTGAGCTGCGGCGTGCCGTGCAGGTTGCCGCGGATGTAGATGCCGCCCGAGACGGTGAACAGCGCCACCAGCAGCAGAATGAAGGGGATGTATTCGGCCAGCAGCGCGTGCACCAGGCCGGCCAGCGCCGTGTGCGCGCCGAACACCCCCGCGAACGGCAGCAAAAAGGCCAGCGACCAGGCGGCGGCGATCTTGCCGAAATGGTGGTGCCAGAAGTGCGGGCCGACCAGCGGCCAGACCGCGATCGACAGCAGGATGCCGACAAAGGGCACGCCCCACAGCGCCGACAGCTGGCGGCCGTCCAGCTCGGCCGCGTGCGCCGGCGCGGCCAGCACCAGCAGGGCGGGCAGCAGCCAGCGCGCGTGCGCCAGCACCGGGCGTGGGCGGGAGGAAGGCGGGACGCGGCAGGCAGCGGTGGGCACGGTCATTTTTTTATTCAAATCAGGCCGTGGCGCTTACGGGTTATGCGCCAGCAGCTATCAAAACAAGAGTATCAAAGCATCACCGGCGCGGTGCGGATGACCGGGCCGCTGCCGGGCGTGGGCGGCGCCGGCAGGTCGAACACCTGGCGCAGGTAGTTCAGGTAGCCCTCGTCCTCCACCATGGTCTTGCCGGGCGTGTCCGAGATCTTGGCCACCGGCTGGCCGTTGCACTGCACCATCTTCAGCACCAGTTGCAGCGCCTCGGGGCCCACATCGTTGGTGAGGTTGGTGCCCACGCCAAAGGCCGCCTGGATGCGGCCGTGAAAGCGCGTGAACAGCTCGATGCAGCGCGGAATGGTCAGGCCGTCACTGAAGATCAGCGTCTTGGTGCGCGGGTCGCAGCGGTTGGCCTTGTAGTGCTCGATCATGCGCTCGCCCCACACGAAGGGGTCGCCCGAATCGTGGCGCGCACCGTCGAACAGCTTGCAGAAATACATGTCGAAGTCGCGCAGGAAGGCGTTCATGCCGTACACGTCGGACAGCGCGATGCCCAGGTCGCCTCGGTACTCCTGCGCCCATTTCTCGAAGCCGAACACCTGCGTGTCGCGCAGCCGCGGGCCCAGCGCCTGGCAGGCCTGCAGGTATTCGTGCGCCATGGTGCCCATGGGGCGCAGGCCCAATTCCTTGGCGAACAGCACATTGCTGGTACCGGTGAGCTGGCCCGCGTCACCCGTGCCCAGGCGCTGTTGCAGCGTCTGCAGCACCTCGCGCTGCCAGGCGCGCGAAAAGCGTCGGCGCGTGCCGTAGTCGGCAATCTTGAGCTGCTCCAGACCGGGGGCCCTGAGCAGCTCGATCTTGGCGGCCAGGCGCCGGCGGCCCTCGGCCAGATCCAGCTTGGGCTGCGTGTTGCGAAAGTAGACCTCGCTGATGATGGCCAGCACCGGGATCTCGAACAAGATGGTGTGCAGCCAGGGCCCGCGCACGCGGATGTCGATTTCGCCGTTGTCCAGCGGGGTCAGCGTGATGTGCTTTTCGCTCAGGCGAAACAGGCCCAGGAAGTCGATGAAGTCGCTCTTGATGAAGCGCATGCCGCGCATGTAGGCCAGCTCGTCCTCGGCAAAGCGCAGGCTGCACAGCGAGCGCAGCTCGTCGTGGATCTCGTGCACGTAGGGTGCCAGCGCCACCCCCGGCGTGCGGCACTTGAACTTGTACTCCACCTCGGCGCCCGGAAACTGATGCAGCACGGCCTGCATCATGGTGAACTTGTACAGGTCGGTGTCGAGCAGGCTCTCAATGATCATGGCGGGCGTGTCTCCCTTGTGTCGTGGCCCCGGTGCGGCCCAGTGTAGCGCCCGGCCGCGCGCTCAATCGAGCCAGCGCGTGAAGCGCTCGACGCCTTCGCGCGGCGTCTCGAAGGTGTTGACCGGCGCGGCCTCGTCGGCCCAGCCCAGGGCCATGCCGCACACCAGCTTCTCGTCGGCGCCCGCGCCCACCTGCGGCAGGATGATGGAGCCGTAGTGGTTCCACGCCGCCTGCGGGCAGGTGTGCAGGCCGCGGGCGCGCGCGGCCACCATGATGTTCTGCATGAACATGCCGTAGTCCAGCAGCGAGCCGGCGCCCATCACGCGATGGATGGTGAAGATCAAGCCGACCGGCGCGTCGAAGAAACGGAAGTTGCGCCGGTGCTGGGCGTGCATCCGGTCCTTGTCGCCCTTGGCGATGCCCAGCAGGCCGTACAGGCTCCAGCCGTTCTGGCGCCGACGCCCCAGATAGGGCTCGATCCACTGGCTGGGGTAGTAGTCGTATTCCTCGCGGTAGCGCGCGGCCACCTGCGGGTCGGCGTAGCCCGCGTCGTAGGCGGCGCACACCCGCTGCACCAGCGCATCGCGCGCCGCGCCTTGCAGCACGTAAACCTGCCAGGGCTGGGCGTTGGTGCCCGAAGGGGCGCGTGCGGCCACGCGCAGGATGTCCGTGATGGTCTCGCGCGGCACCGGCGTGGGGGCAAAGGCGCGCACGCAAAAGCGGTTCTCAATGGCAGCGTCGACGCTGGCGGCGTCGGCGATCGGGGCGTTCAGTTGGGACATGGTCACTGGGGAAGGTACAGGCGCTCCAGCACGGCCTTGAGCGCGGCCGGCAGCGGCACCGGGCGCTGGCTGACGCGGTCGACGTAGACGTGCACGAAATGACCCTTGGCCGCCGTCATCGGCGCGCCCTGGGCAAACAGGCCCACCTCGTAGCGCACGCTGGAGCGACCCAGGTGCGCCACGCGAATGCCCGCCTCGATGGTCTGCGGAAAGGCCAGCGACTCGAAGTACTGGCACTGGGTCTCGATCACCAGGCCGATGGTGTCGCCCGAGGCCGGGTCCAGCGCGCCCTGCTCGATCAGGTGCGCATTGACCGCGGTGTCGAACCACGAGTAATAGACGACGTTGTTGACGTGACCGTACTGGTCGTTGTCCATCCAGCGGGTGGTGATGGCACGAAAGGCGCGGTAGCGCTCACGGGATTCGGCTTGCGGGCGGGCGGTCGCATTCATGGGCCACCATTTTGCCAGCGGCATCGGCACGCCCCGGCATGCGCGGGCGGCAAGGCCTGGCGGTCCACGGGTTAGACCGTCGCACCTAAAAATGCTGCATTGCAGCAAAATGCCTTGATTTGATTCGGGAAATCCCTAAAATTCAACCCATGCTGCACTGCAACATAAAGAAGTGGTTGAAGGCGGCATTCATTTCACGTTCAACCCTTTCCACCGTGTCCAGGAGATATTGATCATGTTGACCCCCGAACAATTCGTCGCTTCGCAAAAAGCCAACCTCGAAACCCTCAACGGCCTGACCAACAAGGCCTTCGAAGGCGTCGAGAAGCTGGTCGAGCTGAACCTGCAAGCCACCAAGGCCGCCCTGGCCGAGTCGCAAGCCCACGCCCAGTCCCTGCTGTCCGTCAAGGACGCGCAAGAGCTGCTGAGCGTGCAAGCCGGCCTGTTCCAGCCGCTGGCCGAGAAGGCCGCTGCCTACAGCCGTCATCTGTACGACATCGCCGCGGGCACCAGCAACGAGTTCAGCAAGGCGTTTGAAAGCCGCGTGGCCGAAGGCCAGGCCCAGTTCGCCTCGCTGGTGGACAGCGCCGCCAAGAACGCTCCCGCCGGCTCCGACACCGCCGTCGCCATGATGAAGAGCGCCGTGGCCGCCGCCAACAACGCCTTCGAATCGGTGCAAAAGGCCGTCAAGCAAGCGTCGGACATGGCTGAAGCCAACTTCAACGCCGTGGCCACCAGCGCCACCAACGCCGCCAAGAGCGCCACCGTCGTGGCCGCCAAGAAGCGCTGATCGACCGCCGCCGGCACGCCCTCACCCGGCGCCCGGCCTGACGCTCGGCCCGCCCCGGCCGGCCGAGCGCCCAGAAACAAGGGCAGGCAGGCCCCCACAGCGTGCCCTTGTTTCTGGGTGACCCAGGCACCCCATCGCTTGTCTCCTCGGATCCTTTCGCAACCCCTCGCGGGTTCAGGGATCCCTTCAAGGGCTGATCGCAAGATCGGCCCTTTTTTTGTGACATGCGGACAACAAAATGGGCTTGGAGCAGACAAAAACCATGAATTTCGAAAAATTTTGAATAGACTTCCTACACGGCTGTCTTGAGCAGTTGGCACCGTCTGGTTTTTCCATGCCCATCCAATCTCAAATGATCATGCCCCGCTCAACACTTCACCACCCTTGGCGCCGAACCCTCACCGCCTTGGCCTTGGCCAGCGCCAGCGCCGTCGCCAGTGCCGCGCCCTACGCCATCAGCTACCAAGGCACGATTGACGATTCGGACTTTCCCGAAATCATCAACGGCCAGACCTACACCGTCACCTTTGTCTTCGACAATGGCGGCAGCAGCGCCAACTCGCAGACGTGGACTGGCGCCAACCTGACCTGCACCATCTGGCGCATGAACAACGCGCGCAACGTGATTTTTGCTCAGGATTTGGTCGCAACTCCGCCCAGTGGATCTCTCAGCGGTTCGCTCACAACCGATGCTTCAGGCGCGTTGACCGCGATTTTCTCTGCCGTAACCACCCAAACTACCGGCAGCGGCGGCGTTCCAGCCGGCGCGTACGCCACCACCGGAATCACCCTGACCGCGCCAGTGGCTTGGTATGCCAACAGCGGCAACCGTGTGCTGTATGACAGCACGGGTGGAAACGGTGCCCGAGCGTTCGGTGATGCAGCGGGCGGTGTGCAAATGAACATCACCAACTGGAGCGCCCCGCAGCCCTTCAGCGGCGCCTGCAGCGCCCTGCCGCCGCCCCCTGCGGCCGTGGCCCCCGTGCCGACCTTAGGCGAATGGGGCCTGGCGCTATTGGGCTTGGCTGCCGCAGGCTTGGGCGCCCGCCGCCTGCGCCGGCGCGCTTGATCGGCCGCCCGCCAACCAACCGCCTTCGGGCGGTTTTTTTCTGTCGAAGGCAGGCGCGACTGTTGCGAGAGCTTCCGGATACACACAAGAACGAGAACCATTCTCGTTTGAGTTACCATGCGGATACGGCCGAACGGCCTTCTTTTCCTCCTTGGCAACTCGCTTGAACATGAAAAAACTGCTCCTTCTGGCCGCCACGGTCGCCACCTGGGCCGCCGGCGTGGCGCACGCCCAAGAGCCCGCCGTCCTCAACCTGTACTCGGCGCGCCACTACGCATCGGACGAGCAGCTGTACGACGGCTTCACCAAGGCCACGGGCATCAAGATCAACCGGGTGGACGCCGACGACGCCGGCATCATTGCGCGGCTGAAGGCCGAGGGCAGCGCCTCGCCGGCCGACGTGATCCTGCTGGTGGACGCCGCCCGCCTGTGGCGCGGCGAGCACGACGGGCTGTTTCAGCCCATAAAGTCCAAGCTGCTCGACGAAGCCATTCCGGCCAGCCTGCGGGCCGCACCCGCGGCCGATGGCGGCATCCCGTGGTTCGGCTTTTCGACTCGCGCCCGCGTCATCGTGTACGACAAGATCCGCGTCAAGCCGGCCGACGTGGCCACCTACGCCGACCTGGGCGATGCCAAGAACAAGGGCAAGCTGTGCATCCGCAGCGGCTCGCACCCCTACAACCTGAGCCTGTTCGGCGCGCAGCTGGAGCACATGGGCACCGAGAAAACCGAGGCATGGCTGAAGGGCATGGTGGCCAACATGGCGCGCGCGCCCAAGGGCGGCGACACCGACCAGATCAAGGCCGTGGCGGCGGGCGAATGCCAGATTGCCGTGACCAACAGCTACTACCTGGCGCGCCTGATCCGCTCGGGCAAGCCCGAGGACCGCGCGGTGGCCGAAAAAGTGGGCGTGGTCTTCCCCAACCAATCCAGCTGGGGCACGCACGTCAACATCGCCGGCGCGGCCGTGGCGCGCCATGCCCCGCACCGGGACAACGCCATCAAGTTCATGGAGTACCTGGCCAGCCCGGATGCGCAAAACTACTTTGCCAACGGCAACAACGAGTGGCCCGTGGCCAAGGGCGTGGTGACAGACAACGCGGCGCTGAAGGCCATGACCGGCGGCACCGGCCAGTTCAAGGCCGAAACCATTCCGGTCAGCAAGGTGGGCGCGCACCAGGTGCAGGTGCAGCAGATGCTGGACCGGGTGGGCTTCAAGTAAGCCGCGGCGGCCAGCTCGCCCCAGGCAAGGGCGCCATTTCAATGGCGCCCTTTTTCATGGCGCGCGCCGTCGATGGGCGGCCCCCCGCCTTGAGGTCGCTTCTGGCGCCTGCCCAGAGCGGGACGCTCGGCGCGCCGCCCGCCCGGAACGCCTGCCCGGCCCGCAAAGGGCTGGACTACCATTCATCGATTCTCACCCCGGGTGTCGCCCCTCGACCTTGCGCCGGCCATGTCTTTCTCGCGTCCGCTGCGTTTGCTCTGCCTGCTCTGCGCCCTGGGGGCGGCGGCGGGCGCCCGGGCGCAGAGCTTTGACGAAGTGCGCGCCGCGCACCGGCCATCCGAAACGCTGATCCTGGACCGCCACGGCGAGGTCATCGAGCGCGTGCGCACCGACGCCCAGGTGCGCCGCGGCGCCTGGGTGCCGCTGGCGGCCATCTCGCCGGCGCTGCAGCACGCGCTGGTGCTGTCCGAGGACCAGCGCTTTTACGAGCACAGCGGGGTGGACTGGCGCGCCGTCTCTGCCGCCGCCTGGGCCAATCTGTGGCACACGAAAACGCGCGGCGCCAGCACGCTGACCATGCAGCTGGCCGGCCTGCTGGACGAGGACCTGCGCCTGGGCCAGGGTGGGCGCAGCCTGCGCCAGAAGATCGGCCAGGCGGTGATGGCGACCCGGCTCGAAGCGCACTGGCGCAAGGACCAGATCCTGGAGGCGTACCTCAACCTGGTGCCCTTGCGCGGCGAGCTGGTGGGCATCGACGCGCTGGCGCGCACCCTGTTTGCCAAGGCGCCGCACGGCCTGACCGAAAGCGAGGCGGCGCTGACCGCCGCGCTGGTGCGCGCGCCCAACGCGTCCGCCGCGCGCGTGGCGCAGCGCGCCTGCGGCGTGCTCCAGGCCATGCGCGGGCCCGGCCAGGCCACCGACTGCGTGGCGCTGGACATGCAGGCCGAGGGGGCGCTGGTGCGCCGCGCCTGGCCGGCGCAGGACGGCATCGCCCCGCACTACGCGCGCCGCCTGCTGGCCGCCCTGCCCGCGGGCCAGCCGGCACCGGCCACCCTGCGCAGCAGCATCGACGCCCGGCTGCAGCGCATCGCGCTTCAAAGCCTGAAGCAGCACATCAAGGAACTGCATGGCCGCCACGTCGAGGACGGCGCCGTTCTGGTGCTGGACAACGCCAGCGGCGAGGTGTTGGCCTGGGTCGGCTCCACGGGTGATCTCAGCCGCGCGCGCGAGGTCGACGCCGTCACCGCGCCGCGCCAGCCCGGCAGCACGCTCAAGCCGCTGCTGTACGCCCAGGCCATTGCCGAGCGGCGCCTGACCGCCGCCTCGCTGCTGCACGACTCGCCCGCCCACCTGCAGACCGCCAGCGGCCTGTACATCCCGCAGAACTACGACCTCAGCTTCAAGGGCTGGGTGTCGGTGCGCAGCGCGCTGGCCTCCTCGCTCAACGTGCCGGCGGTACGCACCATCACCATGGTTTCGCCGCGCGCCTTTCACCGGCAGCTGGGCTTGCTGGGCATCGCGCTGCCGCAGGGCGGCGACTACTACGGCGACAGCCTGGCGCTGGGCAGCGCCGAAGTGACCCTGCTGCAACTCACCAACGCCTATCGCGCGCTGGCCAATGGCGGGCGCTGGTGCGACGTTGCGCTGCCGCTTGCAACGCCCCGCCCCTCACCCCAGCCCTCTCCCCCAAGGGGCGAGGGGGCAACAGCCGCACGCCCGCTCCCGCTTGCGGGAGAGGGCCGGGGTGAGGCGCCCGCTGGTTCCCGCGCAGCGGGCCGTTCACCCCCTCTCCCGCTTGCGGGAGAGGGCCGGGGTGAGGGTTGCCGCCAAGCCCTCGATCCCCGCGCCGCCTTCATCGTCAGCGACATCCTGGCCGACCGCAACGCGCGCGCCCTCACCTTCGGGCTCGACTCCATCCTGGCCACGCGCTTCTGGTCCGCCGTCAAGACCGGCACCAGCAAGGACATGCGCGACAACTGGGCGGTGGGCTTTTCCGGACGCTACACCGTCGGCGTGTGGGTGGGCAATGCCGCCGGCGGCCCGATGTGGGACGTCAGCGGCACCAGCGGCGCCGCGCCCGTGTGGGCCCAGCTCATGCACGCGCTGCACGCGCGCGTGCCCTCGCGCCCGCCCCAGCCGCCGGCCGGTCTGGTCCACACCCGCGTGCGCTTTGGCGAGGGGCTGGAAGCCGCCCGCCAGGAATGGTTCATCGCCGGCACGGAGCAAGCCGTTTTTGCTATCGATTCAGAAGCTTTTCGCGCTGATCCGGAGCGGGCTGCAGGCCAATTTGGCTCGAAACCGGCCGATGCAATCGCGCGCGTGCCGGCGCGCATCACCCGCCCGCAGGACGGCACCATCCTCGCGCTCGACCCCGACATCCCGCCGGCCAACCAGCGCCTGCTGCTGCAGGCCGATGCCGGCGCGGCCGACCCGCAAGCCCTGCGCTGGTGGATCGACACGCGCGAAGTCGGCCGCGGCCCCCAGGCCCAGTGGCTGCCCTGGCCCGGCCGGCACCGCCTGCAGCTGCGCGATGCCAGCGGCGCGGTGCAGGACGAGCGCCACATCGAGGTGCGCGGGGCGTCGGTCCAACCCATCGGCTCGACCAGGCCGGGCACCCTCGGGGTCAAACGCTAGCCGTCGCTTGCCGGTCGGTCCAATCGGGCATCGGCGGCTCAGGCCGCGGCGTCGATGGGTGCCGACGCTTCCTGCCAGCGCACCGCCCCTCGGTAGGCGTGCCAACTGGCGTGACCCAGCACGGGGCCGACCAGCAGCAGGCCGGCGCCCCAGGGCAGCAGGGCGGCGGCGACCAGCAGCGTGATGAGCAGGCCCCACCACAGCAGCGTGACGGGGTTGGCCGCCACCACGCGGATGCTGGTGATGACGGCCGAGATGGCGTCGGTGCCGCGGTCCAGGATCATCGGGATCGAGACCACGGCGGTGGAATACACCAGCAGCGCGAACAGCCCGCCTACCGCGGCATAGACCATGACGAACTCCATGTTCTCGGGGTTGAAGATGGCCCGCATCACGCCAGTGGTGGACGGCATGCCGGTGTAGAAGAACACCGCGAACACCACCAGCGAGGCGCGGCCCCACAGCAGCTCCAGCACGATCAGCACCAGCACCAGCAGCGCCAGGCTGCGCAGGTGCGGCTCCCAGCAGGTGGCGGAGGCGCCCAGCGTGGGCGCTTCGCCCGCCTCGCGCCGGCGGCTGACCTCGTACAGGCCCATGGCCAGAAACGGCCCCAGCAGCAGGCAGCCCGAGGCGATCGACATCACGTATTCGGGCCGGCTGCGAAACACCAGCCCCAGCACCAGCGCCATGCCCCAGAAACAGGCGCCGTAGAACAGGCCGATGCCCGGCGCGGCGCGAAAGTCGGCCCAGCCGGCGCGCAGCCAGCGCAGCGGATCGAGCAGGCCCAGCGGCCGCATGTGCGCCTGCGGCACCGTGGACGGCGGGGGCACGTAGGGCTGGTAGGCGGCGGGCTCGGCAATCGGCTCGGGGTCGGTCATGGCGCGGCACGATAGGTGCAAAACCCTGCCCGCTCAATGGGGATTGACCCGCATTCACCCGGTCCGCCGCGCAGCCCCCCTGAGGCGGCCAGACCCGCCCTTCGCCATTGAATCAAATCGGCCGCTGGCGCCCATGCATCAAGCGCAGCCAGCTATATTTTTCATATCAACCGCGTCAAACCCCGAACGCGCGCTGCGCCGCCTGCGCGAGGTCGGCCTGCAGGTCGGCCACGGCCTCCAGGCCGGTGGAAAAGCGCACCACCGTGCCGCGCGCCAGGTAGGCCGGCCAGCCCCGGGCGCGGATGGCGCCCAGGTCGTAGGGCACCACCAGGCTGATGGGCCCGCCCCAGCTGTAGCCCAGCTTGAACAGCCGCAGGCCGTCGCAAAACGCATCGACCTGCGCCGGCGTGAAGCGGGCATCGACCATCACGCTGAACAGGCCCGCGGCGGCACCGCCGCCGCGCGCATCGGCCGCACCGCACACCTGCTGCCAGTGGGCGTGGCCGGGGCTGCCGGCCAGCGCCGGGTGCAACACCTGGGCAAAGGCCGGCTGCTCGGCGCACCAGCGCGCGAGCTGGCGCGCCGCCTGGTCCTGCGCGCGATAGCGCAGGGCCAGGCTGGGCAGCGCGCGCAGCACGGTCTCGGTGTCGCCGCCGCTGACGCCAAAGCCCAGCCGCATGTGCGACAGCAGGATGCGGCGGTGCAGCGCTTCGTCCTGCGTGACCACGCTGCCCATCAGCACGTCGCCGCCGCCGCTGGGGTATTTGGTGAGGGCGTGCACGGACACATCGACGCCCAGGCCCTGCCCGTCCAGGTCGAACGGGTTGAAGGCCAGCCCCGCGCCCCAGGTGTTGTCCAGCACGCAGGTGACGCCGCGCGCGCGGCAGGCGCGCACCTGCTCGACCAGGTCGGGAAACTCCAGCGTGATGGAGCCGGCGGCCTCCAGCCACACCAGGCGCGTGCGCTCGTTGATGCGGTCGGCCAAGTCAGCCACGCTCATCGGATCGTAGTACTGGTGCGTGATGCCCCAGGCCGTCAGCTCGCCCTCGGCCAGTGCCTTGTTGGGGCCGTAGGCGTTATCGGGGATCAGCACCTCGTCGCCCGCCTTGAGCAGGGCCAGCGAGGCGCAGGCCACCGCCGCCAGGCCGCTGGGCAGCAGCACGCAGTGGCGGCCGTGCTCCAGCGTGGCGATGCGCTCCTCCAGCGTGAAGCTGCTGGGCGTGCCGTGCAGGCCGTAGGTGTAGCCGCTCTTGTTCTTCCAGTCGCGCGTGCGCATCGCCGCGACGTTGGGAAAGAAGACGGTGGAGGCCTTGTGTATGGCCGGCTGCGGCGCGTCGAAGCCGGTGGGCGGCTGGTAGGGGTGGTGGATGAGATGCGTGGTCGGGTCGGTCATGCGGCAATGGTATTGCACCGCCGCGGCTACGCCGACTTGAGCCGCCCCCGAAGCAGGGTGACGATGCCGCTCAGCAGCACGCAGATCACCCAATAGACAAAGCCGGCAAAAAGCAGCATCTGAACGACGGTGCCGTCGCGCTCGCCGATGCGCACGGCGTCGCTGAAGAAGTCGCCCAAGGCGATGACGTAGACCTGACCTGCCCCCTTTCAGCCGTACCAATGTCACGGTAGCGAAGCCCGGCAATTTGGAGAACGACGACATCATGATCGCCATGCGGGGCCGGCTTGGGCTGACCCCGGGGCACGCGGACGTCGCCGTGGAGACCAACTCCTCGCTGACGATCTGCGCGCTGGTGGCCGCGGGCGTCGGGGTGGGCGTGGTCAACCCGTTCGTGGCCAACACCTTTGCCGAACGGCTGGTGATCCGCCCGCTCAAGCCACCGATCCCGGTCGAGGTCACCCTCATGCGGCCGGCGGCGCTGGCCCCGTCGGTGCTGGCCAGCCGCTTCGTGGAAACGCTGACGGCCCAGTCCTGGACGGATCTGGTGAGTCAGTCGAAATGAGTCAGGCCGGATGACCGATCAGGCCCTCACACCTTCCACTTGGCCATCAGCTTGTCCGCCGACATGCCGTCGTAGCCCTCGAAGGGCTGGTGGATCCAGGGATTGGTGGGCAGGTGCTCGACCGAGTAGTCGGCCTGAAAGCTGGACGTGCCCTTGGTCCAGATGACGGCCGTGCGCAGCTCGGTGATGGGCTGGTAGTTGGTGCGCAGGCGCTCGACCACGGCCTGCAGCGTCACGCCGGTGTCGGCCAGGTCGTCCACCAGCAGCACCCGCCCGGCGATCTGGCCCTGCGGCGTGGTGATGTAGTGGGCGATATCCAGGTGGCCCTGCACCGTGCCCTCCTCGGCTCGGTAGGAGCTGGTGGACATGATGGCCAGCGGCACGTCGAAGATGCGCGAGAGGACGTCGCCCGGCCGCATGCCGCCGCGTGCGAGGCACAGGATGGTGTCGAACTTCCAGCCCGACTGGTGCACCTTGATCGCGAGCTTCTCGATCAGGTCGTGGTACTCGTCGTAGCTGACATACAAGTGCTTGCCGTCTTCGGTCAACATCCCGGTAACTCCTCAATTGATAGCTGGTTGCGCAAGTGCATGGCCGGCCAGGGGCCGATTTGGCTTGAAAGCTTCAGTCAGCCAGGAACGGATGACGCATCATGATGGTGTGATCGCGATCCGGGCTGGTGGAGATCAGGTGGATGGGCACGCCGGTGGCGTGCTCGATGCGTTGCAGGTACAGGCGCGCCTGCACCGGCAGCTTGTCGTAGTCGGTCACGCCCACGGTGCTCTCGCTCCAGCCTTCCATGGTTTCGTAGATGGGGGTGCAGCGCTCGATCTCGTCGGCGCCCAGGGGCAGCAAGTCGATGCGCTGGCCATCCAGCTCGTAGCCGGTGCACAGCTTGAGCTCGGCAAGGCCGTCGAGCACGTCGAGCTTGGTGATGCACAGGCCCGACAGGCCGTTGACCTGCGCGCTGCGCTTGAGCAGCGCGGCGTCGAACCAGCCGCAGCGACGGCTGCGCCCGGTGGTCACGCCTTTTTCGGCGCCCACGGTCGAGAGGTGATGGCCCACGGTGCCGGGCGTGGCCCAGTCCAGCTCGGTCGGGAAGGGCCCACCGCCCACGCGCGTGCAGTAGGCCTTGGTGATGCCCAAAACGTAGTGCAGCAGGCCCGGGCCCACGCCGGCGCCGGCGGCAGCATTGCCGGCCACGCAGTTGCTGCTGGTGACGTAGGGGTAGGTGCCATGGTCCACGTCGAGCAGCGTGCCCTGCGCACCCTCGAACAGCAGGTTGGCGCCGCGCTGGTGCGCCTCGTTCAGCTCGCGCGAGACGTCGGCGATCATGGGCCGCAGGAACTCGGCGTGGCGCATGGCCTCGTCGAAGACCTCTTGATAGTCAATCGCCGGCGCGCCCAGAAACTGGGTCAGCACGTGGTTGTGCAGGCCCAGCAGCACCTTCAGCTTCTCGGCAAAGCGCTCGGGATGGCGCAGGTCCTGCACGCGCAGGGCGCGGCGGGCGATCTTGTCCTCGTACGCGGGGCCGATGCCGCGGCCGGTGGTGCCGATCTTCTCCAGGCCGCCCTTTTCGCGGTAGGCCTCGCGCGCCACGTCCAGCGCGGCATGAAAGGGCAGGATCAGCGGGCAGGCCTCGGACACGCGCAGGCGCGAGCGCACCTCGACGCCGGCCTGCTCCAAGCTCTCGATCTCCTCGATCAGCTTGGCCACCGACAGCACCACGCCGTTGCCGATGTAGCAGGTCACGCCGGGGCGCATGATGCCGCTGGGGATCAGGTGCAGCGCCGTCTTGACGCCGTTGATCACCAGGGTGTGGCCCGCGTTGTGGCCGCCCTGAAAGCGCACCACGCCCTGCGCGCTCTCGGTCAGCCAGTCCACCAGCTTCCCCTTGCCCTCGTCGCCCCACTGGGTGCCGACCACGACCACGTTGCGTCCGCTTGTCACGCTCATTGCCTATCGCTCCAAAAAAAATCGATCGTCATCCCTTGCCCGGGGCGCAACTTCGCGCAGCGAGTGAAGCAGGGAGGTGCTCATCCCAGGGCTACTACAGCCCAGCGTTCGCCATGGGCAACGAGTTCGCGGTCGCAATGAAATTCGTCGAGCTCGCTGTCCTCGCCGGGCAGCACGCGCACCACCGTCTCGCCGCCCTGGCGCAACGCCGCCACGGCGGCGGCCAGGCCTGGCGCGTCGCCCCAGGGCGCGCGGATGGCAGTGCGCAGCGGCTGCGGCGCCGCCGCGCGCACCAGTTGCTTGAGGTCCAGACTGAAACCGACGGCAGGCCGATCGCGGTCGCGCTTGTGGCCAAACACCGCGCCAACGCCGTCGTAGCGCCCGCCACGCAGCAGGGCGTCGCCGGCACCCGCGGCAAAGACCGAAAAGCGCATGCCGCTGTAGTAGCCCCAGCCGCGCGCGTCGGCCAGGTCAAAACCGATGTGCACGCCCTCCAGGCGCTCCGCCAGCCACCTCAAATCCGATAGCGCCGCACGCACGTCGGGCAAGGGCTGCAAGGCTTTTTCGGCTGCATCGAGCACGGTGGCATCGCCGTACAGACCCACCAGGGCCTGCAGGCTCTGGCGCACCGCCGGCGCCAGCCCCTGACTGGCCTGCGCCAGGGCGCTGGCGTCCTTGCTGGCGAGCGCACGGTGGATGTCGGCGCGCGCGGCGTCATCGGCCACATCGGCCAGCAAGGCGCGCACGATGCGTGCGTCGGCCAGGTCCACGCTGAGTCCCTCGACACCGGCGGCGCGCAGGCAGTCAAGCGCCAGGCGCAGCACCTCCAGGTCGGCCTCGCGCCCGGCGTAGCCGTAGATCTCGGCGCCGAACTGCAGCGGCTCGCGCGTGGCGTGCGGGCGCTCGGGACGGGTGTGCAGCACCGGCCCGCAATAGCACAGGCGGGTGACGGCGCCGCGCCCCAGCAGGTGGGCGTCGATGCGGGCGACCTGCGGCGTGGTGTCGGCGCGCAGGCCCAGGGTGCGGCCCGAGAGCTGGTCGACCAGCTTGAAGGTCTGCAGGCCCAGCGCCTCGCCGGTGCCGGTGAGCAGGGATTCGAGGTGCTCGATGAGCGGCGGGATGACCAGCTCGTAGCCATAGCCGCGCGCGGCATCGAGCAGCGCGCGACGGAGTTCTTCGATGTGCCGGGCCTCGGAGGGCAGAACGTCGGCAATGTGATCCGGCAGGAGCCAGGCGGACATGGCAAAGCCTTGGCGGCGCTGTTGAAAACAGGATTCTACCGGGCGCGTGTCGCACCCGCGGGCGGTCGGTCGGCATCACCGGCGCAGCGGCCCGCCAAGCGGACCACGCAGCACGTCAATCGGCGTTCAATATCAGCAGCAGCAGGCCCGCCAGCAGCGCCAGCAGGCCGAAGAAGCGGATCTGTCCGTCGTGCAACTGCAGCAGTTGCGTGAACGCGCGCCGCCAGGCGGCAGGCGCCACCAGCGGCAGCAGGCCCTCGAAGATGAAGACCAGACCCAAGGCCGTCAACAGGGTTTCGCCGCTCATGACCGCCCTCGCCCCGCCCGTCAGCGCCCGGTCGGCGCCGCCGGCGCCTGGCGCAGGGCCTTGAAGAAGTCCGACGAGGCCGGATCGACCACCAACAAGTCGCCCTTCTTGCCGATGCTGGCCTTGTAGGCGTCCAGGCTGCGGTAGAACTCGGCGAACTGCGGATCCTTGCCAAAGGCCTCGCCGTAGATGGCGGTGGCCTGGGCGTCGCCCTCGCCGCGCACCTTCTCGGCGTCGCGGGCGGCGTTGGCCACCGTCACCTCGCGCTGGCGGTCGGCGTCGGCGCGAATCTGCTCGCCCTCGGCCGCGCCGGTGGAGCGCAGCTCATTGGCCACGCGCTGGCGCTCGGCCTCCATGCGGCGATAGACCGACTCGGTAATCGAGGCCACGTAGTCGGCCCGCGTGATGCGCACGTCCACGATGTCGATGCCCCAGGGCTTGGCGCCCTTGACGGCCGCGCTCACCTCGCGCTTGACGTCGTTCATCAGGCTGTCGCGCTGCGCGGCAATCAACTCGCCCACGGTCCGGCGGTTGATCTCTTCCTGGAAGGCGTTGCGGACCACCCGGTTGAGCTGCACGGCGCCGGCGCTTTCGTCCAGCCCCACGTTGCGGATGTAGGCCTGCGGGTCGGAGATGCGCCAGCGCACGTACCAGTCGATCACCACGCGCTGCTTCTCGGCCGTCAGCAGCGGTTCGGTGTCCATGCTGTCGAGCGTGAGCAGCCGCTTGTCGATGTAGCTGACGTTCTGGAACGGCGGCGGCAGCTTGAAGTTCAGGCCCGGCTGGGTGATCACTTCCTTGATCTGGCCGAGCTGGTAGACCACGCCGAACTGGCGCTGGTCGACCACGAACAGGGTCGAGCCAAGCAGGCCCAGCACAATCAGGACGGCAACGCCGATGAATCCGATCTTGTTCATGAGATGAGGCGCTCAAATTCAGCGAAAGTCCGCCGGACGGCTGCGCGCATCGTCACGGCTGCGTCCGTTGTCGCGGCTGCGGGTATCGGTGGCGGGCGGCTGCGTGCTGGCCGGCGTGCTGCCGGACGCCGGTGCGGTGGCGGGCGCATGCGCGCCGGGCGCGGAGCTGCCCGCGGCCTGCATCAGCTTGTCCAGCGGCAGGTACAGCAGGTTGCCGCCGGCGCGGCTGTCCACCAGGATCTTGTTGACGCCGCCGTAGATCTGCTGCATGGCGTCGATGTACATGCGCTCGCGCGTGACCTGCGGTGCCTTGCGGTACTCGGTCAGCACGGATGCAAAGCGCTGCGCGTCGCCCTGCGCCTGCGCCACCACGCGCGCCTTGTAGCCTTCGGACTCTTCCTTCAGACGGGCGGCGGTACCCACGGCGCGCGGAACCACGTCGTTGGCGTAGGCCTGGGCTTCGTTCTTGACGCGCTCGCGCTCCTGCGTGGCCTTGAGCACGTCGTCAAACGCAGCCTGCACCTGCTCGGGCGGGCGCACGCCACCCTGCTGCATGTTGACGGCCACCACCTCGATGCCGACCTTGTAGCGGTCCAGGATGCCTTGCATCAGATCGCGCACGCGCGGCGCGATCTGATCGCGCTCGTCGCCCATGGCGTTGTCCATGGTCATCTTGCCCACCACCTCGCGCACGGCGCTTTCGGCGGCCTGCACCACGGCGTCGTCGGGGTTCTTGGTGTCGAACAGGTACTCGCGCGCGTCGTTCAGGCGGTACTGCACGGCAAACTTGATCTCGACGATGTTCTCGTCGCGCGTGAGCATGGCCGACTCGCGCAGGCCAGTGGCCTTCATCACGTTGTCGCGGCCCACATCCACCGAACGGATCTGCGTCACGCGCACGGTTTCCTGGCGCTGGAAGGGGTACGGCAGACGCCAGTTGAAGCCCGCGCCCACGGTGGAATGGTACTTGCCGAACTGCGTGATGACGGCCTGCTGGCCTTCCTGCACGATGAAGAAGCCCGAGCCCAGCCAGATCAGCACGGCGATGGCGGCAATCACGCCGATGCCCAGCCCGGCGTTCTTCATGTCGGGCTGAAAGTCGCCACCGTTGCCCGAGCCATTGCCCGAACCACCGCCGCGGCGATTGCCGCCGCCGTTGCCGCCGCGCCCGCCCAGCAGGCCTCCCAGCTTGCGATTGAAGTCGCGCCACAGCTCGTCCAGGTCCGGCGGCCCCTGGTTGGGACCGTTGCCGCGCGGCGGTGGCGGAGGGGGGGGTGGCGGCGGCGGGGGCGGCGCGCGCCGGTCATCCGGGCGCGTCGGTTCGTCCGCATTGGCGGGACTGTCGCCGCGCCCCCATTGCGGGTCGTTCAAGTTGAACATGCCCCGGATCCGGTCCGGCCATCCCGCCGGACGCAAGGCATTGAAACGTGGGTTCATTCGTCGATTTCTCGGCTGTTCATCCATCCATTGTGCCCAATCGCATCGGCGGCCCCTTCGGGTGCGGCTTTGCGCGCCTGGACCGCGGCCTGCACGCAGCGCGCCAGTTCCTCGCGCAGCGCGCCCAGGCCCTCACCCGTGCGGGCGCTGACAAAAAAACGCGCCAGCGGCTGGCCGGCGACGTCCATCGTGTCTTGCAGCGCGGCGGGGCGCTGGCCGGCGGGCAGCGCATCCAGCTTGTTGAACACCACGCACTGCGGCACGCCGTCGGCGCCGATCTCGTTCAGCACGCGCTGCACCTCGGCCATCTGCTCGGGAAAGGCGGGGTTGGCGGCGTCCACCACGTGCAGCAGCAAGTCGGCGTCGGCCGCCTCCTGCAGAGTGGCCTCGAACGCCTCCACCAGGCCGTGCGGCAGGTCGCGGATGAAACCCACGGTGTCCGACAGCGAGGCCGAGCCCGCCGCCTCGCCCAGGTAGAGCTGGCGCGTGGTGGTGTCCAGCGTGGCAAACAGCTGGTCGGCCGCGTAGGCGCGCGCCTTGACCAGGGCGTTGAACAGGCTGGACTTGCCGGCGTTGGTGTAGCCGACCAGGGAGATGTTGAAGGTCTGGCGCCGCTCGCGCTGGCGCCGTTGGGTCTGGCGCTGGCGCTTGACCTTGGCCAGGCGCTCCTTGGTGCGTTTGATGGCCTCGCCAATCATGCGCCGGTCCAGCTCGATCTGGGTCTCGCCCGGGCCGCCGCGCCCGCCGATGCCGCCCTGCTGGCGCTCCAGGTGCGACCAGCGGCGGACCAGCCGCGTGCTGAGGTATTGCAGGCGCGCCAGCTCGACCTGCAGCTTGCCTTCGTGGCTGCGCGCGCGCTGCGCGAAGATCTCGAGGATGAGCAGGGTACGGTCGTTGACCGGCAGCCCGATGCTGCGCTCCAGGTTGCGCTGCTGAACGGGCGACAGGGCCTGATCGAACAGCACCTCCTGCGCGCCCTCGGCGGCGGCCAGCAGGCGTATCTCGTCGGCCTTGCCGCTGCCCACGAACAACGCAGCGTCGGGCGCCTGGCGCTTGCAGGTCAGGCGCGCCACCGGCTGCATGCCGGCGGTTTCTGCCAGCAGGCCAAGCTCGATCAGATCGCGGTCGAAATGCGGGGCGCCCAAGTCGACGCCGACCAGGACGGCGGCGGTGCGGGACGCGGCGGGGGCAGGTGACAACGTGGGGTGCAGCGGGACATTCGTTGCCGGGTTGGCTGCACAAGCAGGCGCTTGCTGTCCAACCCGGACAACGTCGAGACGGGACTACTGCTCGGCTTCGGGGGTGTCGGTGGCGGTGCTGAAATTGACCGCGCGGCCCGGCACGATGGTGGAAATGGCGTGCTTGTAGACCATTTGTGTGACCGTGTTGCGCAGCAGCACCACGTATTGGTCGAAGGATTCGACCTGCCCTTGCAGCTTGATGCCGTTGACCAGATAGATCGACACCGGAATGTGCTCCCGGCGCAGGGTGTTCAGGAACGGGTCTTGTAGGAGTTGCCCTTTGTTGCTCACGATATTCTCCGTGTTTCGTTCGGAAGTTAAAGAGGTTGGAAGTTACCACATGGGGGCAGCGGTGGCGAACTCAAGGGCTGTTGCCCCCGGTGCGCCCCCCGCCCGCCCGGGCCGGCCCGGCGCGCCCTACGCGTCCTTGTCGGCGTAGGGGTTGTGCGCCGTCTTCATCTCGACGCGCAGGGGCGTGCCCACCAGGTCGAAGGCCTTGCGAAAGCGCCCCTCGAGGTAGCGCTTGTAGACGTCGGTGACGCCTTCGAGCGAGTTGCCATGCACCACGATGATGGGCGGGTTCATGCCGCCCTGGTGGGCGTAGCGCAGCTTGGGGCGGTACATGCCCGAGCGCTTGGGCGTCTGGAACTGCACCGCCTCCTGAAGCACCCGCGTGAGCTGCGGCGTGGGCAGCTTGCGCATGGCCGCCTGGTGCGCCTGCGTGATCGAGCGCCACACCGGGCCGAGGCCCTGGCGCTTTTGCGCCGAGATGAAGTGCATCTGGGCGAACTTCAGGAAACCCAGCCGCGCCTCGATGTCGCGCTGCACCCACTCGCGCCGGTAGGCGTCCACCGCGTCCCACTTGTTGACGGCCACCACCACAGCGCGGCCGGCGTCCAGGACGAAGCCGGCGATGTGCGCGTCCTGGTCGGTCACGCCCTGGGTGGCATCCAGCAGCAGCAGAACGACATGCGCCGACTCGATGGCCTGCAACGTCTTGACGACCGAGAATTTCTCGATCGCCTCGAACACCTTGCCCTTGCGGCGCAGGCCGGCGGTGTCGATCAGCGAATATTTTTGCCCGCCCTTCTCGAAGGGCACCTGAATGGCGTCGCGCGTGGTGCCCGGCAGGTCGAAGGCCACCAAGCGCTCCTCGCCCAGCCAGGTGTTGATGAGGGTGGACTTGCCGACGTTGGGCCGCCCGGCCACGGCCAAGCGGATGGTGCCGTCGTCCTCGGGCTCCTCCTCGTCCGCGGGCGCGGGCAGCTGAAGGGTGTCCAGCGCCAGCTCCAGCATGCCGCGCACGCCCTGGCCGTGCGCCGCCGACACCGGCACCACCGCGCCCAGGCCCAGCTCGTAGAACTCGGCCAGCTGGGCGCCCTCGGTCATGCCCTCGGCCTTGTTGGCCACCAGCAGGCAGGGCTTGCCCAGGCGACGCAGGTAGCTGGCGATGTCGTGGTCCTGCGCCGACAGGCCGGCCCGCGCATCGACGATGAAGACCACCGCATCGGCCTCGGCAACGGCCTGGCGCGTCTGCTTGGCCATCTCCTTGTAGATGCCCGACTCGGCCGTGGGCTCGAAGCCGCCGGTGTCGATCACGATGTACTCGCGCGCGCCCAGGTGGCCCTGGCCGTAGTGGCGGTCGCGCGTGAGGCCGGCAAAGTCGGCCACGATCGCGTCGCGGCTCCGGGTCAGCCGGTTGAACAGCGTGGACTTGCCGACGTTGGGGCGGCCCACCAGGGCCAGGACGGGTTTCACTCGATGCGCCTTGGGTCGATCACTCGGGGCGGTACGCGTAGACGCCGCCAGCACGCGTGACCACCACCAGGGTGTTGCCCGCGGCCACCGGCGTGGCGGCAATGCCCGAGCCGTCGGTGCTGAGGCGGTCCAGCGCACTGCCGTCCTGGCGCGACAGCAGATGCACCAGGCCCGTGCTGTCGCCCAGCACCACCGAGCGGCCCAGCACCAGCGGGCCGGTCAGCTCGCGCCACTTCAGGCGCTCGGTCTGCCAGGTGCGCTCGCCGGTGGCGGCGTTCCAGGCCATCACGCTGCCGTCGGCCTCGGCGCCATACAGGTTCTTGTCGTCGCCGGCCAGACCGGTGGCGCCGTTGGCCGGCTTGCTCCAGCGCAGGCTGCCCTGGGCGGTGTCCACGCAACCCACGGCGGTCTGGAAGGCGCGGGCGCAGATCTCGGAGCCCTCGCGGCTGACGCCAGCCACCAGATCGACCAGGCGCTCGACGTCGTTGGTGCCGCGCGCGGAGGCGATGGGCACCTCCCACAGCACGCGGCCCTGATCCGGATCGACGCCCACCAGGCGCCCGGCCAGGCCGGCCACCAGGGTATTGCCCACCGGCAGCAGCACGCCCGCCTGGCGCAGCACCAGCGGCTCGCTCTGACGCTCCAGGCTCCACAGCTTGGCACCGTTGCGGCCGTCCAGTGCGGTCAGCGAGCGGTCGGCGCCCAGCACGAACACGCGCCCCCCGGCCACCAGCGGCGCGGTATAGCTTTGCGTGGGCAGGCGGTGGCGCCACAGCACGCGCCCCTCGGCCAGCGCCACCACCTCGTTGGCCCGCGTGACGACGGCCGCCGTGCGGCCATCGCTGCCCACCCCCGCGCTCAGGGGCGCACCGACGCTGGCGCGCGCCAGTTCGGCGCCGTTGCGGGCGTCCAGGGTCACCACGGCGCCATCGCTGCTGGCCAGCAGCACCTGGCTGCCCAGGGTATGCACCTGCAGCGGAAATTCGATCGGCGCCAGCTTGACGTGCCAGGCCTGGCGCACGCCGATCAGGTCGACGTTGGGCGGCAGCTCGGCCGGCTTGGGTCGCGACGAGCCGCTGGCACAGCCCACCAGCGCCGCGGTGGCCAGCAACGCCAGCAGCCCCGCCAGGCGGCGCGCACAAGGACTCACGGGCCGGCGGCTCACGAGGCGGCCCCCGCCGCGGCGGCGCCGGCCTCGGGATCGATGCCCAGCGCGTTCAGCTTAATGGCCACCAGGCGCCGGTACTCGCCCCGGTCGGTGCCCAGGCCCTGGTAGGCCTTGCCGAACTCGGCGGCGGCCTCGGTGCGCTTGCCCTGCAGCAGCAGCACATCGCCGCGGCGGTCGGCCGCCAGCGGCACGAAGGCCGAGGGGAAGTTGGCCGACAGGGTTTTCAGCGCCTCGTCGTAGGCCTTCTCGCCGGTCTGCAGCGAGGCCAGGCGCAGGCGCGCGACGGCCTGCAGGCCGTCCTCGGGCGCCTTGTCGGCCACCCAGTTCAGGGCGGCGCGGGCTTCGGCGGCCTTGCCCTTCTCATCCAGCACCTTGGCGGCCAGCAAGGCGCCTTGGGCGGCGTAGGTGGTGCCGCCGAAGCGGTCCTTGATGTCGCTCAGCACGCGCTCCAGGTGCGCCACATCGCCGGCGTCGGCACTGCGCTCGAGCTCGGAGTACAACGCCGAGGCCAGCGCGCCCTGGCGGCGCTGCCAGTAGTTCCAGCCGTTCCAGGCCGCGTAGGCGCCCAGCACGACGATCAGTGCCCAGGTGATGAGGTTGCCCCAGGTGTTCCAGAAATGGCGCAGCTGGTCGAGCTGCTCTTGTTCTTCGAGGTCGAGGTGTTTGGCCATGGCGGTCAAGTGCGGATCAAGCGGGGGATTTTAGGCGGTCAGCCCACTGGGCCGGCTCAGCCAACGGCAGCCGATCCTGCGCGCCGGCGCCATCGCGCAGCGCCTTGACGGTGACCTCGCCGGCGGCGACCTCGTCGGCACCGAAGACGAGAGCAAAGCGCGCGCCCGAGGCATCGGCCTTCTTGAACTGGCTCTTCATGCTGCCCAGGCCCTCGGTGGCGCCCGCGTGCATCTGCACGCTCACGCCACGCGCGCGCAGCGCCTGCAGGCAGGGCATGGCGGCGGGCACGCTGGCGGCGTCCGGCAAGATGGCGTAGGCATCGGGCGTGGGCTCGGGAACCGGAACGCCCTCCTCGGCCAGCAGCTCCAGCACACGCTCCACGCCCATGGCCCAGCCGACGGCGGGCGCCGGCTTGCCGCCGATCTGCTCGATGAGATAGTCGTAGCGCCCGCCGCCGCAGATGGTGCCCTGCGCGCCCAGGCTGTCGGTAATGAACTCGAACACCGTCAGGTTGTAGTAGTCCAGCCCGCGCACCAGGCGCGGGTTGATCGAATACGGCACGCCGGCGGCGCGCAGGATGGCCTGCACGGCCTCGAAGTGCGCGCGCGAGGCTGCGCCCAGGTGGTCGAGCAGGCGCGGCGCGCCATCGACCAACTCTTGCATCGCCGGGTTCTTGGTGTCCAGGATGCGCAGCGGGTTGCTGTGCAGGCGCCGGCGCGCGTCCTCGTCCAGTTGCCCGGCGTGCGCCTCGAAATACTGGATCAGGGCCGCGCGATGGGCGCGGCGCTCCTCGGGCTCGCCCAGGCAGTTCAGTTCGAGCCGCCAGCTCCGGATGCCCAGGGCCGTCCACAAGTGCACGGCCAGCAGGATCAGCTCGGCGTCCACCTCGGGACCCCCAAAACCCAGGGCCTCGGCGCCGATCTGGTGGAACTGCCGGTAGCGACCGCGCTGCGGGCGCTCGCGCCGGAACATGGGGCCCATGTAGTACAGGCGCTTGCCGCCCTCGTACAGCAGGTTGTGCTCGACCACCGCGCGCACCAGGCCGGCGGTGTTCTCGGGGCGCAGGCTCAGGTGGTCGGCGCGGCCGTGCTGGTCGGCCCGATCCTCGAAGGAGTACATCTCCTTTTCGACCACGTCGGTGACCTCGCCGAGCCCGCGCGTGAACAGCTGGGTGTGCTCCATGATCGGCGTGCGCACGTTGCGAAAGGCGTGCGCCGCCATGGCGTCGCGCACCTGGGCTTCCAGCCACTCCCAGCGGCCGGAGGCCGGCGGCAGGATGTCGTTCATGCCCTTGATGGCACTGATGCGGGACGATCCAGACATTGAAAAACTACTGTTTTGATAGCTGCATGCGCTTGTAGAAAGCGCGCTACAACCACTTTTTATTTGAAATCAGGCCTCGGCCTGGCCAAAGCGCTGCTCGATGTAGCGCTCCACGAGCTGGTGAAATTCCTGGGCAATGTGCTCGCCGCGCAGCGTGACCGCCTTCTGGCCGTCGATGTACACCGGAGCGGCCGGCATCTCGCCGGTGCCGGGCAGGCTGATGCCGATGTCGGCGTGCTTGCTCTCGCCGGGGCCGTTGACGATGCAGCCCATCACCGCCACGCGCAGTGCCTCCACGCCGGGGTATTTGAGGCGCCACACCGGCATCTGCGCGCGCAGGTGGTCGTCGATCTGCTTGGCCAGCTCCTGGAACACCGTGCTGGTGGTGCGTCCGCAGCCGGGGCAGGCGGTGACACTGGGAACGAACTTGCGCAGGCCCAGCGCCTGCAGGATTTCGCTGGCGATCACCACCTCCTGCGTGCGCGCCTCGCCCGGTTGCGGCGTGAGGCTGACGCGGATGGTGTCGCCGATGCCCTCCTGCAGCAAGATGGCCAGCGCGGCGGTGGACGCCACCGTGCCCTTGGTCGCCATGCCCGCCTCGGTCAGGCCCAGGTGCAAGGGATAATCGCAGCGGCGCGCCAGTTCGCGGTACACCGCGATCAGGTCCTGCACGCCGCTGACCTTGCACGACAGGATGACCTGCGCCGGGTCCAGCCCCAAGCGCACGGCCAGCTCGGCCGAGCCCAGGGCCGACTGGATCAGAGCCTCGTACATGACCTGGCGCGCGTCCCAGGGCTCGGCGCGCCGGGCGTTGTCGTCCATCAGGTTGGCCAGCAGGTCCTGGTCGAGGCTGCCCCAGTTGACGCCGATGCGCACCGGCTTGTCCCACTTGAGCGCCGCCTCGATCATCTGCGCGAACTGCGTGTCGTGCTTGGCACCCTTGCCGACGTTGCCGGGGTTGATGCGGTACTTGGACAGCGCCTGCGCGCAGTCCGGAAACTCGGTCAGCAGCCGATGTCCGTTGTAATGGAAGTCGCCCACCAGCGGCACGTCGCAGCCCATGCGGTCCAGGCGCTCGCGAATGGGTGCCACATGCGCGGCGGCCTCAGGCGTGTTGACGGTAATGCGCACCAGTTCGCTGCCGGCCAGGGCCAGCTCCTTGACCTGGCGCGCGGTGGCGGCCGCGTCCGCGGTGTCGGTGTTGGTCATCGACTGCACGCGCACCGGGGCATCGCCGCCGACGGTGACCACGCGCGCACCCCAGGCCACGCGCGCCTGGCGCGTGCGGCGCGCCGCCGGCTGCGCCACGGCAATGGCCCGCGGGGACTTCACGGCTTGATCCATCACTTCACCTGAAAGCGCGCCACTGTGCTGGAGCCCAGCGCGTGGAGGTCAAACGGCTGGCCGCGCACGCTGGCCTGCACCACGTCCTTGCGCCCGATGGTGACCGACAGCGGCAGCGCGCCGTCCAGCGCCACACTCTCGCCCGCCTGCAGGGCGCGGTTGATCAATTGCTTGCCATGGGCATCGTGCACCGTCACCCAGCTTTCGCCGGTGGCGCGCAGGCTCAGCGGCGCGCTGCTGGCCGCGGCCACGGGGGCGGGTGCCGAGGCGGCGGCCACGGGGGCCTGGACGGACGCCGGGGCGGACGCTGTCGCCGGCACCGGCGCCGGGGTGTCGGCAACCCCGGGAGCGGGCGCCTCGGCCGGCATCGGCTCGGCCGGCACCGGCTCGGCCGGCACCGGCTCGGACGCCGCGGCAACCGCTTCGGCCGGGTTCGACGCCACCGCCGGCGGCAGCGCCGGCTCCGGCTCGGCCAGGCGGATCGGCCAGGTGGGCCACAGCCACAGCAGCGCGGCACCCAACAGCAACACCGCAATCACGGCCAGCAGCGGACGCGAGAAGGCGCTGGACAGCGCGGCCGCGCCGCTTTCGTTGGCGGGATGGAACGGCTCGTTGACGTTGGACGCGGGCGCACGCAGGCCCGACGGGGTGGCCGGCATGAGAGCCAGCACCGGCACCGGGTCAACACCGAAAGCGCGGCAGATGGCCGACGCCAGCGCGCGGGCAAAGGTCACGTCGGGCAGTTGGTCGAGCCGGTCGTGCTCCAGCGCCTCGAGTTTTTGCAGCGACACCTTCATGGCGCTGGCCAGCACGCCGACGTCCACCCCGGCGGCCTCGCGCATCTGGCGCAGCATGGCGCCGGCCGAAGCCGGTGCGCCAGGGCTGGCGGGCGCGGCTGACAGGGCGGCCGGCCGCGTGGACTCCATCGGGCCGAAGCCGGACTGGGGTTCAATCATCGAATCGACCCCGCTCGTAGGCAATCAGCTCGTTGGAAGCCGGAAAGCGCCGGCGCAATTGGCTGGCCAGCTGCTCCATGGCCTTGCGGTCGTTCAGGCGATGCTCGACCTTGATGCCCAGCCACAGCGACTGGGCGTTGGCCAGTTCGCTGTTGTTGAGCCGCCGGATGTAGAAGCGCGCGCGCTCGTTGTCGCCGCGCTGAAACAGCAGCAGGGCCAGGTTGTAGGCGGTCACCGGGTTGCCCGCATCGAGCTCGTAGGAGCGCATCAGCGTGGCCTCGGCCTGCTGGCCTTGGCCGGCACGCGCCTGGCAGATGCCTTGCACCATCAGCGTGCGGGCGCGCCCCAGGTAGGTGGGCACGGCGATGGCGCGCTCGAACAGCGCCTGCGCCTCGGCATAGTGGTCGGCCTGGCACTGCAGCCAGCCCAGGTTGTGCATGGCGTTGGCGTCCTGCGGGTCGAGTTCGAGTGCCCGATTGAAATGTGCGTAGGCGCGCGCCTTGTCGCCCAGGGCCACGTAGATGCTGCCTCCCACGTCATAGGCCTTGGCATAGCTGGGATCGGCCTGCAAGGCCTTCTTCAACTCGTCCAGCGCGACGTCGTACTGGCCGTTCTCGTAGTAGCCACTGGCCAGCGCCAAGCGCGTTTCGGCGCGCTTGCGCGCCGAGCTCTCATCCATGGAAGTCGAAAGCTCCGAGGGTGCGGCGCCCGGCGCGCCGGCCGGCGCCGCGCAGCCGGCCAGCAGCGAAGATCCGGCCAGGGACACCCCGGCCAGCGCCAGTGCAGTCCACGCGTCACGCAACGACAAAGTCTTCATCGGGTCTTTCCTTCCGGTGCTTCACCCAGGGCAGGCACGTCGGCGCGCCGGCGCGCATAGCTGCGCTGACGCGCCATGCGCTCGTGCACCCGGGTGCGGTCCTTCACATCGCCGGCCAGCTGGCCGCAGGCGGCGTCGATGTCGTCGCCGCGCGTCTTGCGCACGGTGGTGACGATGCCCGCATCGTTCAGCGCCTTGCCGAAGGCCAGCACGCGCGGCATGGGCGAGCAGGTCAGGCCCGACTGCGGAAACGGGTTGAACGGGATCAGGTTGAACTTGCCCCGCAGGCCGTGCGCGCCATGGTGGCGCATCAGCTCGATCAGGGCCTGGGCGTGCTCGGGCGTGTCGTTGACACCGTCGAGCATGACGTATTCGAAGGTGATGAAGTCGCGCGGCGCATGCGGCAGATAGCGCGTGCAGGTGGCCAGCAGCTCGTCGATCGAGTGCTTGCGGTTGAGCGGCACCAGGTGGTCGCGCAAGGCGTCGTCGGGCGCGTGCAGCGACACCGCCAGCGCGACCGGGCAATCGCGCGCCAGGCGGTCGATCATGGGCACCACGCCCGAGGTGGACACCGTCACGCGCCGGCGCGACAGGCCATAGCCGTGATCATGCAGCATGGTGCGCAGGGCGGGCACCAGGCGGTCGTAGTTCTGCAGCGGCTCGCCCATGCCCATCATCACCACGTTGGTGATCACGCGCTCGTCGCGCCCGAGGTGGCGACGCAGGAAGTGCTCGGCAAACCACAGCTGCGCCACGATCTCGCCGGTCGTCAGGTTGCGCGAAAAGCCCTGGTGGCCGGTGGAGCAAAAGCGGCAACCCACGGCGCAACCGGCCTGCGATGAGATGCACAGCGTGCCGCGATCGTCCTCGGGGATGAAGACGGTCTCGATCGCGTTGCCGCCGCCGACGTCGAACAGCCACTTGATGGTGCCGTCCTTCGAAATGTGCTGCGTCGTCACCGGCGGCGCGGCCACGTGGGCACTGACGGCGAGCTTGTCCCGCAGCGACTTGGCCAGATCGCTCATCTGGCCGAAGTCGGCCACGCCGCGCTGATGGATCCAGCGAAACAGCTGCGTGGCGCGAAAGCGCTTCTCGCCCAGCGTCTCGCAGAACGCGGCCAGCGCGTCCAGGTCGAACTCGAGCAGATTGACGCCAGGAAGGGACATGCCAGAGGGCCCGCGCCCCGCAGACGATCAGCGGCTGTGGATGGCCAGGCCGGGGAAGAAGAAGGCCACTTCGACGGCCGCCGTCTCGGGAGCGTCCGAGCCGTGCACGGCGTTGGCGTCGATCGAGTCGGCAAAATCGGCGCGGATGGTGCCCTTGTCGGCCTTCTTGGGGTCGGTGGCGCCCATCAGGTCGCGATTCTTGGCGATGGCGCCCTCGCCTTCCAGCACCTGGATCATCACCGGGCCGGAGATCATGAACTCGACCAGGTCCTTGAAGAAGGGGCGCTCCTTGTGCACGGCGTAGAACTGCTCGGCCTCACGGCGCGACAGATGCTGCATGCGCGCGGCAATGACCTTCAGGCCCGCCGCCTCGAACCGGGCGTAAATCTGGCCGATGACGTTCTTGGCAACGGCGTCGGGCTTGATGATGGACAGGGTACGTTGGGTGGCCATGTATGACAGGGTTCCTGATTGAAATTGAATGGATTTTGCTTAACGAACAAAGCTTTTGATTTTAACGCGCCGGCCACGCTCACGCGGGCCGGCCACCGCCCGAGCTCCGGCGCGGCCCCCTGGGACCACCCATGCCGGGCGCGCGCGGACCCTTGGGGCCACTCCCACCCGGCCCGCGGGCGCCCCCCGGCCCTCCCGAACGTGCACCCCTGAAGCCACCGCCCGCGACGCCGCCCGGACGCTTGCCGCCCCGGCCGCCAGCAGGGCGAAAGCTTTCGGCGCCGATGTAGCCCTGCGAAGTCCGCATCGGGTCCGGCTGGCCACCGCCCGAACCACGGCCTGGCGCCGTGCTTGGGCGACCGGCGCGGCGCGGACGCGGCGCAGCTGCGCTGGCGCCAGGCCCCATGTTGGGCCGCGGGCCACTGCCGCGACCCCGGTCGGCGCGCCCGCCGCGCCGCGGGGCATCGGCGCGGCCCGGCTGCGGCTCGCGCGCGCCGCGCAGCACGTGCTCGGGCGTGCCCGAGGCCTCGCCCAGGGCGCGGATGTCGCGTTCGCCCAATTCCATCCACTGGCCGCGACGCAGGCCGCGCGGCAGCATCATGGCGCCGTAGCGGATGCGGATCAGGCGGCTGACGGCGTGGCCCACGGCCTCGATCATGCGACGCACCTCACGGTTGCGCCCCTCGCCGATGGTGACGCGATACCACTGGTTGGCGCCGTCGCCCTGCCCTTCCTCGGTGATGGTGCTGAACTGGGCCGGACCGTCATCCAGCGTCACGCCGTCCAGCAGGCGCTGCTTTTCCTCATCGCTGAGGGCACCGAGCACGCGCACGGCGTACTCGCGCTGCAAGCCGAAGCGCGGATGCATCAGGCGGTTGGCCAGCTCGCCCGAGGTGGTGAACAGCAGCAGGCCTTCGGTGTTCAGGTCGAGCCGGCCCACCGACTGCCACTTGCCCGATTGCAGGCGCGGCAGCTTGCGAAACACCGTGGGCCGGTTGCCCGGGTCGTCGTGGGTGACGACCTCGCCCACCGGCTTGTGGTAGGCCAGCACGCGCGCCGGCGGCGGCGCAATGCGCACCTGGACGGGTTTGCCGTTGATCTTGACCTGATCGCCATACTGGATGCGCTGGCCGATGTGCGCCGGCTGGTTGTTGACCGAGATGCGGCCCTGCAGGATGAGCTGCTCCATCTCCAGGCGCGAGCCCAGGCCGGCCTGGGCCAGCACCTTGTGCAGCTTCGGGCTTTCGGGCTGCGGCAGCAGCACGCGCTTGGGCGGCGGCGCGGGCGCGGCGGCCTGCTCGTCGAAGCGGCCCGAAACCAGGTCGTCGAAGGCCACCGGGGCATCGTCGGCGCTGTCTTCGACCGGGCTGGGCTGGTCCGCAGATGCCACTGATTCGATAGCATCTTGCGCTGACTGGACGGGCGCAGAAGCCGAATTTGATGCCGGATCTGGCAGCGGCGCCGGCGCGGCGGCGGCCTCGTCCTTGGGCGCTTGGCTGGGCTCTTGCGGGGTCATGGCGTGGGGCTTTCTTCGGTATCGTCTTGGGCAGCAGTGGAGGACGCGGGTTCCGCATCGACCGCGGGGGTGTCGGCCCCGTCTTCGGCCTCCGGATCGGACGGCGGCGCCACGACCTCGGAGTTCATGGGCGCGACGTCCCCGTCCGGGGCCTCGCTCTCGCTCTCGCTGTCGGGGGCGCCCGCGCCCGCCGGCATGCCCGGGGCCGACGCCTCGTCGCCGGCCAGGGTTTCGAACATGCCCGGCACGGCCTCGACGGCATCCTCCATGATGGGCAACTGCTCCAGCGACTGCAGGCCCAGGTCGTCGAGGAACTGGCGCGTGGTGGCGTAGAGTGCCGGGCGCCCGACGGTCTCGCGGTGGCCGATGACTTCGACCCAGCCGCGGTCCTCGAGCTGCTTGAGCAGCAGCGAATTGATGGTGACGCCGCGAATGTCCTCCATGTCGCCGCGCGTCACCGGCTGGCGGTAGGCGATGATGGCCAGCGTTTCCAGCGTGGCGCGGGTGTACCTGGGCGGCTTTTCGGGGTGCAGGCGGTCCAGGTACTCGCGCAGCTCAGGGCGGCTTTGAAAACGCCAGCCGCTGGCCACGGCCACCAGTTCGACGCCGCGCTGCGCCCAGTCGTCCTGCAGCTCCAGCAGCAGCGACTTGAGCGTGTCGGGCCCCAGTTCGCCGGCGAACAGCCCCTGCAGCTCGCGCAGGGGCATGGGCTGTTGGGCACAGATCAGGGCGGTTTCAAGAATGCGCTTGGCGTCCGCGGAGGTCACGGCTTGGGTCTCTTTGACAGGGCGCGCCGGGACAGGCGCGCGGTGCGGGCCGCAAGACCCGAAAGGGAGCGGGCCTGGCATGCGCGGGGCGCCAGGCGGGCGTCGAACGGAATGCGGCCAGCCCCTTCCTGCGGCTGGCGCGTCGTCAAGCGGGAATTGTAAGGCCCCAGGCCGCCAGCGCCGCGGCCAGATCGGGGGGCAGTGGCGCCACGAAGTCGAGCGCTGCCCCCGAGATCGGGTGCGCCAGTGACAGGCGGCGCGCGTGCAAGGCCTGGCGCATCGTGCCGGCGGCGGGCGCGCCGCCATACAGGACGTCGCCCACCAGCGGATGGCCGAGCTGGGCCAGATGCACGCGAATCTGGTGCGTGCGGCCGGTGCGCAGCAGGCAGCGCAGCAGGCAGCCCGCCTCGGCGTCGGCCAGCCATTCACAGCGCGTCTGCGCCGGCTTGCCGGCGTGGTGCGCCAAATCGACCACGGCCATGCGCAAGCGGTTGCGGGGGTCGCGGCCGATGGGGGCGTCGATCTCGCGCGCGGGCGGCCCTTGCCAGGGCCGGTGCGCCAGCGCCAGGTACTCGCGGTGCACCTGGCGTGCGCCGATCTGCGCCACCAGCGCGTCCATGGCCGCACGGGTGCGCGCCACCACCATCAGGCCGCTGGTGTCCTTGTCCAGCCGGTGCACGATGCCGGCGCGCGGCAGCAGCGCGGCGCGTGCGTCACGCGCCAGCAGGCCATTGAGCAATGTGCCGCTCCAGTGGCCTGGCGCCGGGTGTACCACCAGGCCGGCGGGCTTGTCGATGATGGCCAGGTGCTCGTCCTCATACAGCACGGAAAGTTCCATCGCCTGCGGCACGAAGGCCTGACTCATGGGCGTGGGGCGCAGCTCGACGTCGAGCACGTCGCCGGCGCGCAACTTGTGCGCCGGCTTGGCCACCGGCACTGCATTCAGGCGCACGGCGCCGGCACCGATGAGCTGCTGCAGGTGGCTGCGCGAGAACTCGGGCACCTGCGCGGCCAGCACGCGGTCCAGCCGCTGGCCATGTCCCTCGGCCGGCACCGTGAGCGTGCGCGTTTCCAGCTCGGCGCCCACTTCGCCGACGTCGTCTTCGGTGCCGGTTTCGGGGCCGTCCGCAAGGGGGGTGGCCGATATAATTGAAGCAGCTTGACTCAAGAGGATTGCCTGCAATGCAACGAGCCCGATTATCGGCGGCGACGGCAGCCGCCGTGATGGCCGCCAGCCTGCTGGCGGCGTGCTCGTCCAAGCCGGTGGACCGCACCGCGGGCTGGAGCCCCAACCGCATCTACGCCGAGGCCAAGGACGAACTGAACTCGGGCGCCTACGACAAGGCCGTGCCGCTGTTCGAAACCCTGGAGGGCCGCGCTGCCGGCACGCCGCTGGCGCAGCAGGCGCAACTGGACAAGGCGTACTCGCAGTACAAGGACGGGCAAAAGGCCGAGGCCGTCGCCACGCTGGATCGCTTCATGCGCCTGCATCCGGCCAGCCCGGCCATCGACTACGCCCTGTACCTCAAGGGCGTCATCAATTTCAACGACGAGCTGGGGCTGTTCTCCTTCCTGTCGCGCCAGGACCTGTCCGAACGCGACCAGAAGGCGGCCAAGCAGGCCTTTGAATCCTTCGACGAGTTGGTCAAGCGCTTTCCCGATTCGCGCTACACGCCCGACGCCAAGGCGCGCATGCGCTACACCGTCAATGCGCTGGCGCAGTACGAGGTGCACGTGGCGCGCTACTACTACCAGCGCGGCGCCTACGTGGCGGCCGTCAACCGCGCGCAGCAGGCCATCAAGGACTACCGCGACGCGCCAGCCTTGGAAGAAGCGCTGTACATCCTGGTGCGTGCCTACGACAAGTTGGGCATGACGCAGCTGAGCGACGACGCCAAGCGGGTGCTGGAGCAGAACTACCCCAACAGCACCTATCTGGCACGCGGCTTTCAGGGCGACAGCAAGCCCTGGTGGCAGTTGTGGTAGCGGCCGCGGCCCGGTCCTGAGGCTCAGAACGGCGGCTGCTCGTCCAGGAGTGCGTCCTGCGGATCGGCGGCGCCGCCCGCCGCGGCCTGCAGTTGCTCCAGTGCATCGTCGAACGCCTCTCGTCCCGCCAGCTGCCGCATGGGCGGCAGCGCAGCCAGCAGGCGGCGGCCGTAGCCCATGCTCACCAGCCGCGGGTCGCAGATGGCCAGCACGCCGCGGTCGGTCTCGCTGCGGATCAGCCGCCCGGCGCCCTGCTTGAGCGCCACCGCCGCCTCGGGCACCGAATAGCTCGAAAACGCGCTGCGCCCGGCGGCCTCGATGCGGCGGCAACGCGCCTCAACCAGCGGATCGCCCGGCGGCGGAAACGGCAGCTTGTCGATCACCACCAGCTGCAGCGCGTCGCCCGGCAAATCCACTCCCTCCCAGAACGAACTGGAGCCGACCAGCACGCAGCCCGGCCGCCCCGGCTCGCCGGCCTGGCGAAAGCGCGCCATCAGTTCGCGCTTGGGCAGGCCGCCCTGCACCAGCACCTCGATGCCGCTGGCCGCGTCAAAGCGCTGCCGCAGGGCCTCGCCAATGTCGCGCAGCGCGCGCAGCGTGGTGGTCAGCACCAGGGTGCGCCCGCCCAGCCGCTGGGCCCCGTCGCCGGCCAATTGGGCCACCTGCTGCGAATGCACCGCATCACCCGGCCGTGCCCCCCGCGCCGGCACATACAGCGCGGCCTGCCGCGCATAGTCGAACGGACTGCCCACGCGCAAGACGTCGGCCTGCTCCAGCCCGCAGGGCTGGGTGAACCACGACAGGTGCTCGTCGTCGCCCAGGGTGGCCGAGGTGAAGATCCAGGCCCGCGCGCGCGCCTGGGCGTCGGGCGGCAGCTCGGGCCTGGATGCTGGCTCGTCGCCGGGTTCCGGCCGTGCATCCGGCCCGCCCAGCAAGCGCGTGCGCACCGCCTCGGCAATGTCCAGCGGCGACTCGCGCAGGCGCAGCGCGGCGCCCACATCCACCCAGCGCACCAGGGCCGGATCGCAGGGCCGCTGAAAATGCGCTGCGCGCTCGCCCAGCAGCGTCACCCGCTCGTGCAGGCGCCGCAGATCGGGGCTTTGCTCGTCCACGGCCGCCAGTGCGTCGGTGATCGCCGTCAGCGCCACGCCCACGCATCCCAGCGCGGCTTGCCAGGCGGTTGCGTCCACTTCATCGGGCGTGGCCTCGCCCCAGCGCAGCCGGGTGCTGCCGCGCGTCGGCCCACCGGCCAGGCGCAACTCGCGCGCGGCGTGCTCCACACGAGCGGCCAAGGCGTTCCAGTCGGCCTGGCCGCGGGCGTGCTTGAGGCCGGTGGCCAGCAGGTCGCGCGCCAGATCCAGCAACTGGCCCGTGCCCAGCTGCTGGCCCAGGAACTGGATGCCGATCTCGTTGAGCTGGTGTGCCTCGTCGAACACGACCACGCGCACCGTGGGCAGCAACTCGGCCATGCCCGACTCGCGGATCGCCAGGTCGGCAAAAAACAGATGGTGGTTGATGACCACCACGTCGGCGGCCAGCGCCTCGCGCCGCGCCTGGTTGACGTGGCAGGCACGGAACTGCGGGCAGTCGGCACCCAGGCAGTTCTCGCGTGTGCTGGTCACCAGCGGAATCACCGGCGAACGCTCGTCCAACCCCGGCAGTTCGGCCAGGTCGCCGGTGCGCGTGGTCTGGGCCCAGCGCTCGATTCTTGACAGCGAATGGCGCAGGTGCAGGCTGGCTGCATCCATGTCGTGGCCGGCCTGCTCCAGCCGGTGCAGGCACAGGTAGCTGCCGCGCCCCTTGAGCAGGGCGGTGCGCACCGGCACGCCCAGCGCCTGCGCCAGCAGCGGCAGGTCGCGGCCATGCAGCTGGTCCTGCAGGGCCTTGGTGGCCGTCGACAGCAGCACCCGCTCGCCCGACAGCAGGGCCGGCACCAGGTAGGCAAAGGTCTTGCCCACGCCGGTGGCGGCCTCGGCCACCAGCACGCCGCCCTGCACCACGGTGCGCGCCACGGCCGTGGCCATCTGCAACTGGCCGGCGCGCGGCGCAAAGCCGGCAGCGGCGCGGGCCACCGGGCCGGCGGGCTCGAAAGCGGCCAGCACGGCATGCTCCAGCGGGAGGGATGAATTCACGGGCTCAGATCACGACGACGAACAGGACCGGCCAGCGGCCGCGCAGTCATCCCATAATACGGTGTCGCCAGCCACGGCAGCATCAGGGGAACACACGCATGGACAAGGGCTACCGACTCAGCGCCGCCACCGGTCTGCACAAGGGCGATCGCGATTATCAGCAGGACCAGGTGGCCCTGCTTGTCCATCCGCGCAGCAGCGGCTGTCTGCTGGCCGTGGTGGCCGACGGCATGGGCGGGCGCACCGGCGGGCGCAAGGCGGCCGATCAGGTGCTGCTGACGGCACAGCAGCTGTTCGAGCGCTACGACCCCCAGACCGACGACGCCTCGGCTCTGCTGCGCCAGATTGGACAGGAGGCGCACCTGGTCATCAAGCTGACGGCCATTGCGGCCGAACAGGAGCCGCACAGCACCATGGCGGCCTTCCTGCTCAACCCCGGTGGCGAATGCCACTGGCTGCACTGCGGCGACTCGCGCGTTCATCACTTTCGCGGCACGCAGCTGGTGCGGCGCACCACGGACCACTCGTACGTGCAGACGCTGGTGGCCCAGGGCCAATTGAGCGAGGAGGATGCGGGCGATCACCCCCAGTCCAACGTGCTGACCTCCTGTCTGGGCACGGAACCCGAACCGACCTTCACCGCGCAATTCATCCCGCGCCTGCAGATCGGCGACACGCTGCTGGCCTGCACCGATGGCGTGTGGCATTACTTCAACACCGAGGAGCTCGGCTCGGTGCTGAACACCCTGACGCCGCGCGAGGCAAGCGAATTCCTGGTCGAAAAAGCCCGCCAGCGTGCCGGTGGCGTGGGCGACAACCTGTCGCTGGTGATCGTCAAGGTGGACCCGCCGGTGGAAACCAAGCCGGCGCGTCGTTCCTCACTGATGCCCTTGAATTGAGGGCGCGACCACAGGCGCACCCGACCCGGCCTTCTGCTCGATCACCCGCAGGCGCCCGGCGGTGCGCTGCTCGCGCTCCAACGCATTGAGTTGCAGGTCCTGCTGGCGCAGCCCATCCAGCGTGTTGCGGCGCTGGCGCTTGGCGTCGCTCAGGCAGTCGTTGACGGCAAAGCGACGCCAGCACGCCAGTTCTTCGTCGTGATAGCGCTGCTGCGCCGCCGCGCGCTGCTGCGCCACGCGGGCGCGCTCCGCCTGCAGCCAGGGCTCGAAGGGCTGGCCAGCCGGCGCCTGCACAGCCGTGGCGGCCGTGTCTGCGGTGACGGGGCGCAGGGGACTTTGCGCGCAGCCGCCGGCCAGCAGGGCCAGTGCCAGGATGGGCATACGATGCAGGCTCATGTGAGGTGGGTGTCCACCGTGCGGTGGGGTTCGGCCAGGTACTCGAGCGACTGCATCTCCGCCAGGCGCGACACGGTGCGTGGAAATTCGTGCACCAGCGGGCCCTCGGTATAGAGCAGCTCGGGCGGCACGGCGGCGGACAGGATCAGCTTCACGCGGCGATCGTAGAGCACGTCGATCAGCCAGGTGAAGCGCCGCGCCTCGGAGGCCATGCGCACCGGCATGTGCGGCACGTCGGACAACAGCACGGTGTGGAACTGGCTGGCGACCTCCAGGTAGTCGTTTTGCGAGCGCGGTCCGCCGCACAGGGTGCGAAAGTCGAACCACACCACGCCGCCGGCGCGGCGACGCGCCCGGACTTCGCGTGCCTCGATGTGCAGCACCGGGTCTTCGTCCGGCCCGCTGGCCAGCTGCGTGAAAGCGGCCGTCATGGCCGTGTCGGCCGCCTCGCCCAAGGGGGTGTGGTAGAGCTGGACGTCCTGCAGCGTGCGGTGGCGGTAGTCCACGCCGTTGTCGACGTTGATGACCTCCATGCGCTCGTTCAGCAAGTCGATGGCCGGCAGGATGCGGTCGCGGTGCAGGCCGTCGGGGTAGAGCTCGTCGGGCTTGAAATTGCTGGTGGTGACGAAGCCCACGCCGTTGTCGAACAACGCCACCAGCAAGCGATGCAGGATCATGGCGTCGGTGATGTCGGCGACGTGGAACTCGTCAAAGCAGACCAGCTTGTAGCGCCGCGCCATGCGCCGGCCCAGTTCGTCCAGCGGGTTCACGGTGCCCTGCAGGCCGGCCAGCTCGCGGTGCACCTCGCGCATGAACTCGTGAAAGTGCAGCCGCGTCTTGCGCTTGATCGGCACCGCCTCGAAGAAGCAGTCCATCAGGAAGCTCTTGCCGCGCCCCACCCCGCCATACATGTACACCCCTTTGGGAATGTCGGGGTGGTTGAACAGCTTCTTCAGTGCGTTGGAGCGGCGGCTCTTGTAAGCCGCCCATTCGTCCGCGCAGCGCTGCAGGGCATCCACCGCGCGCAGCTGCGCCGGGTCGGCCTGGTAGCCGCGCGCGCTCAGCTCACGCTCGTAGGCGGCGCGCACGGCGCTCACGACGGCATCCATTTGCTTTTATCTTGATAGCTGACCGCGCTTTCTGCACAAGCGCCGGCGGCCAATTTTCTTCAAATCGATCAGAAATTGAGCGTGCGCTTGTCCACCGCCAGCGCGGCCTCCTTGGTGGCCTCGCTCAAGCTGGGGTGCGCATGGCAGATGCGCGCGATGTCCTCGCTGCTGGCGCGAAACGCCATGGCCACGCCCGCCTCGGCGATCAACTCGCTGGCCATGGGGCCGACGATGTGCACGCCCAGGATTTCATCCGTCGCCGCGTCGGCCAGGAACTTGACCAGGCCCGTGGTGTCGCCCAGCGCGCGCGCGCGCCCGTTGGCCATGAAGGGGAAGGTGCCGGCCTTGTACTTCACGCCCGCCTGCTTTAGTTGTTGCTCGGTCTTGCCGACCCACGCGATCTCGGGGCTGGTGTAGATCACCCAAGGCACCAGGTTGAAGTCCACGTGCCCGTGCTGGCCGGCGATGCGCTCGGCCACGGCCACGCCCTCTTCCTCGGCCTTGTGCGCCAGCATGGGGCCGCGCACCACGTCGCCCACCGCCCACACGCCGGGCAGGTTGGTGCGGCACTCGTCGTCCACCAGCACGTCGCCGCGCTCGCCCAGCTTCAGGCCCACCGCCTCGGCGTTCAGCCCCGTGGTGTTGGGCACGCGGCCGATGGAGACGATCAGCTTGTCCACCGCCAGCTCCTGCGCCTCGCCCTTGGCGTTTGCGTAGGCCACGGTCACGCCCTTCTTGGCGGCCTTGACCTCGCCGACCTTCACGCCCAGCTCGATCTTCAGGCCCTGCTTGTCGAAGGCCTTGCGCGCCTCCTTGGCGATCTGCTCGTCCACCGCGCCCAAAAACGTCGGTAGGGCTTCGAGCACCGTCACCTCGGCGCCCAGGCGCCGCCACAGGCTGCCCATCTCCAGGCCGATCACGCCCGATCCGATCAGTCCCAGGCGCTTGGGCACTGCCCCAATCGCCAGTGCACCGTCGTTGCTCAGGATGCTTTGCTCGTCAAACGGCGCACCCGGCAGCGCCCGCGCGCTGGAGCCGGTTGCGACGATGATCTGCTTTCCGGTCAGGCTCTCTTCGGTCTTGCCGGCAACCCTGATCTCGTATCCGCCATCGACCGCACGCACGAAGCTGCCCCGACCGTGGAAGAACGCGACCTTGTTCTTCTTGAACAGGTAGGCGATGCCGTCGTTGTTCTGCTTGACCACCTGGTCCTTGCGGCCAATCATGGTGGCCACGTCCATCTTCAGGTCCTTCAGCGTGATCCCATGCTCGCCGAAGTGCCGGGCCGCGTGCTCGAAGTGCTCCGAGCTTTGCAGCAGGGCCTTGGACGGGATGCAGCCCACGTTGGTGCAGGTGCCACCCGGCGCCGGGCCGCCCTGGGCGTTTTTCCACTCGTCGATGCAGGCGACGTTGAAGCCCAGTTGCGCCGCCCGAATGGCCGCGATGTAGCCGCCGGGGCCGGCGCCGATGACGATGACGTCGAATGATTTGCTCATGATGTTGGGTGAGTTGGGGTGCCGCGCCTATTCGGCCGGCACGAAGATCCACAGCAGAAGGTAAATGACGATGCCCGCGCCGCCGAACAGGGTCAGCACCGCGAAGATCAGGCGCCAGACCCAGCTCTCGAGGCCGGTCGCCCGCGCCAGGCCGCCACACACGCCGCCGATCCAGCGGTCGCCGGTGCTGCGTCGCAGACGATTGACGGCATCCAGCCCGGGCGGCGGCGCTGGCGGCGGTGGCGTCGCCGTACCCAGCAGCCGCTCCTTGGCGCGCGCGAACTCAGCGTCGCTCAGGGTGCCGCGCTGGCGCAGTTCATCGAGCTTGCTGAGTTCGTCGGCGATCGACATCGTGGCGCTCGATCAAAGGTCGAACAGCAGGCGCGACGGGTCTTCCAGCGCGTCCTTCATGGCCACCAGGCTCAGCACCGCCTCGCGGCCGTCGATCAGCCGGTGGTCGTAGCTCATGGCCAGGTAGTTCATGGGCCGCACCACGACCTGACCGTTCTCGACCACGGCGCGGTCCTTGGTGGCGTGCACACCCAAGATGGCGGACTGCGGCGGGTTGATGATGGGCGTGGACATCATCGAGCCGAAGGTGCCGCCGTTGGAGATCGAGAAGGTGCCGCCGGTCATCTCCTCGATGCTCAGCTTGCCATCCTTGGCCTTCTGGCCGTATTCGGCGATCTTCTTCTCGATGTCGGCAAAGCTCATCTGGTCGGCGTTGCGCAGGATGGGCACCACCAGGCCGCGCGGCGAGCTGACGGCGATGCCGATGTCGAAGTAGCCGTGGTAGATGATGTCGTTGCCGTCGATGCTGGCATTGACGGCCGGGAACTTCTTGAGCGCGTGCACCGCCGCCTTGACGAAGAAGGACATGAAGCCGAGCTTCACGCCGTGTTCCTTGACGAACGTGTCCTGGAACTTCTTGCGCAGATCCATCACCGGCTGCATGTTGACTTCGTTGAACGTCGTCAGGATGGCGTTGGTGGACTGCGACTGCAGCAGGCGCTCGGCAATGCGGGCGCGCAGGCGCGTCATGGGCACGCGCTGCTCGGGGCGCTCGCCCAGGTTGGGTGCGGCGGGTGCGGCCACCTGCGGCAGGCTGCTGGTGGGCGCGCCGGTGGGAATCTGGGCCGGCTTGGTACCCGCCTGCACGGCGCCCAGCACATCGCCCTTGGTGACGCGGCCGTCCTTGCCGGTGCCCGCCACGGAGCCGGCGGGTAGCTGGTTGTCGGCCATCAGCTTGGCGGCCGCCGGCATGGCAATGCCGGCCTTGCTGCCGGATGCGGTCGCTGCGGCCGCTGCCGGGGCTGCGACCGGCGCCGCTGCCGGCACCGGCGAAACGGCGGGCGCGCCCGCACCGGCGACGGCGGCGGTGTCGATGCGTGCCAGCAACTGGTCGGCCACCACGGTGGCGCCGTCGGCTTCAATGATTTCGGTCAACACGCCGGCAGCGGGCGCGGGCACCTCGAGCACGACCTTGTCGGTTTCGACCTCGATCAGGATCTCGTCGACCTTGACCGCTTCACCGGCTTTTTTCTTCCACTGCAAGAGCGTGGCCTCGGACACGGACTCGGACAGCTGGGGAACTTTGACTTCTACGATGGCCATGGGATGTGTTTCCTGGTTCTATTCAGATGAGCGCGGCGGGGCAGGCGCCCTCGCGCCGCGCGGATGCAATCACTTGTTCAGCACGAAGCCCTTGAGGCGCCCGAAGGCGGCATCGACCAAGGCCCTTTGCTGCTCCTGGTGCAGATGGGCATAGCCGACGGCCGGCGAGGCCGAGGCGGCACGGCCGGCATAGCCCAGCTTCTGGCCAGCGGTCATGTTCTCGTGGATGTAGTGCTGCACGAAGAACCAGGCGCCCTGGTTCTGCGGCTCGTCCTGGCACCAGACGATCTCGGTCGCGTTGGGGTACTTCTTGAGTTCGGCCGCAAAGGCCTTGTGCGGGAACGGATAGAGCTGCTCGACACGCAGGATGGCCACGTCGTGGGCGCCCTTTTCCTCGCGCTTCTTGACCAGGTCGTAATACACCTTGCCCGAGCAGGCCAGCACGCGCTTGACCTTCTCGCCCTTGAGTTCGCCGCTGTCGGGAATGACGGTCTGGAAGCCCCCACTGGTGAACTCGGCGAGCGGCGAGGTGGCGTCCTTGTTGCGCAGCAGGCTCTTGGGCGCGGCGATCACCAGCGGCTTGCGCAGCGGGCGGACTCTCATCTGGCGGCGCAGCACGTGGAAAATCTGGCTGGCCGTGGTGGGCTGCACGATCTGCATGTTGGTGTCGGCCGCCAGCTGCATGAAGCGCTCCAGACGCGCCGAGGAGTGCTCGGGGCCCTGCCCCTCGTAGCCGTGCGGCAGCATCAGCGTCAGGCCGTTGACGCGGCCCCACTTGACCCTCGCCCGGAAGCGATGAATTGGTCGATCAGCACCTGCGCGCCGTTGGCGAAGTCGCCAAACTGCGCTTCCCAGATCACCAGGGTGTTGGGGTCGTTGGACGCGTAGCCGTACTCGAAGCCCAGCACCGCCTCCTCGGACAGGATGGAGTCGATGACGACGAATGGCGCCTGCCCCTCGGTGACGTTCTGCAGCGGAATGTAGGTGCCGACGTCCCACTTCTCGCGCTTCTGGTCGTGCAGCACGGCGTGACGATGCACGAAGGTGCCGCGGCCGCAATCCTCGCCCGACAGGCGGATCGGATAGCCCGAGGCCACCAGCGATGCAAAGGCCATGTGCTCGCCCATGCCCCAGTCCACGTTCATCTCGCCGCGGCCCATGGCAGCGCGGTGCTCCAGCACGTTCTTGACCAGCGTGTGCACCGTGAAACCCTCGGGCACGGTGGTGATGCGCTCGGCCAGGCGCTTCCACTCCGCCAGCGGAATCGCGGTCTCGGCGGCGTCGGTCCACTTGGTGCCCAGGAAGGGCGACCAATCCACCGCGTACTTGCTCTTGAAATTGGTCAGCACCGGATCGACCGTGTGACGGCCCGCATCCATGGCGGCGCGGTAGGCGGCCACCATGGCGTCCGGGCCATCGGCAGCCAGCACCTGCTGCGTGACCAGCTTGTCACCGTACAGCTTGCGCGTGCCGGGATGCGCGCCGATTTTCTTGTACATCAGCGGCTGGGTGAGCATGGGCGTGTCCTGCTCGTTGTGGCCCAGCTTGCGGAAGCACACGATGTCGACCACCACGTCCTGGTTGAACTGCTGGCGGTAGTCCAGCGCCAGCTGGGTGCACAGCACCACGGCTTCGGGGTCGTCGCCGTTGACGTGCAGCACCGGCGCATCGATCATCTTGACGACGTCGGTGCAATACAGCGTCGAGCGCGTGTCCCGCGGGTCGCTGGTGGTGAAGCCGATCTGGTTGTTGATGACGATGTGCAGCGTGCCACCGGTGTAGTAGCCCCGCGTCTGCGCCAGCGCCAGGGTCTCCATCACCACGCCCTGGCCGGCAAAGGCGGCGTCGCCGTGCACCAGCACGGGCAGCACGCTGTCGCCCTCTGCGTCACCGCGGCGGTCCATCCGGGCGCGCACGCTGCCCTCGACCACGGGGTTGACGATCTCCAGGTGCGAGGGGTTGAAGGCCAGCGACAAGTGCACCGGCCCGCCGGCGGTGGACACGTCCGAGCTGAAGCCCTGGTGGTACTTCACGTCACCGGCGGTCAGCTCCTCGGGCGCCGTGTGATCGAACTCGGCAAACAGCATCGAGGGCATCTTGCCCAAGGTGTTGACCAGCACGTTCAAGCGGCCGCGGTGGGCCATGCCGATGACGATTTCCTGCACGCCCTGCTTGCCGGCGGACTGCACGATCTCGTCCATGGAGACGATGAAGCTCTCGCCGCCCTCGAGCGAAAAGCGCTTCTGGCCCACGTACTTGGTGTGCAGGAAGCGCTCCAGGCCCTCGGCCGCGGTCAGGCGCTCGAGCACGTGCTTCTTCTGCTCGGCGTCCAACTGCGGGTTGGCGCGCACGCGCTCCAGGCGCTCCTGCCACCAGCGCTTTTGCACCTGGTCGGTGGCGTACATGAACTCGGCGCCGATGGTGCCGCAATAAGTTTCGCGCAGCGCGTTGATCAACTCGCGCAGCGGCATGCTTTCCTTGCCGAAAAAGGTGTTGCTGACGTTGAACACCGTCTCCATGTCGGCGTCGGTGAAGCCGTAGAAGAACGGCTCCAGCTCGGGAATCTGCGGGCGGTCGGCGCGCTTGAGCGGATCGAGGTCGGCCCAGCGGGCGCCGACGTTGCGGTAAGCCGCGATCAGCTGCTGCACCGCTGTGCGCTTGCGGCCCAGCTCGGAGTCGGCACCCGTGGCCACCACCACCCGCGTGCCGCCCTGCTTGGCGCGCTCGGCAAAGGCGTTGATGACCGGCAGATGCGGCACGTCGCGCGCATTGCTGCCGTCGGCGGCTGGCACGTGCTGCAGCGCGTCGAAGTACTCGCGCCAAGAATCGGGCACGCTGCCCGGGTTGGCCAGGTAACTCTCGTACATCTCCTCGACATACGGCGCGTTGCCGCCGAAGAGATAGCTGTTGCCCTGGTAGGTTTGGAAGACGGACTGGGTGTCACTCATTGCTGCGCTGACCTTTTGTGCCCCTGCAGGGCACTCAAGCTGGTTGGGAAACCTTCCGCGTCACGGCTGAACCGGATGGCGGACGCGACTGGCTGGGAAGGGCCTTGATTTCGCAAGGACGCAATTTTGCCACCGATCGGCCCCGGGTGCGAACGCATGCAAGTGCAGGCCCGTGCGATGCCGCACGCCCAGGCCAAGGTCATGGGTGCGGGCGGGGGTAGCCCAGCGCCTTGAGCGCCGCCGTGATCTCGGGCAGCACCGTGTCGTCCTCGATGGTGGCGGGCACCTTCAGGTCCGCGCCATCGGCCATGCTGCGGATGGTCACGCGCAGCACCTTGCCCGAGCGCGTCTTGGGCAGGCGTGCGATCACCTGCACGCTCTTGAAATCGGCCACGGCTCCGATTTGTGTGCGCACCTGGGCCACCAGCTCGGCACAGATTTCGGCCTCCGGCCGCGTGACGCCGGACTTGAGCACCACCAGCCCCAGCGGCACCTGGCCCTTGAGCGCGTCGGCCGCGCCGACCACCGCCGCTTCGGCCACATCCGGATGTGCGGCCAGGATTTCTTCCATCTGCCCGGTGGACAGGCGATGGCCGGCCACGTTGATGATGTCGTCGATCCGCGCCATCACCCAGCCGTAGCCGTCGACATCGAAATACCCCGCGTCACCCGACAGGTAGTAGCCCGGATAGCGTTCGAGGTAGGTCTCGACAAAGCCGGCGTCGTTGTTCCACAGCGTGGTCAGCCCGCCGGGCGGCAGCGGCAGCTTGATCACCAGGCTGCCGATGTCGCCGGCCGCCTTTTCGCGGCCCTCCTCGTCCAGGATATGGATGTCGAAGCCGGGCACCGGCCTGGTGGGCGAGCCGGGCCGCACCGGCAGCGGCTCGATGCCCATGCAGTTGCTGATCGCGGGCCAGCCCAGCTCGGTCTGCCACCAGTTGTCGATGACCGGCACACCGAGGATTTTTTCTGCCCACGCGATGGTGTCGGGATCGCCCCGCTCGCCCGCCAGGAACAGCGTGCGAAAGCGCGACAGATCGTATTTCCTGACCAGTGCGCCGCTCGGGTCTTCCTTCTTGATGGCGCGAAACGCCGTGGGCGCGGTGAACAGCACGTTGACCTGGTGCTCGGCGCACACGCGCCAGAAGGCGCCGGCATCGGGCGTGCCCACGGGCTTGCCCTCATACAGGATGGTGGTGCAGCCCTGCAGCAGCGGGCCATAGACGATGTAGGAGTGACCCACCACCCAGCCCACGTCCGAGGCGGCCCAGTACACGTCGCCCGGCCGCGTGCCGTAGACCGCCTCCATCGACCAGCGCAGCGCCACGGCGTGGCCGCCGTTGTCGCGCACCACGCCCTTGGGCTTGCCCGTGGTGCCGGAGGTGTAGATGACGTACAGCGGATCGGTGGCAGCCACCGGCACGCAGTCGGCCGGTGTTGCGCGGGCCATGGCTTCGTCCCAGTCGATGTCGCGCCCGGGCAGCATGCCGGCTTGCAGCTCGGGGCGCTGCAGGATGAGGCAAGGGGTATGGGGCACGCCGGCGATCTGCAAGGCCTCGTCCAGCAGCGGCTTGTAGGGCACGCTGCGTCCGGGCAGCAAGCCGCACGAGGCCGAGATCATGGCCGCCGGCTTGGCGTCGACCACGCGCTTGGCCAGCTCGGGCGCGGCAAAACCGCCAAACACCACCGAATGCACGGCGCCGATGCGCGCGCAGGCCAGCATGGCAATCACCGCCTCGGGCACCATGGGCATGTAGATGACGACCGTGTCACCCTTCTTCACGCCCATGGCCAGCAAGGCGCCGGCGCAACGTGCCGTCAGCGCCTGCAGTTCGCGGTAGCTGATCTTGCGCTGGGTTCCGGCCAGCGGGCTGTCGAAAACCAGCGCCAGCTGCTCGGCGCGGCCGTTTTCGACGTGGCGATCGACACAGTTGTGGCAGGTGTTGAGCACGCCGCCAGCGAACCAGCGGTAAAAGGGTTTGCGGGTGTCGTCGATGACCTGGTCCCAGCGCCTGATCCAGTCGATGCCCTCGGCCTTGTCGGCCCAGAACGTCGCCGGGTCGGACTGGGCTGCCGCAAAAGCCTTGGCGTAGTTTCCGTGGGGGGTGCCGCTCATCTCGTGTCTCCTGTCCTCGGGTCGTTTGCCCTGCCGCCCGATGATAGACCCGCGATCTTGACGACGACCTGACGCCGGTCAGCGAATCAAACCCTGCCAGTCCTTGAAGCGCGGATGCCCGGCGTCGCCCAGCCACTCAAAGCCCACCATCTCGGTGGTGACCAGTTCGCAGCCGGCCGCCGCCAGGCGATCGTAGGCGGCGTCGCGGTTGCGCTCGGTGCGCGAGCCGCAGGCGTCGGTCGCCACCCACACATCCCAATCGCAGTCCAGCAGCTCCAGCGCCGTCTGCAACAGGCACACGTGCGCCTCGCAGCCGGCCAGCACCAGCGTGCCGCGATCGGGCTCGGCGGGCGCGGGCTTTTGCAGATGTCTGGGCAAGCTGCGGGCATTGCCGCGCGGCGCCGGCGCCGGGGGCGCCAGCAGCGGCTGCAGCAGGTCAGCACCGCTGAAGGCGATCTTGGCCACGACGCGATCGCACAGCGCGGCCAGCGCCGCGTCGCTGGCGCCCAGCTTGTCGGGCACCTGCTCGGTGGCCCATACCGGCACCTGCAGCCAGCGCGCCAGTTGCGCCAGCCGGCGCGCGTTGGCCAGCACGGACGCCCCCTCGTGGATGGCCGGCATCAGGCGGGCCTGGAAATCGACCAGCACCAGTTGGCAGTCGTCGGCTTGCAGCATCATGGTTGGAACCTCGGGTGAGCAGCGCCCCGCCACACCGGCGGTGGCCGTCGGGCGCTGATCCATGCCCAAGTGTCGGTCATATTCCAGCTTGCGTGGTGGTCAGCCCAGGTATGCGGGCGCCAGCGCCTGCAGCAGGGCCAGTACCGCGCGCTGCGCACCGGTGCCCGGCCGCAGCGCACTCAGCGCCGCGAACAGCGGGATCTGCAGGCGCTGGCCGGGACCGGTTTCGATGGGTCGCAGCTGAAAAATGTCGGGCCGGGCACCCGCCGCCAGCGCATGGCGCGACAGCACCGCACTGCCCGCGCCGTCGGCCACCAGGTCGAGGATGGCCGCCACACCATCGATTTCCAGCGCCACCTCGGGCTGACCGCCAACCGCAGCCAACTGGTGTTCAACGTGCATGCGGATGGCGTTGGGCCGGCTGGGAATCACCAGGGGCAGCCGCGCCAGTTCATCCAGGGTCACCGGCGTGCCGGACGGTGCGTGGCGGGGCGCACGCGCGCCCTGCACCAGCATCAGCTCATCGACGGCCAGGGGGGTGATCTCCAGGCCGGGCACGGGCCGCGCGTTGTACAGCACGGCGATGTCCAGCCGTCCACTGGCCAGCTGCTCCTGCATGTTGGTGGACAGCGCCTCGGCAATGGACAGCCGCGCCTCGGGCAACTGCTGGCCAAAGGCGCGCACCAGCGGCACGGCCAGCGCGCGCGCTACGCTGGGCGGCAGCCCCACGGCCACATGCCCGGTGAGGCCGCCGCGCAGGCGTGCCAACTCGTCTCGGGCGCGCCCCACCTGGTGCAGGATGCCGCGCGCATGCTCCAGCAGCACCAGGCCGGCCTCGGTCGGCACGGCGCCGCGGCCATGGCGCTGCAGCAGGCTCTGGCGCAACTCCACCTCCAGCAAGCGCACCTGGCGGCTGAGCGCCGGCTGGGCCACTTCCAGCGCCAGCGCGGCGCGGCTGAAGCTGCCCAGTTCAGCCACGCCCACGAAGTATTCGAGTTGACGCAGATCCATTTTTTGCCAGATTTGTGATGCCTTGATTCAAGGTATGCCATTTTGATCTAGCTGCTAGTGGCCGAGACCAATAGCCGCACGAACAGCATTGAAGAACAATGGCCTATCAGCGGGACATCGGAACCCGCTCCGAGGAGACAAACATGAACGCGGCGAAGACGTCGAGAACCCAGGTCGCCATCATCGGCGCCGGCCCTTCCGGGCTGCTGCTGGGCCAGCTGTTGCACAAGGCCGGCATCGACACGGTGATCATCGAGCGCGTGAGCGGCGACTACGTGCTGGGCCGCATCCGTGCCGGCATCCTGGAGCAGGTCAGCGTCGATTTGCTGGACGAGGCCGGCGTCGGCCAGCGCATGCACCAGGAAGGCCTGGTGCACGGCGGCATCGAGCTGATGTGGGACGGTCGGCGCCACCGGGTGGACCTGAACAAGTACAGCGGCGGCAAAAACGTGATGGTGTACGGCCAGACCGAGGTGACGCACGACCTGATGCAGGCGCGCGCCGCGGCCGGACTGCCCACGATCTACGAGGCCAGGAACACGGCGGTGCACGACTTCGATACCGCCCGGCCCTACGTCACCTGGGACCAGAACGGCCAGTCGCACCGCCTCGACTGCGACTTCATCGCCGGCTGCGATGGTTTTCACGGCGTGTGCCGCGCCAGCGCGCCGCGCTCGGCCATCACCGAATACGAGAAGGTCTACCCCTTCGGCTGGCTGGGCCTGCTGGCGGACACGCCGCCCGTGAACGACGAGCTGATCTACGTCAACAGCTCGCGCGGATTTGCCCTGTGCAGCCAGCGCAGCCACACGCGCAGCCGCTACTACCTGCAGGTGCCGCTGACACAGCACGTGGAAGACTGGAGCGACGACGCCTTCTGGCAGGAGCTGCGCCTGCGCCTGGACGAAGAAGGACGCGACAAACTGGTGACGGGCCCCAGCCTGGAGAAAAGCATCGCGCCGCTGCGCAGTTTCGTCACCGAGCCTCTGCGCTTTGGCCGCATGTTCCTGGCGGGCGACGCCGGCCACATCGTGCCGCCGACCGGAGCCAAGGGCCTGAACCTGGCCACCACCGACGTCAAGTACCTCAGCAACGCGCTGATCGAGTTCTACCGGGACAAGAGCGAAGCCGGCATCGACGACTATTCGCGCAAGTGCCTGGGCCGCATCTGGCGCGCCGAGCGCTTCTCGTGGTGGCTCACGCAGCTGATGCACCGTTTTCCGCACGACGAGCAGATCACCGCCAAGTTCCAGCACGCCGAGCTGGACTACCTAACCCACTCCGAGGCCGGCCTGCGCACCATTGCCGAAAACTACGTCGGCCTGCCGCTGGATTTTGCCGAGCGCTCACTGATGTAGGGCCGGCCACACGCACCGCAAGGACAGACCATGATCATCGACTGCCACGGCCACTACACCACGGCACCCAAGGCGCTGGAAGACTGGCGCAAGCGCCAGATCGCCGGCATTCAGGACGCCGCCGCCATGCCCCGCGTGGCCGAGCTGAAGATCTCCGACGACGAACTGCGCGAATCGATCGAGACCAACCAGCTGCGCCTGATGCGCGAGCGCGGCAGCGACCTGACCATTTTCAGCCCGCGCGCCAGCTTCATGGCGCACCACATCGGCGACTTCCAGGTGTCCAGCACCTGGGCGGCCATCTGCAACGAGCTGTGCTACCGCGTGAGCCAGCTCTTTCCGGAGCACTTCGCCCCGGCCGCCATGCTGCCGCAGTCGCCCGGCGTCGATCCGGCCAGCTGCATCCCCGAGCTGGAGAAATGCGTCAAGGACTATGGCGCGGTCGGCATCAACCTCAACCCCGACCCGTCCGGCGGCCACTGGAACAGCCCGCCGCTGACCGACCGCCACTGGTACCCCATCTACGAGAAGATGGTCGAATGGCAAATCCCGGCCATGATCCACGTCAGCACCTCGTGCAACGCGTGCTTTCACACCACCGGCGCGCACTACATCAACGCCGACACCACGGCGGTGATGCAGCTCATCCAGGGCGACCTGTTCAAGGATTTCCCGACACTCAAGTTCATCATTCCCCACGGCGGCGGTGCGGCGCCCTACCACTGGGGGCGCTACCGCGGCCTGGCACAAGAGCTGAAAAAGCCGCTGCTCAGCGAGCACCTGCTGCACAACGTGTTTTTCGACACCTGCGTCTACCACCAGCCCGGCATCGACCTGCTGACGAAGGTGATCCCGGTGGACAACATCCTGTTCGCCAGCGAGATGATCGGCGCCGTGCGCGGCATAGACCCGGAGACGGGGCACTACTACGACGACACCAAGCGCTACGTGCAGGCCACGGCCAACCTGAGCGACGAACAACGCCACAAGATCTATGAAGGCAATGCGCGGCGCGTGTTTGCGCGGCTCGATGCCCAGCTCAAGGCACGAGGTTTGTGAGTAAAAAATGGCCCCATCGCTTGATGGAAAAGCGGTAGCAGCTATGAAAATGAAAGCAATTGCTGGAGATTGAAATGTACGAACTCGGTGTCGTTTACCGCAACATCACCCGCACCGATCGCGCGGCCGCGGACGCGCTGGCGCCTTTCGGCAGCGCCACCGTGCACGAAGCCATGGGCCGCGTGGGCCTGCTCAAGCCCTACATGCGACCCATCTACCCCGGCGCGCGGGTCTCGGGCACGGCGGTGACCGTGCTGCTGCAGCCGGGCGACAACTGGATGATGCACGTGGCGGCCGAGCAGATCCGCCCCGGCGACATCGTGGTGGCCACCGTCACGGCCGAATGCACCGACGGCTACTTCGGCGACCTGCTGGCCACCAGCTTCAAGGCGCGCGGCGCGCGCGCGCTCGTCATCGACGCCGGCGTGCGCGACGTGCGCACGCTGCACGAGATGGGCTTTCCGGTCTGGAGCAAGGCCATCAGCGCCAAGGGCACGATCAAGGCCACCCTGGGCTCGGTCAACATTCCCATCGTGTGCGCCGGCATGCTGGTCACGCCCGGCGACGTGATCGTGGCCGACGACGACGGGGTGGTCTGCGTGCCCGCCGCACGCGCCGCAGCTACGCTGGACGCCGCCCAAAAACGCGAGGTCAACGAGACCGGCAAGCGCGAGATCTTCGCCAGCGGCGTGCTGGGGCTCGACTATTACAAAATGCGCGAGGGCCTGGCCAAGGCCGGGCTGCGCTACATCGATTGATGCAGGCCCCGCCATGTCAAAGCCCACCACAGGCCCGTTCACCAAGACCGCCGGCTGGCTGGACTGGTACGACGGCCCCAGCGAGCCGCATTTCAAGCTGCCTCCCGGAAGCGTCGACGCGCACTGCCACGTATTCGGCCCGGGCGTCGAGTTCCCTTACGCGCCCGAGCGCAAGTACACGCCCTGCGACGCCGGCAAGGCGCAGCTGTTCGCACTGCGCGAGCACCTGGGTTTTGCCCGCAACGTGATCGTGCAGGCCACCTGCCACGGCGCCGACAACCGGGCGCTGGTCGATGCGCTGCAGGCCGCCCATGGCAAGGCGCGCGGCGTGGCCACCGTCAAGCGCGACGTGACCGACCAGCAGTTGCAGGCGCTGCACGTGGCCGGCGTGCGCGGCGTGCGCTTCAACTTCGTCAAGCGCCTGGTGGATTTCACGCCCAGGGACGAACTGATGGAGATTGCCGGGCGCATCAAGGCGCTGGGCTGGCATGTGGTGATCTACTTCGAGGCGGTCGATTTGCCCGAGCTGTGGGACTTTTTCACCGCACTGCCGACCACGGTGGTGGTCGACCACATGGGCCGGCCCGACGTGAGCCAACCGCTCGACGGCCCGGAGTTCGAGCTGTTTGTCAAATTCATGCGCGAGCATGCCAACGTGTGGAGCAAGGTGAGCTGCCCCGAGCGCCTGTCGGTCAGCGGTCCGCCGGCCCTGAACGGCGAGCGGCGCGCCTACCGCGACGTGGTGCCGTTCGCGCGCCGCATCGTCGAGACCTTTCCCGACCGCGTGCTGTGGGGCACCGACTGGCCACACCCCAACCTCAAGCAGCACATGCCCGACGACGGCCTGCTGGTCGATTTCATTCCCCACATCGCGCCAACGCCTGAAGCGCAACGCAAGCTGCTGGTGGACAACCCCATGCGCCTGTACTGGCCCGAGGAGAAACCATGAACCCCCACGCTTCTCACTTCGTGTATTCGCTGCCCCCCCGAGGGGGCGTAGGCCTCCCTTGGGGCGGCCCGGCTGGAGGCCTGACATGTCCCTGAACAAACCCTATCTCGACGTTCCCGGCACCACCATCTTCGATGCCGACCAGAGCCGCAAGGGCTACTGGCTCAACCAGTTCTGCATGAGCCTGATGAAGGCCGACAACCGCGCGCGCTTCAAGCAGGACGAGGACGCCTACCTGGCCGAGTGGCCCATGAGCGACGAGCAGAAGGCCGCCGTGCGTGCGCGCGACCTCAACTGGATGATGCGCACCGGCGGCAACATCTACTTCCTGGCCAAGCTGGGCGCCACCGATGGCCTGAGCTTCCAGCAGATGGCCGGCAGCATGACCGGCATGAGCGAGCAGCAGTACCGCGACATGATGGTCGCCGGCGGACGCAGCCCCGAGGGCAACCGCGTGGTGGGCGAGCACGGCGACGCGCAGGGGCCGGCCAACCAGAGCGCCGCCTGGAAGGACTGGGAAGAAAAGGCAAGAAATCGCCTTGCAGCGGCTGTCCAGCAAGCGCATGATGCTACAAATAAAAAAGCGACCGGCCACGCCCGCATCAACGCCTCGGTGTATTCATCGCACGTACCGGCGATCGGCGCGACGATCGACCACGGCAAGACGGCCGAGCCCTACTGGGCGCCGATGTTCGCCGGCTTCGAGCCCAGCAAGCAGTGGATGAAGGCGCATCGGCCCGACGTGGTGTTCCTGGTCTACAACGACCACGCCACCAACTTCGATCTCAGCGTGATTCCCACCTTTGCCATCGGAACGGCCGCCGAGTTCGAGCCCGCCGACGAAGGCTACGGCGCCCGCCCGGTGCCCAAGGTGTTCGGCCACCCGGAGCTGGCCTCGCACATCGCCCAGTCGGTCATCCAGCAGGGGTTTGACCTGACCATCGTCAACGAACTGAAGGTGGACCATGGCCTGACGGTGCCCATGAACCTGATGTTCGGCTCGCCCGCCGAATGGCCATGCCGGGTGATTCCGTTTCACGTCAACGTGGTGCAGTATCCCGTGCCCTCGGGTGCGCGCTGCTTTGCCCTGGGGCAGGCCATCCGCCGCGCCATCGAAAGCTTCGACCAGCCGCTGAACGTGCAGATCTGGGGCACCGGCGGCATGAGCCACCAGTTGCAGGGCCCGCGCGCCGGCCTGATCAACCGCGAGTGGGACAACGCCTTCCTGGACCGGCTGATCGCCGACCCGCAGGACTTGTCGGCCATGCCTCACATCGACTACGTGCGCGAGGCCGGCAGCGAGGGCATCGAGCTGGTGATGTGGCTGATCGCCCGGGGCGCCATGCAGGATGCGTGCGGCGGCGCGCCGCCGCGCGTGGCCCACCGCTTCTATCACGTGCCGGCCTCCAACACCGCAGTTGGCCATCTCATACTGGAAAATCAGGCTTGAGCCCGCGTCAACAAAGCGCAACCAGCTATCAAACGAGAAGCATCATGACCCAACCCATCAAGGTCGCGCTGGCCGGCGCCGGCGCCTTCGGCATCAAGCACCTGGACGGCATCCGAAACATCGATGGCGTCGAAGTCGTCTCCCTGGTCGGCCGCCGCCGCGAGCCGACGCAGGAGATCGCCAACAAGTACGGTATCGGCCACGTGGCCACCGACCTGGCCGAAAGCCTGGCCCGGCCGGAGGTGGACGCCGTCATCCTGTGCACCCCCACGCAGATGCATGCCGCCCAGGCCATCCAATGCCTGCAGGCCGGCAAGCACGTGCAGGTCGAGATTCCGCTGTGCGACAGGCTGGCAGACGGACAGCGCGTGGCCGAAGCGCAGAAGGCGGCGAACCGGGTTGCCATGGTCGGCCACACGCGCCGCTTCAACCCCAGCCACCAATACGTGCACCAGCAGATCCGCGCTGGCGCCTTCAAGGTCCAGCAGATGGACGTGCAGACCTACTTTTTTCGCCGCACCAACATGAACGCGCTGGGCCAGCCGCGCTCGTGGACCGACCACCTGCTGTGGCACCACGCGGCGCACACGGTGGACCTGTTCGCGTACCAGGCGGGCAGTCCCATCGTGCAGGCCAACGCCCTGCAGGGCCCCATCCATCCCGAGCTGGGCATTGCCATGGACATGAGCATCCAGCTCAAGGCCGCCAACGGCGCCCTGTGCACCCTTTCGCTGAGCTTCAACAACGACGGACCGCTGGGCACATTCTTTCGCTACATTGGCGACACCGCGACATACATTGCACGCTACGACGACCTGGTCAACGGCAAGGAAGAAAAAATCGACGTGTCGAAGGTCGCGGTGTCGATGAATGGCATCGAGCTGCAGGACCGCGAGTTCTTTGCCGCCATCCGCGAAGGGCGCGAGCCCAACGCCAGCGTGGCCCAGGTGCTGCCCTGCTACGAGGTGCTGCACCAGCTCGAGCAGCAGCTGAATACCTGAGCGACGTACCCCTTTTGATTGACCCACCAAGGAGAACGACATGAGACTGAGCAAGACCCTGGGCATCGCCGCCCTTGCACTGGGCGCGGCCCTCGCGTTTGGACCGGCCCAGGCCAAGGACCTGAAGATCGGCTTGGTGCTGACCATGTCCGGCCCCTTCGCCGACTACGGCAAGCAGATTCGACGCGGCATCGACCTGTACATGGCCGAGCACGGCGACACGGTGGCGGGCCGCAAGGTCAAGCTGATCGTCAAGGATGACACCGGCATTGCGCCGCAGATCGCCAAGCGCGAGTCGCAGCAACTCATCATCAACGACAAGGTCGACATCCTGGCCGGCTACGACCTGACGCCCAACGCGTTTTCAGCGGCGCCGCTGGCCACCGAGGCCAAGGTGCCCATGGTGGTGATGAACGCGGCCACCGCCTCGGTGGTGGAAAAATCGCCCTACATCGTGCGCACCTCCATGACCATGCCGCAAAGTGCCTGGGCCATGGCCCAGTGGGCGCATGCCAACAAGATCGGCAGTGCCTACATCGTCGTTGCCGACTACGGGCCGGGCCATGATTCGCAAGCCCAGTTCACCAAGACCTTCACCAGCCTGGGCGGCAAGATCGTCGGCGAGGTGCGCACGCCGGTGACGACGACGGACTACTCGCCCTTCCTGCAGCGCCTGAAGGATGCCAAGCCCGACGCGGCCTACTTCTTCGTGCCCCCGGGCAGCTCCATGGTGGCGCTGTCCAAGGGCTTTCGCGAGCTGGGCCTGGACAAGCTGGGCATCAAGGAAATGGGCCCCGGCGACATGACCGACGAAAGCTCGCTGGCCGCCCTGGGCGATGCCGCGCTGGGCTTCATCACCGCCTTCCACTACTCCGACGCGCACGACTCGCCCGAGAACAAGGCCTTCACCGCCGCCTACGCCAAGGCCTACAAGGACGACCGTCCCAATTTCATGACGGTGGGCGGCTACGACGGCATGCACGTGATCTATGAAGCGCTGAAAAAGACCAATGGTGACGCCAGCGGCGACGCCTTCATCGCCGCCGTCAAGGGCCTGCAGTGGACCAGCCCGCGCGGACCGGTCTCGATCGATCCGAAAACCCGCGACATTGTCCAGAACGAGTACATCCGCAAGCTCGAACGAGTGGACGGCGTGCTCAAGAACGTCGAGTTCGACACCTTCAAGGCCGTCAACCCGCAGACGCCCTGATCCTCCGGAGCGCCACCCCAGGGGCACACCATGACGATCCTCTTTGACGGCATCGCCTCCGGCATGCTGCTGTTTCTGATCAGCGTCGGCCTGTCGGTCACCCTGGGCTTGATGAACTTCGTCAACCTGGCGCACGGCGCATTTGCCATGATTGGCGGCTACGCCTGCGTGGTGCTGCTCAACGACTGGGGTGTGCCCTTTCTGGCCACGCTGCCGTTCGCGGCGCTGGTGCCGGCCCTGGTCGGCGTGGTGCTGGAGCGCACCCTGTACCGGCGCCTGTACGCCGCATCCGATCTGGACCAGGTGCTGTTCTCGCTGGGCCTGGTGTTCATGGCGGTGGCCGGCGCGCACTACTTCTTCGGCGCCCAGCAGCAGCCGCTGCACCTGCCGGCCTTCCTGCAGGGGCAAATCCACCTGCCGGGGCTGGATGTCGGCGTGTATCGCCTGTTCCTGGTCATCGTGGGCCTGGTGGTGGCCTTCGGCCTGCAGTGGTCGGTCGTCAAGACGGCGTTCGGTGCACGCCTGCGCGCGGCGGTGGACAACCAGCGCGTGGCGCGCGGCATGGGCATCGACGTCAACCGCGTGTTCAGCCTGACCTTTGCCCTGGGCTCGGCCCTGGCCGGCCTGGGTGGCGCGCTGGGCGTCGAGATGCTGGGGCTGGACCCGGAGTTTCCTGTCAAGTACCTGGTGTATTTCCTGATCGTCGTCTCGGTCGGCGGCAGCGGCAACATCCTGGGCTCGCTGTACGCCGCCATCCTGCTTGGCGTGGCGGACGTGGTCGGCAAGTACTACATCCCCCAGATCGGCGCCTTCATCATCTACGCCGTCATGGTGGCCACGCTGATCCTGCGCCCCCATGGCCTGTTTGGCCGTGCTCACAAGTGAAAGAGGCCTCTGACATGACGAGTTCCTCCCTGGGCGCAGCCCTCGCTCGGCCCTCTGCCAAGCAGACCGATGCACTGGCACGCTTTCGGCGCTCGGCTCGCTGGAAGCCGTTGGAATATGCCTTCTGGTGCCTGCCGGTGCTGGCCTACTTTGCCTTTCCGGGCAACTACCTGCTGCTCAGCCAAATCGCGATCACGGGCTTGTTTGCGCTGTCGCTGGACCTGATTTTCGGCTACGCCGGCGTGATTTCGCTGGGCCATGCCGCCTTTTTCGGCATTGGGGCCTATACCGTCGGCCTGCTGGGCTCGCACGGATGGGGCGACCCGCTGCTGGGCCTGCTGCTGGGCGCGCTGTTCGCCGGCATCATCGGCTTTCTCAGCAGTTTCCTGCTGCTGCGGGGCAGCGACCTGTCGCGGCTGATGGTGACGCTGGGCGTGGCCCTGATGATCTTCGAGCTGGCCAACAAGATGACGCACATCACCGGCGGGGTGGACGGCATGCCGGGCATCACCATCGGGCCCATCCTGGGCGTGTTCGACTTCGACATGTTCGGCCGCACGGGCTACGTCTATTCGGTCGTCGTGCTGTTCGTGCTGTTCTGGCTGGCGCGCCGGCTGGTGCGCTCACCCTTCGGCCAGAGCCTGCGCGGCATCCGCATGAACGCGCTGCGCATGCCCGCGCTGGGCGTGCCGGTCAATCGCCGCCTGATCAAGATCTACACCATCGGCGCGGCCTATGCGGGCGTGGCGGGCGCGCTGCTGGCGCAGACCAACCAGTTCGTCTCGCTCGACGTGCTGAGCTTTCAGCGCTCGGCCGACCTGCTGCTGATCCTGATCCTGGGCGGTGCCGGCCACCTGTACGGCGGACTGATCGGTGCCGTGATCTTTGTCATCCTGCACGATCAGTTGTCGGACCTGAACCCGCAATACTGGCAGTTCTGGCTGGGCCTGATCCTGGTGCTGCTGGTGCTGTTTGCGCGCGGAGGCATCCTGGGCACGGCGCAAAAGTGGATCGAGTCGCGTGACCAGCGCAAGCAGGCGCGCACGCGCGGGGAGGCCGCATCGTGAGCGCTGTGGTCTTGCAAACCCGCGATCTGGTGCGCAAATTCGGCGGCTTCGTCGCCACCGACCACGTCAACCTGACGGTCGCGGCCGGCGCACGCCACGCCCTCATCGGCCCCAACGGTGCGGGCAAGACCACGCTGATCAACCTGCTGACCGGCTACCTGGAACCCAGCGCCGGCCGCGTCGAGCTGCTGGGCGAAGACGTGACCACCATGGCGCAGCACGAGCGCTGCCGGCGGGGCCTGGTGCGCACCTTCCAGATCAACCAGCTCTTTGCCGACATGACCGTGCTCGAATCGGTGGCCCTGGCCGTCAGCGAGCAGGGCGGCCTGGGCACGCACTGGTGGAAGCCGCTGGCCGGACACGGCGCTGTGGTGGATCAGGCCGCCGCCATCCTGGAGCGCCTGAAGCTGCTGCCCGACGCCTACGAACGCACGCGCAACCTGGCCTACGGCCGCCAGCGCCTGATCGAGATCGCGTTGGCGCTGGCCATGCAGCCCAAGGTGCTGCTGCTGGACGAACCCGCCGCCGGCGTGCCCACCGGAGAAAGTCAGGAGCTGTTCGAGACCATTGCCCAGTTGCCGCGCGATGTGACCATCGTGCTGATCGAGCACGACATGAACCTGGTGTTTCGCTTTGCCGAGCGCATTTCGGTGCTGGTGTCGGGCGCGATCCTGGTCGAAGGGGCACCCGCCATGATCGCGCAGCACCCGCGCGTCAAGGAAGTCTATCTGGGGGAATCGCATGGCTGAACTGCTGCGCATGGAGCGGGTGTGGGCCGGCTACGGCGACGCCATCATCCTGGAAGACATTTCCTGTACGCTGGCCGCCGGCGACAGCCTGGCCCTGCTGGGCCGCAACGGCATGGGCAAGACCACCCTGCTGGCCACCCTGATGGGTGCCACGCGGCTGCGGCGCGGCCATATTTTTTTTGAAGGCGCCGACATCGCCGCCGTGCCCAGCCACCAGCGCGCCCGCGCCGGCCTGGGCTGGGTGCCGCAGGAGCGCGACATCTTCCGCTCGCTGACGGTGGAAGAAAACCTCACCGTCGTGGCGCGGCCCGGCGAATGGAACCTGGCCAAGGTGTACGCCATGTTCCCGCGCCTACAGGAGCGGCGCAGCAACCTGGGCAACCAGCTCTCGGGTGGCGAGCAGCAGATGCTCGCCATGGGCCGCGCGCTCATGCTCAACCCCAAGGTGCTGCTGCTGGACGAACCGCTGGAAGGCCTGGCCCCCATCATCGTGCAGGAGCTGCTGCACATCATCGACCGCATGGTGCGCTCCGGCAGCATGGCCGTCATCCTGGTCGAGCAACATGCGCGCCAGATCCTGCCCATCACGCGCCAGGCGCTGGTGCTCGAGCGCGGGCGCGTGGTGCACGCCGGCGCCAGCGATGCGCTGCTGCGCGACGACGCCGCGCTGGATGCCTGGCTGGGTGCCGGCGCCACCCCCGAACCCAGGCCCGAGGAAGTGCAGTGAAGTTTCATCACCAAGGTTATGTTTCCGGCGATCCGCGCATCCAGCCCGCCGCTGGCGTCGGCATTGACCGCCCCCAGGAGCTGCCCGATCAGGTGGACGTGTTGATCGTCGGCGCCGGCCCGGCGGGCATGCTCGCCGCGGCCCAACTGGCGCAGTTTCCGGACATCTGCACCCGCATCGTCGATCGCCGCTGCGGCCGGCTGGAGGTGGGCCAGGCCGACGGCATCCAGCCGCGCAGCGTGGAAACCTTCCAGGCCTTCGGCTTTGCCGACCGCATCGTGGCCGAGGGCTGCCTGATCGTCGAGACCGCGTTCTGGAAGCCCGACCCGGCGGCGCCCTCGCGCATCGTGCGCACCTCGCGCGTGCTGGAGGACCCCAATGGCGTCAGCGAGTTTCCGCACATCACGGTCAACCAGGCGCGTGTGCTGGACTACTTTGCCGAGGCCATGGCCAACGCCCCCACGCGCATGAGGCCCGACTGGGGGCTGGAGTTCCAGAGTCTCGCGATCGCCGACACGGGCGAGCACCCCGTCACGGTGACGTTGGCGCATGCCGACGGGCCCAAAAAAGGTCAAACGCGTACCGTGCGCGCCCGCTACGTGGTGGGAGCCGACGGCGCGCACAGCCGCGTGCGCGGAGCCATCGGTTGCACGCCCTCGGGCGATACCTCCAACCACGCCTGGGGCGTGATGGACGTGCTGGCCGTGACCGATTTTCCGGACATCCGCGTCAAGTGCGCCATCCAGTCCGAGGCCGACGGCAGCATCCTGCTGATTCCGCGCGAGGGCGGCCACATGGTGCGCTTCTACGTGGACCTGGGCGATGTGGACCCGGCCGCGCGCGCCGCGGTGCGCCAGACCACGGTGGCGCAGACGATTGCCCGGGCGCAGAAAATCCTGCACCCCTACGCGCTGGACGTGCGCGAGGTGGCCTGGTACAGCGTCTACGAGGTCGGCCACCGCGTGTGCGATCGCTTCGACGACGTGCCGGCCGAGCAAGCGGGCACGCGCATGCCGCGCGTGTTCATCGCCGGCGACGCCAGCCACACGCACAGTGCCAAGGCCGGCCAGGGCATGAACGTGTCGATGCAGGACGGCTTCAACCTCGGCTGGAAGCTGGCGCACGTGCTGCAAGGCCGCAGCCCCGCGCGCCTGCTGGCCACGTACTCAACCGAGCGCCAGCGCATCGGCCAGGACATCATCGCCTTCGACAAGCGCTGGGCCTCCATCATGGCCAAGCCGCCCGGCGCAGCGCAGGACGCATCGGAGCTGGAGCAGGGCTACCTGCAGATCACCGAGTTCGCCCAGGGCTTCATGACGCAGTACCAGCCCTCCATGATCACCGGACCCGCGCAGCACCAGGCGCTGGCCACGGGCTACCCGATCGGCAAGCGGTTTCGCTCGGCCGTGGCCACGCGCGTGGCCGACGGTGCGGCGCTGCACATCGGCCACGAGGCGCGCGCCGACGGCCGCTGGCGCCTGTACGTCTTTGCCAACGCGGCGCCCGCCGGCGCCGACTCGCCCGTCCGGGCCCTGGGCGACTGGCTAACCCAGTCGCCGCAGTCGCCCGTGCACGGCCTCACGCCGGCGGGGCTGGATCCCAATGCCTGGTTCGATCTCAAAGTGGTCTACCAGCAGGTGCACACCGCGGTCGACCTGGGTCAGGTGCCCGCCGTCTTCCTGCCACGCTTTGGCGCGCATGGGCTGATCGACTACGAGGGCGTGTACGCCAGCACGCCCGGCAACGACATCTTCGAGGCGCGTGGCATCGACCGCCAGGGCGCCATCGTTCTGGTGCGTCCGGACCAGTACGTGGCGCACGTGCTGCCCTTGATGGCCACCGATGCGCTGGGCGCTTTCTTGGCCGGCTTCATGAACGCGCAGCGATAGCCCGTTCTGCTTTTCTTCTCCGAGGAATCCACTCCATGAAATTCATCAAGCTTCTGGGCACCATGACCCTGGCCGCCGGCGTGCTGGCCGCGTCAGCGGCGGTGCAAGCCAAGGACCTCACCATCGGCCTGGTCATGCCCATGTCCGGTCCGTTTGCCGCGCACGGCAAGCAGATCAAGCACGGGATCGACCTGTACCTGGCTGCGCGCGACAACACTCTGGGCGGCCGCAAGGTCAAGCTCATCATCAAGGACGACACCGGCATCGCGCCGGCGGTGGCCAAGCGCCTGGCGCAGGAGCTGGTCATCAAGGACAAGGTCGACATCCTGGCCGGCTTCACGCTCACACCCAACGCCTTCTCCGTGGCGCCCCTGGCCACCGAGGCCAAGGTGCCGATGGTGGTGCTGAACGCCGCCACCTCCTCGATCACCGAAAAATCGCCCAACATCGTGCGGGTGTCGATGACGCTGCCGCAGGACACGGCGCCCATGGCGCAGTGGGCCCACGCCAACGGCATCAAGACCGTCTACACCCTGGTGGCCGACTATGGCCCCGGGCATGACGCCGAGCAACAGTTCAAGAAGACCTTCACCGGCCTGGGCGGCCAGATTGTCGGCGAGGTGCGCACCCCCGTCGCCACGCCCGACTACGCGCCCTTTTTGCAGCGCATCAAGGACGCCAAGCCCGATGCGGTATTTTTGTTCGTGCCCAACGGCGAGCCCGGCGTGGCGCTGGCCAAGGGCTACACCGAGCGCGGCCTGGCCGCGGCCGGCATCAAGGCCCTGGCCACCGGTGACGTGACCGACGAAGACGTGCTGGACGCCATGGGCGACGCGGCCATCGGCATGATCACCTCGTTCCACTACTCGGCCGCGCACGATTCGCCCGAGAACAAGGCCTTCACCGCCGCCTATGCCAAGGCCTTTCCCAAGGACCGCGTCAACTTTGTAGCCGTCGCCGGCTACGACGGCATGCATCTGATCGATATGGCACTCGCCAAAACCAAGGGCGACGCCAGTGCCGACGCCTTCATGGCAGCCGTGAAGGGCATGAAGTGGACGAGCCCGCGCGGCCCGGTGGAGATCGACCCGCAGACGCGCGACATCATCCAGAACGTCTACATCCGCAAGGTCGAGCGCGTGAACGGCGTGCTGCAGAACGTGGAGTTCGACACCTTCAAGGCGGTGAAGGATCCCGGCAAGCCGTGAACTGGGCTTGCGCTGGTGGTTGCCGCATTGTTCGCTGTTGCGGCACACTCAATGAAAAACGCTCCGAAGTTTGTAGCTACGGAGCGTTTGTTTATGCTGGTGGGTGATACATGGATCGAACATGTGACCCCTGCCGTGTGAAGGCAGTGCTCTACCGCTGAGCTAATCACCCGTTTCGCCTTTCAGCGAAGGGCGAATTATAGCGTGCTTTTTTGGGCTTTCCAGATGACCCGCCCGCCACTGGCTTTGTCGATGTCGGTCAGCACCGCTTCGTGAGCGGCCCACTCGGCCTCGCTGGCCTTCAGCACCGGCAACTCGAAGCCGCTCAGGTCCATGCGCTCGGCCTGCACGCCCGGCTCGGCTACCTCGCCCAGGTCGATCAGCAGGGCCTCCTGGCCGCGTGTGAGGTTGATGTAGACGTCGGCCAGCAGCTCGGCATCCAGCAGCGCGCCGTGCAGGGTGCGGCTGGAGTTGTCCACGCCCAAGCGGTCGCACAAGGCGTCCAGGCTGTTGCGCTTGCCCGGATAGAGCTGCTTGGCCATGGCCAGGGTGTCGGTCACGCCTTCGACAAAGCCCTCGAAGGCGCCCTGCCCGATGCGCTCGAGTTCCTTGTCCAGAAAGCCGACGTCGAACGCGGCGTTGTGGATGATGATCTCGGCGCCCTCGATGTAGCGCAGGAAGTCCGCCGCCACCTCAGAGAACTTGGGCTTGTCGCGCAGGAACTCGTTGCTGATGCCGTGCACCTTGAGCGCGTCCTCGTGGCTGTCGCGCTCGGGGTTCAGGTACCGATGAAAATTGTTGCCGGTGAGCTTGCGGCCCACCAACTCGACGCAACCGATCTCGATGATGCGGTCGCCGCCCTCGGCCGACAGGCCGGTGGTTTCCGTGTCCAGGACGATCTGACGCGCCATGCGATCAAACCCGGAACGATTCGCCGCAGCCGCAGCGGTCGCGCTCGTTCGGGTTGTGAAACCTGAAGCCTTCGTTCAGGCCTTCGCGCACGTAGTCGAGCTCGGTGCCGTCGATGAAGCCGAGGTTCTTGGGATCGACCAGCAGCTTGACCCCGTGCTGCTCGATCACGATGTCGCCGGGGGCCGCCGCATCGACATACTCCAGCTCGTAGGACAGGCCCGAGCAGCCGGTGGTTTTGACGCCCAGGCGCACGCCCACGCCACTGCCGCGCTTGGCCAAGTGGGCACTCAGATGCCGCGCGGCGGCTTCAGACAGATGAATGTTCATGGTGAAAACAGGTTGGCTCAGCAAGAACTGCAATGCAGCTAGCGTACCGCCGATCGGGCCCGTTTGCTCACGCGCGGGATTCGCGCGGAATCGAGGGGCGCGCAAAACTATTGATTTAATAGCTGCTTGCGCCCATCCAACAAGGGCGAAGTGCCAATTTTACTCAGAACCGTGACTCTGTGCCGCGTCCTGCCCGCGCAGCCGCGCCACGCCCAGGCACAGCAACCGGGCGGCGCGGTCGATCTCGGCCTCGGTGGTGAAACGGCCCAGGCTGATGCGCAGCGAGGCGTACACGCGCTCGTCGCCCACGCCCAGCGCGCGCAGCACATGGCTGGGTTGCTGGCTGCCCGAGCCGCAGGCGGAGCCGCTGGAGACAGCCAGCTCGGGGGCCTCCAGCATCAGGGCCTCGCCACTCACGCCGTCAAAGGCCAGGTTGAGATTGTGCGGCACGCGCTGCGTGGCGTGGCCGTTGAGCTGCACGCCGCCCAGTCCCCGCAGGCCGTCCAGCAGCCGCTGGTGCAGCGCGTGCGCTCGGACGCTGTCCGAAGCCATTTCGGCGGCAGCGATGCGAAAGGCCTCGCCCATGCCGACGATCTGGTGCGTGGCCAGCGTACCCGAGCGCAGGCCGTGCTCGTGGCCGCCGCCGTGGATCAGCGCCTGCAGGTGCACGCGCGGCTGGCGCCGCACGTAGAGCGCGCCGATGCCCTTGGGACCATGGGTCTTGTGGGCGGTCAGACTCATCAGATCGACCGGCAGGGTGCTGACATCGATCGGCAGCTTGCCGGTGGCCTGGGCCGCATCGACGTGAAACAGCACGCCGCGTTCACGGCAGGCGGCCCCCAGCGTGGCAAGGTCCTGGATGACGCCGATCTCGTTGTTGACGGCCATGACACTGGCCAGGATGGTGTCCGGGCGCAGCGCTGCGGCAAAGGCCTGCGCATCGACCAGGCCGTCGGGTCCGACGTCCAGCAAGGTGACCTCAAAGCCCTGGCGCTGCAAGGCAGCCATGGTGTCGAGCACGGCCTTGTGCTCGGTGCGCACCGTCACCAGATGCCGCCCCTTGTCCTGGTGGCGCAGCGCCGCGCCCGCGATGGCGAGGTTGTCGGACTCGGTGGCGCCGCTGGTCCACACGATTTCGCGGGCATCGGCGCCGATCAGGGCGGCCACCTGCCGGCGTGCCGCCTCGACGGCCTTTTCGGCCTCCCAGCCCCAGGCGTGGCTGCGGCTGGCGGGGTTGCCGAAGTGCTGGCCCAGCCACGGCACCATGGCTTGCACCACGCGCGGATCGACCGGCGTGGTGGCGGCGCAGTCCAGATAAATCGGCAGCGGCGGCGTCATGGCGGGATGCCGGCGCCGGCACGCGGGCCGGAGCGGCTCACTTGTTGGTCAGGCCGCCGAGCGCAAACACCGAATTGGGTGCGGTGATGCGGATCGGCTTGACCACCGGCGCGGCCGAGATGGCGCGCTTGGCGGCCGGGCGGTCTTCCAGCTCAAAACCGGCGGCGTGCTGCTCGTCCACCAGCTTTTGCAGCGTGACCGACTGCAGAAAGTCCAGCATGTGCACGTTCAGTGCGGCCCACAGGTCGTGCGTCATGCAGCGCCCGCCGTCGGCGCGGCAGTTCTCGCGCCCCCCGCAATGGGTGGCGTCCAGCGGCTCGTCCACCGAAGTGATGATGTCGGCCACAGTGATCTCGCCGGCCTTGCGGCCCAGCGAGTAGCCGCCGCCGGGACCGCGGGTGGACTCGACCAAGTCGTTGCGGCGCAGCTTGCCGAACAGCTGCTCCAGATAGGACAGCGAAATCTGCTGGCGCTGGCTGATGGCCGCCAGCGTGACGGGCCCGCCGTCCTGGCGCAGCGCCAAGTCGATCATGGCAGTGACCGCAAACCGGCCCTTCGTGGTAAGGCGCATGGCCAACTCCTTGCTGATGAGAAATGCGGCGGACTCTGGTTGACGGGACACTGTGCGCGCTTCCTGCGCAGCCCCGCAATCAAATCCGACTGTTTTCCTCAAGTATAACGCAATCCCGACTGAAATTTAGGGACTTGGCTCGACATCCGACCAAAAGTTGATCTGGTTCAAGCCGCCGCACTGCCCTCGCCCGCCGCGCCCAGCACGCGCTGCTTGAGCGCCGCCAGCTGGTCGCGCACGCGCGCGGCCTGCTCGAACTCCAAGTTGCGCGCGTGCTCCAGCATCAGTTTTTCGAGCCGGCGCAGCTCGCGCGCCAGGTCCTTTTCGGACAGCTCCTCGGGCTCGACCACCGCCGTGGCGCGCAGGCGCTCGGCCTCGCGTCCGCTCTTTTCGCTGTACACGCCGTCGATCAGGTCGCGCACCTGCTTGACGATGCCGCGCGGCGTGATGCCGTGATCCTGGTTGTAGGCAATCTGCTTGGCGCGCCGGCGTTCGGTCTCGCCCATGGCCTTCTTCATCGACTCGGTGATGCGATCGGCATACAAAATGGCCTTGCCGTGGACGTTGCGAGCCGCCCGGCCAATGGTCTGGATCAGGCTGCGCTCGGCGCGCAGAAAGCCCTCCTTGTCCGCATCCAGAATCGCCACCAGCGACACCTCCGGGATGTCCAGGCCTTCGCGCAGCAGGTTGATGCCCACCAGCACGTCGAAGGCGCCCAGGCGCAGGTCGCGAATGATCTCCACGCGCTCCACCGTGTCCACATCGCTGTGCAGGTAGCGCACCTTCACGCCGTTCTCATCCAGGTATTCGGTGAGCTGCTCGGCCATGCGCTTGGTCAGCGTGGTGATCAGCACGCGTTCGTTCTTGGTCACCCGCTCGCGGATTTCCTGCAGCACATCGTCCACCTGATGCGTGGCCGGGCGCACCTCGACCTCGGGGTCCACCAGGCCGGTGGGACGCACCACCTGCTCGACCACCTGGCCGGCGTGCTGCTTCTCGTAGTCGGCCGGCGTGGCGCTGACAAACACCACCTGATGCATGCGCCGCTCGAACTCGGCGAACTTGAGCGGCCGGTTGTCCAGCGCGCTTGGCAGGCGAAAACCGTACTCCCCCAGCGTGGTCTTGCGCGAGCGGTCGCCGTTGTACATGGCGTTGAGCTGGCCGATCATCTGGTGGCTCTCGTCCAGGAACATGATGGCGTCGCGCGGCAGGTAGTCGGTCAGCGTGGCCGGCGGATCGCCCGGCGCGGCGCCCGACAGGTGCCGGGTGTAATTCTCGATGCCCTTGCAGTGGCCCAGCTCGGCCAGCATTTCCAGGTCGAAGCGCGTGCGCTGCTCCAGCCGCTGGGCCTCGACCAGCTTGCCTTCGGCCACAAAATACTTCAGCCGCTCGGCCAACTCGGCCTTGATGGTCTCGACCGCGGCCAGCGTCTTCTCGCGCGGTGTGACGTAGTGGCTGCTGGGGTAGACCACGAAGCGCGGCACCTTCTGCTGGATGTGGCCGGTGAGCGGGTCGAACAACGACAGACTTTCCACCTCGTCGTCGAACAGCTCGATGCGCACCGCCAGCTCGCTGTGCTCAGCCGGAAACACGTCGATGGTGTCGCCGCGCACGCGGAAGCTGCCGCGCGTGAAGTCGATGTCCTGGCGCTGGTACTGCATGCGCACCAGCTGCTGGATGGCCTCGCGCTGGCCCTGCTTGCCGCCCACCTTCAGGATCATCCGCATCTGCAGATAGTCTTCCGGCGCGCCGATGCCGTAGATGGCGCTCACGGTGGCCACGATCACGGTGTCGCGCCGCTCCAGCACGCTTTTGGTGGCCGACAGGCGCATCTGCTCGATGTGCTCGTTGATGGCGCTGTCCTTCTCGATGAACAGGTCGCGCTGCGGCACGTAGGCCTCGGGCTGGTAGTAGTCGTAGTAGCTGACGAAATACTCCACCGCGTTCTTGGGAAAGAACTCGCGGAACTCGCTGTACAACTGCGCCGCCAGCGTCTTGTTGGGCGCAAACACGATGGCCGGCCGGCCCAGGCGCGCGATGACGTTGGCCATGGTGAAGGTCTTACCCGAGCCCGTAACACCGAGCAAGGTCTGAAACGATTCGCCGTTCTCCACCCCTTCCACCAGTTGCTCGATGGCCGTGGGCTGGTCGCCCGCGGGCGGATAGGGCTGAAACAGCTGAAACGGCGAATCGTCGAACGTGATGAAGCGCCCCTCAGCGACGGGTGGCGGGACAAGGGCGTGGATCGGGGTGGACATCGGCAAGGCTTGGCAAACGCGCCGTAAAATTTCGGGCGAACCGGCTAGGCTAACCGAGTCGGCGCATTCTTGCCACCTGCTGGCACTCCCACCGCAAGGATTTTTGTCATGTCGCTGTTTTCCTCCGTCGAACTCGCCCCCCGCGACCCCATCCTGGGCCTGAACGAGCAATTTGCCGCCGACACCAACCCCAACAAGGTCAACCTCGGCGTGGGCGTGTACTTCGACGAGAACGGCAAGCTTCCGTTGCTGGCCTGCGTGCAGGCGGCCGAAAAAGCCATGATGGCCGCGCCCAAGCCGCGCGGCTATCTGCCCATCGACGGCATCGCCGCCTACGACGACGGCGTCAAGAAGCTGGTGTTCGGCGCCGACTCCGAGCCCTACCGCTCGGGCCGCGTGGCCACCATCCAGGGCCTGGGCGGCACCGGCGCACTGAAGATCGGCGCGGACTTTCTCAAGCATCTCAATCCCACGGGCAAGGTGCTGATCTCCGACCCGAGCTGGGAAAACCACCGCGCCCTGTTCACGCAAGCGGGCTTTCCGGTGGGCACCTATCGCTACTACGACGCCGCCACGCGCAGCCTCAACTTCGAGGGCATGCTGGCCGACCTCAACGCCGCCGCGCCCGGCACCATCGTGGTGCTGCACGCCTGCTGCCACAACCCCACGGGCTATGACATCAGCGCCGCGCAATGGGACCAGGTGATTGCCGCCGTCAAGGCGCGCAGCCTCACGCCTTTCCTGGACATGGCCTACCAGGGCTTTGCCGAAGGCATTGCCGAGGACGGCGCCGTGATCGGCAAGTTCGTCGCCGCGGGCCTGAGCTTTTTTGTCTCGACCTCGTTTTCCAAGAGCTTCTCCCTGTATGGCGAGCGCGTGGGCGCGCTGTCGGTGCTGTGCGTCGACAAGGACGAGGCGGCCCGGGTACTCAGCCAGCTCAAGATCATGATCCGCACCAACTACTCCAACCCGCCCACGCACGGCGGCGCAGTGGTGGCCACGGTGCTGGGCGACAGCGCGCTGCGCGCGCAGTGGGAGCAGGAGCTGGCTGGCATGCGCACCCGCATCAAGGCCATGCGCCACAAGCTGGTCGACGGCCTGAGGGCGGCCGGCGTGCAAAAGGACATGAGCTTCATCACCACCCAGGTGGGCATGTTCAGCTACTCGGGCCTGTCCAAGGAGCAGATGGTGCGGCTGCGCAACGAGTTTGGCGTCTACGGCACCGACACGGGGCGCATGTGCGTGGCGGCGCTGAACGAGAAGAACATCGACTACGTGTGCCAGTCGATTGCCAAGGTGATGTGACCTTGTTGATGTGACCCCGGCTTGAAGCCGGCGGCAGCGCGTCGCCCGACCGACGGCGCGCTTTTCATTGGGGCGGGCCCGTCAACCCTGGGTGCCAGCCCAGGCCTTGCGGTGCCACTCCGTGGGTGAGTGCCCGAAACGCACGCGAAACGCCTTGCTGAAGTCCGACTGGTCCGCAAAGCCGCAGCGCCACGACAGCGCCCCCACATGCAGCCGCAGCGTGTGTTCGATCGCCTCGCGGGCGCGCTGCAGGCGCAGCTCGCGCAGCGTGCCCATCACCGTTTCGCCGTGCGCGGCGAACGCCTCGTACAGCCGCGTGCGCGAGCATCCCGCGCCGCGCGCGATGAGCGTCGCGTCCAGATCGTGGCGGTGAGCATGCTGCTCCATGAAGCGCAGCGCCGCCGCGCGTCGGCCACCATGCAGCGACTCATGCAGGTCGGGCAAGTCCACGCCCTCGCCCTGGCGGCCCAGGTTGCGCAGCGCCAGCAGCGCCAGCGCGCGCGTGGCGTGCAGCAGGCCGGCGTACTCCGTGGCGTCCACCCTGTCAGCCTGCTGCAGCAGCCGGGCGGTGTGCTGCATCTGGCCGGCCAGTGCCGGGGCCAGTGCACACTGCGCGGTCAGCAGCCGGGTGCTGGGCTCGCGCCCGAGGGCGGCGCGCACCTCCAGGCGCGGCAGGGTCAGAAAGACCTGACGTGCCCCCTGGCCCCAGCGCACCGTGCCCGCCTCGCGCAGGTCGCACAGACTCAGGGTGCCCGGCCCCTTGCGCGGGTAGGCTTGCGGCACCAACTCGCCAGCCTGCATCAGCGTCAGCACCACCATGTCGTCGGGCTGCGCCCGCTGCGAGCCGGTGCGCATCTCGTAGGCCGAAGACCGCGTGGTCCCCAGCGTGCACGCAGCGCTGGACAGAATGCTCAACTCGGCATCCAGCTGGACATCGGGCGCCGGGCGGAAATCGACCCAGCGATGGGCGATGTCGTTCCAGGCGTCCCGACGCAGGGCCGGCTCCCAATGGTGGGTGCTGAAGTGCGCCAGCAGGGGCGGAGGCGAGAGCGACATGCGGCCGAATTCTAGTGACGACCACGCCGGCCGGATGCACGCCCCACACCCGGACGCCCGTACCCCCTACCCCCATCGCGGGCGGCGCACGACCGGTGCGCCAGCAGAGCATCCACATCCTGCAGGCGAGGGATCGTCGGCCTGGCCCCAGATGGCCATCGGCCTCCATCCATCAAGCCCAAGATGCCATCAAGGCAATAGCTGCAAGCTTCTGCGGACTGGCGGCGAGCGAGCGCAGCGGCTGCAGCCGCGGACGGGCTCAGTAGTCGTCGTTGCTGCCCGGCGCCAGGCTCTCGAAGCGCGTGAGCGGCTTGAGGAAGGCCAGCTTGACGGTGCCCGTGGGCCCGTTGCGCTGCTTGCCGATGATGATCTCGGCCACGCCGGGCTCGCGCGAGTCCTTGTTGTAGTAGTCGTCGCGGTAGATGAACATGATGATGTCGGCGTCCTGCTCGATGGCACCGGATTCGCGCAGGTCGCTCATCATGGGGCGCTTGTCCTGGCGCTGCTCCACCGAGCGGTTGAGCTGCGACAGTGCGATCACCGGGCACTCCAGCTCCTTGGCCAGGGCCTTCAGGCCGCGCGAGATTTCACCCAGCTCGGTGGCGCGGTTTTCGTCGCCGCTGCTGCTGCCGGTCATCAGCTGCAAATAGTCCACCACGATCAGGCCCAGCTTGCCGCACTGGCGCGCCAGGCGGCGGGCGTTGGCGCGCAGCTCGGCGGGGGTAAGGCCGGGGGTTTCGTCGATGTGCAGCGACACATTGCGCAGGCGCTCGATGGCCTCGGTCAGGCGCGGCCATTCCTCGTCGGTCAGGCGGCCGGTGCGCAGGTGACCCTGATCGATGCGGCCGATCGAGCCGACGATGCGCACCGCCAGCTGCGAGGCGCCCATTTCCATCGAGAACACCGCCACCGGCAGGCCCTCGTTCAGCGCCACGTGCTCGGCGATGTTGATGGCAAACGCCGTCTTGCCCATCGACGGGCGCGCGGCCAGCACCACCAGATCGCCCCCTTGCAGGCCGGCGGTCATGCGGTCGAGGTCGTAAAAACCCGTGGGCACGCCGGTGACGTCGTTGGGGTTGTCGGCCATCTCCTGCACGCGGTCGAGCAGCTTGACCACCAGGCTGTCCATGGCCTGAAAGCCCTGTTTCATGCGCGAGCTCTGCTCGCCGATCTTGAAGACCTTGCTCTCGGCGTCGTCCAGGATGGTGGCCACCGTGCGGCCCTGCGGATTGAACGCGCTGGTGGCAATTTCGTCGCTGGCGCTGACCAGCTGCCGCAGGATCGAACGCTCGCGCACGATCTCGGCGTAGCGGCGGATGTTGCTGGCGCTGGGCACGTACTGCGCCAGCGCGTTGAGGTAGGCCAGCCCGCCGATCTCGTCACCCTTGCCCTGGCGCTGCAGCTCCTCGTGCACGGTAATCACGTCGGCCGGCTTGCTCTCACCCACCAGTTTGGCCACCACGGCATACACCAGCCGGTGCTCGTAGCGGTAGAAGTCACCTTCGATCAGCACGTCGCCCACGCGGTCCCAGGCGCTGTTGTCCAGCAGCAGGCCGCCCAGCACGCTGGACTCGGCCTCGATGGAATGCGGCGGAATGCGCAGCTGGGCGACCTGGCGGTCGAGCGGCGCGTCGTCGCCAAGGCCGGCATAGGAGGGATCGAAAACGGAAGACATGCGTAGGCGGGTGAAGCGGTGCGAGGGGCTGAGGGGATGGCGGGTCGGCGCGCCGGGCGCCCGCCCCTGTCTTGGAGCGGCCCGATCCTACGCGCTGGACGACCGCTCGTCACCGCACAAGTCTGTGGACAAGCCGTTGATACCCGGTGATGAATTCGTTGGTTGCCAGGCTCCAAGGCGCACGGCGCCCCATGCGCGGGGCATGGGGCGCCGTGATTGGCGGGAGCGTCGGGCGGCTTACTCGATGGTCAGGCGCTGCGCGGCGCTGGGCAGCTTCTTGGGCAGCGTCAGCGTCAGCACGCCGTTGTCGTACTTGGCCTTGGCCCTGGCCTGGTCGATCTCGGCCGGCAGCTGAAAGCTGCGCGCCACCGCGCCGTAGTAGCGCTCGCTGCGCAGCAGCTTCTCGCCGCTGGACTGGCTGTCCTGCTGCTTGATCTCGGCGCGCAGCGTGACGACACCGCCGTCGATCGACACCTGTATGTCGTCCTTGGCAACGCCCGGCACCTCGGCCTGCACGGCATAGCTGGCTTCCGACTCCTTGACGTCGATGCGGATTTGCGCCGCGCTGGGCAGCGAGTCACCATGCAGAGGCTTGATGAAAAAGCCCGGCGCGACATCGCGAAAGAAGTCGTCGAACAGGCTGTTGCGAAGCAGTTGGTTGGTCATGAAATTCTCCTGATGAGCGCGGCGTCAGCGCCGCATGACCCATATGTCGGGGCCGGGTGCCAACTTTCAAGGCCCACGGCCCGCACATCCCAGCGCGCGACACCCCGCCTCAGGCGTGGGAAAATGCACGTTTTGCCGCCGCCATCGGGCGCGGTCTTGCCGGGGCTCGAACCCGGCGCCGCTCTTCACACAAACCATGTCGTCCTCCCTGCATCCCATGCTCAACGTGGCCATCCGGGCCGCTCGCGCCGCCGGCGCCATCATCAACCGCGCCGCGCTCGACATCGAAGCCGTGCGCATCTCGCAGAAGCGCGCCAACGATTTCGTCACCGAGATCGACCACGCCAGCGAGGATGCCATCATCGACACCCTGCTGACGGCCTACCCGCAGCACGGCATCCACGCCGAAGAGTCGGGCCGCACGCGCGGCAACCCGCGCTCCGATCATGTCTGGATCATCGACCCGCTGGACGGCACCACCAACTTCATCCACGGCTTTCCGGTGTACTGCGTCAGCATCGCGCTGGCCGTGGCCGGGCGCGTGGAGCAGGCGGTGGTGTACGACCCCACGCGCAACGACCTGTTCACCGCCACGCGCGGGCGCGGCGCCTTCCTCAACGAGCGCCGCATCCGCGTCAGCAAGCGCACGCGCCTGGCCGAGAGCCTGATCGCCACCGGCTTTCCCTTCCGCAAGGGCGACGACTTCGACGGCTACCTGCGCATGATGGGCGAGCTGATGCGCCACACCGCCGGCCTGCGCCGCCCGGGCGCCGCGGCGCTGGATTTGGCCTATGTGGCGGCCGGCTTTTCCGACGGCTTTTTCGAAACCGGCCTGAAGCCCTGGGACGTGGCCGCCGGCTCGCTGCTGGTGACCGAGGCCGGGGGGCTGGTCGGCAACTTCACCGGCGAGGTGGGAGACACGCTGGAGCAGGCCGAGTGCCTGGCTGCCACGCCGCGCGTGTATTCGCAACTGGTATCGGTGCTGCGCAAGCACTCGCGCTACCAGGACGCCGCCGGCGCGGCGGCCATGCCGGGCGAGCGCAAGGGCTCGCTGTCGCTGCGCAAGCACGAGGTGGGCGCGACAGAGGCATTTTTGCAAAGCGCGTCGGAACCCGACACCGGCGCAGCATGACCCCACCCGAGGACAGCGACGCGCACGTGGCGCACCCGCGCGCGGTGCGCAGCTTCGTCACCCGCGCCGGCCGCATGACCACGGGGCAGGCCCGTGCCCTCAGCGAGCTGGGCCCGCGCTACGTGCTGCCTTATGACCCGAATACTATCGATTTGGTAGCTGCTTGCGCAGGATCAACGGGCGCTAGAGGCCAGATTCATTCAGAAACCGTGCTGGAGATCGGCTTCGGCATGGGCCAGGCCACGGCGCACATCGCGGCGCTCAAGCCCGACACCTTGTTCATCGGCTGCGAAGTGCACGAGCCCGGCGTGGGCGCCCTGCTCAAGCTGGTCGATGCGCTGCAACTGGCCAACGTGCGCATCATCCAGCACGACGCGGTCGAGGTGCTGCGGCACATGATCGCCCCCGGCACGCTGGCCGGCATCCACATCTTCTTTCCCGACCCCTGGCCCAAGAAGCGCCACCACAAGCGCCGCCTGATCCAGCCGGCCTTCGTGCACGAGCTGGCGCTGCGCCTGGCGCCCGGCGGCTATCTGCACTGCGCCACCGACTGGCAGCCCTATGCCGAGCAGATGCTGGCCGTGCTCTCGGGCGAGCCCCTGCTGGCCAACACCGCCGCGGACTACGCGCCGCGCCCCGACTACCGGCCGCTCACCAAGTTCGAGCTGCGCGGCCTGCGCCTGGGCCATGGCGTGTGGGACCTGGTGTTTCATCGCACCTGACCGGGTGAGCCGCCCCGCCCGCACCCTTGAGCTGCCGCTGCGCGAGGGCGTGGCCGCCAGCGCGGTGGCCGTGCCGGCCGGCCCGTGGCCCACGGTGCTGGATTTCCTGGCCGCACGCCTGCCGGCGCTGTCCCGCGCCGACTGGCATGCCCGCCTGGCCGAAGGCGACGTGCTGGACGACACCGGCCGAGCCGTGCCGCCGCACGCGCCCTGCCCCCACGGCCAGCGCCTGCACTACTGGCGCTGGCACGCGCAGGAGCCGGCCCTGCCCGAGCAGGAAGCAATCGTCTTTCAGGACGACTGGCTGGTGGTGGCCGACAAGCCGCACTTCATGCCCGTCACCCCCAGCGGCCGCTTTGCCCGCCAAAGCCTGCTGGCGCGCCTGCGCCATCGCCTGGGCCTGCCGCACCTGAGCCCGGTGCACCGCATCGACCGCGACACCGCCGGCCTGGTGCTGCTGGCCGTGCAGCCGCACACCCGCGGCGCCTACCAGGCGCTGTTTCGTGCGCGTACCGTGCACAAGCACTACGAGGCCGTGGCGCCGCACCGGCCCGATCTGGCCTTGCCGCGCCAGCACGCCAGCCGCCTTGAGCCCGACCCCGAGCGCTTTTTCATCAGCCGCGAGGTGCCCGGCGCGCCCAACAGCCTGACCGAGCTGAGTGGCGCCCAGGTGCTGGGCCGCCACGCGCTGTACCAGCTGCGCCCCGTCACCGGCCAGCGTCACCAGCTGCGCCTGCACATGGCGGCGCTGGGCCGCCCCATCCTGGGCGATGTCTTCTACCCTGAGGTGCGCCACGCCGCCGGCGTGGACGATTGGCAGCGGCCGCTGCAGCTGCTGGCGCGCCGCATCGCCTTCACCGACCCCGTCACGGGGCAGGCGCGCACCTTCGAGTCGGGACGGCAGCTGGCCGCCGCGCAAGGCCGCTGGCCCGACGCCGACGCGTAGTCAGGCTTCGCCCAGCGGGCTGAGGTCGGTCAGGGGCATGGCCTGCAGCGGGGCAAAGTCGCTGTCGATGCGCCCGCGTCGGCGCGCGCTCAGGTGCTGGCGCAACTGCGTCACCCGGTCGGCATGGGGCGCCGGCTCCTCGGCCTCGGGGTTGGCCCGGCGCAGGATCGAAGCCACGCGGCGCGAACTGACGTGCCCCACCGGCTGGGTGCCCACGCAGGCCTGGTCGTTGCCGTCCACGATGTGCAGGCGCAAGGGCCACTGCCCACGCTCGCCCAGCTCCCCCAGCTCGAACAGCTTGCGCTGGAAGTAGGCCTGCAATTGCGGGCGATCGGGCGGCGGCACGCACTGCAGTGTCTCGATGTGCAGCCACATCCCTTCGCGCCCCCATTCGTCGCGCGTCAGCATGCACTGGCACTGGCCGACCAGACCCACGTGCCGCATCACCAGTTGGGTGGCCCGACGCACGCGCCGCAGGCGCGCCTCGCGCGTGAACACGGGCCAACGGGCCCTTTGGATAAACTGCATCAGCACAGGCACTCCGACATCCGACACAAATCGTTTCACGCAAGCATAGCGTCAACGCCGATTGTGTGACATTTTTCTCCCACTCTGGCATTTTAATTAAACCTTTTTACGTATGTCCCACAGCCCCGCGTCCATGCTGATCGCCGACGACGTCCAGGTCTTCGAGCGCGGCTGGCTGTCGTCCACCAACGTGCTGTGCCACGGCCCAGAGCCCGCCCTGATCGACAGCGGTCACGTCAAGCACGCCGACCAGACCGTGGCCCTGGTGCAACAAGCCCTGGGCCAGCAGCCCCTGGCGCGCATCGCCCACACCCACCTGCACAGCGACCACTGCGGCGGCACCGGCGCGCTGCAGGCGGCTTGGCCGACGGTCGCCACCTGGGTACCTGCCGCCTCGCTGGCCGACGTGCAGCAATGGGACGAGCAGGCCCTCAGCTTCGGCGCCACCGGACAGCGCTGCGCCCGCTTTCATGCCGAACATGCCCTGCGCCCCGGCGACACCGTGCGCCTGGGTCGGCACGACTGGCAGGTGCATGCCGCGCCCGGCCACGACGCGCTGGCCGTGCTGCTGTTTGCGCCTGCCGCACGCGTGCTGATCGCGGGCGACGCGCTGTGGGAGCACGGGGTGGGCGTGATCTTTCCGGTCATCGACGGCTCGGACCGCTTCGAGACCTTCGGGCGCACGCTCGAGCTGATCGAGCGCCTGCAGCCCGACTGGCTGGTGCCGGGTCACGGCCGGGCCATCGCGCGGGCCGACGGCGGCATCGACCGGGCGCTGCAGCAGGCACACCGGCGCATCGCGCAGTTCAGCGCCCACCCGCTCCAGCACGCGCTGTATGCGGCCAAGGTGATGATCAAGTACCAGCTGCTGGACGTCGAGGCGATGCCGATTGCGGCCTTCAACGCCTGGATCGACAACGCCCCGCTGCTGCACCAGCTGCACCAGCAGTACTGGCCGCAGGTGCCTTGGAGTGCCTGGGTGGAGGACATGCTGGCCCCCATGCTGGACAAGGGCGTGCTGCGCCGTGACGCCATGCACGTCCGCGACGGCGCGGGCTGAGAAGGCGCTTTCAGCCCGCCGGCTCGGCCAGCAAGGTGCCGATCGCCACGCCCAGTGCCAGATCGCCCACGTGGCCAAAGGCGTGCTGGCGCACCCGACCCTGCCGGTCAATCAGCACCAGCGTGGGCGTGCCCTGCATGCCATAGGCCCGCATGGTCTGCGGCAGGCCGCCCTGGCCACCGGGCTGATCGACCCCGATCGGAAAACGCAGACGGTTTTCGAAGATGTAAGCCTGCAGCGACACGGGCCGCATCGCCTCGTGGTGTTCGAACACGGTGTGCAACCCGACCACCGACAAGCCTTGGCCGGCAAACTGCTCGTGCACCTGCTGGGCCTGCGGCGTGGCCAGCCGCACGCAGGCCGGGCACAGCATCTGGAAGGCATGCAGCAACACCACCCGGCCGCGCAGTCCGGCCAGGCTCAAGGGTGCGTCGCTGTTGAACCACTGGGCCACATCCCACTCGGGCGCCAGGGGCGCCATGGCTTGCGCGGGGGTTGGTCGTGACATGAGCGCCCTCCGGCCGCCGCCGTGGCAGCCATGGCGTGATTATCCGCAGGGCGGCGCGCCGCCCATCCGCTGGCCTCTCGCACCCCTGCGGGCGGTGATGCTTCGACGCGAACCGAAGCCATGGCGCGCGCGCCCCCGCTACGATGGCACGCAGGAGACCCCATCATGACCCCGACACCCCCCCAGATCGCGGCGCGCCGCGCGGCCTTTCGCCAGTTGCACGCCACGGGCTGCTTTGCCCTTCCCAACCCCTGGGACGCAGGCTCGGCGCGCTACCTGGCACAGTGCGGGTTCAAGGCCCTGGCCAGCACCAGCTCAGGTGCCGCCTGGTCGCACGGCTGCGCCGACGGCCAGATGCCGCTGGAGGCCGTGCTGCAGTCCCTGCGCGAGTTGGTGGCCGCGACCGAACTGCCCGTCAACGCCGACTTTGAAAATGGCTTTGCCAACGACGTCGACGGCGTGGCGCGTCACGTGCGCCTGGCCATCGACACCGGCGTGGCCGGCCTGTCGATCGAGGATTCGACCGGCGACCCCGCCCAACCCCTGTTCGAGCTGCCCACCGCCGTGGCCCGCATGCGTGCGGCACGCGCGGCCATCGACGCCTCGGGCCAGGACGTGATGCTGATCGGTCGCGCGGAAAACTTCTTTGCCGGCCACCCCGACCTTCAAGATGCCATCCGCCGCCTGAAGGCGTATGCGCAGGCAGGCGCCGACTGCCTGTACGCGCCGGGCCTGACCACGCGCGAGCAGATTGCCGCCGTGGCGGCGGCCGTGGCGCCCAAGCCCGTCAACGTGCTCTACAGCACACCCGGCGCGCTGACCCTGGCCGAGCTGGCGGCCCTGGGCGTGCGCCGCGTCAGCGTGGGCGGCGGCCTGGCGCGCGCCGCCTGGGGCGGCTTTCAGCGCGCGGCCGACGCCTTGGCCCAGGGCCGCTTCGACGGCTTCGAGGGCGCAGCGCTGGGGCGCGAGCTCAACCAACGGCTGCGCACCTGAACCCGCCGGCTTGACCCAGCGCAAAACCACGCTGCCTGCGATGGGCCACGCTATCCGGTTGCCCCCGTTTGCGTCCAGGACCACTCCATGACATCCACCCCTTCGCCCGACTGGAACCCCCTGGCCCCCGAGGTCCAAGCCGACCCCCGCGCCACCCTGGATACCCTGCGTGAGCGCTGCCCCGTGGCCTTCGACGCCAGCGGGACGGCGACCGTGCTGCGCCACGCCGACGTGCAGCGCGTGCTGCTGGACCCCGCCACCTTCAGCAGCGCCGTGTCCGCCCATCCGGCCGTGCCCAACGGCTACGACGCGCCGCGCCACACCGCCTATCGCCGGGCGCTGGATCCCTTCTTCGCGCCCGAGCGCATCCGCCACTTTGCGCCGGTGTGCCGCCGGCTGGCGGTGCGCACCGTGCAGGAGGCGCTGTCGCTGGGCGACGTGGACGTCGGCCAGGAACTGGCCCTGCCCTTTGCCGCTCGCGTGCAATCGGCCTTCCTGGGCTGGCCCGAGCTGATCCAGGACGAACTGCTGGACTGGCTGCAGCGCAGCCACGCCGCCACGCGCTCGGGCGATCGCGCGTTGACGGCCGCCGTGGCCCGCGAGTTCGAGGCCTTTGTCGAGCGCGTTCGGGATGCCCGCAAGGACGCCCCGCCGACACAGGACATCAGCACCGAGCTGATGCACACGCCGGTGGACGGCCGGCCGCTCGATCTGCGCGAGCTGGCCAGCGTGCTGCGCAACTGGACCGTGGGCGAGATCGGCACCATTGCCGCCTCGGTCGGCATCCTGCTGCACGCGCTGGCCGCCGAGCCCGAATGGCAGCAGGGCCTGCGCAGCGAGCCCACGCTGCTACCCGCCGCCATCGACGAGGTGTTGCGCCGCGACGGGCCGCTGCCGGCCAACCGGCGTGTCACCACCCGCCCCGTGGAGCTGGGCGGGCGCAGCCTGCCCGCCGGCACCCGCCTGTCGCTCAGCTGGATCGCGGCCAACCGCGACCCGCAGGTGTTTGCCGAGCCGGAGCGCCTGCGCATCGACCGCGATCCGGCCCTCAATTTGCTGTATGGCGCCGGAATCCATGTGTGCCCGGGCGCGCCGCTGGCCCGCCTGGAACTGCGCCTGCTGATGGAGGAGCTGCTGATCCGCACCCGGTCGATCACGCTGGCCGCCGGACACACACCGACGCGCGCCGCGCCGCCCAATGCCGGCTGGGCCAGCCTGCGCATCCGGCTGCGTTGAGCCTCAGATCAGATCACCGCCCAGGGCCCGCAGGCGCTCGGCAATGCGGTCGCGGTCGGGGGCCTGGTCGGCCTGACGCAAGTACACCGCCAGGTCGGCGCGCGCGCGCTGCAGCTCGCCCAGCTCGGCCAACGCCAGGCCGCGTTCGCGGTATTCGTCCCAGGCGCGTGGCAGCAGGGTGATCAGGCGGTCCTGCACCGCCACCGCGCGCCGCCAGTCCTGCGCGCCGTGATGAATGTGCCGCAGATTGCCCAGCATGCGCGCCAGGATCTGGCGCGGCGTGGCGCCTTCCAGAAACAAGGTGAGTGGCAGCTCCTGGGCAAAGCCGGGCCCACTGGCCGGGCGCGTCCATTCGTCCAGCCGCTCGCGCAGCTCGGCCTGGCTCAGCGACTGGCCGGTGAAGGGGTCGATCACCACCCGACCTTCGTCCAGGTGGGCCTGCACCAGAAAGTGGCCCGGGAAGCTCACGCCATCGACCACCAGATCGATGCTGCGCGCCAGCTCCAGCCACAGCACGGCCAGCGAGATCGGAATGCCGCGGCGGGTGTGCAGCACCCGGTGCAGGTAGCTGTTGTCCACCGCGTAGTAGTCGTTGGCATTGCCGGCAAAACCCAGCTCGCCAAAAAAGAACTGCCCCAGCGCGCTCAGGCGGTCGAGCACCGGTGCCTGCCGGTCCACGTGCCGCTGCAGACGCGCCGACAGCTGGTCCACGTCGGCCAGCACCTGCTGCACGTCCAACTCGGGCCAATCGTCCTGCGCCAAGCTGGCCGCGGCCTCCAGCAGCGGCAGGCCATCGTCGCTCTGCACCAGGGTGGCGAAGTATTGAAGAGGCGTGGGCGTGGCCCAGTCGTGTTGCATGCGTGCCTTGGGGGCTGCTCGCGCAGCGTCGTCGTGCGTGACTGTAGCCTGCTGCGGCGCCGTCAGCGGCGCAACAGGCTGCGCAGGCGCAAGCCGGTGAGGGCCAAGACGCCAAAATAGATCAGCGCCGCACCCAAGCCCACCCCGGCCAGCAGGGCGGCGCGCGGCCAGGGCGGCGTGGCCAGCCAGTCGAAATGGCGCGCCCCCCAAAGCAGAAAGGCCGTCAGCACCGCCGTGGCCAGCCCCACCTGCAGGCCAAAGCGCCCCCAGCCCGGCGCCGGCCGGAAGTGGCCGCGCCGCACCAGGCCGTGCAGCAGCCAGGCGGCATTGATCAGCGCCCCCAGGCCGATCGACAGCGTGAGCGCCGCGTGCTGCAGAAAGGGCACGAACAGGACGTTGAACACCTGGGTGATGACCAGCACCGCCACGGCGATCTTCACCGGGGTGCGGATGTCCAGGCTGGCGTAGTAGCCCGGCGCCAGCACCTTCACCGCCACCAGGCCCAGCAGGCCCACGCCGTACAGGGTCAGGGCAAAGGCGGTGCGCTCCACGTCGTGGCCCGAGAAGCGCCCGTGATGAAACAGCGTGGCGATCAGCGGCGTGGCAAAGCTGAGCAGCGCCGCGGCGCAGGGCACGGTCAGCAGCACCACCAGCCGCAGGCCCCAGTCCAGCATCTGCGAATAGCGCGCGTCGTCGCCACGGGCGCGCGCCGCCGCCAGCTGCGGCGTCAGCACCACGCCCAGCGCCACCCCCAGCAGCGCGGTCGGAAACTCCATCAGCCGGTCGGCGTAGAACAGCCAGGTCACGCTGCCCACCGCCAGGTGCGAGGCGATCTGCGTGTTGATCAGCAGGGACAGCTGCGCCACGCCCACGCCCAGCAGCGCCGGCAGCATCAGCGTCAGCACCTGGCGCACCCCCGCGTCGCGCCAGGCCGCCCGCACGCGGGCCGGCCACAGGCCGATGCGCGGCAGCAGGCCCAGGCGCGCCAGCGCCGGCACCTGCACGGCCAGTTGCAGCAGGCCGCCGGCCAGCACGCCGCCGGCCATGGCGTAGATCGGCTCCACGCCCCGGCGCGCCAGCCACGGCGCGCCCAGCCAGGCCGCCAGGATCATGGCCAGGTTCAAGAGCACCGGCGTGGCGGCGGGCACGGCAAAGTGCCGCCACGTGTTCAGGATGCCGGCCGACAGGGCCACCAGCGACATGCAGCCGATGTAGGGAAACATCCAGCGCGTCATCAGCACGCCGGCGTCGAAGCTGGGGCCGTCCAGCCCGCTGGCCAGGGCCCACACCAGCACCGGCGCCGCGACGATGCCCACCACGGTCACGGCCACCAGCACCCAGGCCAGCACGGTCGCCACCGCGTCGATCAGCTGGCGCGTGGCCGCGTCGCCCGCGCTGGCCCGGCCACGCGCCAGCACCGGCACGAAGGCCTGGCTGAAGGCGCCCTCGGCAAACAGGCGGCGCAGCAGGTTGGGGATGCGAAAGGCGACGTTGAAGGCGTCCGTCAAGCCGTTGACGCCAAACACCGAGGCCATCAGCAGATCGCGCACCAGGCCCGTGATGCGCGAGGCCAGGGTGAGCAGGGAAACGGTGGAAGCGGCTTTGAACAGGCTCACAAGGGGCTCTCGGCAGGGCCCTGAAGTGTAGCCGCCGCCCGCTCGGGTCCATCAAAAGAGTAGAATGCGCGGTTTGCCGACAACATCCTCAAACCCAAAGGAACACTGAAATGGCTGCTGGAAAGCCCAAGAAAAAGAACCCGCGCCTGGCGTCGGGCCGCAAACGCGCGCGCCAGAACGTCGCGCTCAACGCCGCGAACACCTCGCTGCGCTCCAAATACCGCACCTCGGTCAAGAACGTCGAGAAGGCCGTGCTGGCCGGCGACAAGGACAAGGCCACCGCCGCCTTCGCGCTGATGCAATCGGTGGTGGACGCCATCGCCGACAAGGGCATCTTCCACAAGAACAAGGCCGCGCGCGACAAGAGCCGCCTGTCCACCAAGGTCAAGGCGCTGGCTCAGGCCGCAGCCTAAGCCCAGGCCCCAACCCCGCCCGGGGCGGCTCCTTCCGCGATCCGCCCTGCCGTTTGAATCGGGTGCGCTGTCGGCAAAACAGCATCAAAAAAACCGCCTTCGGGCGGTTTTTTCATGGGCGCATGGATTCGCCGTTGATGCAACTCAAGCGCAGGCCATCGAGGGCCTGGGCGCGCCGGGTTCGCCAAGATAATCGAGCGATGCTCCAACGCATGCGCCAGCACCCAAGCCTGCGCGCCGTGGTTTTCACGGCGTTCGTGCTGGCGTGGCTGGTGGCCTTGGCCGCGGGCATCCAGGCGCGCACGGCGCTGGCGCAGCTTGGGCCGCCCGGCCTGTGCACCACCGCGCCAGACGGGAATGCGCCGGGTGACCCCGCCCCCGCTGGGCAAACGCACCTCCACCACCTGGACTGTCTGCTGTGCATCGCGTTGGCCACGCCCCCCGCCATCCAACTGGCGGTGTGGCGCTTGCCCGTGCCGGTGGCCCACCGGGGCCGCCACAGCCCCACGGTGCTCGTGCTGGCTTGGCAGGCGCAAGCCCCCTTGCCCGCCCGCGGACCGCCCGTTTCCTTCCACGCCTGACGGCTTGCCTCTTGCGCTCGGCCCCTGCGGCCCGGCGCCATTTCATTTTTTATTTGTCTGAACGCCGCCGTGCTGCCTGAGCGCGCGGTTCGCGCTCGGGCGTGGATGCCTTTCATGACTGCAACCCTCTTTGCCGCGGGCGCGTGCGCTCGCCTCCCACTCACCCCATGTGCTCTGGCCTGCGCGCTGCTGCTGGCCGGGCCGGCCATGGCCGCCCAGGATGATGCCGCCATCGGCAACGCCCTGCCCGAGATGGTCGTCACCGCCGTGCACGACCATTCGCCCGCCCACGTCGTGGCCGACCCCAAGCAGCCGCGCCAGCCGGTGCCGGCCAGCGACGCGGCCGACTACCTCAAGACCATCCCGGGCTTTTCGGCCATCCGCAGCGGCGGCTCCAACAGCGACCCGGTGTTTCGCGGCCAGTTCGGCTCGCGCCTGCCGCTGCTGACCAACGGCACGCTGCTGCTGGGCGCCTGCCCCGGGCGCATGGACGCACCCAGCTCCTACATTTCGCCCGAGACCTTCGACACCCTCACCGTGATCAAGGGGCCCCAGAGCGTGCTGTGGGGGCCCGGCGCCTCGGCCGGGGTGGTGCTGTTCGACCGCGAGCGGCCCGACTTCAGCACTGGCAACCTGCACTTCAGCGCCAGCCTGCTGAGCGCCAGCGCCGGCCGCAACGACCAGAACGCCGACCTGGAAGCCGGCAGCGAGCGGATGTACCTGCGTGTCACGGCCAACCATTCGCACAGCCAGGACTATCAGGACGGCCAGGGTCGGCCCGTGCCCTCGGCCTGGGACAAATGGAACGCCGACGCGGCCGTGGGCCTGACGCCCGACGCCAACACACGGCTGGAGCTGAGCGCCGGCGCGGGCGACGGCTGGGCCCGCTACGGCGGCCGGGGTATGGACGGCACGCAGTTCCGGCGCGACAGCCTGGGCCTGCGCTTCGAAAAAGAGCACCTCACACCCTGGCTCGCCAAGATCGACGCGCAGCTGTACCGCAATAAGGCCGACCACGTGATGGACAACTTCACCCTGCGCACGCCGCCCGCCACCGGCATGATGGCCGGCGGCATGGCCAGCAACGTCCAGCGCACCACCACCGGGGGGCGCCTGGCCGCCACCGTGGTGCCGGGCGATGGCGTATCGCTGGTCACCGGTGTGGACTTTTCGCGCAGCCCGCACGAGGCGAGGCGCGGCACACCCGCGATGCCCTACGCCGATCAGCCCTGGAAGAGCGACGCCAAGTTCGCCAACCTGGGCGTGTTTGCCGAGGCCAGCTGGCAGGCCCAGCCCGGCACGCGCTGGGTGGGCGGGCTGCGGCTGGACCGCGCCCAGGCCTGGCGCTATTCCGCCAGCAACCCGGGCATGGGCAGCGCAGGCATGGGCATGACCGCCCCGGCGGACGACAACCACCGCGCGCGCTCGGCGCTGCCCAGCGGCTTCGTGCGCTGGGAGCGCACCCTGCAACCGGGCGCCACCGCCTACGTGGGCCTGGGCCACGTGCAGCGCTTTCCGGACTATTGGGAGTTGATCTCCCCCGGCAACAGCGCGGCGGCCAGCGGCAACGCCTTTGCCACGCTGCGGCCGGAGAAAACCACGCAGCTCGACGCCGGGATCAACTGGAAGGGCCAGGACTGGCAGCTCTGGGGCTCGGCCTACGTGGGCCGGGTGCAGGACTACATCCTGTTCGACTACCCCGGCATGGGCTCCAGCGTGCGCAACGTGAACGCGCAGACCGCCGGTTTCGAGCTGGGCGGCAGCCGGCGCCTGAACGCCGCCTGGACGGCGCAAGGCACGCTGGCCTACAACTGGGGCCGCAACAGCACCGACCAGCGCCCGCTGCCGCAGATGCCGCCGCTGGAAGCCCGGCTGGGCCTGGACTACGCGCAAGGCCCCTGGAGCGCCGGTGTGCTGTGGCGCGTGGTGGCCGCACAGCGCCGCTATGCCCTGAACCAGGGCAACGTCGTGGGGCGCGACCTGGGCCGCAGCGCCGGCTTCGGCGTGTTCTCGCTGCACGCCGACTACCGCGTGAACCAGCGCCTGAAGCTGTCCCTGGGCATCGACAACCTGTTCGACAAGACCTATGCCGAGCACCTGAACCTGGCCGGCAACGCGGGCTTCGGCTATCCGGGCGGCGTGCGCGTCAACGAGCCGGGGCGCACGCTGTGGCTGCGGGCGGATGTGACGTTCTGATCCGCCTCGGGCGCCGCGGCCGAGGCCTGGTACAGCGCGGCGCTGTCGGCCAGCCGCTGCGCCTGGGCAGCGATCAGGCCGAGCTGGGCCTGCCGCGCCTGCTGCCGGGCCAGCAGCACCTGCACGTAAGCAGCGGTGCCCAGCGCATGCTGGCGCTCCACCGACTGCAGCGTGGCGCGCGCCGCGGCATCGGCCGCCGCCAGCGCCGCCAGGGCCTGGGCGTCGTGCTCGAGCGCGCGCAGGGTGTCGGCCACCTCGCGCAGCGCCCCCAGCACCACGCCCTGGTAGTTGGCCGCGGCGGCATCCAACGCCGCCAGATAGGCGCGCTGCTCCGCCGGCAGGCCGGGGTTGAACAAGGGCTGGGTCAGCTGGCCCAGCACGGCCCACGCCGCCGAGGCGCCGCCGAACAAGGCGCCCGCGGTCAGCGCCTGGCTGCCCAGGCTGGCGCTCAGCTCGATCTGCGGATAGAGCCTGGCCACCGCCACCCCGTGGTCAGCGGTGGCGGCGTGCAGCAGGGCCTCGGCCGCCCGGATGTCGGGGCGGGCCCGCACCAGCTCGGACGGCAGCGCCACCGGCAGCACGGCGGGCAGGCTGAATTCGGCCAGCGTGAAATCGGGCACCTGCGCCGCGCCCGGCGCCTGCCCGGCCAGCACGGCCAGCCGGTGATCGCTTTGATCGAGCTGCTGGCGCAGCGACGCCAGGCCGGCGCGCGTCTGCTCGGTCTGCGCCTGCAAGACCAGCAGTTCGTCGGGCGCCGCCGCGCCCAGACGCACGCGCTCGCCGGTCAGGCCCTGTTGCTCCTGCTGCACGCCCAGCAGCGCCTCGGTGGCCGCGATCTGCCCGGCCAGCCGGGCGCGCCCGATGGCGCTGGCGGCCAGGCTGCCGGCCAGCGTCAGGCGGGCGCCGTCCAGCTGGTGGCGGCGCTGGTCGGTGCGGGCGGCCAGCGCCTCCAGCGCGCGCCGGTTGCCGCCCGACACATCGAGCCGATAGCGCACGCCCAGGCCGGCGCTGTACAGGTTGAATTCGCGCGCGTCGCCGGCCTGCCCCTGCGCGCTCGGGTTCAGGCGCTGGCGCTGCGCGCCGAGGGTGCCGCTGACCTGCGGGTACAGCGTGGCGCCGGCCTGCGCGGCGTAGGTTTCGTCGGCCTGCCGCAAGGTGGCCTCGGCCGCGGCCAGCGTGGGGCTGGCGGCAAAGGCCTGCTCGATCCAGGCGTCCAGCCGCTGCGAGCCCAGCTGGCGCCACCAGCGTGCATCCACCGGCGCGCCCACCGCAAAGCCCTGGGCGGCGCCCAGGGCGGTATCGGCCGACGCCGTCTGCGCCGGCAGCGGCGCCGCCGTGTAGCTGGACACAGCGGGCGCCGAAGGGCGCTGGAAGTCGGAGCCGGCGGCGCAGCCGGCCAGCAGGGCGAGGGCTGCCAGCGTTGGCCATGCGAACGCCGTGCGCTGGGGTGCGCCGGCGCCCTCACCCCTGCCCTCTCCCAGAGGGAGAGGGAGAAAATCGGTGCATCGGGAGCCTCGTTTCATTTCAAACTCCTTGATCAATCGATCGCCCGCCCCTCGCCCGCCTCCTCGTGCGTCACGCCATCGCGGATGTGATAGATGCGCTTGAAGGTGGGGATGATTTTTTCGTCGTGCGTGACGACGATGATGGCGGTCTCGTACTTGCGCGCCATGTCGTTCAGGATGCGCACCACGGCCATGGCGCGCTGCGAGTCGAGCGGCGCCGTGGGCTCGTCGGCCAGGATCACCGGCGGGCGGTTGACCAGGCCGCGCGCGATCGCCACGCGCTGCTGCTCGCCGCCCGACAGCTGCGCCGGCATGGCCTGGGCGCGGTGCTGCACGTCCAGCGCCGTGAGCAGCTCCAGCGCGCGCCGGCGCGCCTCGTCGTTGGGCACGCCGGCCAGCATCGGCAGCAGCGCCACGTTGTCGGTCACGTCCAGAAACGGGATCAGGTACGGCGCCTGGAACACGAAGCCGATCTTGTCGCGCCGCAGCGCGCGCAAATCGCGCACCCGCCAGCCGTCGTCGTAGATCACCTCGTCGCCCAGCACCATGCGGCCGGCCGTCGGGTCGATCACCGCGCCCAGGCATTTCAGCAGCGTGCTCTTGCCCGAGCCCGAAGGCCCGATCAGGCCCACGACCTCGCCCGGCGCGACCTGCATGTTGACGTTGCGCAGCGCCAGCACGGCCGTGTCCCCGCTGCCGTAGCGCTTGGACAGCCCCTCGATGCGAATGCCCTTGCCGCCCATGGCCGTCACCCGATCGCCTCGGCCGGATCGACCTTGAGCGCCATGCGGATCGCCACGCCGCTGGCCAGCACGCAGATCGCCATCAGGGCGAAGAAGCCCGCGACCGAATCCTGCGGCACCAGCAGCACGTACTTGGGAAAGATGGGCGCCGCGAAGGTGGCGCTGATCTTGCCGACCACGAAGCCGATCACGCCCAGCACCAGCGCCTGCTGCAGGATCATGCCGGCGATGGTGCGGTTGCGCGTGCCGATCAGCTTGAGCACGGCGATCTCGCGGATCTTGTCCATCGTCAGCGTGTAGATGATGAAGGCCACGATGGCGGCGCTGACCAGCGCCAGGATCACCAGGAACATGCCGATCTGCTTGGCCGAGGTGGCGATCAGTTTGCCCAGCACGATGCCTTCCATCTGCGCGCGGTCGTACACCGTCAGACGCTTCCAGCGCCGGATCGGCTCGGCCACCCGCGCCGGCGCAAAGCCCGGCTGCACGCGCACCAGCACCGCGTTGGCCGCATGGTTGCTGGTCTGCGAGGCGACCACCGCGTCCAGCAGGCCGGGCACGCCGGGGCGGTTGAAGGCCGGGTTGTCGCCGGTGCGCCGGCGCTGCATGAGGATGGCGTCGTTGTCCTTGAGGAACTGCGCCTCCTGCGCGTCCTTGAGCGGAATGAACACCATCGGATCGCCGCCGGACGACACCATGCGGCGCGTGAGGCCGACCACGCGGTAGTGGTTGCGCCGGATCTTCAGCTCGTCACCCAGTTGAAACCCCGAGGCCAGGTCGGCCACGGCCTCGTAGTGGCCGCGCGTCAGCTGCCGGCCCGCCACCAGCTGCGGCGGCCAGCCCGGATCGCCCGGGCCGCCGGCGGTGATGCCCACCACCATGGCGCGCACGTCGCGCTGGCCCTGGCCGACCTGCATCGTCAGGTAGGTCACGTTGGCCGCCTGCGCCACGCCCGGCATGGCGCGGATGCCGCGCCACAGGTCGTCCGGCACGCTGGACGACTCGGCATAGTGGCCCAGCGTGTCCCTCTGCACCACCCACAGGTCCGCCCCACTCGCGTCCAGCAGCACCTTCCCGTCGTCGATCATGCCGCGGTACACCCCGGCCATGGTCAGCGTGACGCCGATCAGCAAGCCCAGGCCGACCCCGGTGAAGATGAACTTGCCCCAGGCATGCAGGATGTCGCGCCCGGCCAGGCTGATCATGGCGCCACCCCGGCGATGCGATCGACCACCTGGATGCGGCTGCCCGCGCTCAAGGCCTTCTCGCTGTACACCACCACCGGCTCGCCCACCGCCAGGCCCTGGGTCACCTGCACCCAGCCGTCCAGGTCGCCGCGCCCGGGCGTCACCGCCTGGAAGGCCAGCTTGCCATCGACCATTTTCCAGACGCCCAGCTTGCCGCCCACCGTTCGCAGCGCGGCGTTCGGGATGGCGGGCGCCGCGGCCAGGACCGGCAATTGCACCGTCACCTCGGCCAGCTCGCCCACGGGCGGCAAGGTGGCCGGTGGGGCATCGAACGTCAGCTTGGCCAGCGTTTCCTCGGTCACGACGTCGGCGCGCGGCTCCACGCGCAGCACGCGCGCGTCCAGCGCCTGCCCGCGCCGGGACCGCAGCACCACCCGCGCCGGCAGGCCAGCGGCCAGCCCCTCGGCGCCGATCTGGTCGAAGCGCGTGTCCACCCACAGGCTGGCCGGGTCGATCAGCTCGACCACCGCCTGCCCGGCCACCACCGTGGTGCCCGGGTCCACGTCACGCGCCACCACCAGGCCCGCCACCGGCGCCAGCAGCACCAGGTTGCCGCGCTGCGCGCGCACCGCCTGCAGCTCGGCGCGCAGCCGGGCGCCGTCGGCGCGCACCGCCGCCAGCGCGGCGTCGGCCAGTGCCAGCTCCTGGCGCCGGGTGGCGGCCAGCTCCTCGCTGGTGCCGCGCACCGCCAGCAGATCGTCATAGCGTTTGGCCTGCGTGCGGGCGAAGGCCTGTTTCGCCTCGGCCTGGCGCAGGGCCGCATCGGCGCTGGCGATGGCGGCCTGCTGCGCGCGCAGGCGCTCGTCCAGGTCGACCGGGTCCATCTCGCCCAGCACCTGGCCGGCGGCCACGGTGTCGCCCACCTGCACGTCGACGCGGCGCACGCGCCCGGCACCGGTGGGGCCGATCTTGTAGGTGTGGCGCGCCTGCACCGTGCCGATGCCGGCCAGCGCCGGCGCGATGCTGCGCGACTCGACCTGCGTCACAGTCACGGCCACCGGCGCCAAGGGCCCCGAACGCAGGGCGACGTAGACGAACAGCACGGCCAGCGGCACGGCGACGGCCAGCAGCATGAGCGTGCGGCGCTGCAGACGGGGAAATTTCATGATGCGCTCCCGATGCCGCGGCGATAGATGGCGAACGCCCCCGCCGCCGCGTGGCGAATCTGGCCGACCTTGCCCGCCAGCAGCGACTGCATGACCAGGCCCTGGACGGTGCCGATGAACAGCACGGCCGCCGCGTCCACGTCGAGCGCGCGGTCGAACTCGCCCTGCGCCTTGCCGGCGTCGAGCAGGTGGCGCAGGCGCATGCCGTACTGCTGCAGCAGCGCGCGCACCATCTGCTTGGGCAGGCTGTCGTCGGCGCGCTGCAGCTCGCCGAACAGCAGGCGCGGCACGCCCGGGTGCCGGGCCACGAAGTCGATGTGCGCCATGAACATGGCCTCCAGCGCGGCGGCCGGGCCGGCGGCCTGCGCGGCCGCCTTGTCGATGCGCGAGAGCAGGCGTTCGCTGACCCAGGTCATGCAGGCCTGCACGATCGCGTCCTTGCTCGGGAAGTGCCTAAACAGCGCCCCTTGCGTCAGGCCCATGCGCTCGGCAATCGCGGTGGTGGTGATGTCGCTCGGGTTTTGCCGCGCGGCCAGCTCGATCAGGGCCTCCACGGTGGCCGCGCGCCGCTCGTCGGCCGGGAGGTGTCGTGGGCGTTCGGTCATGGTCGGGTGGTGTCTCGATATAAGTAAGTAATTGATTACTATCTTATCGTGGCCAGGCGATGCGATGCAAGCCGCGCGCCGCCTGCCCACTTCGGGATTGGGGCCATCCGTCTTCCAGGTTCAGGAAACCCGCGCTCGCCGCTCACCCGCCGGCACTCGGCGCAGCTCCCTCGGCCGCCGGCAGGCACAGCCGCATGCGCAGGCCGCCCAGGGGCGAGGCCAGCGCCTGCGCGCTGCCGCCGTAGGTCTCGGCCAGCGTGCGCACGATGTCCAGCCCCAGCCCGGAGCCGGGGCGCTGCTCGTCGCCCTGCACGCCGCGCTCGAACATGCGCTCGCGCTCGGCCTCGGGAATGCCCGGGCCGTCGTCGTCGACCGTAAAGCACAGCTGCTCGCCGGCCGGCTGCACGTCGACCGCGACGCGCGTGCGGGCCCACTTGCCCGCGTTGTCCAGCAGGTTGCCCAGCAGCTCGTACAAGTCCTGGGCCTCGCCACGAAAGGCCAGGTCCCGGGCTTGCGGCGCCAGATCGAAGGCAACGCCGCGCTCGACGTGCAGGCGCGCCATGGTGCGCAGCAGCGAGCGCACGGGCCCCAGCACCGGCGTGCGCAGGCCGGTGGCGCGCACGGCGGCGGCGGCGCGCGCGCGCGCCAGGTGCCATTCGACCTGGCGCCGTGCCAGCTCCACCTGCTCGAGCACCTGCTGCGCCAGCGGGCTGGCGTCCTGCTGCGCGGCGTTGGCCAGGATCGCCAGCGGCGTATGCACCGCGTGCGCCAGGTTGCCGGCCTGGGTGCGCGCGCGCTGCACCATGTCGGCGTTTTCGCGCAGCACGTGATTGAACTCGCCCACCAGCGGCTGCAGCTCCTGCGGGAAGTCGCCGCTCAGCTGCGCCGCCTCGCCGCTGCGCACGGCGGCCAAGCGCTGGCGCAGCAGCTTGAGCGGCTGCAGCGCGAAGTGCAGTTGCAGGGCCACCGCCACCGCCAGGCCCAGCGCCAGCATGGCCAGCGCCGTCAGCAGCAGGCGCGTGAAGCGCTGCAGCGGCTCGGCCAGCAGCGCCTCGTCGCCGGCCACCACCAGGCGCAGCGGCGGCGCGGCGGGCTCGGGCAACTGCAGCGGCCGTGCCACGGCCAGCAGCGCGTGGCCCTGCGCATCGTGCAGGTGCAACACGCCATGGCCGGCGGCCGGGTACTGCGCGGGCGGCGGCGGCAGGGTCAGGGCCTGGTCCCACAGCGAGCGCGAGCGCGCGACGGCCGCGCGCGGCCGGGCGCCCCCTTCGTCCACCTGCCAGTACAGACCCGACAGCGGCTGCTGCAGCCGTGCGTCGCCGGCCATCGGGGCCACGGTGACGCCCGTGCCCGGCGCCCAGTCGATCGCCGCGCTCAGCTGGTCGAGCTGCAGCAGCAGCTGCGCCTGCAGCTGCTGCGTGATGTGCTCCAGAAACAGCGCGCGCAGGCCCCAGCCGGCCACCGCCACCGCCAGCACGATCCAGGCCAGCGTGCCGGCCAGCAGCCGCAGGCGCAGCGAGCCACCTTTCATTGGACGAGCTGCGGCCTGGCGGCCTGCGGTGCGAGCACCTTGGGGCGGCCCGGCGGTGCTCATGCCGCCGCGCCGGTGTCCACCAGCCGGTAACCCAGGCCGCGCACGGTCTCGATGCTGCCCTCGGGCAGCTTCTTGCGCAGGCGCCCGACGAAGACCTCGATGGTGTTGGAGTCGCGGTCGCTGTCCTGCGCGTAGATGTGCTCGGACAGCTCGGTGCGCGAGAGCACCTCGCCCTTGCGCTGCATCAAGAGCGACAGCAGCTTGAACTCGTGGCTGGTCAACACCAGCGGCTGGCCGTCGACCAGCACGCGCGCCTGGCGCGTGTCCAGCCAGATCGGGCCGCAGCGCCACTCGGCGCTGGCGTGCTCGCCGCCACGGCGCAGCAGCGCGCGCAGCCGCGCCAGCAGCTCTTCCATGTGAAAGGGCTTGGCCAGGTAGTCGTCGGCGCCGGCGTCCATGCCCTCGACCTTTTCCTGCCAGCTGCCGCGCGCGGTCAGGATCAGCACCGGCATGTTGCGCCCGGCGGCGCGCCAGCGGCGCAGCACCGACAGCCCGTCCTGCACCGGCAGGCCCAGGTCCAGCACCACGGCATCGAAGGCTTCCACCTCGCCCAGGTAATGCGCCTCGCGCCCGTCGGCGGCGCCCTCCACCGTGTGGCCGGCGGCGGCAATGGCCTGCATCAGCTGCTCGCGCAAGGTGGGTTCATCTTCCACCACGAGAATTCGCATCCCTGTCCTTTTCGGTGTCCTTGCGCTTGATGGCCAGCACGCGGCCATCGACCGCATCGACCTTGAGTTTGGCCACGCGGCCGTCGTTTTGCAACAGGCGGATTTCGTAGATGAAACGGCCGTCCTCGCGTTCGAACTCGACCTTCAGCACCTGCCCCGGCGCCTCGTGCGCCAGCTTGCCCAGCACCGTGGCCAGCGGCAGCACCTGACCGCTTTCCAGCGCCTGGCGCGCCAGGTCGTGATCCCCGTGCGCCACCGCCGCGCCGCCGGCGCCCAGCGCGCACAGCAGCAGCATGGTCGGCATCAGGCGACGCAGGCGGTGGGTGAAGAACGGGTTCATGGGGTCGATTTATACCGACGGGGCGATGAACCATCGATGAATGGCGTCTTCAGCAAACGTTCACCCGGCGTGCCGAGAATGCATGGCAGGCCCGGCACGACGCCGGACCGCAAGGACCGTCGGAGCCACCATGAAAACCCAAGGCAAGCATTACCACCCCCTGCAGATCGGCATGCACTGGCTGACGCTGCTGCTGCTGATCGCCGTCTACGCGCTGATCGAGCTGCGCGACATCTACCCCAAGGGCAGCGCCGGGCACGACCTGATGAAGACCTGGCACTTCATGCTGGGCATGGCCGTGCTGGCCGTCGTGCTGGTGCGCCTGCCGCTGCGCCTGATGCTGCAGGCACCGCCCATCACGCCGGCGCCACCCGCCTGGCAGGAGCAGCTGGCGCACGCCATGCACTGGGCGCTCTACGGCTTTCTGATCGTGATGCCCCTGCTGGGCTGGCTGACCCTGAGCGCCAAGGGGCAGCCGATCCCCTTCTTCGGGCTGGAGCTGCCGGCCCTGATGGGGCCCGACCGGGCCACGGCCAGGAACCTGGAGGGCATCCACGAGCTGATCGGCAACCTGGGCTTCTTCCTGATCGGCCTGCACGCCGCCGCCGCCCTGTGGCACCACTACTTCATGCGCGACGACACGCTGGAGCGCATGTTGCCGCTGGCGACCCGGCAGCCCGAACGGGGCGCGCAGGCCCGCCTGCATCGACCGAGCTGACGAGGAGCACGCACCATGAAAACCCGCCAGACCATCGCCCCGGGCCTGCTGGCCCTCACCCTGGGCGCCGCGGCGCTGCCGGCCTGGGCCGGTGACGACTGCGACGTGCCGATCCAGCGCTGGCAGTCGCGCGAAGCGGTGCGCCAGATGGCCGCCGACAAGGGCTGGGAGCTGCAGCGCCTGAAGATCGACGACGGCTGCTACGAGGTGCGCGGCCGCGACGCCGAGGGGCGCCGCTTCAAGGCCAAGCTGGACCCCGAGACGCTGGAGCCCGTCAGCATGAAGCGGCGCGAACGCGGCGACGACGGCCGGCGTGACCGAGAGCGCGAGCGCCGCCGCGAGCACGCGCCCAGCGAGCCGGCTGCGTCGCCGGGCGCCAGCCCCGCCTCACCGCTGTTCACGCCCGGCAGCAAGCCGCGCGCGCAGGTCGAGTGAGGGTGGAAATTTTAAGTCAAATGTGCCTGCAGCGCTTGATGGACAAGCGCGAGCAGCTATCGAATTGAGAGGAATGATCATGAAAAAACCCGTTCTCACCACCCTCGCCGCCGCCGCTGTGCTGGCCCTGCCCGCGCTGGCCCAAAGCCGTGAGCTCACGCTGAGCACACAGTTGAAGAACTACGGCGGCGACGGCGCCTACCTGGCCGTGTACCTGACCGACGCCAAGGGCGCCTACGCCGGCACGCTGTGGGTGGCCGGCGGCAAGGCCAAGTACTACAAGCACCTGGCGGACTGGAACCGCCTGTCCGCCGGCGACGCCAAGCGCCTGCAGGGCGTGACCGGCGCCAGCGTGGGCGCCGGCCGCACGCTCAAGGTGACGGCCGACCTGGCGGACGCGCTGATCGACGCCGGCTATGAAATCCACGTCGACGCCGCGGTCGAGGACATGCGCGACAGCCCGTCCGAAATCCGCGTGCCGCTAACCGCCGCCGGCGCCGGCAAGGCGCAGGCCGGCAAGGCCTACGTCCAGTCCTTCAGCTATCAACTCAAGTAAGCAACCTCCATGTTCTGGCGCAAGATTCATCGCTGGTTGGGCCTGGTGGCCGGCACCGTCGCGCTGGTGCTGGGCCTGACGGGCGCCGTGCTCTCGCTGGACCCGGTGCTCTCGCGCTGGCAAGCCGCGCCGACGCCCCCGGGCCTCAGCGTGGCGCAATTGGCCGAGCGCGTCGCGGCCGGCACCCCCGGCGCGGAGGAAATCCGCCGCCTGCCCTCGGGCGAGGTGGTGGTCTATGCCTTCGACAACGGCCAGGCACGCGCCAACCGCATCGATCCGGCCAGCGGCCAGCTGCTGGGCGCGTACCAGCCCTCGGCCACGATGCGCTGGTTCAAGAACCTGCACCGCAGCTTTCTGTTGGGCGACGCCGGGCGGCTGGCGGCGGCAGGTATCGCGCTGGCGATGGGCTTGATCTCGATCAGCGGCCTGGTGCTGCTGGCGCGGCGCCTGGGCGGCTGGCGGCGGCTGGCGGCGCGCGTGCGCGGCACGGGGGTGCAGCGCCTGCATGCGGTCACCGGCCGCGTGGTGCTGGCGGTGCTGCTGCTCACCTCGGTCACGGCACTCACCCTGAGCGCGGCCACCTTCGGCCTGGTCACGCTGGACGCGGCGCAGGAGCCCGACGTCGCGTCCAACGTTGCCACCCAGGGGGAACTTCCCGTTGCTCAATTGCCCTTGCTGCGGGAGCTGCCGCTGCGCGATCTGCGCAAGCTGAATTTCCCCTCGGCCGACGACCCGGCCGACACCTGGCAGGTGACGACGGCGCAAGGCCAGGGCTGGATCGACCGCCACAGCGGCCAGACCCTGGCCTGGCAGCCGGCCAGCACCGCGCAGCGCATCAACGACTGGGCCCAGCTGCTGCACACCGGCGAAGGCGCCTGGGCCTGGGCGCCGGTGCTGGGGCTGGCGGGCCTGAGCATCCCGCTGTTCTGGGTCACGGGCGTCATGCTGTGGTGGCAGGCGCGCCGCCAGCGGCCGCGCCTGGCCGACAACAGCGCGGCCGCGCAGGCCGACACGCTGATCTTCGTGGCCAGCGAAAACGGCTCCACCTGGGGCTTCGCGCAGGCGCTGCACGCCGCCCTGGTGCAGGGCGGGCACCGGGTGCACAGCGCGGGCCTGGAAAGCTTTGCGGTGCCGGCCGGTGCCCAGCAGGTCTTCGTGCTCGCCGCCACCTATGGCGACGGCCAGGCGCCGGCGCATGCGGCGCACGCGCTGGAGCGCATCGCGCGCACGCCGCTCACTTCGGCCCGCGTCACGGTGCTGGGTTTTGGCGACCGCCAGTTCGACGCCTTCTGCGCCTATGCCGACGCGCTGGGGGCGGCACTGCGCGAACGCGGCTGGGCCAGCCTGTTGCCGCTGGCCCGCATCCACCAGCAATCCGCGCAAGAGTTTGCCCGCTGGGGCGAGCAGGTCGGCGAGGCACTGGGCGAACCGCTGGCGCTGCGCTACCGCCCGCGCATTCCGCGCACCATCGAGCTGGAGCTGGTGTCGCGCCAGGATTACCCGGGCGGCGCGGGCGAGCCGGCGGCGATCCTGCGCTTCCAGTGGCCGCGGGCGGGTTGGCTCGATCGCATCACGGATCGCGCCTTGGCGCGCTTTTCTGCCGGCGACCTGCTGGGCGTGCTGCCGCCCGATGGCGCCGTGCCGCGCCTGTATTCGCTGGCCAGCAGCTGGCGCGACGGCTTTGTCGAAATCTGCGTGCGCCGCCGCGCCGGCGGCGTGTGCTCGGGCTATCTGCACGGCCTGCAGCCGGGCGCGCGCATCCAGGCCTTCATCCGGCCCAACCCCGCCTTCACGCTGCAGGCCACGCGCCGCCCGGTGATGCTGATCGGCGCCGGCACGGGCGTGGCGCCGCTGGCCGGCTTCATCCGCGGCAACACCGGGCGCGCGCCCATGCACCTGTACTACGGCGTGCGCGACCCGGCGCTGGACTTTTATTTCGAGGCCGACCTGCAGCGCTGGCTGGACGAGCAGCGCCTGGCCAGCCTGCACACCAGCTTCTCGCGCACGCCCCAGGGCGGCGGCTACGTGCAGGACGCGCTCCAGCGCGACGCGGCGCGGCTGCGCAAGCTCATCGCCAAGGGCGCCATCGTGCGCGTGTGCGGCAGCCAGGCCATGGCACGCGGCGTGGCGCAGGCGCTGGACGCCATCCTGGGCACGGTGGGCCTGAGCGTGCAGCAACTGAAGGCCCATGGACGCTATGCCGAAGACACCTTCTGAGTCCCTCGTGCGCGCACGCCTGCACGGCCCGACCATGGGCACGCGCTGGTCGGTGCTGTGCGACGTCGAACCCACGGTGGATCAGCCTGCCCTGCAGCTTGCGCTGGCGGCAGCCGTGCAGCAGGTCGACCAGCAGATGTCGCCCTGGAAGCCCGACAGCGAACTGATGCGCCTGAACCGCGCCGCGCCCGAGGAATGGGTGGCGCTGCCGCCCGAGATCATGACGGTGCTGACGCGCGCACTCGAAGTCGGGCGCCAAAGCGGCGGCGCGTTCGACCCCACGGTGGGCGCGCTGGTCGACGCCTGGGGCTTCGGCGCCGCGCGCGACGCACCCGACGCCGCCGCCATCCGCGCGGCCACGCAGGCCACGCACGGGCCGGCGCATCAGAGCCTGGAGCTGGACGCCGCCAAGGGCCGCGCCCGCAAGCATGCGCCGCTGCAGGTCGACCTGTGCGGCATCGCCAAGGGCTACGCGGTCGACCGCATGACCGCCGTGCTGCGGCAGCACGGCGTGGCGCACGCGCTGGCCGCGCTGGACGGCGAACTGCGCGCCCTGGGCGGCCAGGCCGATGGCCAGCCCTGGGCGGTGGCGCTGGAAAGCCCCATGCCCGGCGTGCGCAGCGCCCACGGCGTGCTCGAGCTGCACGACCTGGCCGTCGCCACCTCGGGCGACTACCGCCGCTTCGTGCAGGTGGGCGCCGATCGCCTGGCCCACACCATGGACCCGCGCCGCGCCGCCCCGGTGCGCAACGACGTCGCCTCCGTCACCGTGCTGGCGCCGGAGGGCATGAGCGCCGACGCCTGGGCCACGGCGCTGCTGGTGGCCGGCGGCGACCACGGCCTGGCCCTGGCGCAGCGCCTGGGCCTGGAGGCGCTGTTCCTGCTGCGGCGCGGCGCGGGCCTGGTCGAGCTGGACCTGGGCCGCTTCGATGCCCGCGCGGTCGGCGCCAACGGGTGAACGCCGGATGAATCGGGCATTCAGCATCGATTCACCGCCCCGCGTGCACACTTCAAGCACAGTCAGCTTCGACTGCAACCCCAGACCCAGGAGACCATCATGCGCACCACCGCCCTTCTCGCCACGATTGCCGTGCTGGGCACGGCCCTCAGCGCCCCCGTGCTGGCCGGCGACCATCACAAGCGTGAGCGCCGGCAGCACATCAGCGCGCCGGCCCAAACCGGCTACGACCACGGCATGCAGGTCGTGGCCAACGACGCCGGCCCCGGCCAACCCGGCCACGGCTGGCAGTATTTTTCCGACGCCAACGCGCAGCGCGCCGTGGTCATCAGCCCCCAGGGCGACTACTACCTCAGCCAGGGCCGCGGCCTGCACTGGGTGGCTGCCGCGCAGGGGCAGGCCTGACCGGCGCCGCCTCCGCCCCAGCCGCATGGCTCCGGGGCGGAGCGGCGCAGCACGACACCCGGCGGGCCGACCCGCACCCTGAGAATCCGCCCACCGCCGACGCACCGACGATCCCTCGCCCATGCCCATCCACGACCCCGCCCCAGCCACCGAGCCCCAGGGCCTGAGCAGCCAGCAGGCGGCCGAGCTGCTCGCGCGTGACGGCCCGAACCAGCTGCCCGGCAGCGCGCCCAAGTCCACCCTGGCCATCGTGCGCGAGGTGCTGACCGAGCCCATGTTCCTGATGCTGCTGGCCGCGGGCGGCATCTACCTGGCGCTGGGGGACAAGGGCGAGGCGCTGCTTCTGCTCGGCTTCGTCTTCGTGGTCATCGGCATCACGCTGGTGCAGGAGCGGCGCACGCAGCGCGCGCTGGAGTCGCTGCGCGCGCTGTCGGCCCCGCGCGCCCTGGTACTGCGCGATGGGCAGGAGCAGCGCATCGCCGGGCACGAAGTGGTCTGCGGCGACCTGCTGGTGCTGCACGAGGGCGACCGCATCGCCGCCGACGCGCAATTGCCGCGGGGCGAGCTGGAGGTGGACGAATCGCTGCTCACGGGCGAATCCGTACCCGTGGCCAAGCTGGCGGGCGACGCGGCCAAGCCCACCGAAGATCCCGACCTGTTCGCCAGCACCGTGATCACGCGCGGCCGGGGCCTGGCGCGGGTGCTGGCCACGGCCGGGCGCACGGCCGTGGGCCGCATCGGCGCCGACCTGGCAGCAACCGAGGCGCCACCCTCGCCGCTGCAGCAGCGCTCGCGCCGCCTGGTGCGCGGCCTGGGGACGCTGGCGCTCGTGCTGGCGGCGGCGCAGGTGCTGCTGGGCTGGTGGTGGAACGGCCGGCCGCTGCTCGACAGCCTGCTGGCCGGCATCGCCCTGGCCATGGCGCTGCTGCCCGAGGAGATACCCGTCATCCTCACCGTGTTCCTGGCGCTGGGCGCCTGGCGCTTGACGCGGCTGCAGGTGCTCACGAGGCGCGTCACGGCCGTGGAGACCCTGGGCGCCATCACCGTGCTGGCCGTGGACAAGACCGGCACGCTGACCATGAACCGCATGGCCGTGGCCGAGCTGGCTACCCCCACAGGTCATTGGGCCGCACAGGGCGCGCAGGAGCTGCCCGAGGACTTTCACCGGCTGGTGGAATTCGCCATGCTGGCCACGCCGGCCGACCCCTTCGATCCCATGGAGCAGGCCATACAGCGCTTCGGCCACGACTGGCTGCGCGGCACCGAGCATGTGCACGACGGGCGCGAGCCGGTGTTCGAGTACGCGCTGTCGGGCGAGATTTTGGCCATGACGCGCGTGTACGCCAGCGCCGCGCCCCAGCAGCACCTGCTGGCCACCAAGGGCGCACCCGAGGCCGTGGCCGACCTGTGCCACCTGGACGCGCCGCGCCTGGCCGCCGTGCGTGCCCAGGTTCAGGCGCTGGCCGAGCGCGGCCTGCGCGTGCTGGGCGTGGCGCGCGGGCGCTGGACGGGCCAGCCCGCCCAGGCGTGGCCGCCCAGCCAGCACGACTTCGACTTCGAGTTCCTCGGCCTGCTGGCGCTGGCCGACCCGCCGCGCCCCGAGGTGCCGGGTGCCATTGCCGAATGCCGCGCCGCCGGCGTGCGCGTGGTGATGATGACCGGCGACCACCCGGCCACGGCCCGCGCCATCGCGCGCCAGGTGGGCCTGTCGGAGCGGCCCGAGGTCATCACCGGCGACGAAATCAGGCAACTGGACGACGCCACGCTGCGCGAGCGCCTGCGCCATGTGGACCTGTGCGCGCGCCTCAAGCCCGAGCACAAGCTGCGCCTGGTGCAGCTGCTGCACGCGGGCGGCGAGGTGGTGGCCATGACCGGCGACGGCGTGAACGACGCGCCCGCGCTCAAGGCCGCGCATGTGGGCATCGCCATGGGCGAGCGCGGCACCGACGTGGCGCGCGAGGCGGCGGCCCTGGTGCTGCTGCAGGACAGCTTTGCCCACATCGTCGCCGCCGTGGCCCAGGGCCGGCGCATCGACGACAACCTGCGCAAGGCCACGCGCTTCGTGTTTGCCGTGCACCTGCCCATCGTGGCGCTGGCGCTGGCGCCCACCTTGCTGCACTGGCCGGCGCTGCTGCTGCCGGTGCACATCGTGCTCATGGAACTGCTGATCGACCCGGCCTGCTCCATCGTCTTCGAGGCCGAGCCGGCGGCGGACGATTTGATGCAGCGCCCGCCACGGCCGGTGGACGACTCACCGTTCGCGCTGCGCGCCCTGGTATTGCCCCTGCTGCAGGGCGCGGGCATCGCCGCCCTGCTGCTGGCGGCGCAGGCCTGGCTGCTGGCCCAGGGCTGGAGCCAGGCCCAGGGCCGCACGGTGGTCTTCGGCGCGCTGCTGATCTGCGTGCCGCTGCTGATCCTGGCGCAGCGCAACCCGGCGCGCGCCGTGCTGCACCGGGGCGCGGCGCCCAATCCCTGGCTGCGGCCCATGGCGGCCGCCGTGGGCCTGCTGCTGCTGGCCGTGCTGGCCATCCCCGGTCTGCGCCAGCTGATGGGCCTGGCCGAGGTCGGCTGGCCGGGTCTGGCGGCCGGCGCCGCCGTGCTGGCGCTGTGCCTGCTCTGGCTGGAACTGCTGCGCCTGGCCTTCAGATCGAGCGCATCAGCCCGCCGTCGACCCGGATATTCTGTCCCGTGATGTAGGCCGCGCCCGCGGACACCAGGAAGGCCACGGTGGCCGCGATTTCATCGGCCGTGCCGTAGCGCTGCATGGGCACGCTCTGGCGACGCGCCTCCTGCGCGGGCAGGCTGTCGATCCAGCCGGGCAGCACGTTGTTCATGCGAATGCCGTCCGCCGCGTAGCGGTCGGCAAACAGCTTGGTGAAGGCGGCCAGACCGGCGCGAAACACCGCCGAGGTCGGGAACAGCTCGCTCGGCTCGAAGGCCCAGGCACTGGAGATGTTGACGATGGCGCCGCCCCCCTGGCGCTGCATGGCCGGCACCACCAGCCGCGCCGGGCGGATGACGTTCAGCAGATAGGTGTCCATGCCGCGCTGCCAGTCGGCGTCGGGGATGTCCAGCAGCGGCCCCTTGGGCCCGTGGCCGGCGCTGTTGACCAGCACGTCGATGCGGCCGAAGCGCGCCAGCGCGGCGTCGACAAAGCGCCCCAGGTCATCGGGCGACTGGTTGGAGCCGGTCACGCCCAGGCCGCCCAGTTCCTGCGCCAGCCGCTCGCCCTTGCCGGACGAAGACAGGATGGCCACCTGATAGCCGTCGGCGGCCAGCCGGCGCGCGGCGGCAGCGCCCATGCCGCTGCCGGCGGCGGTGAGAAGAGCGACCTTGGACTCGGGCATCGTGGGCTCCTGGGTTACTATTTAATTGATAGCTGTCAGCGCTTGTTCAACGGGCGCCAGCGGCCTATTTGGCTCATGTTTTCGGCGTGGGGTCGTCGCTCAGCAGGCAGGCTTCGACGGTCTGCAAATCGTTGTCGCGGGCGAAGTTCATCACGAAGTCCCAGGCCATGGGCTCGTACTCGCGCAGCGCGCGGTTGACCACCACGCACTTCACGCCGCCGATCACGGTGGGCAGGCACCAGGGCGAATAGCCCAGGTGCGCGCCGGGGCCGTCCGCGCCGCCGGGGCGAAAGCGCGCCATCACGCCGGCCAGCCGCTCGGCCCAGTCGCTGGGGCGAAAGCTGCGCCCGTCGCGGGTGATGCCCTGGATGAAAACTTCGCTGCTGGAGGGGGAGGCGGCCATCGATCCGTGACGGCGAGCCGTCCGCAAGAACGCAAAAAAAGACGCCGCTCGAACCGGCATCGACAGCCGAAGGCGGCCCGCGCATTTTATCCGCCACCTCGAAGCGGCGCCGCCGGCGGGCGCATCGCTGTCATGCAAAAGCCGCAACGCGGGCGACGGGCCACACTTCTAGAATAGGCACTCGACGGGCCGCGTTGGCCCGCTTCTTTTTGGCCCAGCGCCGCTTGAGGAGTCCATCGCCGTGACCACCGCCCCCGAACTCGACCAGCCCCATCTGATGAACACCTACGGCCGCCTGCCCGCGGCCATGGCCTACGGCAAGGGCTGCCGCGTGTGGGACGTTCATGGCAAGAGCTACCTGGACGGCCTGGGCGGCATCGCCGTCAACACCCTGGGCCACGCCCACCCCAAGCTGGTGCCCGCGCTGCAGGACCAGGTCGCCAAGCTGATCCACACCAGCAACTACTACTACACGCCCAATGCCGAGAAGCTGGCTGCCAAGCTGGTGGAAATCTCGGGCATGAGCAATGTGTTCTTCTGCTGCACCGGCCTGGAGGCCAACGAGGCGGCGCTCAAGCTGGCACGCAAGTACGGGCACGACAAGGGCATCGCCAGGCCGCAGATCGTGGTGTACGAAAAGGCCTTTCACGGCCGCAGCATCGCCACGCTGAGCGCCACCGGCAACGCCAAGGTGCAGGCCGGCTTCGGCCCGCTGGTGGAGGGCTTCATCCGCGTACCGCTCAACGACATCGAGGCGCTCAGGAAGGCCACCGAGGGCAACCCTGACGTCGCCGCCGTGTTCTTCGAGACCATCCAGGGCGAAGGCGGCATCAACCCCATGCGCGTGGAATACCTCAAGCAGGTGCGCCAGCTGTGCGACGAAAAGGGCTGGCTGCTGATGATCGACGAGGTGCAGTGCGGCATGGGCCGCACCGGCAAGTGGTTTGCCCACCAGTGGGCCGGCATCGTGCCCGACGTGATGCCGCTGGCCAAGGGCCTGGGCTCGGGCGTGCCGATCGGCGCCGTGGTGGCAGGCCCCAAGGCCGCGCACATTTTTGGCCCCGGCAACCACGGCACCACCTTTGGCGGCAACCCGCTGGCCATGCGCGCCGGCGTCGAGACGCTGCGCATCATGGAGGAAGAAAAACTGCTTGACAACGCCGCCACCGTGGGCGCGCACCTGAAGGCCGCGCTGCAAAAGGCACTGGCCGGCAACCCCGGCGTGCGCGAGGTGCGCGGCCAGGGCCTGATGCTGGGCATCGAGTTGGCCAGGCCCTGCGGCGTGCTGGCCGAGCGCGCGCTGCACGCGGGCCTGCTGATTAGCGTCACGGCCGACTCGGTGATCCGCCTGGTGCCGCCGCTGATCCTGAGCGCGGCCGAGGCCGACGAACTGGTCGCCATCCTGGTGCCGCTGATCGACGCATTTTTGAAGGAGTGAAGCGGCCATGACCCCGCCCCCAGTCAAGCATTACCTGCAGTTTTCCGACCTCTCGGCGGCCGAGTACGAGTACCTCCTGGGCCGCGCCGCGCTCATCAAGCGCAAATTCAAGGCCTACGAGAAGCACCACACGCTGAACGACCGCACGCTGGCCATGATCTTCGAGAAGGCCAGCACGCGCACGCGCGTCAGCTTCGAGGCCGGCATGTACCAGCTGGGCGGCAGCGTGGTGCACCTCACGTCTGAGGGCAGCCAGCTGGGCCGCAGCGAGCCGATCGAGGACACCGCCCGCGTCATCAGCCGCATGACCGACATCGTGATGATCCGCACCTTCGAGCAGGCGCGCATCGAGCAATTTGCGCAGTATTCGCGCGTGCCGGTCATCAACGGCCTGACCAACGAATACCACCCCTGCCAGATCCTGGCCGACATCTTCACCTTCATCGAGCACCGCGGCTCCATCCGCGGCAAGACCGTGGCCTGGATCGGCGACGGCAACAACATGGCCAACACCTGGGCGCAGGCGGCGGCGCTGCTGGGCTTCACCCTGCGCGTGGCCACGCCGCGCGGCTACGAGGTCGATTCGCAACTGGCCACGCTCGACAGCGGCGGCGGCGGCCAGCGCGGCTGGCAGGACTTCAGCGACCCGCGCGCGGCCTGCGCCGGCGCCGACCTGGTCACCACCGACGTGTGGACCAGCATGGGCTACGAGGCCGAGAACGAGGCGCGCAAAAAGGCCTTTGCCGACTGGTGCGTGGACGCCGCCATGATGCGCGCGGCCAAGCCCGACGCCCTGTTCATGCACTGCCTGCCGGCGCACCGCGGGGAAGAGGTCACGGCCGAGGTGATCGACGGGCCGCAATCGGTGGTGTGGGACGAGGCCGAGAACCGCATGCATGTGCAGAAGGCCTTGCTGGAGTATCTGCTGCTCGGTCGGCTTGCCTGACGCCGGCAGCCGCGTCGGCTAGGTCGAATGACCGACGACCCCTTTCAGCAGCCCGACGTCTGCCAGCGCTGCGGCGCCTGCTGCGCCAGCTTTCGCGTCGATTTCTCCATCCTGGAGACCGAGGCCGAAGGCGGCGGCGTGCCCGACGGCCTGGCCGAGCCCATCACCGCCGGCACCTGCCGCCTGCGCGGCACCGATCATTCGCCGCCGCGCTGCGCCGCACTCACCGGACGCATCGGCGAGCAGGTGGCCTGCGCCATCTACCGCTGGCGCCCGTCGCCTTGCCATGAGTTCGAGGCCGGCTCGGACGCCTGCCTGCGCGCGCGGCGCCGGCATGGATTGCCAACGCCCGGCAAGACGGGGTGATCGAACTCCTTGCGCCCGCCTGGAGAGGCCGGGTGATTTCTCACCCCCGTTGCGATTTACCGACACCACGCTGGCCGCAAGCGCGCTAACGTCGCAGGCATGCCTCTTGACACCATGCCCTTGTGGGACATCTCGCCGCCCGTGCGGCCGGGCTCGCCCGTGTTTCCGGGCGACACGCCGTACCAGCAACTCTGGAGCGCGCAGATCGGACCCGGCTGCCCGGTCAACGTCAGCCGCATCACGCTGTCGCCGCACGTGGGCGCGCACGCCGACGCGCCCCTGCACTATGACCCGGCCGGCCGCGCGATCGGCGCGCTGGATCTGGCGCCCTACCTGGGCCCCTGCCGCGTGATCCATGCCATCGGCGTGCGGCCGCTCATCCTTTGGGAGCACATCGCGCACGCTGCACAAGGGCTGCCGCCGCGCGTTCTGATTCGTACCTACGCGCAGGCGCCGGTCGACCACTGGGACCCGCAGCTCGCCGCCTTTGCGCCCGAGACGGTGGAGCGCCTGGCCGATGCCGGCGTGCGGCTGATCGGCATCGACACCGCCAGCATCGATCCGGCCGACAGCAAGCCGCTCGCCAGCCACCAGGTGATCCGCCGGCGCGATCTGCGCGTGCTGGAGAACCTGGTGCTGGACGCCGTGCCCGAGGGCGACTACGAGCTGATCGCGCTGCCGCTGCGGCTCGCGACATGCGACGCCTCGCCGGTGCGCGCCGTGCTGCGCGCGCTGCCGGCCGACCGATTTATATGAAATTGGCATCCAGCGCTTATGCAGCAAGCGCATACGGCTATCAATAACATAGTAATTCGCCGTCTCGCCAGGGACCGGCGTCCCATTCACCCCGGAGACCCCCATGACCGACCCCAAACCCGAATCCATCGTCCGCGACGAGCACGCCCAGCTCGACTACTCCAGCAGCATGAGCTATGGCGACTACCTGCACATCGACCAGGTGCTGAGCGCGCAGCACCCGCTGTCGCCCGCGCACGACGAGATGCTGTTCATCATCCAGCACCAGACCAGCGAGCTGTGGATGAAGCTGATGCTGACCGAGATCGGCGCGGCGATGGCCGATATCCGCGCCGACCACCTGCCGCCGGCCTTCAAGAAGCTGGCGCGCGCCAGCCGCATCTTCGAGCAGCTGGTCAACGCCTGGGACGTGCTGGCGACCATGACCCCGCCCGAATACAGCGCGATCCGCCCCTACCTGGGCCCGTCCAGCGGCTTTCAGAGCTTTCAGTACCGCTGCATCGAGTTCGCGCTGGGCAACAAGAATGCGGCCATGCTCAAGGTCCATGCGCACAAGCCCGAACGCCTGGCGCTGGTGCAGGCCTATTACGACGCACCCTCGCTGTACGACGAAGCCCTGCGCCTGATGGCGCGCCGCGGCCTGCCGGTACCGGCCGATCGGCTCGAGCGCGACGTCACGCAGCCCTATGAAGCCAGCGACGGCGTCGAGGCCGCGTGGCTCACCGTCTACCGCGAACCCGAAACGCACTGGGACCTGTACCAGCTGGGCGAAAAACTGACCGACCTGGAAGACGCCTTCCGCGTCTGGCGCTTCAAGCACGTCACGACGGTGGAGCGCATCATCGGCTTCAAGCGCGGCACCGGCGGCACCAGCGGCGTGGGCTATCTGCGCAAGATGCTGGACGTGGTGCTGTTCCCGGAGCTGTGGCGACTGCGCACCGACCTGTAGACGGCCAAGCGACCACAAAAAAAGGCCGCGACTGCTCGCGGCCTTTTTGTTGCGCGGCAAGCGGCTCAGTTCTTTGACTTGTCCACCAGCTTGTTGGCCTTGATCCAGGGCATCATGGCGCGCAGCTTCTCGCCCACCACCTCGATCTGACTCTCGGCGTTCAGGCGACGGCGGCTTTGCAGCGTGGGCGCGCCCGCCAGGTTCTCGGCGATGAAGCTCTTGGCGTATTCGCCGGTCTGGATGTCGCGCAGTGCCTGGCGCATGGCCTTCCTGGTCTCGTCGGTGACGATGCGCGGGCCGGTCACGTACTCGCCGTACTCGGCGTTGTTGCTGATCGAGTAGTTCATGTTGGCGATGCCGCCTTCATAGATCAGATCGACGATCAGCTTGAGCTCGTGCAGGCACTCGAAGTAGGCCATCTCGGGCGCGTAGCCGGCCTCCACCAGAGTCTCGAAGCCGGCCTTGATCAGCTCGACGGTGCCGCCGCACAGCACGGCCTGCTCGCCGAACAGGTCGGTCTCGGTCTCCTCGCGGAAGTTGGTCTCGATGATGCCGGCCTTGCCGCCGCCGTTGGCCATGGCGTAGCTCAGCGCCAGGTCGCGCGCCTTGCCGCTCTTGTCCTGGTGCACGGCCACCAGGTGCGGCACGCCGCCGCCTTGGGTGTAGGTGTTGCGCACGGTGTGGCCGGGCGCCTTGGGCGCGACCATCCACACGTCCAGATCGGCGCGCGGCACGACCTGGCCGTAGTGCACGTTGAAGCCGTGGGCGAAGGCCAGCGAGGCGCCGGGCTTGATGTTGGCCTCGACCTCGTCCTTGTAGACCTTGGCGATCTGCTCGTCGGGCAGCAGGATCATGACCACGTCGGCCTGCTTGACGGCGTCGGCCACTTCGGCGACCTTCAGGCCGGCCTTCTCGACCTTGGGCCAGCTGGCGCCGCCCTTGCGCAGGCCGACCACCACCTTGACGCCGCTGTCATTCAGGTTTTGCGCATGCGCGTGGCCCTGGCTGCCGTAGCCGATGATGGCCACGGTCTTGCCCTTGATGAGGGACAGGTCACAGTCTTTGTCGTAGAACACTTTCACGGGTTTTCTCCTTGGATAATCTGGTTAACTATTAAAAATGTAGCGATTGCCGCACGGTGGACAAGCGCGACAGGCTCAAACCTTCAACAAACGCTCGCCACGCCCGATGCCGCTGGCGCCGGTGCGCACGGTTTCCAGGATGGCGCTCTTGTCGATCGAATTGAGGAACGCGTCGTGCTTGGCCTGGTCGCCCGTCAGCTCGATGGTGTAGCTCTTGTCGGTCACGTCGATGATCCGGCCGCGGAAGATGTCGGTGGTGCGCTTGATCTCCTCGCGCTCCTTGCCCACGGCGCGCACCTTGACCATCATGTGCTCGCGCTCGATGTAGGCGCCCTCGGTCAGCTCGACCACCTTGACCACCTCGATCAGGCGGTTCAGGTGCTTGGTGATCTGCTCGATGACCTCCTCCGACCCGGTGGTCTGGATCGTCATGCGCGAGAGGCTGGCGTCCTCGGTGGGCGCGACGATCAGCGACTCGATGTTGTAGCCCCGGGCCGAAAACAGGCCCACCACGCGGGACAGCGCGCCCGCCTCGTTTTCAATCAGTACGGCAATGATGTGTTTCACGTCTCGATTCCTCTTTTTGCCGCCCTCCCCCGCAGCCGGTAAGCGGCGGGCTCGGCGGGCAATAGATTCGTCTAAATAAATACAAACAGCCGGACGCAGAGGGCGCAAAAAATTCGCAGAAGACGCAAAAAATACCAACGAACAATCTGGAAATTCTCTTTTGCGTCCTCTGCGTAACTTTTGCGTTCTCTGCGTCCGGTATTCGGCTTTCAAGGGTTCAAAGGTCTTCCGAGCCCAGCAGCATCTCGGTGATGCCCATGCCGGCACGCACCATCGGAAAGACGTTTTCCGTCGGATCGGTACGAAAGTCCATGAACACGGTGCGGTCCTTGAGCTTGCGCGCCTCGCGCAGCGCGGGCTCGACGTCCTGCGGGCGCTCGATCAGCATGCCCACGTGGCCGTAGGCCTCGGCCAGCTTGACGAAGTTGGGCAGCGCGTCCATGTAGCTCTGGCTGTAGCGGCCCGAATACTCGATCTCCTGCCACTGCCGCACCATGCCCAGGTAGCGGTTGTTGAGCGAGATGATCTTGATCGGCGTGTTGTACTGCAGGCAGGTGGACAGCTCCTGGATGCACATCTGCACCGAGCCTTCGCCGGTGATGCAAAACACCTCCGAGTCGGGCCTGGCCAGCTTGATGCCCATGGCATAGGGAATGCCCACGCCCATGGTGCCCAGCCCGCCCGAATTGATCCAGCGGCGCGGCTCGTCGAAGCGGTAGTACTGCGCCGCCCACATCTGGTGCTGGCCCACGTCGGAAGTGATGTAGGTGTCGGCGTCCTTGGTCATGTTCCACAGCGTCTCCACGACGTACTGCGGCTTGATGACCTCGGTATTGCCACGGTCGTAGGCCAGGCAATCGCGCCCGCGCCAACCGTCGATGGACTTCCACCAGTCGGCCAGCGCCGCCGCATTGGGCTTGACCGGCGATTCGCGCAGCATGGCGATCAGCTCGGTCAGCACGTCCTTGACGTCGCCGACGATCGGCACATCCACCTTGACGCGCTTGGAAATGCTCGACGGGTCGATGTCGACGTGGATGATCTTGCGATCGACCGAGGCGAAATGCTTGGGGTTGCCGATCACGCGGTCGTCAAAGCGCGCGCCCACGGCCAGCAGCACGTCGCAGTTCTGCATGGCGTTGTTGGCTTCCCAGGTGCCGTGCATGCCCAGCATGCCCACGAAGCGCTTGTCCGAGGCCGGAAACGCGCCCAGCCCCATCAGCGTGTTGGTGACCGGCGCGCCCAGCAAATCGACCAGGGTGCGCAGCTCGGCACTGGCGTTGGCCAGCAGCACGCCGCCGCCGGTGTAGATGTAGGGGCGCTTGGCCGCCAGCAGCAGCTGCAGCGCCTTGCGGATCTGCCCGCTGTGGCCCTTGCGCACCGGGTTGTACGAGCGCATCTCGACCGACTCGGGATAGCCCTTGTAGGTCGTCTTGGCAAAGGACACGTCCTTGGGAATGTCCACCACCACCGGGCCCGGACGGCCCGAGCGCGCGATGTGGAAGGCCTTTTTCATCACGGTGGCCATGTCGCGCACGTCCTTGACCAGGAAGTTGTGCTTGACGATAGGGCGCGTGATGCCGACGGTGTCGCACTCCTGGAAGGCGTCCTGGCCAATGGCCGCGGTGGGCACCTGGCCGCAGATGATCACCATCGGGATCGAGTCCATGTAGGCCGTGGCAATGCCGGTGACCGCGTTGGTCACGCCCGGGCCCGAGGTGACCAGCGCCACGCCGACGTCGCCCGTGGCACGCGCATAGCCGTCGGCCGCGTGCACTGCCGCCTGCTCGTGGCGCACCAGCACATGCTGGATGCTCTCTTGCTTGTAGAACGCGTCGTAGATGTGCAGCACGGCCCCGCCGGGGTAGCCCCAGACGTACTGCACGGCCTCGGCCTGCAAGGCCTTGACCAGGATTTCGGCGCCGCGCAACTCTTGCGGCGAATGGGAGGCCTCGTTTTTCGCCGACGCGGCGGCGGCCGATTTGAGTTCGGCTTTGGAGATTTCCATGTTGATCAACCTTTCGAGAATTTCTCTGACGAAAAACCTTGGGTGCCCCTTGCCAGCCTTCGTGGGGCCGCTTCAGGACTTGAGACCACGCGCCATGGACGGGAAACTGTAAAGCCCGCCGGACGGTGACCCGTTTGCCAGTTTGACTGCAACGCGCATTATGGCACTGCGCGCCCATCGCGGCCGCGCCGGGCCCCTGGGCCGACCAGGGCCAATGCCATAATTGACCGCTTCGCGGCTTCCCGCTTCGGCCGTTGCGCCCGCAGCCCCCATTGATGACTCGCGTCTCCCCTCATTGCGCGCTGCCGGCACGCTCCCGTACCGACTGAGACGCTCTTGGCGACCGAACAAGAACTGGCCGACCTGCTGCGCAGCGTGGAAAAGCGCGCCTTCAAGCGCACGCTCTACCACGTGCGCGACGAAAACGCCGCGCTGGACATCGTGCAGGACAGCATGATGAAACTGGCCGAGCACTATGGCGACAAGCCGGCCGCGCAACTGCCCCTGCTGTTCCAGCGCATCCTCTCCAACTGCACGCTGGACTGGTTTCGCCGCCAGAAGTCGCGCAACGCCCTGTTTTCCAACCTGAGCGACTTCGAGTCGGAGGGCGACGAGGGCGGCGGCTTCGACCTGCTCGAGAGCCTGGTTGCCAACGGCGCCGGCGAGTCGGTCGAAAGCGCCGAGGACAGCACCCGCCGCGCCCAGATCCTGCACGAGATCGAAACCCAGATTCAGGCCCTGCCGGCCCGTCAACGCGAGGCCTTTCTGATGCGTTACTGGGAGGAGATGGACGTTGCCGAAACCGCCGCAGCCATGGGGTGTTCGGAAGGCAGCGTCAAGACGCACTGCTCGCGCGCCGTCCAGGCCCTGGCCAAGGTCCTGCGCAGCAAGGGAATCGCACCATGACCATCAGCCACCAGATCCAGCGCGACGACGTCCTGCAAAACCGCTTCGGCCTGCGCGTGGCCGCCCGCCTGTCGGCCGGCGCCAGCGACTTGCCACACGAGGTGTCCGAACGCCTGCGGGTGGCGCGCCAGCAGGCGCTCGAGCGGCGCAAGCGCCCGGTGGTGGTGGCCCACCCCGTGGCCAGCCGCGCTGCTGCCGTCATGCGCCAGGGCCCGGCCGCCGTGCTGGGCCTGGGGGGCGACGGACCGGACTTCTGGGGCCGCGCCAGCACCGCCCTGCTGCTGGCGGCGCTGGCCATTGGCCTGGTCGCCATCAACATCGTGCAAGGCGATGACCGCGCCGTCGATGTCGCCGATCTGGACGCCGCCCTGCTGACCGACGATCTGCCGCCCCAGGCCTACACCGACCCGGGTTTCCTGCAGTTTCTCAAGACGCAGCACCACGAGCGCAGCACCAGCCCGTCGGCCGACCGCCCCGAAACCTGAACCTGGAGCCCCGCCAGCGCACATGCCCGTCCGGATCGTCCCCACCCGCTGGCTGGCGGCGCTGCTCGTCCCGATCGGCTTGACGCTGGCCATGGCGGCGCCGGCACAGGCCGAAGGCGGTGCGCGCCCCGCCCGGTCGGCGCACGCCGCGGCCAGCAACGGCATCGCGTGGCGCGAGTTGACGGCGCGCCAGAAGACGGCGCTGGCGCCCCTGAAGGAGCAATGGTCCACGCTGGGCATCGAGCACCAGCGCAAATGGATCGCCCTGGCCCGCAACTACCACCGCCTGCCGCCCGCCGAGCAGGCCACGCTGCAGCGGCGCATGAGCGATTGGGCCCAGCTGAGCCCCTCGCAGCGCACCCGGGCACGGCTCAATTTCGGCGAGGCCCGGCGCCTGTCGGCCGATGAAAAGCGCGCCCAGTGGGAGGCCTATCAGGCGCTGCCCGAGCAGGAGCGCGAACGCCTGGCCAAGGACCGGCCCAAGCCGCCGGTCACCGCCGCCCCGGCCCTGCGCCCGGCGCCGCCCAGCCCGATCATGCGGCCGCTGCTGCCTGCCACCCGGCCCGCCGACGGCGCCAGCCGCGACATCCGGGCCAAAGTCCCCCTGAACCGCCATACACTGCTGCCTTTGCCGCCCGCGGATCACCGCTAGGGCCCTGTTTTGTCCCGCCGTCGGCCCATGCCGTGCCGGCGCGTCCTTTGCTCCGCCTGCCCTGCCGATGCCTGCCCTGCCCTCCAGCCCCTCCCCCGCGGCCAGCACTGCCGCGGGCGTGCTGATCGCCCCTCCGCTGCGCCGACGCATGGCCTGCTGGCTGTATGAAGGCCTGCTGCTGTTCGGCGTGGTCTTTGTCGCGGGCTACCTGTTCGGCACGCTCACGCAGACGCGCAACGCGCTGAACAACCGGCACGAGCTGCAGTTCTTCGTCTTCGTGGTGATCGGCATCTATTTCGGCTGGTTCTGGAGCAAAGGCCAGACGCTGGCCATGAAGACTTGGCACATCCGCGTGGTCGATCGCCAGGGCCGCGCCCTGTCTCAGGGCCGCGCCGTGCTGCGCTACCTGCTGTGCTGGGTGTGGTTTCTTCCGCCGCTGGCGGGCATGGCGCCGTTTCCGCTGCGCGCGGGCGAGGTCACGGTGCTGACCGTCGGCTGGGTGCTGGTGTGGGCGCTGCTCAGCCGCTTTCGCGCCGACCGCCAGTTCTGGCACGACGCCTGGGCCGGCACCCGTCTGATCGACGTGCGCCCCCCGTCAGCCGCGGTGCGCCCGTGAACGCCCCCGCCTCGCCACCGCCGATGAAGCCCGGCAAGAGCCCGGGCGGTCTGGCCCGCCTGGGACCGGCGCTGCGCCATTCGCTGGCCGGCCTGCACGCGGCCTGGAGCGAAGCGGCGTTTCGCCAGGAGGTGGCGCTGGCCGTGCCGCTGCTGGCGCTGGCCTTCTGGCTGGGCCGGGGCTGGGTCGAGGTGGCACTGCTGGCCGGCTCCGTCGTCGGCGTGCTGATCGTCGAGCTGCTCAACAGCGGCATCGAGGCCGCCATCGACCGCTTTGGCGATGAGTGGCATCTGCTGTCCAAGCGCGCCAAGGACCTGGGCTCGGCCGCCGTGCTGCTGGCCCTGCTGCTGGCGGGCACCATCTGGGCGACCGCGCTGTATCACCGCTTCTTCACCTGATTGCCATGTCTGCTGCTCCCGCTGTCCCCAATTTCTCGATCTGCGTCTATTGCGGCTCGCGCCCCGGCGCCAACCCGGCCTTTGCCGAAGCCGCCGCAGGCGTCGGCCGCTGGATCGGCGAACGCGGTGGCCAACTTGTCTACGGCGGCGGGCGCAGCGGCCTGATGGGCGTGGTGGCCGACGCGGCACTGGCGGCCGGCGCACGCGTGGTCGGCGTCATTCCCCAGGCGCTGGTGGACCGCGAACAGGCGCACCGCGGCTGCACCGAGCTGCACGTGGTGAACACCATGCACGAGCGCAAGCGCCGCATGGCCGAGCGCGCCGACGCCTTCCTGGCCCTGCCCGGCGGCATCGGCACGATGGAAGAGTTCTTCGAGATCTGGACCTGGTACCAGCTGGGCTACCACGGCAAACCCGTGGGCTTGCTGAACGTGGGTGGCTACTACGATGCGCTGCTGCAGTTTCTGCACACCGGCGTGCAGGCCGGCTTCATGGACGACACGCAAATGGCCACCGTGGCCACCCGTGATCGCTGGCAAGCGCTGCTCCCCGAACTGGTGGAGCGTGCCGGCTTCACCGCGCCAACCCAGCTGAGCGCGATCTGAGCTCAGCCGGGCGGCAAAAAGAGCTGCTGCAGATCGCTCAAGAAATCAAAACCGCGCGCGGTTGGCCGCAGCCCCGCACCGGCAGGCTCCAGCCAGCCCAGGTCCTCGGCCTGCTGCAGGGCGTCGCGCACGCGCTCAAATGGCAGGCCGGTGCGCTCGCTGAAGTCCCGCGGGGCAAAGCCGTCCTTCAGCCGCAAGGCATTCAGCATGAACTCGAAGGGCAGGTCGCCCGGCGTCACCTCGTGGTGGCTGGCCACCGCGTCGCCGGCCAGCGCCTGCTGCATGTAGCGCTCGGGCAGGCGATGGCGCACCTGGCGCAGCACGCGATGGGCAAAACTGAGCTTGCCGTGCGCGCCGGCGCCCAGACCCAGATAATCGCCGAACTGCCAGTAGTTCAGGTTGTGCGCGCAGCAGTGGCCGGCGCGCGCATAGGCCGACACCTCGTAGCGCGCCAGGCCCGCGGCCTCGGTCAGCTCGGTGATGCGGTCGAGCATGTCCCAGGCCACGTCCTCCTCGGGCAGGCGCGGCGGATACTTGGCAAACACGGTGTTGGGCTCGATCGTCAGGTGGTAGATCGACAGGTGCGGTGGCGCCAACGACAGCGCCGTGCGCACGTCCTGCTCCAGCTCGGCCAGCGTCTGGCCGGGCAGCGCGTACATCAAGTCGAGGTTGAAGGTGTCGAAGGCGCGCGCCGCCTCCTCGAGCGCCGCGCGCGCCTGTGCACCGTCATGCACCCGGCCCAGGGCCTTGAGTTGCGCGTCGTTGAAGCTTTGCACCCCCACCGAAAGCCGCGTGACGCCGGCCGCGCGAAAGGCGGCAAAGCGCTCGCGCTCGAAGGTGCCGGGGTTGGCCTCCAGCGTGATCTCGCAGGCCGGCGTCAGCGGCAAGCGCGCGCGCACGCCCTCGATCAGGCGCGCGATGCGCTCGGGCGCAAACAGGCTGGGCGTGCCGCCGCCGATGAACACGCTGATCACCGGCCGCCCCCACACCAGCGGCAGGCTGGCTTCCAGATCGGCCAGCAGCGCATCGATGTAGCGCTGCTGCTCGACCTCGGCGTCCGCCCCGGCGCGCAACTCGTGCGAGTTGAAGTCGCAGTAGGGGCATTTCCTGATGCACCAGGGCAGGTGCAGGTACAGCGACAGCGGCGGCAGCGCGGGCAGATTCAAGGGGCCGGGCCCCATCAGAGACACGACATCCAGGGCGGCGTTCACAGCCAGCGCTCGCGCATCAGGGCGATCATGGCGCGCGCCGCCTGTCCGCGGTGGCTGTGCGCGTTCTTCTGGTCGGCGGGCAGCTCGGCAAAGGTCTTTCCCAGGGCGGGAATGAACATCACCGGGTCAAAGCCGAAGCCGCCGGCGCCGCGCGGCTCGTGCGTGATCTCGCCGACCGCGCGGCCCACCGCAATCAGCGGCTCGGGGTCGTCCGGGCTGCGCAGCGCCACCAGGGTGCTGACCAGGGCGGCGCGGCGCTGCTCAAGGCCCCGCATCTGCTCCAGCAGCGCCCGCACGTTGTTGGCGTCGCCCTTGGGGTAGCCAAAGCGCGTGGCGTAGTCAGCGGTGTCCACCCCCGGCTGGCCGCCGAAGGCGTCCACGCACAGGCCGGCGTCGTCGGCCAGCGCCGGCAGGCCGCTGGCGGCTGCCGCATGGCGCGCCTTGGCCAGGGCGTTCTCGACAAACGTGCAGTGGGGTTCGGGCGCCTCGCCAATGCCCAGATCAGACTGGCGCAGCAGCGCCATGCCCAGCGGCGCCAGCATGGCCTGCAGCTCGGCCAGCTTGCCGGGGTTGTGGGAGGCCAGCACGATTTTCATGATCAATTTCAGCTCCAGCGCCCATCCATCAAGCGCAGATAGCTATTATTCTAATAGCGATTCACGTTGCAGCGCGATCAGCTCGCCAATGCCTTTCTCGGCCAGCTGCAGCAAGCGGTCCATCTCGGCACGCGAGAACGCCGCGCCCTCGGCCGTGCCCTGCACCTCGACGAAATGGCCGGCGCCGGTCATCACCACGTTCATGTCGGTGTCGCAGGCCGAGTCCTCGCGGTAGTCCAGGTCCAGCAACGGCACGCCATCCACGATGCCCACGGAAATGGCCGCCACCGGGCCGAGGATGGGCGAGGCGGCGATGCGCCCCTGCGCCAGCAGCCAGCTCACCGCGTCCTGCGCCGCGACGAAGGCACCGGTGATGCTGGCGGTGCGGGTGCCGCCGTCGGCCTGGATCACGTCGCAGTCCAGGTGGATGGTGCGCTCGCCCAGCTGGCCCAGGTCGAACACGGCGCGCAGGCTGCGGCCGATCAGGCGCTGGATTTCCTGCGTGCGCCCGCTTTGTTTGCCGCGCGCGGCCTCGCGGTCGCCACGGGTGTGGGTGGCGCGCGGCAGCATTCCGTATTCGGCCGTCACCCAGCCCTGGCCGCTGCCACGCTTGTGCGGCGGCACTTTCTCTTCGACCGAGGCGGTGCACAGCACGCGGGTCTGGCCAAACTCCACCAGCACCGAGCCCTCGGCGTAGGCGGTGTAGTGGCGGGTGATGCGCACCGGGCGCAGCGCGTCCGCAGCGCGGCCCTGGCGCCCCTGGACGGAAGATGAGACGGCGGAATCGGTCATGAAATGCGGAAGTTCTTGGAAAAAAGAGGCGCGGGCGCGTCGACGCCGGCCTGGGGATATCAGCGCCGCGCGGCGCTGCGCTGGATGGCGTCGTTGATCTCGGCGATCGAGCGCTCGATGGCCTGCTCGTCCAGCTCGTCGAGCAAGGGATCGACGTCGAAGGCCTGGATGGTGGAGGCAAAGCTGTCGCGGTCCATCAGCTCGGTCTGCGTGAAGCCGCTGTTGGCAATGGCCGGCGGCGGCGACTCCCATTCGAGCGCCAGCACCGTGACGTTGTCCGAGCGCGCGCCGGCCTCGGCCAGCGCCTGATCGACCAGCGCCGGCACGGCCTGCGCCACCGGCAGCGCCGACAGGCTGGCCACGATGGCCTCGTCGTCGATGCTGTCCCACAGTCCGTCGGAGCACAGCATCACCTTGTCGCCCTGCTGCAGCGACAGCGGCCCGCCCAGGTCGTACATGGGCCGGGCAATGGAGCCCAGACAGGTGAACAGCACGTTGCGGTTCAGCGCCTCGATGGCACTGCCGACCTGCGCCTGCGTCTGCGCCTCGACATAGGAGTGATCGCGCGTGCGCGCCAGCAGGTGCCCGTCACGCACCACGTACAGGCGCGAGTCGCCGCAGTGCACCCACTGCAGCACGCCGTCCTGCACCACCGCGGCCACCACCGTGGTGCGCGGGGTGTCCAGCAGCGCGCGCGCGCTGGCATAGCGAATGATCTCGTGGTGCGCAGCCAGCACGCCGCCCGAAAGAAACTCGGGCACCTGCGCCAGCCGCGTGCGCGCGTGGCGCTGGAACTGCGCCGAAAACGACTGCAGCGCGATCTGCGCCGCCACCTCGCCATCGGGATGGCCACCCATGCCATCGGCCAGCACGAACAGTCCCGCGTCGCGCGTGTAGCTGTAGCCCATGCGGTCCTCGTTCTTCTCGCGCCCCCCGATGCGGCTGAGCTGAAAAATCGAAAACTTCATGTCATCTCATCCGGGTCGCCAGATGAGTGGCCCGCTTGATGTTCTTCTTGGTATCGCTCAGCACGTTGTCCAGCCCCAGCCGAACCCTCTCGGCCATCGACAACTTGGTGTAGCGGCGCTCGCCCTCGCGCGAAAGCTCTTTCTGCAGCGCGAACACCGATTGCGGGCGCGACAGTGGGTCGAGCGCCATGCACCACTCGACCATCTCGATCAGGCTGTCGGAGTACAGCCCGCGCATGCGCGTGAGCGACAACGCCAGACGGTCTTTCTCGAGCCGCTGCGGCGCCTCGTTGGGCGGAAAGCCGTGCATGCATGAATAAATGCAGGCGCCGATGGCGTAGATGTCGGTCCAAGGCCCCATGGTGGCGTCGCGCCGGTACATCTCGGGTGCGGCAAAGCCGGGCGTGTACATGGGACGGGTGAAGTTGCCCTCCTTGTTCAGCACCTCGCGCGCGGCGCCGAAGTCCAGCATCACGGCGCGGTTGTCGTCGGTGATGAAGATGTTGGCGGGCTTCAGGTCCAGGTGCAGCATCTTGTGCTGGTGCACCACGCGCAGGCCGCGCAGGATTTCGTCGAACAGCGAGCGGATGGTGGACTCGCGAAACACCTTGTCCTTCTTGAGCTCACGCGCAGTGACGATGAAATCCTGCAGGGTGGCACCCTCCAGGTGGTTCATCACCATGTACACGGTTTCGTTCTGGCGAAAGAAGTTCAGCACGCTCACCACCGAGGCGTGCGAGATCTGCGCCAGCGCGCGGCCCTCTTCGAAGAAGCTCTTGAGACCCAGGCGGTACAGCGACAGCTTCTCAGGCGCAACCTGCGGCACCAGCTCGCCCGGCGCACGCGTGGTCAGTGCCGTCGGCAGGTACTCCTTGATGGCCACCTGCTGGCCCGAGGCGTCCAGCGCCAGATAGACCAGGCCAAACCCCCCGCCGGCCAGTTTGCGCAGCACCCGATAACCCCCGATCACGGTGTCGGGTGGCAAGGGAGCGGGCTTGAGCTTTGCCATAGAATTTTGAAATCACCGGTTGCCGCGCGGACTCGCTGAAACCGGCCTGAAGCGCCGTAGGCAGGCCCGTTGACGCAAGCGAAGGAAACCAAATGTCAGTTTACAGTATGACCGGCTACGCCAGCGGCCGGATCAGCCCCCAAAAGCCATCCGACGATCGTCCGGCCCAGCCGGGCCTGGTGATCGACCTGCGCTCGGTCAACAGCCGCTTTCTGGATCTCAGCCTGCGCCTGCCCGATGAGTTGCGCGCGCACGAACCGGCCCTGCGCCAGTTGCTGACGCAAGCCCTCAAGCGCGGCAAGGTCGAGTTGCGCGCCGCCCTGGAGGGGCGCACCGGCGGTCCGGCGGGCGATCCTCCCATTGCCGTGCTGCAGCAACTGGCCAGCCTGCAGGACAAGGTGCGCACCTGGCTGCCCGAGGCCGCCGTGCTCTCGGTAGCCGACGTGCAGCGCCTGGCGGCCAGCGCCGGCGATGGCGCGCCCGACGTCCCCGCCGACGCCCTGCTGGCGCTGGCCCGCCGCGTGCTGAAAGACTTTGCGGCGGCGCGCGAGCGCGAGGGTGCGCGCCTGGTCGAGCTGCTGCGCGCACGCATGACCGAGCTGCGTGACCTGGCCACGCGCGCCGAGCCGCTGGTGCCGCAGGTCGTGCAGGCGCAAAAGCAGCGCTTCATCGCCCGCTGGGACGAAGCCCTGGCCGACGCCGGCAGTACCGTGCCCACCACGGCAGCGCAGGAACGCGCCCTGGCGGAGGCTGCCGCCTTTGCCATCCGCATCGACGTTGCGGAAGAGTTGGGGCGCCTGCGCGCCCATCTGGACGAGATCGAATCGGTGCTGGAAAAAGGCGGTGAAGCCGGCAAGCGGCTGGACTTCCTGATTCAGGAACTGCACCGCGAGGCCAATACCCTCGGCTCCAAGTCCGCCGCGCTGGAGCTGTCGCGCATCGGCGTTGACATGAAGGTACTGATCGAGCAGATGCGCGAGCAGGTGCAAAACATTGAATAAAGGCCCATGCGGCCCCATACCGTCCCAAATTTTCGGTTTACCCAGCACTTTTCAGCAACCTCCTCCCGTATAGCGGCCCACCCTGTCCCAATGGGGAGCCCATGACGTGCCATCTTGTTCCATTGAAGCGCACGCGATTTGTCGGGTAAATCGCTGAAGACAGCGCTCTGATCTCTGCAGCCAAGCAACTGCGCACCATGACCCCAGCCCGAGCGCGGCGAGACTGGTCACAGCGCCAAGATGCTCAATTCCTCCTGCCGCGAAATTTCGCCCCTCTAGGCGGCTGATCTCCTATGGCGGTTGCTCGCTCGCCGTTGCGTCCCTCGCACCCAGAGGCGACCATTTCCCAGTGAATTCCCCAATCGATTGGCGCGCTTCAGCGCGACAGTTGTGCGCAGCATTGTTTACAAGGACCCCAATGCCATCTATTGAACAAAAAACCAAGACAGTCACGGATCTGACGTTGAGATCCTGGCTGAACGCAGGTCCGGTGGACCGGAGCATCGGCAACAGTCTGATGTTCGTGGCCTCCGAGGCCAGCTCGAGGTCAGGACGAGCGTCCTGGATCTTGTGCTACCGGTTCGGCGGTCGGCAGAAGGAGAAAGTGCTCGGTCGGTACCCAGACATCTCGCTCAAGGAAGCCCGAGAAATCGCTCTGCGCGATCGGGCACTCATTCAGCAAGGAGTGGACGTGGCAGCTCTCAAGCGCCGCGAGAAGCTGAAGGCCCGCGAGACGCACAGCGTCTCATCCCTTGCCCGTCTCTGGTACGAACGGGAGATCGAATCGCGGTACAAGCACCCCGAGAACGTCGAACGGGTGATCCGCCGACACATCAAGCCGGCCATTGGGAGGCTTCCTGTCGACGAAATCCGCCCTATCCACATCGACGATGTGCTCATGCGAATCGTGGCTGCCGGGTCGCCGACGGTAGCAAACGACGCCCGTCGCTACCTGCATCGCATGTTCCATTTCGCCGTCAAGCGCAAATGGCTCGAGCTGAACCCAGCCTATGGGTTCAGCACCTTTGATGCGGGTGGCATCGAGAGGGCCAAAAGCCGGTGGCTCACCACCAAAGAGTTGACCATCTTGGTGACCTGCTCCCTTCCAGCCGTACCAGCGAAATGGCAGCGAAGTCCGTCAACTGGAGAATGACGGACATGAGAAAGAGCAGATACACCGAGGAGCAAATTATCGAGTTCCATCAAGCAGGCCGAGGCCGGCCTGCCGATCAAGGAGTTGTGCCGCAAGGGCGAGCTTCAGCGACGCCACCTTCTACAAGTGGCGCGCCAAGTACGGGGCATGGATGTACCTGATGCGAGGCGCCTGCGTGAGCTCGAGGCCGAGAACAACAAGCTCAAGAAGCTGCTGGCTGAAGCGCACCTGGACATCCACGCGCTGAACACCGCCTTTCGGGGTAAAGCGCTAGCCCCACAGGCCAAGCGTGCCGCCATCGCCACCATGATCGAGCAATGCGATTTGAGCGAGCGGCGCGCCTGCAGGCTTGTAGGGCTCTCCCGCGACAGCTATCGCAACCCACCCCAGGCCGATGCCATGACGCAAGAGCTCAGCAACAAGATCGTCGAGATCGCGCACGCACGTCGACGCTTCGGCTATCGACGCATCCACGACATGCTGCGCCCGCACTTCCCCGGCGTGAACCACAAGAAGCTCTACCGGCTCTACAGCGCGGCCAACCCGGCGGTGCGCAAGCGCAAGAAGGCCAAGCGGCCCATCAACGAACGCGTACCGCTGCAACTGGCCCGCACGGTCAATGAGGTGTGGAGCATGGACTTCGTCAGTGACAGTCTGAGCAGCGGGCGGCGCATCAAGTGCCTGACGGTGGCAGACGACTTCAGCCACGAGTGCGTGAGCATCTCGGTGGACTGGGGCATCTCGGGCCAGTACGTCACGCGCCTGCTCGATCAGGCGGCCGTCTTCAGGGGCTACCCGCTGGCCGTGCGCACCGACAACGGACCGGAGTTCACCAGCCGGGCCGTTCATGGCTTGGGTACATGCCCACGGCATTCGCCACATCCTGATCGAGCCGGGGCGGCCCATGCAAAGCACGGCTACATCGAGAGCTTCAACGGCAAGTTCAGGGACGAGTGCCTCAACGAGCACTGGTTCGAGACGCTGCAGCAGGCCAGAGCAGCCATCACGCTCTGGCGCCAGGACTACAACGAGGTCAGGCCGCACAGTAGCTGCAACCGCATGCCGCCAGCCAAGTTCGCCGAGCTGCATCGCCAGCGCGCTGGCGATGCAGCTCGAACACCTTCAAACACCACCGAGATTCAATTAACCTTGCAACTTCGGACTTCTCTCTTTATGAATGGCACGGCAAAGAGGGTGGCAGGACAAGTGGGGCCGCCTCCTGGTTGTCCTGGAGACTACTACCTGAGGAAACTCCGGCCGCGCTTCGCTACTCGGTCGGACGTCGTCGGTAGGGAGATGCGGGGCAGCAAGACTCAAGGCGCAAGCCGCTCTTGAAACTCGCCCGCTAGTGCGATAAGAGGGCCGGTCAACGCCTTCGTTGGATAGATGAGCAGGAGGACGTTGAAGGTCGTGTCAAAGGCCTCGCCCAAACATTCGTGCTTGTCGCCATTTCGGTCGCTGTACACCAGTTGCGTCGGCCTAGTCATCTTTCGTCCGATGGGCAGAAGGTCTCCCAGCGCGTGAGATACGTCGATCCGCTCAACGGTCGGAACTCCGAACTGCAGCGCGAAAGACGGCGACGCCTCGATGCGACGCACATCGGCGTAAGCCGGAACGCCCGGCACCAACTGGATAGGTTCTAGGATGTAGACGAGACAGGCCCGATGATTGGTCCTTGCGAACTCGCGCGCAGAGGCATAGACCGAGGCGCCGAACTTCTTCGAGAGATTGATCGGCGTCCGCACGCTCATAGGCATGTCCGCGGCCATTTGCTTGTAGATCGAGCCCTGGAAAAGGGCGTAGCGCGCAAAATTATTTGCTTCGCGTTCGAACTGGTCGGCGATGGTGGGCGCGAGGGTCTGCTCGCAGTCTTGGAACAGGCTAAAGATCTTCCGATGCGTCGGCAGCTCGTGGTGCCCAGTTTCGTGCAGCTTTAAAAACGTCTGTTTGGACGGTCTGACACTGTCATCGATGTGGATGATCTGCTCGTTTGCGTCATAGAGCCCGAGGACTTTGGACAGCGCCGTCTTGAGTGTCTGTGCCGCCTGAACTGTCTTCCTCTTGACGAATGCCAGGAAGGCGGCCGGGTCGAACGTGCCTTTCGGCGCCACGCGCAACTTCGCAGCCTGCAAGATGTCCTCGATCGGCGTGGGGAAGCGACCCCATGCCGAAGCGCGACTGAGAAGATCCTGTGCCCGTCTTTCGACAGCGGCCAAATCAACGGATTGAAGACTGCTGTCGTCGGGCTTCATTAGGTACGTTTCTTGGAACGAATGAACTGCAGATATTCCATCAGCTGAGCCTCCTCGTCCGGGCTGAGGTTGTGCTCGGCGAACGTGGCGATTCGGCCATGGCGCTCTCCTTCGCCGCGAGAGGCTGCTTCAGGAAGGTAGCCGGCGAGCTGCATCAGTGTGACGTACTCGATGCCGTAGATCTCAGCCACCTTGAAGAGGATGTTCGGGCTCGGTTGCAGAATCTTCCCGTTCTCAAGCTGACTCAAGTAGGCGTTCGAGACCTCTTTGCCGCTGGCTTCCTCAACCTGTCGGAGCGACATCTTTCTGTCGTTGCGGATCGACGCGAGGTACTGACCAAGGGTGACTTTCACGGGCTGCCTGATGCGGCGACAGCAACCGTGACCCTCACGACCACCCGCCTGCCAAGAGTTTAGATGTTTTTGCTAAGTTTTCAAAGCGCGCTTGATTTGCTTGACAGATTTAGCATGCTCATTCATAGTTGCAGCAAGCGCTCAGCAGCGGTCTCGTTGAGCAAGCGCGAAATCGAAGTGCGCGGCTCTCCGCGTGACCAACTGAAAGCTGTAAATGACCAACCAATTTGAAGACGGTGTTGAAGACGTCTACGCCGCTGTGGCAGCGGGGCGTCCTGTTCGTGTGCATGGGCCGTTCGGAATCCAGATCGGCGACCAGTCCATGCAGTTCGTGCCCCAGGTTGTCGGTGACCCGGTGGTGACCGGCAGCCAGATCCTGGCCGCCGCTGGCGCCCGCCCCGCGAGCGACTTCCTGGTGTTCCAGGTCCTGCGCGACGGTGCGCTGGAAGTGGTTCGCCCGGAGGAGACCGTGGATCTGCGCAGCGCCGGCGCCGAGAAGTTCCTCGTGTTCCGAAGCGATCGTTCGTTCCGCTTCTTCTTGGATGAGCGCGCGTTCGACTGGGGCGCATCGCACATCTCGGGCGGAACGATCAAGCGGCTCGCTGGCGTGCCGGCCGAGGCCACGGACGTCTGGCTGGACGCTGCGGGCGGTAACGACCGCGTGATCGAAAACAGGGAGATGGTCGACCTCACCCAGCCGGGCGCTGAGCGCTTCGTCACGCGCCCGATCCAGATCAGGATCAAGGTCAATTCCCGCGACCGCACGGTCGACCATCGCGTGCTGACCTACTGGGAAGTGGTCAAGCTGGCCTACCCTGAAGCCGTGCCCAGCGACCAGATCATCTATTCGATCGATTACGCCTCCGGCCCCCACCAGAACCCCAACGGTTCGCTGGTCGAAGGCCAATCTGTCACCGTCAAGGAAGGGATGAAGTTCTATGTCACGCCGACTGATAAGTCTTAATCCGGAGCTGCAGCGCCTCATCAACGATGGCTACGAGATCGAGGTCCGGTCCGGCTACCTGCTGGTCCACTCGGTGCCGTACGTCAACTCGAAGAAGGAGGTGGCACGCGGCGTCATCGTGTCCGAACTGACCACGGCCACCCCGGACGTGCTCGGCCGGCCGTGTACGCATCAAGTCCACTTCATCGGGGAGCACCCCTGCAAGGCCGACGGCACTGACCTTGTTCAGATCCGTTGCCAAAGTGGGGAGTTCAAGCTCGCCGAGGGGATAACCGCCCAGCACCACTTTTCCAACAAGCCCAAGTGCGGCTACTACGAGAGCTACTACGAGAAGGTCACCAGCTACGTGCGTGTCATCTCGAGCCAGGCCAAGGCGCTGGACCTCAGCATCGATGCGCGGACGTTCCGGACGCGCGAGCCCATCGAGGACGACTCGGTATTCCTGTACCAGGACACTGCATCGAGTCGTGCAGGAATCCAGCGCCTGGCGGCGCGCTTCCGGCAACAACGAATCGCGTTCGTTGGCCTGGGGGGGACCGGAAGCTACGCACTCGACCTGGTGGCCAAGACGCACGTCGTGGAGATCCACCTCTTTGACGCTGGCATGCTGCGGCCGCACAACGCGTTCCGCTTCCCAGGTGCCATCTCGCGAGAGATCCTCGATCGCGGCATCACGAAGGTGAAGTACCTCAGCGAGCACTATTCGACGATGCGTCGTGGCGTCGTGCCCCACGAGGTCATGATCCATGAGGACAACGTGATGGAGCTTGCCGGCTTCGACTACGTGTTCCTGTGTGTCGACCGCGGTGAGGTACGGCAACTCGTGCTGCGCGCGTTGGCCAACACGGGAGTGAAGGTGATCGATGTGGGGATGGGACTGAACCTCTCCCACGATCAGGAGTCGGTCTGGGGCACGTGCCGCGTGACGGCCAGCACGCCCTCGACCCGTGACATTGCGCTCGCCCGCATCCCCAGGGCAGACCGCGACGAGGAACTCTACGCGTCGAACATCCAGGTGGCCGACTTCAACTGCCTGAATGCAGCGCTGGCAGTCGCGAAGTGGAAGCGCATGAGCGGCTTCTACCTCGACGACCACGACGAGTACGAGACGACGTTCAGCGTGAACCTGAACCAGCTCAGCCGGCTCGAGCAGCAGTGAAGCAAGTACGGTTCAGACATGAGGTGGTGGGCTCCATCCCGGAGACCCTCCAGGCCAACACTCTGTACGTGACGACGGACGAAGATGTGGCTGGTCACCTGTGTCCGTGTGGATGCGAGCGGGAGGTCATCACGCCTCTTTCATCGACGGACTGGTCGATCTCGTTCGACCGGCGCGGGGCGAGCCTGTTTCCGTCCATAGGAAACTGGACCTTTCCCTGTCGATCGCACTACTTCATCTGGGACGGTGCTGTGGTGTGGGCCCGCGACATGTCCGACAAGGCAATCCAACAGGGGCGCCTGCGAGACCGAGCGCTCAAGCAGAGGTACTACGAGCGGCAAGCCGATCGGGCGCTGACGCGTGCAGATCAGGTACATGCACCGGTACTTCCATTGGCTACGTCAGCAGTTGGCCAGTCGACCGGCCAACGACTGCTGGCATGGTGGAAACGGCTAGTGACCCGGTGAAGTCGACGGATGACATATCGGCATGCATGGACGGGTGCGTGCGGCATTGGCACGACCTGGCCGCGATCATGCGTAGTCCGCATTTCGCTCGGCGGTCGAAGACCGCGCCGTTGCCTAGACTGTTGCCAACCACAAGTCCCATTTCTTCGGCGAGAACGATGTCGAGGGCAAGGTCATCGACTACTTCGCCGCGGCAGAAGGGGGCTTAGCGAATTCAGCGATCGTGTTCAGCAGCATTTTCAGCGACAGCTTCGCTGGAATCACAACTGGCAGGCGCGATCGGTTTCGTGCTAGCGCGACTCGTCGGTGCGATCGTTGGCGCGGTAGTCCACCTTGCGCAAATTCTGTCTTTCCGCGCCGCTCCGGCTCAGTTGCCGAGGTGCCAGAACCGTTCCGATTCAAGCGCTGTCACCATCGACATAACGCACCGGTAGGTGCGTGCATTTGCCGGCCTTATGATCCAATGCAGTGGAGGAGCACCCAGATGGATGACAAGACCAAGGGTGCATGGGTCAAGCCTCGCAGGTTAAGGCAGAAATCTTGGCTGAGTTCTTTGCGAAGAACACTTCCGGCTTCTTCGATATTGCTCTGCAGCTCGAGACCGCGGCACTTGCTCCGGTCCTTCCAATGCCCAAGCGCGCTGCCGGCAACATGCCAGGGTGTCATTGGCGTACTGGCCGACTTTTGCGGGGTCAATCGGAAGCTAGTTATTCAATAGGAGACATCCTCATGGCGGGCGAAACTCAAACGAACGCGCTGAACCAGCTTAGAAACGATTTCGGCCAAGTCGTAGAGACCTACAACAGCGCAATCAGGGCAGGGAAAGTTCGTGCAATTCGTCCCGCGGCTGTCTCAGCACACCAGGCCGTCTTTGCTCTCGCTCAGGCAGTCAAGACTTCATATCCCGATCAGGTTGACTTGCTCTCAGAAATCGAAGCGGCCTACATCGACATTCGCTGGGGCAGACTCGTCGGACAGCAGTCTCGGTGACACACCGCCCTTCGACGCCCTCATGGAAGCTTGCTCCTCTGTCGCGGAGTCTGCCAATGCGGTAGCCTCGACCAACTGATCGAACCACCGATGCAGTTCTTCTCCCCGCCTCGCGAGCACTTCTTCCGCCCGCTCACGCACGACAACCGTGAGCTCTGCGCAGCCGTCCTGCGGGCATTGCACGAGCGCATACACGGGGCCAATGCCGACTATGCCGAGACACTGACCCGCGACCTCGTGCTCGAAGTCATCATGCGCGCGCTCGCCGACCCCATGCTGCGCGCACTGGCCTTTGAAACGCAGCAGCCGGTGCGACCCGAGGAAGAGCGCACCTACGCCGGCGAGCTTCTTCGCAAGCTCAAGGAGCATGGCTGGCTGGAGGATTACCGCGATCCCATCGATCTGAAGCCTACGCTCAAGCTCAGCCGCGCAGGCAAGGCCTTCAGCGAGACCTTCGCCAACCTCGACGACTCGCGCGCCAAGACCCGTCAGCGCAACATGCGCTCGGCACGCAAAGCGCTGGCCGCCTTCCTCGCCACACGCGATGCAGACGAGTTGCTGGACGCTCACGAGTTCGCCAGCCGCGTCGTGCAGGATCTGCAGGACGACATCGAGTACTTCCGGCATCTCATCCAGAGCCTCACCCGCGAGGCCCTGGCACAGAAGATCGCCTGGAACGAGTTCAACGACTTCATTGAGAAGCGCTTCGCGCGCGAGTACGCGGTGCGTCTGGTGGCCGACTCTGCCGAGCGCCATCGCGGCCAGATCAGTGAAGCACTGGACCAGGTGCGCGCGCTGGACGGCGAGTTGCGCACACAAGCCGAGGGCCACCTACTGCAGCGCGCGCCTTGGCTGGAGCAGCAAGTGCAGGGCCGCAGCCCACTGCTGTGGCTGGCTGACCGCATCGAAAACATGGTCGAAGCGGCCTGCAGCCTCAAGCTGCCTATGTTGCGCTCGGAGATGAACAACTACGTGCGCCGTTTCACCAGCCTTCTGCGACAGGCGCTGTCGCTGGACTATGGCGCTGAATCGGCGCTGGGTCGCACGATGGCTTGGTTGAAGGAACAGCCAGAAGCACCGCGAGGGGCCCTGCTGGACGCGCTGGCTGACCGCCTCGCCACCTGCGAAGCCCGGCTGCCCGGCGGTGTGTTGCGCTGGACGGTGCGTGACCGCGGGGCGACCTATGCCGCGCAGTCCCCGCTCGTCGTGGACGATGAGAGCCGGCTCTCCGCCATCTTGCGCCGCGCCGAAGCGGAGGCTTTTGCCTTCAGCGACCGCGACGTGCTGCACGGTTTGCTGCCACTGCTGGAACGAGGCCCTGTCAGCCTGGATGCTCTGCCCGTCGCGAACGCGGCGGATGCCGTGCGCGTTCTGCACGCCGTGGGCGCGGCGCGTTCAGCGGAAGGTCGCCAGCTGCGCGTGCGTGCGCGCAAGACCGGCGAGCAAGTGCGCAACGAATTCTTCGCGGCGGACAACTACGTGCTGGATGCTCGGGCTGCAGACGCGTCCGAGCCCTCGTCGAGATGACGCAGTCGCTCGCCCACTTCATCGAACAACGGCTCACCACCGAAGGCGCCGGCAATGTGAAGCCTGGCCGCTTCGCCGAGCTGGCTGGTCGCCTGCTGGCCGCCGGCGTGCTCTGGCGCGACTACTCCCAGCCCGATGCCAGGCACTACGACGACGCTCTGCAGTGCGAACAGTTGCTGCGGGAGTGGTTTGGCTGTATGGGCTTCGTGCTCGCGCACGACCCCGACGCCCGGCTGCTGCGCCTGTACCCACCGGGCGAAGGCGGTGGCGAGGACGATGAAGAGGGCGTGAAGCGGTTGCGTGCCCGCCTGTCACGTGACTTCGTGGCCGCGGTCATCGCGCTGCGCTTTCTCTACACCGAGGCGCTGACAGGCCGACGGCCGCTGGTCGACGAGCGACTGGCCATCAGCCTCGAGGAACTGTCACAGGCGGTGGTGTCGCTGCTCGCACATCGGCTACCGAACTCGGCCACCGATCGCATGGCGCTGCTGCGCGACCTTCGCAAACACCGTGTGGTGCACTTCGTGGAGGGTGGGGACGCAGGTGACATGCAGATGGGTCTCGCGGTGTTGCGCCCCGTCATGAGCTTCGTGAGCGACGAAGCAATGGAAGACGCTCTGCGGGTCGCCGGTCGGAAGGTAGTGGCTTCAACACCACCGACGAATCCTGAGGAGCCTGCGCCGTGAAGATCGGAAGGCTCCTGACCTGGCATTGGGGTTCGCTCGAGGACCGCGAATGGGTCTTCGCCGACACCGTGCTGCTCACGGGCGAATCGGGGTCCGGCAAGTCGACGCTGCTCGACGCGATTCAGACGGTACTGACGGCCGCGCACCAGCATCTGGTGCAGTTCAACATCGGCCAGGACGAATCCACGCAGAGCCGCCGTGGCGGCAAGGAGCCGCGCACGCTAGCGGCCTATGCCTTGGGTCAGCAGGCCGACGGCGTGTTCCTGCGCACGCGCTCGACCAGCTACGCCGGCATCGTGTTCGAGCCTTCGGAAAGCGCAGCCGAGCGGGCCCCTTCGTTCACGGCGCTGGTCGGCGTTGAAGCCTTCGAGGATGGTCGACGCGCCACCCTGCAAGGGCAGCCGCAGTTCTTCATCGTGCGTCGGGCTTTGTCAATGAAGGATCTGGCGCGGCGCAACGGCGAAGCCCTGGGCGACGCGCCGCTGCCGCTCAAAGAGCTGTACCTCCAGTTGCAACACCGCTTGCAAACCGACAAAGAAACAGTGGTCCAGCGCTTCCCCGACAAGGGCGGCTATCTGCAACACCTCTACGGCGCGCTGATGGGCAAGACCGCCGTGGGCGAGAACGAGGCCGTGCGCGCCGCTAAGTCCATCGTCAAGGCCATGGCTTACAAGGAACTGGGCAACGTCAACGACTTGGTACGCGACGAGATCCTGGAGCCGCACGATTTCAGCCGCGATCTCGACAAGATGCGCGAGCTGATGCGCTCCATTGCGGGCCTGAAGGCCGAGGCCGAGCGTCTGCAGACGAACCTCGATCGGCTCGACGCCGCCGGCGACCGGGCCGAGGCCGTGCTTGATGAATCTCGCCGTTTCGTCGTCACCACCATCGCCCATGCGTTGCGCATGCACAGCGAGGCGCGCGACGAACTGGCCTCCGTGAAACGCCAGATCGCGACACAAGAACGGAAGCAGGGGCAGTCCGCGGAAAAGCTGGCCTCGCTCGATGCGCAGGACACCGAGTTGCGCGAGCAACTGGGGGCGGTGAAACAGAGGCTGGCTGGCAGCGAGGTGGCTCAGAAGAAGGACGCGCTGGAGAACCAGATCCGGCAGCAATCCGACCAGTTCCGCCTGCACTGGACCCGCGTACAGGAGGCGACGCGCGGCATCGGAGCGATGACGGAGCAGTTGGAGCAGTTGCTGGCCCTAGACCTGTCCGCCGTGCCCGCGCTGGCCGACACAGTGCAGGCGCTGCGGTCGGTAGCCCAGGGCGTGTTGAAGCCATGGCCAGACATGGCGCGCGCATACGTCCGGCAAGCCCAGCTCGATGTGGAACTGCCCGCCTTCGAATTGGAAGCCTTCGATGTCAGCTTGGCAGCCCTGCAGCAGGGCATCCATGAAGGCGACGGATCGGTGCAGGCAGCCATTGTGCAAGCACTCGCCGACGTGGGCACCCGCCTGAAAGCCTTGACGGACGAGGCTGAGCAGCGTGATGCCGAACTGCGGCAACTGCAGGCCGGCCGCAGCGTGGCCCCGCGCGACACGCACGAGGCCGTGGCATTGATCGAGCGCGAACTCCCACAGGCCCGCCCGCATCTGCTGGCCCAGTTGGTGGAACCACGTGCCGGCAGCACTTGGCAGAACGCCATCGAAGGCTACATGGCCGGCGATCGCTTCGCGATCATCGTCGAGGCAGGGCAGGAGGCACGGTGCGCACGGCTGGTGAAGCAACGCTTTCCCGTGCGCTCGCCCAAAGTCGTGCAAGGGCGCAAAGCCATGGAGGACACCGAGGGCCGCCAACTCGAATCCCGCGCCATGCTGCACGAGCTGGTGTGCAAGCACCCTGTGGCCAACGCCTTCCTGATGGCGCAGTACGGTCGAGTACGCAAGGTAGACAGCGAGGAAGAGCTTGCGCGCACACCGCAGGGCCTGATGGAACAAGGCCTGGGCAGCCGTGGCTACGGCATGTTCGCCTGCCGGGCGCAGGACAGCGATCTGACCTTTGGCGAAGCAACGCGCCAGCGCCGACGCCAATGGTGCGAGGAGGAGCTCGCGCGACTGGCGCGTGAGGCACGCACTCTGCAGTTGCTAGACCGGTCGCTGAAGGCAGTCGCCCGCATGTTCAACGGCGCCGCATTCACACCGCTGTCGCCTCTGCTGCTCGCCGTGTTGGAGAGCCAAGCGCAACATGCCACCGCCGAACAGGCGCTGAAGGCACTGGACTTGTCATCCATCGAAGGGCTGGAAGCCGAGCGGCAGGCGCTGGACGAGCGGATCAAAGGGGTCAAGGGCCTGCGCGATGAAGAGCTAAAGCTGGTCGGCGCTGCCGACAAGGAGCTGGTCACCCTACACGGGCGAGAGCAGACGCTCGATCAACGGTTGCCGGAGCTAGAGATCGCCTGCACGAATGCCACGGTATGGGCCACTCGCTTCGCCGGCGCGGTGCCACAACTGGCCACCGAGTCCCAACTGGTGACCGACGCGCAGGCACTGACAGCCGATGCAGAGACCAGCCTTGACGCCCTGCGCCACCGCGCGCAGACGCTGCGCGAGAACCTGCCGCGCACACTGCGCGAGCTTCAGCAGGCGGTTGGCACCTACCTGAACGGCGCGCGCGATGACAGCGAGCGCTTTGCCTGGGCCGATCCGCCACGCAATATCGACCGCATCGAGGAACTGCTGCCGGCCGTCTTCCGGACCCGACAAGCCATCGCCGAACAGTCCCAGCGGCAGCGCGCCATTGGCCTGGCTGACAACGCCCGTTCACTGCAGGAGGCTGAAAGCAGCTTCAACCACGTCTTCACCAGCAGTTTCTGCTTCAAGGTTCGCGACGACGTGAAGCAGGGCGCCGCCATCCTGCAGCGGCTTAACCGACACCTGAAGGACATTCGCTTCGGCAACGACAGCTTTCAGTTGGAATGGGACTGGATTCCCCGCATGCAAAAGGTGTGCGAATTCTTCGATGCAGTCGAGGGTGCTGTAGAAGGACTAGAACACGATCGCGGCTCGATCTTCGAATCGCCCCATCTCAGCGACGAACAGCGCGCCACCGCGGGGGACATTCGCCGGCTGCTGCTCGCCAACGACCAAGGCGCCAGCGAACGAGCGCTGAAGGAGCTTGCCGACTACCGCAACTACCGGCGCTATGACATCGTCCGCATCAGCCCGGTCGGTACGACCCGGCTGTCCACCTGGGGCACGGGCTCAGGCGGCGAACTGGAGACACCGTTCTATGTCGTGCGCTCGGCAGTACTTGCCCACGCGCTCGGCCACTACGGGCGCGAGCGTCGCGAGGCTCCAGCGCTGCGGCTGATGCTCAGCGACGAGGCGTTCTCGAAAATGGATGAGTCACGGTCGCGCAGCGTGCTGCAGTTCCTGTCGCGCACACTCGGCCTGCAGCTCGTGGTCGCGATGCCAACCTCGAAGTCCGGCGCAGTGAAGCCGGAATTCGACAAGGAGTTCACCTTCTCCAAGGTATTGGCACGGCGCCAAGTTGGTGAGGGACACCAAGAACTGTTTGTCAGCGACGTGCAGGAAAAGACGCTGCACCGCGATGCCTTGGCGCGCCTATGGGACGCATACGCGGCGCAAGCTCGCGACGCGGCACGCAAGGAATGGGATGCGACCCAGGCGCCGGTCGACGCTTCCGAGATGGGCCCGAGCGGTGACCAAACCACGCCCTGAACCATGCCGGCCTCATTACCGCCTTCGCTACCAGTGATGACACCGCCCGCAGTTCATCCTTTCCTCCAGCGCTTGGTCAGCGCTCTCCTCGCCAAGGCCGAGCGCAGCACAGGTCAAGGCCCCGTGCGCCTGCCTCTAGACCGCAAAACCGCACCCGAACTGCACGCTGCGGCTGACGCCGACCAGCTGCAGCTGCTGGTCATGTTGCTGGACGATCTCTGCGAAACGGGCTGGGTCGAACTGCAGATCGAGCCGCCGCGCGCCTTCGCCAGCTTCACCGATCGCAAGCCAAGGCTCGAGCTACGCAACTTCGATGCGCTGGCCATGTGGGCCGGCTACACACCACGGGCCCTGCGGTGGCAGCGACAGTGGTTGGAGCACTTGGCAACGCAATGGGTCACCTCGCCGGCAGCGCCCGGAGTGATCGCGCCCAACGACCCGCAGGTGGTGCTCGACTACCTGGCCCGCAACCCGATGACACTGATGGAGAGCTTGTCACTAGACGAGGCCGCCCGCAGCCTGTCAGCCTTGATCGACTTGTGCCGCTCCGGGCAGTCGATGGCGCTGCGCGAGGCGTCCGCCCGTGCGTTTCAGGGGCGCTCCAAGCTGCTGGACAGCCGAGACGAGCTGCTGCGCCTGCTGGGAGCGATCCCGGGACAGTTCTACGAGCCTCCGATCCAACTGCTGCTGGCGCTGCCCCAAGATGGCAATTTTGCAGACGTGCTCTTCGTCGAGAACCTCGTGACCTTCGAGCACATGGCCGACGCTCGTGCTCCTACCTGGGACCGCAGCCTGCTGGTCTATGCAGCCGGCTTCCGAGGCAGTGCGCGGCGGCTGCGGTCGCGCTCAGGTTGCCGCCTGTACCTGCGCACGCCATCGTCCTGCGCGGGCCTACCTGCAGTCGAATCTTGGCTCTTCGGTGCAGCGGAAGTGCCCGTCGCCTTCTTCGGCGACCTCGACTTCGCGGGCATGCAGATCCTCGCCAGCTTGCGCGAGGTGTTTCCGCGCGGAAGCGCCTGGCAGCCCGGTTACCAGATTCTGGCGCGCTTGTTGACCCAGGGAGGTGGCCACCTGCCGGATCAAGCATCCAAGACCCAGCAATCCGATCCCGGTGAAACCGGCTGCAGGTACGCCGATCAGGAGTTGCTGCCGACGATGCGTCAATACGGTCGCTTCATCGACCAAGAGGCTTTCGACTCTGCATAGGCAGAAGGTCACCCTTGTTCTCTATCCACAGCCGGATGTCTTCGGCCCGCCAAGCAGTGACGCGATGTGTCAGCTTATTGATCCGAAACCAAACGACTTGAATCAAGCGGCATATTTGACACTGTCCTTCTGAAAGAACTGCCTGACCTTTTTGGGCGATTTCTGCAAGTGCCTCAGATGCCCGATTGCCGCCTGCTTGAGCTGACCCTTCTTGCGGTTGGGCGCCTTGGCCGTGATGGCTGCCTTGAGGTTGGCATTGAGCATCTCGTCGGGGTTCAACTCGGGGCTGTAGCTGGGCAGGTAGAACACCTCGATGTCCGCCTTGTTCTGCTCCAGCCAGGCCTTGACCAGCCTGGCGTGGTGCACCTTCAGGTTGTCCAGCACCAGAAACACCTTGCCTGCCTTGTCCTTGCGGGCGTCTTGCACCAGGCGTTTCATGAAATCGATCAAGATCGCCGCGTTCATGGCGCCTTCGAAGACCTTGAAGCGCACCTTGCCGCGGTTGGTGACGCTGGAGATGATCGACAAGCCCTCTCGCCGCTGGTTCACGCGTATCTCGGGTGTCTGGCCCATGGGGGCGTAGCTGCGCCCGCGCACATCGTCCGAGCGCAGGCCCGTCTCGTCGGCCCAGTGAATTTGCGCGCCTTCGGCCTTGGCACGTTGCTCGATCGCGGGGTATTGCTCATCGAGCCAGCGGCGCACCGCCGCGGGTTGCTGCTCATAGGCGCGCTGGATGGGCTTTTGCGGGGTGAAGCCCCAGCGGCGCAGGTACAGCCCCACGCCTTGCACCGTCAGCAGCACGCCGCAGCGCTGCTTGATGAGCCTCTGAACCGCCTGGCGGCTCCACAGGGCAAAGTCCATCTTGAGCTGATCGGGCGTGTTGTCGACGATCAGGCGGCGTACTTCGCGCTCTTGCTCTTCGCTCAGGGCGCGCAGTGCACCCACGGGACGACCGCAGGGTTTGTCGGCCAGGGCTTTGGCGCCGCCTTCGTCATAGCGTTTGCAGATGTTGAACACGCCCGTGCGCGACAGCCCCAGATCGGCGCCGATGGCCTCATAGCTCCAGCCTGCGCGGCGCAGCTTGATGACTTGCCTGCGACGCTCTTGCCGCGCATCGGAGCTCAGTTTCCTCATGTCGATTGGTTCCATGAAGATTATCTGGGGATCGTTATCACTATTTCAAGTTGTTTGATTTCTAATCAATAACAGGCGCCGGAAAGGTCCCGGCCGCGACTTGACGCCACAACGTCGACTTGGAAAACGGGATGAAGGTGAGAACCTGAGCCTGCCTGACGAAGCCGGTCTGGGGCAAGGTCGAGACGGAAACGGACGGGGAAGCTTGGGCCGAAGCCTTTGGGAAATGAATAATCATTCTGCAATTTTGCCGCCAATAAGGACTGCTGAAGCAGTTCTTAAGCTATTTTCGAACTGTTTCAAAAATCCTCACTTGACTACTTAGTCATAGAAAAGTATGCTGAAACCGTTCCTATCATCAAATCAGACGGCTTCAATATGCCCCGCCCGCTCCAACTGAACGAAACGGCGCCGTTCGCCGTGAAGGATGGCGCCCAACGCATCGGCGAGCGGCTGACAATGGCCCGCAAGCGTCGCCGGTTGACCCTGCGCGAGCTGGCGTCCAAGGCGGGCATCAGCTACGACACCGCGCGCGCCGTGGAAGCCGGCAACCTGCAAACCGGCCTGGGGGCCTACCTGGCCATGCTGTGGGCGATGGGCCTGGAGTCCGAGATCCAGGCGTTTGCCGACCCTGAGCGCGACGAGGAAGGCAAGCAACTGGAACTCACGCGCCTGCCGCAGCGGGTTCGCCATCGCAAGGAGCAACTCGATGGCGAGTTCTGACCAACGCGCTTACGTCTACCTCCAACTGCCGCAGTCATTGGAGGTCGTGACGGCGGGATTCTACGAGCTGGACTTCCCGCAAGGGGTGCCTACGGGCTCGTTCGTCTACAACCCGGCCTACCTGCAGCGCGCCGATGCCGTCCCGTTGGATCCATACGAACTGCCCTTGGCACCGCGCCGTGTGCAGACGGTGAAACTCAAGGGCATCTTCGGTCCTCTGCGCGATGCATCACCCGACGCCTGGGGCCGCCGCATCATCGAAAAGCACGCCGGACGCACCGACCTCACCGAGGTCGACTACCTGCTCCACTCTCCCGAAGACCGCGCAGGCGCTCTGTCCTTCGGGCGCGACAAGGTGCCCCCTGCCCCGATCCGCAAGTTCAACCAAGTCATCCAACTGGAGGCTCTGCTCGCAGGGGCCGAGCAGTTCATGGAGGACGAGGCCGCAGGCAAGTCTGGCGTGCCGGAGCAGATGCTCGAACTCCTTCAGCCCGGCACCTCGATGGGTGGCGCCCGGCCGAAAAACGTGGTCGAGGATGACGAGGGCCTGTGGCTCGCCAAGTTCCCGGACAGGAGCGACAAGTGGAACAACGCGCGTGTCGAAGGTGCGATGCTCGCGCTGGCGCAAGAATGTGGCCTGCGCGTGGCCAGACACCGCATCGAACACGTCGCTGGCAAGGACGTGCTGCTCGTACAGCGCTTCGACCGCACGCTGACCGGTGACGGCTACCTGCGCCATCGCATGGTCAGCGGCTTGACCGCGCTGGGCGCCGAGGACTCGCATGGAGACCGGGCCAAGTGGTCCTACCTGCTGCTGGCCGACGAGTTGCGGCGGCGAAGCGCACGCCCGGCCCAGGACCTTGAAGAGCTGTTCCGGCGCATGGTGTTCAACGCGCTCATATCCAACACCGACGACCATCCCCGCAACCATGCGTTGATCGCGCCGACGGACAAATGGGAACTGTCGCCGGCGTACGACCTGACGCCCAACCCACTGACCAGCGTCGAGAAGCGCGACTTGGCGATGACCTGCGGGACCTACAACCGCTATGCGAACCGCACCAATCTGCTCTCGCAACATGGGCAGTTCAAACTCTCCATCGAGCACGCCGCGGCCATCGTCGACCAGCTTCAGCAAGTGGTGGCTGCGCGTTGGCACGCGACCTTGCGACAGCAGGGGACGACGCCCGCCGACTGCGACAAGCTGGCCGGCGCGTTCAACTATGCGGGCTTCGAACTCGACCCTAAAGTGGTCCTTGCGGGACAGTGATACCCATGACACGCGCCTTCATCTCATACAGCCACGCCGACGACACACTTCGCGCCGAGTTCAACAAGCACCTGTCGCTGCTTCGCCGGCAAGGACTGCTCGAGCTATGGAGCGACCATCGCATTCCGGCAGGGAGCGAGTTCGACAAGCACATCAGCGCCGAACTCGAAGCCGCTGACATCATCATTCTGCTGATCTGCCCTGACTTCATGGCCTCGGACTACTGTTACGGTATCGAGATGAAGCGGGCCATGGAGCGGCATCAGGCAGGCTCCGCCGTGGTGATCCCCATCATCCTGCGACCCGTCGACTGGCACAGCGCGCCGTGCGGTGCCTTGAAGGCCCTGCCCCGCGACGGCAAACCCGTCGTGAAGTGGCCCACGCTGGACGACGCGTTCCTCGATGTCGTGCAAGCCTTGCGGTCATTGCTGGCTGCCCGATCGGCATCCGCCACCCAGACGGCCACCTCCCCTGCTGCGCCGAGCAAGATGCCTGGCGAAGCCGCCGCCATCGCTCCAAGTCGCCCCCGCTCCGGAACGCTGGCACTCGCACGCGAGTTCAAGGACATCGATCGTGACAGCTTCCTCGAAGAAGCCTTCGCCTACATTCGAACCTACTTCGAGAACTCGCTACAGGAAGTGGGCGAGCGCAACCCAGGCATCGCGGGCAAGCTTCGGCGGATCTCGGAAGTCGGCTTCACTGCAACGCTGTACCGCGATGGAAGCAAGCTGGCAGGTTGCTACATCCGCATTTCCGACGGCTTCGGAAGGGATCGGAACATCGGCTACTCGGGCAACGACAGCGCCCAAGACCACAGCTACAACGAGATGCTGAGCGTGGAGGCTGATCGTCACACGCTGTACCTGAAGCCGATGATGGGGAACTGGTCCGGGTCCCCCTCGAAGCTCACGCATGAAGGCGCGGCCGAACAGCTTTGGCAACTCTTCGTCGAGCGCCTGACTTAGGTCCGAGCCTACGACCTCCTGAAGGATCCTTGCGTGATCGGCCATCCGAAGTGCTTCGTTAAAATGCCCTCTCTTGCTCTTGCCTGGGGGTAGTGGTCTTTGTTCATGCAGAGCCACCAAAGCCCATGTTTTTTGGTGGATTCATAGGTGGGTCCGGAAGGTGTTGCCGCGTGAAGATCTATAAGAATCAACAGCTTGGAACGCACCTCGCGATTCAGGTGCAGAACATCGAGTGACCTTGCCCCTGAAACGAGTGGCCTTCAGCCACGCGCTTTGGCCATCGTTCGCCCTGTGGCCGATCACGGCTCGGCCCGAGGATGGCTTGTCTATTTGCGGACAAGTTCTGAAAAATTGACAGCGCTTCACTACGTGGGAAGTCACCGTTGCCAAATTCGAGGTCATGGCACCCGCTCCCACGGCGGCAGTGGCTCGAAGCGCTCGCGCAGCGCATCCAGCAGCACGCGCACCTTGGGGCTGCGCACTCGGCTGGGGGTGTAGCAGGCGTAGATGGCGTTGCCGTGCGGGGTGATGGGTTGCACTTGCGGCAACACCCGCTGCAGATGGCCGGCCGCCACGTGCGGCGCCGCGAGATAGACCGGCAGGATCGCCAGGCCCAGGCCGGCCAGCGCGGCGTCCAGCAGGGCGTCGGTGCTGTTCAGGCGCAATCGGCTGGTGGTGGGCAGGCTATGCTCGGCGCCGCCTGCGTCTTGCAGGCGCCAGTGGTCTTCATCGGTCAGCAGATAGCTCAATGTCTGGTGGCGCGCCAGATCGGACACGCTGGCGGGCACGCCGTGTGCGACCAGATAGGCCGGCGCGGCGAAGACTGCGCGCTCGATGGGAGCAATGCGCCGCGCCACCGCGTCCTGCGGCGGGTTGCGCGTCATGCGCAGGGCCAGGTCGATCTGGTCTTGCACCAGGTCCACCAGCTGGTCGGTCAGGATCAGCTCGCACACCAGCTGCGGGTGCGCGGCCAGCAGCGGCGGCAGCAGCGGTGCGACGTAGATGCGCCCGAAGGTGATGGTGGCGCTGATGCGCAGCACGCCCTGGGGACTGCCGGCGTGCTGGCCCAGGGCGGTCTGCGCGGCGGCCACGCTGTCCAGCGCCTGGCGTGCGTGCTGCAAGAACACCTCGCCGGCCGGCGTGGGCCGCAGGCGGCGGGTCGAGCGCTCCAGCAGGCGCGCACCCAGATGCGCTTCCAGCTCGGCCATCTGGCGGCTGACCTGGGCGCGCGTGCAGCCGAAAGCACGCGCGCAAGCAGCCATGCTGCCCAGCTCCACGGTCTTGATGAAGGCGTGCCAGGACGGCAGCCAGAACGCCTCGGGCGGTGCGGCGCTGGCGGCTCGAAGCGATGAGGAGGCGGTGCTGCGCAGCTTCATTGTCAACCAATCATTGACGTTACCGGCCCAATTATGGGCTCAATCGCTCCGCACAACGGCCCTATCATCGCCCCAACCGACACCCTGCCTTCGGTTTCGGCCGCCCACTCCCGGATCACGCTCCATGTTCTCCAAGCTCAAAGAACCCGGCGCCCTGGCCATCACGCTGGCCGCCGCCGGCATCCTGATGATCACCATGGGCGCGCGCCAGTCGCTGGGCCTGTTCCTGGGGCCGATCAACACCTCCACCGGCTTGGGCATCGCCACCATCAGCTTTGCCTTTGCCATCGCCCAGTTCAGCTGGGGGGCGATCCAGCCGCTGGCCGGCGCCGCGGCCGACCGCTGGGGCGCGCGACCGGTGCTGCTGATCGGCATCGCGGTGATGGCGCTGGGCACGGCGCTGACGCCGCTGCTGGGCTCCAGCTGGGGCCTGATCTTCACCCAAGGCCTGCTGGTGGCGATGGGCGCGGGCGCGGGCAGCTTCTCGGTGCTGATCGGCGCGGCGGCGCAGCGCATGTCGGACGAGGCCCGGGGCACGGCCGCGGGCGTGATCAATGCCGGCAGCTCGCTGGGCCAGTTCGTGTTTGCGCCGGTGACGCAAAAGCTGATCCAGTGGCTGGGCTGGATGGGCGCCATGTACAGCCTGGCCGTGCTGGTGCTGGCGGCGCTGCCGCTGGTGGGCAAGCTGACGCGCGGCCATCACGGGCCGGCCCACCCGACGCCCGCAGCGGCGGCGTCCGCCGGCGGCCTGCGCCAGGCGCTGCGCCAGGCGCTGGGCGACCGCAGCTACTGGCTGCTGCACGCGGGCTTTTTCACCTGCGGCTTTCACATCGCCTTCCTGGTGACGCACCTGCCCACCGAGGTCGATCTGTGCGGCCTGGCGCCCACGGTGGCCAGCACGGCGCTGGCGCTGATCGGCCTGTCCAACATCGTCGGCAGCCTGTGGGTGGGCCACCTGGTGGGCGTGTACCGCAGCAAGATGATCCTGTCGCTGATGTACGCCAGCCGCGCGGCGCTGATCGGCTGGTACCTGCTGATGCCCAGCGAGCCCTGGGTGTTCTATGTCTTTGCCATCGGCCTGGGCCTGACCTGGCTGGCCACCGTGCCGCCCACGGCCGGCATCATCGGCAAGCTGTTCGGCGTGCGCTACCTGGGCACGCTGTTTGGCCTGACCCTGCTGAGCCACCAGATCGGCGGCTTTCTGGGCGCCTGGCTGGGCGGGCTGGCGGTCACGCGCCTCGGCAACTACGACTGGATGTGGGGGGCCGACATTGCGCTGGCGCTGCTGGCCGCCGTCATCAACCTGCCGATCCGCGAGGCGCGCATGCCCCGTCGGCTGGCGAGCGCCTGAGCCCCGAACAAGGTTCGGAGCCAGACTGGTCTGCAGCGCCCATTTCGCGGGCGCGTATTGCTGTTATTTTCATAGCGACCTGCCGCGCATCCACGGCCGCTTGTCCCTGTCCCTCGCGGGACGGGTATTGCGCGTTATCCCCTATGGCCCGCCGGCCTGAGCGTCAGCACGATGTGCGACTTGAGCGCTTTGCATCAATGACAAGAGGGACGCCATGAAACTGCTTCAACTGTCTGCCACCGCCGCGGCCGCGGCCCTGCTGGTCGCCTGCGGCGGCTCGGACGAGCCTGCGGGCCCCAAGCGCGGTGAGCTGCTCGATCCGGCCCGCATCGTGGCCGAGTTGACCCCCGAGCAGATCGACGCCGCCACCGCCGCCAATGGCCTTCAGGCGCTGACCGGCAAGGCCGCCTGCGGCGTCAGGATCCTGGCGCTCAACTACGCCACTGTCGGTACCAAGGGCGAGTCGGGTGCCAACTCCTCGGGCGCGCTGATGGTGCCCACAGGGCCGCTGGGCTCGGCCTGTGCCACGGCTGCCACGCCGTTGCTGGCCTATGCGCACGGCACGGTGGTCTCCAAGCCCATCACCATGGCCGACCCGACCAACGGCGAAACCATGCTGCTGGCCGCGTTCTACGCCGCGCAGGGCTATTCGGTGGTGGCCAGCGACTACCTGGGCTACGCGCAGTCCACCTATGCCTACCACCCCTACCTGCACGCCGACTCCGAGGCCAGCGCAGTGATCGACTCGATCCGCGCGGCGCGCAACGCGGCGGGCGCCGTGGGCGTCACCTTCTCGGGCAAGGTCATGGTCAGCGGCTACTCGCAGGGCGGGCATTCGTCCATGGCCACGCAGCGCACCGCCGAGGCCGCCAACGCCGGCGAGATCAACCTGGTGGCCGGCGCCCACCTGGCCGGCCCCTACAACCTGGCCGGCGCCATGAAGGTGCCCGACGCCATCGCGGGCTATCAGTTTTTCGTGCCCTTCATCATCACGTCGTGGCAAAAGGTGTACGGCAACGTCTACGACAAACCCGAGGACGTGTTCAAGGCGCCCTACGTCACCGGCATCGAAAACCTGCTGCCCAGCCCCACCTACACCTACACCACGCTCGTCACCTCGGGCAAGCTGCCGGGCGGCACGCCCAACGAGGCGCGCGACGCGCTGATGCAGCCGGCGTTTTTGCAGATGATGCAGACCAGCGACAAGGCCGGCATCAGCGTGGACGCACAAAAGAACACGCTGTTCAACTGGATACCCAAGGCTCCGACGCTGCTGTGCGGCGGCGCTGGCGACCCCACCGTGCCGCCCGCGGTGCACCAGTTGCCCATGTTCGCCAACTTCCAGGCCAACGGCGTGAAGAACGTCGGTTCGGTCGACGTGGACGATCAGATCCAGGCCGCCTTCGGCCCCGGCGGCAAGGCGCCCACCGACCCTGCCTCGCCCGAGTTCGCCACCTACTACGGCGCCTACCACGGCACCTACGAGCCGCCGTTCTGCATGGCGGCGGCGCGCCAGTTCTTCGACCAGGTGCGCTGACGCGCTGCGCCCGGCGCGGCGCCACAAAGCCGGCCTCGGGCCGGCTTTTTCGTGCCTCAACGATTGACGTCGACCACCACGCGACCGCGCACCCGCCCAGCCAGCAGCTCGGCGGCCGTGCCGGCGGCGTACGCCAGGCCGATGGTCTGCGTGTTGGCGGCCAGCACCTCGGCCGGCAGTTCCTGCGCCAGGCGGCGCCAGGCCTCCACGCGGCGGGCGTAGGGCGCCATCACGCTGTCGATGCCGGCCAGCGTGACGCCGCGCAGGATGAAGGGCGCCACGCTGGCCGGAAAATCCATGCCCTGGGCCAGGCCGCAGGCGGCCACCACGCCGCCGTAGCGCAGGCTGGCGCAGACATTGGCCAGGGTGTGGCTGCCCACGACATCTACGGCGGCGGCCCAGCGCTCCTTCTGCAGCGGCTTGCCAGGCGCGTTCAGGCTTGCGCGGTCGACCAGCTCGGCGGCGCCCAGCGCCTTCAGGTGCTCGGATTCATGAAGGCGGCCGGTGCCGGCGTGCACCGTGAAGCCCAGCCGTGCCAGCAGGGCCACGGCGATCGAGCCCACGCCGCCGTTGGCGCCGGTCACCAGCACCGGGCCCAGCTGCGGCGTCACGCCGTGCCGCTGCAAGGCCATCACGCACAGCATGGCGGTGTAGCCCGCGGTACCGATGGCCATGGCCTGCGGCGCCGTCAGGCCGGCGGGCAAGGGCAGCAGCCAGTCGGCCTTGACACGCGCCTGCTGCGCCAGCCCGCCCCAGTGCGTCTCGCCCACGCCCCAGCCGTTGAGCAGCACCACATCGCCTTGGCGATAGCGCAGGTCGCTGGATTCGATCACCGTGCCCGCGAAGTCGATGCCCGGCACCATGGGGTAGCTGCGCACCACCGGCGCGGTGCCGGTGATGGCCAGCGCGTCCTTGTAGTTGAGCGTGGACGCCGCCACCTGCACGCGCACCTCGCCGGCGGGCAGAGCGGTTTCCTCGAGATCGGTGACGGCACATTGCAGCGCGCCGCCTTCGGGCTTGGTCAACAACAGGGCTTTGAACATGCAGAGACTCCTCGCGGATCGGGTTGATGGAAAATCTTAAGCCCGCTGCAATCCCCCATGCCACGCCCCCTCAAAAGCCAGGACTTCGCCGCCAACGCCCCCGACGTGGCGCGCCGCCTGATCGGCGCCACCCTGCTGGTGGACGGCGTGGGCGGCGTGATCGTCGAGGCCGAGGCCTACGACATGACGGACGCCGCGGCGCACACCCACCGCGGCCCCACGACGCGCAACCGCGCCATGTTCGGCCCGCCGGGCCATGCCTACATCTACCTCAACTACGGGATTCACTGGTGCCTCAACTTCGTCTGCCGCGAGACCGGCCACGGGGCGGGCGTGCTGATCCGCGCCCTGCAGCCCACCCACGGCCTGGAGCTGATGCGCCAGCGGCGCGGGCTTCAGGATGAGCACAGGCTGTGCGCTGGCCCCGGCTGCGTGGGCCAGGCCCTGGGCATCACCCAGGCCCTGTACGGCCTGCCGCTGGATCGCGCGCCGTTCGCCGTGCTGGCGCCCGATCCGGCACAGGCCATCTCGGTGGTATGCGGCCCGCGCATCGGCATCAGCAAGGCCCAGGAGCTGCCCTGGCGCTTTGGCCTGGCCGGCTCACGCTACGTCAGCCGGCGCTTCTGAGGCGGCCGCGACTGCGCGGCGCTGCTCCCACAGCGAGCCCAGCACGATCACGGCAAAGCCGACCGGCACGCCGAAGACACCGGCCGAAATGGGGTGGATGCCCCACCACAGGCCGCCCGGCGGCAGGCCCCACCAGGCGCGCAGGCTGGGATGGGCCCACAGCATGTAGCCCGCCGTGAGGCCGGCACCGGCCAGCATGCCCCAGGTGGCCGCGCGCGTGCGGGCGCGGCGCCAGAACAGACCCGTCACCAGGCCCGGAAAAAAGGTGGCCGCCGCCAGCGAGAACGACACCGTCACCAGCGACAGGATCTCGGCCGGCTTGAGCACCGCCACCGTGGTGGCCACCATGGCCGCGGCCAGCAGCGCGAACTTGGACAGGATCACGCGGTTTTCGGACACCAGCACCACCTTGTCGCGGATCGGCGCCGTGTCGTGCACCAGTGCGTTGCTGATGGTCAGCAGCAGCCCGTCGGCGGTGGACAGCGCGGCGGCCAGCCCGCCCGCAGCGACCAGGCCCGAGACGACATAGGGCAGCCCGCCCAACTCGGGCGTGGCCAGCATGATCATGTCGGCGCCCAGGCGGATTTCGCCAAACTGCAGCACGCCGTCGCCGTTGACGTCCTGCACCGAAATCAGCGCCGGATCGACCCGCGCCCATTGGGCAATCCAGCTGGGCAGGTCGCCGAACTGGCTGCCCACCAGGTGTTCCATGACCTCGTACTTGACCAGCACCGCCAGCGCCGGCGTGCTCAGGTACAGCAGCGCAATGAACACCAGCGACCAGGCCACCGAGCGGCGCGTGTCGGCCACGCTGCGCGTGGTGTAGAAGCGCGTCAGCAGGTGCGGCAGGCTGGCCGTGCCGACCATCAGGCAGAACATCAGCGCCAGAAAGTTCAGCCGCGAAACGTCGAAGAGGTCCCGTTCGGCCGGCGTGCCATCGGGGTCGCCCACGAAGGCCTGGCCCTGGCGCGGCAAGCCCCCCAGCGGCCTGGCACGCTCTTGCGCTTCATGCAGGGCGCGCGTCCACACCTCGCGCGCCTGGTCGGCGCCCTGCGGCAGTGCCGCCAGCTCGCGGCGCACCTGCATCATCTGCGACAGCTCGGCGCGCTGCGCCTTGAGCGCGCGCAGCCGCGTCTCCAGCCGCGTGCGCTCGTGCGCCAGGGCGGCGGCCGGGTCTTGCAGGCGCTGGGCCAGCTCCCGTGCACGGGTGGCAAACACCGCCCGCACCTGCTGTTCGGCCGGCGAGGCGATCAACGTGTCTTCGAGTTGCGCGATCTTGGGCAACTGCGCGCCATAGGCCAGCGGCGCCAGCGGCGTGCCCAGCTGCTTGTAGGCCAGCCACGAGACCGGGATCAGGAAGGCCAGCAGCAGCACCACGTACTGCACGGTCTGGGTCCAGGTGATGGCACGCATGCCGCCCAGGAAAGAGCACAGCAGCACGCCGCCCAGCCCCAGAAGGATGCCGATCTCGAACTGCACGCCGGTCAGGCGCGAGGCGATCAGGCCGATGCCGTAGATCTGCGCCACCACGTACATGAACGAGCACGCCACCGCCCCCAGCACCGCCACCCGGCGCGGCCCGGCGCCAAAGCGTGCGGCGAAGAAGTCGGGCACGGTGTACAGCTCCATCGCCCGCAGGCGGGGCGCGATCAGCAGGCCCACCAGGCAAAAGCCCCCGGTCCAGCCCAGCACGTAGGCCAGGCCGCCAGGCTGCGCTGCGGTGCCCGAAACACCTTGCAGGTAGAGGGCGCCCGACAGGCTGATGAACGAGGCCGCGCTCATCCAATCGGCCGCCGTGGCCATGCCGTTGTACATGGCCGGGATGCGCCGGCCGGCGACGTAGAACTCCTGCGGGTCGGTGGTGCGCGCGTAGATGCCGATGCCGGCGTAGGCCATCACCGACAGGAACAGGAAGATCGGCCCGATCCAGTCGCGCGACAGGCCCGCGCGCTCGGCCCAGGCCATGAGCGCCAGAAAGGCCAGGAAACCGACGATGAAGACCGCCATCAGGCGGTGATGGCGCGCATCGCCTGCCGCGGCCGGATCAGGGCTGCGGCTCATCGGCCTGCTCGTCGTCGGCGTCGGGGTGGTGGTTCATCCAGAAGGCGTAGGCCGCCATGAGGACGATGAACACCAGCACCCCGCCCTGCGCCATCCACCAGTAGTTCAGGGGCCAGCCAGCCACCACCTGGGTCAGGTCGCGGGCAAAAAAAGCCACGCCAAAGGACGCCACTGCCCACAGCCCCAGCAGCATGGCCCGCAAACGCCCCGCCCGCGCGGGCGGGGTGGGTGGAGCGGGCGGTGAGGCCATGGTGGCGGGCGGGGATGCCGGTCTATTGAGACAGCAAGGTCCAGGTGTCGATCACGCTGTCGGGGTTGAGCGAGATCGAGGCGATGCCCTCGTCGGCCAGCCAGCGCGCGAAGTCGGGGTGGTCGCTGGGGCCCTGGCCGCAAATGCCGACGTACTTGCCCTGCGCCTTGCAGGCCGCGATGGCGCGCGAAAGCATGGCCTTGACGGCCGGGTCGCGCTCGTCGAAGTCGTGCGCCAGCAGCTCCATCCCGCTGTCGCGGTCCAGCCCCAGGGTGAGCTGGGTCAGGTCGTTGGAGCCGATCGAGAAGCCGTCGAAGAACTGCAGGAACTGCTCGGCCAGGATGGCGTTGCTGGGCAGCTCGCACATCATCACCACGCGCAGGCCGTTGTCGCCGCGCTTGAGGCCGTGCTCGGCCAGCAGGGTGGTCACGCGCTCGGCCTGGCCCAGTGTGCGCACGAAGGGCACCATCACCTGCACGTTAGTCAGGCCCATTTCGTCACGCACGCGTTTGAGGGCCTCGCACTCCATGGCAAAGGCCTCGCGGAAGTCCTCGCTGATGTAGCGCGCCGCGCCGCGAAAGCCCAGCATGGGGTTTTCTTCCTCGGGCTCGTAGCGGCTGCCGCCGATCAGCTTGCGGTATTCGTTGCTCTTGAAGTCCGACAGCCGCACGATCACCGGCTTGGGCCAGAAGGCGGCGGCGATGGTGGCCACGCCCTCAGCCACCTTGTCCACGTAAAAGGCCCGCGGCGATGCGTGCCCGCGCGCCACGCTTTCGACCGCCTTCTTCAGATCGGCATCGACCTGCGGATAGTCGAGGATGGCCTTGGGGTGAACACCGATGTTGTTGTTGATGATGAACTCCAGCCGCGCCAAGCCCACGCCCTCGTTGGGCAGCTGGGCAAAGTCGAAGGCCAGCTGCGGGTTGCCCACGTTCATCATGATCTTGGTGGCGATCGGCGGCATGGTGCCGCGCTTGACCTCGGTGACCTCGGTCTCCAGCAGGCCGTCGTAGATGTGGCCGGTGTCGCCCTCTGCGCAGCTCACCGTCACCAGGGTACCGTCCTTCAGGGTCTCGGTGGCGTCGCCGCAGCCGACCACGGCCGGAATGCCCAGCTCGCGCGCAATGATGGCGGCGTGGCAGGTGCGCCCGCCGCGGTTGGTGACGATGGCGCTGGCGCGCTTCATCACCGGCTCCCAGTTCGGGTCGGTCATGTCGGTGACCAGCACGTCGCCGGGCTGCACCTGGTCCATCTCGGCCGTGCTGTGCACGATGCGCACCGGGCCGGTGCCAATCTTCTGACCGATGGCGCGGCCCTCGGCCAGCACGGCACTGCTGCCCTTGAGCTTGTAGCGGTGCTCGGTCTTGCCCTGGGCCTGGCTTTTGACCGTCTCCGGACGCGCCTGCAGGATGTAGAGTTGGCCGTCCGTGCCGTCCTTGCCCCACTCGATATCCATGGGCCGGCCGTAGTGCTGCTCGATCACCAGCGCGTAGCGCGCCAGCTGCTCGACCTCGGCGTCGGTGAGCGAATAGCGGTTGCGCTGCTCGGCCGGCACATCGCAGGTCCTGACCAGTTTGCCGCTGGCAGCTTTCTCCTCGGGTGTGGCAAACACCATCTGGATCAGCTTGGAGCCGAGATTGCGGCGGATCAGCGCACGCTTGCCGGCCTTGAGCATGGGCTTGTGCACGTAGAACTCGTCCGGGTTGACGGCGCCCTGCACCACGGTTTCGCCCAGGCCGTAGCTGCTGGTGATGAACACCACCTGGTCGAAGCCGCTTTCGGTGTCGATGGTGAACATCACGCCGGCCGCGCCCAAATCGGACCGCACCATGCGCTGCACGCCCGCCGACAGCGCCACCACGTCATGCGCAAAGCCCTTGTGCACGCGGTAGCTGATGGCGCGGTCGTTGTAGAGGCTGGCAAACACCTCCTTCATCTTGTGCAGAACGGCCTCGATGCCGACCACGTTCAAAAAGGTCTCCTGCTGGCCGGCGAACGAGGCGTCGGGCAGGTCCTCGGCCGTGGCCGAGCTGCGCACGGCAAAGCTGGCCTGGGCATTGCCGGCCGACAAGGCGGCAAAGGCCGCGCGCACGGATTGTTCAAGATCGGCCGGAAAGGGCTGGCTCTCGACCCAGGCGCGGATCTCGGCGCCCGCCTCGGCCAAGGCGCGCACGTCGTCCACGTCGAGGGCGGCCAGGCGCTGGCTGATGCGCTCATGCAGGCCCTGGTGCTGGAGGAACTGGCGAAACGCATGCGCGGTGGTGGCAAAGCCGGTGGGCACCCGCACGCCCTGGGGCAGCTGGGAAATCATTTCGCCGAGGCTGGCGTTCTTGCCGCCGACCGCCTCGACATCGGTCATCCTGAGTTGCTCGAAGGGCACGACCAGGGCGGTCGGTGCAAAGCGCTGAGACATGGGAAAGCTCCAGAGTTTGAAAACCGGGGGGCGCGGCAGCACCAGAGGCGGGCGCGGCGCAAAAATGAGGTGGCGCGCAGGCACGCTGGCGCGGCCATGGGTGGCCTGGGCGCGGTGCGCGGCATGCGGATTCGCATAATGGGCGCCATTTTAGAGAAATGGGCACCGGCCAGCCCGGCCCGCCCGCCCCCACAGGCACGCCATGACCCATCGCACGGTTTTCTTCGTTTCGGACGGCACCGGCATCACGGCCGAAACCTTCGGCAACGCCATCCTGGCGCAGTTCGAGATCACGCCGCGCCACGTGCGCCTGCCCTTCACTGACACGCCCGACAAGGCCCACCAGGCGGTGCGCCAGATCAACCACGTGCACGAGGTGGAGGGCCAGCGCCCGATCGTCTTCACCACCCTGGTCGATCCGCAGATGCTGGCCATCCTGCGCGAGGGCTGCAAGGGCATGCTGCTGGACATGTTCGGCACCTTCGTGCAGCCGATCGAGGCCGAACTGGGCCTGAAAAGCCTGCACCGCGTGGGGCGCTTTTCGGACATCAGCCGCAACCAAGCCTATCACGACCGCATCGAGGCCATCAACTTCAGCCTGCAGCACGACGACGGCCAGAGCCACCGCGACCTGGCCGGCGCCGACGTGATCCTGGTGGGCGTCAGCCGCAGCGGCAAGACGCCCACCAGCCTGTATCTGGCCATGCAGTTCGGCCTGAAGGCGGCCAACTACCCGCTGATCCCGGAAGACTTTGAGCGGCGCCAGCTGCCCTCGGCCCTGCTGCCCTGGCGCAAGAAGATCTTCGGCCTGACCATCGCGCCAGAACGCCTGGCCGAGATCCGCGCCGAGCGGCGCCCCAATTCGCGCTACGCCGCGCTGGACAACTGCCGCATGGAGGTGGCCGAAGCCGAAGCCATGATGCGCCGCGCCGGCATCCGCTGGCTGTCCACCACCACCAAGTCCATCGAAGAGATCGCCACCACCATCCTGCAGGACGTGCGCCCGGAACGGCTGAACTACTGATGATGGCTTGGAAGGCGCTGGAACTACTATTAAATAAATAGCTGCTTGCGCTTGCCGCACAAGCGCTACAGCCATATTTGATCAAGAACTCACAAGCCCAACGCGGCAATGCCGGCGCGCGCCACCTGCGCGTCCTCGGGCGACTTGACGCCGCTCACGCCCACCGCGCCGACACACTGGCCGTCCACCATGATCGGCACGCCGCCCTCCATCAGGCCGTCCATGCCGGGCACCGACAGGAAGGCCGTGCGACCACCGTTGATCATGTCCTCGTAGCCCTTGCTCTCGCGCCGCCCCAGTGCCGCGCTGCGCGCCTTGGCGGGGGCCACCTGCGCGCTCATGGGTGCGGCGCCGTCCAGGCGGTTCAGGTGCAGCAAATGACCGCCGTCGTCAACGATGGCAATCGTCACGCTCCAGTGATGCTTCAGCGCCTCGGCCTCGGCGGCGTGGGCCATGGCCTTGATCTCGGCGGCTTCCAGTACAGCTTTCGCTTTCATTGTCGTTCCACAAATTCATGCATCCCGGGACGCCGCACCCACGGCGGGGCGACTGTATACAGAACGGGATATGCCGAGCATAACCGTTGCGTTCATGTCGGATGTAACCGAGCCGACCGCCGTGCGGCAGCCTCTTGAAAAGGGAATTTCTGTGGTCATTTGTACTCTACGTACAATGTCCCTGACTGGCCGCCACGGTGGCTGCCGCACGACGACAGCAAGGAGATGGACACCATGAACGACCGCATTTCCCCCTCTTCCCCCTATCTGGGCGGCGCGCAAGGCGCCGGTACGCTGCAGGCCGAGCGCAACCGGGTGCTGCGCAACACCTACTGGTTGCTGGCGCTCAGCCTGATCCCCACCGTGCTGGGCGCCTGGCTGGGCGTGGCCACCGGCATCACCGCCCGGCTGGGCGGCGGCCTGGGCCTGATCGTCTTTCTGGGCGGCGCCTTCGGCTTCATGTACGGGATCGAAAAGACCAAGAACTCGGCCGCCGGCGTTCCCGTGCTGCTGGCCTTCACGTTCTTCATGGGCCTGATGCTCTCGCGCATGATTGCCATGGTGATGGGCTTCAAGAACGGGCACGAACTGGTGATGACCGCCATGGCGGGCACGGCCGGCGTGTTCTTCGTCATGGCCAGCCTGTCTTCGGTCATCAAGCGTGACCTGTCCGGCATGGGCAAGTGGCTGTTTGTCGGCGCGCTGATCATCGTCGTCGGCGCCATCATCAACGTGTTCGTCGGCTCGACCGCCGGCATGATGGTCATCAGCACCCTGTGCGTGGGCGTGTTCAGCCTGTACATGCTGTATGACTTGAAGCGCATCATCGACGGCGGCGAAACCAACTACATCAGCGCCACCTTGGCCCTGTACCTGGACCTGTTCAACGTCTTCCAGGGCCTGCTGGCCCTGCTGGGCCTGGGCGGCAGCAACGACTGAAACGCCCCACCCCACCCTTGCAAGCCCCGCTCGCGGGGCTTTTTCATGCCCACGCCCCTTGCCCGTCAGGCTATAATTGCCGGCTTCAGACGGTGGCTGTAGCTCAGTTGGTAGAGTCCCAGATTGTGATTCTGGTCGTCGTGGGTTCGAGTCCCATCAGCCACCCCACCGAATTGATTGAAACCCGCCTCGTGACAGAAGCGGGTTTTTTCACGTCTGGAGATCTTCGCAGCCATGACTCCGGCCCAGATCGACCGCTTTTTCGCCACCCTGCGGGCCGCCAACCCCTTGCCCGCCAGCGAGCTGGAATACACCAGCGTGTTCGAGCTGCTCACCGCCGTGCTGCTGTCGGCGCAGGCCACCGACGTGGGGGTGAACAAGGCCACGCGCCGGCTGTTTCCGGTGGCCAATACGCCCCAGAAGATCATCGATCTGGGACTGGAAGGCCTGGAGTCCCACATCAAGACCATCGGCCTGTACCGCAGCAAGGCGCGGCACCTGATGCAGACCTGCGCCATCCTGCTGCGCGAGCACGGTGGCGAGGTGCCGCGCACGCGCGAGGCGCTGGAGGGCTTGCCCGGCGTCGGCCGCAAGACCGCCAACGTGGTGCTGAACGTGGCCTTTGGCGAGCCGACGATGGCGGTGGACACGCACATCTTCCGCGTCGCCAACCGCACCGGCCTGGCGCCGGGCAAGACGCCGCTGGCGGTGGAGCAAAAGCTGCTCGCGCGCGTGCCCGCCGCCTACCTGCCGCACGCGCACCACTGGCTGATCCTGCACGGGCGCTACGTGTGCGTGGCGCGCACCCCGCGCTGCTGGCAATGCGCGGTGGCCGACTGCTGCGACTTCAGCCCCAAGACGCCGGCGCCCTGATCGCAAGGGCGAGCCAGCCTTAGGGCAACGCTGAACAAGGCCCCTGCGCGCATCGCATCTCTGCTTATGAAAGGTCTGCGGCGTTGCAAATACTCGCCATAGCTGCGGCCATGGCTGCGTTTTGCGCCTTGCATCCCATCCCAAACCAGAGCCCGCTGCATCGCGAGGACTTATTCAGCGTCGCCTTAGCGCCGCGCGGCCGTCAGCAGCAGCTCGTTCGGTCCGACCCAACCTGCGGCCGTGGTGAAGCGCTCGAGCTTGAAGGCCATGTCGTCCCACGCGGCCTTTTGGGCTGCGGCGGCGAGCCGCCCCAGAATCTGCTGAATCGGACTGGCCGAGGAACGAACGAAGTCCAGGTAGTCCCGGACCGACGGCAGGCGAAACGGCGCCGCCAGCCGGGTGCTGGCCACGTCTTGGAAACCGGCGTTGCGAAACAGCCCATCCACAAGATCCGGCTCGCCCAGGCTCATCAGTGCGCCCGGCTGGCAGGGATCGCGCGCGGCGAGGCCCGCATGCTCGAGCGCGGTGGACATCAGGATGCCCAGGCAAGGGTTGTGCTGCGGTCCGGAAAACACCACGGTGCAGATACCGGCGCCTGGCCTCAGCACGCGATGCACCTCTCGCAGGCCGGCCAGCGGGTCGGGGAACAGCATCAGGCCAAGCCGGCACACGGCTGCGTCGAAACGCTCCGGCTCAACAGGCAGGCTTTCGCCGTCGGCGACGAGGAAGCGCACGTTGTCCAGACCGGCGCGGCGAGCGTTCTCCTGTGCCAACTCCAGGATGACGGGCGACAGGTCGGTCGCCAGCACCCGACCGCGCGAGCCAACCCGGCGCGCAACATCGATCGTCTGGTCGCCCGCGCCGGCAGCCAGGTCAAGCACATGCATGTCCGCACCGACGCGCGCCATGTCGAGCATCGTGACGGTGGCCTGGCGCAGCCAGGCGCGGATCTGTGGTGCGTGCGCGCTCCAGCCAAGGGCCGATTGGTCCCATTGCTCGCGTGCAGCGGCCTTGAAGGCGGCGTGATCGAAGGCAGAAAGAGCGGCACCCATGGTCGACTCCTGATGATTGCGGCGTGTTGACGATGACGCAGCCAGTCTAGGATGCGCGCAAAGTCGTCACAAGCCGCAGGTCCGCATAATGGAGCCGCACAAATGCGGGGCCACAAGGCCATGTACGACTGGAACGACCTGAAATACCTGCTCGCCGTCGCGCAGCACGGCAGCACCACGGCCGCCGCCAAAGCGCTTCGCGTGAATCAGTCCACCGTGCAGCGACGCCTGGTCGAGCTGGAACGGCGCATCGGCCACCCCCTGGTGCAGCGCGCGCAAGCCGGCTACCGCCTGACGACGTTTGGCGAACAACTGCTGCCCTTGGCGCAGCGCGTCGAGCAAGCGGCGCTGGCGCTGGCGCAGCAGGTTCAGGTACAGGCCCGCGACCTCTGCGGCACGGTGCGCGTGACCTGTCCGGAACCCATCGTCGCCAGACTCCACGGCTCGGGTCTGATCGAGCGCTTTCACGAGCGACACCCCCATCTCAAGGTCGAGTTCGTGATGAGCGACCGCTATCTGGACCTGAGCAAGGGCGAGGTCGACATCGCGCTGCGCTCGGGAGACACCGACGATGAATCGCTGGTCGGCCGCAAGATCGGCGACTCGCTTTGGGCGGTCTATGCCAGTTTGACGTACCTCGTGCGCAGCGGTCGGCCACAGAGCCTGGAAGACCTCGGCAGACACGACTGGATCGGGCTGGACGAGAGCATGCGCGGGCACCGTGCCGCGCTGTGGCTGCAGCAGGTGGTGCCGCAGACGCAGATCGTGGCGCGCAACAACAGCGTGCTCGGGCTCGCTTACTCCGCCAAGGCGGGCCTGGGGCTGGCGCCATTGCCGACACCACTGGGCGATGCCCATGGCGACTTGGTGCGCGTGCTCGGCCCGATCCCCGAGCTGTCGCGCATCTGGCGCGTTCTGACCACGCCCGAGTTGCGACACACACCACGCGTGGCGGCGTTCTTCGACTTCGTCGTCGAAGAAGTCGATGCGCTCCGGCCCATCATCACGGGTTGACTTTGCCGGTTCGCGGGCACCGGGGCCCATGCGGTCTGCCGAAGATCTGGTTCTCCCCGAATTTCATGGTCATTCTGGAACCATGTCCAGGCAAACACTGCGCAGAGAGCTATTGTTTTTATAGTGTTCTTGCCCCGTACTTCCGTCACACCCCATCGTTGTCGCTGCGGTGCGATTCAAGCCTTCGCGCCCGAGGACGACCGTTGCCTGGTCCGTCACGCGCCACCTGCGCCGGCGCGCTGCCGTGCGCAGGCATGGCGGCGCAGCGTGTCCTCGGCGCGCTTGAGCACCGGTGCATCGACCATGCGGCCATCGAGCACGCACACGCCGCCGCCCGCCTCGCGCAGCGCCTGCTGCACGCGCCGCGCCTGCGCCACGGCGGCTTCATCGGGGTCGAACACGGCGTGCAGCGGCGCCACCTGCGCCGGATGAATGCACAGCTTGCCGCCGAAGCCCATTTGGCAAGCACGCTCGGCGTCGCGCGTCATGCGCCCGGGATCGCGCGTGTCCACCGTCACACCGTCGATCGGCGCCACCAGGCCGGCGCGGCGCGCGGCCAGCACCAGAGCCATGCGTATCGGCAGCAGCTCGGCTTCGTCGTCGCCGCAGGCGATGCCGGCGTCGACCTGAAAGTCCAGGTGGCCGAAGGCCAGGCGTGCCACCTGCGGCGCGCGAGCCAACGCATCGAGCGCGTCGAGTCCGGCCACGCTTTCGACCAGCGCCACCAATGCGGCCCGCGCGCCCGCGGCCTGCGCCACGGCCTGCAGGCTGTCGGCGCGTTCGGCCTTGGGGACGACGGCGCCAGCGCAGCCCTGATCCACCAGCGACGCCAGCGCGTGCAAATCGCCCTCGAACCAGGGCGTGCCCTCGGCGTTGATGCGCACCAGCAGGCGCGCGCGCTGGGCCGCGTCCAGCGCGGCCACGGCCTGCGCCAGCGCGGCGCGCGCGGCGGGTTTGTCAGCGGGCGCCACGGCGTCCTCCCAGTCGGCGATCACCATGTCGGCGCCGCTGGCCAGAGCCTTGGGCAAACGGGCGGGTTGCGTGGCGGGAACGAACAGAAACGAGCAGGCCTGGGCCACGGATATCGACATGCTTGTCGCCCCCTCAATCGGCCGACACCCCGGCCGCCTTGATGACCTTGCCCCAGTGCGCCGTCTCGCTCTGCAGCAGGGTGTGCAGGCTGGCGGGCGTGGCCTTGTCGGGCGAGACCAGGTCGGCACTCAGCTCGGCGATGCGCTTCTTGACGTTGTCGTCCTTCAGCGCCACGTTCAGGGCCTTGTTGACCTTCTCGACCACTTCCTTGGGCGTGCCCTTGGGTGCGTACATGCCGTGCCACACCTTCAGGTCGAAGCCCTTGAGACCCTGCTCGTCCAGCGTCGGGATATTGGGCATGGACGACAGGCGCTTGGGCGTGGTCACGCCGAACACCTTGACGCGCTTGCCGTCCGCGATCACCGGCGCGGTCTGCGTAGTCTGGTCGCACAGCAGGTCGACCTGGCCGCCCATCAGGTCGTTCATGGCCGGGCCGGCGCCCTTGTAGGGCACGGTGGTCAGCTTCACGCCGAGCTGGTCTGCAAGCAGCATGCCGCACAGCTGCGACACCGCGCCGATGCCCGCGTTGGCCAGCGTCACCTTGTCCCCGTTCTTCTTCACGTAGTCAAGCAGCTCGGGGAAGGTGTTGGCGGGAAAGTCCTTGCGCGACAGCAGGGTCATGGGCACGTCGAGCACCTGGCCGATGTATTCGAAGTCCTTGAGCGGGTCGTAGGGCAGCTTCTTGTACAGCGCCGGCGCCGTGGCCATGCCCATGTGGTGGATCAGGATGGTGTAGCCGTCGGGCTTGGCGCGCGCCACGCGCGCGGGCGCGATGGTGCCGCCGGCGCCCACGGTGTTCTCGACGATCACCGTCTGGCCCAGCGACTGGCCCATGGGAACGGCCAGTACGCGCGCCACCACGTCGGTGGGGCCGCCGGCGCTGTAGGGCACGACCAGGGTCACGGGCTTGTCGGGCCAGCCCGCGGCGTGTGCGGTGGCAGCCAGGGCCAGCAGGGCGCAGGCGCCGGCGATGCGGCGGGGGGTGAAAGACGATGGTTTCATGGGTTGAACTCCTGTTGAGAGGGTGAAAAAAAAGGGGCGCGCTATGCGCCAGCGGCCAGCAGCTGGCCCACGCGCGGCCACTGCGCCACCTGCCACAGCGTCGTGATGGCGCCCTGGGCCTGGGCCGCGCCCACGGCGCCGCCATAGGCCACCAGGCGCAGCGCCTTGGCTTCTATTTCTTCGCGCGACAGCGTGTTGCCGGGGTCGCCCTTGGGCTCATCGACACGGCCGTGCAGCTCGCGCCCATCGGTGGTGTGGACCGTGACCTTGCCGATCCAGCGCTGCGGGTAGGCGGCGTCCACCTCGGGGTCCAGCACCATGCCAACCTTCTCGCGCAGGGCCACGGTGTCCGGGGCCAGGTAGTCGGTGTCGAATTCGGTCAGGCCCGCATGGCCGAAGCGCGCGGCCAGGGCCAGCACCGTGCCCATCGAGAACTTGCTCTGGTGCACGGTGCTGGGCGAGACCACGGGGCCGAGCACGTCGATGGCGCCCTGGTGCACATGGCAGGTCACCTGGGCGATGTCGGCGATTGGCAGGCCATGCGCGCGCATCACCTGCAAGAGCGCGTCGGCGGCCGGGTGGGTGTGGCGGCAGGAGGCGTGCCACTTGAAGGAGGTCTCGGCCGTGGCCCAGCGTGTGCCGAGGCCATCGGTCAGTTTGGCGGGATTCGCGTCACTGGACATGCCGGCCGCCATGCCCTGCGGCCCGGTGAAGATGTCCTGCGCGCCGGTGAAACCGTCCTTGGCCAGATGGGCCGCCATCAGGCCCGCGGCCGCGGCGTGCGCCGTGTGCAGCTGCTTGCTGTCGGCGCCGCTGCGCAAGAACTCCCACAAGCCGGCCGATTGCGTGCCGGCCGACCCGAAGGCGTGCTGCATCTGCGGCGGCGTGAGGTGCAGCAAACGCCCCACGGCGGCGGCCGCTGCCAGCGTGCCGGCCGTGGCCGTGGTGTGGAACACCTTGTAGTGGCTGCGGCCGAGGAATTCGCCCACGCGAATGCCGACCTCGTAGCCGGCCACGCAGGCCGCCATCAGCTCGGCACCGCTGGCGCCAATGCTTTGCGCCACCGCCAGCGCCGGCGGAAAGACCACGGCCGCCGGGTGGAACACCGAGCCGTTGTGCACGTCGTCCTGCTCGGCCACATGAGACGCGGCGGCATTGGCCAGCGCCGCCATCATGGGCGAGCTGGTGGCGCCGTGGCCTATGACTTCACTCGGCCCTTGTGCGGGCCCCTGCGACAGCGCAAAGCGCGTGATGCTGGCCACAGGCCGCGCCTTGCAGCCGGCGAGCACCGAGCCGAACCAGTCCACCCATAGGTCTTCGGTGCGGCGCTGCACGGGCTGCGGCACGTCGCTCCATTCCAAGGTGGCGGCGAACTGGGCCAGGGGGTGGATGGTGGCTTGGGTTTCTTGCTTCATTTGGGGCTCCGGGGTATTGGTTTTCACTCCTTCCCCCTCTGGGGGAAGGCTGGGATGGGGGCTGGTGCGCCAGCATCGTGTTGGCCTCGGGGCGCGAGCGTCGCTGGCCCCCACCCCTACCCTCCCCCAAAGGGGGAGGGAGAAATTCCAGCGATCTGCTCTGCCGACCATCCCAGCGCGGCCAGGATGGCCGCGTTGTGCTGACCCACGGCGGGCACGGCATCCATGCGGTAAGCAAAGGCGCTGTTCACGCCCGGCGGCAGCAGGGCCGGCACCTCGCCGGCGGGTGTGCCCACCTGGCGCCAGCGGCCGCGCGCCTGCAGCTGCGGGTGTGCCCACAGATCCGCCATGTCGTTGACGCGGGCGTTGGCTATTGACGCGGCATCCAGGCGCTCGACCACCTGGGCGGCCGTGAGGGGCGCAAAGATCTCCAGGATCAGCTTTTCCAGCTCGGCGCGGTGCTGGTTGCGCAGGGCGTTGGAACAGAAGCGCGCATCCACCGCCACCTCGGGGCGCGAGGGTGTGCAGAATTTCCTGTGCAAACGACAATCCACCGCCGGCGCAAGCCGGCGTCCGTAAACACAATGAACACCGAAACCGACGTACCCGAAGAACCTGTCTTGCCTGCTGGCCAACTACAAGAAGCCTGAAGACCTCATCGGCGAGAACGGTCTGCCACAACTGACCAAGCTGCTGGTCGAGCGAGCCTGGACGTGACTGACTGAGCACCGGATGAACGCAACGAGGCGGTGGCCAACCCCGCTGGCAACACCCGCAACGGCGGGAAGCCCATCCACTCGCCCATGGCTTCGAGCATCGACCGTCGATCTGGCTGCCCTGCCCCGTGCCGCCAGCAGCTGGGGCCGAGGATGTTGGTGAGGCGCACATGCCGGCGGCGATGTCGGCCACCGAGATGCCTGATTTGCTGGGCGCCTCGGGTGTGCCGGTGACGGACAGGAAGCCCGCCTCGCTCTGGATCAACAGGTCGTAGGCTGTCTTGTCGCGGACGGGCCGTCGGCGCCAAGGCGCTGATGTCGCATACGATGAGCGACGGGGTGTTCTTTCAAAGCCTCGTAGGACAGACCATGGCCCAGACCGAGGGCGCCAAGTTCTGGCTGCAGGTGGTCACCGAGTTGCGCAACCGGGGCGTGCAGGACATCTTCATCGCCTGCGTCGATGGGCTCAAGGCTTTCCGACGCCATCGAGGCCGTCTTCCTCAGGCGGTTGTGCAAGTGCACGACTGGTGCGCCACGCCTGAACTACGTCTCATGGAAGCGCCGCAGCCGGGGCGGCCGACCTGCGCCGCATCTACACGGCCACCACGCGTGGCAAGAGGCCGAGCTGATGCTCGGTGAGATGACGGTGGCCCGCTGGGATGCCAAGTACCTGCCCGAATCCGGCGCAGAGACGCAGTCCCGCAGGACGCGAACAGCCGGAAACTGATTCTTTTGCGTCCTCTGCGAAATCCTGCGTCCTCTGCACCAGCTGTTCGATTGTCTTCAACACGAGCCTGCAGGCCCGGATGCTCGACCACGAGAATGATCAGGTTGGTGGAGATGGGCGCCACCTGGTACACCGCGTCTCGCGGAACATCGCTCCACGTCGTATTCGCAGGCAAGCCGAAGGCCGCCGTGGAACTGCAGGCAGGCGTTGGCCGCCTCCCACGACGCTTGGCCTCCGTCAATTGAAGTCCGACCCGTTTACACAAATTCGGACACGCCCTGGGCTCGTGCTTGTCGAACAGCTCGCAGGCCTTCCAGCGCATCAGGTTGGCGGCCTCGACCTCGATGAAGGCGTCGGCAATCGGGAACTGCACGCCCTGGTTCTGGCCGATGGGGCGGCCGAACACCTGGCGGTCGCGCACGTAGTTGGTCACGCGATCCAGGAACCAGTAGCCGTCGCCTATGCACTCGGCCGCGATCAGCGTGCGCTCGGCGTTCAGGCCGTCCAGGATGTACTTGAAGCCCTTGCCCTCCTGGCCGATCAGGTTCTCCTCGGGGATCTCCAGGTTTTCGAAGAACAGCTCGTTGGTCTCGTGGTTCACCATGTTGAGAATCGGGCGCACCGTCATGCCCGTCTTCTCGGCTTCGCGCAGATCCACCATGAAGATCGACATGCCCTCGCTCTTCTTCGTCACCTCGGCCAGCGGTGTGGTGCGCGCCAGCAGAATCATCCAGTCGCTGTGCTGGATACGGCTGATCCACACCTTCTGGCCGTTGACCACGTAGCGGCCGTCCTTCTTCACCGCCGTGGTCTTGATCTTGGTGGTGTCGGTGCCGGTGCTGGGCTCGGTCACGCCCATGGATTGCAGGCGCCATTCGCCGGAGGCGATCTTCGGCAGGTACTTTTCTTTTTGCGCCTGGCTGCCGTGGCGCAACAGCGTGCCCATGTTGTACATCTGGCCGTGGCAGGCGCCGCTGTTGCCGCCGCAGCGGTTGATCTCTTCCATGATCACGCTGGCCTCGGTCAGGCCCAGGCCGCTGCCGCCGTACTCATGCGGGATCAGCGCGGCCATCCAGCCGGCTTTGGTGAGGGCGTCAACAAACTCGGCCGGGTAGGCGCGCTGCTCGTCCACCTTGCGGAAATATTCGTCAGGGAACTCGGCGCACAGCGCGCGGATGGCGTCGCGGATTTCGTGGTGGTTGTCGGAGCCGGTGTGCTGGATCATGATGATTTTGAAGTGTTTTATGCCTGCAGCGCCCGTCCATCAAGCGCTGGCAGCTATTGATAAAGGAGCAATCAGGCCAGGGTGGCCGTGCCCTGCATGGTGAGCCAGCCCTCGTGGTCCTGGGCCCACAGCTCCACGGTCTTGCCATCGGGGCTGGGCCTGCCGTGCACGCTGAAGGGATGCAGGTCGAACGTGGGCCGCACGGCGCGGAATTCAAAGCGCGCTACCGGCGCCTGCGGCAGCTGGCGGCGCAGCAGGTCCAGCAGCAGCGTGGCGATCAGCGGGCCGTGCACGATCAGGCCGGGGTAGCCCTCGACCTCGGTGACGTACTTGCGGTCGTAGTGGATGCGGTGGCCGTTGAAGGTGAGCGCCGAGTAGCGGAACAGCAGCACGTCGTCCGGCACGATGGTGCGCGACCATGCGGCCTGGCCTTCCAGCGGGGGCTTCGCCGGTTGCGGCGCTGGGTTGCCGGGCTGGGCCAGGGGGCGGTAAACGATGTCGTGCTCCTCGGTCAGCGCCAGGCCATTGGCGTTGGAAAAGCGGTGCTCGACCAGCACGAACAGCAGCTCGCCCGAGCGGCCGGCCTTGTGCGTCACGGAGCGGATGGTGGAGACGCGATCCACCTCCTGCCCCGCCTGCAGCGGGTTGCCGGTGTCCCACGACAGGCGCCCGCCGGCCCACATGCGCCGCGGCAGCGGCACGGGCGGCAGAAAGCCGCCGCGCCTGGCGTGCCCGTCGGGGCCGATTTCACTCTGGCGTGCATGCGGCAGAAAGTACAGCCAGTGCCACAGCGGCGGCACGGCGGTGCCCGGCGCGGGCGCGGGGTCATCCCGATCCAACGTGGCCGACAGGGCGCGCAGCGGCGCGGCGGTGATGTGGTCGCGCGTGGTCTCGCTCCTGCCCTGCCAGGATTGCAGGTGGGCCAGCGCGGCGGCGTCGAGCGTGGGGGCTTGTGTCATGGCCGCGATCTTCGGCGCTGGCGCGCCGCGGCGCAATCGCTGTTTGTGAAAGCACCTCTTTCGCGGTCGTGAAGTCCCGCTGCCGGGCCGCCCCCTGGGGTGCCGCCCAAGCCCGGGATCGCGCCCTGGCGGGGGCGCGGTGGGCGCGGCGTCAATCCGGCTTCAGCCGCCCCTGCGCATCGTCCACCAGCAGCTGCACCAGATCCTGCGCGAAGCTGGGCAAGGTCTCCAGGCTGCGCACGCAGATCTGCATCTCGCGCACCGACCAGCCGTCGGCCAGTGGCACGAGGGCGATCGCCATGGCATGGGCGTGGCGGCCGGCAGCGGACTCGGGCAGCACGCCCACGCCCACCCCCGACTCGATCATGCGGCAGGCGGTCTCGAAGTTGCCGACCTGGATGCGCTGCTTGATCGGCCGATGCAGCTGGTCGCTGGCCTGGCGCAGGAACGCGTGCAGGGCACTGGCTTCGTTCAAGCCCACGTGATCGAGCTCCAGCGTGTCGGCAAACTCGATCTGCCGCCGCCCTTGCAGCGCATGGCCGCACGGCACCACCAGCACCAGGCGGTCGCGCCGGTACGGCAGGGTCTGGAGGTTCTCGGTGCGCACCAGGCCGGCGACGATGCCGATGTCGGTCTGGCCCTCGGTCACGGCGCGCACAATGTCGTGCGACAGGCGCTCGCGCAGGTCGATGTTCACGTCCGGGTGCCGGCGCAGGAAATGGCGCAGCACCGGCGGCAGGAATTCGCCCAGCGAGGTGGTGTTGGCGAACACCCGCACATGGCCCTTGATGCCGCGCGCGTACTCCTGCATGTCACCACGCAGATGCTCGAGCTGGCTGAGCACGGTGCGCGCGTGCGTCACCAAGGCCTGGCCCGGCGGCGTCAGCGTCACGCCCTGGCTGGTGCGGTACAGCAGCTTGGTGCCGATGCCCTCCTCCAGGTTCTTGATGCGCGTGCTGGCCGCGGGCAGCGAGATGAAGGACAGCTCGGCGCCGCGCGTCATGCTGTTGGCGTCGGCGATGTGCACCATCAGGCGCAAATCGACCAGGTCGAAGTGCATGGCCATGCGGCGGATTGTAGAAAGGCACCGCACGCCCATGCTCGTCGGCACGCCGGGCGGAGATGCGTCAACCGCCACGCCGGTACAGGCGTGCCGTGGCAGTCGATCGGCCTATGAGGCTGCCGCGCGCCACGGTGCCTGCCAGCCGCCGCCCAAGGCCTGGACCAGGCCCACCGCCGCCTGCTGGCGCTGCAATTGCAGTTGCAGCTCGCTGCGGCGCGCGCCCAGGGCGTTGGCCTGCGCGGTGACCACGTCGGTGTAGGCCGACAGTCCGGCCTGGTAGCTGTTCAGGATGCGCTGCTCGGCGCCGTGCGCGGCCAGCGCGGCGGCGTGCGCATGCTCAATCTGCGTGGCCAGGGCCGCCATGGTGGTCATTTGATTTTCGACCTGGCCCAGGGCCGTCAGAACGCTTTGTCGGTAGTTGGCCGTGGCCGCCTGGTGCGCCGCGCGCGCCTGCTCGACCGCGGCATCACGCGCGCCGGCGTCAAACAGGGTCTGCGCCAGCGCCGCGCCCAGCGACCAGGCCAGCGTGGGGGCCGAAGCCAGCGTGGCCAGGCTGCCGGCCTTGCCGCCCAGGCCCGCGGAGAGGTTGAGACTGGGAAAGTACGCCGCGCGCGCCGCGCCGATGCTGGCATTGGCCGCCACCACCGCGCGTTCGGCCGAGGCGACGTCGGGGCGGCGCAGCAGCAGCTCGGAGGGCATGTCGAGCGGCAACGCCGGCACCGCGGCCTGCCAGGGTGCGCGCGCCAGCGTGAACTGCGCCGGCGGCTGGCCGATCAGCAGGGCGATGGCCTGCTCGCTGGTGTCGCGGCTGGCCTGCAGCGCGGCGCGGCTGCCCAGGGCGTTTTCCAGCGTGCTTTGCGCCTGCAGCAGGTCGGTGTGGGCGGCCACACCGGCCTGGTAGCGGTTTTGCGTGATGGTGACGGCGCGCCGGTAGCCGGTGATGATGTCGTCCAGCAGCTGCAGTTCGACATCGGCCTCGCGCACGCGAAAGTAGGCGCTGGCCAGGCTGCCCTGCGCCGCCAGGCGCGCGGCCGCCAGGTCGGCCTGGCTGGCCTGCACGCGCGCGCCCTGGGCCCGCACGCTGTCGGCCAGGCGGCCCCACAGGTCGGGCGCCCAGCTGGCCGTCAGGCCCAGCGTGGCCGAACCCGCCGCCGGCTGGCCGCTGCGCTGGGCGCTCAACTGCGCACCCAGCATGGGCCCCAGTTGGGCCTCGGCCTGGCGCAACAGCGCCTGGGCCTGCGCTACGCTGGCGACGGCCTGCGCCAGGTTCTGGTTGCCCACCTCGACGCCCTGCATGAGGGAGTCGAGCTGCGGGTCGGCAAACAGGGCCCACCAGCGGCCTTCTTGCCACGCCGCGGGGGCATCGGCCGTGCTGATCCAGCCGGGCGGCGGCGCGCTCTTCCAGGCCGTGGACAGCGGGACGCAGGGCGCCGCGTCGGGCGCCGGCGCAGCGCAAGCCCCCAGCAACAGGCACACGGCCAGAGCGAGCGGGGGCCGGAGGCGCCGAAAGCGCGGCAGCTCGGTGCGGAAAGAAGGCATGGTGGGTGGGTGCGGATCGGCAGTCGTCATTATGGTGGCGGTGGATTGGGCGGCTTGCGCGGGCGCGCGCGACGCCCGCCCTGCGCCAGGTGCAGGCCGATCAGCCGCGCCACCAAGGTGGCGGGAAACAGCTGGCCGATCACCGATTCGAAATTGGCCAGGCCCCGCGCCAGCGGGTGCAGCGGCATCAGGTCGCCCCAGCCGGTGGAGGTGATGGTGCTGAGGCTGAAGTAGGTCAGCTCGGCCGCGCGCTTGTCGGGAAGGTCCACCGCCGTCAGCGGTGACAGCCCGCTGATGGCGCCGGGCTGCAGCAGCACCATCAGGTCGTAGAAGTTGGCAAACAATGCCGCCAGGTTCAGGTAGATCAGGATGGCGCCCAGCACCCGGTCGGCGCCCACTCGGCCGGGACCGAACACATAGCGCCCCACCAGCACCGTCACCGTGGCATTGAACAGCGCCACCGTCCAGGTCAGCCATTCGTGCTGGTGCACCAGTGCGTGATAGCCGCCGGGGTGGCCCGCCAGCGCGGGAATGCCGACGATGCCGATCAGGCCCGCCACCAGCAGCGCGCGCACCCAGCGGCTCTGCGTGAACACGCGAATGCACACGCCGGCAAAGGCCAGGCGGCACACGTCGACCAGCACCAGGCCCGAAACCCGCAACGAGGCCAGCGGCATGGCCATGAAGAGCGTGACCGCCTGCGCCAGCAACAGCAGCAGCAGGCTGCGCCAGGTGACGGCGCGCCAGGCGCGCGCCGTGCGCGGAGCCGGCGCGGCGGCCGTGGGCCCCGAGGAAGTGCGAAACAACATGACGGAGAGGGGGACTGGACCCCACTGGCGCGGCACGCCAATGGGCCAGGCCCAAGCATGAACACACGGATTCAACGATCCTCTTCGAGCGCGCAAAGTTTCGTAAAGCGCGTCGGCGCCGTGCACGTTGACCTCGTTGGGACAGCGTGGGCTCGCGGCTGCGAGCCCACCTCAGACAGGAGCGCATCATGCGAGTTTTCCGTCCCTCCACCTTCCGCACCGCCACGCTGCTGGGCGCTGCCCTGCTGGCTGGCACGCTGCTGGCCGCGCCGCCGGTGCAGGCGCGCCCGGCCGTGGTGGTGGACGCCGTGGTGGTGCCCAGGGCCCCACCGCCGCTGCGTGTGGAGATGGTCCCGGCACGACCCTATGCGCGCGCCGTGTGGGTGCCGGGCCACTGGGCCTGGGCACGCGGGCGCTACGTGTGGCGCACCGGTCACTACGTGCGCGAGCGCCCCGGCCGACACTGGCAACCGGCGCATTGGCAGCCGCGCGGCGGTGGCTGGGTCTACCGCCCTGGGCACTGGGCCAGCTGATGCGCGCCGTCTCACCGGCCCGGCACGGACCGGATCGTCCCTCACATTTTCTCAGGAGCTTCATCATGAACAGGTCCATGCGATGCGCGCTGGGCGCCGGCGTGCTGCTGACAACGGCGGCCCTGCTCGGTGGTTGCGCGGTGGTACCGGCCCCGGTGGCCGTGGCCGACGGCGACGTCTATGCCACGGTGGCGCCACCGCCGCCGCAGTATGAGGTGGTGCCGGCCGCGCCCTTTGTCGGCGCGGTGTGGATTGGCGGCTACTGGAACTGGCATGGCGGGCGCCATGTGTGGGTGCCGGGCCGCTATGTGCATCCGCGCCCCGGCTATCACTGGCAGCCGCGCCATTGGGAGCGCGGTCCGCGCGGCGGCTGGTCGCTGCACGGGGGCCACTGGGCCCGGTGACACGAGCGCCCCCAGGCTTCGCGGACTGCGTTCCGTTTCGCTCCCCCCTTTCGTGGGGGCTGAACCCGCACACCAGGACTCCCGTGAACTCTTGGTGGCTGGCGACGGGCTTGTCCAGTCTCCAGCGATGCTCAGCCCATTGCCACAGGCGCCAGTTGGGCCTCGCCGGCGCGGCGGTGGCGCAGCTTGTCGAGCAGCACGTAGACCACCGGCGTGGTCAGCAGGGTCAGCAACTGGCTGGCGATCAGGCCGCCGATGATGGTCACGCCCAGGGGCTGACGCAGCTCGGAGCCCTGCCCGAAGCCGATGGCCAGTGGCAGCGCGCCCAGGCCGGCGGCCAGGGTGGTCATCAGGATCGGGCGAAAGCGCAGCAGGCAGGCTTCGCGCACCGCCTGGATGGCGCTGAGGCCGCGCGTGCGTTCGGCCGCCAGCGCGAAGTCGATGATCAGGATGGCGTTCTTCTTGACGATGCCGATCAGCAGGAACACTCCGATCAGCGCCATGATGGAAAACTCCATGCGCAGCGCCAGCAGCGCCAGCACGGCACCAAAACCGGCGCTGGGCAACGTGGTGAGCACGGTGATGGGGTGAATCAGGCTCTCGTAGAGCATGCCCAGGACGATGTAGATCACCACGATGGCCGCCACGATCAGCAACAGCTGCTGCGACTGCGTCTGCTGCGCCGCCGCGGCCGCGCCGCTGAAGGCGCCGCGCACGTTGTTGGGCATGCCGATGGCGTCCACCGCCTCCAGCACGGCCTGGCGCCCCTGCTCGATCGACACGCCGTCGGCCAGGTCGAACGACAGCGTGGACGACAGCTCGCCGCCGTCGTGAAACACGCTGGTGGGCACGGCGCGCTCGGAGAACCGGGCGAAGGCCGACAGCGGCACCATGGCGCTGGCCGCCGTGGAGATGGGCTGGCCCACCGAGGCATTGCGCAGGCCCGGGTTGGCCGAGGTGCTGGCGGCCGCCGCGCTTGAACCGCTGGCGCTGCCGGCCGCAGACACGGACGCCGCCTTGGCCGGCACCTGCACGTCGTCCAGCACGACGGGTGACTGGGCATAGCGTGGCGCCCACTCCATCACCACCGAGTACTGGTTGAGGTCGCTGTACATGGTGGCCACCTGGCGCTGGCCAAACGCGTCGTACAAGGCGGCATCGATGCTGCCCAGCGGCACGCCCAGGCTGGCGGCCTTGCCGCGGTCCACCTGGACGAAGGTTTCCACGCCGTTGTCGCTCTGATCGTCGTCGATGTCGGTCAGGCGCTCGTCCTGCTTGAGCTGCGCCGCCAGCTTGAGCACCCAGGTCTTCAGGTCGGCCTGGTTGTCCGCCTTGAGCGTGAACTGGTAGGTGCTGTTGCTGCTGCGCCCGCCCATGCGCAACTCCTGCACCGGCCCCAGGAACACGCGCAGCCCGGTGATGCGGCCCAGCTGCGGGCGCAGCCGGTTGATGACCGCGCGTGTGCTGTCGCCCTTGGCGCGTTGCCCCGCCGGCTTGAGCGCTGCCGAGAGGAACCCCCCGCCCGCGCGCGAGCCGCCCGAAAACGCCACCACCGTGCCAATGGCCGGATCGGCGCGAATGATGTCCACCGCCTGCTGCAGCTTGTCGGCCATGGCCGCCGACGAAATGCTCTGATCGGCGCGCAGGCCCGCCACCAACTGGCCGTTGTCCTGCTCGGGGAAAAAGCCCTTGGTGATGCGCGTGAACAGGTAGCCGTTGAGTCCCACGACAACGGCCAGCACCGCCACCACCAGCCAAGGCGAGGCCAGCGACCAGTCAAGCGAGCGCGCATAGGTGCGCAGCAGCCACTGCTGGACGCCTTGCAGCCAAGCGCCCACGCGCGTACGCAGGCGGCCGGCCGCCGAGCGGCGCGGCGGCACTGCCGGAGCGCCGCCCTGCGGCAGCAGCATGGCGCACAGCATGGGCGTGGTGGTGAGCGAGATCACCAGCGAGATCCCCACCGCGCACGAGAGCGTGACCGCGAACTCGCGGAACATGCGCCCCACCTGCCCGCCCATGAACAAGAGCGGAATGAACACCGCCACCAGCGACACGCTGATGGTGAGCACCGTGAAGCCCACCTCGCGCGCGCCCTCCAGCGCGGCGCGCGCACGCGTCTGCCCACGCTCGAGGTGGCGCGAGATGTTCTCGAGCACCACGATGGCGTCGTCCACCACGAAGCCGGTGGCCACCGTCAGCGCCATCAGGCTCAGGTTGTTGAGCGAGTAGCCCAGCGCATACATCACGCCGAAGGTGCCCAGCAGCGACACCCCGGTGGCCACCGCCGGAATGACCGCCGCGCGCAGGTTGCGCAGAAACAGGCCCACCACGGCCACCACCAGCAGCACGGCAATGACGAGCGTGACCTCGACCTCGAACACCGAGGCGCGGATCGAGCCCGTGCGATCAATCGCCACCGCCAGGTTGATGTCGGGCGGCAGTTGCGCGCGCAACTGGGGCAGCAGCGCGTCGATGGCGTCGGCCGTGGCGATCAGGTTGGCGCCCGGCTGCTGCGTGACGCTCACGATGATGGCCGGCTCGCCGTTGAACATGCCGCGCGTGCGGGTGTCCTGCACGCTGTCGATCACGCGCGCCACCTGGTCCAGGCGCACCTCCTGCCCATTGCGCAGACCCACGATCAGGCCGCTGTAGTCGGCCGCGCGCAGGCCGGGTGGCGGTGTCAGCACCTGCAGCGCGCGCCCCTCGTCCACGCCGCCCACCTCGACCACGCCCTTGGGCCGGTTGGCATTGTTGGCCTGGATGGCGGCGCGCACGTCTTCGGCACTGATGCCCAGGCTGGCCAGCGCAAAGGGGTTCAACTCGACCCGCACGGCGGGCAGCGAGCCGCCCCCCAGTTCCACGTCGCCCACGCCCTCGACCTGCAACAGGCGCTGGCTGACGATGTTGCTCACCGCGTCATAGATCTGGCCCGGCGTGCGCGTATTGGAGGTCAGCGCCAGGATCAGAAAGGGCTGCGCCGCCGGATTGGCCTTGCGATAGGTCGGGTTGCTGCGCAGGTTGGCGGGCAGGTCGATGCGCGCCGCGTTGATGGCCGCCTGCACGTCGCGCGCGGCGCTGTCGATGTTGCGATTGAGGTCGAACTGCAGCACCACGCGTGCCGAGCCGGTGCTGCTGCTGCTGGTCATCTCGTTGACGCCGGCGATGGTGCCCAGCGTGCGCTCCAGCGGCGTGGCCACGGTGCGCGCCATGTCGGCCGGCGAAGCGCCGGCCATGCGGGCGCTGACGAAGATGACCGGAAAATCCACCGACGGCAGGCGCGCCACCGGCAGCGCAAAGAACGCCGCGATGCCGGCCAGCGCCAGGCCCAACGTGAGCAGCACGGTGGCGATGGGGCGCTGGATGAAGGGGCGCGAGAGGTTCATGACGCCTCTCCTGTCCCGCTACCTTGCCAAACGGTCTGGCACCCTCGCCCCTTTGGGGAGAGGGTGGGGGTGAGGGGCAGCGGCGTTGGAAAGATCGTTGGTGCTTGCGTCGTTGCTGGCTCTGCATACGTCAGCTGGCCGGGATATGCGCCCGGCGGCGCACCTTCTTTTCTTTGCGTCGCCAAAGAAAAGAAGGCAAAAGAAAGGCGACCCCACTGGCCGTGTCCCCTGCGCTTCGCTACGGGGCAGCCGGCGGTGCTCGCGCCTGGGGCGGTGCTGCGGAACTCGCTTTGTTCGCTGCGCTCACGCCGCTCTGACAACCGCAGCAAGTCAGTGCACGATGCATGGGCATGCTGCGCTGCCCATGCCCGCCCCAGCCGCTGCGCTTCTCGGCACGGCCAGAGGGGAGTTGAAAACCCTTCAGGCCATCGCTGCGCTCGGCCTCTGATTCCCGTATGAGGCCGAGCGCAGCGATGGCCCGTATGAAACCCCCTGTGGCTGCGCCTGCGGCCGGCGCTTGCGGGAGTGGCGAGTGCACCGCAAGATGCACGCGCTTCGTGCTCTGACTCGCCGCGGTTGTTTGAACGAAGCGCGCAGCGCGCAGTGAGTTCCGCGGCGCACCCCGCAAGCGCCGGGACGCAGGTCTGCCCCGTAGCAGCGCGAAGGGGTCGCAGACTTGGGGGCGCTTTTTTGCCTACTTTTCTTGTGCGCACAAGAAAAGTAGGTGCACCGCCGGGCGCATATCCCGGCCGACAGGAGCATGCAGGAAGCGCTGCTCATCAAACGACCGCGACTGATCCAACGCCCCCGCCCCTCACCCCAGCCCTCTCCCCAAAGGGGCGAGGGAGCAAGTCCAGACCGCATCACGACTCGGCCCCTTGCGCACTGTCAAGCTCGACATCACCCAGCCGCTTGACCCCACCGCCCAGCCGGTCGAACCACAGGTAGATCACCGGCGTGGTGAACAGCGTCAGCAGCTGCGACAGCACCAACCCGCCGAAGATGGCGATGCCCAACGGGCGGCGCAGCTCGGCGCCGTCGCCCCAGCTCAGCATCAGGGGCACGGCGGCGGCCAGCGCCGCCAGGGTGGTCATCAGGATGGGGCGAAAGCGCAGCAGGGCCGCCTGGTGAATGGCCTCCACGGCCGGCTTGCCTTCCACGCGCTCGGCCTCGATGGCGAAGTCGATCATCATGATCGCGTTCTTCTTGACGATGCCGATCAGGAGCACCAGGCCGATGATGCCCACCACGTCCAGCGGGTGGCCGGTGATCCACAACGCCAGCAGCGCGCCCACCCCCGCCGACGGCAGGGTGGACAGGATGGTGAGCGGGTGCACGTAGCTCTCGTACAGCACGCCCAGCACGATGTACACGCACACCACCGCGGCCAGGATCAGCCACAGCTGGTTGGACAGCGACTTCTGATACGCACCCGAGGCGCCGGTGAAGCGCAGCGTGATGCTGTCCGGCAGGCCCTCGGCCGTGGCCGCCGCGCGAATGGCCTGCACCGCGGCGCCCAGGCTGACGCCGGGTGCGGTGTCGAAGCCCACGGTGGCGGCCGGGTACTGGCCCACGCGCGTGATGCGCAGGGGCGCCGGCTCCTCCACCACCTGCGCGAACGAGGCCAGCGGCGTGGTGGCGCCGCCGCTGGTCTTGACCGGCAGCTCGCGCAACGTGCGCAGGCCGGCGGCGTCGGCCTGCGCGGCCTGCAGGATCACGCGGTACTGGTTGGTCTCGGTGAAGATGGTGGAGACGATGCGCTGGCCGAAGGCGTTGTAGAGCGTGTTGTCCAGGCTGCTGGCCGTGACGCCCAGACGCGCGGCGGTGTCACGGTCCACCCGCACCATGGCGGCCAGGCCGGTCTCGCCGGCCACGGTGGTGGCGTGGCGCACCTCGGCCACCTGGCCCAGGCGGCGCGCCAGGCGCTGCGCCCACTGGTTGACCAGCGCGGTGTCCACGCCCTCCAGGTCGAAGCGAAACTCGGTGGGGCCGCTGTCCGAATCGATGGTCAAGTCCTGCGTGGGCTGCAAGAACAGCGTGACGCCCGCCACCTGCTCGGCCACCCGCTCGCGCAGGCGCTGCATGATGGCGGCCTCCGAGTCGCCAAACAGCGGCCGCGCGCGCAGGTTGACCACCAGCCGCCCCGACGACAGCGCGGTGTTGTTGGCCGCATCCACCCCCACCACCGAGCTGACCGACTGCACGGCGGCATCATCCAGCACCACGCGCGCCACGGCCGCCTGCAGCGCCGACATGCGCTCGAAGGACACGTCGGGCGCGGCCTGCACCTGGCCCTGCAGCTGGCCGGTGCTTTGCGTCGGGAACAGCCCCTTGGGCATGCCCCAGTACAACAGGCCGGTGACCACCAGCGTGGCCAGCGCCAGCCCCAGGGTCAGCCGCTGGTGCGCCAGCACCCAGCGCAGGCCGCGGTCGTAGCGGGCGATGGTCCAGTCCATGCGCGCCTGCACCCAGGCGCCGACGCGGCCATGAACGGCGTCCAGCGGCTCCAGCATGCGCGCCGACATCATGGGCACCAGGGTGAGCGACACCAGGGCCGAGAACAGGATGGTGATGGCCAGCGTGACGGCGAATTCGCGAAACAGCCGCCCGATCACCTCCTGCATGAACAAGAGCGGGATCAGCACCGCGATCAGCGACACCGTCAGCGAAATGATGGTGAAGCCGATCTCGCCCGCGCCCGCCAGCGCCGCGGCAAACGGGGACTTGCCCATTTCTCGGTGGCGCGAGATGTTCTCGATCATGACGATGGCGTCGTCCACCACGAAGCCGGTGGCGATGGTCAGCGCCATCAGGCTCAGGTTGTTGAGCGAGTAGCCCAGCCCGTACATGGTGGCCAGGGTGCCGATCAGCGAGATCGGCACCGCGATCGAGGCGATCAGCGTGGCACGCGCGCTGTGCAAAAAGGCGAAGATCACCAGCACCACCATCACCACCGCCAGCACCAGCTCCATCTGCACGTGCTCGACCGAGGCGCGGATGCCCAGCGTGCGGTCGGTCAGCACTGTCAGGTGCACGCTTTGCGGCAGGCTTTGCTCCAGCCGGGGCAGCTGGCGCTTGATGGCGTCCACCGTGGCGATGACGTTGGCGCCCGGCTGGCGCTGCACGTTGACGACAATGGCTGGAGCGAGCGCCGCAGGCGCCGCGCCCGCCGTGTCGCTCTTGATGCCCGTCCACGCACCCAGGCGGTCATTCTCCGAGCCGTCGACCACCTGCCCCACGTCCTTCAGGCGCACCGGCGCGCCAGCCACGTAGGCGATGATCAGCTCGCGGTATTCGGCCGCGCTCAGCAACTGGTCGTTGGCGTTGATGGTGTACTGGCGCTTGGGCCCGTCGAAGCTGCCCTTGGCGCTGCTGGAATTGCCCGCGCTGATGGCGCTGCTGATGCTGTCCAGCCCCAGGCCCATGGCCGCCAGCGCGTCCAGGTTGGCCTGCACCCGCACGGCGGGCCGCTGGCCACCCGCCAACGTGACCATACCCACGCCGCTGATCTGGCTGATCTTGAGCGCCAGCCGCGTGTTGACCAGGTTCTGCACGTCGGTCAGCGGCAGGCTGTCGGAGGTGACGGCCAGCTGCAGGATGGGCGCGTCGGCCGGGTTGACCTTGGCGTACACCGGCGGCGCCGGCAGGTCGGCCGGCAGCAACGAGCCGGCCGCGTTCATCGCCGCCTGCACCTGCTGCTCGGCGGCGTCCATGCCCAGGTTGAGCGCAAACTGCAGCGTGATGAGCGACACCCCGGCGCTGCTGACGCTGTTCATCCGGTCCAGCCCCGGCATCTGGCCGAACTGCTGCTCCAGCGGCGCGGTGACGGTGCGGCTCATCACGTCGGGGCTGGCGCCGGGGTACAGCGTGCGCACCTGGATGGTCGGGTAGTCCACCTGCGGCAGCGCCGCCACCGGCAGAAAGCGCAGCGCCACCAGCCCGGCCAGCACGATGGCCAGCATGAACAGCCCGGTGGCCACCGGGCGCTGGATGAACAGGCGCGAGACGTTCATCGCGATACCGCGGTCGTTGACCTTCAGCGCGCGGCCGGCGTGGCCGCTGATGCTCCTGATTGAGGAGCTGATGGCGCAGATGCAGCAAGCGCTGAAGCCCGATTTCTCTTGGAACCACGGGGCCCGGACGCACCCCCTTCGGGCGCCGAAGCCCCGGCGCGCCGGGCGCTCGCCGGTGCGTCGCCCGCCAGTTGCACCCGTCCGCCATCCTTCACCCGGTCGCCTCCCTCGGTGATGACGAGCTCGCCCGCCGCCAGGCCCTGGGCCACCAAGATCTGATCCACCGTTGCCAACCCGCGCGTGACGGACCGCATGTGCGCCATGTGCTGCTCGTCCACCACGTACACGTAGTCGCCCTGCGGGCCGGTGCGCACGGCGGTGACGGGCACCAGCACGCCGGCCTCCTGGCCCAGTTGCAGGCGCGCGTTGACGAACTGGTTGGGAAACAGCTGCCCGTCGGCGTTGGCAAAGCGCGCCTTGGCGCGCACCGTGCCGGTGGCGATGTTGATCTGGTTGTCCAGCGTCAGAAACTGGCCCTCGGCCAGGACGTGGCTGCGCGCACGGTCCAACGCCTGCACCGGCAGCTTGCCGGCGCGCTGCGCCGCGCGCACCGCCGGCACGCGGTCCTGCGGCACCGAGAACAGCACGTCGATCGGCGCCATCTGGGTGATGGTGGCAATGGCCGTGCCGCTGGGGCTGACCAAATTGCCCGGGTCCACCGCGCGCAGGCCGATCAGGCCGTCGATCGGTGCGCGCAGCGTGGTAAAGCCGACGTTGAGCTCGGCCGCGCGCTCGCTGGCGCGGTCGGACTCGACCACGCCCTCCAGCTGCTTGACCAGCGCCGCCTGCGTGTCCACGTCCTGCCGCGCGATGGAGTCCTGCTCCCACAGCTTCTGGTAGCGCCCCAGCGTCAGGCGCGCGGCCGCCAGCTGGGCCTCGTCCTTCGCGCGCTGGCCGCGTGCCTGCGCCAGCGTCTGCTCGTAGGGGCGCGCGTCGATGCGCGCCAACACCTGGCCCTTGCTGACCTTCTGCCCTTCGGTGAACAGCACCTGCGTCAGCACGCCCGACACCTGCGGCACCAGCGCCGCGGCCATCGGCGGCGTCACGGTGCCCAGCGCGTCGATCAATATCGGCAGCGTCCCCTGCACGGCGCGCGTGGCGCCCACCGTCACCCCGCCGCCACCGCCCGGCCCGCCACCCGGGCGCCCAGGGGGCCCGCCGACCGCGCCGCTGGCCGGGGCCGACTGGGCGCGCTGCACCAAATACACCGCGCCGGCCACCATGGCCGCCATCAGCAGCAGCGTCAGCACCACGCCCAGCCAGCGGCGGCGGCGTGCGGGAGGCGGCGGTGGCGGGGTGGCTGGGCTGGAGTCAGCGGTCATGCAAGGGCGTCCATGGAGGAGGAGCACGCGCCGGGGCCCGTGCAAGGCTCATCGTATCCGCCCGCCTTGCACGCCCGATCGACGGGCGATGAAGAAATGTAAAGCGCCGCAGCCTCCGGTCGGGGCGTTCAGTCGGCCCAAGCCACCCAGCCCATGGACCAGGTCAGCAACACGATGGCGCCAAACGCAATGCGGTACCAGGCAAAGGGCACGAAGCTGTGGCTGGCGATGTAGCGCAGCAGCCAGCGCACGCACACCCAGGCGCTGATGAACGAAAACAGCAGGCCGACGCCGAACAGCGGCGCGTCGGCCCAGGACAGCAGCGCGCGCTCCTTGTAGAGCGAATACACCCCCGCGCCGACCAGCGTGGGTATGGCCAGGAAGAAGGAAAAATCGGTGGCCGTCTGCCGCGACAGCCCCAGCAGCATGCCGCCGATGATGGTGGCGCCCGAGCGGCTGGTGCCCGGGATCATGGCCGCGCACTGCACCAGGCCCACCTTGAGCGCGTCCCAGGCCGTCATGTCGTCCACGCGGTGCACCCGCGCCGCGCTCTGCGGCCGGCGCTCGGCCCACAGGATGACGAAGGCGCCCAGGATGAAGGTGGCGGCCACCACCGGCGCCGTGAACAGGTGCGCCTTGATGGCCTTGCCAAACAGCAGGCCCAGCACCACGGCGGGCAAAAAGGCGATCACCACGTTCAGCGCAAAGCGCTGCGCCGCGCGCCCGTGGGGCAGCTCGACCAGGGTGTCCCGAATCTTGTGCCAATAGACGATCACCACCGCCAGGATCGCGCCGGTCTGGATGGCGATGTCGAACACCTTGGCCTTGGCGTCGGCAAAGCCCAGCAGGCTGCCGGCCAGGATCAGGTGGCCGGTGCTGGAGATGGGCAGGAATTCGGTCAGGCCTTCCACGACGCCCATCACGGCAGCCTTCAGCAGCAACAGCGTGTCCACGCTCAAACCTTTCAAATTGCTACAGCATCTGTAGCTTAGGGCGGTGATTTTAGGGCGCTTGGGGCCCCATGCGCCGACGGCAGCGTGCGCCATCGGCCGGCGCATTTCATCGTCCGTGGAGGACGCTGGCGCCGCCTGGGCGCACTTCGTCGCATGCCGCTGGCGTACCGGGGCGCCCGCCGGCAACATCCCGCCATTCGTTCAACACGCCATCGGAGATTCCCCATGCTGCTCACCACCTTGCTCAGCCAGCATCCCTCGGCCATCATCGACATCGTGCGCGGCACGCCCGCCTGGGTCGGCATTCTGCTGGCCGCCCTGCTGGCGCTGGGCTACTCGGCCACGCGCACCCGCCGCGTGGCGGCCAGCCGGCTGGCGCTGATGCCCCTGGCCATGCTGGGCCTGGCCCTGTGGGGCGTGCAATCCGCCTTTGCCGCCGGCGGCCACCTGCCGGCGCTGCTGGCGCTGTGGGCGCTGTGCTTTGCCGCCGTGCTGGCCCTGGGCAGCCGCGCCGCGGCGCCGCAGGGAACCCGGTTCGATCCCGCCTCGCGCCAGTTTCTGCTGCCCGGCAGCTGGGTTCCCATGGCCTTGATCCCGTGCGTGTTCCTGATCAAGTACGGGGTGGGCGTTCAGTTGGCCCTGGAGCCCGCGCTGGCCCGGCACCTCGGCTTTGCCATCGCGGTGACGGCCCTGTACGGCCTGCTGTCGGGCCTGTTTGCCGTGCGCGCGCTGCGCGTGCTGCGCCTGGCCCGCGGGCCGATGCTGCAGATCGGCTGAACCCCCTCGCCCAAATTCCGATCGACTCAACCTGGATCCATTCATGTCACACCTCGAAGCCCAGGCCCCGTTTGCCTGCGCCACCGTCCCCAACGCCGCCCAACTCGAACGCCTGGCCCGCAAACGCGCCGGCGCCAAGATGGGCTGGTATGTCCACGCCCTCGTGTACGTCTGTGTCAACGCTGGCCTGGCGCTGATCTCGGTGAGCAGCGGCCGGCCCTGGTTCGTCTTTCCGCTGGCCGGCTGGGGCCTGGGCCTGGCCATTCACGGGTTGGTGGTGTGGATCAACACCGGCGGCGCGGGTTTGCACGAGCGCCTGCTGCAGGCCGAACGTGCGAAGCTCAGGAATCGCCCGCTGTGACAATCCGCGCCCATGACCGCCATCACCGTCCACCACCTCAACCAGTCACGCTCGCAGCGCATCCTGTGGCTGCTGGAAGAGCTGGGCCTGCCCTACGAGATCGTGCGCTACCAGCGTGACCCCAAGACAATGCTGGCACCGCCCGAGCTCAAGCGGATTCACCCCTTGGGCAAGTCACCGGTGGTCACCGTGGACGGCGAAGTGCTGGCCGAGTCGGGCGCCATCATCGAAACCCTGGTCGAGCGCTTTGGCGCTAGCCGCCTGGCGCCGCCGCCCGGCACACCCGAGGCCACGCGCTACCGCTACTGGCTGCATTACGCCGAGGGCTCGGCCATGCCGCCGCTGCTGCTCAAGCTGGTGTTCGACCGCATCGCGTCCGCACCCATGCCCTTCCTGGCCAAGCCCGTGGCGCGCGGTATCGTCGGCAAGGCCATGACCGGCTTCGTGGGCCCGCAACTGGCGCTGCACCTGGGCTACCTGGAAGGCGAGCTGCAGGCCCGCGACTGGTTTGCCGGCCCCGCCTTCAGTGCGGCCGACATCCAGATGAGCTACCCCGTGCAGGCCGCGCGCGAGCGCGCCGGACTGACCGCCACCGATCACCCGCGCCTGACGGCCTGGCTGACGCGCATCCAGGCGCGCCCGGCCTGGCAGCGCGCCCAGGCCCGCGAGGCGGAATAGGCGCCGCATGGCCATCGACTGGCGTGACACGCTGCGGCACGGCCTGCAGGTGTTGGCCTTCTGCTGCGTGGTGGCGGTGTTCACCAGCATGATCTGGCCGGACACCGGCTATCGCCGGCAACTGGTGCACTCGATCTCGATCGGCATGCTGACCTGGGCCGTGATGGAGTTTGGCCGCCTGCTGGTGCCGCGCGAGCTCTGCTACCGGGGTCCGGGCAACTCGGGGCACGGCTGGCCCAAGGGCTGGCGCGGAGCGGCACTCACCCTGGTGGGCCTGGCCGCCGGATTCCTGATCGGCCGGCCGCTGGGATTCTGGCTGTTGGGCAGCACGTCGGGGTACTCGCAGCGCGACCTGGTGCTGAGCCTGTTGGTCACGGTCGCCGCCGGCGTGGTGGCCAGCTTCTACTATCACGCGCGCGGACGCCAGGCCGCGCTGCAGGCCCACATCGCCGCTGCCGAGCGCGACGCCAGCCAGGCGCGCCTGATGCTGCTGCAAAGCCAGCTCGAGCCGCACATGCTGTTCAACACCCTGGCCAACCTGCGCGCCCTGATTGCCGTCGATCCCGCCGCCGCGCAGCGCATGCTGGACCGGCTGGACGGCTACCTGCGCGCCACGCTGGGCGCCTCGCGCGCCACCATGCACCCGCTCGCCGACGAATTTGCCCGGCTGGCCGACTACCTGGCGCTGATGGCCGTGCGCATGAGTGCGCGTCTGCGCAGCACGCTCGATCTGCCCGAGGCGCTGCGCGCCCTGCCCGTGCCCACCCTGCTGCTGCAGCCGGTGGTCGAAAATGCCATCCGCCACGGGCTGGAGCCCCACCTGGACGGCGGGCACATCGCGGTGACGGCGGCGCGCAGTGGCGACACCCTGGTGCTGACGGTGCGCGACAGCGGTGTCGGTTTCGACACGACCCAACCGGAGGAAGGTGGTGCGCACTTCGGCCTGGCCCAAGTGCGCGAGCGCGTGGCCACGGCCTACGGCGGGCGCGGCCAGGTCACCGTGCAGTCCACGCCCGGCACCGGCACCACCGTGCGCATCGACCTGCCCCTGAACCTGCCATGCCCCGCCCCACCGCCCTGATCGCCGAAGACGAACCCCTGCTGGCCGCCGCGCTGCAGGCCGAACTGGCACGCGCCTGGCCCGAGTTGCAGGTCGTCGCCACCGTGGGCGACGGCGCCAGCGCCGTGCGCGAGGCGCTGCGCCTTCAGCCCGACGTGCTGCTGCTGGACATCCGCATGCCGGCCTTGAGCGGCCTGGACGCCGCGGCCGAGCTGGCCGACGCCTGGGACCCGGTCGTCAAGCCCTTTCCGGCGCTGGCCTTCGTCACCGCCTACGACCAGTACGCGCTGCAGGCCTTCGAGACCCAGGCGCTGGACTACGTGCTCAAGCCCGTGCAGCCCGAGCGCCTGCAAAAATCCGTTCAAAAACTGCGTGCAGCCCTCGACCAGCGGGCACAGTCAGCTATCAAATCAGGAGACGTCGACGACCGCGCCGTGCAGGCCACGGCCGAGCAATTGCGCCAACTGCTGGCCACGCTGCAGCCGGCGCCACGGCCGGCCGGCCCCCTGCTGCGCCAGTTTCCGATCAGTCCGGCCGGATCGAGCGGCAACACCGTCCGCATGGTGCCGGTGGCCGAGGTGCTGTTCCTGCAGGCGGCCGACAAGTATGTGCGCGTGGTCACTGCCGGCGGCGAGCATCTGCTGCGCACGCCGCTGAAAGACCTGCTGCCGCAGCTCGATGCCGAGCAGTTCTGGCAGATCCATCGCGCCACCGTGGTGCGCGCCGACGCCATCGACAGCGTGCAGCGCGACGAGTCCGGGCGCCTGCACCTGGCCCTGCGCGGCCACGCCGAGCCGCTGGTCGTCAGCCGCCTGTATGCCCAGCGCTTCAAGGCGCTTTAGTACGAAGCGGACAACCTCGTCCACCATGGGGAAATGCGCGAAAACCCCGTGGAACTTTTGGCATGCCGGCCACCATAATGGCCTGCACCCGGCGCGCATGCAGCGCGCCTTTTCTTGCCCCCATCGACCTTCCGCAGGAGACCCCCATGAAATTCCGTTCCCTCGCCCTGGGCCTGTCCCTGGCCTTCGGCCTGATGGCCGCCGCCGGCGCGCAAACCACGATGCGCATCAACATCTCCACCGCGCAGAACTCGCACCAGGGCGTCGCCATCGACGTGTTCGCCAAGGAGGTTGAAAAGCGCACCAATGGCCGCTACAAGATCCAGACCTTCTACAACGGCTCGCTGGGCGGCGAGCGCGAGTCGATCGAGGCGGTGCAGCTGGGCACGCACGAGCTGACCTTCACCTCCACCGGGCCCGTCCCCAACTTCGTGCCCGAGACCAAGATCCTGGACGTGCCCTTCCTGTTTCGCGACAAGGCGCACGCCCGCGCCGTGCTGGACGGCCCGATCGGCCAGGAAATGCTCACCAAGTTCGACGCCAAGGGCATGAAGGGCCTGGCCTGGGCCGAGAACGGCTTTCGCAACATGACCAACAGCAAGCGCGACATCAAGGAGCCCGCCGACGTCAAGGGCCTGAAGATGCGCACCATGGAAAACCCGGTGCACATCACCGCCTACAAGGCGCTGGGCATCATCACCACGCCCATGGCCTTCCCCGAGGTCTTCACCGCGCTGCAGCAGGGCACGGTGGACGGACAGGAGAACCCGCTGTCGGTCATCATCTCGGCCAAGTTCGACCAGGTGCAGAAATACCTGTCGCTCACCGGCCACGTGTACTCGCCCTGCATCTTCCTGATGAACAAGGGCAGCTTCGACAAGCTGTCCAAGGCCGACCAGCAAGCCTTCATCGAGGCCGCCAAGGAAGGCACCAAGGCCAACCGCGCCCGCGTGGACGAGGACGACGCCAAGGGTGTCGAGCTGCTGCGCAGCAAGGGCATGCAGGTGGACACCGAGGTGGACAAGGCGGCCTTCGTGAAGGCGCTGGCCCCGGTGGAGGCCGACTTCGAGAAGCAGTTCGGCAAGGCCAACATGGACCGCATCCGCAACTACAAGTAAGGCGGGCGCGGCCTGGCCGGTGATTGATATGCTATTTGTTGGATAGCTGCCAGCGCCCGTCCCGCTTGCGCGACGGGCGTTTTTTATCTGAGAGTTGAAATCATGAAAGCGTTCATCCTGACGCTGGAGAGCTGGACCACGCGCATCGCCATGGTGCTGGCCTGCCTGATGCTGGTCATCGCCTCGGCGCTGGGGGTGTTCCAGATCATCACCCGATTCGTGCTGGAGGAGCCCGCCGAGTGGAGCGAGGTGCTGATCCGCTTTTCGCTGATCTGGATGGTGTTCCTGGGCATCCCCATGGCCTTTCGCCAGGGCGCGATGGTCAGCGTGGACGCGCTGTATCGTGCCGCGCCCGAGCGCGCCAGGCGCGTGCTCGACCTCATCGTCGCGCTGGCCGCGCTGGCGCTGATGCTGATCATCCTGTGGTGGGGCGCCGACTACGCGATCCGCGGCGGCGTGCAGACCGTGGCCGGGCTGGAGTCGGTCACCATGTTCTGGGCCTACGTGGCCATGCCCGTGGGCGCCGTGTTCGCGCTGCTGGGCATCGTGGCCAACTACCTCGATCCGCGCCGGATGGAGCTGGAGACCGCGCAATGAGCCGGCCCAACCCCACCCTGCGCACCGCTCATGCCAGCAAGGCCGAAGGGAGTCGCGCATGACCTCCGCCATGCTGTTCACCATGATCCTGGGCTTCGCGCTCAGCGCCTCGGTCGCGGTGTCGATCGGGCTGGCGGCCATCACCGGCATGCAGATCGTCAACGCGCCGATGCTCATCTCGGTCAAGGAGATGTTCAACTCGCTCAACAAGTTTCCGCTGGCCGCCATCCCCTTCTTCATCCTGGCCGGCAACCTGATGGAGACCGGCGGCATCTCGCGCCGCCTGGTGGACTTCGCCAAGAGCATCGTCGGCGGCGTGCAGGGTGGCTTGCCCATGACCTGCGTGCTCACCTGCATGATCTTCGCCGCGGTGTCGGGCTCGTCGGTGGCCACCACCTTCGCCATCGGCGCGATCCTGATCCCGGCGCTGATCAAGCACGGCTACCCCACCACCTGGGCCGCCGCGCTGCAGGCCACCAGCGCCGAGATGGGCGTGATCATCCCGCCCTCGATCCCGATGATTCTGTACGGCGTGGCGGCCGAGGTCTCGATCGGCGAGCTGTTCATCGCCGGCTTCGGTCCCGGCATCCTGATCAGCTGCGGACTGATGCTGTTCATCTGGCTGTACTGCAAGTGGAAGGGCTGGGGCAAGCACGACGGCGACGGCCGCCTGGGCGTGCTCACGGCCACGCGCAAGGCGGCCTGGGCGCTGCTGATGCCGGTGGTGGTGCTGGGCGGCATCTACGGCGGCGTGTTCACCCCCACCGAAGCAGCGGCCGTGGCCGTGGCCTACGCGCTGGTGGTCGGCATGGGAATCCACCGCGAGATCGGCCTGAAGGACCTGGCCGAGGCGCTGCGCAAGTCCGTCATCTCGTCGGCGGTGATCATGTTCATCATCGCCAACGCGGGCCTGTTCGCCTTCCTGATCACGCGCGCCGGCGTGCCCGACGCCATCGGCCACTGGCTGGAGGCCACGCTGCAGTCGCCGCACCTGTTTTTGCTGGGCGTCAACGTCGCGCTGTTTTTGATCGGCATGTTCATCGAGACCAGCGCCGCCATCATCGTGCTGGGGCCCATCCTGGCGCCGGTGGCCGCGCACTTCGGCGTCGATCCGGTGCACTTCGGCCTGATCATGGTGGTCAACCTGGCACTGGGCATGATCACCCCGCCCTTCGGCGTCAACCTGTTTGCGGTGTGCACCGTGGCGCGCCTGTCGCTGGACAAGATCATCCGCGACCTGGTGCCCTTCGTGCTGGTCATCCTGGCCTGCCTGATGGTCATCACCTACGTGCCCTGGATCTCGCTGGCGCTGCGCGACCTGGTCTACGCCAAATAGCCCGTAAAATCGGCGGCTGTCAGGAGAGCGCGCCCCCCGGCCTCGGCAAGAGGTCGGCGCGGCGCCGCCGAAGGCGCGCAGCCGCAAGGCCCAAACGCTCAGGCAAAAGGACTGGCAAGGGCCCGGGCAACCGGGCGCCTTCCCTGCTGGAGAGAGAAGGCCGCACCACGTGCGGGCGTGGCCTTCCACCGAAGGAGCAAGTGCGGCATCGCCCGCATGAATCTCTCAGGTAAAGCGGACAGCCGGGCATGCCCACGACCTGCAAGGGCCGTGTGATCCCCCATCCTGGAGACTGGCGCATGCCTGATGCCGAACTGCTGAAAACCCCGCTGCACGCCCTGCACCTCGACCTCGGCGCCCGCATGGTGCCCTTTGCCGGCTATTCGATGCCGGTGCAATACAAGAGCGGCCTGATTGCCGAGCACAAGCAGGTGCGCGAATCGGCCGGCCTGTTCGACGTCTCGCACATGGGCCAGCTGCAGCTCATCGGCCCCGACGCCGCCGCCGCGCTGGAGACCCTGATGCCGGTCGACGTGATCGGCCTGGGCCTGGACAAGCAGCGTTACGGCCTGCTGCTGACCGACGCCGGCACCATCATTGACGACCTGATGTTCGTCAACCGGGGCGACCACCTTTTTTTGATCGTCAACGGCGCCTGCAAGGCGGGCGACATCGCCCACATCCAGGCCCGCATCGGCGCACGCTGCCAGGTCAATCCCCTGCCCGACCAGGCCCTGCTGGCCCTGCAAGGCCCGCAGGCCGTCACCGCGCTGCAGCGCCTGGTACCCGGCGTGCAGGCCCTGGTGTTCATGACCGGCGGCGCCTTCGACTGGCAAGGCACTCCGCTGTACATCACCCGCAGCGGCTACACCGGCGAGGACGGCTTCGAGATCTCGGTACCCGGCGCGCAGGCCGAGGCGCTGGCCCGCGCCCTGCTCGATCAACCCGAAGTCAAGCCCATCGGCCTGGGCGCGCGCAACTCGCTGCGGCTGGAGGCGGGCCTGTGCCTGTACGGCAACGATATCGACACCGCCACAACCCCCATCGAGGCAGGCCTGAACTGGGCCATCCAGAAGGTGCGGCGCAGCGGCGGCGCGCGCGCCAGCGGCTTTGCAGGCGCTCATGTCGTGCTGGGCCAGCTGGACGGCACGCACAAGCTGCAGCGCCAGCGCGTCGCCCTGCTCGCCAAGGAGCGCGTGCCGGTGCGCGAGCCCGCCCCGCTCGAAAACCTGGACGGCCAGACCATCGGCCAGGTCACCAGCGGCCTGCTAAGTCCCACGCTGGACCGCCCCATTGCCATGGCCTACGTGCACCCCGGCAGCGCCACCCTCGGCACCGAGCTGTTTGCCATGGTGCGCGGCAAGCCGGTGCCGATGGAGGTGGTGGCCACGCCCTTCGTGCCCACGCGCTATCACCGCACAACGCCCGCCCAGCCCGCATGACGCCTGCGCCCCTCATCGTCACCAGCGCCACACGCCTGCCGGCACCGCGTTTCTGGCGGGAGTCGGCCCTGGGCCAGTCGCTGCACCGCCTGGGCAGCGTGCAGGCCGCGCACCCGCTGAAGATTTCCGTCGCATTTGAAAACACCGCCGGCCTGCCCACCGTGTACAACCGCGTGATCGACGCCGCCCCCGCGGGCAGCCTGCTGGTCTTCCTGCACGACGACGTGTGGCTGGACGACTACTTCTTCGCGCAGCGCATCGCCGAGGGCCTGCAGCACTACGACGTTATCGGCGTGGCCGGCAACAAGCGGCGCCTGCCCGGGCAACCCGCGTGGGCCTTCGTGGACGAGCAGTTCACGTGGGACGAGCGCGCCCACCTGTCGGGCAGCGTGGGCCACGGCAAGACCCCGTTTGGCGCCGTGTCTCACTTCGGCCCCGCCCCGGCCGACTGCGAACTGCTCGACGGCGTGCTGCTGGCCGCGCGCGCCGACGCCCTCGGGCAAGCCGGCGTGCGCTTCGACGAGCGCTTCGCCTTTCACTTCTACGATATGGATTTTTGCCGCAGTGCGCGCCAGCAGGGCCTGCGCATCGGCACCTGGCCGCTCGCCATCACGCACCAGAGCGGCGGGGCGTTTGGCACCCCGGCGTGGCAGGACGGGCTGCGCGCCCATCAGACCAAGTGGCCCGACTGAACGCAGCCATTGAAGCAACACCAGGCACCGAACCGATTCAATGAAACAGCACACCACGGGCATTGTCATCGCCCATTACGACCCGGCAGGACGGGTGGCCAAACATCTTCGACAGCTTGTCGTCTATCTGGTAGAACACGTCACCCCGCACGTGGTGTTCGTTTCCACCGGCATCACCCCGGCCGCCGCCGACGAACTGGCCCAGCACTGCCGCGTCATCAGCCGCGACAACTATGGCTACGACTTCTGGTCCTACAAGGTGGGGCTGGACGCTCTGCCAAAAGACATCGTGTGGCAAAGGCAACTGCTGCTGAACAGTTCAATCGTCGTGGTCCATCCCGAGTTGCTGCTCCGGCAGCTGCTGGCACCCGCTTCTGGCAGCCGTATTTTTGGCCTGACACGTTCATTTCAGTACGTTGACCATCTGCAATCGTACTGTTTGCTTTTTGACGGAGCGGCCCTGATCCAGTCACAGGCCATGAAAGACTGGTGGGGCAAGATGGAACCCATTTCAGACCGCGAACAGGTCATCCAACAGTACGAGTTGGGTCTGTCGCAGCACTTCCGAACGCGTGGCGTCCCTCTGGATGCCGCCTTGCAACCCACCAACAGCGATCGAGTCATGGCAGTGATGCGTTCCTTGGTGTTGGGTCGGGTGCCGGACAACATCCCTGTCCACAACGGCACATTCGCATTAAAGATCGACTTTGCCAATCAGACCAATCCCACTCACTCCATGTGGGACCGCTTGTTCTTCCAGTTTGGTGTGGTCAAGATCGATTTCATGCGCAAGAGCATTTTTTCCCGTCAACTTCTCGACCTTGTTCAGCGCGCACCAAAATGGCGCAATACTCCCGCTTTCGATCTTATCCGCGAAGCCATTAACTGAAACGACATCCATGAAAATTCAAAATCATGAGATCTGTATCTTATAGCACCCGGCTTTATATCCCTCCACAGGAAAAAAATTCTGTATCTTCGCCGACACCGACACGCCAACAAAGAATACTTCGATTCATCGATCGCGCCATGCGCGGCATAGAGGTGGCACCTTACCACAGCCCATTGGCACCAAAACGAGACGGATTCAATTGTCTGACACTGGACATTTTCAACTACGAGCAACTGCTTGAGAATGCCCGGAAAGATCCAAATGTTCGAGACAAGATCGACAACATACAACCCGTAGACATAGTAGCATCAGCCACGAACATTGACGCCGCCGTGATGGATCGGGATGAACTCGAAACATATGACTACATCGTTTCTTCGCATAATTTCGAGCACCTGCCGAATCCCATAAAATTCTTAAAAGCCTGCGGTCGGGTGCTTAAGAAAAATGGCTTGTTGAGCATGGCCATTCCAAACAAGAGATTTACTTTTGATATTGCTCGACCACTGTCATCTTTCGCTGATTTTTACCGGGCTTTTCACGAGAATTACGAACGCCCCGACCCGTGGACCATTTTTGATTTTCAGTCATCTTTTGCGAACGATGTTCCAATATCCACAAAAACAAATGGAACACCAGTTTACGCAAATTCACTAACAACAACGTTCAACGAACTTATTGATCGATTATCAAACAATGCGGATCAATCTTATCAAGATGCGCACTGCTGGGTTTTTACACCAGAAAGCTTCATGTCAATAATTTTAAATTGCATGATCTTGAGACTTACTCCATTGTCACTCACACACGTCGAGGACGCCGGATTTGAATTTTATGCTCATTTCAGAAACACAGGCCCTCTTTCTGTAGAAAACTCACTGAAACTCGAACAAGACCGACGCAATCAAACCATCATGTCATTCAAAAATTGACAGATCGCACTTACATTACCTGTCGAGTTTTTCACGCTTCATTTCTGGAGTCACCATGACCAACAAGTACACCGAAGACCACGAATGGATCCAAGTCGAGGGCGACATCGCCACCGTCGGCATCACGCACCATGCGCAGGACGCGCTGGGCGACGTGGTTTTTGTCGACCTGCCCGCCGTCGGTCAGGGCTATGCCCAGAAGGAAACCGCCGGCGTGGTCGAGAGCGTGAAGGCCGCGGCCGACGTCTACATGCCGATCAGCGGCGAGGTCACCGAGGTCAACGAGGCCCTGCGCGCCGAGCCCAGCCTGGCCAACAGCGATCCGATGGGTGCCGGCTGGTTCTTCAAGGTCAAGCTGACCGACCCCAGCCAGCTCGACGCGCTGATGGACGAAGCGGCCTACGCGGAGTTCAGCAAGGACTGAGTGCCCATCCCATGCCCTGCGCGCGGGTTCGCCTGCGTGCGGGTTTCAAGTCAAATCGGCCGTTTGCGCTTGCCCATCAAGCGCCGGCAGCTCTTTTATCTGCAGCATTCGTATCCGTTCGCCCTGCCATGAGCCACCCTGCCCTGCACGACCTTGAAAACCCCGGCGAATTCATCGCGCGCCACATCGGCCTGTCGCCGCAGGACGAGCAGCAGATGCTGGCCGTCATCGGCGAGCCCTCCGTCGACGCGCTGATCGACTCGATCGTGCCGCGCTCGATCGCGCGCGGCGCGCCCATGGACTTGCCCGCGCCCGCAACCGAGGCCGACGCGCTGGCCGAGCTCAAGGCCATTGCCGGCCGCAACAAGCTGCTCAAGAGTTTCATCGGCCAGGGCTATTACGGCACGCACACGCCCGGCGTGATCCTGCGCAACGTGCTGGAGAACCCCGCCTGGTACACGGCCTACACGCCGTATCAGGCCGAGATCAGCCAGGGCCGCATGGAGGCGCTGGTCAACTTCCAGACCATGGTGACCGACCTCACGGGCATGGACATCGCCAACGCCTCCATGCTGGACGAGGCCACGGCCGCCGCCGAGGCCATGACGCTGGCGCGGCGCAGCGTCAAGGCCCGGGGCAACACCATCGTGGTGTTTGGCGACGCGCACCCGCAGACCATCGAGGTGATGCAAACGCGCGCCGCGCCGCTCGGCCTGGCCGTCAAGCTGGCCAACTCGGCCGCCGAGTGGGACGCGGCCATCGCGGCCGATGACTACTTTGCCGCCCTCATCCAATACCCCGCCAGCAGCGGCTGGCTGATGGACTGGAGCGATGAGGTCAAGAAGATTCAGGCCAAGGGCGCGGCGGCGATCTTTGCCGCCGACCTGCTGGCCCTCACCCTGCTCAAGTCGCCCGGCGAGATGGGCGCCGACATCGTCGTCGGCACCACGCAGCGCTTGGGCATGCCCATGGGCGCGGGCGGCCCGCATGCGGCCTACATGGCGTGCAAGGACGCCTTCAAGCGCAGCCTGCCGGGCCGGCTGGTGGGCGCGAGTGTGGACGTGCACGGCAACCCCGCCTACCGCCTTGCGCTGCAAACGCGCGAGCAGCACATTCGCCGCGAGAAGGCCACCAGCAACATCTGCACCGCGCAGGTGCTGCCGGCGGTGATCGCCAGCATGTACGCGGTCTATCACGGCCCCGAGGGCTTGAAGCGCATCGCGCTGCGCACGGCGCGCCTCGCGGCCATCCTCAAGGCGGGCCTGGCGCAACTGGGCTTCAGCCACCATCACCACGCGAGCGCCTTCGACACGCTCAGCCTGAAGACCGACGACGCTACTGATACGATAGCTGCCCGCGCCGTGCAGATGGGCGCCAACCTGCGAAAAAGCTGGGACATCTATCTGTGCATCTCGCTCGACGAGACGAGCACGCGGGCGGACGTGGAGCTGCTGTGGCGCATCTTCGCCGGCGATGGCAAAACGCTGCCCGACTTTGCCGCGCTTGAACGTTCCGCACCCGACCTGATCCCGGCGGACTTGCACCGCACCAGCGGCTACCTCACGCACCCGGTGTTCAACACGCACCACAGCGAGACGGCCATGCTGCGCTACATCCGCCAGCTCTCCGACAAGGATTTGGCGCTGGACCGCAGCATGATCCCGCTGGGCTCTTGCACCATGAAGCTGAACGCCACCAGCGAGATGATTCCCATCACCTGGCCCGAGTTCGCCCACATGCACCCCTTTGCCCCGGCCAATCAGCGCGCAGGCTACCAGTTGCTCAACGACCAGCTGTGCCAATGGTTGGCCCGCATCACCGGCTACGCGGGCGTCAGCCTGCAGCCCAACGCGGGTTCGCAAGGCGAATACGCGGGCCTGCTGGCCATCAAGGCCTGGCACGCGGCGCAGGGCCAAGGCCAGCGCAACATCTGCCTGATCCCCGCCAGCGCGCACGGCACCAACCCGGCCAGCGCGCAGATGGTGGGCCTGCAGGTGGTGGTCGTCAAATGCGACGACCGCGGCAACGTGGACATGCGGGACTTGCAGGCCCAGTGCGAAAAGCACAGTGCCAAGCTGGCCTGCGTGATGATCACCTACCCCAGCACGCACGGCGTGTTCGAGACCCAGGTGAAAGAGCTGTGCCAAATCGTGCATCAGCACGGCGGCCGGGTGTACGTGGACGGCGCCAACCTCAACGCCCTGGTCGGCCTGGCCGCACCGGGCGAATTCGGCGGCGACGTCAGCCACCTGAACCTGCACAAGACCTTCTGCATCCCACACGGCGGCGGTGGCCCCGGCGTGGGTCCCGTTTGCGTGGTCGAGGACCTGGTGCCCTACCTGCCGGGCCATGGCGAGGGCCGGGTGGCCGGTGGCGTGGGGGCGGTCAGCGCCGCGCCCTTCGGCAATGCGGCCGTGCTGCCGATCTCGTGGATGTACATCCGCATGATGGGCGCCGAGGGTCTGAAGCACGCCACCGAGGCCGCCATCCTGTCCGCCAACTACATCAGCAAGCGGCTGAAGGACCACTACCCCACGCTGTATGCCAGCGCCAACGGCCACGTCGCGCACGAGTGCATCCTGGATTTGCGCGACCTCAAGGAAACCAGCGGCGTGATGGCCGAGGACGTGGCAAAACGCCTGGCCGACTACGGCTTTCACGCACCCACACTGAGCTTTCCCGTCGCCAACACGCTGATGGTCGAGCCCACCGAGAGCGAACACCTGGGCGAGCTGGACCGCTTCATCGACGCCATGATCGCCATCCGCGAGGAAGTGAGGCGCATCGAGAAGGGCGAATGGCCGCAGGACGACAACCCGCTGAAGAACGCCCCGCACACCGCCACCAGCCTGATGAAAGCCGACTGGCCCCACCCCTACCCGCGCGACGTGGGCGGCGCGCTGGCGCAGCAGGCCTCCGGCAGTGTCAAGTACTGGCCGCCCGTGGGCCGGGTCGACAACGTTTACGGCGACCGCAACCTGTTTTGCAGCTGCCTGCCCATCGAGGAGTTGGCTTGAGCGCCGACGCCTTGCAGGTGCGCCGCGCCGACTACACCGACGCCACCGACCGCGACGCCCTGGTCGATCTGCTGAACGCCTACGCCATCGACCCCATGGGCGGCGGCGAGCCGCTGGCCGATGCCGTGCGCGCCAGCCTGTGCGATCGCCTGGCCCAGGTGCCGCTGGCCATCAGCTTCATCGCCTGGCTGGACGATGAGCCGGTGGGCCTGGTCAACTGCTTCGAGGGCTTTTCCACCTTCAAGGCACGGCCGCTGCTGAACGTGCACGACCTCGTGGTGCAGCCCGCGCACCGCGCGCGCGGCGTGGGCCAGGCCCTGCTGGCCGCGGCCGAACAGCATGCGCAGGAGCGTGGCTGCTGCAAACTGACGCTGGAGGTGCTGTCAGGCAACGCCCGCGCGCTGCGCAGCTATGACCGCTTCGGCTTCGCGCCCTACGTGCTCGACCCCAGCGAGGGCCAGGCGCTGCTGATGCAGAAGTGGCTGTGAGCCCCTTCGTCAGTCGGCCAGCTCGGCGTCGGCCTGGTTGACGAAGATGGCGACCCCCAGAATGGCGGTGTAAAAGCGAAACGCCGCCTGCTGGCCGTTCCAGATCTTGGACTGCCACATCAGGAACCACTCGCCGCCCACCACCATGAAGCCGGCGAACCACAGCACGAAACCCAGCGCAAAGCCCGCCATGGCCCATTGCTTGGCGCGCGCAAACTGCGCCGCCGGCGCGCGCCGCGCGCGCCACATGGCCCAGGCGCCGCACGCCAGCAGCAACCCGGTCAGCGCCTCGGTGGCAATGATCAGCGCGTACGCCACGTGCCAGGCCAGCGGATGGTCGATGGCGCGCCAGCGTGCGCTGCTGCCCTCGAAGATCGTGTCCATGCGCAGCACGTGCTGCACAAACGCAAAGTTCGATCCGTAGTCCGTCAGGTTGTTGAAGGCCACCAGCAAGGCAAAGCCGGCCAGGCAGGCCGTCATCGCCACCTTGGCGCAGCGCGTCATCGTCATCGCATCCCTCTCGTCGTGGTCGGTCCGTTGCCGACTATATTCAAGGCATTGCCAGGAGCGCTACACATGCCTGAATTCATCGACACCTCGCCCGCCGGCGAATGCATCTTCTGCAAGCTCGTGCAGGGCCAAATCCCCTCGGCCAAGGTCTGCGAGGACGAACTGACCGTGGCCTTCATGGACCTGGGCCAGGTCAACCCCGGCCACGTCCTGGTGGCCAGCAAGCGCCACGCGACCACGTTGTTCGATCTGACCCATGAAGAGGCCGGCGCCGTGATGCAGACCGCGCGCCGCGTGGCCCTGGCCGCCCAGGCCGCGTTCGCGCCCGAGGGACTGAACCTGTTTCAGGCCAACGGCGCCGTGGCTGGGCAGACGGTGGGGCACTTTCACATCCACGTGCTGCCGCGCCACGCGGGCGACGGCGTGGGCCTGACGTGGCCGCGCAAGGATCCGGGACCGGCGGCGTTGAACGCCTACGCCCAACAGCTCCGAGCCGCCTTGAAATGAACACGCCCCGACATCCGCTGATCGAACGCGCCGACGCCATCACCGACGTGCGCGGCATCCAGGTCGGCCAGCACACCGACCCGCGCCGGCCCACCGGCTGCAGCGTGGTGCTGGCGCAAGGCCCGCAGGGTGACGGTGCCGTGGCGGGCGTGGACGTGCGCGGCGCCGCGCCCGGCACGCGTGAAACCGATTTGCTCGATCCTGCCAACCTGGTCGAGCGCGTGCAGGCCGTGCTGCTGTCGGGCGGCAGCGCCTGGGGGCTGGACGCCGCCAGCGGCGTGATGCGCTGGCTGGAAGAGCACGGCCTGGGCCTGCCCGTGGGCACGGCGCCGGGGCAGTTGGTGCCCATCGTGCCGGCGGCCGTGCTGTTCGACCTGCACGTGGGCGACGCGCGCATTCGCCCGGGCGCTGACGCAGGCTATGCCGCCTGCCAGGCCGCCAGCAACGCCCCACCGGCGCAGGGCAACGTGGGCGCCGGCGCCGGTGCGGTGGTGGGCAAGCTGTTTGGCATGGCCTCGGCCATGAAGGGCGGCATCGGCAGCGCCAGCGTGCGCGTGGGCGAGGTCACGGTGGGCGCGCTGATCGCCGTCAACGCGCTGGGTGACGTGGTTCAGCCCGACACCGGAACACCCATCGCCGGTGCGCGCACCCCGGATGGGCGGGCGCTGCGCCACAGCGTGCGCGCCATGCTGGCGGGCGAGCCGCCCAGCGCCATCCTGGCCGGCAGCAACACCACCATCGGCGTGATCGCCACCGACGCGCCGCTGGGCAAGGCCCGCGCCCGGCGCCTGGCCGGCGCCGGCCACGACGGACTGGCGCGCGCCATCCGCCCGGTGCACACCATGAGTGACGGCGACACCTTGTTTGCCCTGGCCACTGGCCACGCCCCGCCGATCGACTTCAACGTGCTGTGCGCCATGGCCAGCGAGGCGGTGGCACGCGCCTGCGTGCATGCCGTGCGCGCGGCGCGGGGCTTGCGCGATGGTTCGGCGTGGTTGCCATCTGCTACTGATTTGGAAGCTGACCGCGCTTGATCGGCGGGCGCCAAGTGGCAAAATGGCTTGAAATTTCGCGCCTTTCGTCCACCTCATGCGTCGCCTCACCCTGATTCTGCTGGCCACGCGCGACCTGCTGGTCAGCGCCGGCCCCATCCTGCTGCTGGCCGTGGGCCTGCTGGTGGCAGCCTACTGGTGGCTCCAGCCCCAACCGCCCAAGACCGTGCGCCTGGCCACCGGTCCCGCGGGCAGCGCCTATGCCGGCTTTGGCCAGCGCTACGCCCAGGCGCTGGCGCGCGAGGGCATCACGGTGCAGCTCATCGCCACCGAGGGCTCGGTGGCCAATCTGAAGCTGCTGCAAACCGGCGGCGCCGACGTGGCCTTCGTGCGCGGGGGCAGCGGTGCCGCGCCCATGCTGGCCAATGCCTCGGCGGCTGCCAGCAGCAGCACGGCCGGCGACGACGACGGCGAACCGCTGTTGTCCCTGGGCGCACTGTTCTACGAGCCGTTGTGGATCTTCGTGCGCCAGGATGCGCGTGCCCCGTCACCGGCACGCGCGCGCGCCGCCCACACGGCCGGCACGCTGGCGCAGCTGCGCGGCCTGCGCGTCAACATCGACGCCGAAGGCAGCGGCATGCCCAAGCTGATGCAGCGCCTGCTGAAAGCCAATGGCATGAGCCTGGCCGACCTGCACATCAGCCAGCTCGCCGCCGGCGCGGCGGCCCAGGCCCTGCAGGCCGGCATGCTGGACGCCATGGTGCTGACCAGCGCGCCGCAGTCGCCCGTGGTGCGCGAGCTGCTGCACGCCCCCGGCATCCAGCCGCTGGAGCTCTCGCAGGCCGACGCCTATGCCCGGCGCTTTCCCTTCTTGCGCACCGTCACCCTGCCGCGCGGCGTGGCCGACCTGGCGGCCGACATTCCGCCGCACGACCTCACCCTGCTGGCCGCCACCGCTTCGCTGCTGGCGCGCGAGCAGACGCACCCTGCGCTGCGCCAGCTCTTTGCGCAGGCGGCGCAAGGCATCCACAGCCGCGCCGGCTGGCTGAATGGCGCGCGCGAATTTCCCAACACCCGCACCAGCGAGCTGCCCGTCAGCCCCGAAGGCGACCGCGCCATCAACGGCACGCCGCCGTTCTGGCAGCGCTGGCTGCCGTTCTGGGCCAGCAACCTGGTGCAGCGCATGTGGCTGGTGATCGGTGGCCTGATCGTGCTGCTGCTGCCGCTGTCGCGCGTGGTGCCGCCGCTGTACACCTACCGCGTGCGCCAGCGCGTGTTTCGCTGGTACGCCCGGCTGCGCCAGATCGAGACGCGCGCGCAGGACCCGCGCGTGGCCCCCGCCGACCTGCTGGAGGAGCTGGACGAGCTGGACCGCGTGGCCCGGCGCGTGGCGGTGCCGCTGGCGCACGCCGACGAGCTGTACGCCCTGCGCAACCACATCGCCACCGTGCGCGAGCGCGTGCTGGCGCAGCGCACCGAGGGGGCGTAGAGGCCGCGGCAATACCGGACGCAGACGACGCGAAGAAACCGCAAAGGACGCAAAAAATACCAAATGGATTTTCGTGCGACGAGCCAAAATTGCTCTTGTATCTTTTGCGCTTTCTGCGTCATCTTTGCGTCCTCTGCGTCCGGCCGTTCAACAACCGCGCAACCCAACCTGGATCCCCAATGCAAACCGCCCCCGGCCCCGACGGCCATCCGCGCTGCACCTGGTGCCTGGCCACGCCGCAGTACCTGGCCTATCACGACACCGAATGGGGCTTTCCCGTCACCGACGACCGGCGCCTGTTCGAGAAGCTGTGCCTGGAAGGCTTTCAGGCCGGCCTGAGCTGGCGCACCATCCTCGAAAAGCGCGAGAACTTCCGCCGCGCCTTCGCAGGCTTCGACATCGACACGCTGGCCGGCTGGGGCGCGCCCGAGGTCGAACGCCTGCTGCAGGACGCCGGCATCGTGCGCCACCGCGGCAAGATCGAGAGCGTGCTGAACAACGCCCGGCACATGCAGGCGCTGGTGCGCGAGCACGGCTCGCTGGCCGCCTGGATCTGGCGCCACGAGCCCGGCGCCCCTGAGCGGGCGGCGCACCAGGGCGTGAGCACCTCACCGACCTCGGTTCAGCTGTCGAAAGCGCTGAAAAAGCGCGGCTTCAGCTTTGTCGGCCCCACCACCGTGCACGCCTTCCTGCAGGCCATGGGCCTGATCAACGACCACGCGCCCGGCTGCGTGGTGCGCGTCCGTGCCGAGGCTGCGCGCGCCGCGCTCGCACCACCCGGCTGAGGGCGCGCCATCGGTCGGCGGGCTGCCACAGGCGCCACTGTCCCGGAATTGTCATGAATCTGTCGCCGTCCGGTCATGCGGCGGCCGCACCATGGGCGCCATGCCAAGGCCGCCGTCCGGCCGGCACCTCCGGGAGCTTGCGCCATGATCTCCGTGGACCAGATCGTCGATCTGCACCTGCCGCAACTGCAGCGCCACCCGTGGCTGAGCAAGGGCGTGCGCGGCCTGCTGCGCCGCCTGTTGCACGAGTCAAGCTTCCACCGCTTTGCCCAAACCTACCCGCACCTGAAAGGCTTTCCCTTCGTGGAGCAGGTGCTGGAGCATTTCGCCTTCAGCTACGCGGTGCGCGACAACGAGCGCGAGCGCATTCCGGCGCGCGGGCGCGTGGTCATCGTCGCCAACCACCCCATCGGATCGCTCGACGGCCTGGCCTTGCTGAACCTGGTGGGCGGCATCCGCGGCGACGTGAAGATCGTTGCCAACGGCCTGCTCGCGGCGCTGGAGCCGCTCCAACGCCTGCTGCTGCCGGTCACGGTGCTGGGCGGGCGCAGCGGCGCCGGGCAGCTCAAGGCCATCCTGGAGCATTTGCGCGGCGAAGGGGCGGTCATCATCTTTCCGGCGGGCGAGGTGTCGCGCCTGCAGCCCGGCGGCGTGCGCGACGGGCGCTGGCACGGCGGCTTTCTGCGGCTGGCGGCGCAAACTCAGTCGCCGATCGTGCCGGTGCACATCGACGGGCGCAATTCGGCGCTGTTCTACGGCGCGTCGCTGTGCTACAAGCCGCTGGCCACGCTGCTGCTGGTGCAAGAAATGTTCGGCCAGCACCGCAAGAGCATCGCGATGCGCATCGGCCATCCCATTCCGCACGGCAGCCACGCCGCCATGCCCTTGCCGGAGGCCGCCAAGGCCAAGCTGTTTTGCAAGCACCTGTACCGCGTGGCGCAGGACCGGCCGGGCCTGCTGCACACCGAGACCGCCGTGGCCCACCCGGTGGACCGCAGCGCGCTGGCGCAGGCCGTCGCGGCGTGCGAGGAACTGGGGCAGACGCCCGACGGCAAGCGCATCCACCTGTTTCGCGGCGGGCTGGATTCGCCCGTGCTGCGCGAGGTCGGGCGCCTGCGCGAGCTGGCCTTTCGCGCCGTGGGCGAAGGCAGCGGCCAGCGGCGCGATCTGGACCGCTACGACCTGCACTACGACCACCTGATCCTGTGGGAGCCGCGCGAGCTGGAGATCGTCGGCGCCTACCGCATGGTGCGCACCGCGCCGGTTCTGCGGCAGATGGGCGCCGACGGCCTGTACACGCACAGCCTGTTCCGCTTTGGCGCGGGCATGACGGCGTGCCTGGAGCAGGGGCTGGAGCTGGGCCGCTCCTTCGTGCAGCCGCGCTACTGGGGGCGCCGCTCGCTGGACTATCTGTGGTTCGGCATCGGCGCCTACGTGCGCCGCTACCCCGAGTGCCGCTACCTGTTCGGCCCGGTCTCGCTGTCGCGCGAGCTGCCCCAGGCCGCGCGCGAGCTGCTGGTGCACCACTACCGCAGCCACTACGGCCAGGCGGGCATGGCCGAAGCGCGCAACCCCTACATCCAGGGCAGCGATCTGGACGCCACCGCGCAAGCCAGCGGCGACAGCGCGGCGGACTTCATGCGCCTGAAGCTGCTGCTGGCCAACATGGGTTGCAGCGTGCCCACGCTGTACAAGCAATACGCCGAGGTGGCCGAGCCCGGCGGCGTGCGCTTTCTGGACTTTGGCGTGGACCCGGACTTTGGCCACTGCGTGGACGGCCTGGTGCTGGTGGACGTGCAGCGCATCAAAACGCACAAGCGCGAGCGCTACATCGGGCCGGCCGATCAGTAGCCCAAAAACACCTCTTGCACCTGGGCCGGATCGCTGCTGCGCGTGAGCGCCAGCGCCGCCAGCAGGCGCGCGCGCGGCGGGTTCTGGTCGTCCGCGGCCACCCAGCCGTGCGCGTCGTCGTCGATGCTGGCATTGCGCACCACCGGCCCCGCCCCGGTGCGCGAGCAGCGCACCAGCAGCACGCCGCGCGCGCGCAGGCCGGCCAGCGGCGCCTTCAGGTACTCGGGCACGGTGCCGCCGCCAAAGCCGGCGTGCACGATGGCGCGCGCGCCCAGCGCGGCCCAGCGGTCGTAGATCTCGGCGCGCATGTTGCCGTGACTGGCCACCAGGCCCACCAGCGGCAGCGCGTCGAGGCGCGCGATGTCGAACCCGCTGCGCGGGCCGTGCGGGCGCTCCACCCGCCGGTACCAGCGCGGCGCGCCCTCCACCACCAGGCCCAGCGCGCCGTGCGGCGACGCAAACGCGTCCATGCGCAGGCTGTGCACCTTGGCCACGTCGCGCCCGCTGTGGATTTCTTCGTTCATCACCACCAGCACGCCACGCCCGGCGCTGCTGGGATGCGCAGCCACGGCCACGGCGTGCAGCAGGTTGGCCGGGCCGTCGGCCGCCAGCGCGGTGCCGGGGCGCATGGCGCCGGTCAGTACGATGGGCTTGTCGGTGGGCACCGTCAGGTGCAGGAAGTAGGCCGACTCCTCCATGGTGTCGGTGCCGTGGGTGATGACCACCGCGTCCACGTCATCGCGCGCGCACAGCGCGGCCACGCGGCGCGCCAGGAGCAGCAGGTGCTCGTCGGTGAAGTCGGCCGAGTCGATCTGGAAGATCTGCTCGGCCCGCAGCTGCGCCAGCGCGTTCAGCCCCGGCACGCCGGCAACCAGGTCCTGCACGCCGACCACGGCCGATTGGTAGGCGGCCGAGCCCGCCCCCGCAGCAGCCCCCGCCGTGCCCGCGCCGGCGATGGTGCCGCCGGTGCCCAGCAGCACGACGCGCGGTTTGGATGCCTTGTCTTGTGGGTTCATGCCCGCATTGTGGCGCAGGCCGGGCACGCGGCATACTCAAGCCGGTACTATTGAAACAATAGCTGCTCGCGCTTGACCAGCAAGCGCTGCAGATCAATATGTCATGAAAATTGACTGGACGGGGCGCGCCGCACGCCGGCGCCCGCCATGTCGGCCCAGGCCCGCGCCAGCGAGCCGTTCAGGTCGATGGCGCGGCAGGCATCCTCGACCACGGTGACCTCGAAGCCGGCCGCGCGCGCGTCCAGCGCGCTCCAGGCCACGCAGTAGTCGGTGGCCAGGCCGCACAGGGTCAACTGAGCAATGCCGCGCGCGTGCAGCCAAGCGGCCAGCCCGGTCGTCGTGCGGCGGTCGGCCTCCATGAACGCCGAGTAGCTGTCCACGTCGCGGCGAAAGCCCTTGCGGACGATGAGCTGCGCGTGATCGACCCGCAGCTCGTCGTGCAGCGCCGCGTCGCGCGTGCCCTGCACGCAGTGCACGGGCCACAGCACCTGCTCGCCATACGGCAGCGGGATGGTCTCGAACGGCTGGCGCCCCGGATGGTTGGCGGCAAACGACACGTGGTCCCGCGGGTGCCAGTCCTGCGTCAGCACCACGTTGGCAAAGCGCGGGGCGATGCGGTTGATGACGGGCACGATGGCGTCGCCGCTGGCCACCGGCAGGCCGCCGCCGGGCATGAAGCCGTATTGCGCGTCAACGATGAGCAGGGCCGTGGCGTCGTTCATGGCGCTATTGTCCCGCGCGCTGCAGGCGCCGCACGGCGGGCACGATGTCGCGGCGGATCAGCGTGCCGCCCTGCCCACGCTCGGCGCTCTCGGGTGTGCGGCGCGAGGTGAGCGCCACCACCAGGTCCAGCGCGGGATCGACGTGTATCCACTGCCCGCCGTAGCCGCTGGCCATGATGCTGCCCGCGCCCAGCCACCACAGGTAGCCGTAGGCCGTGGCCAGCGGCGGGCCACCGCTGCTGTGCCGCCGCGCCAGGTCCTGCATGTAGGCGCGCGGCACCAGGGCGCGGCCCTGCCACTGGCCCTCATGCAGCACCAGCTCGCCCAGCTGCGCCATGGCGCGCGTGGTCAGCGACAGGCCGATGGCGCCCAGCGCATGGCCTTGCGCGCCGCGCCGCCAGGCAAGGCGGTCGATGCCCAGCGGCCCGAACAGGCGCCGGCGCGCGTAGGCCGGCAGTGGCTCGCTCACCGCGCCCTCCAGCGCCAGCGCCAGCAGGTTGGCCGCGCCGTTGTCGTAGGCAAAGCGCGTGCCGGGCTCGGCGACGAAGGGACGCTGCACCAGCCAGCGCAGGTCGTCGTCGCGGCCTGGCCGCGCGGTCTCATCGGGCGGCCAGCCGGCGGTCATGGTGAGCAGGTGGGCAAAGCGCAGGCGCTGCACGCGCGCGTCGGCCCCCAGCCGCAGCATGGCGGGCAGGCGCAGCGCCACCAGCTCGTCCGGCCCGCGCACGTGGCCATCGGCCATGGCCTGGCCGAACAGCAGGGCCAGCACGCTCTTGGTGACGGATTGCACGTCGTGCAGGCTGTCGGCGGTGTGGGGCGGGCGCTGAAAGTCGAACACCGCAGCACCCCGCTGCCGCACGGCCACGCTCTGCACGTCGAGCCAACGCTCGCGCAGCGGCGGGCCGAGCGCTTCGGCAAGACGCCGTGTTACGCTGGCCGCTACTGCGGGCGCAGCCGCCCCTGCGACGGTGACCGCCGCCATGCGCTGCAGCAGTTCTCGCCGTGTTCGGCCCAGACCATCAGACACGGACTCTTTTCCTCCTGAACATTGCGGCATCATCGTTCAGTCTTCAATCCACGATTCTCCGCGAGGTGCGGCATGCAGATTTTCGTCAAGACACTGACCGGCAAGACCATCACGCTCGAGGTCGAGTCGAGCGACACGATCGAGAACGTCAAGCAAAAAATCCAGGACAAGGAAGGCATTCCACCCGACCAGCAGCGCCTGATCTTTGCCGGCAAGCAACTGGAGGATGGCCGCACCCTGGCCGACTACAACATCCAGAAGGAATCCACACTGCACCTGGTCTTGCGCCTGCCCGTCGGAACGATGCAGATCATCATCGAGATCTCCGATGGCCGGACCATCGGGCTCGAGGTCAGCGGCAGCGATTCGATTCAGCAGGTCAAGCAAAAAATCCAGGACAAGGAAGGCATTGAGCCAGATCATCAACGCCTGATCTTTGACGGCAAGCAACTGGAAGATGGCCGCACGCTGGACGACTACGCCATCAAGGACGGGGCCGTGCTGCAACTCGCGCTGCCCACCCCTGCACCCGTCTATCCGGTGCCGACTGTGGCACCCGCGGGCCTGTGGTTGACGATGGGTGTCGTGGGTGTGGCCGCGATCATCGGCCGCCGTGCACGACGCAAGGCAGCTTCGGCGTCAATCCGGCCCTGACTGCATCCAGCATGCCAGCTGCGCCTGGGCTTGCTGCAGCGCAACCGCACTCTCCAGCGTGATGGCCAGCACCTTGCTGCGCCCCACCGCGCCGTGAAGCAAGCGCACCCGCTTCTTGGGCACGCCAAAAGCCGCTGCGGCCCAGTCGATCAGCGCCGCGTTGGCCTTGCCATCGACGGGTGGCGCGGCCAGGCGCACGCGCAGGGCATCGCCATGCACGCCCGCCGCCTCTGTGCGCTTGGCGCCGGGCGTGGCGTGGACGGCCAGGCGCAATTCATGCACCACCATCACCGCGGCTGCAGGTGGCGGCGCAGCCACGCGGCCAACGTGGCTTCGTCGAGGTCGCTGGCGGCAAGCGCCAAGGTGATCATCACGCAATCGACAGGCGGCGCGTTGATTCGATGCCCGTTCAAGCGCAGAAAAAGCTGCGCGGCCACAAAGGCGGTGCGCTTGTTGCCATCGACGAAGGGATGGTTGCACACCAATCCATGGGCATAGGCAGCCTCCACGCAACGTTATTGCAAGTGTTCTATTTTAGGAGGCACGCGCTCATTGCGCTACCCTTGGGCGGTTCCTGCCTGTTGCCAACCGCTCCCACTTCACGTGCTTGATCCAACCCAAAACGTCCACGACATCTTTCCCCACGTCCGCGTCGTGATGGGCATGGTGATCGGCTTGGGTGTCACAACCTTGCTGTCGGGCGTGGCACGCATCGTCCAGCACCCGACGCAATACCGCCCCGACGCGGTGCACCTGACGTGGGTTGCGTCGCTGCTGCTGGCGCTGGTTCACTTCTGGTGGTGGCAGTTCGGGCTCTATTCGGTGACGCACTGGTCCTTCGGCACCTATGCGTTCGTCATCACCTACGCGATTGTCCTGTTCCTGCTCTGCGCCCTGCTCTTTCCGGCCAGCATGTTCGACTATGCGAGCTACCGGGACTATTTCCTGGCCCGGCGGGCGTGGTTTTTCTCGCTGCTGGCGTTCAGCTACCTGCTGGATGTGATCGACACCTGGATCAAGGGCGATGTCCACTTTGCGCGCTTCGGCCGCGAATACATGGTCCGCACGCCCATCCTGCTGGTGCTTTGCGTGGTCGCCATCCGGACCCGCAACATGCGCTTTCACGCCCTGTTCGTCACGATGCTGCTGCTCGATCAGATTTCATGGGTTGTTCGGTTCTTCTACGACCCGTGATGCGGCGCACGCCGAGTTGCCCGGTTACTATTGAATTCATAGAATCCAACGCTTTCTCCATGCGGCCTGCATCGTGATTTGGCACAAGAAGATCGTGACGTCCCGGCATCGCTGCATGGGCCTCTGGGCGGCCGCCACCGCACTGACGCTGCTGGGTTGCTCAACCGTCCCGCCGGTCGAGGTGGGCCGCGAGCCGCCCCCCGGCACCGCATGGACGCCAGGGCGCGACTTGCGACCGGCGTTTCGACATGCGCTGTGTCCGCAATTGCCCGCCGGGACCGATTGCACGCAGGTCTTGCGACACCTGCAGGACGAACCAGCGGCAACGGGCGTGGAGCCGACACCACGGGCAAGCGCCACCGCGCTGGCGCGCCGCTACCGCCTGGTGTTCGTGCCGGGCCTGCTGTCGGGCTGCGCCGGCTCACTGGTCGCTCCATTCCAGGACGTCGCCGATGCGCTGCGAGCCCAGGGGTTTGACGCCCGCATCCTGACCATCGAAGGGCGTGGCTCGACCGCCCGCAACGCCGAACTGATCGCCGAGCAGTTGTCCAGCGCGGCTGCCGACCGCAGATCGTTTTCGGCTACTCCAAAGGCCTGCCCGACGTGATGGAGGCGTTGGTGCGGCATCCACACGCCATGCGTCGCGTTGCCGCCGTTGTCAGTTGGGCCGGCGCTGCGGGCGGCAGCCCTCTGGCCGATGACATGAACGGTCTGGAAAAATCCGTTCTGGAGCATCTGCCCCTGGCGACTTGCCGCGCCGGCGACGGGTCGGAGATCGAAGCCCTGCGCCGGGAGGTTCGCCACGGCTGGTGGCAGGCCAACCATCAGCGGCTGCACGTGCCGTTCTATTCGATGGTTGCGCTGCCCGACCCAGGGCACATTTCCGTGCCGCTGCGCGGCACGTACAAGAAACTGGCCCACATCGACGCCAACAACGACGGCCAGATCGTCGCCAGCGACGCCATCGTACCCGGCAGCGCACTGCTGGGCTACGTCAACGCCGACCACTGGGCCATCGCCATTGCGCTGTCACAGCAATTGCCGCTTCTGCGCGGCCTGTTCATCGATGACGTGCCGCGCACCAAGCTGGCGCTGGCCATCATCGCGGTCGTCCATCAGCAAGCCACGCATCCTCGACCATGACTCTTCCGTATGCTTGCCAACCCCGCAGATCCTGTGCCGCCCGTCTTGCGGCGGTGGTACTTGGCGCCATGCTGCTCGTGGCGTGTGCCAGTCCGGGCGGCCCGGCCGCCGTGGCCACGCCCATGGCGGCCGCAGACAGCGCCACGGCCTACCTGGAGCGCGCCCGCACGCAGGTGAGTACCCACGACCAGGTGAGCGTGCGCGCCAGCGTGCTGCGCGCCGCCGAGAGCCAGGCGCATTTCGGCCTGCCGTTGGCCGACCAGGGCGTGCAGCCGGTGTGGCTGCAGATCGAGAACCGCAGCCGGCAGCCCCACTGGCTCATGCGCTCGTTCCTGGATGCAAACTACTACGCGCCGCGCGAAGTCGCGCGCCTGTTCAAGTCCCAGGTGCCGGCGGATTCCCTGCGCGCGGCCGAAGCCAGGCTGATCGACGACGCCATCAAGCTGCATGTCGCGCCGGGCCACACGGTGAGCGGCTTCGTCTACACCACGATGGATCGCGGCCTGAAGCTGATGAACGTGGACCTGCTGGGCCTGGGCGGCGTGTTGCACTTTGACCTGACCGAAGACCAGCCGGACGGCAGCTTCGACTACGAGGCAAGCCGCATCCGGCGGGCAACTGAGCACCAGAGCGCTCGCACGGTGACGGTGCGACAGCTCGGAGCCGAGATCGAACGAATGCCCTGCTGCACCACCGACGCCGACGGCAAAGGCCTGGGCGACCCGCTGAACATCGTCCTGGTCGGCGCCGAACGCGACGTCCTGGTGGCCCTGGTGCGCGCCGGCTGGGACTTCACCGAAACCATCAGCGCCGCCAGCGTGGGGCGCATGGCCTCGGCCTTTGCCTTTGGCGGCGGCTACCGCACATCGCCCGTCAGTCCGCTGTTTGTCAACGGCCGGCCGCAAGACCTGGCCATGCAACATGCCCGCACCGACATTGCGCAGCGCAGCCACCTGCGCCTGTGGTTGTCTCCGCTGCAGGTCGAGGGCCAGCCCGTCTGGATCGGCCAGATCAGCCGCGACATCGGCGTGAAGGTAACCACCCTGTCCAAGACGCTGACCACGCACGTGATCGACCCGCAAGTCGATCACGCGCGCTTTCGCCTGCTCGAGACCCTGCTGCACAGCGGCAACGTCGCACGCTGGGGCTATGTCGACGGCGTTGAAGCGGCCAGCCGTGAGCACCCACGCACCAACCTCACTGCCGACCCGTATTTCACCGACGGCAAGCGACTGGTCGTGTTCATCAGCAAGACGCCGCGCGCCATGGACCAGGCCGAGTTCATCTCATGGACCAAGTCCGGACGCTGAGGCAACGCGCAGCCCGTGCCCGCGGGGGCACGTGGCGCCAGCGCGCTCCGACGCCACCGCACGCCTTGCGCCGCCGCTACTCGAACTCCACGATCGCCTGATCCACCGCCAGGCTGTCGCCCTGCTCGGCCTTGACCGCCTTGACCACGCCGTCGGCGCTGGCAAACAGCACGTTCTCCATCTTCATGGCCTCGATCACGGCCACGCGCTCGCCGGCCTTGACCTCCTGGCCGGGCTTGACGGCCACCTGCACCAGCAGGCCGGGCATGGGCGAGAGCACGAACTTGCTCATGTCGGGCGGCGCCTTGTAGGGCATCAGGCGATGCAGCTCGGCGGTGTGGGGCTGCATGACCAAGGCGTCGAGCTGGGTGCCGTTGTGGACCACGCGAATGGCCAGCGGGTTGCGCGCGCGGCCGCGCTCCAGCTGCGCGGTGAAGGCATGACCATTGCACTGGCCTTCGATGCGCGCATCGCCCAGGTCGTGCTTGATGTGCAGGTCATAGGGGCGGTCGCCGCCCGGCGCATGCACGGTGACGCGCGTGGCGGGCCCCACGGCGCCCTCCTCCAGCGTGACGTTGACGTAGTGGTTGTCGCCCGCGTGGCCCAGCGTGCACACCGTGAAGTCGCGCCGCGGCGGGCGCTGCTTGCCCTCCCAGAACTGGCCTTGCAGGCTGCGCGCGCGGTTGCGGTAGAACTTGTGCAGGCAAGCGGCCAGCGCCACCAGAAAGCTGGGGTCGGCATGCGGCACGTCGGCGGCGGAAAAGCCGTGCACGTAGTGCTCGCCGATGAAGCCGGTGTTGAAGTCGCCAGCCTGGAACTTGGGGTGTGCCAGCAGCGCGGCCTGAAACGGGATGTTGCTTTGCACGCCGCGGATGACGAAGCCGTTGAGCGCCGCGCGCATGCGCGCGATCGCGTCCGCGCGGTCGCTGCCGTGCACGATCAGCTTGGCGATCATCGAGTCGTAGTACATCGGGATCTCGCCGCCATCGACCACGCCGGTGTCCACGCGCACGCCCAATGCCGTGGTGGCCTGGCCCTGCTGCAGGTCCTGCGTCGGCGGCTCGAAGCGCACCAACCGGCCGGTGGACGGCAAAAAGCCCCGAAACGGGTCCTCGGCGTTGATGCGGCACTCCATCGCCCAGCCTTCGCGTTTGACGTCCTTCTGCGTGAAGGCCAGCTTTTCGCCCGCCGCCACGCGAATCATCTGCTCGACCAGATCGAGCCCGGTGATCAGCTCCGTCACCGGGTGCTCCACCTGCAGGCGGGTGTTCATCTCCAGAAAATAGAAATCTTGGTCCTTGCCGACCACGAACTCCACCGTGCCCGCGCTCTGGTAGCCCACTGCCTTGGCCAGCTGCACCGCCTGCTCGCCCATGGCCTTGCGCGTCGCCTCGCTGATGAAGGGTGAAGGTGCTTCCTCGATCACCTTCTGATGGCGCCGCTGGATCGAGCATTCGCGCTCGTTCAGGTACACCACGTTGCCATGGGCGTCGCCCAGCACCTGGATCTCGATGTGACGCGGCTGCTCGACGAATTTCTCGATGAACACGCGGTCGTCGCCAAAGGCGCTCAGGGCTTCGTTCTTGCACGAGGCAAAGCCCTCGTGTGCCTCCTGGTCGTTGTAGGCCACGCGCAGGCCCTTGCCGCCACCGCCCGCGCTGGCCTTGATCATCACCGGGTAGCCGATGCCCCGGGCAATCTCCACCGCATGCTCGGGGCTGTCGATGGCCGCGTTGTGGCCCGGAATGGTGCTGACCCTGGCCTCGCCCGCCAGCTTCTTGGACGCGATCTTGTCGCCCATCGCCGCGATGGCCGCGTGCTTGGGGCCGATGAAGGCGATGCCCTGCTCTTCCACCTTCTTCGCAAATTCAGCGTTCTCGGACAGAAAACCGTAGCCCGGGTGCACCGCCTCGGCGCCCGTCTGCTGGCAAATCTCGATGATCTTGTCGGCCAGCAGGTACGACTCGCGCGAGGGCGGCGGGCCCAGGCGCACGGCCTCGTCGGCCAGCTGCACGAAGCGCGCGTTCTTGTCGGCGTCCGAATACACCGCCACGGTGGCGATGCCCATGCGCTGGGCGGTGGTGATGACCCTACACGCAATCTCGCCCCGGTTCGCGATCAGGATTTTGGTGAACATCTTTTGGCTCCCTTACGCGATGGGGTTGCGTGCAATAGCCCACTGCGCGGGCTGCGGCAGGCAATTTGACGAAACGTCCGCTACGCGGCCGCTTTCGCCGCAGTTGGCTAAGAGTATTTGGGTGAACATGGTTCAGTGGTTTTGAGGGTTTCTAGGCTCTGTCGCTTATTCATAAAGCGTCAAAAGCTATCAAAATTAGAGTGGAATATTGCCGTGCTTGCGCCACGGGTTGTCCAGCTTCTTGTCCTTGAGCATCGCCAGGCTGCGGCAGATGCGCTTGCGCGTCTCGTGCGGCGAGATCACGTCGTCGATGTAGCCACGGGCACCGGCGACGAAGGGATTGGCAAAGCGCGCCTTGTATTCGGCCTCGCGCGCGGCCAGCTTGGCGGGGTCCTTCTTTTCTTCACGAAAGATGATCTCGACCGCGCCCTTGGCGCCCATCACGGCGATCTCGGCGTTGGGCCAGGCCAGGTTGACGTCGCCGCGCAGGTGCTTGCTGCTCATCACGTCGTAGGCGCCGCCATAGGCCTTGCGCGTGATGACGGTGATCTTGGGCACGGTGCACTCGGCATAGGCGAACAGCAGCTTGGCGCCGTGCTTGATGATGCCGCCGTACTCCTGGCTGGTGCCGGGCATGAAACCGGGCACGTCGACGAAGGTCAGGATGGGGATGTTGAAGGCATCGCAAAAGCGCACGAAGCGCGCCGCCTTGATGCTGCTCCTGATGTCCAGGCAGCCGGCCAGCACCAGCGGCTGATTGGCCACCACGCCCACCACGTTGCCGTCCATGCGCGCAAAGCCGATCACGATGTTGGCGGCGTAGTCGGGTTGCAGTTCGAAGAATTCGCCGTCGTCCACGATCTTGACGATGGCTTCCTTGATGTCGTAGGGCAGGTTGGGGTTTTCGGGCACCAGGCTGTCCAGGCTGGCGTCCATGCGGTCGACCGGGTCCTGCGTGGGGCGGTGCGGCGCCTTCTCGCGGTTGCTGGCGGGGATGTAGTTGAACAGGCGGCGCAGCATCAGCAGCGCCTCGACGTCGTTGTCGAAGGCGAGATCCGCCACGCCGCTCTTGGTGGTGTGCGTCAGCGCCCCGCCCAGTTCCTCGGCCGTCACGCTCTCGTGCGTCACGGTCTTGACCACTTCGGGGCCGGTGACAAACATGTAGCTGCTGTCCTTGACCATGAAGATGAAGTCGGTCATGGCCGGGCTGTACACCGCGCCGCCCGCGCAGGGGCCCATGATCATGCTGATCTGCGGCACCACGCCGCTGGCCATGACGTTGCGCTGGAACACCTCGGCATAGCCGCCCAGGCTGGCCACGCCCTCCTGGATGCGCGCGCCGCCCGAGTCGTTGAGGCCGATCACCGGCGCGCCCACCTTCATGGCCTGGTCCATCAGCTTGCAGATCTTTTCGGCGTGCGCCTCGGACAACGCGCCGCCGAACACCGTGAAGTCCTGGCTGAACACGAACACCAGGCGGCCGTTGATGGTGCCGTAGCCGGTGACCACGCCGTCGCCGGGGATGTGGGTGGCGTCCATGCCGAAGTCGGCACAGCGGTGCTCGACGAACATGTCCCACTCCTCGAAGCTGCCCACGTCGAGCAGCACCTCGATGCGCTCGCGCGCGGTGAGTTTGCCCTTGGCGTGCTGCGCGTCGATGCGCTTCTGGCCGCCGCCCAGGCGCGCGGCGGCGCGCTTGCTTTCGAGTTGTTCAAGGATTGAGGTCATCTTGGCACTTGTTGCAGAAAGAAATCAGAGTTCGGCCGCGTGGCGCTGGCGCCAGCGCTGGGCCGCCGACGCGACGACCTGCACGGCCAGGGTATCGCGCCCCCAGCGCCGGCTGGCCGGCAGCATGCGCAGCCAGGCCAGGCGCCGACACGCACGCGCGAACCGGGCACGCACCTCGGCGCGTTCGGCCGCCAGCACGTCGTCCAGCACCGCATCCAGCGGCGCCATGGGCAGGTTCAGGATCCACAGCGTGCTTTGCAGGTACACCAGCCAGTCGCGCACCTGCGCCTCGGGCAGGCCCATGACTTCGAGCGGATCGTCCTCGAAGTCGATCATGCCGGCCAGGCGCGGTGGATCGCAGGCATCGTCCACGATCACGTTGCGCCCGAAGCACTGGCTGAAATACTGGCCAGCGGCATGCACGCGCACCAGGGTGAACGCGCCCTGCCGCCACAGATCGATGCCTGCCGGATGGCGCTGGTGCAGCAGCCGGGAGAGATGGTTGGCGCCCAGCCAGCTCATGACGAAGTGATCGGGCGCAACGTGCAGCAGATCGGGCACGGGCGCGCCGGCCGCACGCAAGGCTTGCAGGCGACGCACCTCGACTGCCTGGGCCGCCGCCCCGCCCCGCGCCGGGGCGGCACGCAGGGACGGCACGCCCAACAGGCCGGCCAGGGCATTCAGCGCGCGGTAGCGCGCCGCGCTGCGTGGCGGGCGCTGGCCCTTGGCTACCACGCGTCCGCACGCGGTTTCAAACACTTCGATGCGCTGCGCACGCCAACCGGCGGAGGCGGCGATTCGCTCCGTTTCAGATAGCGTCAGGCGCGCATCAGTCATGGGCTGGCGGCCATTCTGGCTTGATGATCGGCCGCAGCGGCCGGCATGCTCTGCAGCCCTGCTGCGGCCAGCAACTGCCGCGCCGCGGTGGAAGGCGGCAGGCGTCCCTGCGTCACCTGCTCGGTGACGGGGGCCAGCGCATCACGCACGCCGGGGTGCTGGCGAAACGCGGCCTTGAGGCTCGACTCGATCAGCGACCACATCCAGGCGCGGGCCTGCTGCTGGCGGCGCACGGCCAGCTTGCCGTTGGCGGTCTGCAGGTCGCGAAAGCGCGTCACGCAACGCCAGAACTCGTCCAACCCCTCGCCCTTCAGTCCGCTGATGCGGATCACGTCCGGGTGCCACTGCTGCGCGTCGTGGCGCGCGTGCTCGGGGTTGCCCTGCTGGCCCAGCAGGCGCAGGGCGGACTTGATTTGCGCCTGCGCGCGAATGGCGGCAGCGGGCTCGATGTCAGCCTTGTTGATCACCACCAGGTCGGCCAACTCCATCACGCCCTTCTTGATGGCTTGCAGGTCGTCACCCGCGTTGGGCAGTTGCAGCAGCACGAACATGTCGGTCATGCCGCTCACGGCTGTCTCGCTCTGGCCCACGCCCACGGTCTCGACCAGCACCACGTCGTAGCCGGCGGCCTCGCACACCAGCATGGCCTCGCGCGTCTTCTCGGCCACGCCGCCCAGGGTGCCGCTGCTGGGGCTGGGGCGGATGTAGGCCTGCTCGAGCACCGACAGCCGTTCCATGCGCGTCTTGTCGCCCAGGATTGAGCCGCCCGAAACGGTGGACGACGGATCAATGGCCAGCACCGCCACCCGATGGCCACGCTCGATCAGGTATACGCCCAGCGCTTCGATGAAGGTGCTCTTGCCCACACCCGGCACGCCGCTGATCCCCACGCGCAGCGCGCGGCCCGTATGCGGCAGCAGGGCCGTCAGCAGCTCATCGGCCTGCGCGCGGTGGTCGGCGCGGGTGGATTCGAGCAGGGTGATGGCCTTGGCGATGGCGCGGCGCTGGGCCGCGGACGTGCCGTGCAGCAGGGGTTCGAGCAAGGCGTGGGTCATGCGTGCCACTCACAAAATCTCGAAGGCACGCCCATCGGGCAGGCGGTAGCGGGAAAAATCGCGAGCGTCCAACGTCATGACGGTGGTCACCCCCGTCTCCGTAGCCAACCACACCAGCGAGGCATCGGCCAGGTCCATCTCGGTACCGGGCCGCTCGGTATAGCGCTGCATCAGGGGCACGAAGTCCAACAGTGACTCTTGCTGAAACGGAAACACCGACACGGCGCCTTGCCCCAGCCAACTGAGCAGCGCAAAGCGGTTGGGCGGCGGCACCAAGTAGCTTGCCTCGGTCACGCAAGGCCAACTGGTGGACAGCGACCAGTTTTCAAGCGCCGCCAACTCCAGCAGATCGCGGTAGCGATCGGCGTGTGGTTCGCCTTGCCCGAAAACCGCCACCATGGCGCTCGCGTCAATCAGCGCCGAGGCCATGTTTGGCGCGCAGCTTGGCGATCAACGCAGCGCGCGAGCGCTCGGTGTCATACGGAATGTCGTGTTCGGCCGCGAACACCCGACTCAACTCCTGGGCGCGCGGATTCTGAGCCATCTCTTGCTTGACCTTGAGCATCAACTCATACGGGTTCTTGCGGCCAAGCGCCCGCTGCACCGCATCGATGATGAACTGTGATTTGGTGATGCCCTGGCGCTGGGCTGCGAGCTCGAGCTCCTTCTCCAGCAATGGCTCCATGCGAACTGATACGGCCATGATGTTCTCCGATTGGAATACCGTATTACTGTATCACGTCGTCAGATTCTCGAAGCCTTGATCTGCTCCAGCACATCCTTGGCACTGGCCGGAATCGGCGTGCCGGGCCCATAGATGCCCTTGACGCCGGCCGCGTACAAAAAGTCGTAGTCTTGCCGTGGCACCACGCCGCCGACAAAGACGACGATGTCGTCGGCGCCCTGTTTCTTCAGTTCGGCCAGGATGGCCGGCACCAGGGTCTTGTGGCCGGCCGCCAGTGTGCTGACGCCGACGGCATGCACGTCATTTTCGATCGCCTGGCGCGCGCATTCCTCGGGGGTCTGAAACAGGCTGCCAATGTCCACGTCGAAGCCCAGGTCGGCAAAGGCGGTGGCCACCACCTTGGCGCCGCGGTCGTGGCCGTCCTGGCCCAGCTTGGCAATCATCACGCGCGGGCGGCGGCCCTCGGCCTCGGCAAAGGCGTCGATCTCGCCCTTGAGCTTTTCCCAGCCGGAGGCAGAGTCGTAGGCGGCGGCATAGACGCCGGAGACCTTTTGCGTGTCGGCGCGGTGGCGCCCAAAGACTTTTTCCATGGCATCGCTCACTTCGCCCACGGTGGCGCGGGCACGGATGGCGTCGATGGCAGCGGCCAGCAAGTTGCCCTGGCCGCTTTCAGCTATCTTTGTAATAGCTGCCAACGCTTTCTGAACCTGCGCTGGATCGCGTTTTTTCTTGATGGCCGTCAGGCGTGCGATCTGGCTCTCGCGCACCTTCACGTTGTCCACCTCCAGGATGTCGATCGGGTCTTCCTTGGCCAGCCTGTACTTGTTGACACCCACGATCACGTCCTTGCCCGAGTCGATGCGTGCCTGCTTCTCGGCCGCGGCGGCCTCGATCTTGAGCTTGGCCCAGCCGCTGTCCACAGCCTTGGTCATGCCGCCCATCGCGTCCACCTCCTCGATGATGGCCCAGGCCGCATCGGCCATGTCCTGCGTCAGCTTTTCCATCAGGTAGCTGCCGGCCCAGGGGTCGACCACGCTGGTAATGTGCGTCTCTTCCTGGATGATGAGCTGGGTGTTGCGGGCGATGCGGGCCGAGAACTCGGTGGGCAGCGCGATCGCCTCGTCGAACGAATTGGTATGCAGCGACTGCGTGCCACCAAACACCGCGGCCATGGCCTCGATCGTCGTGCGCACGACGTTGTTGTACGGGTCCTGCTCGGTCAGGCTCCAGCCGCTGGTCTGGCTGTGCGTGCGCAGCATCAGGCTCTTGGGGTTTTTGGGCTCAAACTCTTTCATGATGCGGCACCACAGCAGGCGCGCCGCGCGCATCTTGGCGATCTCCAGGTAGAAGTTCATGCCCACCGCCCAGAAGAAGGACAGGCGCCCGGCAAAGGCATCCACGTCCATGCCCTTGGCCAGCGCGGTCTTGACGTACTCCTTGCCGTCGGCCAGGGTGAAGGCCAGCTCCAACGACTGGGTTGCGCCCCGCCTCCTGCGTGGTAGCCGCTGATGCTGATCGAGTTGAACTTGGGCATGTGCGCTGCCGACTGCTCCCGATGATGTCGCCGATGATGCGCATGCTCGGCTCGGGCGAGACAGATGGCAGGTCACCATGAACTCCTTGAGGATGTCGTTCTGGATCGTGCCCGCCAACTGCGCCTGCGCCACGCCCTGCTCCTCGGCGGCGACGATGTAGCCGGCCAGAATGGGCAGCACGGCACCGTTCATCGTCATGCTGACGCTCACCTTGTCCAGCGGAATGCCGTCGAACAGGATCTTCATGTCCTCCACGCTGTCGATCGCCACGCCGGCCTTGCCGACGTCGCCCGTCACGCGCGGGTGGTCGCTGTCGTAGCCGCGGTGCGTGGCCAGGTCGAACGCCACCGACACGCCCTGCCCGCCCGCGGCCAGCGCCTTGCGGTAGAAGGCGTTGCTTTCTTCGGCGGTCGAAAAGCCCGCGTACTGGCGGATGGTCCACGGTCGCACCGCGTACATGGTGGCCTGCGGGCCGCGCAAAAAGGGCTCGAAGCCGGGCAGCGTGTTGGCGTAGGGCAGACCCTGCACGTCCTCGGCCGTGTACAGCGGCTTCACCGCGATGCCGTCGGGCGTGTGCCAGGCCAGCGCATCGACATCGCCCCCCGGCGCTGACTTGGCGGCAGCCTTGTGCCAGTCGGCCAGGCTCGAGGGTTTGAAGGCAGGGGCGTCGTGGCTCATGGTGGTCTCGGCAAAAGGCAGGCAGCACGCACGACCGGCGGATCACCGCAGGACAGTCGTGCACGACTCTTCCATAATTATTAATTCAAAATGCAGTTTTGCGCCTAGAATCACAAAAAATATTTGCCCACCCGTCCACCGTGACCGCCACCCTCGCCCCCCGCGCCCTCTACGAAGAAGTGGCCGAGCGCCTGCGCCAGCGCATTTATGCGCGCCAGTTGACACCGGGCGAGTGGATCGACGAACTCAAGATTGCCGATGAACTGGGCATCAGCCGCACGCCGCTGCGCGAGGCGCTGAAGGTGCTGGCCACCGAGGGCCTCATCACCATGAAGCTGCGCCGCGGCGCCTACGTCACCGAGGCCTCGCCCAAGGACCTGGCCGACGTCTACCACCTGCTGTCGCTGCTGGAGGCCGACGCTGCCCGCACCGTGGCGGAGCACGCCAGCGACGCCGCCCTGTCCGAGCTGCGCGCCCTGCACCAGGAGCTGGAAGCCGCCATCGACGACACCGGGCGCTTTTTTGCCCTCAACGAGGCGTTTCACCTGCGCCTGCTGGAGCTGGCCGACAACCGCTGGCGGCTGCAGGTGGTGCAGGACCTGCGCAAGGTGATGAAGCTGCACCGCCAGCACTCGCTGCAAAAGACGGGACGGCCTGGGCAGGCGCTGCTTGAGCACCGCACCCTGATGGCCGCGCTGGCGGCACGCGATGGCGAGCGCGCCGCCCTGTGCATGCGCCAGCACTTCGACGGCGGCCTGGAAGCAGCCAGCTGATGGGCACACCAGACGTCACCATTTTACTATTGTATTGATAGCTTGTTGCGCCCATCCACAGGGCGCAACGGGCCTATTTCATCATGAATCCTGACGCTCGGATCCGCGTTGGCGCTTCGCGCCGCACCCTGCTGGCCGTCGCCGGCCTGGCCTGCATCGGGCCCGCATGGGCGCGCCCGTCCGACACCGGGCCCTGGCCCCACGACGAACGGGTGCCCGGCGGCGTGGCGCGACTCGACCTGGGCCCTGCGCCCGAGCGCCCGCAGGCCTTCGAGGGCGAGGTGCCGCTGCTGGTGGTGGGTGACATGATCGCGTGGACGGCGCTGGTCGGCATCGCGCTGGCCGCCAAGCCGGGCCCGCAGTCCATCCGCGTGCGCCAGGGTGCCGCGGCACGCGAGCTGTCCTACACCATCGCGCCCAAGCGCTATGCCGAACAGCACCTGAAGGTGGCTCCCCGCACGGTGGACCTGTCCCCCGAAGACCTGGCGCGCTACGAGCGCGAACGTGATCACCAGCAGCGCGTGATCGCCACCCTCAGCGCCCCACCCGCCGGCCGCCTGGCCATGCGGCCCCCGGTGCCGGGCAAGCGCTCCGACTCCTTCGGCAAGCGGCGCTTCTTCAATGGCCAGCCGCGCAATCCGCACAGCGGCATGGACATCGCCGCGGCCAGCGGCACGCCCGTGGTGGCGCCACTGGCCGGCACCGTGATCGACACCGGTGACTACTTCTTCAACGGCCAGACCGTGTGGCTGGACCACGGCGGCGGCCTGCTGTCGATGATGTGCCACCTGAGCCGCATCGACGCCCAGGTGGGCACGCCACTGGCGGCGGGCGAGCCCCTGGGCCGGGTGGGCGCCACCGGACGCGTCACCGGGCCGCACCTGCACTGGGGCGTGGTGCTCAATCGGGCATCGGTCGATCCGGCGCTGTTTCTGGACGTGTGAGCCGCCGCGCGCCCGCCGCGATCGAGTTCAGTCGGCGAACGGCGCCGACGCGGACGGCTCGCCGACGCCATTGGTCGGCTCCTCTCCCGCCTCATCGGCCAGTCGGCGCAGCGCCCGCTCGACCACCGGGTCAATGTCGACCGGATGCAGATGGCGCCGGCGCATCAGCTTCTCGCAGGTGCGGCGCGTCATGCTGTGCGCTCGCCCACCGTGACTGACGAACATGAACAGCGAGCCGTTGTCGCTCATCCAGTTCATCTGGGCACGGCGCCAGGCGCCATGCACGTACAGGTCGACCCAGTCGCCGGTACGCAGGCGCGCCACCTCGGCCTGAATGCGCGCCATCAACTCCCCCTCCGACAGGGACTTGGGCTCCTGGCCAGCGGCCGACGGCGCACCCGCTGCGGGCAGGGGCACACCGGCACGCTCGGTCAACAAGGGCAGGTCGGCGCGCTGCGAAGCGCTTTCCACATCCGTCGGCACGGCCGGCTGGGTGGGCGCCTCGGGCAGTTGGGTGCTGGGCCAATCGTCCAAGCCGGCCGTGTCCTCGAAGCCGGCCGCTTCGCGTTCGTGGCGACCCAGCCAGGGTTCGTCGGCCTTGCGCGGCGTGGGCCGCTCGGTGCCTTCGGGCTCCGGCGGCGGCATCTCCGCCCACTCCTGACCGGTGCGCGCAAAGCCCGAAGCCTCCACGTCCTGCGCGCTGCGCAGGCGGCGCAGGCGCAGCACCGGGTCGTGAAAGCGCAGCAGGGCGTCAAAAAAGGCCTGCGTCTCGGCCGGCTCCTTGCCCAGCATGTCCAGGCCACGGCGCAAGGTCATGATGACGCCCGGCACCACCTCGAACAGGCGCGCCGGCTGCTTCATGGCCTGCGTGCGGTTGACCGACCACAACAGGTCGCTGACCACCGCCAGGTAGCCACCCGGGTCCAGCCGGCTGCCCTTGTGCGTCAGCTGCGCGTGCGCAATCACCAGCGACCAGTCGCGATACAGAAAATCGGCCACCACCGCGGGCACGCCCAGCAGGTCGGAGCGCAGGCTGAACTCCCAGGCGATGCGATCGGCCAGCGTCTGGCGCTCCTGCGCGAACTGCATGGAGTTCTGCAGTTGATCGCGCGCGGTCTGCTCGCCTTCGTCCTGGGCCTTCCAGTCGGCCTGCAACGCCAGGCGACGCGCCTCGAAGTCGCTGGGCGTGACCACCGGCAGCCCGACCAGATCGCGCACGGCGGTGCGCACCGGCTCCATGAAACGCTCGAACTCGGGCGCGAACTCGTCGTTGTACTTGAAGCTGCGCTGGGCAATGGTCTCGACCAGCACCCGCGCCGGGTGCGACTCGTCGCCAAAGAAGCGCGGGTGATCCAGCGCCATGCGCAGCAGCGCAGGCTCCAGCGCGACAAAGGCCTCGCGCACCGGCCCCAGCATGCGCTCGTCGCTGGCCACCTGGTTGATCAGCGCGCGCACCGCGTCCAGGCCCAGCACCTGGCTGATGCGAGCGGCCTTGGCCTTGAGCCGCATCAGCGTGTCGGTGCGCGCCCGCGCCGACCCCAGCTCGCCCCACTCGTCCGGCGGCAGCGCGCGATCCACGCCAACGCGCGGTATCGATCGCTCCATCACGCCCTGGCTGCGGCGACGCTCCTGGTCCCGAACGTGCGCCTGTGCGTCAAACGCCGCCTCCGGCCGGGCGGCCAACGCCGCCATTTCGGCCTCGACCGAATCGTAGTACCCCTGCGGCAGGGGTTCGTCGTGCGCCTCGATCCATTGCGGCCGATACAGAAAATCGTGGATCACCCCCGCATCCACGGCGGGCTTGGCCTGCGACAGCTGCTCCATCCGGGGTACGAAGCCCCGCCGGCGTGCGCCGCGGCCGGCACCGCCCGATTGCGCCAAGGCCAGCCCCCCCGCGTCGCCTCCGGCAAAGCCGGGCCCTGCTGCCGCGCCAAAACCGTCCGCACCCGGGCCGCCCGCAGCCATTGCCGCGCCGGTGCCCGGCGCCCCCCCCGCGCCCGGCCCGCCCGAGCCGCCCCCGCCCTCCACCAGTTTCAGGCGGTAGCGCGCCTCCTCGACCCCCTGGGCCGTCAGCATGGCGTTCAGCGCTTCGTACAGCGCGTGCATCTCGGCCGCAAATGGGCGGCCCATGTGGCGAATCCAGTGGCTGCGCACCTCCGGCGCCTCCGGCAGGGACTCCAGCACTTGCATCAGCGCCGCACAGAACACGTCGGGGCGAAACGGGTTCAGGTCCGCGCGCACCACGGGCAGGCCCAGCACCGAGCTCACCAGCGAATCGAGCACGCCCAGCGAGCGCTCGATCACCGGCATCGCGCTTTGCTGCAGGCGCGAGGCTTCGACAAAGCGCGCCACCTCGGCATCGTCCAGCAGGGCCAGGATCGAATCCTCGCGGTCGGGCGCACGCTGAGGCTCGGCGTCGGCTTCTTGCAGCAGTGCGCGGTCCACGCCCTGCATCAGGATCTGCGGGAACTCGGCGCGCAGCCGCGGTGCATAGCGCAGCAGCGCCGCGTGCGCATCCCCCAGCTGCAGCCGGCGCGCCACCGAGCGCGCACTGCGCCCCGCCTCCTCGATCGCACCACTGGCCGCCTGCACCGTGCGCTCCACCATGGGCGCGGCCTGCAGCAGCACCTCGCGCTTGCTGCGCTCGATCAGGGGGTTGTGGGCAGCGCGCATGGCCGGTCAGCGCGCCTGCGCGTCGAACGCGGCGTCCACCGGCACCTGCAGCGCCGTGGCCAGGTGATTGGTCTTGGCCGCCAGGCCGACGATGGCCAGCAACTGGGCGTATTGCTCGCCAGTCATGCCGCGCGCCCGCGCCGCCGCCGTATGCGAATGAACGCAATAGCTGCAGCCGTTGGCCACGGAAACGGCAATGTAGATCAGCTCGCGCGTCAGCGGATCGAGCGCACCGGCACCGCCCATGACCTGCTTGACCTCGGCCCAGGTGGACTGCAGCAGCGACGCATCGGCCGCCGCCAGGGCGCGCCAGAAGTTGTTGACGTGCTCGCTCTGGCGCGTGGCGCGGATGTCGTCGAACACCGCCTTTGCCTGCGGCTGCAGTGCGTCATCGGACAGAACCTGGACAGTCGACATGGTGCCTTCAGCGCCAGCGCGGCGCGCGAGTCTGGAATCGTGCCGTGATGAAGGGCCAAGCCCGCTCAGGCCGGCAGCGGCTGCGTCAAATATACCGCCTCGCGCCCCACGATCGGCTTGCGCGTGGGCATGAAGACGGTGCATTCATCACAGGGAGCCCGGATTTCGCCCGCCTCCCCGTCGGTGGCAATCAGCTCGCCCCGCGCAAAGGTTTCGAAACCCTCGAGCGGCCGCACAAAGCGGAATTCGGGTGTCTGCACCATGCAGGTGCGCAACAGTTCGAAACGCCGCTGGAGCACCGGCTCGCCGCTGGGCGCCGGCGCGTTGATCAGGCCGAAGTGCGCCAGAAAATCCAGCGCCGTACGGGTCGCCACCTCCGCGCTGGCGCGCAGGAAGTGCTGGCCGCACTCCACCACCAGGGCCACCCCGGCATCGCCGCCCGGCAGCCCGTGGCGCCCGTGCTGGATCAGCGGCGTGCCGCTGCCCAGGCCGCTGGGCATCACCAGGTGCGTGCACACCGCACCTCGTGCGCCCAAGGCCAACGCTGCCTGCGCGTTGCGCTCGAAGCCGGGATAGACCCAGAACGGCCCGCCGTCATGGCTGGTCGAGTGAATGTCCAGGATGTGATCGGCCGCGGCCACGACGGGGCGCAGCGCGCGGGCGCGGCGCAGCTCGGGGCTGTCCTCGGCGCCATCCAGCCAGTCGGCGGACCACACGCGATTGAGGTTGTGCACGAGCTGCCGGTTGGCAAACGGATCGTCGGCCTTGAACGCCTCGTAGGCTTGCACGTGGGCAAAGCTGACGGTCAGCGTGCCGATGAGCGGGCGCACCCCGGTGTCCAGCAAATGCGTGGCGGCCACCATGCCGCAGATCTCGTTGCCGTGCGTCAGGGCGTTGATCAGCACGTGCGGGCCCGGCCGGCCCGAATCAAAGCGATGCACGTAGTCGATGCCGGTGTTGCCGGCACGGTAGGCCGAGAGATCGCGCGGCAGCACTTCCAGGGCAGTGTCGTTGGACTTCATGGATGAACGCGGGGATTGGGCGGGTGGCCGCGCGCGCTTCGCGCACAATCGGCGCATGGCCAAAGCATTGCAGGATATCGCGTTTTCCATGCTCGATCTGGTCGCGGTGCGCCAGGGGCGACCGGTGGCCGACGCCCTGGCGGTGGCGCTGGCCACGGCCCGGCACGCCGAGCGCCTGGGTTTGGTGCGCTACTGGATGGCCGAGCACCACAACATGATCGGCATCGCCTCGTCGGCCACGGCGGTGCTGGTGGGCCACATCGCCGGCGGCACCGAACGCATCCGCGTGGGCTCCGGCGGTGTGATGCTGCCCAACCACGCGCCGCTGGTGGTGGCCGAGGCCTTCGGCACCCTGGCCGAGCTGTACCCCGGTCGCATCGACCTGGGCCTGGGCCGCGCGCCCGGCACCGACCCCATGACCATGCGCGCGCTGCGCCGCGACCGCGTGGAGACGGTGGAGGACTTTCCGCGCGACGTGGCCGAGTTGCAGCACCTGCTGGACGCGCCCCGGCCCGGCCAGAAGTTGATCGCCACGCCCGGCGCCGGCACGCGCGTGCCCATCTGGCTGCTGGGCTCCAGCCTGTTTTCGGCCCAGCTGGCGGCCGAGCGCGGCCTGCCCTATGCCTTTGCCTCGCACTTCGCCCCCGCGCTGCTGGGGCCGGCCATCGACCTGTACCGCCGCCTGTTCAAGCCGTCGGCGCAATGCGAGCGACCCTATGTGACGATCGGCGTGCCGGTGGTGGCCGCACCCACCGACGAGGAGGCCATCCACCTGGCCGGCAGCGTGTTACAGCGCGTGCTGGGCATCCTGCGCGGCGAGCGCGGCCTGCTGCAGCCGCCGCAGGAAGGCTTCTTCGCGCGCCTGACCGAGGCCGAGCGTGCCGGCATTGCCGACTTCCTGGCCTGCGCCGTCATCGGCGGCCCCGCCACCGTGCGCGCCGGCCTGCAGGCCCTGGCCGAGCAGACCGACTGTGACGAAATGATGCTGGTGTGCGACGTGTACGACCCCGCGCTGCGCCTGCGTGCGCTGGACATTGCCGCGGCCGCACGCGCGATCGGGCCGAAGGCAACGCTGAACAAGTCTCTGCGATGGCGCGCGCCCTGATTTGGGATGGGCTGCAAGGCGCAAACCACAGCGATAGCCATAGCTATCGCGAGGATTTGCAACGCCGCAGACCGCCCAAAGCGGGGATGCGCGGCGCGCAGGGGACTTGTTCAGCGTTGCCCGAAATAAAATCGGGCCGCAAACACCCCAGCGTTTGCGCACCCTTCATGGACACTCTCGGAAATCTGTTCGTCGTCGCCGCGCCCAGCGGCTCTGGCAAGTCAAGCCTGGTCAAGGCGCTGATGGAGGTGGATGCCGGTGTCGCCCCGTCCGTCTCCCATACCACGCGCGCGCCGCGCGGCCAGGAAAAAAACGGCCGCGAGTACTTCTTCGTCGATCGCCCAGCCTTCGACCGCATGATCGAGGCGGGTGACTTCTTCGAGTGGGCCGAGGTGCACGGCAATCGCTATGGCACCTCGCGCCACGCCATTGCCGCGCGCATGCAGGCCGGTGGCGACGTGGTGCTCGAGATCGACTGGCAGGGCGCGCTGCAGATCAAGAACCTTTTTTCCGGCGCGATTCTGATCTTCGTGCTGCCGCCCAGCTGGGACGAGTTGCGCGCGCGCCTGCAGCGGCGCGGCGAAGACTCGGACGAGGTGATCGAGCTGCGCCTGGCCAATGCGCGCGAGGAACTCGCCCAAGTCAAGCACTTCGACTACGTTATAATCAACGAGGTATTCGAGCGTGCGCTTTTCGATCTCAAAGCCATCGTCCACGCGCAACGCTTGAGATTCAGCGCCCAGAAACGCGTCCACGCCGACACGTTCAAGGCCCTCGACATCGACTGATCCACCTCTCACCCTCAGCACCCGCCATGGCCCGCATCACCGTCGAAGACTGCCTCGTGCAGATTCCCAATCGCTTCCAGCTGGTGCTGGCGGCCACCTACCGCGCGCGCATGCTCAGCCAGGGCCATGCGCCCAAGGTCGAGACCACCAACAAGCCCGGCGTGACCGCGCTGCGCGAAATCGCCGCCGGCCAGATCGGCCTGGAAATGCTCAAGAAGGTGCCCTGAGCGCCGCCGAGCCACAAAATCTCCTGAAAAAAGCGCCGCTTGCGGCGCTTTTTTCATGGCTGCGGGCAATGCCGGCTGCGAATGGTTAAATTCGGGGAATGAGCACGGCGGCGCCATCCCTCGACCCCCCGCTGGCTGCCGCCAACGCCGCGGCCGCCAGCTTTGCCGCACTCGAATCCAAGCTGGGCTACCTGGACGCGGCCGACGTCGAGCGCGTGCGCCAGGCCTACCGCTTTGCCGACACCGCTCACCTGGGCCAGCTGCGCCACAGCGGCGAACCCTACATCACGCACCCCATCGCGGTGGCCGCGCAGGCGGCCGAGTGGAAGCTCGACGCCCCGGCCCTCATGGCCGCGCTGCTGCACGACACCATGGAGGACTGCGGCGTCACCAAGGCCGACTTGGTCGAGCGCTTCGGCGCCCCGGTGGCCGAACTGGTCGATGGCCTGACCAAGCTGGACAAGCTGCGCTTCAACACGCGCGAGGAGGGCCAGGCCGAGTCCTTCCGCAAGATGCTGCTGGCGATGGCGCGCGACGTGCGCGTGATCCTGGTCAAGCTGGCCGACCGCCTGCACAACATGCGCACCATGGGCGACATGCCGCGCGGCAAGTGGGGACGCATCAGCACCGAAACGCTTGAAGTCTATGCCCCGATCGCGCACCGCCTGGGCTTGAACCAGACCTATCGCGAACTGCAGGATCTGGCGTTTCGCTATCTCAAGCCCTGGCGCTACAACGTGCTGGCCAAGGCCGTCACGCGTGCACGCCAGCGCCGGCGCGACCTGATTCAACGGGTGCAGCAGGACGTCGAACGGGCGCTGGCCGAGGCCGGCCTGGCGGCGCGCATCATCGGGCGCGAAAAGCCCCTGTACTCCATCTACCGCAAGATGGACGACAAGCGCCTGTCCTTTGCCCAGGTGAGCGACCTGTACGGCGTGCGCCTGATCCTGCCCGACATCATCAGCTGCTACACCGCCATGGGCCTGCTGCACCAGCTCTACAAGCCGGTGCCGGGCCGCTTCAAGGACTACATCGCCATCCCCAAGGCCAACGGCTACCAGTCGCTGCACACCACGCTGGTGGGGCCCGCCAGCATCAACGTCGAATTTCAGATCCGCACCGAGGCCATGGACCTGGTGGCCGAGGCCGGCGTGGCCGCGCATTGGCTGTACAAGAGCGGCGAGCACGGCCAGCTGCAGGGCGCGCAGCTGGGCAATCAGTGGCTGCAGTCGCTGCTGGACATCCAGAGCGAGACGCGCGACGCGGCCGAGTTCTGGGACAACGTCAAGGTGGACCTGTTTCCGGACGCGGTCTACGTCTTCACGCCCAAGGGCCAGATCATGGCACTGCCGCGCGGCGCCACCGTGGTCGACTTCGCCTACGCTATCCACAGCAACGTGGGCGACCACACGGTGGCCGCTCGGGTCAATGGCGAGCAGGTGCCGCTGCGTACCGAAGTAACCAACGGCGACGTGGTCGAGGTCATCACTGCCCCCGTGTCCAGCCCCAACCCGGCCTGGCTGGGCTTTGTGCGCACTGGCCGCGCGCGCTCCAAGATCCGCAGCCACCTCAAGTCGCTGGCGCAGGATCAGTCGCGCACGCTGGGCGACAAGCTGCTGGCCCAGGCGCTGCGCGCCGAGGGCCTGGGCAAGCCGCCCGGCGATGGCCCCGAGGACAAGCCGCTGTGGGACAAGCTGCTGCGCTTTACCGGCAACCGCGCGCGCGACGAATTGCTGCTGGACATCGGCCTGGGCAAGCGCAGCGCCAGCATGGTGGCCAAACGCCTGGTCACGCTGCTGGGCGAGCAAGGCGTCAAGCCCGACGCGCTGCTGCTCACCCGCGCGCGCTACACCGCGCACGAAAACCTGTCGCAAGGCGCCGTCACAGTGGATGGCAGCGCCGACGTCTCCATCAAATACGCCACCTGCTGCCGCCCCATTCCGGGCGACGGTCTGCTGGGCTACCTGGGGCGCGGCGAAGGCCTGGTGGTGCACACCGACGACTGCGCCATCGCCCGCCGCCTGCAGCACAAGGACCCCGAGCGCTTCATCACCGTGGCTTGGGCCGACGAGCCGGTGCGCGCCTTCGAGGTCGGCATCGTCGTCACCGTGGTCAACGGCAAGGGCGTGCTGGCGCGCGTGGCGGCGGCCATCGCCTCGGCCGAATCCGACATCGTGCACCTGGGCATGCCCGACGAGGTGGCGCAGGACGCGCTGGACCTGCGCTTCGTCATCACCGTGCGCGACCGCGCCCACCTCGACCACGTGCTGCGCACCCTGCGCTGGACGCACTCGGTGCTGCGCGCCACGCGCACCGTGCCGACGGCCACCTGACGCCTACGAGGCCGGCGCCGGATAAACCACCGCCAGCACCTCGATCTCCTGCACTCCGGCCGGCGTGGGCAGCTGCAGCACGTCGCCTACGCGCGCGCGCAGCAGGGTGCGCGCGATGGGGCTGATCCAGCTCACTTCGCCCTGGCTGCTTTCGGCCTCGTCGATGCCCTTGATGGTCACCGTGTGCTCGGCGCCCTGCTCGTCCGCGTAGGTCACCGTGGCGCCAAAGAACACCTGCTCGCCCCCGTGGTGCACACTGGGGTCGGTCACCTCGGCAATCTCCAGGCGCTTGGTCAGAAAGCGCACGCGCCGGTCGATCTCGCGCAGCCGCTTCTTGCCGTACAGGTAGTCGCCGTTCTCGCTGCGGTCACCGTTCTTGGCCGCCCAGTGCACCGCCTCGACCACTCTCGGGCGCTCGTCGTCGATCAACCGCAGCAGTTCGGCGCGCAGACGGGCATAGCCCTGCGGCGTGACGTAGTTCTTGCCGCCCGCCGGCAGGGGCGGCAGCCGGACGTCGTCCTCGTCGTCATCGCCATCGCTTTCGCGCGTGAAAGCCTTGTTCATGTGCTGGGCCTGCCACCATCATTTTTTGGCAGCTTGCGATCATAGCCATGCAACAATGACCCGATGGCCCTGCTACAAGGCATGTCATTGAACCAACGCCTCGTGCAGGCACGCCGCACGCTGCTCAGCGCGGCCATCCTCAACGGCGCGTCCGTGGCCATCGGCATGGCCCTGGTCGCCCTCGTCATGCACGCCGCGTTCGGCATGGCAGCCGCCTCCAACGCCAGCGTGGGCGCCATCATCGCCCTCATCTCGGACATGCCGCGCGCACGCCGCGGCAAGTTCTCGCACCTGCTGGCCGGCCCTCTGCTGGGCTTGCCGCTGTTTCTGGCGGTGCAGCTGCTGCGCGGACACCCGGTCGAGCTGGGCCTGCTGCTGGTGCCCGCCACCTTCCTGGCCTTTCTGTCCACCGCCTGGGGGCGGGCCGGCATGCCGGTGGCCGCGGCCGTGATGTTCGCCATGCTGTTGGCCATGGCGCCGCAGCCGGCATCCGGCCTGCACGAGGCCCTGCTGCGCACCGCCTGGTGCGCCGGTGGCGCCTTCCTGTACGTGCTGTACGGCACCGCCAGCAACGCCTGGCTGAACGGGCGCTACCGGATCCAGGCCATGGCGGGCCTGTTGCTGAGCGTGGCCGCGCTGATGCGCACCCATGCGGAGCGCTTCACGCGCCACCCCGGCGAGCCGGCGCCGAGCGGCGACCCGCGCGCGGTCGGCGACGTGCTGCAGCGCCAGGCCGCGCTGGCCGAGCAGTTGCAGGCGGCGCGCGACCTGATCCTCGAGTCCCCCAGCACGCCACGGCGCCAGCGCCTGGCGGGCATGCTGATCGTGGTGCTGGAATTGCGCGACCGCCTGATTGCCGGCGAGCTGGACATCGAACGCCTGCAGGCCAGCCAACCCGCCGCCCTGGCACCACTGGCCGCCATGCTGGGCACCATGGGCCAGGACGTGGCGGCCCTGGCCGATGCCCTGCTGCTGGGCCGCACCCCTGCGCAAGCCAGCGACCACCGCGCCGCGCTGCAGACGCTGCGCGAGCAGGCCGAGGCGCTGGCCGCCGCCAACCCGCACGACAGCGCCACCCTGGAGCGCGCCGCACTGGTGCGTAGCGTCTGCGTGCGCGTGGGCGACGAGGATGCTGCCGTGCGCCAGCTGGCGGCGCTGGCCCGGGGCGAGCTGGCGCCCAAGCTGTCGGCCGTGCGCAGCGGCTGGCAACTGTTCGTCAGCCCCGCCTACTGGTCCATGCAGCCACTGCTGGGCGTGTGGCACTGGCGCCAGCCGGCGCTGCGCCACGCACTGCGCGCGGCGCTGGCCATTGGCGCCGGCTACACGCTGGCGCGCCTGCTGCCCTGGGGCTCGCGCGACTACTGGATCCTGCTGACCATCGTCGTGGTGCTGCGCGGCAGCCTGGCGCAGACGCTGGAGCGGCGCAACGCGCGCGTGCTGGGCACGCTGGTGGGCAGCGGGCTGGCGGTCGGCCTGCTGGCGCTCAACCCGCCGGCCGCGGTGCTGCTGCTGGCGGTGGTGGTGGCCCAGGGGGTGGCCCATGCCTTCGTGGTGCGCCACTACGCCACCACGGCCCTGGCGGGCTCGGTGCTGGGCCTGGTGCTGGCCCACCTGCTGTACAGCGGCGACCAGCCCGCCTTCGACTTCATCGAGCGCGTGGGCGACACCCTGCTGGGGGCCGGCATCGCCTGGGGCTTTTCCTACGTGCTGCCGTCCTGGGAGCGCCACCAGATCGCCGACACGGTGCGGCGCGTGGGCCGCGCCATGGGACGCCACGCCCGACATTCGCTGGCGCTGGCCACGCTGGCCGAGGTGACGGGCCAACCCGAGCTGGCCTGGCGCCTGGCCCGGCGCGAGGCCTATGACGCGCTGTCGGCCCTGGTGCAGGCCAGCAGCCGTGCACTGGTGGAGCCGCGCGCCGTGCGCCCGCCCATCGCCGCGCTGGAGCAATTGCAGGGCCACGGCTACCAGCTGCTCGGCCAGCTCAGTGCCATCCAGTCCATCTTGCTGCTGCGGCGCCAGCAGTTGCAGCTCGATGCCGTGCAGCCCGCGCTGGCCGCGGCGGCCCGCGTCATCGAGGACGCGCTGGACATGACGCGCCCCTGGCAGCCGCCCGAGGCGCCGCCCCACGATGCCGACGACGCCCCGCTGCTGCACTCGGCCGTGCCCGAGGTCTTGCCCGACCCGTTCGCCCCCGACTCCAGCGCCTGGCTGCTGCGCCGGCTGGCCCTGGCCTGCCGCTTGGCGGGCGCCCTGCGCGCCGATGCCGATCGCGTGCTGGCCAAGCTGCCGGCCGGCACGCCGGCCCGCGCCGCCCACCGTGCCGCCAGCCGCGCCTGACGCGTGCTTCAGGCGCGGGACGGCGTCGGTGCCGCCATGAAGCGCCAGGCCACCCACCAGCCCAGCGCCTGCGTGGCCAACAGCAGCGCCACCGTACCCGGCCAGCCGCCATGCGCGTAGGCCACGCCGCCCAACCAGGCGCCACAAAAGCCGCCCGCATAGTAGGCGGTGTAGTACAGGCCGCTGGCCAGCGAGCGCCCGTGGTCGATGCGATAGGCGATGAAGCTGAGCGTGGCGGACTGCGTGATGAAGGTGCCGCACGACGCCAGGGCCAGGGCCACGACGATGGCCGGCGCGGGCGGCAGCAGCGTCAGCAGCACGCCCAAGGCCGACAGGCCCACCGACAGCAGGATGGTGCGCCGCGCGCTCAGGCGTGGAATCCAGCGCCCGGCCAGCGGCGTGACCACCACACCCACCAGATACACCGCAAACACGTTGGCCAGATCGGCCGGGCTGAAGTGGTAGGGCCCCGCTGCCAGGTGAAAGTTGACGAAGGTGAACATGCCCACCTGCGCGAACAACGCGGTAAAGCCCAGCGCCCCCGCCGCCTGCAACGCCGGGTGGCGCAGCAGCACGCCCAGCGTGGCCAGGGCGCTGGCCACCTGCCGGTCGGCCACGAAATGGCGCGAGGCCGGCAGCACGCGCCACACCAGCACCCCGCCCGCCACATTGAGCGCGGCCATCACGCCAAAGGCTGCGCGCCAGGACATGTAGTCCGTCAGGTGCCCCAGCAGGAAGCGCCCCAGAAAACCGCCCAGCACGCTGCCGGTGATGTACAGGGTCATCACCCGCACCATGGCCGCGCCGCGAAACTCCTCGCCGATGTAGGCAATGGCCACCACCGTCACGCCGGGCACCGCCAGCCCCTGAACGAAGCGCCACGCCGTCAGGCCCTGCACCGTGTGCACGCCCATCATGGCGGCGGTGGGCAGGGCGAGCGCAAACACCGAGGCCACCACCAGCGCCTTGCGCCCCAGCGCGTCCGACACCATGCCCATCAGCGGCGAGACGATGGCCACCGCCAGCACCGTGGCGCCGACGGCGCGGCCGATCTCGATCACCGTGGCCTGCAGGTCGCGCTGCAGCTCGGGCAGGATGGACTGCACCGAATACACCTGCAGGAAGGCAAACACGCCGACCAGCGCAATGGTCAGCAGCAACAGCGGGCCGGGGCGGTCGTTGTAGCCGGCGGGAGGAAACGGCGTGGGAGCGGCAGACATGAACACGGCGTCAGGCGGTGCAGGCCCGCGTGACGTCGAAGACAGCAAAGCGGTCGAGTCTACGCCCGCACCCGCCGCAGCGCAGCGGGACACGCACATTGCGCACAATCGGGGGATGCGCCGCCGTGCGCCCCGCCTTGCCATGAACCCCACCGACCTGTCCGCCCACACTCCCATGATGGCGCAATACCTGCGCCTGAAAGCCGACTTTCCCGACACCCTGCTGTTCTATCGCATGGGTGACTTCTACGAGATGTTCTACGGCGACGCCGAGCGCGCCGCGGCCCTGCTGGACATCACGCTGACCACGCGCGGGCAGTCGGCCGGTGCGCCGATTCCGATGGCGGGCGTGCCCTTTCACTCGGTCGATGGCTATCTGGCGCGGCTGATCCGGCTGGGCGAGTCGGTGGCGATCTGCGAGCAGGTGGGCGATGTGGCCACGGCCAAGGGGCCGGTCGAGAGAAAAGTGGTGCGCGTGGTCACGCCTGGCACGCTGACCGACAGCGAGCTGATGAGCGACAAGAGCGAGTCGCTGCTGCTGGCCGTGCAGCTCGGCGCGCGCGCCCGCGTGGGCCTGGCCTGGCTGGCGGTGACGCAAGGCCAGGTGCAGCTGGCCGAGTGCGCCGCCGACGAGCTGCCGGCATGGATCGACCGCATCGCGCCCAGCGAGCTGCTGCTGCCGCAGGACGCCCCGCCCGCCTTCGAGCAGCGCCTGGCCGGCGTGCGCGCCGCCCTCACCCGCCGCCCGGCGTTCCAGTTTGACGCCGCGCTGGGCCGGCGCAAGCTGCTCGAGCAGTTGCAGGCCGCCAGCCTGGCGGCCTGGAGCGCCGAGGAGCTGCGCGAGGCCCATGCCGCCTGCGCCGCCCTGCTGGCCTACGCCGAGCACACCCAGGGCCGCGCGCTGACGCACGTACGCGCGCTGGCGGTGCAGCGCCCGGATGAGCTGATCGAGCTACCCGCCACCACGCGCCGCAACCTGGAGCTGGTGCAGACCCTGCGCGGCGAGGACGCACCGACGCTGTTTTCGCTGCTCGACAGCTGCCTGACCGGCATGGGCAGCCGCCTGCTCAAGCGCTGGCTGCTGGCGCCCGCGCGCGAGCGGACCGCGGCCACGTCGCGCCTGCAGGCCATCGGCGCGCTGCGCGCGGACGCGCGCTGGCAACGCCTGCGCGCACAGCTCAAGGGCACCAGCGACGTCGAGCGCATCACCGCCCGCCTGGCGCTGGCCCAGGTGCGCCCGCGCGAGCTGGTGGCGCTGCGCCAGTCGCTACAAAAAAAAGAGCTGCTTGCGCTTGTACAGCAAGCGCCAGAGCCCTGTTTCATTCAAATTTCCACGGATCTGGCACCGCCCGCCGAGGCACTGGATCTGCTGCAGGCGGCGCTGCTCGACGAGCCCGCCGCGCTGCTGCGCGAGGGCGGCGTGATCGCGCCCGGCCTGGACGCCGAACTCGACGAGCTGCGCGCCATCGCCCAGAACTGCGACGCCTTCCTGCTGGAGCTGGAAGCGCGCGAGCGAGCGCGCACCGGCATCGCCAACCTGCGCGTGCAGTTCAACAAGGTGCACGGCTTCTACATCGAAGTCAGCGCCGGCCAGGCCGGCAAGGTGCCCGACGACTACCGCCGCCGCCAGACGCTGAAGAACGCCGAGCGCTTCATCACGCCCGAGCTGAAAGCCTTCGAGGACAAGGCGCTGTCGGCGCAGGAGCGCGCGCTGGCACGCGAGAAATGGCTGTACGAGCAATTGCTGGCCCAGCTGCAGCCCCACGTGCCGCAGCTCACGCGCTTTGCCGGCGCCATCGCCGCGCTCGACGCCCTGTGCGCGCTGGCCGAGCGCTCGCTGACCCTCGGCTGGTGCGCGCCCGAGTTCGTGCGCGAGCCCTGCATCGAAATCCGCGCCGGGCGCCACCCGGTGGTCGAAGCGCGCCTGGCCGAGACCAGCGGCGCACCCTTCATCGCCAACGACACGCTGCTGGGCCCCAAGGCGCGCATGCAAGTCATCACCGGCCCCAACATGGGCGGCAAGAGCACCTACATGCGCCAGGTGGCGCTGATCGCCCTGCTGGCCAGCATGGGCTCGTACGTGCCCGCACAAAGCTGCCGCCTGGGGCCGCTGGACGCCATCCACACCCGCATCGGCGCCGCCGACGATCTGGCCAACGCCCAGTCCACCTTCATGCTGGAGATGACCGAGGCGGCGCAGATCCTGCACAGCGCCACGCGCCAATCGCTGGTGCTGATGGACGAGATCGGCCGCGGCACCTCCACCTTCGACGGCCTGGCGCTGGCATCGGGCATCGCCGCGCACCTGCACGACAGGGTGCAGGCCTTCACGCTGTTTGCCACGCATTACTTCGAGCTGACCGAGTTTCCGGCCACGCACCACGCGGCCTTCAACGTGCACGTGGCGGCGGCCGAAACCACCGGATCGGGCGGCCACGACATCGTGTTTCTGCACGAGCTGCAGGCGGGACCCGCCAGCCGCAGCTACGGCATCCAGGTGGCGCGTTTGGCCGGCGTGCCCGCTGCCGTCGTCAATCACGCGCGGCACGCATTGGCGCAGCTCGAGCAAGGCGCGGCCGCGCACCAGGCGCAGGTCGATCTGTTTGCGCCGCCCCCCGCCGCCGCCGCGCCCGAGCCCAGCGCGGTGGAAGCGGCATTGAGCGCCATCGACCCCGACGCGCTCAGCCCTCGCGAGGCGCTGGAGGCGCTGTATGAGCTGAAGCGCAAAATCGATCCAGGAAAACACCGTGCCTGAGCAAACCGATTTCCCTCAATCAGTCCCACGCAGCGCACTCCATTCAAAAAGTCAGACGGCATCTGACCCATTGAATCGCGCAGGCATGCAAACACCGCGACTCCTGCATTCGGCGGCTGAGGCAGACGAGCGTGACAATTCCGCTTCCACCGCGTCGCCATCCCCGCAGGTCAGTCGCCCCGCGTGCGAGCAAGCACAAACCATCGCCGCATGGGCTTCCGAAAACGCCCAACAAATCGCCGACTACAACGCCTGGGCCATCCAGCGCGAGCCCTACTCGCAACGCGTGCGCCATTGGCGCAGCGAAGGCCGCCAACAGCCCTCTGCTACCCCTGCCCCACCGCCCGCACCGTCACCTTCTTGCCCTTGATGCGCCCGGCATTCAGCCGCTGCAGCGCCTGCGCCCCGATGTCGCGCGCCACGGCCACGTAGGTCGCGTACTCCATCACCTGAATCTTGCCCACCTGCTCGCGCGTGAAGCCGGCTTCGCCGGTCAGCGCGCCCAGCACGTCGCCGGCGCGGATTTTTTCCTTGCGGCCGCCCACGATCTGCAGCGTGGTCATGGGTGCGCGCAGCGGCGCCGCCGCAGCCGGCGCGAGCGTGTCCACGCCCTGCCATTGCGAGGCATGGCCGACGAATTGTTCGATGCGGCCGATGCGGCCCATGTCCTCCATCGTCGCCAGCCCCAGCGCCAGGCCCGATTCACCCGCGCGGCCGGTGCGCCCGATGCGATGCACGTGCACCTCGGCATCGGGCGTGATGTCCACGTTGATGACGGCGGCCAGCTGCGTGATGTCCAGGCCGCGCGCGGCCACGTCGGTGGCCACCAGCACCGAGCAGCTGCGGTTGGCAAACTGCACCAGCACCTGGTCGCGCTCGCGCTGCTCCAGCTCGCCGTGCAGGGCCAGCGCGTCAAAGCCCTGGTCTTGCAGCAGCTTCACGAGGTCGCGGCACTGCTGGCGCGTGTTGCAAAAGGCCAGCGTGCTCTCGGGTCTGAAGTGGTTGAGCAGCCTGGCCACGGTGGGCAGGCGCTCGGCGGGCTGCACTTCAAAAAACAGCTCGCGGATGTGCCGGCTGGCGTGCCGCGCATCGACCTTGACGGTCTGCGGATCGCGCATGAACTGCCTGGCCAGCCGCGCGATGTCCTCGGGGTAGGTGGCCGAGAACAGCAAGGTCTGCCGCTCCTTGGGGCATTGGCGCATGACCTTGACCATGTCGTCGTGAAAGCCCATGTCCAGCATGCGGTCGGCCTCGTCCAGCACCACGGTGTTCACGGCGTCCAGGCGCAGGGTCTCGCGAAACAGGTGGTCCAGCACGCGCCCCGGCGTGCCGACCGCGATGTGCGCGCCGTGCTCCAGGCTGGCCGCCTGGCCGCGCAGGGGAACGCCCCCGCACAGGGTGACGACCTTGATGTTGTCCTCGGCCCGCGCCAGGCGCCGCAGCTCGGCGGTCACCTGGTCAGCCAGCTCGCGCGTGGGACACAGCACCAGCGCCTGCACGGCAAAGCGCCGCGCCTCCAGCCGGGCCAGCAACGTCAGCGCAAAGGCAGCGGTCTTGCCGCTGCCGGTCTTGGCCTGGGCGATCAGGTCCCGGCCCTGCAGGGCCAGCGGCAGGCTGGCGGCCTGGATCGGGGTCATCTCCAGATAGCCCAGCTGCTGCAGATTGGCCTGCATGGCGGGCGTGAGGGGCAGCGCGGAAAACGGAGCGCCGCCGCTGCCCGCGGGCGGAGAAGACGGCGCGGGTGCCTTGGGTGCGGTCTTGGTCATGGGTGATTATCGGGACTGCGGGCTCTACACTTCAAAGTTGCCTTTCTCCTCTGCCCCCATGACCTCCATCGTCTTCTCCCACGGCAACAGCTTTCCGGCCAGCACCTACGGCGTGATGCTGGGCAGCCTGCGCCAGCGCGGCTATGCCGTCAGCGCCATCGAAAAACTCGGCCACGACCCGCGCTACCCCGTCAGCGACAACTGGCCGCACCTGGTGCAGCAGCTGGCCGACTTTGCCGCGCAGCAAAAGGCCGCCGACAAGGGGCAGGCCCCCATTCTGGTGGGCCACTCGCTGGGCGGCATCCTGAGCCTGATGTGCGCGGCGCGCCACCCCGAGCTGGCGCGCGCGGTGGTCATGCTGGACTCACCCGTGCTGGGCGGCTGGCGCGCCGGCGCGGTGCGGGTGGTCAAGCGCACCGCGCTGATGCGCCGCTTCTCGCCCGCGCAAACCAGCCGCCGCCGGCGCGACCAGTGGGACGACCGCGAGGCGGTGTACCAGCACTTTCAGGGCAAGAAGCTGTTTGCCCGCTGGGACGCGCAGGTGCTGCGCGACTACGTCGACCACGGCACGGTGGACGCCGACGGCACCTGGCGCCTGGCCTTCGAGCGCGAGATCGAGTCGCGCATCTACGAGACCCTGCCGCACAACCTGGACCGCCTGCTGCGCCGCCACCCGCTCAAGTGCCCGCTGGCCTTTGTCGGCGGCCTGCAGTCGCGCGAGATGCAGCAGGTGGGCGGCGTGCAGGCCACCGCGCGCCTGGCCAAGGGCCGCGTGATGATGCTGGAGGGCACGCACCTGTTTCCGATGGAAAAGCCCCTGGCCGCGGCCGCCGCCATCGAGGCCAGCCTGCGCGGCATGGGGTATTGAGGCTCAGCGCTCGACCACCCAGGCCGCGCCAAAGGCCAGCGGCTCGGCGGGCCAGTCGCCGGCCGCCGACGGTAGACGCACGCCGCGCTCCAGCAGCCGCACCGCGCGCACCACGCCGGCGTGGGTGACCCACACGGCGTCGCGCTGGCGCCGCTGCCAGTCGTCCCACGCCGCAGCCACACGGATCATCAATTCGGCCACGCATTCGCCGTCGCCGCCCGGCCGTGCGTGGGCGAAGTCGGCCAGCCAGGCGTCGAACTCGACACGCGGAATGGCAGACCACGGCAGGCCTTCCCAGGCACCAAAGTGGAGCTCGCGCAGGCGCGAGTCGGGAATTTTGGTCAAATCGGGCCGCAGCGCCCGCAGTTCCTGCGCAAGCAGCTCGCACCTTTGTAGCGTTGACACCCAAAGCGTTGCGTCCTGCGGCAAGGAGCCGGCCACCGCGGCGGCGGCGCGGCGAGTGGCCTCGGCCTGCGCCGGCACGTCGCTGTGGCCATAGCAGATGCCGGCGGCCAGATCGACCTGGGCATGGCGCAGCAGCCACAGCTTCATGTGCTGCCCCAGGCCAGGCCCAGATACAGCGCCAGCTCGCACAGCTGCTGCGTGGCTCCCAGGGTGTCGCCGGTAAAGCCCTGCAGGCGCCGGCGCAGCCATCGCAGCATGGCCGCCAGCGCCAGCAGCCACAATGCCAGGGATGCAATCAAAACAATAGCGCCTTGCGCTTGTCCAACCAGGGCCAGGGCCGGAATGGACCACAAAGCGCCGGTCAGCAGGCTGGCGCGCGACACCGACTCGGCCAGCGGCTTGGACTTGGCCTGCCCCGCATCGCTGACATAGGGCAGCGTGCGCATCACGGCCAGCGGCGCGGCGCGCGACAGCACGTGCGCGGCCAGCAGCGCCGCCGCCGCATGGGCCGCGCCGCGCTGCGCGATCAAGGCCAGCAGCGCCACCTTCAGCATCAGTGCCAGCGTGAGCGCCACCGTGCCGTAGCTGCCGATGCGCGAGTCCTTCATGATCTCCAGCGCCCGCTCGCGGCTCACGCTGCCGCCCAGCGCGTCCATCGTGTCAGCCAGGCCGTCTTCATGAAAGGCGCCGGTCAGCCAGGCGGTGGCGGCGGTGGACAGCAGCGCTGCCACCAGCGCGCCCAGCGGCGATGCACCCCAGCCCTGCAGCGCACCCCACAGCACGGTGGCGCCGGCGCCGCCCACCACCCAGCCAACGCCCGGAAAATGCCCGGCGCTGGCGTTGAGCAGGGCCGGGCTGTAGCCCACCCACGCCGCCAGTCGGCCGGTGACGGGAATGCGGGTGAAGAACTGCAGTGCCAGCAGCCAGTGGCGCAGCGCGTTCATCGCGGGCGCTCAGCGCGCGGCAGCCTCGTCGTCCACGGCCTTCTGCACGGCCTGGTACATGGCTTCGCGCTCCGCGCTCTGGGGGTTGCCCGCCGCGCCCGCCTTGGCCCAGTCGGAGTTGGTCACGATGACCAGTTGGCGCTTGGGGTCGATGAAGATGCCCTGGCCAAAGATGCCGCGCGCAGCCACGCTGCCGTCGTCGTACGTCCACCACTGATAGCCGTAGCCGCGCCCTGGCGTGCCGATGTCGGCCTGCTTGTGCGTGGCCTCGTGCAGCCAGCCTTCGGGCACCAGCGGCTCGCCGCCCACCTTGGCACCTTCGAGGATGAACTGGCCGAAGCGCGCGTAGTCGCGCGGCGCGGCCTGAATGCAGCAGCCGCTGATTTCCTTGCCAGTCTTGGACAGCAGCCAGGTCGCCTCCTGCTCCATGCCCACGGGCTGCCAGATCTTCTCCTGCAGGTACTGCGCCAAGGGCTTCTTGATGGCGGCCATCAGCATCACGCCCACCAGGTTGGTCTCGCCGGTGCTGTAGTTCCAACGCGTTCCCGCCGGGGCCGCGCGCGGCAGCTTGCGCATGTAGCTGACCAGCGCATCCACCCCCGGTTCGGGCACATGGTTGTTGAAGCGCGCGACGTCCGAGTTGGGGTCGTCGTAGTCCTCGTTCCAGGCCACGCCCGAGGTCATGGTCAGCAGCTGGCGCACGCTCACGTCGTCGTAGGCCGAGCCCTTCATGTCCGGCAGGTAGTCGCTCACCTTGTCGTCCATGCTCTTGATCAAGCCGTCCTTCAGCGCTGCCCCCACCAGGGTGGAGGTGAAGGACTTGGCGACCGAAAAGCTGGTCCAGCGGCCGTTGCCGTCAAAGCCCAGGCCGTAGCGCTCCAGCCGCAGCTTGCCCCCTTGCACGATCAGCAGCGCCGCTCCGTGCTGGCTGGCCAGGTAGGCATCCACGTCCAGCGGCAGCTTGAGCGGCTCGCCCGGCGGCAGCGGGCGCGGCACCGGCCCCGGCAAGGCGGTGTGCCACTTGGCCAGCAGCGGGATGCGGTCCATGGCGCGAAACGCCGCGTCGCGCTGCGGCTGGCTCCAGAACAGCAGGTTGCGGTTGGTCGGCACCGTGGCCAGCAGGCCACGCGTCTCCTTGTCCAGGCTGAACCAGCCGGCCACGGCGGCAATGACCAGCACGACCAGCGTGCCGAGGGTGAGCTTCTTCCATGTTTTCAAGCGCGTGCTCCTTGTTGACTTGCGGATGTTAGAAGAAACAGCCGGACGCAGAGGACGCAAAGATGACGCAGAAGGCGCAAAAGATGAAGATTCAAATGAATTCCTTTTGCGTCCTTTGCGAATCCTGTTGCGTCCTCTGCGTCCGGTTGTCTGGCTCCCAAGTTTTCAGGATTTGTCCGACACCCCCGCCGACTCGAAGCTGGCCATCTCGTTCAGGATGCGGCAGCTCGACTCGAGCAGCGGCCAGGCCAGCGCGGCGCCGCTGCCCTCGCCCACGCGCAGCGCCAGATCGACCAGGGGCTGGGCATCCAGCAGCTCCAGCAGGCGTGCATGGCCGCGCTCGTCGGAGCGGTGGGCAAACACGCAGCGCTGCAGCACGTGCGGCGCCAGGCGGCTGGCGACCAGCACGGCGGCGCCGGCGATGAAGCCGTCGACCACGATCACGCGGCGCTGGCGCGCGGCCTGCAGCACGCTGCCCACCATGGTGGCGATCTCGAAGCCACCCAGCGCCGCCAGCGCCGCCAACGGCTCACGCGCGTCGGCATTGGACGCCAGCGCCTGGCGCAGCACCTGCACCTTGCGCGCGATGCCGGCCGCGTCCAGCCCGGTGCCGGCGCCCGTCACCGCCGCCACGTCCACGCCGCCCAGTCGCGCCACCAGCAGCGCGGCGGCGCTGGTGTTGCCAATGCCCATCTCGCCAAGCAGCAGCGCGTTGCCGGGCAGGGCCTGCACGACCTCGATGCCGTTGCCCAGCGCCTGCATGCATTGCGCGGCGGTCATCGCCGGGCCAACCGTGCAGTCCTGCGTGCCGGGTGCGATCTTGCGATCCAGCAGGCCCGGCGCGGGCGCGAAGTCGCCGCGCACGCCGCAATCGACCACGCTCATGGCAAGGCCATGCTGGCGCGCCAGCACGCTCACCAGCGCGCCGCCGGCCAGGAAGTTGCCCACCATCTGACGCGTCACGTCGCTGGGGTAGGCCGACACCCCGCGCGCGGCAATGCCGTGGTCGGCGGCAAACACCAGCAGCTGCGGCTGCGCGAGATGCGGCTGGGTCGTGCCCAGGATCAGCCCCAGCTGCTGCGCCAGCGCCGCCATGCGGCCCAGGGCGCCGTGCGGCACGGTCTTGCGGTCGATCTTGTGGCGCAGCGCGGCCGCCAGTGCGGCATCATGCAAGTCGTCGATGTGGGGAATGGAAGGCACGCTCATATGTCCGATTCAGTTCACGCCGCCGCGCGGCAGGGCTTCGAAAAACAGGCCGCGGCCTACGCCCGCGGGCGGCCCGACTATCCGGCCGCGCTGGGCGGCTGGCTGCGCGCTGCGCTGGGCCTGGGCCCCGGGCGCGCGGTGGCCGACGTGGGCGCGGGCACGGGCAAGTTCACGCCGCTGCTGACGGCCACGGGCGCCGACGTGGTCGCGGTGGAGCCGGTGGCCGCCATGCGCGCGCAGTTGCAAGATGCGCAGCCAGCCGTGCGCGCCCTGCCCGGCACGGCCGACGCGCTGCCGCTGGCCGACGCCGCGCTGGACGCCATCGTCTGCGCCCAGGCCTTTCACTGGTTTGCCACGCGCGCCGCGCTGGACGAGTTTGCGCGCGTGCTGAAGCCCGGCGGCCGGCTGGGCCTGGTGTGGAACGTGCGCGACGAGTCGGTGGACTGGGTGGCCGAGCTGACGCGCATCACCACCCCGTACGAGGGCGACGCGCCGCGCTTTCACAGCGGCGTTTGGCGCCAGGCCTTCCCGCATCCGGCCTTCGGGCCCTTGCAGGAGTGCGTGTTCGCCCACACGCACCAGGCCCCGCCGCAGCAGGTCGTCGTCGATCGCTTCATGTCGGTCAGCTTCATCGCGGCGCTGCCAGCCGGCGAACAGGCCGAGGTGCGCCGGCAGATCGAGGCCTTGATCGCCACGCACCCGGCGCTGCGCGGCCAGGCCGAGGTGCGCTTTCCGTACCGCACGCGGGCGTTTGTCTGCGTGCGTCATTGAACGAGGGCATCGAGCACGCCGGGCGCGAAGGCGCGCCCGATCTCGTCGGCCAGGCCGTCGAACACCGCATCCAGCGCGGGCGCGTCGGCGCCGAACAGGGCGCGCAGCACGGCCGCGTCCTCGAACAGGCCGTGCAGATAGACGCCCAGCACATTGCCCGCGCCGTTCTGCCAGGCCAGGCCCGCCATCACCTCGCGCGCCACGTCGCCCTTGGCGGCCATGGCCGGATGCTGGACGGTGCGGCCGCTGTGGATCTCGTAGCCCGACACCGGCACGTTCGACAGCGCCGACCACGCGCCGGTGAGCACGCCGAAGCGCTGCGTGGCGTGGCGCACGGTCTTGTCGGGCTCGAAGCTGGTGACCAGCGGCAGCAAGCCGAGCCCTGGTCCATTGCCCCCGGGCTCGATTCCGTGCAGATCGATCAGCGACTCGCCCAACATCTGCAGGCCGCCGCAGATGCCCAGCACGCGCCCGCCGCGCGCCGCGTGGGCCGCGACGGCCGCGTCCAGCCGCTGCGCGCGCAGCCAGGCCAAGTCGGCGGCAGTGGCCTTGCTGCCGGGCAGGACGATCCAGTCGGCGTCGGCCAGCGCCGCTGGGCTGCGCGCCCGGTCAGTTGCACGCCGGGCACGTTCTTGATCGGCTGGAATTCGTCCAGGTTGCTGATGCGGGGGTAGGCGACGATGGCGATGCGGGTGGAGGGCGCTGGCCCCCATCCCGGCCTTCCCAGCGGGGGAAGGAGCAAGACCCTCACCCTGCCCTCTCCCGCAAGCGGGAGAGGGGGTAACACCGCGTCGGGGTGCGCAGGCTCCAGTATTGCCCCTCGCCCCTCTGGGGAGAGGGCTGGGAGTGAGGGCCGGCGTCACGATCATCAAAAACGCCATCCTCTTCGGGCAGCCCGTGCCCAAAGCGCATCGGAACGACCGCCACCGTGGGTACGCCAGTGAGCTGCTGCAACTGCTCGGGCGCGGGCGCCAGCAACGCAGCATCGCCGCGAAACTTGTTGAGCACGAAGCCATGGATGCGCGCGCGATCTGCCTCGGGCATCAGCGCCCAGGTGCCGTACAGGTGGGCAAACGCGCCGCCGCGGTCGATGTCGGCCACCAGCAGGCAGCGCGCGTCGGCATGGCGCGCCACGCGCAGGTTGACCACGTCGCTGGCCATCAGGTTGATCTCCGCCGGCGAGCCCGCGCCCTCGATCACCACCACGTCGTTCTCGGCGCGCAGCGCATCCAGCGCGGCGGCGATCTGCGGCCACACGCGCTCGCTGCGCCCCCGCCAGGGCAGAGCCGTCAACTCGCGGCTGACCTGGCCCAGAAGCACCACCTGGCTGTGCGTGTCGGCCTCGGGCTTGAGCAGCAGCGGGTTCATGCGCACGTCGGGCCGCGCGCGCGCGGCCAGGGCCTGGAAGTATTGGGCGGAGCCGATTTCACCGCCCCTGCCCTCACCCCAACCCTCTCCCGCAGGCGGGAGAGGGGGCCGATCCGCGCCGGTATTTTCTCCCTCTCCCCCCTGGGGAGAGGGCGGGGGTGAGGGGCCGGCGCCCGCCACCACCCGAGCGTTATTGCTCATGTTCTGCGCCTTGAACGGCGCCACCTTGAGGCCCTGGCGGGCGTAGTAGCGGCACAGGGCAGTGGCAATCCAGCTCTTGCCGGCGCCGCTGCTGGTGCCCAGCACCATGACGCATTTCGCGCTCACGCCGGCACCTCCCGTCGCAAGGCGTCGATCAGGATGTCCTGCACCGCAGGCGCTGCCACCGCCATGCGCACCCGATCCGGCAGGCCGAAGCTGGCGCAGTCGCGCAGCTTGATGCCGCGCCGGCGCAGGCCGGCCAGGCCATCCTGGTCACTTCGGCCTCCGGCGCCCATCCCGTCGGCGCAGGAAGCGACAAAGAAATTGGCATCGCTCGGCTCCACGCACCAATCCAGCGCGCGCAGGCCCGCGATCTGCCGCGCCTTCCAGCCGCGCAGCGTGGCGCGGCACGCGTGCAGCCAGGCGTCGCAGTCGGGCGTGGCCCAGCTTTGCAGCAGCGCCACGCCGTGCGCGCCCAGGGGCCACGAGGGCGCCAGGGCCTGCACGCGACGGTGCAGCGCCGGCGCCACGACGCGCGGCGCAATGGCATAGGCCGCGCGCACGCCCGTCAGGCCCAGCGCCTTGTTGGGCGTGACCAGGCGCCACACGCGCTCCAGCGCGGCCGCGTCCAGGCTTGGCGCGCCGCTCAGCCGCAGGGGCTCGTAGGCCTGGTCGAGCACCAGGGTCTGGTCGGGGCACAGTGCCGCCACGCATGCGGCCACATCGGGCTGGGGCTGACCGAAGGGGCTGGAGGGCTCGCAGGCCCACAGCAGGCTGGCGCGCTCGGGCGCCTCGGTCATCGGCAGCCCGGCCGCCTGCGCGGCGCGCGCGTAGTCGCCATAGGCGTGTGCGGGCTCCCACACGGCCGCGCCGGGCCGGGCCGTCAGCGCGACGGCCAGGCTGATGCGCTGGATGAACTCGCTGGCGCTGGCGGCCACCACGATGCGCTCGGGCGCCACGCCGTGCCAGTCGCCCAGTTGCCGGCGCAGCGCGGTGCAGGCCGGGTCGGGGTAGTGGCAGGCATCGGCCCGCTGCAGCGCGTGCAGCGCCGCGGGATAGGCCCCGCAGGCATTGCCGTTGCTGGACAAATCGTGCCGCGGCACGCCCATGGCATCGGGCCCGCCATGCAAGGGGGTCAACACGCAACTACTCCTGAAATCATAGCTAATGGCGCGCACCAGGTGTGCGCAAACGGCCCATTTTGCATCAAACCACTACGACACAAGCGTCAGCAGCAGCACGCCGCAGGCCAGCAAGGTGGCAGCCATGGCGCAGCGCGAGCCGATGGCGCAGGCGCGCAGGGTGTCGGCCGGCGCCGGCGCGCGGGCGCCGGGGTTGAGCGTGTACACGCCGGGCTTGCGCAGCTGCACGCCCAGTGCCAGGGCCATGGCGGCCATCGGCCAGCCGCCGTTGGGCGAGGGCGTGCGCGCGGCCTCGGCGGGCAGGCGCGCCAGGCCCTGCAGCCCGCCCAGCAGCGCGATCAGCGCCGCCGTGATGCGCGCGGGCAGCCAGGCCAGCACGTCGTCGGCGCGGGCGGCCCATTTGCCGGCCCAGCTCCAGTCGCGCGCCACGCCATCCAGGCGACGCACGCCGCGATAGCCCCACATGGCATCGGCGGTATTGGCAAAGCGAAACAGCGCCGCGCCGGGCAGGCCCAGCAGGGCAAACCAGAACAGCGGCGCCACCAGCGAGTCGTTCAGGTTCTCGGCCAGGCTCTCGATGGCGCTCTCGCGCAACTCGTGCTCGGACAACGCGGTCACGTCGCGGCTGACCAGCCGCGCCAGCTGCGCGCGCCCGGCGTCCAGCGAATCGGCCAGGCCGCGCTCCACCGCCAGCACCTCGTCGTGCAGCATGGCCCAGGCCAGCAACGGCTTGAGGAACAGGCCCAGCGCCAGCGCCGCCAGCCACACCGGTTGGGCCAGCACCCAGGCCTGCAGCAGCCCCGCCAGCGCCAGCACCCCCGCGGCCGCCACGCACCAAGCCAGCGCGCCCACCACGAACACGCGCAAGTCCGACGCCGTGCGGGGACCGTCGGCACGCGGTGCCAGGCGGGCGCCGGTCCAGGCCAGGTAGCGCCCCATCCACACCACGGGGTGCCAGCGCGCCGCCGGCTCGCCCAGCACGCGGTCGATGGCCAGCGCCAGCGCCGGTGCGCAGGCCAGCAGGGCCGTGTAGGCGCCGGGCTCGTCGCCCGCCCCGATCAGCATGGCCGCGCCTGGCCGCGGCAGCGGCGCGGCGGTGCGTTCAAGAAGGCGCCGCCAGCAACTCGGTCAGCGCCGCGGGCTCCTGCACCAGGTCGGCCAGGGTGTGCTTGTCCAGTTCGGCATAGAACACCTTGAAGGCGCCGCTCAAAATGCCCGACAGCTTGCACGCCGGCGCAATGCGGCAGTGGTGGCTGAGGTCGGCCACCATGCACTCCACATAGGCTGCGCTGCCCTCGCACAGGCGCACCACCTCGCCCAGCCGGATCGACTCGGCCGGCTGGCCCAGGCGCAGGCCGCCGCCCTTGCCGCGCACCGTCTGCACCCAGCCGGCGCGCCCCAGCAGGTGCACCACCTTGGTCAGGTGATTGGACGAAATGCCGTAGGCCGCGGCAATCTCGTCCACCGTGGCGCGGCGATCAGCCTGCACCGCCAGGTACATCAGCACGCGCAGGGCGAAGTCGGAAAACGTGGTGACGCGCATGGCGGAAAATGTCGGTCCGGCCGCCATGACGGCAACGCGGCTTTGCATTGCACCGCGTGGCTCCATGGCGTACATTAAAAGATGTATTCATTATGCATTTTTAGGATCACCTCGCAAGGCCCCTTCCATCATGACCTTTGTCGTCACCGAAGCCTGCATCCGCTGCAAGTACACCGATTGTGTGGACGTGTGTCCCACCGACGCCTTCCGTGAAGGCCCCAACTTCCTGGTCATCGAGCCCGACGACTGCATCGACTGCGCCGTCTGCGTGCCCGAGTGCCCCGTCAACGCCATCTACGCCGACGAGGACGTGCCCAAGGACCAGCTCGACTTCATCCCCCTGAACGAGGAACTGGCCAAGGGCTGGAAGACCATCTCGCGCAAGATCGCCGCCCTGCCCGACGCGGACGAATGGGCCAAGGTCGAGCAAAAGCGCGAGCAGCTGCAGCGCTGAGCGCCGCCCCTTTCGCAACCACCGCGCCTGGCTGCAGGCGCATTCTCACGCCATGACCAACCCACCCGGACACGACCACACCACCCCCGAAGCCATCTACGGCTTCGACGCCCGCGGCATCGCGCGGCGTTTTCGCCACTCGGCCATCTTTGGCGCGCTCGACGCGCTGAACCCCGGCGAGACCATGCGCTTCGTCAACGACCACGACCCGATCCCGCTGCTGGGCCAGCTGCAGGCGCGCTACGGCGAAGGCGTGCACATCGAATACCGCCAGCGCTCGCACGAAGGCGTGGTGATCGACTTCATGCGCCAGTAGCCGCACGGCCCCAAGGCCAGTGCAAAAAAAACCGCGCTACGTTTTGCGTAGCGCGGTTTTCATTGTCTTGGCGGAGAGGGAGGGATTCGAACCCTCGGTACGGAAACCGTACGCCTGATTTCGAGTCAGGTACATTCGACCACTCTGCCACCTCTCCGCAGCGTCGAGCCCAAGATTCTAGCAGGTCAGGCGCGCAGCACTTCCAGCCCACCCAGATAGGGCCGCAGCGCCGCCGGGATGCGGATCGAGCCATCGGCCTGCTGGTGGTTCTCCAGCACGGCGACCAGCGCGCGGCCCACGGCAACGCCCGAACCGTTCAGGGTGTGGACCAGTTCGTTCTTGCCCTGCGCGTTCCTGAAGCGCGCCTGCAGGCGCCGCGCCTGAAAGGCTTCGCAGTTGCTCACCGAGCTGATCTCGCGATACGTATCCTGTGCCGGCACCCACACCTCCAGATCGAAGGTCTTGGCGGCGCCAAAGCCCATGTCGCCGGTGCACAGCAGCACCACGCGGTAGGGCAGCTCGAGCTGCTGCAGGATGGCCTCGGCGTGGCCCACCATCTGCTCCAGCGCCTGATAGCTGTGCTCGGGGTGCGTGATCTGCACCATCTCCACCTTGTCGAACTGGTGCTGGCGGATCAGCCCGCGCGTGTCGCGCCCGGCGCTGCCGGCCTCGGAGCGAAAGCAGGGCGTGTGCGCGGTCAGCCGGATGGGCAGCGCGGACTCGGCCAGAATTTCGCCGCGCACGCTGTTGGTGAGCGAGACCTCGGAAGTAGGGATCAGGTACAGCGCCTCGCCCTCGCCTTCCTGCCCGCCCTTTTTGGCGGCAAACAGATCGGCCTCGAACTTGGGTAGCTGGCCGGTGCCGCGCAGCGTCTCGGCGTTGACGATGTAGGGCGTGTAGCACTCGGTGTAGCCATGCTGCTGCGTATGCACGTCCAGCATGAACTGCGCCAGCGCCCGATGCAAACGCGCCACCGGCCCGCGCATGAAGGCAAAGCGCGCGCCCGAGAGCTTGGCCGCAGTCTCGAAGTCCAGGCCCAGGGCGGCGCCCAGATCGACGTGGTCGCGCACGGCAAAGTCGAACGCGCCTGGCGTCCCCCAGCGGCGCACCTCCACATTGGCGCTCTCGTCGGCGCCCACCGGAACGCTGGCGTGCGGCAGGTTGGGCACGGCCAGCAGCAGCGCGTTCAGCTCGGCCTGGATGGCGTCCAGCCGCGCGGCCGAGGCCTCCAGCTCGTCCTTGATGCCGGCCACGCGGGCCATCACGTCGTCGGCCGCTTCGCCCTTGGCCTTGCGCTGGCCGATCTGCTTGCTGGCGGCGTTGCGCTCGGCCTGCAGCGCTTCGGTGCGGGTCTGGATGGTCTTGCGTTCGGCCTCCAGCGCGCTGAAGGCGGCCTCGTCCAGATAGGGCTGCGGGTTCTTGCGGGTGGACAGGCCTGCCAGCACGGCGGCCAGGTCCTTGCGGAGCAAAACGGGATCAAGCATGGGGCGATTGTAGGGGCGGCGGAGGTGGACCAGCCGCGCGCGAGTTTCAAATAAAAAATGGCTCCAGCGCCCGTCCACAAAGCGCAGGAAGCTATATAACCAATAGCGATCTGAATGAATCGAGCGCCGCTTCAGCGCAGGTGCTCCAGCTTGCGCTCGGCCTCGCCGATCAGCTTCAGGCCCTTGGGCAGTGGAAACTTCATGGTCTCCTGGATGCCGCCCAGCTTGCGCACGGAGGTCACGCCCAGCTCGTTCAGGCGCTCCAGCACCTGGCGCACCAGGATTTCGGGCGCCGAGGCACCGGCCGTCACGCCGATGCGGGCCTGGCCCTCGAACCACTCGGCGCGTAGCTCGGCGGCCGAGTCGATCATGTGGGTGGTGGTGCCCAGTTTCTGCGCCACCTCGCGCAGCCGGTTGGTGTTGCTGCTGGTGGGGCTGCCGACCACGATCACCACGTCCACCAGGCGCGTCAGCAGCTTGACGGCGTCCTGCCGGTTTTGCGTGGCGTAACAGATGTCCTGCTGCTTGGGCTCGCGGATTTTGGGAAAGCGCGCCTTGATGGCCGCCATGATCTCGGCCGTGTCGTCCACGGAGAGCGTGGTCTGCGTGACCACCGCCAGCTTGTCGTGCTGCGCGGGCTGGATGCGCGCCACATCCTGCACGTCCTGCACCAGGTGGATGCCGACGTCGAGCTGGCCCATGGTGCCTTCCACCTCGGGGTGGCCGGCGTGGCCGATCATGATGAATTCGTAGCCTTCGCGATGCAGCTTGGCGACCTCGACATGCACCTTGGTGACCAGCGGGCAGGTGGCGTTGAACACGGTGAAGCCGCGCGCCGCGGCCTCGGCCTCGACCGACTTGGGCACGCCGTGCGCGCTGAACACCAGGGTGGCGCCGGCGGGCACCTCGGCCAGGTCCTCGATGAAGATCGCCCCCTTGGCCTTGAGGTCGTTCACCACATAGGTGTTGTGCACGATCTCGTGGCGCACATAGATCGGCGCGCCGAACTTGGCCAGCGCGCGCTCGACGATCTCGATCGCGCGATCGACGCCGGCGCAAAAGCCGCGCGGCTCGGCCAAAACCACTTCAGCGGGGTTGAACGGGTTCGAATCGCTCACAGCACGCCGATCAAATGCACTTCAAAGGTCACCGGCTGCCCCGCCAGCGGGTGGTTGAAGTCCAGCCGCAGCGCGCCGTCCTCGCGCACCGCCCGCACCACGGCGCCGATCTGGCCTTCGCCGCCGGGGGTGGGCAACTGGATGATGTCGCCCACGGCGTAGTGCTCGTCGGGGTCGCCCAGCTCGTTGAGGTCCTTGCGCGGCAACCACTGCAAAAAGTCGGGGTTGCGCTCGCCAAAGGCCTCGCCCGCCGGAATCTCGAACACCGTGCGCGAGCCCTCCTCCAGCCCCAGCAGGCGCTGCTCGACCGCGGGGGCGAGTTCGCCCGTACCCAGCGACAGCGTGGCCGGCCGGCCGGCAAAGGTGTTGATGACATCGCCCTGCGGGCCGGCCAGGCGGTAATGCAGAGTCAGGAAGGAGGCAGGTTCGACGCGGGGCATTGGGATCGGCTTAGGAAAATTTGCAATTCTAGGAAATCCCGCCAACCGAACGCGACTTGCTGGTACTACAGCACCTTGTTCCAGACAGGAACAACGCGATCAACGACGCTGCTACTCACGCAGCTTGGGCGCCGACGATCAGCCTTCAACTTGAACTGCACCTGTCAACGCGTTGCAATGGCTATGGATTGTGTAGCGCACACATACCCACCCCGCTGGCGCGTCACGCATTACATCATCCGTTCGCGTAGAATCTTCTTCAAGAGACCATGGGACGCGAAATGGGTTTGATTCAGGAAGCGCGCAGTTCAAATCTGCGCGAACAGGTTGTCGAGCGCGTGCGGTCAGAGATCCTTTCGGGGCGTGCTCTCGCCGGCACGGTGTACTCTGTTCCAAGTCTGGCTACTGAGCTTGGAGTGTCGACGACACCGGTTCGAGAAGCGCTACTCGAACTGTGTCGAAATGGGTTGCTTTCACCGATGCGCAATCGTGGATTCCGGGTGCAAGCCATGTCTCTTGAAGAGCTCGACCATCTCTTCACAATGCGTGAGTTGTTGGAACGATTTGCCATCGAGTCGCTTGCCCGCCAAGGGTTGAGAGATCCGGGCCCTGCAAGAGCAATGGCCGATGTTGTAGCCAAGGCTGTCGACGACGGTGACGTACAAGCATACATTGCTGGAGACCGGGGCTTCCACGAAATCCTCGTGGCGGAGGTTGGCAATCGCTTGCAAACCAAGCTCATCCTGCAACTGAGAGATGACATGCGACTGTTTGGCATTGACTCAAAGGAGGGGCTGCGACGTCAACGCGACTCGGTCAAAGAACACTATCAGATGATCGATTTGGCGATTCGGCAGGACGTCGAAGCCATCGGCCCCTTGATAAGTCGTCACATCCTCGCTTGGAAGCCACTCTTTCGATCTGCCCTTGCTCAGATAGCAGAAGAAGCCGTATGAGAAGCGATTCACTCCTGACGGAAGCACAACCGCTCATCCGTTTCGGCTTCAATTCAGTTCATGTGCGCGTAGCGGTAGTTGATCGCGGGCACCCACGTTTCCTTGACGGTGCGCGGTGACGTCCAGCGCTGCAGGTTGAGCACAGATCCAGCCTTGTCATTGGTGCCGCTGCGCCGACCACCTCCAAAGGGCTGCTGCCCCACGACCGCTCCCGTCGGCTTGTCATTGACGTAGAAATTCCCAGCGCTGAAGCGCAGTTTCTCGCTCGCCTGCTCGACCGCGAGACGGTCGCGGGAAAACACAGCGCCAGTGAGCGCATACGGGCTGGTTTCGTCGACAGTAGACAGCACGCTCTCCCACTCTGCGTCCGGATACACGAACACCGACAGCACCGGACCAAAAATTTCTTCGCGCATGGTGAGTGCCTGAGGAGCGCTCACCTGAATGACCGTCGGCTCCACAAAGTACCCTCGGCTGTCATCGCTCCTCCCGCCTGCGACAATCTTGTGCCCGGCAGCTTGTGCATCTGCGATGTAGCCCCTGATCCGCTCAAAGGCCCTGCGGTCAATGACCGCGCTCATGAAATTGGCTAGGTCTTCAACGTCACCCATGCGAACGGTCGACAGATCACCCACGAGGCGATCCTTGACCTTTGGCCACAAGGACGCCGGAACATAGGCTCGTGACGCGGCGCTGCATTTTTGCCCTTGGTACTCGAAAGCACCACGCAGAAGCGCGACGGCCAGAGCATCGGCATCCGCCGACGAGTGCGCCAGAACAAAGTCCTTTCCGCCGGTCTCACCGACCAGCCGCGGATAACTCCTGTAGCGCGGCAGTTGATTGGCGACCTGCTTCCACAGCGCGTCGAACACCGCTGTCGAGCCTGTGAAATGCAGGCCTGCAAAATGTGGCGATGCCAGAACCACGTCAGAAACCGCCTCTGCCGGGCCAGGCACGAAATTGATCACGCCAGGCGGAAGCCCCGCCTCTTCGAGTAGTTGCATGAAAAGATGATTGCTCAGTGAAGCCGTGAATGCCGGCTTCCATACAACCGTATTGCCCAGCAGCGCTGGTGCGCAAGGCAGGTTGCCTGCAATGGCAGTGAAGTTGAATGGAGTCACTGCATAGACAAACCCTTCCAGTGGCCGGTACTCCAGTGCGTTGCGCATGCCTGCCGAGGATATCGGCTGCTGGCTATGCAGTTGCCGCGCGAAAGCAACGTTGAAGCGAAGGAAATCGATGAGCTCACAAGCCGAATCAATCTCCGCCTGATACACAGTCTTCGCTTGACCCAGCATCGTTGCAGCGTTCAACTTCTGCCGCCACGGACCAGCCAGCATGTCTGCGGCGCGCAAAAAAATTGCGGCACGACTCTCGAAATCCAAACCTGCCCAAGCACCTTGGGACGAGACCGCAGCATTGACGGCCAGTTGAACGTCAGTGGCACCCGCCTGATGAACGGCAGCAATAGCTCTCGTGTGATCGTGTGGGGCGAACAAGTGTTGACTGGACACGCCATTGATGCGTTTGCCGGCAATCACAAGAGGAATGTCGACAACCTGGTCATGATGATGCTTCAGCGCCTCCACGATGGCATGACGTTCAGACGAATTGGGCCCGTAACTGAGAACGGGCTCATTGATGGGCATTTGGGGACTCATGTCTGTTGCTCCTACATGAGATCAGGGCGTCGGGATCGCCGGGGGAACATAGGTGAATGTTGTCATCAATATCGCCGCAACGATAGTAACAATGGGCATGTGGATCAAGAACTGAACCGCGGTATAGCCGACCAAGTCCTTGGATTTCAGCTTCAAGATGCCCAGCAACGGCAACATCCAGAACGGATTGATAAAATTTGGCAATGTCTCGGCGATGTTGTAGACCATCACCGTCCAGCCAAGGTGGGCATGCAATTCGTTTGCTGCCGTCATGATGTATGGCGCCTCGATAATCCATTTCCCACCTGCGGACGGAATGAAAAATCCGAGAACCGAAGAATACACGCCGACAAGCATCGAGAAAATTCCGGAGTCGTGTGCCACGCCGACGAAGAGATGCGCAATTTCGTCCGACAACGTGATCCCATGAACATCGACCACCTTGGTCAACATGTAGCCAATGCCTCCGTAGAACGGGAATTGCAGCAATACACCACCCACGCTCGGCATTGCCTTCACGAAACTTTCCAAGAAACTCCGGGGGCGCCAGTGGAGAATCAAGCCGAGCAACAGGAACACGAAGTTGTATGTGTTGAGCTGCGACATCGTGATGAGCGGGTTGCCACTGCGAAATGCATGCCAGAGCCAACCCATCGCAAGCGCAACAACGACAATGGTCAGTACTGGGCTGAATTCCAAGTAGTCGCCGGGACGCTGACGCTTGGCTGTTGCAAGTTGGTCCGTTTCAAGTTCGACGCCAAGGTCCTCTGCGGTGCGCGTGGCTTCATTGCCCGGCGCCGACATGTAACAAATGACGGCGGAGACGGTTGTCACCAACACAATAACCAAGAGGTTCTGCCAAGTGAGGATGGTTTGGTCAAAGCCAATCACACCAGTGATTGGGAGCAGCGAGGCCGGAATGCTCGCTAGGGTCGCCTGCAACTGAGCAGCAGAAGAACTCATACCCAGCGTAAATCCGCAGCCCATGCCGAGATAGGCGGCAGCGCCAGCCGCACGGTAGTCGAGACCAAGTGACTTGCGTCGAGCCATCTCGCGCACCAGCAATCCGGAAAATATCAAGCTGAGTCCCCAATTAACCAAGGACAGCAGGATGCTAATAATGCCTATGAATACGATGGCGCCCCTGGATGTCTTTGGAATCTGAGCGACCCATCGCAGCAACCTAGCAATAGGTGGTGACATGGCCAAGACGTAGCCTGTGACGGCCACCATTGCCATCTGCATCGTGAACGGTATGAGACTCCAGAAGCCATCCCCGAACGCTTTGCTCGTCGCAATGGCATTTCCACTGTGAAACAAGGCGGCCAAGCCGACAACTGCACATGCGATGACGACAAAGACATATGCATCAGGAAACCACCTCTCCGCCCAGGCGACGACTGCCTGCGAGAAGCGCTCCATTTGAGGGGATCGTGCCGTTGGAATGGGTTGAGACCGAGCTTCGGAATAGGACATGGTTTCTCCTTGTCTAGAGCCGCTGATTGAAGGGGTGGATAAAGGGGGACAGATATCTACTTTCGCAAGACGACAGGGGTGAGAGGAACCGACATGCATGTGAGACACCGGTCGGAAGGGCCGTCCCACGGTGCAAGGTGGGCAACCTTTCCTTCGACCAGATTCATGACACAGCTCTCGCATTGGCCGATACGACACCCGCTTGGCAGAACAACGCCTGCCTGGTCGGCTGCATCCAACAACGTTCCCATGGCCGGTGACCAATCGAACGACGTGCCGGCATCCGCTACGCAGACCTTCTGGGATTTCAACGTCTTGGGTATATCGATTTCGGCCGAGAAGGTCTCCTCGAAGATGTCGAAATTCGGAATCCCTTTCAAGCAAAGTGTCTCGCGTGTGGCAGCTAGAAACCCTGGCGAACCGCAGAGGTAGGCCAGAGGATTCTTGTCCATCACGTTGGACGACAAAGAATCGAAACACTTGAATTCCCGCCCAAAAACATACTCAATGGTGATCGTTCCAATAGCGCCGGCCAGCGCATTTAGCTCAGCCTGAAACGGATGAGAGGAACCGCGTCGAACGGAAAAGACGAGCACCACGGCTGGGAGAGTCTGCCCGGCATCGCGCAGTTGCTTCAGTGTCTGCAGGTGTCCCAAGAAGGGAGTGATTCCAATCCCGCCCGCCACAAAGACCAACGGGCGGTTGCTGTGGGTGGGTATGGTGAACACACCCGAAGGTTGTGTCAGGTGGACAAGCGACCCCATCGACAGACCATGCAAGTGAGAAGACATGCGCCCGCCGGGGAAATTTGGCGTTCTGGCAAGTCGCTGCGATCGACAATGATTGAGGACTCTGACTGGGGCCAACCAAGGAATATGCACGGCGCACGTCCACTCCGCGGCTCGATACGACGACGTGCTGACCTGGCAGAAAATCAGGCAAGGGCCGGCCAATTTCGGGAGTGAAATCAAACTGCTCGATGTCCTCATGATGCGACGCTTGGCTTGAACGCGGAACGCACGGGTTCCGAACCAACCACCTCGATTTGCCTCAGGATCTTCTCAATGCGACAAATCGTCGCCCGCAGCGGTATTGATCCGCTCACAGGGTCACGCTGGGCATCGCTCAGCACGCTGTTGCTGCGCGAGCCTGAATGGTCGCGGAGGAAGCGGCCCAACGGCTCGCAGTCTTGCCACCAGCCGAAGTCTGCAATGGCCACTCGCGTTCAAGGTGGCAGAAACCTGCACCTTCATCTGCACGGCACCTTGTGGTGTGACGACTTTCACCCATTCGCCTTCGTGCACTCCGACCGCGGCCGCATGATTCATCCCAATCTGGACGCGGCGCAGTGACGCCACGTGCCGATGAGATGAGTGCACAAACCAGCCAACCTTGGCCGTCGTAAGAACAATGGGGAAATCAGCTGAACTGGGTGTGGGTTCTCTGCAGGTTCAATGAACGTCGGCAGGGCCGGCTGGCCGATCTCCAGCAGCGCCTCCGGAATACAACTCGACGCGCCGGCTCGGCGGCGTGAATCCAACAACAGCACCATCGGTCGTCCTGCTGGCGTACTTACGGCGGGCGGTCGGCTGCGAAACTTCAAGCCCCTCGGGGTGACGTCGAAGGTCAGCTGACCGTTGCGCCCGAATTGGCCCAGTTGATAGTTCCAGCTGATGTCGCCGCCGAACATATCGTCACTCATGCCCATGCGCTGGGCTAACGCCATGACAATCTCGTAGTCGGCCCGCGCTTGCCCTGGTGGCTGCACCATGCAGTTAAGCAACTGAACGTGCTCAACTGCTGTCTGGGATATTTCAAGCCGCACTTGAGGGCTTCACGCCCCACGGCAGGTTGACCGCAACACAATGTCCGCGCCCTGAGCCGTCGGGTTCATGAACACATCGGCGTGAACGTGAAAATCCAAAGCACGAAGCATCTGTTGATTCCGCTCTGTATCGGCTTGGGTCACGAGAAGATTGGTGCCGAAGCTGATCAGCAGCCCCGACCTTGTATGGCTGGCCTTCCAGAACGGCTTTCGAGAGGTCGCGTGCCGTAATCCACCCCATTCGGCGGCCCCAGTGGTAGATCCTTCAAACCGAGCGCCTTGTCAGCTGTTTCGGCAAAAGACTGGTAGTCATTGACGTCCCGGTAGGGGCGAGTTCGTCCATTGTTGCCACCCTCCTTGTCGCACGCGCCAGTAAGGCGTACAGAGTCGCAATCGCACGCTCGGTCTGGGTTGCGTTGGTGTGCTGACCTACGCCGGTCCATGCGTGTAGCCAGCTTTGGCGCATGCATGAATTGGGCATTGAACTCATCGATCAAACGAGGCTCGATCCAGACTGTCTCGGCCACATGTTCGGGCGTGTATTTCTCGACTTGCTCGCGCAGCAGCGTCAGCACGCTGGCAATGTGTCTGGCCCGGACATCCAGGCACTTCACAAAGAGCTGCGAATGGTCAAACCGAGGTCGCTCATTGCGCATGGCAGCAGCTCGCCTGCCCGCCGAGCACAGCATGCGCTTCGAGCCCGTTTGCCAAACTCGTCAGCACGCAGCAGTCCCGCTTCGGTATCCACCAGCAACGGTGCGTTGGTCCACTGGCGAAGAAGCGGGATGTCGAAGCTTCCTGTGGCCAGCAGGTTACGAATCGCTCCCATGGCAAGAGCGCCATCCGCACCAGGCGTACCGGCATCCATAGGGTCGGCTTGCTGACCTGATCCGTCTTGCTTGGGATCAATCCACACTCACCCGCACCGCGTTGCCGAGCGGCATTTACACGCGACGCTTGGGCGAGCCACGTTCGTGCAGGGTTGTGACCCCACAGAACGATGACATCGGCCTGCCCCAAATCAGAAACCCCAATCCCACGTCCAAAGGTCAGTGCATGGGCGTAGTCCTTTTGTGCCAACCACAAACCTCAACGGCGTAGAGCAGGTTTGGGCTACCAAACCGGCGGATGAACCGCTCGACCCACTCGAAGCTATCCACCATGGGAGTCCCACTTGGAGTGGTAACGGCGAAAGCCACCGGATTCGGCGCCGCCTTGAGCTTTCGAATGGAGAAGACGATTTGGCGATCTCATCCAGCGCCTCGTCCCAGGATAGTTCTCCACTGAGGATTGACAGCGTCACGCGGTGCTGTCCGACGCATCGGGCGAGTAATAACGGACTGGCGATCAGCTCCGGTGCTGCTCGCCCTTTGGCACACAGCGCACCACCCGTGGGGAGCCCGGGCCAGCGGAGACGTTGACCAAGCGACCGCCCCGAACCTCATAGGTGTGCTCCACATCGGGAGCGACAACGTGCAATAGCCAGGAAATGAACATTGCAGACCCCATTAGATGCGTGACGCGCTACTTACACAATGGAACCGGATAGTAGCGTTACCACATATCCCATGTCAGGGAAAACCCGCAATTTTTGGCCTTTTTTCCACGCAATTTCACTTGATCGCACTAATTCATGACGATGGTCACAATCGATTTGTAGCGCGTTACATCATCAATGGAACACAGATCACGCTCGGTTGCGTGGCCTGCCGGATGAGCCAGGCACAAGGGGCGACCAACTGATGGCGCAAGGTGCACATGTATTTCTTCAACGTGATTCGTTGGCGAATCAGAAGCCTGCTTTGCGTGTTCGGTTCTCGAACGACTGACACGTCCTCCAACTTGTTCTCCCCAATAATGGGCCCATCCCCAACGCCCTGCGATCTATGCCCCTGAAGGACCTGCCCCCCGACGCCCGCCCGCGCGAGAAGCTGCTGGCGCGCGGTGCTGGCGCCCTGGGCGATGCCGAGCTGCTGGCCCTGCTGCTGCGCACCGCCTGGCAAGGCGCGATGCGCTGCAACTGGCGCAGGAGCTGCTGGATGAATTCGGCGGCATCGCCGGCCTGCTGCATGCCGGCGCCGATGACCTCAAGCGCATCAAGGGCTTGGGCGGGGAGCGCCAAACGCGCCGAGCTGAGGCGGTGCTGGAATGGCGCGCCGCGCGCTGGCCGAGCAGCTGCGCGAGCGCGCAGCGCTGGACACGCCGCAGGCCGTCAAGCACTACCTGCAATTGCAACTGGCGGCGCGCGCACGAGGTGTTCGCGGTGCTGTTCCTCGACAGCCAGCATCGCCTGATCGCGCTGGAGGAGCTGTTTCGCGGCACTCGACACAAACCAGCGTCTACCCGCGAGGTGGTGCTGCGCGCCCTGCACCACCAGGCCGGCGCCGTGGTGCTGGCGCACAACCATCCCAGCGGCAGCGGGTAGCCCAGCCGCGCCGACGCGCTGACGCAAACTCCTGAAAGCCGCGCTGGCCCTGGTGGACGTAGCATGCGCTCGACCACGTCATCGTCGCCGGGGCAAGCCTTGTCGATGGCCGAGAAAGGGCTGGTGTGAAGGCCAAATCCTTTCAGGAGCTCAAGGCCATCCGTCAGCAGCTGGCCGAGGCCCAGGCGCGCGCGGCACAGGCCGCGGCGCAGCGGGCCGCCGCCGAGAAAAAAGCCCGCGCGACCGCCTGTTCGCCCGCGCCATCGGCCCCACGCAGCGCTGCGCGCCCACGGCCGGGTGGTGCACGCCTCGCCCCGTCGCGTTCGAGCCGCGCCAACGCGCGCTGGACGAACAGGCCGTGCTGCGCGAATCCCTGTCCGACGAATTCGACGCCAGCACCCTGCTGCACGTGGACGAGCACCTGAGCTTTCGCCGCCCCGGCATCGGCACCGACGTGACAGCCAAGCTGCGGCGCGGCCACTGGGCGGTGCAAGGCCAGATCGACCTGCATGGCCTGCGCGTGGATGAGGCGCGCGAGGCCCTGAGCGCGTTTGTGTGTGACGCCACGCGCACCGGCCTGCGCGTGTGGTGCACGGGGCAAGGGCCTGGGTCGCCGGGGCGCGCGCCGGTGCTCAAGGCCACTGCACGGCTGGCTGATTCAGGAAAAGGAAGTGCTGGCCTCGTGCAGGCCAAGCCGCTGGAGGGTGGCGCGGGGGCGGCTGGCGCAGCCGGGGCGCTAAACAAGCCCCGGTCGAAGTTCAAGGCCCATTCGGCTCGCCCTTGCTCGGGCCAGTCGCGGATATAGGCCTTGAGCATCTGGTTCTCGAAGTTCTGGCTGTCCACCACCGTCTTGGCCACGTCGTAGAAGCTGATCACGCCCATCAGCTGCTGGTTGTCGATGACCGGCAGGTAGCGCGCGTGGCGGTCCAGCATCATGCGGCGCACCTCGTCCAGCTCGGTCTCCAGCGTGCAGATCAGCGGGCCGGGGTCCATGCTGCGATACACCGACAGGCCGGCAAACGAGCCGCCATTCTTGACCGTCGCCTGGATCACTTCGCGAAAGGTCAGGATGCCGACCACGCGCCCGTGCGCCATCACCACCAGCGAGCCGATGTCGTTGTCGGCCATCAGGCGCGCGGCATCCTGCAGGCTGTGCTCGGGCGTGGTGGTGTACAGGGCCTGGCCCTTCAGGCGCAAGATGTCGCGGACTTTCATGGTCGAAAGAATATAGCCCACAATCGACGGCTGCCCTGCCTTCCCTGGAGACCCCATGCCCGGCTATTCCGACCCCGGCTTCGACACCTTGGCCCTGCACGCCGGCGCCCAGCCCGACCCCGTGACGGGCGCGCGCGCCGTGCCGATCCACCTGTCCACCTCCTTCGTTTTCGACTCCAGCGACCAGGCGGCGCAGCTGTTCAACATGGAGCGCGCCGGCCACGTCTACAGCCGCATCAGCAACCCGACCACGGCCGTGCTGGAGCAGCGCGTGGCGGCGCTGGAAGGCGGCATCGGGGCGATTGCCACCGCCAGCGGCGAGGCGGCGCTGCACCTGCTGATCGCCACGCTGATGGGCGCGGGCAGCCACATCGTCGCCAGCTCGGCGATCTACGGCGGCAGCCAGAACCTGCTGAGCTACACCCTGCCGCGCTTCGGCATCACCACCACCTTTGTCAAGCCGGGCGACCTGGATGGCTGGCGCGCCGCCATCCGCCCCAACACGCGCCTGCTGTTCGGCGAGAGCGTGGGCAACCCGGGGCTGGATGTGCTGGACATCGCCGCCGTCGCCGGCATCGCGCACGCCGCCGGCCTGCCGCTGGCGGTGGACAACACCTTCACCACGCCCTACCTGCTGCGCCCCTTCGAGCACGGCGCCGACATCGTCTATCACGCCGCCACCAAGTTCCTGGGCGGCCACGGCACGGTGATTGCCGGCGTGCTGGTCGATGGCGGCAGCTTCGACTGGGATGCGTCGGGCAAATTCCCGGAGCTGACCCAGCCCTACGCCGGCTTTCACGACATGGTGTTCAGCGACGAGAGCACGGTGGGCGCCTTTTTGCTGCGCGCGCGGCGCGAGGGCCTGCGCGACTTCGGCGCCTGCATGAGCCCGCACACCGCCTGGCTGGTGCTGCAGGGCATCGAGACCCTGCCGCTGCGCATGGAGCGCCACCTGGCCAACACCGAGCGCGTGGTGCGCTTTCTGGCCGAGCACCCCTTTGTCGCGCGCGTGGGCCACCCGCTGCTCGAATCGCACCCCAGCCACGCGCTGGCCGGCCGCCTGCTCAAGCACGGCGCGCGCGGCGCGGGCAGTGTGTTCAGCTTCGACATGAAGGGCTCGCGCGCGCAGGGCAAGATGTTCATCGACAGCCTGAAGATCTTCAGCCATCTGGCCAACGTGGGCGACGCGCGCAGCCTGGTCATCCACCCGGCCAGCACCACGCACTTCCGCATGAACGACGAGGCCCTGGCCGCCGCCGGTATTGGCCCCGGCACCATCCGCCTGTCGATCGGCCTGGAAGACCCCGATGACCTGATCGACGACTTGAAGCGCGCACTGAAGGCCGCCGAGAAAGCAGGAGCCTGAGCATGCACATCGACGTCAACGGCCACCCGCTCTACGCCTACACCGGCGGCAAAGCCTTCGACCCGGCGCAGCCCACCGTGGTCTTCATCCACGGCGTGCTCAACGACCATAGCGTGTGGATCCTGCAAAGCCGCCACTTCGCTTATCACGGCTGGAACGTGCTGGCCATCGACCTGCCCGGCCACGGGCGCAGCACCGGCGCGCCGCCTGCCAGCGTGGAAGATGCCGCGCAGTCGGTCCTCGCGCTGCTGGACGCGGTGGGTGCAAAGCAGGCCGCGCTGGTCGGCCACAGCTTCGGCTCGCTGATCGCCCTGCAGGCCGCGGCGACGGCGCCCGAGCGCGTGAGCCACCTGGTGCTGTGCGGCACGGCCTTTCCGATGAAAGTCTCGCCCGCGCTGCTGGAGGCTTCGGTCAGCGCACCTGAACAGGCCATCCACATGGTCAACGTGTTCTCGCACAGCACGCTCAGCCCGCCGCCCTCGGCCCTGGGCCCCGGCACTTGGCTGTACGGCGCCAGCCGCGCGCTGATGCGCCGCGTGCTGGCCAGCAACCGCGAGGTCAACGTGTTTCACACCGGCTTTCTGGCCTGCGACCGCTACGCCGGCGGAGCAGGCCATGGCCCAGGTGAGCTGTCCCACCCTGTTCATCGTCAGCCGGCACGACCAGATGACGCCGCCCCGGTCGGCGCGCGCTGGCCAGCCTGGCCCGGGACGGCCGCATCGTCGAAGTCGAGGCCGGCCACGCCCTGATGAACGAGGCGCCGGGGCCGGTGCTGGATGCGCTCAGGGGTTTTCTGGCCGCGCGGCGCTGACGGAACGGGCCTGACGCGTTTCGAGGCTCACTCACCCACAACATCGGCCACCGTCAGCGTCGTCCACGCCTTGTCGCCCCAGCGCCGGCCAGGCGGCGCATCGGGCGCCAGCAGCAACCGGTCCAGCAGCGGTGCCAGCGGCGTGGCGGCGGGGTCGGCCAGCAGCAGGTGGCGCGGCGGCGCAGCGTCGGCGGTGCTGGCGAGCCTGGCCCGTCAGCCCAGCGCCTGCAGCGTGTCCAGCACCGGGCGCAGCGCCAGGGGATCGACCTGCAGGCGCCGCGCCAGCTCGGACAGGGCCAGGCCGTGGGGGGCTTGGCCGCGGTGCGCGCCAGCGCCTGCAGCGCCTCGCAGGCCAGCTGAAACTCCCAGCCCGGCCCGCTGGCGCGCCGCACGCTGCCCGCCAGCAGGCAGTAGGCGATGACCGCGCCCCACAGCACGATCAGCCAGCCCAGGTAGATCCACAGCAGCAGGATGGGCACGGTGGCAAGGTGCCGTAGATGACCGGAGTAGGTGGGCACGCGCGACAGGTACAGCCCCAGCGCCTGCCGCGCCAGGCCCAGAGCACACGGTGACGAACAGCGCGCCCACGGCCGCGTGCCGCCAGCGCACCGACGCATGGGCACATAGCGGTACAGGGCCATCAGCGCGCCGGTGGACAGCAGGAACTGCAGCGCCCCAGCGCGGTGTTGACCCCGCCGGGCAGGTGCGGCAGCCAGCCGCGCGAGGCGGTGACCACGTAGGAGGTGATGGCCAGGCTGGCGGCCAGCACCAGCGGGCCCAGCGTGAGCGCGGCCCAGTACACCAGCACACGCTGGCCCAGCGGCCGCTTGCTGCTGGCGCGCCAGATCTGGTTGAAGGTCTTGTCGATGGTCAGCAGCAGCGACACCGCGGTGACCACCAGGCCGGCAAAGCCCGCCGCGCCCAGCTGGCTGGCCTTGCCGGCAAATTGCGTCAGATACCCCGTCACGCTGGCGGCGATGCCGGCCGGGATCAGGCTGTCCACCAGCCACTGCTGCAGCGCACCCTGCAGGTGCGCAAAGGCCGGAAAGGCGGTGAACACCGACAGCACCACGGCAAACAGGGGCACCAGCGCCAGCACGGTGGTGAAGGTCAGCGAACTGGCCGTCAGGCCCAGGCGGTCCTGCAGCAGGCGCTGCCACAGCGTGAGCAGCGTGGGGTACAGCGGAAAGTCGGCCACGTCCGCGGCCAGGCGCTGCAGCCGTGCCCCGAGTCTCGATCCATGCATGCTGGGTATGATGCCATTGCCGATGTCTGCTTCCGTTTCCGCCCCTCGCGCGGCCCCTGCCGCCCCCCCCTCGCCCGCCGCCCGCGCCACCCGCGCCCTGGCCCTGGTCGCCACCGTGGCGCTGATCGCCCTGGGCCTGGCCTGGGAGCTGTGGCTGGCCCCGCTGCGCCCGGGTGGCTCGTGGTGGGCGCTGAAGGTGCTGCCGCTGGCCGCCGCCCTGCCCGGCCTGGCGCGCTTTCGCATGCACACCTACCGCTGGCTGTCGCTGCTGGTGTGGCTGTACTTCATCGAGGGCGTGGTGCGCGCGGCGGGCGACCGCGCCCCGTCGTCGTGGCTGGCCGGGCTGCAGGTGCTGGGGGTGCTGGTGCTGTTTGCTGCCTGCACGGCACACGTGCGGCTGCGCCAGAAGCAGGCACGCCAGCAGGCCGGTGCACCGTCCGTTTCACAATGATTTTGGCCTGTTGCGCTTGATGCACAAGCGCAAAGCGCTATTTGTTTGATAGTAAATTGCCATGACCACCCCGTCCTCCCTTCTTGACACCCTGCGCCAGGCCGTGGGCGCCGCCCACGTGCTGACCGAGGGCGACCTGAGCAGCTACGAGCGCGACTGGCGCGGCCGCGAGCACGGCAAGGCGCTGGCCGTGGTGCGCCCCGCCAACGCCGCCGAGGTGGCCGCCGTGGTGCGCGCCTGCGCGGCACGCGGCGCGTCCATCGTGCCGCAGGGCGGCAACACCGGGCTGTCGGTCGGCTCGGTGCCCGACGGCAGCGGCACGCAGGTGCTGCTGAGCCTGCGCCGCATGGACGCGGTGCGCACCATCGACGGCGCCAACCTGACCATGACGGTGGAGGCCGGCGCCATCCTGCAGAACCTGCAGACGGCGGCGGAGCAAGCGGGCTTTCTGTTTCCGCTCAGCCTGGCGGCCGAGGGCAGTTGCACCATTGGCGGCAACCTGGGCACCAACGCCGGCGGCACGGCCGTGGTGCGCTACGGCAACACGCGCGAGCTGTGCCTGGGCCTGGAAGTGGTCACACCGCAGGGCGAAATCTGGGACGGCTTGAGTGGCCTGCGCAAGGACAACACGGGCTATGACCTGCGCGACCTGTTCATCGGCAGCGAGGGCACGCTGGGCGTGATCACCGCCGCCACCATGAAGCTGTACCCGCGCCCGGCCGCGCGCCTGACGGCCTGGGCCGCCGTGCCGTCGATGCAGGCCGCGGTGGACCTGCTGGGCCTGGCGCACCAGCACCTGGGCGCGGGCCTCACGGGCTTCGAGGTGATGGGTCAGTTTGCGCTCGGCCTGGTCGACAAGCACTACCCGCAGCTGCGCGTGCCGCTGTGGCGCGATGCGCCGTATTGCGTGTTGCTGGAGAACTCGGATCATGAGAGCGAGCAGCACGCCCGCGCGCTGTTCGAGCGGCTGCTGGAAACCGCGTTGGACAAGGGCTGCGTCGGCGACGCCGTGGTGGCCGAAAGCCTGGCGCAGGCCCAGGGCCTGTGGCATATCCGGGAAAGCATTCCGCTGGCGCAGGCCGAAGAGGGCCTGAACATCAAGCACGACATCAGCATCCCGATCGCACGCATTCCCGCCTTTGTCGAGGAGACCGACGCGCGGCTGGCGCGCGAAATCGCCGGCGTGCGCCTGGTCAACTTCGGCCACCTGGGCGACGGCAACCTGCACTACAACGTGCAGGCGCCCGAGGGCGGCGACGCCAAGGCTTTTTTGCGCGATGAGGAAAAGCGCATCAACACCCTGGTGTTCGACAGCGTGGCACGCCACCAGGGCTCCATCAGCGCCGAGCACGGCATCGGCAGCCTGAAGGCGCACGAGCTGCCGCGCTACAAGTCGCCGGTGGCGCTGGGGCTGATGCGCACCATCAAGGCCGCACTGGACCCGCAGGGCATCATGAACCCGGGGCGGGTGCTGGTCTGACAGAAAAACAGCCGGACGCAGAGGACGCAAAAGACTTCCAAAGGTCTTTTTTGCGCCCTCTGCGTCCGGTATTTTCAAACGGCCGACTCAGCGCGCCGGGCTGTACGCCTTGCCGCGTGGAGCGGCGGCGCGTCCCGCGTGAGCATGCTGCGCTGATCTACTACCGTTTTTATAGCTTCCTGCGCTCTTCCCACCTGCGCCAAAGCCCGATTTGACTTTGAACCCTGACTTCGGGCCGTGGCCCGTGCGCGGGCCGGCGCGGAATGGCTCGTCGCGGCGCGAGCCGCCGCCATAGCTGCGACGCGCGGACGCCGGCGGCGCGATGGGCGGGAAGTGGCGCGTCGGCTCGAGACCGTCGATCGTCAGCGCATTGAAGGGCTGGCGCGTGTGCGCCTCGATGTCGGCCAGGCGGCGGCGGTCGCGGAACTCGGCCAGCGTCACCGCCAGGCCGTCGCGCCCGGCGCGGCCGGTGCGGCCGATGCGGTGGGTGTAGTCCTCGGCCTTCATGGGCAGGCCGTGGTTGATGACGTGGGTGATGCTGGGCACGTCGATGCCGCGCGCGGCCACGTCGGTGGCCACCAGGATCTGCACCTTGCCTTCGCGCAGCGCGCGCAGGCGGCGGTTGCGCAGCGTCTGGCTGAGCGCGCCGTGCAGCGAGACGGCGGCAAAGCCGGCCTGCTGCAGGTCGGCGGCCACCTCGTCGCACTCGATCTGGGTGCAGGCAAACACGATGGCCTGGGAAATAGCGGGGTCACGCAGCCAATAGTCCAGCAGGCGCCGCTTGTGCTCGGGGCTGTCGGCCCAGTACAGCTCCTGGCGGATGTTGGCGTGGCTTTGCTGCGGCGTGTCGATCTGCAGCTTCTTGACGTGCGCTCCGCCCTCGCGCATCACGCGCAGGGCCAGTTGCTGGATGGGCGCGGCAAAGGTGGCCGAGAACATCATGGTCTGCTGGCGCTGCGCCGTCAGCTGGTGGATTTCGGCCAGCGCGTCGGCAAAGCCCAGGTCCAGCATGCGGTCGGCCTCGTCCACCACCAGAAAGCGCACCTGATCGAGCACGATCTGGCCGTTGCTGGCCAGGTCCAGCAGGCGGCCGGGCGTGGCCACGACGAGCGCGGCGTTCTGCAGCTGGGCGATCTGCTCGCGGTAGGGCATGCCGCCCACCACGGTGGCAATGCGCAGGTTGCGGCAATGGCGCACCAGATCGATGGCGTCGCGCGCCACCTGCTGTGCCAGCTCGCGCGTGGGCGCCAGCACCAGCGCGCCGGGCACGGCGGGCCTGAAGCGGCGCGGGTCGGTCGGGTTGTGGCGGCGCGGCTTCTTGGGCGCGGCCTCGCCCTTGGCCAGGGCCTGGGCCACCTTGGCGTCCCAGGCGGCCTTCTCGCTTGCAGCGGCTTCGCGCTGCATCTCCAGCAGGGTGTGCAGCACGGGCAGCAGGAAGGCCGCGGTCTTGCCGCTGCCGGTCTGGCTGCTGACCATCAGGTCGTTGATGTTGCCCTCGCCCTGCGTCAGCGCCAGCGGGATGGCGCGCTGCTGCACGGCAGTGGGCGCGCTGTAGCCCTGGTCGGCAATGGCGGCCAACAGCTCGGGCGCCAGGCCCAGGGCGGCAAAGGGGTTGGGGGCGGCCTCGGCCTGAACGGCTTCGGGCGCGGCGATATCCAGCGCCATGGCGCTGCTTTCCTCGAACGAGGTCATGATGAGAATGACTTTCTTGCAGGCACGGCGCAGCCCGTGCTTGTCGGTGGGGGCGCGCCACACCAGATAGGCGCGCCGGGGTTCATGAATCGACACCCACCATCCGACAGCGTGGCGTTTGATCACTCGGGGGTGATCGCAGCCTTTGAGGAACCTGCCGGCGCGCGATGCGCGCTTGGGCTTTGATTCGTGCAAGCCAATCCCAAAACAGGGCGGCCAAGAGCGAGAAGGAAGATGCGGTCTCTACAAATCTGCGCAAAAAGCATGCGTTCTTGCGCGAGCCCACTATTATCGCATCTTTGGACGGCGCTGTCACGGGTAAACCCGCAGTCGCGCACACCGAGGCCTCTGGCAGCGCATGCGCGCACAATGCAGCCCTGCCCGGCAAGGGTGCGGCCATGGCGCACTTTGGTTTTCACACCGAGATCGACCACCGCACGATCAAGCTGATCGTCGGCGGGGTGGCGCTGGGCCTGGCGCCGCTCACCACCGCCTTGTCGCCCGCGCCCATCGCGTCCATCAGCGCCAGCTACCACGAGGGCGGCGCGGCGCAAAGCGTGTTCGTGGGCTTGCTGTTTGCCATCGCGGCCTTGCTGCTGGCCTACAACGGGCGCTCGCGCACCGAGATGGTCTTGAGCAAGGCGGCCGCGCTGGCCGGCCTGGGCGTGGCGCTGTTTCCCTGCACCTGTGGCCGCTATGCCGTCCCCTTGCCCTGGATGCATGGGCTGTCGGCTTCGGTCATGTTTCTGATCCTGGCCTGGCTGTGCCTGATCTTCTGGCGCCGTGCGCGCGCCAAGCAACACGCCGCGGCACGGCGCCGCGCGGGGCTGTACGCGCTGTGCGGCGCCGCCATCGTGCTGTCGATCGCCGTGTTGGCCCTGAATGCGCTGCTGGGCTACGCCTGGCTGCAGGCCGTGCCCCGCCTGGTGCTGTGGGGCGAGGCAACGGCGCTCACCGCCTTCGGCATTGCCTGGCTGACGGCCAGCCTCGCCCTGCCCTGGCTCAACCTGGCCAGCGAGCGCTTCGTGCCCTGGCGCGCCGACAATCCGTCCTGACCGCGGGAAACGCGCTTGCGGCTATGCTCGCGTTCAGCATTTGAACCCCACCCCCACGAGGCCCGCCATGTCCCTCCTCAACCCCACCCACGACCCGCAACTGACCAGCTGGGTCTCCTCAGCCAACGACGGCAACAGCGACTTCCCGATCCAGAACCTGCCCCATGGCATCTTCCGCCGAGCCGGCAGCCAGGAGGCCTGGCGCGGCGGCGTGGCCGTTGGCGACCAGGTCGTGGACATGGCCGCGGCCGTGGCCGCCGGCGTGTTCACGGGCGACGCGCTGCCCGTGGCCCGGGCGGCGGCCGAGCCCACGCTCAATCATCTGATGCGTTTGGGGCCAAAGCCCTTGTCTATCCTGCGGTCGGCGCTATCGAAAGCATTGCAAACCGGGGCAGAGCAGGAAGCCGCCCTCAAGACCTGCCTGGTGGCCCAAAGCGCGGCCGAGTACACCGTGCCGGCCCGCATCGGCGACTACACCGACTTCTACACCTCGGTGCACCACGCCACCAACATCGGGCGGCTGTTTCGCCCCGACAACCCGCTGATGCCCAACTACAAGTGGATTCCGATCGGCTACCACGGGCGGGCCTCGTCGGTGATCGTCTCGGGCCAGGACTTTCATCGCCCGCGCGGGCAGGTGAAGGCGCCGGACGCCGAGGCGCCCGTCGTCAAGCCCAGCGCGCGCATGGACATCGAGCTGGAGCTGGCCGTGTTCATCGGCCAGGGCAATGACCTGGGCGATGCGGTGGACATCGATGCGGCCGAGGAGCACATCTTCGGCCTGGCGCTGTTCAACGACTGGTCGGCGCGCGACATCCAGCCCTGGGAGTACCAGCCGCTGGGGCCTTTCCTGGCCAAGAACTTCGCCTCCACCGTCGCGCCCTGGGTGGTGACGATGGAGGCGCTGGCGCCCTACCGGGTGCCCTTCACCCGCCAGGCCGCCGACCCTCAGCCGCTGCCCTATCTGGCCAGCCCCGCCCACAGCGCGGCGGGGGGCTTCGACATCCAGCTGGAGGCCCTGATCGAAACCCGCCAGATGCGACAGGACCAGAGCGCGCCGGTGCGGCTGGCGCTGACCAACTACCGCCACGCCTACTGGAGCGCGGCGCAGATGGTGGCGCATCACACCGTCAATGGCTGCAACCTGCAGCCGGGCGACGTGCTGGGCACGGGCACGCTGTCGGGCCCCACGCTGGATGCCGCCTGCGCGCTGATCGAGCTGACCACGGGCGGCAAGAACCCGATCAAGCTGCCCAATGGCGAAAGCCGCACCTGGGTGGAGGACGGCGACGCCATCACCCTGCGCGGCTGGTGCGAGAAACCCGGCGCTGCGCGCATCGGGTTTGGCGAGTGCACGGCCCGGGTGCTGCCCGCCAAGGCCGGTTGACGGACGCCCCCTTGATCGAGCGCCCCCCTTGCAGGGGGCGTTTTCCATTGCGCCGCCCTACACTTGCCGCGTGCCTCCCGCCCCCGTCCGCCGCATCGCCCACCTCGACATGGATGCGTTCTACGCCTCCGTCGAATGGCTGCGCTACCCCCAGCTCAAGGGCCTGCCGGTGGTCATCGGCGGCGCGCGAAGGCGCGAGGACGCGTTGATCGAGCGCCTGAACGCGGAGCGGCCCGAGCGCGCGTGGACGCCCGACGACCTGGCCGACATTCCGGTGGACTTCTTCCCGCTGCTCAAGGACTACGTGGGCCGCGGCGTCATCACCACCGCCAGCTACGCCGCGCGGGCCTTTGGCGTGGGCTCGGCCATGGGGCTGATGAAGGCCGCGCGCCTGTGCCCGCAGGCCATCTTGCTGCCGGTGGACTTTGCGCAGTACCGCCACTACTCGCGCGCCTTCAAGCAGGTCATCCTGGACATCGCGCCCGTGATGGAAGACCGCGGCATCGACGAGGTGTACATCGACTTCACCCAGGTACCGGGCGGTCAGCGCGAGGGCGGGCGCGTGCTGGCGCGGCTGCTGCAAAAAAGCATTCTGCAAGCCACGGGCCTCACCTGCTCGGTGGGCGTGGCACCCAACAAGTTGCTGGCCAATATGGCCAGCGAGTTCAACAAGCCCAATGGCATCAGCATCGTGCACGAGGGCGATGTGCAAACGCTGATCTGGCCCCTGCCCTGCCGCAAGATCAACGGCATCGGCCCCAAGACCGACGCGCGCCTGCAGGAGCACGGCATCCGCACCATCGGCGAGCTGGCGGCGCGCCCGGCACCCTGGCTGATCGAGCACTTCGGCCCCAGCCATGGCGCCTGGCTGCATGAGGCCGCCTGGGGCCGCGACGAGCGCCCCGTGGTGACCGAGAGCGAGCCCGTCAGCATGAGTCGCGAAACCACGTTCGAGCGCGACCTGCACGCCGTGCGCGACCGCGCCGAGCTGGGAGCGATCTTCACCGAGCTGGCCGAGCAGGTGGCGGCCGACTTGCAACGCAAGGGCTACGTGGGCAAGACCATCGGCATCAAGCTGCGCTTCAACGACTTCAAGATCGCCACGCGCGACCAGACCATCGACGAGCCCACCGCCGACGCACGTCGTATCCGCCAGGTGGCGGGCCAGTGCCTCAAGCGCGTGGACCTCAGCCGGCGCCTGCGGCTGCTGGGTGTGCGTGTGGGTTCGCTCGCACATGCCAGCGCGCTGGCGCCCGCCGAACCCGATGCCGCCTCAGGCGAAAGCCTGCCGCTGTTCGACCCTCAATCCACCAGCGCCGAATAAACCAGCTGCCGCAGCTGCGTGCGCAGCGGCCAGGTGCTGGAAGGCAGCAGCTGGGTCATGAAGATGACGGTGATCTGCTCCAGCGGGTCGACCCAGAACGCCGTGCTGGCCGCGCCGCCCCAGTTGTATTCGCCGGCCGAGCCCAGGGTGCCGGCGGCAATCGGGTCCTGCAGCACGCCGAACCCCAGGCCGAAACCCTGGCCGTCGTATCGGACTTCGGCAAACAAGGGGATGCCGAACTGCACCAGGTCCTGCCCGCCGGGCAGCGAGTTGGCCGTCATGTAGCGCACCGTGCGACTGCCCAGCAGGCGCGCGCCGTCCAGCTCGCCGCCGCGCAGCAGCATTTGCGTGAATCGGTGGTAGTCCGCCGTGGTGGACAGCAGGCCGCCGCCGCCCGACAGGAAAGTGATGTCGCCGCGCGCGGCGTTGCCGAAGTCGTCGTTGCGCGTGGCCTTGCCGTCCTTGCCGGGCACATACAGCGCGCCCAGGCGCTGGCCCAGGTCGCCGCGCAGCCTGAAGGCAGTGTCCTTCATGCCCAGCGGATCGAAGATGCGTTGCTGAAAAAACTGATCCAGCGACTGCCCGGACACCACCTCGACCAGCCGCCCCAGCACGTCGGTGGCCACCGAGTAGTTCCAGCGCGTGCCGGGGTCAAAGCGCAGCGGCAGGCGCGCCCAGTCGGCCACCGCCTGCTCCAGCGTGTGGCCCTTGGGCACGCCCCACTCGTAGCCGGCGTTGCGATACATCTCGTCCTGCACGTGGATCTGGTGAAAGCCGTAGGTCAGCCCCGAGGTGTGGCTGAGCAGGTGCTGCACGCGGATGGGGCCGGCAGCGGGACGCGTGGCGGGCTTGAGCGCCGTGCCGCCCTCCAGCACGCGCATGTCGGCAAAGGCGGGGATGAACTTGGCGATGGGGTCGGTCAGCTCGAAGCGCCCTTCCTCGAACAGCATCATGGCCGCCACCGAGGTGATGGGCTTGGTCATGGAGAAGATGCGAAACACCGTGTCGTCCTCGATGGGCAGGTGGTTTTCCACGTCGCGCCAGCCATGGCTGGCGTGATAGACCACTTCGCCGCGGCGGCTGACCTGCACCTGCCAGCCGGGCAGGCGCCCATCGTCGACGTAGGCGGCAAAGTGCGTCTTGATGCGGGCCAGGCGGGCGGGATCGAAGCCCTGAACGGTCATGCTGTCTCCTTCATGAATGCGGGGCGCAGCGGGCATCGTAGAGCATCGCGGCGCGCCGGCCGTGTCGCCCATGCGCGGCAGGTCGGCCTGGCCAGCCGCGACAATGCCCGGATTTCCAACCTCTTTCGCCCCTTGCCATGACGTCCCCCTCCCTGCACTGCTTCACGCTGGACCTCCGCGATCACATTGCCCACCTGGTGCTCGCCCGCCCCGAGGCCATGAACACCATGGACCCGGTGTTCTGGCGCGAGCTGGACGGCGTGCTCGATGGCCTGCACCGCAGCGGCGAGGCGCGCGCGCTGGTGATCTCCAGCACGGGCAAGCATTTTTCGGCCGGCATGGCGCTGGAGGTGTTTGGCAGCGCCATCCAGATGGACGACGCCAGCCCCGAAGGGCGCGCGGCCATTGCCGACCTGCTGAGCGGGCTGCAGGCCACCTTCACCCGGCTGGAGACGCTGCGCATGCCGGTGATCTGCGCCATCCAGGGCGGCTGCGTGGGCGGCGCGGTGGACCTGGTGACGGCCGCGTGCATCCGCTACGCGACGCAGGATGCCTTCTTCTGCATCCAGGAAATCAACATCGGCCTGGTGGCCGACGTGGGCACGCTGCAGCGCCTGCCCAAGCTGGTGCCGCTGGGCGTGGTGAAGGAGCTGGCCTACACCGGCCGGCGCATGCCCGCCGCCCGCGCGCGCGAGGTGGGCTTGGTCAACGACGTGTTCGACACGCCCGAGGCCTGCCTGGAAGCCGCCATGGCCTGTGCGCGCGAGATCGCGGCCAAGCCGCCGGTGGCCATCTGGGGCAGCAAGCAGGTGATCGACTACGCGCGCGAGCACACGGTGCACGACAGCCTGCGCCAGATGGGCTGGGTGCAAGGGGCGATCTGGAGCAATGCGCACGTGCGCGAAGCCGTCACCGCCCTGCAGGCCAAGCGCCCGGCGACTTTTCCGCCGCTGGCGCCGCTGCGCGAGTTTGGCGATTGAAGCGCCGGCTGCTCCGCGAAGGGCAAGCCCTCATCCCTACCCTCTCCCAGAGGGAGAGGGAGAAGAAATTTGCCGCCACACCGCCAGCGCCTGCGCCGTCTCGCGCACGTCGTGCACGCGCACGATGCGCGCGCCGCGCTCGACCGCCAGCAGGGCCGCCGCCACGCTGGCGGTGACGCGCTCGGCCGGCGGCGGGGGCGCGGCAGCATCGCCCTGCAGGGCCGCGCCCAGGGAGGACTTGCGCGACCAGCCGGCCAGCAGCGGATAGCCCAGCGCCAGGAGCTCGCGCTGGCGCGCCAGCAGGGCGAAGTTCTGCGCCACCGTCTTGCCAAAACCAATGCCGGGGTCCAGCACGATGCGGGTCTTTTCGACCCCCAGCGCTTGCAGATCGTGCGCGACATGCTGCAAAAATTGCAGCACCTGAGGCACAGCGTCGCCCGTCATGGGTGCGGACTGCATGGTCTGCGGGTTGCGGTGCATGTGCATCAGGCACACGCCGCAACTGCCGTGGCGCGCCACCACATCGGCCGCGCCCGGCTGGCGCAGCGCCCACACGTCGTTGACGATGTCGGCGCCCAAATCCAGCGCGGCCTGCATCACCTCGGCCTTGTAGGTATCCACCGAAACCGGCACGCCCAATTTGACGGCGCCGGCCAGCACCGGCAGCACGCGCGCGAGTTCCTGATCCAGCGGCAGCGGCGGGCTGCCGGGGCGGGTGGATTCGCCGCCGATGTCCAGCATGTCGGCGCCGTCACGCAGCAACTCCTCGCAGTGGCGCAGCGCAGCGGTCGGCGTGGCGTGCGCGCCGGCGTCCGAAAACGAATCGGGCGTGACGTTGACGATGCCCATGACGCGGGGCAACGTCAGGTCCACGTCAAAGCGCGTGGTCTGCCAGCGGCTCATGAAATGGGGAACGCCGAGCAAGGAAAACCGGACGCAGAGGACGCGAAAAAAACGCAGAGGACGCAAAAGAAACCATATCTTGGATTCTTTTGCGCCCTCTGCGAAACCTTTGCGTCCTCTGCGTCCGGCTGTTGGAATATGGCTCGCTAGGCCGCCGTCGGCGCCGGCTCGGTGGGCTTGGCCTCGGCCGGCGTGCCGCCGCTGGGGCCGCCCGAGGGCGGCGTGCGCGGGGTCCAGTCCTTGGGCGGCTGCGGGTCGCGGCCGGCCATGATGGCGTCGATCTGCTCGCCGTCGATGGTTTCCCACTCGAGCAGGGCCTTGGCCATGGCGTGCATCTTGTCCTGGTTGTCCTCGATCAGCCTGCGCGCCTGGGCGTACTGCTCGTCGATGATGCGACGCACCTCGGTGTCGACCTTCTGCATGGTTTCTTCCGAGATGTTGGTGGTCTTGGTGACGCTGCGCCCCAGGAACACCTCGCCTTCGTTCTCGGCATAGACCATGGGGCCCAGGGCCTCGCTCATGCCGTACTTCATGACCATGTCGCGCGCCAGGTTGGTGGCGCGCTCGAAGTCGTTGCTGGCGCCGGTGGTCATGTGGCCCATGAACACCTCCTCGGCAATGCGCCCGCCAAACAGCATGGCAATCTGGTTGAGCATGTACTCCTTGTCGTAGCCGTAGCGGTCGGTCTCGGGCAGGCTCATGGTCACGCCCAGGGCGCGCCCGCGCGGAATGATGGTGACCTTGTAGACCGGGTCGCACTTGGGCAGCAGCTTGCCGATCAGGGCGTGGCCGGCCTCGTGGTAGGCGGTGTTGCGGCGCTCTTCCTCGGGCATGACCATGCTCTTGCGCTCGGGGCCCATGAAGATCTTGTCCTTGGCCTTCTCGAAGTCCTGCATCTCGACCACGCGCGCGTTGCGGCGTGCGGCCATCAGCGCGGCCTCGTTGCACAGGTTGGCCAGGTCGGCGCCGCTCATGCCGGGCGTGCCGCGGGCAATGACGTTGGCGTTGACGTCCTGGCCGATCGGGATCTTGCGCATGTGCACGTTCAGGATCTGCTCGCGCCCGCGGATGTCGGGCAGCGTGACGTAGACCTGGCGGTCGAAGCGGCCGGGGCGCAGCAGGGCCGAATCCAGGATGTCAGGCCGGTTGGTGGCCGCCACCACGATCACGCCCAAGTTGGTCTCGAAGCCGTCCATCTCGACCAGCATCTGGTTCAACGTCTGTTCGCGCTCGTCGTTGCCACCGCCCAGGCCGGCGCCGCGCTGGCGGCCCACGGCGTCGATCTCGTCGACGAAGATGATGCAGGGCGCGTTCTTCTTGGCGTTCTCGAACATGTCGCGCACGCGCGCCGCGCCCACGCCGACGAACATCTCGACAAAGTCGGAGCCCGAGATGGAGAAGAACGGCACCTTGGCCTCGCCGGCGATGGACTTGGCCAGCAGGGTCTTGCCGGTACCCGGCGGGCCCACCAGCAGCAGGCCGCGCGGAATGCGTCCGCCCAGCTTCTGGAATTTCTGCGGGTCCTTCAAAAGTCCACCACCTCCTTGACCTCTTCCTTGGCCTCGTCGCAGCCGGCCACGTCGGCAAAGGTGACGGTGTTGTTGTTCTCGTCGAGCATGCGCGCCTTGGACTTGCCGAAGCTGAAGGCGCCACCCTTGCCGCCGCCCTGCATCTGGCGCATGAAGTACACCCACACGCCGATCAAGAGCAGCATGGGGCCCCAGCTGACCAGCAGGGTCATCAGCAGCGAGCCCTCTTCGCGCGGCTTGACGTCGAACTTGACGTTGTGGTTGATCAAGTCGCCCACCAGCCCGCGGTCGAGATAGGTGGCCTGGGTGCGCACGCGGCGGTCGTCGTTGAGCACAGCGACGATGTCGGCGCCGTTGGGGCCTTCCTGAATGGTGGCGCTCTTGACCCGGTCACCCCGCACGTCGGCCAGGAAGTCCGAGTAGGCCACGTGATTGGCCGAGGCCATGCGGCCGCCATCGAACTGCTTGAACACCGTGAACAGCACCATGGCGATCACCATCCACACGGCGATCTTGGAAAACCATTGATTATTCAAAGCCTTGTGCTCCAGTGAGAAATTGCACCATGGAAGGGGCAGATGAGGCCGATTTTAGGCGCTTCAAGGCAAAACCGGCCGCCGAGGCTGTAACGAACCCTCGGGCCCCGCGCGTTATTTCAGGCCGATGCCCACCAGGAAGGTTTCGGCCGAGCGCGCACGCGAGGCCTTGGGCTTGATCGGCTTGACCACGCGAAAGCGCTGCTTGAACAGCTTGACCAGCTGGCTGTAGCCGCTGCCATGAAACAGCTTGACCACCAGCGCGCCCTCGGGCCTGAGGTGCTGCCCGGCAAAGTCCACCGCCAGCTCCACCAGGTGGCTGATGCGCGCCGCGTCCACCGACTCGACGCCCGACAGGTTGGGCGCCATGTCCGACACCACCACCTCCACCGGCTGGCCGCCCAGGGCGGCGTGCAGGCGCGCCAGCACCTCGTCCTCGCGGAAGTCGCCCTGCAGAAACTGCACGCCCTCGATCGGCTCCATGGGCAAAATGTCCAGCGCCACGATGGCGCCATCCAGCTCGCCCACGGCCGCACCGTGCGGCGACAGGCGCCGGCGCAGGTACTGGCTCCAGGCGCCGGGCGTGCTGCCCAGGTCCACCACGCGCTGGCCGGGCCGGATCAGGCCCAGGGTTTCGTCGATCTCCTTGAGCTTGTAGGCCGCGCGCGCGCGGTAGCCGTCCTTTTGCGCCAGCTTGACGTAAGGGTCGTTGATGTGGTCGACCAGCCAGGCTTTGTTGACCTTCTTGCTCTTGGTTCGCAGCTTCATGCGGCCGGATAATACGGGTATGTCACAAATTCAACTCACGCCCGCCGAGCGCAAGGTGCACCGCGCCGAGGCCCACCACCTCGACCCTGTGGTCATGATCGGCAACGACGGGCTGACCCCCGCCGTGCGCAAGGAAGCCGAGGTCGCACTCAACGCCCACGGCCTGATCAAGATCCGCGTGCTGGGTGACGATCGCGCCGCGCGCGAGGCGATGTTTCAGCAACTGGCGGACGAGCTGAACGCCGCGCCCATCCAGCACATCGGCAAGTTGCTGGTGCTGTGGCGCCCCAAGCCGGCCAAGGAGCACACCGTGGACGAGGACCGCCGCGCCGGCCCCAAGGATGTGAAGGTGCTCAAGTACAGCAAGCGCGGCGGCCAGCGCCCCGAGGTGCGCGTGGTGCGCGTGCTGGGCAACCAGCGCCTGACGCCCGGCGGCAAGCTGAAGAAGGCGCCGCCCAAGCAGAAATCCATCAAGAAGAGCCGCCCCGATTGACGTGGCGATAACTATTTATTTGATAGCTATCTGCGCATGACCAATCAGGGCCATCGGCATATTTTGTGCATGAAATGGGGTACCAAGTACGGCCCCGAGTACGTCAATCGCCTGTACGGCATGGTGCGCCGACACCTGTCGGGTGACTTCAATTTTGTCTGCCTGACCGACGACGGCGCGGGCGTGCGAGCCGAGGTGCAGTGCCTGCCCATCCCGCCGCTCAACCTGCACCTGAAGCCCGGCCAGCGCGACGGCGCCTGGAAGAAGCTGACCACCTTCGAGGCCGACCTGCACGGCCTGACCGGCACGGCGCTGTTCCTCGACCTGGACGTGGTCATCGTCGGCCCGCTGGACGACTTCTTCACCCAGCCGGGCGAGTTCCTCATCATCCACGACTACCCGCGCTTCTGGCGCTTTGGCGAGCGCATCGTCGGCAACTCGTCGGTGTATCGCTTCACGCTGGGTGCGCACGCCGACGTGCTGGCGCACTTTCGCGGCCACATGGACGAGGTGCAGCGCCAGTACCGCAACGAGCAGACCTTCCTGTCGCACTTCCTGCACCGCCAAGGCAAGCTGTCGTACTGGCCCGCCGGCTGGTGCCCCAGCTTCAAGTACCACTGCATCCCGCCGTGGCCCAGCAATTACTGGCGCGAGCCGCGCATCCCCCAAGACGCGCGCATCATCATTTTTCACGGCGAGGTCAACCCGCACGACGCGCTGGCCGGCCGGCGCAACAAGCGCTGGCGCCACATCCAGCCGGCGCGGTGGGTGGGCGAGGCGTGGAAGGACTGACCTCGTTCAGCGCCCCACGCCAGCGCCCACGCCCACCAAGGGCCGTCCCACCAGCCGCGTGAGAATGGCCAGCGGGCTGGCCTGCGGGTTGGCCTCGCGCCCGGGCGGCAGGTACAGCGTCTGCTCCATCATGAACTGGCCGCTCATCACCGCGTGCGTGGCCTGGTCGGAGTAGCACACCCAAACGCTGCCGGCGGCAAAGGGCACGGTGACTTGCGAGCCGCTCTTTTGATAGCTCTCGTCGAATTTCATGCCATCGTGCAGCTGCAGCATCAGGTGGTCATATTCGCTGCGCAAGGACTTGGTGACATGCAGCGCATTCAACGCCTTGGCCTGCCACAGCCGATACGGTTTGGCGCGCGGCAGGAACTGGCGCGCCACCGTCTCGAAGTCATCGCCCACGCGCCACACGCGCGGCACGCCCGTGGGATTGATGTTGGCAAACACACGCAGGATGCGCTCGCCGTAGTTGGGGCGCGACGGAAAGGCATCGACGTGCATGCGCTGGTCGTCGGCGCGCACCGACTGCTTGCGCGTCTCGACCTGGCGCGGGCGAAAACTGGTGGGCGCGGCGCGCAGCAGGCCACGGTATTCGGGCAGCAGGCCGTCGATGAGCTGCAGCGCCTGCTGGCGAAAGCGCGCCACCATGGCCGTGAGCTGCGCCTGCTCCTCGGCACTGCCGCCCGCACCCTTGAGCACGCCGTCGGCGCCCAGGCTGACGTTGCGTGATTTGGGCGCGAGCATGTCGGCACGCAGCAGCGCGCGCTCACCCGGCAACACCTCGAAGGCCAGGCGCGGAAAGTACAGCACCCGGCCGGCCTCGACGGCGGCCGTCCATTCGGGGCGGCCGGCCAGGCGCCAGTCGGCGGCGTCGATTTCGACGATGGGCGAGTTCATGGGTGGGTGTCTCCACGGCGGCCGGCCAGCGGCCACAGCACCACGGCGGCGCTCAGCCACTGCACGACATACAGCGCCGCGCCCAGGCTGTGCCAGAGCCGCAGGTTCTGCCGCGCCACGATGCGCGGCGCCACGGCGTATTCCAGCAGCAGCGCCAGCAGCATGCCGAACACTACAAGAACAATAGCTATTGGCGCGCGACTGGCGGGCGCCAGAGCCCTGTTTTGCTTGAAAACCAGCAACAGCACCAGCCCGCACGCCACCGACACCCAGGTCTGCGCGGCAAACAGGTGGGCCGCCGCGTGGCCGGCCAGCGTCTTGCTGGGCAGGTTGGCAAACAGCAGCGGCACCGCCATGAAGCCGATCACCGACAGGCTGCCCCACCACAGGGCGGCGGCGTACACGGGCAAGCGATCGCGCATGAGTCGGACCCGGCTCAAACGTACTTGACGGCGATGATCTCGTAGTGCCGCGCACCGCCCGGCGCCTGCACCTCGGCGGTGTCGCCCTCTTCCTTGCCGATCAGCGCGCGGCCGATGGGGCTGCCCACGTTGATCAGGCCCTTCTTCAGGTCGGCCTCGTCCTCGCCCACGATCTGGTAGGTGACCTGCTCGCCGCTGTCCTCCTCCTCCAGCTCCACCGTGGCGCCGAACACCACGCGCCCACCGGCGTTGAGCGTGGCCGGATCGATGATCTGCGCGGCGGCCAGCTTGCCCTCGACTTCCTTGATGCGGCCTTCGATGAAACCCTGGCGATCCTTGGCGGCGTCGTATTCGGCGTTCTCGCTCAAGTCGCCGTGCGAGCGCGCCTCGGCAATCGCCGCGATCACCGCCGGGCGGTCCTGCGTCTTCAAGCGCTGCAGCTCGGCCTTGAGCAGTTCGGCGCCGCGTTTGGTGATGGGTAGGGTGGCCATGTCGGGGTCTCTCTCAACTCGCAAAAAGCAAACCGCCGAGCGTTGACCCTCGGCGGTGTGACTGGGCGAATTATGCCGCGTCCACGGCCGGCGGCCTCAAAAATCGACGCTGACCGAAACGACGAACGTTCGCGGGGCGCCGACGTTCAGTCGCCCCGTACCCCAGGCGCCGTCCCAATAGTGCTTGTTGGCGACGTTGGCCACGCCGCCGCGCACCACCATCGGGTGGCCCGCCACGCGGGTGGCATACCGCGCACCCAGGTCCACCGTGGTGACCGCCGGTACTTTGGCCTGGTTGCGGGCGTCCAGCCAGAACGACCCGGTGTGGTTGACACGACCGTTCAGGCTCAGGCCCGGCACCCCCGGCACGGCCCAGTCCAGCCCGATATTGGCCAGCCACTTGGGCACGCCCCATTGCGAGTTGCCCTGATCGACGCCGCCCTGTGTCTGGGTCAGGGTGGCCTTGGTATAGGTGATGCCGCCCAGCACGCCAAGGCTGGGCAAGAGCTTGCCGAAGACGTTCCATTCCAGGCCGCGGTTGCGCTGCTCGCCGTCGGCACGCAACACGTTGCCCGCTGCCGTGATGATGGAAGGCTTGCGAATCTCGAACGCGCTGAAGGTGTTGGTCAACTCGCCCCGCCGCCACTTCACGCCGATCTCGTACTGCTGCGTCTTGTAGGGCGCTAGCGTCTCGCCCTCGTTGGCGTAGCCGGTGCCCACCAGTTGGCCCGGACTCAGGCCCTGGACGTAGTTGGCGTAGAGCGACACATCGTCGCCCCAGGGCTTGGCCACCACGCCCAGCAGAGGCGTCACGGCGGTCCTCTTGTAGCCTGCCGCCTTCTGGTCGACCCGCTGGGACCGCACGCCGGCCGTGATCAGAAGCCTGTCGTTCAGCAGGCCCATGGTGTCGACCACCGACAGCGACTGGTTGGTGTCGCGGATGGATTCGCGGTAGGTCGACGCCGCTGCGCCTGCCGGCATCTGCACCGGGCTCGGGTCATAGATGTTGCTGTTCGTGATCTGCCATTGACCGTTGCCGCGCGTGCCGCCCTTCTGGCGCTCCACGTTGGCCGTGAACGACAGGTTGTGCCACACCGCCCCCGTGGCGAAGCGGCCGCGCACGCCTGCCTCGTATGCCTGTGTGTCGCGCTTGCCCCAGGAGTTGTAGACCGTGCCGGTGGCGCGGCCCGTGGCGGCGTCGGCCACGTTCCAGACCGGGCGCGTGCCGAAGATGAAGCCGTCGTAGTCGTGGCGGGCCGTCCCGGCGGCGGCAAAGGCCGTCCAGTTGGTCGCCAGCTCGACCTCGCCGCGCACAATGATGCCCTTGGCATGGCTGTTGCTGTAGACGTCATCGCCGTAGAAGAAGTTGGTCGACCCGTCCGGCGCTTCGGGAATGTGCGACCAGTTGCCCTGGAGGATCACCTGGGACGGCGAGCCCTTGCGCGCGCGCTGGGCGATCGAATACGCATCCATCTCCAGCTTCCAGCCGCTGCCCTGGTAGTCCAGCGCAAGGGCGCCCAGCCCGCGCTTGCGCGTCTGGTGGTCCAGCGGCGTGCCGCCGTCGCCATACAGGCCGTTGAAGCGCACGCCCAGTCGTTGTTCGTCGCCAAATCGACGACCCACGTCGGCATGCAGTGCGTACGAAGATCGCGTCGCGTAACTGGCGGTGAGCCGCGTCAGCGGTTGCAGGCCAGCACGCTTGGGCACCAGGTTGATCGCGCCGCCCACGTCGCCCGTAGGCGGCATTCCGACCAGCATGGCTGCAGGGCCCTTGAGCAGTTCGACGCGTTCGAACATTTCCACCGGCACGCTGTGCTGCGGGGCCAGGCCGTACATGCCATTGATGGCAATGGACTCCGCATACACGGGCAGCCCGCGCACGATGAAGTTTTCCACCATGTGGCCCTGGTTGGTCATGGTGCGCACCGACGGATCCTTGCGCAGCAGATCGCCGACGGTACGCGCCTGCTCGTCCTCGATCGCCTCGGACGTGTAGGAGGTGATGTTGAACGGCGCGTCCATCACATCCACGTTGCCCAGTACGCCCAATCGCGCGCCACGGGCGACCTTGCCACCGGGTGCGGCCGCAGGCAGCTCACCAGGCTGCACCGGGCGGCGATCGCGCACCTCGACGGAGGGCAGGTCGGCCGCGGCGCCGGGGGGCGGGCTTGCGTCCTGCGCCAGCGCCCAGACAGGTGCCAGCAGGCACCCAAGCGCGCACGTGCACGTGCGTGCCACGGGATTCAATTCGAACAGACGAACACGAACGCTGGCGTGGAGAGACGATGATGCGCGCATGACAGGAGCAGTGGATGGCCGTTAATGAGAATGACTATCATTCGTATGATCACCATTCCTGCACCACCCGATGTTTGTACGGTGCGCAAAAATGTTTGCGCACCAGCACAAGCCGCGCCGGCTTGCGTTCAGCGCAGCCGGGCCCATTTGGGCGCCATGCCGAACCGGCGCCTGAACGCCGTCGCGAAGTTGGCCGCCGTGGTGTAGCCGGCGATCTCCGCCGCCTGCGACACACTCAAGCCGTCGCGCTCGAGCGCATGGCGCGCACGCTGCAGACGCGCCTCGCGCACGCAATCCACCACGGTGGTGCCGTACTGCGATCGAAAGTGCCGTTGCATCGTGTTGGGGTGCATGCCCACGTGTCGCGCGATGGCCTGCAACGAGAGCCCGAGCGCTGCATCGCTGCACAGGAATTCGTGCAGCTCCTGCATGCGCCGGCTCTCGCGCGAACGCAGGGGCTGGGGCAACAATGCGTCGCTGCTCGAGGGAATCAGTTCGGCCAGCGCCTCGGCCGTGAGTTCGAGTGCGCGGCTTTCCATGTACAAATGCCACAGCACCGTGCTGGCCTCGCGCGCCGCGGCCAGTTGCCCGGCCAGCCCCACCAGCCGGGCCGAGGGTTTGAAGGCGTGGACAGCCAGATGCCGGTGCATGAACTCACCCACCGCGTCCTGCTCCTGCGCGCCCGATGACATCTGCGCCAGCCAGGTGCCGCTCAGACTCACGCTGACGCGCCGCGCATGCCGCCCTTTGCGCAGTCGCCGCGCGAACGTTTCCGGCTGCCGCAGATTCACCAGCACGGCGCTGGGGCCCCGTGGCCGCGCGCCGCTCACGAGCAGCCGTCGTTCGCCGTAGCTGACATCGACCGAGCCCTCCAGCACCACCAGAATGCGCAAGCCCGACTCCAGGTGACCCTGGGCCGTGATATCCCATCGATCCACGACGTCGTCGGCATGCAAGCCCAACCCGGGGCGCAGCATGTAGTGACGCTGGAGATGGGCGCCCAATTCCGGTGGAAGCGGCGCGTCAGGCATCTGATCCGCGAGCGTGCCGCACAGCGGTGGTGGCACAAACATCTGAATGGTTCCCTGCAAAACAAAGCATGTTCAAAGTCGCTATTATGCAAATGCGAATCATTCTCAATTATAGTCGTGACAATGCTTCCTGTTTTTCGCCGCATGCTGGCCGCACTGCTGATCCTGCCCGCGTGCTGGCTTCCCGCTCAGGCCCGCAGCGTGACCGATCTGGCCGGACGACAGGTCACCGTACCCGATCGGGTCGACCGCATCATGCTTGGCGAAGGCCGCCTGCTGCCCGCCCTGGCCATTCTGGAAGGCAGGGATCTGACGCGCCGTCTCGTGGCAACGATGGGTGACTACGAGCGGCTGGACGCGGCCGGCTATGCCCAGTTCAGCCGCGCGTTTCCCGATCTGGACAAGGTGCCGCGCGTCGGACGCCAGGACGTCAGCAGTTTCAGTGACGAACAGGCACTCGCGCGCCGGCCGCAGGTGGCGTTTCTTGGCCTTGGCGGAGGTCATGGACCCAATGAGCGCAGCCTGGAGACGCTCAAGCGGCTTGAGGCGGCCGGCGTGGCCGTGGTGTTCATCGACCTGCGGCACGCGCCCCTCAAGAACACCGCCCGCAGCATCGAGGTGATGGGCGAGGTGCTGGGCAAGTCCGCCGAGGCAAAGGCGTTCGCGACCTACTGGCGCGAGCAGCTGGCGCGCGTCGAGACGGCACTGAAGGGTGCGCCCCCCGGCCCGACGGTGTATCTGGACAGTCGCGTCGGCCTGGACGATGGATGCTGCGCCACCATGGTGGGCATGCTGGGCATCCTGCTTGACGCCGCGGGGGGGCGCAACGTGGCCACCGGGCTGATTCCAGGCGAGAGCGGGACGCTCGACCCCGAGCTTCTGATCGCCCGTCAGCCCCAGCTCTACGTCGGAACGGCCGTCGGCAGCATGGAAATGGCACAGAAGAGCCCATTGCGCATCGTGCTGGGCGCAGACGCCACGCCCGAGGCGGCGCGCGCCTCGCTGAAGCGGGCGCTGCAACGCAGGGGGGTGGATCAGCTTCAGGCTGCCCAGCCGGGGCGCGCGCATGCCCTGTGGCACCACTTCTACAACTCTCCCTTCAACGTCGCGGCGCTGCAGGTGTTGGCCAAGTGGATGCACCCGGACCGCTTCGCCGATCTGGATCCGCGCGCCACGCTGGAGACGATGTATCGGCGCTTCATGCCCATTCCCCTGTCCGGCGAGTACTGGGTCTCGCTGTGACGACAACCGGTCGCCGCAGGGCGCTCGCCGTGGGCGCAGCCTGCCTTGTGCCCGCCTGCGCCACCCACCAGCCTGACGCCATGCAAACGGATCGCGTGAGCGCAGCACCCTCTGTCGGCCCCGCGGTGCAACTGCCCGACACGAGCTGGTCGGACTGGCGCGACCCGGCAAGCGGGCGCACCTGGCGCGTGTTCGCGCAGGCCCCGCTCACTGCGGCGCCCGCAGGTGGCCATCCGCTGCTGCTTGTTCTGGATGCGAACCAGAGTTTCGTACTGGCGGCGCAACTGGCGCGCAACCTGTTGGAGCGCCCGTCCGACGTGCGCGGCGACGTGCCCATCGTCGTCGGCATCGACCACCCGACCGCGATCATGGACCATGACGCACGTCGGCGCGATTTCACGCCACCCGATGCCGCAGGATCACCGTCCAGCGGCGGCGCCGATGCGCTGCTTGGCTTCATTGCCAACCAGTTGCAGCCCCAAGTGGCCGCGCGCTGGCCCGTCAACGCGACCAGGCAAACGCTGTTCGGACACTCATTGGCCGGACTGTTCACGATGTACGCGATGTTCGCGCGGCCGGGCCTGTTCGGCGCATACGCGGCAGCCAGTCCTTCACTCTGGTGGCGCGACGGGCAATGGCTGCGCAGCGCCGCGAGCGCGATGAACGCGTCGTCCGTGCCGTGGCGCGCCCAGGTGCAGCTGAGCGTGGGCGCCCTGGAGAACGTTGCCGGCGCACAAAGCCCCCGGCGCGCGGCCGTCCTGGCCGAACGCCGCCCGATCGAACGCACGCGCGCCTTGGCCGAACTGCTGCGTCAACATGCGCAGGCCCAGGATTGGCGGCAGCTCCAGGTCGATTTCACGGCGTACCCGGATCTGGACCATGGCGAAGTGATGCCGCGCGCGCTGCTGGACGCGCTCTCGCTGGCGCGGGGCAACCGCACATGAGCGATCCGGTCCGCCCCCAGGGGCTCGCACCACGGCACGCCGTGCGCAGCGCACCGCCGAGTCCGATCGGCACGCCGGCCCAGCCAGCGGCCGGGTCACTGGCCACGCGGTACCGGCGCTTCGCGCGGCGACGCCTGTGGTGGATCGGTGCGCTGCTGCTCGCGCTGCTCGCGAGCGTGTTGATCGACGTGTCGCTCGGCCCGTCCAACCTTCCACTCGCCGATGTGGCGCGGGCGCTGTGGTTCTCTGACCAGGTGGATCAATCCCGGCGCGTCATCGTCTGGGAAGTGCGCCTGCCCTTCGCCATCATGGCGGTGCTGGTGGGTGCCAGCCTGGGGCTGGCGGGCGCCGAAATGCAGACCGCGCTCAACAACCCGCTGGCCAGCCCCATGACGCTGGGCCTGGCGGCCGCGGCCGCCGTGGGGGCGTCGCTGGCCGTGATCCTGGGCTGGACATGGATGCTGGCAGGGGAGAATCTGGCCGTCCCGTTGGCGGCTTTCGCCGGCGCGGCCGTGGCCACCCTGCTGATCCAGGCGCTGTCGTGGCGTCACGGCGCATCCGTGGAAACCGTGGTGCTGTTCGGCATTGCGCTCCTGTTCACGTTCGAGGCGCTGCTGTGGCTGATGCAGTACATGGCGGACGCCAATGCACTGCAGCAGATCGTGTTCTGGAGCATGGGCAGCCTGACGCGCACGACATGGAACAAGATCACCATCGTGGCGCTCGTGCTGCTTGCCTGCGCGCTCTGGTCGGCGCGTGACACCTGGGCGCTGACGACGATGCGCAGCGGCGACGATCAGGCCCGAAGCCTGGGCCTGTCGGTTGAACGCGTGCGACTGTTGACGCTGCTGCGGGTCAGCCTGGTGGCGGCGACCGCGCTGTCGTTTGTCGGCACCATCGGTTTCGTCGGTCTTGTGGGGCCGCACATCGCGCGCCTGTTGCTGGGCGAGGATCAGCGCTTCATGCTGCCGGGCGCGGCACTGGCCGGCGCGCTGATGCTGTCGGCCGCGTCGATTCTCAGCAAATCCCTCGTCCCGGGCGTGGTGCTGCCGATCGGCATCATCACCGCACTGGTGGGCGTGCCCATGTTCATGGCGCTGATCTGGCGCGCGCGGCGACTGCCATGAGCCTCACGCTGACCCAGGTATCGGCAGGCTATGCCCACCGCCCCGTGCTGAACGCCATCGATCTCGGCCCGGTGGCGCGCGGCACGTTGGTGGCCGTGCTGGGCCCCAACGCCGTGGGCAAATCGACGCTGCTGAAAGCCATCGCCGGATTGCGCCCCGCCCAGGGGCGCATCCAGCTGGGCGACACCGACCTGGTGACGCTCTCGACGCGCCAGCGCTTCGCGCGGGTGGGCTACATGCCACAGGCGCTGCCGCAATCGACCTCGCTGGTGGCCTACGAGCTGATGGACAGCGGACTGCGCGTGAGCCGCCCGCAGTGGCGCGCTCCACGCCGTGAAGCCACCATCGAGGAGGTGATGCACCGGCTTGGCCTTGCCCCGCTGGCGCTGCGCCGGCTCGACGAGCTCTCGGGCGGACAGCGCCAGATGATCGGACTGGCCCAGGTCATCGTCCGCGGCCCCGAGCTCCTGCTGCTCGACGAGCCGACCAGCGCGCTTGACCTGCGCTGGCAACTGCAGGTCTTGCAGACGGTGCAGGCGCTGGCCCGCAGCCAGGGAACGATCGCCCTGGTCGCGCTGCACGATTTGAACCTGGCGCTGCGCTTTTGCGACCAGGCGCTGGTGCTGGGCGACGGACGCGTGCAGGCGGCGGGTGCGCCCGCCCAGGTGCTCGCGCCCCCGCTGCTGGCCCGCGTGTGGGGCGTGCGCGCGCGCCTTGAACACGACCGCCAAGGCCGCGCCATGTTGTTGGCCGACGCCGCCCTGCCCCTGCATACCGCCGACGAGGAATCACCATGACGCACACCCTGCAAGGCGAAACGCGCACGCCCGAGCCCAGCCGGATCCTGCAACGCCTGTGCTATCACTTCAGCCGCAAGATCGACGTGCGCTACGACTTGCACGAGGGCACCGCGCAGTTTCCCTGGGGCAGATGCACGATGCGAGCCGGGAACGATGTGCTGCGCTTCGAGTGCGAGGCAAGCGACCCGCCAGCGCTGGAGCGGGTACGCCACGTGATCGACGAACACATCGCGCTGTTCTCGCGCAAACAGCCCCTGTCCGTGCAATGGCAGGCCAAGGCAGGGGACGGCTGAGCGGGAGAGGCGCGGCAATCCCGCCCGCTTGCGCCCATGGAGCGGTACGCGGGGCGCGGCAAGCTTCACAAAGAAAATCGGCGTCATCGCCCACCAGCAAAGCGCGAGAAGCTATATCTATGATAGCAACTGGCGACCCATGATGGCCGGAGGCAGACGCCCGAACACGCTGATGGGGGCCTCGTCCTGCGCGCCGGTTCAGCCCTGGAGCTGGGCGTGCATCTCCTGCACCGAGATCACGCTCAAGCGGTCCATGAACTTCATGCCTTCCACGGCAGCCTCGGCGCCGAAGATGGTGGTGATGGTGGGCACGCGCGCCAGCAGCGCGCTGGTGCGGATGGCGCGGCTGTCGGTGATGGCGTTGCGGCGCTCCTCCACCGTGTTGATGACCAGCGAGACGCCGCCGTTCTTGATCAGGTCCACCACGTGCGGGCGCCCTTCGGTCACCTTGTTGACGGTCTCGCAGGCGATGCCGGCGGCCTGGATGGCGGCGGCGGTTCCGCGCGTGGCCACCAGGGCAAAGCCCATGGCCACCAGTTCGCGTGCGATCTGCACGGCCTGCGGTTTGTCGTGGTTCTTGACCGTGAGGAACACCTTGCCGGCCGGCGTGCCGTCGGCCAGCAGGGGGCGCGGCAGGCGCTCGCCGGCGCCGATCTCGGCCTTGATGTAGGCCTCGCCAAAGCTCTTGCCCACGCCCATCACCTCGCCGGTGGACTTCATCTCGGGGCCCAGGATGGTGTCCACGCCGGGAAACTTGACGAAGGGAAACACGGCTTCCTTGACGCTGAAGTACGGCGGGGTCACTTCGGCGCCAATGCCTTGCTTGTCCAGCGTGTCGCCCACCATGCAGCGCGCCGCCACTTTGGCCAGCTGGATGCCGGTGGCCTTGCTGACGAAGGGCACGGTTCGGCTGGCGCGCGGGTTGACCTCCAGCACGTAGATCACGTCCTGCTTGCCGCCGCCGTCCACCGGTTTTTCCTGGATGGCGAACTGCACGTTCATCAGGCCCACCACGTTCAGGCCCTGGGCCATGGCCGCCGTCTGGCGCTTGAGCTCGGCCACCGTCTCGGCCTTCAGGTAGTACGGCGGCAGCGAGCAGGCCGAGTCGCCCGAATGCACCCCGGCCTGCTCGATGTGCTCCATCACGCCGCCGATGAACACGCGCCCCGATGCATCGCGCACGGCATCCACGTCGCACTCGATGGCATCCGACAGAAAGCGGTCCAGCAGCACCGGCGAGTCGTTGCTGACCTTGACCGCCTCGCGCATGTAGCGCTCCAGGCCCTGCTGCTCGTGCACGATTTCCATCGCGCGGCCGCCCAGCACGTAGGACGGGCGCACCACCAGCGGGTAGCCCAGGGCGCTGGCCTTGTCCAGCGCCTCGGCCTCGGTGCGCGCGGTGGCGTTGGGCGGCTGGCGCAGGCCCAGCTGCTGCAGCAGGTGCTGAAAGCGCTCGCGGTCTTCGGCGGCGTCGATCATGTCGGGGCTGGTGCCGATGATGGGCACGCCCGCCGCCTCCAGTCGAGCGCCAGCTTGAGCGGCGTCTGGCCGCCGTACTGCACGATCACGCCCGCGGGCTTTCCTTGTCCACGATCTCCAGCACGTCCTCCAGCGTCAGCGGCTCGAAGTACAGGCGGTCGGACGTGTCGTAGTCGGTCGAGACGGTCTCGGGGTTGCAGTTGACCATGATGGTCTCGTAGCCGTCCTCGCGCATGGCCAGCGCGGCGTGCACGCAGCAGTAGTCGAACTCGATGCCCTGGCCGATGCGGTTGGGCCCGCCGCCCAGCACCATGATCTTCTTGCGGTCGGTGGGCGCGGCCTCGCACTCGCTCTCGTAGGTCGAGTACATGTAGGCGGTGTTGGTCGGAAATTCGGCGGCGCAGGTGTCCACGCGCTTGTAGACCGGGCGCACGCCCTGGGCGCGGCGCGCGGCGCGCACGGCGGCATCGGTGGTTTTCAGCAGTTTGGCCAGTCGGCGGTCTGAAAAGCCCTTGCGCTTGAGCGTGAGCAGCTCTTGTTTCGATAGTGTGTCCAGGGCCTTGTCGCCGTGCTGCTCGGTGTGCTTGTCCAGCTCCAGCTCGATCTTGACGATCTGCTCGATCTGCACCAGGAACCACGGATCGATCTTGGTGAGCTGGTGCACTTCATCCAGCGACCAGCCGGCGGCAAAGGCATCGCCCACGTACCAGATGCGCTCGGGGCCGGGCTCGCCCAGCTCCTTTTCGAGCAGCTCGCGGTCCTGGGTCTTCTCGTTCATGCCGTCCACGCCCACTTCCAGGCCGCGCAGCGCCTTCTGGAACGATTCCTGGAAGGTGCGGCCGATGGCCATGACCTCGCCCACGCTCTTCATCTGCGTGGTCAGGTGCTTGTCGGCTGCGGGGAACTTCTCGAACGCAAAGCGCGGAATCTTGGTGACCACGTAGTCGATGGTCGGTTCGAACGATGCCGGCGTGGCGCCGCCCGTGACTTCGTTCTTGAGCTCATCGAGCGTGTAGCCCACGGCCAGCTTGGCGGCGATCTTGGCGATGGGAAAGCCCGTGGCCTTGGACGCCAGCGCCGACGAGCGGCTGACGCGCGGGTTCATCTCGATCACCACCATGCGGCCGTCCCGGGGGTTGACCGAGAACTGCACGTTGGAGCCGCCCGTGTCCACGCCGATCTCGCGCAGGATGGCGATGGAGGCATCGCGCATCAGCTGGTACTCCTTGTCGGTCAGCGTCTGCGCGGGGGCCACGGTGATCGAGTCGCCGGTGTGAACGCCCATGGGGTCGAGGTTCTCGATCGAGCAGATGATGATGCAGTTGTCCGCCGGGTCGCGCACCACCTCCATCTCGTACTCTTTCCAGCCCAGCAGCGACTCCTCGATCAGCAGCTCGTTGGTGGGCGAGGCCTCCAGCCCGCGCTTGCAGATGGCCTCGAATTCCTCGGGGTTGTAGGCAATGCCGCCGCCCGTGCCGCCCAGGGTGAAGCTGGGGCGGATGACGGTGGGAAAGCCCACCTTCCTTTGCACGGCCCAGGCCTCTTCCATGCTGTGGGCAATGCCCGAGCGCGCGGATTCGAGCCCAATGCGCGTCATCGCTTCCTTGAACTTGAGACGGTCCTCGGCCTTGTCGATGGCCTCGGGGCGCGCGCCGATCAGCTCGACGTTGTACTTGGCCAGCACGCCGTGGCGCCACAAATCGAGCGCGCAGTTCAGCGCGGTCTGCCCGCCCATGGTCGGCAGGATGGCGTCGGGCTTTTCCTTGGCAATGATCTTCTCGACCGTGGGCCAGGTGATGGGTTCGATGTAGGTGACGTCGGCCGTGGCCGGGTCGGTCATGATGGTGGCGGGGTTGCTGTTGATCAGCACCACGCGATAGCCCTCCTCGCGCAGCGCCTTGCAGGCCTGCACGCCGGAGTAGTCGAATTCGCAGGCCTGGCCGATGACGATGGGGCCGGCGCCGATGATGAGGATGGTCTTTAAGTCGTTGCGTTTAGGCATGGCGGTCGTTGTCCAGCTTGTCGAGCAGCGCCTTGGCGCGCTCGGCAGGCATGTTTTTCTGCATCAGTTGAATCAGGCCATCGCCCTCGATCAGGGGGCGCAGCACGGCGGCCTCGGCGGCGTAGAACTTGACGTCCCAGCCGGCCAGCTCGCTGGCAAAGTCCTCGTCGCTCCAGCTCTTGCCCTTGGCCAGAAAGGTGACCAGGGGCATGGCCTTGAGCTCGATAAAGGACTTCCTGTAGGGCTTCTGGCTCCAGCGCTCGGCAAACCACGCGCGCTCGGGCGCGCCCAGGCCCAGCATGCGCTTGGCAATGGCTTTCTCGAGGCTGGCCTGGGGAAAGGCATAGAGCTTCATGGTGCGATGGCGTGGGTCAGGCGGCCTTGCGGCCGGGCTCCATCAGCGCGATGAAGCGATCGAACAGGTAGTCGATGTCCTGCGGGCCCGCGGATGCCTCGGGGTGGCCCTGAAAGCAGAACGCCGGCTTGTCTTTGCATTCGAAGCCCTGCAGCGTGCCGTCGAACAGGCTGATGTGGGTGGTGCGCACGCTGTCAGGCAGGGTCTTCAGATCGACCGCGAAGCCGTGGTTCTGGCTGGTGATGCTGACGCGGCCGCTGGCCAGGTCACGCACCGGGTGGTTGGCGCCGTGGTGGCTGTTGGCCATCTTGAAGGTCCTGGCGCCCACGGCCAGGGCCATGATCTGGTGGCCCAGGCAGATGCCGAAGACGGGCGTGCCGCTGGCGATCAGCGTGCGCGTGGCGTCGATGGCGTAGTCGCAGGGCTCGGGGTCGCCCGGGCCGTTGGACAGGAACACGCCGTCGGGCCGCATGGCCAGCACCTCGGCGGCGGGCGTTTGCGCCGGCACCACGGTGATCTGGCAGCCGCGTGCCGCCAGCATGCGCAGGATGTTGCGCTTGACGCCGAAGTCATACGCCACGACCTTGAAGCGCGGCGCGGTCTGCGTGCCATAGCCCTGGCCGAGCGTCCACTCGGTCTGCGTCCATTCGTAGGGCTGCCGGGTGCTGACCACCTTGGCCAAGTCCAGCCCGCTCATCGGCGGGGCGGCGCGCGCCGCGGCCAGTGCCTGCTCGATGCGCTCGGGCGTGGCGGTCTCGCCCGCGGCCAGCGCCAGGATGCAGCCGTTTTGCGCGCCCTTGTCGCGCAGCAGGCGCGTGAGCTGGCGCGTGTCGATGCCGGCAATGGCCACCGCGCCTTCAGCCTTCAGGTAATCGGGCAGGCTTTGGGCGGCGCGGAAGTTGCTGTGCGCGAGCGGCAGGTCGCGGATGATCAGGCCGGCGGCCTGCACCTTGCCGGATTCGACGTCCTCGGGATTGACGCCGGTGTTGCCGATGTGCGGGTAGGTCAGCGTGACCAGCTGCTGGCAGTAGCTGGGATCGGTCAGGATTTCCTGATAGCCGGTCATGGAGGTGTTGAACACCACCTCGCCCACCGTGGCGCCAGTGGCACCGATGGCCTCGCCCAGAAAGACGCTTCCGTCAGCGAGGGCCAGGATGGCGGGTGGGAATTTCCCCTGCAGGGAAGAAAGCACTGGGGTTCTCCGTATGGTGACGGTCGCCCGTGCCGGTGCGCGGCGCGTCGCGCGGGCGACGGCTGACGGCACTGCTGGAGGTGCTTTTGACGCGGTCGGGCGACGCAGTTGCGAAAAGCCCTTGATTATAGCCGGCTGGCGGCTGGCGGCTGGCGGCTGGCGGCTGGCGGCTGGCGGCTGGCGGCTGGCGGCTGGCGGCTGGCGGCTGGCGGCTGGCGGCTGGCGGCTGGCGGCTGGCGGCTGGCGGCTGGCGGCTGGCGGCTGGCGGCTGGCGGCTGGCGGCCTAGCCGCGAGCCGAAGTTCCCTGATCAAATCAGTTTGGACCCGTTGTGGAGTCAGCGCTGGAAGCTATCTAATAAATAGCAACTTGCGGCTATCACCTAAGGCTCAGACCACCTTGGAAAATCTCTCATAGCAACAGCACACACAGCACATGTCAAGCACGCTTCTTCTTTCGCGCCGCCGCCACTCCGACCACTGCGACTCCCAACGCCATCAACGCCCATTCGGAAAGAGCTGGGACCGGCGCCACTGTAGCCGGCACCGACGTGACGGGGTCGAGGACAATGTTGTCCACACCATAAGGATGAAAGCCCGCGTCGTTTCCGGTCCATGTAAACCGGTTGGCATTCGTCAATCCGGTCAACGATACCGTGCTCCAACTGTTGACGGCTCCCAGAATCACCGTCTGGGTTGCCAACTGCGTAGCCCCGTTGTATGCGACGATGGTGAAGCTGTCGCCGCTCTGCGACCCGTTCGAACGCGCAACATCCATCGATATCGCCGAAACCGGTGTCGTCAATGCGATCTCCATGCTGTAACCCGGATTACCTCCGTTGAAGCAAAGATATTTTGGGCCATTGGTCCCCTCAAGCCCCCAGTTGCCAGGATCACCATTTGTATTTCCCATGCATACAGTTTGCTCGGGTGGCGTAAAGCTGACCCCGTCAGCACTGTACGTAGTGTCCACCGAACAGCTACCAGATGTCGCACCACCACAGGTAGCCTCGAAATCAATTGTCTGCGCTGCAGCCGGAAATGCACCAGCAAGCACTATCGCCACTATCAGCTTCATCGATATTTCCTTATCTGGCGCGCTTTATATTGAGAACAACTGATACTGTCAAGGTCAGATAGCAATTCTCCGGAGCACCGAATCCTCACCCCCGAGACACCACGCTGGCGTGCAGGCAAATGGCCGCGGCCGCTCCAACGTTGAGTGATTCCTCGCCGCCCGGCTGCGCGATGCGCAGCGCCTGCGTGGCGCGTGCGGCAATGCGCTCGTCCACCCCCTGCCCTTCGTGCCCCAGCACCCATGCACAGGGCCAAGGCAACGCGGCGCGGTGCAGCCATTCGCCCTGGTGCGAACTGGTCGCCAGCAAGGGCACGCGCAGCGCGGCCAGATCGTCCACCGCCAGCCCCTCCACCAGCCGCAGGCCGAAGTGCGCGCCCATGCCGGCGCGCAGCACCTTGGGCGAGCCCAGCAGCGCGGTACCGGTGATCGCGGCCACCTGCGTGAAACCGAAGGCTGCCGCGCTGCGCAGGATGGAGCCGACGTTGCCGGCGTCCTGCACGCGGTCGAGCACCACGGTGGGTGCATCGGGCTGCAGGGCGGGCGCGGCGGGCCAGTCCAGCACGAAGGCCAGCGGCGCGGGCGACGGCAGGCCGCTGATGTGGTGCATCAGGGCGTCGTCGATGACTATTGTTTTGATAGCTGTTCGCGCTTGTTCCACACCGGCCAGTGGCCAATATGACTCTGAGAATACGGCCAGGGTCGGCCTGAGGCCGCGGGCCAGCGCCGCGCGGCACAGGTGATCGCCCTCCACCCAGATGCGGCCCTGCTTGCGGTAGGCGCCGCTGTCCTGGGCCAGACGCTTCAAGTCCTTGACCAGGGCGTTGTCGCGTGAATGGATGAATTGGGGTTCGCTCATGCGCCGGCCTCGCCGCGCTGCGCCGCCCGCGCCACCGGCGCAAAGCTGCGCCGGTGCAGCGCGCAGGGCCCGTGCGCCTGCAGCGCCGCCAGGTGCGCCGCCGTGCCATAGCCCTTGTGCGCCGCAAAGCCGTATTGCGGCCACTGGGCATCGACCTGGGCGCACCAGCGGTCGCGCGTGACCTTGGCCAGGATGGAGGCCGCCGAGATGGCGGGCACGATGGCGTCGCCCCCCACCACGGCCTCGGCGCGCATGGGCAGTGTGGGCAGGCGGTTGCCGTCGACCAGCACCTTGGCGGGCGGCAGGCGCAGGCCGGCAACGGCGCGCTGCATGGCCAGCAGCGTGGCCTGCAGGATGTTCAGGCGATCGATCTCCTCGGTCGTGGCTTCGGCGATCGAGCAGCACAGGGCATTGGCGCAGATCGCGTCGAACAGCCGCTCGCGCCGCAGGGCCGTGAGCTTCTTGGAGTCGGCCAGGCCCGCGATGGGCCGACGCGGGTCGAGGATGACGGCGGCGGCCACCACCGGCCCGGCCAGCGGGCCGCGCCCGGCCTCGTCCACGCCCGCCACCAGGCCGGGCGCGTCCCAGTCCAGGGGCGCTTGTTCAGCGTGCAAGAAGCGTTTGGATCGCATCGGTGGCCAGGCGCGCGGTGTCCCGCCGCAACTCGTCGTGCAGCGCGGCAAAGCGCGCCTGCAAGGCCGCCATTTTCTCAGGCGCGGCCAGCCAGTCCAGCACGGCGCGGGCCAGGGCCTGGGGCGTGGCGGCATCCTGGATCAACTCGGGCACCACGAAGGGCGCGCCGGGCCGGTCGGCGGCCTGCTGGGCGCTCAGGCCCGCAGGCCGCTGCAGCCACTCGCGCGGCGCGCACAGCACGTTGGGCAGGCCCACCCAGGGCAGCTGGCGCTTGCGGCGCATCAGCGCATGGCTCAGGCGCGGCATGGCGTAGGCAATGACCATGGGGCGCTTGAACAGCGCCGCTTCCAGCGTGGCGGTGCCGCTGGCGATCAGCGTCACGTCGCAGGCCGCCAGCGCCGCGTGCGACTGGCCGGGCAGCACGTGCAGCGCCGCGCCCAGGCCGCTGGCACGCGCCAGCGCCTGCACGCGCCCCAGCAGGTGCGGTACCGCAGGGACTATGAATTGTGTAGCTGGCCGCGCTTGCTGGATCAGCGCTGCGGCCTGAAAAAACCGTGAAGCCAGGTGTTCGATCTCGGCCGCGCGGCTGCCCGGCAGCAGGGCCACCACGGTGCCGTCGGGCGGCAGGCCCAGCGCGCGCCGCGCGGCCGCACGGTCGGGCTGCATGGGGATGACGCTCGCCAGCGGGTGGCCCACATAGGTCGCGGCGATGCCGGCTTGCGCAAGCAGCGCGGGCTCGAACGGAAACAGGCACAGCACGTGGTCGGCGGCGGCCTTGAGCTTGACGAGCTTTTCGGGCCGCCAGGCCCAGAACGAGGGGCTGACGAAGTGCAGGGTCTTGATGCCCGCACTCCTGAGCCGCGCCTCGAGGTCGAAGTTGAAGTCCGGCGCATCGACGCCGATGAACAGGTCGGGCCGCCCGGCCATCAGGCGATCGCCCAGCTGGCGGCGGATGCGCAGCAGCTCGGGCAGGCGCGGCAGCACCTCCAGGTAGCCGCGCACGGCGAGTTTTTCCATCGGCCACCAGGCGTCGAAGTCCTGCGCCACCATCTGCGCGCCGCCAATGCCCACGGACGTCAAAACGGGCCAGCGCGCGCGCAGCGCGGCCAGCAAATGGCCGGCCAGCAGGTCGCCCGAGCTTTCGCCGGCGACCAGGGCCAGGCGAGGTGATGCACTCATGCCCTCACCGCAGCCAGGGCGTCCTGCACCCACTGTGCAAAGCGCTGCGGCTGCTCCAGCGGCAGCAGGTGCCCGGCGTCATCGAGCACGTCGTGGCGTGCCTTGGGCAAGGCCTGCGCCAGGCCATCCGTGGCCACCGCAAACAGCTCGGCCGTGTGCGCGCCGCGGCCCAGCACCACGGGGCAGGCCAGGCGCTCCAGGTCGGCGCGCGTCACCTCGCGGCTGGCCGGCTGTTGCAGTTGATGGGGCAAGGTGGCGGCGTTGTCCAGCTCGATCTGGCGAATCCACGGCGGCTGCGCGGCAAAGCAGCCCGGCTGCCCTCCCGAGCCATCGATCAGCATCTCGACGCAGCGCGCCAGCGGCTCACCGCGCTGCACGGCACCGAACAGCGGGCCGAACAGGCGCGCCGCATCATCGGCGTAGCGCTGCAGATGCCCGGGGTCGCTCAGGTGCTGATGGCGGCCCGGCTCATACAGGACGAGGCTGCGCGGCGACGGCGCGCCATCGAGCGTGGCGGCCAGCAGAGCAACGTCGGCCCCGTAGGACCAGCCCAGCACATGGGCCGGCGCGCCATGGCGCTGCGCCAGCAGGCGCAGCACGGCCTGCAGGTCGCGCGCGTGGGTCTCGTAGCCAAAGGGCGGCGTCAAGGGTGGCGCACCCAATTCCTCGGCCGGGCCGAAATAGCGCTGCGTGAAGACATGCACCTGAAAGCGCAGCGCCAGCCGCTCGGCCACAGGCTGCCAGATGCGCCCATCGGCGAGCGCGCCGTGCACCAGCACCAGGGGTTCGCCGGATCCACGGACGATCACGCGATCGGCAAAGTCGGTCGCCGCTGCCCGCGTCACCGGACAATGCCCCGCGTGGCCAGGGACAGGAACTGCTGCATCAGCGCAATGTCGGCGTCCGCCTCGGTCACCTCGCCATGCAGCGCGTCGATCTGCTGGCGCGCGGCCTCCAGCGTCAGGCCGCGGCGGTACAGCAGGCGGTGCATCTGCTTGACGATGGCCAGGCGCTCGGACGAGTAGCCGCGGCGCTTGAGCCCCTCGGCGTTGATGCTCTGCGCTTCAGCCGGGTTGCCGCCGGCCGTCACGAAAGGCGGCAAGTCTTGCGCCAGCCGGGTCTGGAACGCCGTCATGGCGTGCGCGCCGATGCGCACGAACTGGTGAACGCCCGTCAGGCCGCCCAGAAACACCCAGTCGCCCAGATGCACATGACCGGCCAACTGCACCGAATTGGCCAGGATGGCGTGGTGGCCCACTTGGCAGTCGTGCGCGATGTGCACATAGGCCATGATCCAGTTGTCGTCGCCGACGCGCGTCACGCCGGCATCCTGCACGGTGCCGGTGTTGACGGTGACGAACTCGCGAATGGTGTTGCCGTTGCCGATCTCGAGCCGGGTGGGCTCGCCGGCGTACTTCTTGTCCTGCGGCGGCGCGCCGATGCTGGCGAAGGGGAAGATCCGGTTGTCCGTGCCGATGCTGGTATGCCCGTCGATCACGCAGTGCGCGCCGACGGTGGTGCCGGCGCCGATGCGCACCTGCGGGCCGATGACGGCGTAGGGCCCGATCTGGACCGAGGCATCCAACTCGGCCTTGGGGTCGACCAGGGCGGTGGGGTGGATCGCCGAGCCAGGAGCCGTCATCAGCCCACGTCGCGCATGGTGCACATGATGGCCGCCTCGCAGGCCACCTCGTCGCCCACCATGGCCTTGCAGTTGAAGCGGTAGATGCCGGCGCGCGCGCGGTCGAGTGCCGCGTGCAGGACGAGCTGGTCGCCCGGCTCGACCGGGCGCTTGAACCGCGCACCATCGATGCCGACGAAATAGAACACCTGGTTGTCGCCCAGCGAGACGCCTTCGGTCTCGAAGGACAGCAGCGCGCAGGACTGGGCCATGGCCTCGAGCATCAGCACGCCGGGCATCACCGGGCGGCCGGGAAAGTGGCCGGTGAAACAGGGTTCGTTGACGGTGACGTTCTTGATGGCGCGGATCGTCTTGGCCTCGAGGTCGATGTCGAGCACCCGATCGACCAGCAGAAACGGGTAGCGATGCGGCAGTTTCTCGAGAATGCGGTGGATGTCCATCATGGCGAATGCTGCATTTTTAATAGCTATTGGCGCAGAAGTGGCCCGCGCGACAGCCCATTCTACGCATGAGACGGGCCGGCCAGCCGCTTTTCGAGCGCGCGCACCCGATCGCGCAGCGTGTGCATGTGCTTGAGCGCGGCGGCGTTTTTCTCCCAGCTGCCGTTGTCGTCGATGGGAAAGAAGCCGGTGTAGTGGCCCGGCTTGAGGATGGAGCGCGTGACGATGGAAGCCGAGGAGATGTGCACGTGATCGACGATCGTCAGGTGCCCCAGGATCATGCCCGCGCCGCCCACCGTGCAGTAGGCGCCGATGCGCGCGCTGCCGGCCACGCCCACGCAGCCGGCCATGGCCGTGTGCTTGCCGATGTGGCAGTTGTGACCGATCTGGATCAGGTTGTCGAGCTTGACGCCGTCCTCGATCACCGTGTCCTGCAGCGCGCCGCGGTCGATGCAGGTGTTGGCACCCACCTCCACGTCGTCGCCGATGCGCACCGCGCCCAGCTGCTCGATGCGCTCCCAGCGCCCTTCGTCGGGCGCAAAACCGAAGCCATCGCCGCCGATCACCGCGCCGCTCTGAATCAGGCCGCGCGCGCCGATGACGCAGTCCTCGCCCACGGTGACGCGGGCTTTCAGCACGGTGCCGGCACCGATGCGTGCGCCGCGGCCGATGAAGCACTGCGCGCCGATGCTGGCACTGGGGTCGATATGGGCCCCGTCTTCAACCACCGCGCTGGGGTGCACGCCGGCGCGCGCGCCGCCGCCGTGCGCGCGCCGCCACAACTGGGTGACACGGGCAAAGTACAGGTGCGGGTTGTCGGCCACGATGCAGTCGCCGCGCCGACTGGCCGCCGCGGCGCCGTCGGACCCGACGATGATGCAGCCGGCCCGGGTGGCATCCAGCAGGTGGCCAAGCCGGGGATCGACCAGAAAACTCAGTTCGTCGGGCTGGGCGCTTTCCAGCGGCGCCAGGCGGCTGATGGTGCGCTCGGCATCCCCCCTCAGCTCGCCACCGAGGGCCTCGACGATGGCTCCGATGCGCAGCGACATGGGTGCGCGGGGATGATCGGGGCAGGCCAAGGCAGCGCGCGCTGCCCTCACTTGCCGCCGTTGCCGCCGTTGAGCGCCTTGATCACCTTGTCGGTGATGTCCAGGCGCGGGTTGATGTAGACCGCTTCCTGGAAGATGGCGTCGTACTTCTCGGACTCGGCCAGCTGGCGCACGATGCGGTTGGCGCGATCGAGAATCTGCTGCAGCTCCTCCTGCTTGCGCGCGTTCAGGTCTTCCTGGAACTCGCGGCGCTTGCGCTGCAGCTCGCGGTCCTGGTCGACCAGCTGACGCTGCCGCGCCTGGCGCTGGCTGTCGGTCAGGGTGAGCGAATCACGCTCGAAGCGATCGGACGCGGCCTTCAGGGCCTGGCTGGCGTCGTCGATCTCCTTCTCGCGCTTGGAGAACTCCTGCTCCAGCTTGGCCTGGGCGGCCTTGGCCGGCGCGGCCTCGCGCAGCAGGCGGTCGGTGTTGACAAAGCCGATGCGGGCCACATCCTGCGCCCAGGCAACCGGGGCGCACAAGGCGGCGCCCACAAGCAGGGCCACCGACAAACGACGAACGAGGGGGGACATCAAAACGAGGTTCCGATCTGAAACTGAAAGCGCTGGATTCTATCGCCGGGACGCTTGCGCAAAGGGACGGCATATAAAGCGCAGCGGCCCCAGCGGCGAAATCCAAGACAGGCCGATGCCGGTGGAATAGCGCAGCGCGTCGGCCGTGATCTTCTCGCCATCGCCGTACAGGGCGCCGGCATCGACGAAGGCAAACAGGCGCAGCGTGCGGTCGTTGCCTGCGCCCGGGAAGGGGGTCAGCAGTTCGGTGTTGATGGTGAACTTGCGCGTGCCGCCGATGAAGGCCCCGGTGACATCGCGCGGGCCCAGCTAGCCCTGGTCGTAGCCGCGCACCGGGCAGGCCGCCGGAGTAGAAATTCTTGAACACCGGGAACGGCCGCCCGCCCAGGCCCTTGCCCCAGCCGGCCTCGCCGTTGAAGGCCAGGTGTACTGCTTGGACAGGGGCACGTACTGCTGGTATTGGTAATTGGCCTTGGCGTAGCGCGCGTCGCCGAACAGGCCCAACTCGCCCATCAGGCGCTGGTAGCGACCCGAATTGGGTGCCAGCGCGCTGTCGCGCGAGTCGCGCGACCAGCCCAGGGTGAAGGAAAGGCCGAGCTGCTGTAGCCAAAGCGGTTGGCGTAGTCGAGGTAGGCCGCCGGAATGTTGGTGCCGGGCTTGATGCGCGTGCGCTCGATGTTCATGCCCAGGTAGACGGTGTCGAGCTCGCTCACCGGCACCCCGAACTTCAGGCCTGCGCCCATGGTCACCAGGGTGTAGTTGCCGCCTTGGTCCTGATAGGGCTTTTTGCGTCCTGTAATGGACGTCCACCGTACGCGAGACGCCGTTGTTGGTGAAATACGGATCGGTGGCGCTGACCACCACGGTGCGGTTGAACTTGCCGGTGTTGAGCTGCAGGTCCAGCCGGTTGCCTGAGCCGAACACGTTGTCCTGCGACAGGCCGAAGGTGAACGAGAGCTTCTCGGCCGACGAATAGCCGGCGCCCAGCGAGATGTTGCCGGTGGGCTTTTCCTTGACCTCGACGTTCAGGTCCACCTCGTCGGGCGCGCCCGGCACCTCGGCGGTGGTGATCGACAGCCTGGTGAAGTAGCCCGGCGGTCGACGCGGTCGCGCGAGAGCTTGATCTTCTCGGCGTCGTACCAGCTCGACTCGTACTGGCCGGAACTCCCGGCGGATGACCTCGTCGCGCGTTCGATTGTTGCCTGAGATGTTGATGCGGCGCACGTAGGCGCGGCGCTCGGGGTCGACGCGCAAGTCGATCGCCACGCGGTTGTTGGCGCGGTCGACATCGGGCACCGCCTCGACCTTGGCAAAGGCGTAGCCGTAGTTGCCCAGCTGGTCGGTGATGGCCTTGGTGGTGGCCGCCACCTGCTCGGCGCTGTAGGCCTCGCCCGGCTTGATGGCGATGAGCGACTTGAACTCGTCGTCGCGGCCCAGCAGGTTGCCGCTGATCGACACGCCCGAGACGACGAAGCTGGCCCTCGGTGACGTTGACGGTGATGGAGATGGACTGCTTGTCGGGCGAGATGGCGACCTGGGTGGAGTCGATCTTGAAGTCCAGGTAGCCGCGGTTCAGGTAGTACGAGCGCAGCGCCTCCAGGTCGGCGTTGAGCTTGTTGCGCGAATACTGGTCGCTCTTGGTGTACCAGGCCAGCCAGCCACCGGTGTCCAGGTTGAACAGGTCCTTGAGCGTGTCCTCGCCGAAGGCGTGGTTGCCGACGATGCTGATGTCCTTGATGCGCGCGGGCTGCCCTCGATGATGTTGAAGGTCAGGCGCACCTGGTTGCGCTCGGTGGGCGTGACCGTGGTCTGCACCTCGGCGCCATACAGGCTGCGGTTGATGTACTGGCGCTTGATCTCCTGCTCGGCGCGGTCGGCCAGCGCGCGGTCCCAGGCGCGGCGGCGGTCACGCCGGCGTCGCGCAGCGCCTTGCAGCACCTCGTTGCTGAACTCCTTGTTGCCCGCGAAGTCCACCGGCGATGGTCGGACGCTCCTGCACCACCACCACCAGCACGTTGCCATTGGTCTCCAGACGCAGTCCGAAAACAGCCCCAGCGCGTACAGCGCACGGATGGCGGCAGCGCCCTTGTCGTCGTTGTAGGTGTCGCCGACGTGCACCGGCAGGGAGGCAAACACCGTGCCCGGCTCGACGCGCTGCAGGCCTTCGATGCGGATGTCGCGCACCGTGAAGGGCGTCACGGCCCAAGCCATTTGCGCGGCGAAGGCCAGGGAAACCAGGGCGGCCGTGGCGCGCAGGTGCAGGCGATGAGCTGGACGTTTCATGAATGCAGCAAAACAAGCGGCCTGCTGGGGGCCGCGAAATGGAGAAAAATCAATCAGCCCAACCGGTTTGCAATGTCGTTGAACATCGCGATCGCCATCATGCTCAGCAGCAAAGCCATGCCGACGTATTGCAGGCGTTCCAGCCAGACGCCGGTGACTGCCTTTCCCGTCACCGCCTCCCAAAGATAATACATCAGGTGCCCTCCATCGAGGACCGGAATGGGCAGCAGATTGAGCACCCCGAGGCTGACGCTGATGAAGGCCAGAAAGGCCAGGTAGTAGGTCAGGCCCAGGCTGGCGGACTTGCCCGCATAGTCGGCAATCGCGATCGGTCCGCTGAGGTTTCGCAGCGACACTTCGCCCACCGCCATGCGCCCCAGCAGGCGCAGCGACAGCGCCGACACCTCCCACACGCGCGCGACGCCGGACCACAGTCCGTCAATGGGCCCCAGGCGTACCAGCACCATCTCGGGTGCGCCGCCCACCATGGCGCCGATGCGCCCGATGCGCTGGCCCTGGTCCGCCACCACGTCGGGCTGCACGCTCAGGCTCATCAGCTCGCCGCCCCGCACGATCTGCCAGACGGTGGACTGCGGCGTGCCATGGCGGGCCGAGGCGCGGATGCGCTCGCGCAGCTGCTGGCCGTCGTCGATCACCACATCGCCCATGCGCCGCACCAGGTCGCCGGGCTGCAGGCCGGCGCGCTCGGCCGCGCCGCCGGGCACCACCTCACCGATCAGCGGGCGGCTCAGCGGCGCCGTGATGCCGATGGCGCGAAACAGGCTGGCGTCGGGGTCGTGATCCTTCAGCGCCGACAGGGGCAGGCGCAACTCGCGGTGGCGGCCTGTGCCAGCGGCGCCGGCCACCTCCAGCACCACGTCCTGGCCGTCCAGCGCGCCGCGCGTCAGCAGCCAGCGCAGGCTCTCGAACGAGGCCAGCGGCTGCAGCTCGTCGCCGGCCAGCGCACCGCGCTCCACCAGGTCGCCCCCGTGCAGGCCGGCCTTGGCGGCCAGCGAATCGGCCACCGGCGGCGCCAGCACGGCACGGGGTTCATCCACGCCCACCCAGTTGACCAGTGCATACAACAGCGCCGCCAGCACCAGGTTGGCCACCGGGCCGGCGGCCACCACCAGGGCGCGGGACTTGAGCGGCTGGGTGTTGAAGGCCCGGTGGCGCTCATCGGGCGCCACCGGGCCCTCGCGTTCGTCCAGCATCTTCACGTAGCCGCCCAGCGGAAAGGCGGCAACGACGAATTCGGTGTCCTGGCCGGGGTGCTGCCGGCGCGGCTTCCAGCGCCACAGCGTCGGGCCGAAGCCAATGGAAAAGCGCAGCACCTTGACGCCGCAAGCCACGGCCACGCGGTAGTGGCCCCATTCGTGCACGGCGATCAGGATCGCCAGGGCGGCCAGAAAGGCGATCAAGGTGGTCAGCATGGCTGGCATTGTCCTCCTGCGGGCGCCGGCGCGGCGCGCCGTGCGTGGCTCATGGATGGCAGGCGCGCACCGCAAGTTCCGCCCGCGCGCGGGCGCGCTCGTCCAGCGCCAGCAGCGCCGCCAGCGAGTCGGGACTGCCGGGCTGCACCGCGTCGAGCGTGGCGCGGATGACCCGGTGGATCTGGTCGAAGCGGATGCGCCGCTCCAGGAACGCCGCCACGGCCACCTCGTTGGCGGCGTTCAGCACCGCGCAGGTACCCGGTGCGGCGCGCAGAGCCTCCCAGGCCAGCGCCAGGCCGGGGTAGCGCTCGGCGTGGCCGGCGCCGTCGATGGCCTCGAAGCTGAGGCCCTGCAGCGCGTGAAAGTCCAGCGCCTGCGCCCCCGAGGCGATGCGCTCGGGCCAAGCCAGGCCGTAGGCGATGGGCACGCGCATGTCGGGCGTGCCCAGTTGCGCCACCACCGAGGTGTCGGTGTACTGCACCATCGAGTGGATCACGCTTTGCGGGTGGATCACCACCTCGATCTGCTCGGGCGCGACGCCAAACAGGTAGCGCGCCTCGATCACCTCCAGCGCCTTGTTCATCATGGTGGCCGAATCGACCGAGATCTTGCGCCCCATCACCCAGTTGGGGTGAGCACAGGCCTCGTCGGGCGTGACCTCGCGCAGGCTGGAAGGCGCCCGGGTGCGAAACGGCCCGCCCGAGGCGGTGAGGATGATCTTGTCGATGCGCGCGGGCCAGGTGGCCGGATCCTCGGGCAGCGACTGGAAAACGGCCGAATGCTCGCTGTCGATCGGCAGCAGCGTCGCGCCACCCTCGCGCACCGCGCGCAGGAACACCTCGCCGCCCACCACCAGCGCCTCCTTGTTGGCCAGCAGCAGGCGTTTGCCGGCGCGCGCCGCCGCCAGGCAGGGCGCCAGCCCGGCGGCACCGACGATGGCCGCCATGACGGTGTCCACCTCGGCCCACGACGCTATATGTTCGATAGCTTCTTGCGCGCTTGCTCCACCTGCGTCGGAAGCGCTTTTTGTGATTTTCTGCGCCAACTCGGCGGCATGGGGCGCGCTGGCCATGCCGCCACGCGCAGGCGAAACGCTCGCACTGCGCCAGCATCGCGTCCACCCGCGTGGCCGCCGTCAGCGCCACCACCTCCAGGCTCGGGGTGGCGTGCCACCACGTCCAGCGTGTTGGTTGCCGTCAGGCAGTGGAGCCCCGGCACCGCCGGGCGTTGCCGCGTCGCCGCCCTCCCCGCCACCAGGTGGCCAGGCCCAACGCCAGCGGCAGCGACAGGCAGCAGCGCGTCGATACGGTCAACACGGCGCCGCCGTGGCCGGGCAGCAGCCGGCTCGAATCCTTTTGCCCCCGCGCTGCGCTTGACCAGCGACTCCACCAGGTCGCCCACCACGCTCATCGCCGACTAGGAACAGCACGCCCACCACCAACCACACCCAGCCACCCTGCAGGCGGTGTGAAACTGGCGCCGTCCATGGCGTGGCGGGCGTCCCCAGCCGATCCACAGCGCAGCCACCCAGCACGCCCAGCATGCCGCCGACCACGCCTTCCCAGCTCTTGCCGGGGCTGATGCCCGGCGCCAGCTTGCACGCCCGCCGGTCAGCCTGCCACCCAGCGCGCAACCCAAAGAAATACATAAGCTGTCGGCCGCCCACCAGCACCAGCACCGACGGCAGGAAGTTGACCCCCACACGCCGCGCACCGCCAGCGCCCAGCCAGGCCGCCACCAGCGCGGCCAGGCCCACTGCCCAGCGCAGCGCCCGCGGCAGGCCAAGACCCGCCGCCGCGCACCAGCAGCCAGCCGCCTCCCGGCACCGTTAGCGCCGCACCGCACCACAGCGGCCGCAGCGGCTGCACCGCACCGCCCCGCCCCACCACAGACGCCACACGCGGCGGCGCACGGCAGGCCGGTGGCCACGGCACCCGCGCCGGCGACGCCGTTCAGGCGGGCCCATTCTGAGCCGCGGCGGCGATGGACAACACACTCAGGGCGATGAAGGGCGCCGGGCGGCGGCAGCAGAACCGGCGCAGCAAGACCGCCAGCAGCACCGGCGCGGTGAGGATGCGGGGCAGCGGCACGCGCCCCGTCCAGCCCGGCGGCCGCCGGCGCGGCAACCTGGATCCCGCGCCAGCCACCTGCTCGGAGGTCTGCCCAAAGCGCCGCTCGCGTGCGGCGTAGGCCGCGAGGCTTCGTCCAGCGCGGCCTCGTCGAAGTCGGGCCACAGGCGCTCGCTGAAATACAGTTCGCTGTAGGCGCACTGCACAACGCGGGAAGTTGCTGCGTGCGCTGCTCGCGCCGGTGCCGAATCGCAGGTCGGATCGGGTACGTGGGCCAGCGCCATGGCGCCCGCCAGCGCGGCCTCGACGATCGGCTTCGCCCCGCGCAGCTGACTGGCGGCGGCCTGGGCGATGTCCCAGCGCCCGCCGTAGTTGAAGCACGTTCAGCCCCATGCCCGTGCCGGCGGCCCGTGGCGGCCTCGGCTCGGCCAGGCCGGCCTTCATGCGCTCGGACAGGCTGGCGCTCGCCCACGAAGCGCAGACGGATGCCGTTCTGCCGCAGCTCGAACACCTCGCGCGCCAGTGCGAAGCGCATCAGCGCTCATCCAGGCCGCTGACCTCGTCGAGGCAGGCGATTCCCAGTTCTCGGATGAAAACGCAAACACCGTCAGGGCCTGCACCCCCGCTCGGCGCAGGCGCGAAGATGCAGCGGCGCAGCGACTCGACGCCCTGGCGATGGCCGGCAATGCGCGGCAACGAGCGCCGGCTCCGGCCCAGCGGCCGTTGCCGTCCATCTGATGGCGATGTGGCGGGGAATGGCGGCGGAACGCAGCGCGCAGCGATGCGGGGGGCCATGGCGCGATTCAAGAGCGAGTAGCGCGGAGGTCAAACCTCCATGATGTCCTTTTTCATGGCCCGTCACCAGGGCATCAACCTCGAATCACGTGCTTGTCCGGTGAGCTTCTGGATTTCCGGCCTCCGAGCGCTTTTACTCATCCTCGAGTGGCTTCCTTGTCCTTGACCAGCTTCTTGATGGCGTCGTTGGCGTCGCGGCGCAGGTTGCGAATGGCGATCTTGGCCTGCTCGCCTTCCTGTTGCCTGCCGGTCATCTACGCTTGCGGCGCTCCTCGCTCATGGGCGGCATCAGCACGCGGATCAGATCGCCCATGTTGGCCAGGTTCAGGCCCAGCTCGCTCGCGGATGGCCTTCTCGATCTTGGCACGCCCATGCACCCACTTTTTCCAGGGCTGCACGCTGATCGTGCGCTGTCAGCAGCGACGTTGGCCACCTGCGACAACGGCACGTGGTTTCGTAGTACTCGACGTGGATGGTGTCCTTGGCGCCGGGTTAGCACCTTCGGTGCGGATCTGTTCAGGTTGTGCTTGAAGGCGACAAGGGACTGGTCCATCTTGCCTTGCAGTTGGGTCTTGATCTCGGAAATCGTCGGCATGTCAATTCGGCTCCGGGTTGGGATAGGCGGGCCCGCGTCTGGCGCCCCTGGGCGTGCACCAGGGTGCCTTCGTCGCCGCCCAGCACGACGGCCTTGAGCACACCGGGCTTGAAGATGGAAAACACCTTGATCGGCAGCTTCTGGTCGCGACACAGGGCAAAGGCCGTGGCATCGCGATGCCCAGGTTGCGTGTCATGGCCTCGTCGAAGCTCAGGTGCGTGTAGCGCGTGGCGGACTTGTCCTTGTTGGGATCGGCGGTATGGAGCACGCCATCAGCAGTGGCCTTGAGCACCAGCTCGGCGCCAATTTCAGCGCCGCGCCGCGCTGCACGCCGTGTCGGTTGTGAAGAAGGGGTTGCCGGTGCGGCGGCAAAGCGCCTGCAACACCCTCCTCCAGGTACTGCAGCGCCTTGGGCCGCACGTAGGGCTCGACCACCTGCTCGATGCCGATGGCGCTCATCACGCGGGCGATCAGGCCTGGTGGTTCATCGCGATGTTAGCGCCAGCTGAATTAATCTGGTAGCCAGCATACCCATGTAGTCGGCGGTGGCGCGATCCATCGGCCTGACCGCCGGCCACGCTCGCGAAAGATGTTGCCGCCGCCGATCACCACTGCCACCTGCACCCCCATGCGCGTGACCTCGCTTGATCGCCCACGATGCGCTGGATCGTCGCCCGGTTGATGCCAAAGGCATCATCGCCCATCAGGGCCTCGCCGGACAGCTTGACGGGGATGCGTTGGTGAGCGGGCTTGGCTTTGGTCATGGGCGCGGCGAAGGAAGGATCGGCGAAGTTTGGCGGTTCGGGGGTCCTGCAGATGCGACACGGGCGCGCCGCCAGCCGGCGGCGCCCGTGCGTGGAGAAGGCAATCAGGCCTTGCCCTGGGCGGCCGCCACCTGGGCAGCCACTTCGGCGGCAGTCGTCGGCCTTCTTCTCGATGCCCTCGCCCACCACGTACAGCGTGGAAACCGCCAACCTGGGTGGCCTTTCCTTCAGCATCTGCTCGACGCTCTGCTTGTCGTTCTTCACGAAGGGCTGGTTGAACAGCGACGCTACCTTCGAGACTTCGCCTGCGAGAGCCTTCGACCATCTTGCCGCGATGTCGGCCGGCTTGCCAGATTCGGCGGCCTTGGCTGAGCGCCACTGCGCTCGATACTCGACCAGCTCGGCCGGCACGTCGGCGGCGGTGAGCGCGGGCTTCATGGCGGCCACATGCATGGCCACGTCGCGCGCGGCAGCTTCGTCGCCCGTGTACTCCTGCTCACGCCGATGCGCGTGCCGTGCAAGTAGCTGGTCAGCTGCGCGCCGCCGGCCTGCGCACGAAACGGCGAAAGCTCATGTTCTCGCCGATCTTGCCGATCAGCCCCTTGCGCACGTCTTCCAGCTGGGGCGCCGGCAAATCCTGCTCGTAGGGCAGCGCACCCAACGCGGCGATGTCGGGATTTCTTCTCAGCCACCAGGCGCGCGGCAGCCTGGGCCATGGCGATGAACATGTCGTTCTTGGTGACGAAATCGGTCGCAGGTGCTGACCTCGAGCATCGCGCCGGTGTTGCCGGCGATGTGCGCGGCGATCACGCCCTCGGCGGTGACGCGGCTGGCGGCCTTGCCGGCCTTGGTGCCCAGCTTGACGCCGCAGCAGCTCCTCGGCCTTGGCCATGTCGCCTTCGGCCTCGGTCAGGGCTTTCTTGCACTCCATCATGGGGGCGTCGGTCTTGGCGCGCAGTTCGGCGACCGTAGCACGCGGTGATTGCTGCCATGTGTGCTTCTCCAGTGTGTTCGGGGCCGCCGAGAGGCGGCGAGGAATTGAAAAGGGGCGGTGGCGCCTTTGCTGTCAACCGCGGGGGCGCGGCCGGCGGGACGATCAGGCGGCGCCGTCCTGCACTTCGACGAACTCGTCGCTGCCTTCGGCGGCCACGGCCTTGACCACGTCGTTGACGGCGTTGGCCTTGCCTTCGAGCACGGCGTCGGCCATGCCGCGGGCATACAGCGTCACGGCCTTGGCCGAGTCGTCGTTGCCGGGAATGACATAGTCGATGCCCACCGGGTTGTGGTTGGAGTCCACCACGCCGATCAGCGGGATGCCCAGCTTTTGCGCCTCGGAGATGGCGATCTTGTGGTAGCCCACGTCGATCACGAAGATGGCGTCGGGCAGCGCAACCATGTCCTGGATGCCGCCGATGTCGCGCTCGAGCTTGGCGATCTCGCGCGTGAACATGAGCTGCTCCTTCTTGCTCATGGCGTCAGGCCGGTTTCCTGCTGGGCCTTCATGTCCTTCAGGCACGCTTGATCAGGGTCTTGACGGTCTTGAAGTTGGTCAGCATGCCGCCCAGCCAGCGCTGGTCGACAAAGGGCATGCCGGCGCGGCGGGCCTCCTCGGCCACGATCTCGCGCGCCTGGCGCTTGGTGCCCACGAACAGCACGGTGCCGCGGTTGGCGGCGAGCTGGCGCGCAAACTTCTGCGCGTCCTGGAACATCGGCAGCGATTTTTCCAGGTTGATGATGTGGATCTTGTTGCGATGGCCGAAGATATACGGGGCCATCTTGGGGTTCCAGAAGCGCGTCTGGTGGCCAAAGTGGACACCGGCTTCCAGCATTTCACGCATGGTGACGGACATGGTCTTACCTTTGCAAGGTTGGGTCTAAAATCCAGCCCGTTCATCGCCTGGCGCGTGATGTGAGCGACAGGCGACACCTCGTCAGGGCTGGTTTGGGATTTGTCTTGCTGCCTGGGGCGTCCAGGCCATCAAAGCCGGCCGCCGCAACAAAACTCTCGAATTATAGCGTCTCGCAGGCCGCTCCCTGGGCCGCCGTGCGCACAACCCCTCGCCCTTTCCCATGAACATCGCCATCGTCGGCGCCGGCATCATCGGCGTGTCCACCGCGTACGAGCTGGCCTTTGATGGCCATCAGGTGACCGTCTTCGAGCGCCACGCCAGCGTGGCCGAGGGAGCCAGCTTTGCCAACGCCGGCGTGCTGGCGCCGGGCTATGTCACGCCGCTGGCGGCGCCGGGCATGCCCGCCAAGGTGCTGCGCTATCTGCTGGCGCGCCACGCCCCGGTGCGCGTGGCGCGGCCCCTGGCCGCCGCCGACCTGGCCTGGATGCGCCGCTGGCTGCGCGCCTGCGACGCCGGCATCTACGCCACCAACCGCGCTCAGCTGCAGCGCCTGGCCTTCTACAGCCGCCAGCGCCTGCACGAGGTGGCCGCGCGCATCGAATACGAGTTCGAACGCAGCCAGGGTTACCTGGTGCTGCTGCGCGGCGAAAAGGAGCAGCGCCTGGTGCAGCCGGGCCTGGCGGTGCTGCGCGAGGCCGGCGTCGAGTTTCACGAGATCAGCGGCGAGCGGGCGCGCGCCATCGAGCCGGCGCTCAAGCCCGAAACCCCGCTGGCCGGAGCCATCCATCTGCCGGACGACGAGGTCGGCAACTGCCGCCAGTTCGCCGTCATCCTGCGCGACGCCGCGCAGACTCTGGGCGCGCGCTTTTGCTTCGACACCTCCGTGCATGCGCCCAGCGCCGCCGCGCCCACCATGCTGCAGTGGGACGGCGGCAGCCAGCGCTTCGACGCCGTGGTGCTGTGCGCCGGTGTGCAGTCGGCCGCCTGGCTCGCGCCGCTGGGCCTGCACGTGCCGCTGCGGCCGGTGTACGGCTACTCGATCAGCGCGCACATGCCCGAGCCCGTCATCGGCCCGCGCAGCGGCGTGATGGACGAGCGCTACAAGGTCGCCATCTCGCGCCTGGGCCAGCGCGTGCGCGTGGCCGGCTCGGCCGAGATCGGCGGGCGGCCCGACGCCCTCAACCCGCGCGCCGTGCAGACGCTCTACAAGGTGCTGGACGACTGGTTTCCCGGCGCCGCGCGCCGCTCGGGCAGCGTGCAGGTGTGGAAGGGCGCGCGCCCCATGCTGCCCGACGGCCCGCCGCTGATCGGCGCCAGCGGCGTGCCCGGCCTGTGGCTCAACCTGGGCCACGGCTCCAGCGGCTGGGCGCTGTCCTGCGGCTCGGCGCGCCTGCTGGCCGACCAGATCGCCGGGCGCGCGCCGGCCATCGACACCACGGGCTACGGCATCGAACGCTACCGCTGATCGGGGCCGGCTGCGGCGCGGCACAATGACCGTGCCATGCCCACCCTGGTCCGCAGCCAAATCCCGCTGGCGCTGCACGACAGCGCCGCCACCCGCCGCATCGAGCAGGCCGCTGCCAACGCCCTGCCCGCCCACACGCTGATGCAGCGCGCCGGCCTGGCCACCGCGCGCCTGGCGCTGGCGCTGGCGCCGCACGCGCGGCGCGTGTGGATCGCCGCCGGTCCCGACAACAACGGCGGCGACGGGCTGGAGGCCGCCGTGCACCTGAACGCCTGGGGCCTTAACCCCGTCGTCACTTGGCTGGGCGCGCCCGACACCGCGCCCGCTGACGCCCGCGCCTCGTGGCAGCGCGCCGTGCAGGCCGGCGTGGCCTTTGCCGACCAGCCGCCCGCCGACCTGGGCCCGCAAGACCTGGCCATCGACGCCCTGCTGGGCATCGGCGCCACCCGCGCGCGCCGGCCGGCCGCATGGCCGACTGGCTCACGCGCCTGCACGCCAGCCCCGCGCCCGTGCTGGCGGTCGATGTGCCCACCGGGCTGGACGCCGACACCGGCTGGTTGCAAACCCGATTACTATCTGATTCGATAGCTGCACGCGCCGATCAGCAAGCGCCAGAGGCCAGAATGACTTGAAACCAAGGGTGCCCGAGCGATCAGGAGCGCAGGATCTGCTCCCTCTCCCCCTGGGAGAGGGCAGGGGTGAGGGCCAGCCAGCGCAATCACCCGCAAGGCGCTCATCAGACCAATACAGAACGCCACACCCTCAGCCTGCTCACCCTCAAGCCCGGCCTGTTCACCGCCCACGGCCGCGACGCCTGCGGCGCCATCTGGCTGGACGACCTGGGCGTGCCCGCTGCCCTGCACGCCGCCGAGCCGCCCACGGCCTGGCTGAACGCCGCGCCCCACGCCGCACCGCGCCCCCACGCCAGCCACAAGGGCAGCTTTGGCGACGTCGCCATCGTCGGCGGCGAAGGCCTGGCCGCGCGCGGCATGGGCATGACCGGCGCCGCGCTGCTGGCCGCCAGCGCCGCGCTGCACGGGGGCGCCGGCCGCGTGCTGGTCAGCCTGCTGGACGAGGGCCAAATCACCCACATCCCCACCCAGCCCGAACTGATGCTGCGCCGCTTCGATCAGCTGGAACTGGACGCCCTTACCGTCGTCTGCGGCTGCGGCGGCGGCGACGCCGTGGCTGCCGTGCTGCCCGCCGTGCTGCACGCCGCGCGGCGTCTGGTGCTGGACGCCGACGCGCTCAACGTCATCGCCGCCGACCCGGCCCTGCAGGCCGCGCTGAGCCAGCGCGCCACGGCCGGCCAGGCCACCGTGCTCACCCCCCACCCGCTGGAAGCCGCCCGCCTGCTGGGCACCACCTCCACCCAGGTGCAGCAGGGCCGCCTGCGCGCCGCCACCACCCTGGCCCAGCGCTTGGCCTGCACCGTGGTGCTCAAGGGCTCGGGCAGCGTCATCGCCACGCCCGGGCAGGCGCCCGTCATCAACCCCACCGGCAACGCCCTGCTGGCCACCGCCGGCACCGGCGACGTGCTGGCCGGCCTGATCGGTGCACACCTGGCCGCCGGGCAAAGCGCGGACCGGGCGGCGGGCGAGGCGGTTTATCGGCACGGCTGGGCATCCGACGGCTGGCCCGCCGGCGCGCCGCTCACGGCCGGTGCGCTGGCGCGACGCGCAGGCGCCGCGCTGGCGCCCACAGCCGCACCCATCGCCGGTTCGTGATTTGCGGGGGCTGGCCGAGGCTCCGGTGGCCACCGAGCCCACGCCGCAAAGCGCAACGGGCCATGAGGCCTGCGCGGCAACCAAATGGGGGTTCTGCGGCGGACACGTCGATCTGGCCTCATGGCCATCGGCCCCGTGGTCTTGCCATCGCCTTACGTTGAGGCACACCATGTCGAACCAGATGGAAACCACACGGCTGTCCAGCAAAGGGCAGATTGTCTTGCCAGGCGCCATCCGCCTCGATGAAGTGGCCGGTTGCCTCAAGCCCAAGCAGGGCCGTGTCAGCCTGGACGAAATGAAGGCAGCCCTTGCCCGCGAGATCGTCAGCGCTTTCACGGGCTTGATCGGGTTGCCGAACGTGGTTTGCGACGAGCCATGACCCCCAATTCACCAGCTCGCTGCGCACTCCAGATCACAACCCTGCAATCTGACCATTGCAACGCAAATGGATTACATTGCAAGCATGAAATCAGCCGTCATCCCGCAAGTCCGTGTCGAGCCGGAGTTCCGGCACGACCTCGAAGCCGTCCTTCAAGACGGCGAGACGCTCTCCGGGTTCGTGGAGGCCGCGCTGCGCAGCGCCGTGGCCTTTCGACACATGCAGAGCCGTTTCCACGAGCAAGGTGAGGACGCCTGGGTTCGATTCCAGGCCACCGGCGCGTCGCGGTCTGCAGAGGAGGTTCTGGGCAAGCTGCAAGCGAAGCTCGATGCCAAGCGCAGACGGTTGTCGGAATGAGTTTCGATGTTCGTTTCAGCGTGGAGGCAGAAGCAGATCTCGGCAGGCTTTTCGACTTCCTGCTCGACCGGGCAAGGACGCTGGAAGATCTCGATCTGGCCCAGGCTGCCATCGACGCGATTCGAGTTGCAGCACACAAGCAACTGGCAGTGACGCCCTACAGCTTCCGCAAGATCGGGCACAGCCCCACCCGGCGCGAACTCATCATTCCGTTCGGCGCCACGGGGTACCTTGCCCTCTATGAGATCGTCAATCCCACGCGTGTGCTCGTGCTGGCCGTGCGGCACCAACGGGAAGAGGACTACCACTGAAACAGCATGGTTGACAGCAGGTTCCCTACGAAGCCTTCGTTCGCGTGCCCTCCAGCCTGCTCGGGCGAGACGTGTACTCGCATCGTTGCGTCGCGCCCGGCAACGCGGCCGGGGAATTCCTGGTGACCAGCCAACAGTCCTACAACCGGGGCTTGATCCTGCCGAAGGCGGGACTGGACGGAGATGGCCGGCTGGGCAGCGGCAAGACCGCAGTCACAACGATCCCCATGTCCTCCCGGGACGCCTTGCCCATCTACAACGGCACCTTCAAGCTCATGATCTGACCTTGGCTCGCCGTATCGTCTGCCGCCACGCCCCCTCAGGAGACGCGCATGAGACCCTCTGAAGCCTTGAGCTTGCACCGGGCCGAGATCCGGCGGGTGGTGGCGTCACACCGTGCAAGCAACGCCCGCGTGTTCGGCTCTGTCCTGCACGGGCAGGACACGCAGGGCAGCGACCTGGACATCCTCGTCGATCCAACGTCCGAGACCACGCTGATGGACGTGGCGGCCATTCAGGTGGAACTGCAACGCCTTCTGGGCGTGTCGGTCGACGTGCTGACGCCAAGGGCCTTGCCCGACGCCTTTCGCCATCGCGTCCTGTCCGAGGCGGTGCCCGTGTGACCGCAGCGGCGCGTTGCTGATCATCCTGGCCCGGTGCGATCGGCCGATCAATCTCTTGACCAGTTGGGGCCTGGCGGCATGAACCCTGACCACTGGAGCCCCGCCGAAAGGCGCATCGCGCGCCGCGTGTTCGACTCCGCCCTCGATCGCGAGCTGGCGCAGGTCATGGCCGAGTTCAAGCGCCGCGCCGCCGCTGCCACCCTGCCGCAGGACATGTGGGCCGTCGAGAAGTACCTGGCACAAGCCGGCCGCGACATCGGCGCCAAGTACGACTACCGTTACTCGGTGCTGGAGTTCTTGTTTGCCCGCCTGCTGCGCGAAGCCCGCATCGAGGACAGCGAGTTGCACGGCCTGTCCGACGACCGGCAGGAGCGCATTCGGCGCATCGCCGCGCTTTGAGAGCGGCGCGGCGCACCGAGTGGCCACTCCCGCGCAGCCGTCAGACATCGGACTGCCCAATACCGCGAGGCGCAGGCGCCATCGCCGGCCCATCGGCTTGCGCGCTGACAAGACACCGTCCGGGCGGCAACTCGATGATCGCAAAGCCGTAGACCATCTCGCCCGCATACCACGCGAAGGGGCCTGAACCCGCATCCACCGGTCCGACATGTGAGTCAAAAGTCACAGCATTGACCGGACATCACTCGATCAGTCAGTCGAATGTGATACAACCAGAAACATCGAACCGCCCTCCCGCCGAGCTGTCAAGTTCGACCCGGTCGCCTTGATCGGCAAGCACGGGCTCGCTCGACTTCGGGTGTGGTCTTTTTGTTGTCGGCAGGCGTTTGTCCGGAAAATTTTAGGTTTGAGCAAATGGCAATGAACAAGAGTTCGTCTATGAATCTCAAGATGCCGAAATTGTTTATCCGACTGACTGGGATCAGCAGGCAGTCGTCTAATCTCAGTTAGGGCGCACTGTTGGCTTTCACAATCGCGGCCATGTTCTTGGCGAATACCTCGGCGGTGTTGCCGCGGGCGTGTCCGAATTTTTGTGTAAACAGGTCGGACTTCAATTGACGGAGATGCGGTCTCCGAACTGAATGGTAAAGCGGGTCAGCGCGGCCTTTCCCGGATGGGCATGGTCCACTTCTGGCTGATGTTGCGCAGCGCCAGGTAGAACAACTTGGTCAGCGCCTCGTCGCTGGGGAACGAGCCCGGTTCTTGGTCAACTTCTCAGGCTCTGTTCACCGACTCGTGGCATTGGTGGTGTAGATGACCTTGCGGATTTCCGGCAGGTAGTCAAAGAACGGGGTCAAACGACTCAGTTCCTGCGCCAGGACTGGCCGATGGGCAGGTACTCGGCATCCGCGGGCCTCGAATTCACCAGCATCAGCTCGGCCTCTTCGCGGTGGTGGCCGTGTAGATGCGGCGCAGGTCAGCCGCCACCTCTTTGCAGCGCTTCCATGAGACGTAGTTCAGGCTGTGGCGCACCATGTGAACGATGCACAGTTGCACAACCGCCTGGGGAAGACGGCCTCGATGGCGTCAGGAAAGCCCTTGAGCCCATCGACGCAGGCGATGAAGATGTCCTGCACGCCCCGGTTGCGCAACTCGGTGACCTGCAGCCAGAACTGGGCCTCGTTGGGCCAGCCACAGGCCCAGCACCCCTTGTCGCCCGTCGTGATGCCATGGCGAGGTACACCGCCTTGACCCGCACCGCGCCCTCGCGCACCTTCACGTGGATGCAGTCAGATAGACGATGGGATAAATCGGCTCCAGCGGTCGGGCCTGCAGGCCTTGACCTCGTCGGCCACGGCATCTGTCACCGAGAAATCAGGCTGGGTGAGACCTCGGTGCCGTACATCTCTTCGAGGTGGGCCTGTATCTCGCGCACCAATCTGCCACGGGCGTACAGCGGATGATTTTGTCGTCGAAGCCGGCCCAGCGGGTCTGGTGCTTGGGGATGAGCTGAGGCTCGAAGCTGCCATGGCGGTCGCGTGGCACTTCGATGGGCAATTCGCCGAACTCGCCCTTGAGGTCTTCTTGCTCTTGCCGTTGCGGGTGTTGCCAGCGGGGTTGCACCGCCTCGTTGCGTTCTGGCCCAGGTGCTCAGTCAGCTCAGCGTCCAGGGCTCGCTCGACCAACAGCTTGGTCAGTTGCTTGAGCAGACCGTTCTCGCCGATGAAGGTCTTCAGGCTTCTTGTAGTTGGCCAGCAGGCCAGACAGCAGTTCTTCGGGTACGTCGTGTTTCTTGGTGTTCATTGTGTTTACGGACAGCCCGGCTTGCGCCGGCGGTGGATTGTCCGTTTACACAAAATTCTGCACACCCTCCCTTCAGGGGCAGCACCAGCCCCAGTTCCGACAGCAGGCCACGGATGCGGTTGAGGGTGGCGGTGCGCTGCTCCACGAAGCCCTGGCGGGCGCGGTGCACCATCAGCTGGCCTTGCTGCTCGATGGTCTTGAGCGGCACAAAACGCATCTGGGGCCGGGTGACGGCTTCACAGATGGCTGCAGCGTCGGCGGCATCGTTCTTGCGTTTGCCTGAGAGGCGGTAGGGGGCGACGAACTTGGGGGCCATCAGGCGCACGGTGTGGCCGAGCTTCTCGAATTCCCGAGCCCAGTGGTGGGCGCCGGAGCACGCCTCCATGCCGATCAAACACGGGGGCAAGGCGGTGATGAGTTCCAGCAGGTTGCCCCGCGCCACGTTGGGGCGCACCAGAATAGGTTTACCAGCAGCATCCACGCCGTGAACGGCAAACACGTTCTTTGCAAGGTCGATTCCTACGGTTACGATGGTCATGGACTTCCCCTTTCAGTGAGTTGATGAGATTTCGCGCTTCCCATCGTGGCACTCAGTTACCGTCTCCGCAAGCGCGCGGGTCATGGGACGGGAAGTCCCTTTCATTCGTTGACAACCTCACAACCAACCCCACGGACCACCCATGCTTTCAAGCCGATACATGGTCAGCAACAAGAACCTGCCGGCCATCTTCCAGAGATTCAGGACGGTGCCGCGCCCGAAGTTCACCATGGCTCATTTGAAGGGCATTGGATTCACTAGCAGCAATGATCAAGGGGCGCTTCCGGTTCTGAAGGACCTGAAGTTTCTCGCTGGACGAACGCCCGCAAGCGCTATCGCACCGCGACAAGTCACAGGCCAAGCGTGTCTTGGGTGAGGCGCTGCGTGAGGCATGAAGACTTGTTCCACATCAACGAGCATCCCACTGAGGCGGATCGACCGGCGATCGTGGGCAGATTCAAGTCGACACACAACGCCACCGATCTGGTTGCAGATCGCCAGGCCGCCACCTTCTTTGCCTTGCTCAAACTCGCCGATCTTTCCCCCGGCAAGCGCGGCGTGCCAGTAAAGGCAGAAGCGGAAGCCGAGCAAGAACCTGCGGCCAAGGAGCCCAAGGCTGATGTGCCGGCAGCACGAGGGTGTGCAGAATTTTGTGTAAACGGACAATCCACCGCCGGCGCAAGCCAGCTGTCGTAACACAATGAACACCAGAAACACGACGTCCCGAAGAACTGCTGTCTGGCCTGCTGGCCAACTACAAGAAGCCAGACCTCATCGGCGAGAACGGTCTGCTCGAAGCAACTGACCAAGCTGCTGGTCGGCGAGCCCTGGACGCTGAGCTGACTGAGCACCTGGGCCATGAACGCAACGGGCGGTGGCCAACCCCGCTGGCAGCACCCGCAACGGCAGAGCAAGAAGACCCTCAAGGGCGAGTTCGGCGAATTGCCCATCGAAGTGCCACGCGACCGCCATGGCAGCTTCGGCCTCAACTCATCCCCAAGCACCAGACCCGCTGGGCGGCTTCGACGACAAAATCATCTCGCTGTACGCCCGTGGCATGACGGTGCGCGAGATGCACACCTCGAAGAGATGTACGGCACCGAGGTCTCGCAGCCTGATTTCCTCGGTGACGGATGCCGTGGCCGACGAGGTCAAGGCCTGGCAGGCCGACCGCTGGAGCCGATTTATCCCATCGTCTATCTGGACTGCATCCACGTGAAGGTGCGCGAGGGCGCGGTGCGGGTCAAGCGGTGTACCTGGCCATCGGCATCACCATGACGGGCGACAAGGAGGTGCTGGGCCTGTGGCTGGCCCAGACCGAGGGCGCCAAGTTCTGGCGCAGGTGGTCACCGAGTTGCAACCGGGGCGTGCAGGACATCTTCATTGCCTGTGTCGATGGGTCAAGGGCTTTCCTGACGCCATCGAGCCGTCTTCCCCAGGCGGTTGTGCAACTGTGCATCGTTCACATGGTGCGCCACAGCCTGAACACGTCTCATGGAAGCGCCGCAAAGAGGTGGCGGCCGACCTGCGCCGCATCTACACGGCCACCACCGCCGAAGAGGCCGAGCTGATGCTCAGTGGTCGGGCCGCTGGGATGCCAGTACCTGCCCATCGGCCAGTCCTGGCGCAGGAACCAGGTCGCTTGACCCCGTTCTTTGACTACCCGCCGGAAATCCAGCAAGGTCATCTACACCACCAATGCCATCGAGTCGGTGAACATGAGCCTGAGGAAGCTGACCAAGAACCGGGCTCGTTCCCCAGCGACGGGCGCTGACCAAGCTGTTCTACCTGGCGCTGCGCAACATCGGCCAGAAGTGGACCATGCCCATCCGGGATTGGAAGGCCGCGCTGACCCGCTTTACCATTCAGTTCAGACATCTCCGTCAATTGAAGTCCGACCCGTTTACACAAAATTCGGACACGCCCGGCGGCACTCCACCCAATGTCCGCATTTTCGGGCCTTCGGTACAACATAGAAGTACATCTCCCGGCTACGAAGGACGCCGAGGTCTACAACGCCATCTTCAAATCTCTTCGCTCGCATCTCTTGGATGATTGATACCAAAGAAGTCCGCCAATGGCTCTTTCGCGGCCTGATGTTCGAGGCTGAAGCGGAGCGCTTTCGGCAGGCAGGTATTCGCGTCGGTGCCGACATGGAGCGCTCGGAGAGAGCCCTCCTTTCGGAACAGCTCGCTCCATTCGGCGTGGAACTTCGCAGCGAAGCGACGCGCATGGCGCGCCTGTATGCGCTGCTGTATTGCTTCGAGAACTCGGTTCGAGAGCTCGTTACGTCGCGCCTCCGAGAGCGTCATGGTTCAGACTGGTGGACCACGAAGGTCCCGAAGAAGGTTCAAGAGTTCGCAGCGGCACGCCAGAAAGATGCGAAGGAAAACTCGTGGCTTGAAGGGCAGACTAATGACCCCCTTAGCTTCGTCCAGTTTGGACACCTATCCGACATCATCATTGCCAATTGGGATGACTTCTCGGATCTGATCACATCGCAACACTGGCTTAAACAGCGGCTTGATGAACTTGAACGCGCGAGAAACTTCATTGCGCACAATCGATTTCTCTTGCCCGGTGAGTTCCAGCGCGTTGAGATGTACGTCAACGACTGGAACCGCATGGTTGGGCTCTAGGTCGTCTAACCCCTCCATCGAAGCGACGGCCCACAGCCCGCTTCGCGCGCTTTGGGCCGCGCCTCATGTCGAACGTTAATCCCGTTGAAAATCCGCATTATTCGGGCCATGGTTTATCAAACGGCATTCACCTTCTCAAGCGTTATTCAGTACCTGGTTTGCCGTTTCTCCGCGCTTTGCCTGTTTTCGTTCCGCCAGTTTCAAGCTTTTTTGGCCTTTGGTTCTTTCACAGCAAGCGCCAACAGCTATCGTTTTGAGAGCGTTGCGCCGCGTCCGTGGCGCAGCGTTTTTCGTGGGTCGCACCTGTCATCAACTCAGGGCGCTTCCTTTTAGCCTCAGGGTCTAACCATTCGTCGCAGCCGACCGCCTACGGCGGTGGCCCGACCCAAACGGCTGCTACACCCACCGCCCCGATTGACTGAATCGTTCACCAGCCAGCCACCATGCCCTTCACCCCCATCCATCTCGGCCCCGGCCTGGCCTTCAAGGCCCTGGGCGGCCGGCATTTCAGCTTCATGGTCTTTGGCGGGGCGCAGGTCTTGATGGACCTGGAGCCGCTGATCGGCATCCTGCAGGACCGGGACGTGCTGCATGGCGTGACGCACACTTGGCTGGGCGCCCTGGTCATCGGCAGCGTTGCCGCCGTGATCGGCAAGCCGATCAGCTCCATGGTGCTGCGCTGGCGCAAGATCCCCCACCCGCCGCTGACCTGGCTGGCGGCCATGGCGGGGGCCTATGTGGGCACCTTCTCGCACGTGCTGCTGGACGCGATCATGCATGCCGACATGGCGCCCGCCTGGCCCCTGTTGCCCGGCAACCCCATGCTCGACCTGATCAGCATCGACCAGCTGCACCTGGCCTGCCTGGTGGCCGGCGTGATTGGGCTGCCGATGGCGTTGATGCGGGCCAGGGCGGATGCGCGCCCCTCAAGATGACGTACGGGTTGCAGGCACCACGCTGGCAACCAAACACTTCTGCCCTGCTGCGCGTCGTGCCTGCTTGACATAGACGGGTGGGGCCAGTGCGGCACGGCGGCGCAAGCCATCCAGTCGTCACAGAAGCAGCGTTGCGCCACGGCGTGCCGGCACGGCCGACGCAACTGGACTATCGTCACGGTCCAGCCGCGGGCTGCCCATGCAAGGGCAACAGGGCCAAGTCTGGCCCGCGGGCCGTCTGCGGCGTGAATTTCAGGAAGGACGATTCATCATGGTTGGCGCGATCGCGGCTTTGCTGCTGATGCAACTTGCAGGCACCTTGCTGGTGCAATTTGCCCATATCCCGCTGCCGGGGCCGGTGCTCGGCATGTTCCTGCTGTTTGGCTACCTGCTGTGGCGGCGCCAGGTGCCCGAGTCGCTGTCGCGCACGGCGCAGGCAATGCTGGAGAACCTGTCGCTGCTGTTCGTGCCGGCGGGCGTGGGCATCATCGCGCACTGGCGTGACGTGGCCGACCAGGCGGGACGGATCGCCCTGGTTCTGGTGCTGGGCGCGGCGGTCACGCTGGTGGCGACGGCGTTCACACTGCACTGGCTGCTGGGGCGCGCACGGGCCCACAAGCCGCAGGAGTAGGCCATGCCGCTCAATGCCATCTGGGTTTATCTGGCCAGCCAGCCGCTGCTGTGGCTGGCGGTCACGGTCACGGTGTTCTGGCTGGCCAAGCAGCTCTACACGGCGGCGCATGGCCTGTCCCTGCTCAACCCCGTCATGGTGTCGATTGCGGCCATCGTGGCCCTGCTGCTGCTGACGCACACCGACTACCAGCAGTATTTCGACGGGGCGCAGTTCATCCACTTCATGCTGGGGCCGGCCACCGTGGCCCTGGCGGTGCCGCTGATCGAGCAGCTGGCCGCGCTGCGGCGCAGCTTGGTGCCGCTGTCGGTGGCGCTGCTGGTGGGGGCGCTCACCGGCATCCTGTCCACCGTGGCGCTGTGCTGGGCCCTGGGTGTGGATGGCCGCATGATGCTGTCGCTGCTGCCCCGCTCCATCACCACGCCGATCGCCATGGGCGTCTCCGAGCAGATCGGCGGCAGCGCCGAGATCACGGTGGTGTTTGTCGTCATCACCGGCGTGCTGGGCGCGGCCTTCGGCGTCCCGCTGCTGGGCCGGCTGATGCAGAAGGACCCCATTGCCGGCGGCTTTGCGCTGGGTGTGTCCGCGCACGGCATTGGCACCGCGCGCGCCTTTGAGCATGATGGCCAGGCGGGCGCGTTTGCCGGGCTGGGCATGGGCCTGAACGGCGCGTTGTCGGCAATCCTGATCCCCCTGGTGGTCTGGCTGCTGGGGCTGTAGGAGTCTACGCGGGAGAAGTTGCAGGAGATCACTGCGGCGCGCACCCGGTGCAGCCCCCCGCAGGCTGGACATTCCGATGCTGGTGCGGGCCACGTAGGACGCAGCCTGACCGGCGCCCACCCGGCACATGACTGCCGCCGTGCGCCACCGCGGCTTGCGGCGTACGATGGCCGCTGACATGCCCACCGCTGCGAGGTGCCTCCATGACCGCCGCCGCCGCCCTTCCCGCACCCACGGTGCAACTGATCCGCTGGCACTACCTGTGGTACGCCAGCGCCGCGCTCGCCGTGATGGTCGCCGCCACGGTCATCGGCAACCTGTGGTTTCTCAACTGGGTGCACGTGATGAGCGGCGTGCTGTGGACCGGCATCGACCTGTTCATGGGCTTTGTCATCGGGCCGATCCTGCGGCGTGTCGACGTGCCGGTGCGCAAGGCCATCCTGACGCGGCTGACGCCGGTGACGCTGTTTCTGCTGCCCACGCTGTCCATCATCACCGGCACCGCAGGCTGGTTCCTGGCGGCCGAGCTGGGCCTGACGCGCCTGCCCTGGCCGCAGTTCGGCTGGATCGCCGCCGCGCTGGTGCTGGTGACGCTGATGACCATCCAGGGCATCGGTTACCTGCTGCCCACCAGCGTGCGCATCTGCCTGGAGCTGCAAAAGAGCCGACCCGACGGCGCCTGGATCGGCCGCACCATGAGCCGCTTTTACTACGTGGTAGCCAGCCAGGGCGTAATGCAGCTGGCCATCATCGTGGTGATGGCGCGGCTGGTGACGGGAGTGTGAGCGCGGCGCGCTTCAATGTTCGGGCCGGCCCACCTCCATCAGCCGGTCGGTGTAGGCAATGGCCATGGCCGACAGCAGGAAGGTGATGTGGATGGCGGTCTGCGCAATCAGCACCTTGTCCGTGTAGTTGTCGGCGTTGATGAAGGTCTTGAGCAGGTGGATGGAGCTGATGCCGATGATCGACATGGCCAGCTTCACCTTCAGCATCGAGGCGTTGACGTGACTCAACCACTCGGGCTGGTCGGGGTGGCCGTCCAGGTCCAGCCGGCTGACGAAGGTTTCGTAGCCACCCACGATGACCATGATGAGCAGGTTGGAGATCATCACCACGTCGATCAGGGCCAGCACCACCAGCATGATCACCGTCTCGTTGAGCGTGGTCACCGGCACATCGGTCTTGTAGCCGATGCTGCTCACCAGCGACTTCAAGGCCTCCTGGCTGCCAAAGGCCGCCTCGACCAGGTGCAGCAGCTCCACCAGAAAGTGGTAGACGTAAACGCCCTGCGCCACGATCAGGCCCAGGTACAGCGGCAACTGCAGCCAGCGGCTGGCAAAGATCACCGAATGAAGTTGGCGGACGGGACCGGAGCGGCTGCGCGCGGTGGACGTGGAGGCAGTCATGAAGCGGAGGGACAGGCACGAAGGGGTGCCGATTTTAGGGGCACCGACCGGGCCGGCCCGCAGGCGCCGGGCCAACTGGTAACCTGCGGTCTGCCCTGCCAAGGTACGGCAGGGCCAGTACCCCGCTTTTTTCGGAGCCCACCGATGATCGACGTTTATTCGTGGCCCACGCCCAATGGCCACAAGGTGCACATCATGCTGGAGGAATGCGGCCTGCCCTACCGCGTGCACCCCATCGACATCGGCGCGGGCAAGCAGTTCCAGCCGGCGTTTCTGGCCATCAGCCCCAACAACAAGATCCCCGCGCTGGTCGATCCGGACGGGCCCGGCGGCCAGCCGATCTCGCTGTTCGAGTCCGGTGCCATCCTGCTGTACCTGGCCGGCAAGACGGGCCAGTTGCTGCCGCCCGGCGAGCGCGGCCGCTTCGAGGTGCTGCAGTGGCTGATGTTCCAGATGGGCAGCGTCGGCCCCATGCTGGGCCAGGCGCACCACTTTCGCATCTACGCGCCCGAGCCAATCGACTACGCCGTCAACCGCTACACCAACGAGGCCCGGCGCCTGTACGGCGTGATGGACCGGCAGCTCGAGCGCACCGGCGCGTACATTGCGGGCGCCGACTACAGCATCGCCGACATCGCCATCTTTCCCTGGCTGCGCTCGTGGCAAAACCAGGGCATCGACTGGGCCGACTACCCGGCGCTGAAAGCCTGGTTCGACCGCATCGCCGCGCGCCCCGCCGTGCAGCGCGGAGTGGCCGTGCTGGCTGATCGCCGCAGGGCGCAGCGCACCGACGCCGAAAGAGAGGTGCTGTTTGGCGCCACCCAGTACCAGCGTCACTGAAACGGCGCCCGGCACGGTAGAATGCGCCCCTTGTCGGAGCGTAGCGCAGCCTGGTAGCGCATCTGCTTTGGGAGCAGAGGGTCGCGAGTTCGAATCCCGCCGCTCCGACCATCGAACACACAGGCCCGCATCCGTCGGGCCTGTTTTCGTTTCACTGCCCGTAGCTCAACTGGATAGAGCAGCTGCCTTCTAAGCAGCAGGTCGGGGGTTCGAGTCCCTCCGGGCAGGCCACCTCGGCTAAAATGCGCGGTTCCTCCCTTTCACCCCTTCGGAGAACTCGCGCGCCCAAGATCTGCGGATGCCAAGCGCTCTTTCCTGCCCCTTCATAGGGGGAGTCTCTAGGTCGGAACTCGATGTCTGATTTAAGTCTTCAACACCAGCAGGCGGCAACTCAACTTCCCGTCCACTCCTATTTCGATCCGGCGCTGTTCGAGCGTGAAAAGAAGCTGCTCTTCGATGGCGGCCCCCGCTACGTCGGGCATGCCCTGGCCGTGCCCAACGCGGGCGACTACAGCACGCTCAAGCAAGAGCAGGACGGCCGCGCGCTGGTGCGCAACGCGCAGAACCAGGTCGAGCTGATCTCCAACTGCTGCCGCCACCGCCAGGCCATCATGCTGGGCGGGCGCGGCAACCTGCAGGGCCAGGGCAAGGGCCACGCCGGCGGCAACATCGTGTGCCCCATCCACCGCTGGACGTATGCGCCCGGCGGCCAGCTGCTGGGTGCGCCGCACTTTGCGCACGACCCGGGGCTGGATCTGAACAACTACCGCCTGCGCGAGTGGAACGGCCTGCTGTTCGAGGACAACGGCCGTGACATCGCCGCGGACCTGGCCGGCATGAAGGTGGCCAGCGAGCTGTCGTTCGAAGGCTACGCGCTGGACCACGTCGAGCTTCACACGTGCAACTACAACTGGAAGACCTTCATCGAGGTCTATCTGGAGGATTACCACGTCGGGCCCTTTCACCCGGGCCTGGGCAACTTCGTCAGCTGCGACGACCTGAGCTGGCAGTTTGGCCGCGACTACTCGGTGCAGACCGTGGGCGTGGCGCCCAACTTCGGCCGACCGGGCTCGGACGCCTACAAGCTGTGGCATGAAGTGCTGCTGCGCTACCAGGGCGGCCAGATGCCCGCGCGCGGCGCCATCTGGCTGACGTACTACCCGCACATCATGGTCGAGTGGTATCCGCACGTGCTGACGGTCTCGACGCTGCACCCGATCAGCGCCGAGAAGACGCTGAACATGGTCGAGTTCTTCTACCCCGAGGAGATCGCCTGCTTCGAGCGCGAGTTCGTCGAGGCCCAGCGCGCCGCCTACATGGAAACGGCGGTGGAAGACGACGAGATCGGCGAGCGCATGGACGCCGGCCGCAAGGCCCTGATGGCGCGCGGCGACAACGAGGTGGGCCCCTACCAGAGCCCCATGGAAGACGGCATGCAGCACTTTCACGAGTGGTACCGGCGCGCCATGGGCCTAGTCATCACCACCTGAAAACTACAACAATCATAGCGGCCTGCGCGCATCCCGTCTGCGCTCAGGCCGTTTTTCATTCATTACCGCGCATCATGCAAGCCGCCTGGATGATTGCCGCCTCGCTGTTCTTTGCCAGCATGGGCGTGTGCATCAAGTTCGCCTCCGAATCCTTTGGGCCGCTCGAGGTCGTGTTCTATCGCGGCGTCATCAGCGTGCTCTTCATCGGCCTGCTGGCGCGCACGCGCGGCGTGAGCCTGCGTACCCACGTGCCCATGATGCACGTGTGGCGCAACGTCGTGGGCGTGGCCTCGCTGGTGGCCTGGTTCTACGCCATCGCCCACCTGCCGCTGTCCACCGCCATCACGCTCAACTACATGAGCGGCATCTGGATTGCCGCCTTCGTCATCGGCGGCACCCTGGCGCTGGGCAAACTGGCCGACGTGCGCCGCCAAGGCCCCTTGATCCTGACCGTGATGCTGGGTTTTGGCGGCGTGGTGCTGCTGCTGCGCCCCACGCTGGAGAAAAACCAGCTGTTCGCCGGCCTGGTGGGCCTGCTGGGCAGCCTGATGGCGGCGCTGGCCTACATGCAGGTGGCCGCGCTGGGCCGGGTGGGCGAGCCCGAGACGCGCACGGTGTTTTATTTTTCGCTGGCAGCGCTGCTGGCGGGCGCGCTGGGCATGCTGGCATTCGGCGCGCACTCATTGCTGACCTGGTCCGCGCTGTGGCTGCTGCCCATGGGCGTACTGGCCGCCCTGGGCCAGCTGTGCATGACGCGCGCCTATACCCACGGCCCCACCATCGTGGTGGCCAACCTGCAATACTCGGGCATCGTGTTTGGCGCGCTGTTCGGCTTGACGCTGTTTGGCGAGCACATCCCGCCGCTGGGCTGGCTGGGCATGGGCCTCATCATCGCCTGCGGCATGGCCGCCACCGTGCTGCGCGCACGCGCCCTGCCCAACCCCCCTGCCGAGGAATTCTGATGTACACGCACCTGATTTCGGTCGATCAGCTCAAGGCCTTGCAAGCCAGTGGCGCGCCCCTGCTGGTGTTTGATTGCAGCTTCGACCTGGCCGACCCCGACAAGGCCGACGCGATGTTTGCCGAGCAGCGCATCCGGGGCGCCGTGCAAGCCCACCTGGACCGCGACCTGAGCACGCACGACCCCGCCAATGCGGTCAACGGCGGCCGCCACCCGCTCCCGAAAAGAGAGCTGCTTGCGCAAACCCTGCGCCGGCTGGGCCTGGACAACACCATGCAAGCCGTGGTGTACGACCGCAACGGCGCCAACTACTGCGGGCGCCTGTGGTGGATGCTGAAATGGGCCGGCCACGAGGCCGTGGCCGTTCTGGACGGCGGCCTGCCAGCCTGGCTGGCTGGCGGCGGCGCCACCGAAAGCGGGCCGGCGCCGGTCCGCGCGCCGGGTCACTTCGAGCTGCAACCCGAGCTGCGGCACTGGGTGGGCACGCAAGACGTTGCAACCCGCCTGAACCAGCCCACGCAGACGCTCATCGACGCCCGCGGCGCACCGCGCTATCGCGGCGAAGTGGAGCCGCTGGACCCGATTGCCGGCCACATTCCGGGCGCGCTCAACCGCCCGTTCACCGCCAACTTCGGACCCGATGGCCGCTTCAAGCCGGCTGCCGAGTTGAAGGCCGAGTTCGACACCCTGCTGGCCGGGCGAGACCCCGCCGGCGTGGTGCACCACTGCGGCAGCGGCGTCAGCACCGTGCCCAACATCATCGCCATGGAGCTGGCCGGCTACGCCCCCGTGGCGCTGTACGCCGGCAGCTGGAGCGAATGGAGCCGCACGCCGGGGCTTCCCGTCGCCAAGGGTTGAACGGCAGGCTTGCATGACGCTTGACGATTTCCTCGCCCGCATCCCCAAGGTGGAGTTGCACTGCCACCTGCTGGGCACCGTGCGGCGCGCCAGATGGAACTCAGCAAGCAGCAGGGCCACTTCTTTGCCACCCACGTGCCCTACCGCGGTGGCGCGCAAATCGCCACCGACGTGATCGGCGGCCAGGTCGACCTGGCCATGCTGGTCAGCGTCTCGGCCGCGCCCTTCGTGCAAAGCGGCAAGCTCAAGGCCATCGCCGTCACCGGCGCCCAGCGCCTGGACATCCTGCCGGGCGTGCCCACGGTGGCCGAGACGCCGGGCTTCAAGGGCTATGACGTGGTGGCCTGGACGGGCCTGTTCGCGCCCGCCAAGACCCCGGCGCCCGTCGTCGAGCGGCTCAACCGCGAGATGAACGCCGTGCTGGCCCTGCCCGAGGTGCGCGCCACCCTGCAGAAGCAAGGCGCCGTGGCCGGCAGCGGCAGCGTGGGCGACTTCGACCGCTTTGTGAAGGCCGCGCAGCAGCGCTATGAAAAAGCCGTGAAGACGGTGGGCATCAAGGAGTAGCCCCAGCCAAGAGCAGGTGTTGCTTGGACGGTGCCGGCCGAATCGCTGGCAGGCATCTGCATGGAAATCCCCGCTCACAAATACCAGGGGCGCATTTCAGCGCCCCTGGTTTTTGTGGAAACGGCTTGCACCGCAGCCGGCAGGATCAGCGCGCGCCGCTCCTGCGCCTCAGCCACGCCAGCCCGCCCAGACTCAAGGCCAGCAGCGCTGCACCCCACTCACCCAGGGTGGGCACCGGTTGCACCGCGCTGGGCGGCGGCACCGGTGGCAGGCAACGGGTTGCGTCCGAGGATTCAGCCCCCGTCATCGCTGCCTGTGACAGCTGAGTCCCGCTGGCGTCAAACGTCGTCACCAAACCCCCATTTGAAAAGAACGCGAAATTGCCGTCGGGAAGGAGCGCCGCGCCACCATACGATGGATGCGAGGTTCCGAGTGACAACGTCGTCACTGCGCCAGTCGCCAGGTCGGCACGCCACCACGTGGAGTTGCTCCCTTGCCGGGCAATGCCATAGGCATAAGCTCCCGCGCTGTCGATGGCGATATCGCCCGTGGTTGAACCCGGAACGGCTGGCGACAACGTGATCACGCCCACCAATTGGGGCGGCGATGTCGTCACGTTGATGCGCAGCAAACGCTCCAATCCGCTGGCACCATTGATATAGCGCCCGCGCACGTTGCCTGCAATCAGTTCACCCGTGGCCGGGTTGACTGCGGCAGCGTTGAAATTGCTCAAACCTTGCAAGTCGTAGCCGCGCGCGGTTCCGGCCGGAACCCCAGGCCCATCGACCATCTCCCCCAGATTCTGCGCGCCGGCCGTACCGTATCGAATGACCTCCAGGCTGCGATGGTCGTTGCGATAGTCATGTGCACCGCCACCCGTTCTGGGCTGGTCGTACGCGTCTTCATTCGCTGCCCGAATCGCATAGATATAACCATCATTGCCCATGCCAGCGGCCACCGTGCTCGGATTCTGGTTGGCCCAGAGGGCGGTATCCACCGGAGCAATCGCAGTGGCCGTTCCCAATGCCACCTTGTCCAGTGCCACAAAACTTCGGTCGCCACCCGTCCCGGGTGCGGTGTAACGCATCAGGTAAAACGCGTTCTCGCTGATCTCGCAACGCGGCAAGGGGGCGCCCGCTTGGGCATGTACGCTGGAGGCCATGGACATCAGCGCGGCACCGCATGCCAGCAGGGCCGACAGCGGGCGCCACGAGGGCGAGAAATTCGAGCTGAAACGAGTTTGCAATGGAGCCTCCGTAACAATTGTTTCCAATCAAGCATAGCCTCCGTCACAAGCAAGTGGCGCTTTTCAAGATATCCGGTGGTGCTTTCAGCTCGTCGAGAAGGGTATTCCCTAGAAAATTTGCCCCATATTCGTTGAAATTTCAGCAGTATCGTTGCCAAAAAACAACGCACCATCAATGCGGTCGATGAACAGCAGCTGCAATAAGTGCACAAAGCGGAGCTTCATCGCTCAAGCATTTCCCCTAGTGCCCGTGCGCTGGCCCCAACCAACCCACCGCCATCACCAGCCCCATGCCGATGGCCAACCACAGGATCTGCGCCGCCGTCTGCCGCGCGTCCAGGCGCTTTTGCAGCTGCGGGATCAGGTCCGCCAGCGCCACGTAGATGAAGCTGCTGGCCGCGAGCATCAGCAGGTAGGGCAGCAGGCCCGCCAGGCTTTCGACCAGCACCCAGCCCACCAGCCCGCCCAGGGCCGTCACCGCGCCGGCCAGCGACACCTTGACCAGCGCCGCGCGCCACCGGCGCCGGCTGCCCTGGTGCAGCACGGCCAGGTCACCCATGTGGTGCGGCACCTCGTGCACCAGCACGGCCAGCGTGGCGGCCCAGCCCAGCGCCGGGCTGGACAGGAAGGCCGAGGCGATCAGCACGCCGTCGCCGAAGCAGTGCACGGCGTCGCCCGTCAGCACCGCCCAGCCGCCGCCCGCTGCAGGGGCTGCGTGGCGATGTGCCGCGGGGCCGGCGTGCGCGGGCACGTCATGGTGGGCATGTCCGGCACCGTCGTCGTGGGTGTGTTCATGCATCACGTCGGCGTCCTGCATGGCCTCGTCCAGCGTGGGCAGGGTCGGGTGGTGCTCGTGGCCGTGATGCCACAGCTCGGCCTTGTCGAGCAAAAAGAAAAACAGCAGGCCCGCCAGCAGCGTGGCCGACAGCACGTGCACCTCCACCCCGCTTTCAAAGCCCTCGGGCAGCAGGCGGATGAAGGCCGTGGCCAGCAGCGCGCCGGCCGCCAGGCTGAGCATGTGCCGCGTGTAGCGCGCCAGCACGCCAAACGAAAGCGTCGCGGCCACCCACACGCTGCCCACGCCGGCAATCAGAGTACCGATCAAGATTGCAATCAAATTCATAGCTACTCGCGCGCATCTGGCAAGCGCCAGAGCCAAAAAACATCAAAAAAAGCCGCCTTGCGGGCGGCTTGCTCGTCCAACGCGGGCACGGGAGGCGTCAGGCCACCCCGTGGGCCTTGAACCACGCCAGCGCGCGCTTCCAGCCGTCCTCGGCCGCCTCCTTGCGAAAGCTGGGCCGGTAGTCGGCATGAAAGGCATGCGGCGCATCCGGGTAGACCACGAACTCGCTGGCCTTGGCCGCCGCATTGCCTTGCGCGCCCGCCTCGGCCAGCGCTTTCTTCATCGTATCAATCGTGTCAAGGGGGATGCCGGTGTCGGCGCCGCCATACAGCCCCAGCACCGGCGCCTTCAGTTGTGCCGCGCCGTCCAGCGGGTTCTTGGGCGCCAGCGGCGTGGGCTGGCCCACCAGGCGACCGTACCAGGCCACGGCCGCTTTCACCTTGGGGTTGTGCTCGGCATACAGCCACACCTGGCGCCCGCCCCAGCAAAACCCCGTCACGCCCAGCTTGTCGGTGTTGCCGCCATGGGCTGCGGCCCAAGCCACGGTGGCGTCCAGGTCGCCCATCACCTGCGCGTCGGGCACCTTGGCAACCACCTCGCTCATCAGCTTGGACATCTCGCCGTAGCCCTGCGCGTCGCCCTGGCGCACGAACAGCTCGGGCGCGATGGCCAGGTAGCCGGCATGGGCCAAACGCCGCGCCACATCCGCGATGTACTCGTGCACGCCAAAGATCTCGGACAGCACCAGCACCACGGGCAGCCCCGTCTGGCCCGCCGGTTGCGCACGAAACGCCGGCATCTTGAAGCCCGCCACGTCGATCGTCACCTCGCCCGTCGTCAGGCCGTCCGACGGCGTGCGGATGGCGGTCTGCGCCAGCGCCGGCAGCGTGGCCGCCGCATAGCCCACGCCCAGCGCCAGGCCCAGCGCCTGGCGGCGCGAGGGCGTGCCACGGTCCGTTGTCGCATCAAGCAGCGCGCGGGCATCGGTCAGGTGATCGGTCTTCAACATGCGTGACGTCTCCAAGGGAAAGAACCAGCCTACAGGGCCGGATATAATGCTCGACTTTACGAGAAACGCCGGCTTAGCTCAGTTGGTAGAGCAACGCACTCGTAACGCGTAGGTCGCCAGTTCGATTCCGGCAGCCGGCACCAGTTCAGGGCCTCACCAAGTCCCGGAACGCCCCGAAACCCGCATGCAGCCTTGCATCGCGGGTTTTTTGTTGCCTGCTCTCGACCGCGATTCATCACCGCCCGAAAAACCGCGCCGCTTGAGGCAGCGCCATCGGCCCGTTGGTGCTTTGCGCGCGGATGTAGTCCGCCAGCGCATCCACGTCCAGCCCGCCGCCGGTGATGTTGCGCCCCTGGGTGAACACGCTGAAGTTGTCGCCGCCGGTGCCCAGGTAGCTCTGCACGCCGACGCGATAGTCGCGCCCGGGTTCGATGGGCTGGCCGTGCAACTGCATGTGGCTGATTCGCTGGCCCGCCGGCGCCGTGCGGTCGAAGACGTAGCCAAAGCCTTGCGACACCTGCAGGATGCGCGGACTGTCCACGGTGTTGGTGCCGCTGTCGAACTGCTGCTCCAGCAACCGGCGGATCTGCTCGCCGCTGAGCGTGAGCGCCATCAGCGTGTTGCCGAAGGGCTGCACGCTGTAGAGCTGCCCGAAGGTGACGCTGCCGTCGGCGGCGGGCACCAGGTCGGCCCGCACGCCACCACTGTTCATGAACGCCAATTGCGCGCCACCGGCCTCGGGGCTTTGCGTGGCCGCCAGGATGGCGTCGGCCACGATGCGGCCCAGCACGGATTCGCCATTGGGCGCCAGCTGCCGCGTGGCGGGCGCGGCCAGGCGGCCGGCCGGTGCCGCGGCCAGCGACGCTGCGGCGCCCTCGTAGCGGGCCACCAATGCCGCCACCGCCGGGTCGGCCGGGTACACCGGCCAGGCCGGCTGCAGCGGCACGGCGCCCTTGGGACCGGTGAAGGCCTGGCCCTGCGCGATGTGCTGGCGCGCCGAGCGGCTTCGCACGCGGCGCGTACGCAAGTCCACCGTCAGGTCCACCTCGGTCAGCAGCGTGCCGTACAGGCCGGCGCTGGTGAGCAAAAAGGGCTTGGCCGGGTTGACGCGCGCGTAGTCGCACAGGTAGGCGCGGTGGGTGTGGCCGGAGATCACCACGTCCACCTGGTCGGACAGGTGATCGAGGATGGGCACGATGTCGCCCGACAGGCCGCTGCAGCTGGCGTCCTGCAAGCCGCTGCGGGTGCTGCCGCCTTCGTGGATCAGCACCACGATGACATCGGCGCCCTGCGCGCGCAGCGGCGCGATCTGCGCGTTGATGGTGGTGGCCTCGTCGGCAAAGCGCAGTCCCGCCACGCCGCTGGGGCGCACCATGTGCGGCGTGTTCTTGAGCGTCACGCCGATGAAGCCGACGCCGATGCGCACACCGTCCTGCTCGAAGAACTTGATGCCGGTGGCCGGCAGCAGTGGCTGGCCGTCGGCGCGCAGCGTGTTGGCCGCCAGGTACTGAAATCGCGCGCCGGCAAACGGGTGGCTGAGCTGGCACGGCACCTTGGGCGTGAATCGCTCGCAGCCGCCACGCTGCATGCGCAGCAGTTCGTTCCAGCCCTGGTCGTACTCGTGGTTGCCGGTGGCGGCAAAGTCCAGCCGCATCAGGTTCAGCGCCTCGATGGTGGGCTCGTCCAGAAACAGCGACGACGCCATGGGCGAGGCACCAATCAGATCGCCCGCTGCCACCAGCACGCTGTGCGGACGGGCCGCGCGCCGCTCGGCGACCAGCGACGCCAGGTAGGACGCGCCACCCGCGGGCACCAGCACCGGAGCCTCGCCCGGCGCGGCCGCGTTGACGGCAAGGCCGGGTGGCGCCAGGTTGCCGTGCAGGTCGTTGAAGCCCAGCAGGGTGATCTCCATCGTGGCCGGCCGAACCACCTCGCCCGTGCCGCCACAGGCTGCCAGCACGGCCGCCAGGGCCAGCGCCAAAGCGGCGCCGGCGGCGCGGTGCCAGCCCCGCGCACCAGCTTGCGGGCGCCCGGCGCCCCCGGTCATTTGTGTCACCTCAGAACTCCTTGACAAGGGCGGCGCGCGCCGTCAACAAATTTCGCGTGGTTGATATGCATCAATGCCCCGCCATTGGGCGGCGGGCACAGTGCGCCCATGCTCACTGTCCCCCTGCCCGACCCGACCCACCAGGCCGTGCTGTTGCCGGCCGGCGCAGTGTTGTTGCGCCGAGCCCGCCCCCACGACGCCATCTACCACATTGCCCGTGGCCGACTGGCCCTGGGCCTGCTGGGCCCCGACGGCCTGGCGCATCAGCTGGGCTGGATCGAAGGCCCGTGCTGGCTCGACCCCGGCAGTGCCGTGCTGGGGCAGACCCCCTTGATGGACGTGGTGGCCGACACCCCGGTGGAGGCGCGGGCCGTGCCGCTGGCCGAGTTCTCGGCCGACCTGGGCGCCCTGCCCGCGCCCACACTGGCACTGGTGCGCGACCTGGCGCTGGCGCACCGCCAGCAGGCCGAGCTGGCCGTCAGCCGGCTGGGCAAGGACGCCGAGGCGCGCTGCGCCGAATGGCTGCTGCGCCACCTGGAGCCCGCGCCCGACGCGCCGCTGCAGCCCGCCGTGACGCTGCAACAGCGCAAGCGCACCATTGCGGCGCAACTGGGCATTGCGCCCGAAACCTTCTCGCGCGTGCTGCGCCAGCTGCGCGAGCGCCAGTTGATCGCCGGCCGCGGACGCCAACTGCGTCTGCTGGACCTGAACGGCCTGCGTTCGCTGGCGGGCGCGTAGTCGCTGCACAGTCAACGCAGGCGCTGGGGCGACACCACGCGCGGATCGACGCCGTGGCGCACCAGTTCATCGGACAAGGGCGTGCCGGTGACCAGGCATGCCGCCAGCGCGCTGGCGCCGGCCGCGCACTGGATGCCGTAGCCGCCCTGCCCGGCCAGCCAAAAGAAACCTTCACAAGCGTCGTCGAAGCCGATCACGATCTCGCCGTCGGCCACGAAGCTGCGCAGCCCTGCCCAGGTGGCCGTGGGCCGCGCAATGCGCAGCGTCGTCGCCTCCTCGATGCGGTGAATGCCCAGCGCGATATCCAGTTCCTCGGGCTGCACGTCATGCGGCACCACCGCGTCGGCGTTGGCGGGCGAGCCCAGCAGCTGACCCGCGTCGGGCTTGAAGTACCACTGCTCATCCACGTCGGCCACCATGGGCCAGCCTGACACGTCCACGCCCTCGGGCGGTCGAAAGGTGAAGGCGCTGCGCCGCCGCGGCGTCAGGCCGATGGGCACCGCGCCAAACAGCCGTGCCACCTCGTCGGCCCAGGCCCCCGCCGCGTTGACCACCACGCGCGTTTGCACGGCATTCCCGTCTGACAACAGAACACGCCAACCGCTCTCGGTGTGCTGCGCCGCCTGCACCTGCGTGTCGGCCAGCAGCTGCGCGCCGGCCTGGCGCGCGCCGCGCAGAAAGCCCTGCAGCAGCGCGTTGACGTCGATGTCGAAACCGTTCTCGTCCAGCAGGGCGGCTTGAAACAAATCGGCCTTCAGCCCAGGTGCAATCTGCGCAATCAGCTCCGAATTCAATAGCTTCAGGTGGGTTCCGCTGGCCGCCAGGTCGGCCTGCATGGCGGCCAGCGCGGCGCGCTGCCCGGCGGTGGCCACGAACAGGGCCTGGCGCGGCGTGAGCAGCGGTCCCTCGGCAAAGCCCGCTGGCGGATGCCGGTAGAACTCGCGGCCGGCCCGCGTGAGCGCCCGCACGCCGGGCGGCCCATAGCTTTCCATGAACATCGCCGCCGAGCGGCCGGTGCTGTGCATGCCGGGCTGGGCCTCGCGCTCCAGCAGCCACACGCGCTGGCCGCCACGCGCCAGCCACCAGGCCAGCGAGGCACCGGCCATGCCGGCGCCGAGAATGAGCACATCCGCGTCTTGCATGGCGGCATTCTTTCATATGGCTGGAGGCCACCGGCCCGGCGCGGCCGCCGCGATTGCCTGCAAAGTCAGTGGATGCGATGTAAAGTGTTCTTCGCCCGGCGACCGGATCGTCAACACCAGATGACTCTCCCCGCTGTTTTCGGATTGCCATCCGATGCTGGGTCAATGCCTCGAATCCTTCACTCCTTCGGGACAGGTCCGTTGCCGCCGTTTGTGGCGTGTTGACCTTGTGGAGGTATTCGACATGAAACATCCGTCCCTGAAACTGGCCACCATCGGCTTGGCCTTGGCCACCCTGGGTGTGGCACCCGCCTATGCCGCCTGCAGCACCACGGTGGGCGCCGTGATGTCGCTCACCGGTTCGCTCGGTGTGCTCGGGCAACAGATCGCCAAGGGCAGCGAGTTGGCCATCAGTGACCTGAATGCCGCACGCAGCGGCAACACCTGCGAGCTGAAGCTGTCGCTGCTGGACGACCAGACCAGCCCCTCGGTCGGCGTGGACGCCGCCAAGAAGCTGGTGGACGTGCAGCAGGTGCCGGCCATCATCGGCGCGCTCTCCAGCGGCGTCAGCGCCGCCATCCTGACCTCGGTGACGGCGCCGAGCCAGGTGGTGCAGATCTCGCCGGCATCGACCTCACCCACCTTCAGCGACCTGGCCAAGCAGGGCAAGACCGGGGGCTTCTGGTTCCGCACCTGCCCGTCCGACGCGCTGCAGGGCCTGGCCATGGCCAAGGTGGCGCATGACGCGGGCTTCAAGAAGATCGCGGTGATGTACCTGAACAACCCGTACGGCCAGGGCCTGAGCCAGGAGTTCGTGGCCGGCTTCAAGCAGCTGGGCGGCACGGTGACCGAGAACGTGGTCTACAACCCCAGCCAGCCGTCGTACCGCGCCGAGGTCAACAAGGCGCTCGACCCAAAACCCGATGCGCTGTTCCTGATCGGCTATCCGGGTGACGGCACCACCATCACGCGCGAGTGGATCGGGGCCGGCGGGCCGCAGAAATTCCTGTTCCCCGACGGGCTGGAATCGCAGGACTTCGTCAACGACGTCGGCACGCAGTACATGAAGGACGTGCACGGCACCGCGCCGGGCTCGGACAAGACGCCGTCGCTGGCCACCTTCCAGAGCGAATTCCAGGCCAAGTTCGGCACGCTTCCGACGCAGGCCTACATCCCCAACGCCTATGACGCCACGGTGCTGGTGGGGCTGGCGATGGAGCAGGCCAAGAGCAGCAAGGGCCCGGCGATTCGCGACGCCATCCGCAAGGTAACCGATCCCAAGGGCGAGAAGGTCTATGCCGGCGTGGCCGAGCTGAAGAAGGCCGCCAAGCTGCTGGCCGAAGGCAAGGCCATCCAGTACGTGGGCGCCACCGGGCCGCTGCAGTTCGATGCCAACGGCGACATCGCCGCCCCCATGCAGGTGTGGAACGTTTCGGCGCAGGGCAAGGTCGAACCCACGGGCATGGTGACGGTGGCCCAGATCGACGCGATGCGCTCAGCCAAGAAGTAGTCGCGCAAACGCCCCGCGTGGGCGGCGCCGGATCGGCCGCCCACGTGAACAACAACAGGGGACAGCGATGCTCGAGGTCCATGACTTGGTCAAGGAGTTTGGCGGTCTGCGCGCGGTGGACGGGGTGTCGTTCACGCTGGCGGCGCACACCATCACCGGGCTGATCGGCCCCAACGGCGCCGGCAAGACCACGCTGTTCAACACCATCGCCGGCGCGCACGCGCCGACGTCCGGCACGATCTCGTTTCTGGGACAGGCCATCGGCGGCCTGCCGCCACACCGCATCTTTCATGCGGGGCTGGTGCGCACCTTCCAGATCCCGCGCCCCTTCGCCAGCATGACGGTGCTGGAAAACGCCATGCTGGCGCCCGCCGGACAGGCCGGCGAGCGTTTCTGGAACAACTGGTTTGGGCGCTCCGCCGTGCGCGCCCAGGAAAAGCGCGTGCGCGAACACGCCCGCCAGGTGCTGGACTTCGTCGGGCTGGAGCGGCTGTCGGGCGAATTCGCCAAGAACCTGTCGGGCGGCCAGCAGAAGCTGCTGGAGCTGGCGCGCGTGCTGATGGCCGACCCGCGGCTCATCCTGCTGGACGAGCCCGGAGCCGGCGTCAACCCGACCCTGCTGGCCACCATCATGGACAAGCTGCAGGAGCTGCACGCGCGCGGCATCACCTTTCTCATCATCGAGCACAACATGGACCTGATCACGCAACTGTGCGATCCGGTGCTGGTGCTGGCCCAGGGACGGCTGCTGATGCAGGGCACGCCCCAGGCGGTGCGCAGCGACCCGCGCGTGCTCGAGGCCTACCTCGGGGGAGATGCGCCATGAATGCGCCAGACCGTTCCCAGGCGCAAGTCCCCGCGGCGCGCAGCGCGCCGGACAACCCCGCGCGCGTGCCCGAACTGGCGTTGGCGATCAGCGACCTGGTGGCCGGCTATACGCCCGAAGTGGACATTCTGCGCGGCGCCAACCTGCGGGTGGCGCGCGGCGAGATCGTCACGGTGCTGGGCCCCAATGGCGCCGGCAAATCCACCCTGATCAAGACCATTGCCGGCCTGGTGCCGGTGCGCCGTGGCCAGGTGCTGCTGTTTGGCCAAAGCCTGGTGGGCGAAGCCGCGCACCGCATGGTCGGGCGCGGCCTGGCCTATGTGCCGCAGACCAGCAACGTGTTCGCGCGCCTGACGATCCAGGACAATCTGGAGCTGGGCGCCTGCGCGCGCAAGGACCGCGCCGGCATTGCCGAGGACCTGGCGCGCATGTACCAGCTCTTCCCGCGCCTGCACGAGCGGCGCAAGCAGGCCGCCGGCACGCTGTCGGGCGGCGAGCGGCAGATGGTGGCCGTGGCCCGCGCGCTGATGGCGCGCCCCACCATGCTGATGCTGGACGAACCCTCGGCCGGCCTGTCGCCCAAGCTGGTGGGCGTGGTGTTTGCCAAGGTGCGCGAGGTGCGCGACTTGGGCGTGACCCTGCTGATCGTCGAACAGAACGCGCGCGCCGCCCTGGCCATTTCGGACCGCGGCTACGTGCTGGCACAGGGGCGCGAGCAGGTCAGCGGGGCGGCGGCCGAGCTGCTGGCCAACCCCGAGGTCGGCGCGCTGTATCTGGGCGCCAGAAGGGGGTTGACATGATGGCTCAATACCTGGCCGACGGCATCGTGCTGGGCGCCACGCTGGCCCTGGGCGCGATCGGCCTGACGCTGACCTACAACATCCTGCGCTTTGCCAACTTCGCGCATGGCGAGTTCCTGACCTTCGGCGCGTACTTCGCGCTCATCTTCGTCGGCATGTTCAGCGGCGGCGCGGCGCTGGGCCCATTCACGTTCGGCTGGAGTTTTCTTGGCGGGCTGGTGCTGGCCTTGGTGCTGACGGCCGTGCTGGCGCTGGTGCTTGACTGGCTGCTGTACCGGCCGCTGCGCAAGAGCGACGTGGCGGTGGCGCTGGTGATCGCGTCCTTCGGCGCCTCGCTGATGCTGCGCAACGTCATCGTTTTCGCCTGGGGCTCGCAGCCCGAGTACTACACGCGCAACATCGCCATCGCCCAGGAGATGCTGCCGGGCGTGCGGCTGTCGGCCAACGAGGTCTTCGTGGTGGCGCTCACCGCCGTGCTGATGGTGGCGCTGCACCTGTTCCTGACGCGCACGCGCCTGGGTCAGCAGATGCGCGCGGTGTCGGACAACCCGGCGCTGGCGCAGGTGACCGGCATCGACGTGCGGCGCATCATCCGCTGGGTGTGGATCATCGGCGGTGGCCTGGCGGCGCTGGGCGGCGCGATGTTCGGTCTGACAGTGCAAGTCTCGCCCGAGATGGGCTTCACCCTGATCCTGCCGATGTTTGCCGCCGCCATCCTGGGGGGCATCGGCAGCATCTACGGCGCAGTGCTGGGCGGGTTGGTCATCGGCGTGGCGCAGTCGCTGTCGGTGGCCTTCATCGACCCAGCCTACAAGCCGGCGGTGGCGTTTGCGCTGATGTTCCTGATCCTGCTGCTGCACCCCACCGGCATCCTGGGAGAGAAGACATGAACGCCGCACGGCCGCCCGCAGGCGTTCGCACCGCAGCGCGCAGCGCGGAGGTTTTTCCATGACGGGCATTGTTTCGTACCTCGTGTTCTTCCTGATCCAGGCGCTGGTGTTTGCCGTGGTCTGCCTGGGCCTGAACCTGCAATGGGGCTACACGGGCCTGTTCAACATCGGCGTGTCGGGCTTCTACCTGGTAGGCGCCTACACGTTCGCCCTGCTGTGCGGGCCGGCGCACGCCGGCATCGTGGCGGGCTGGGGCCTGCCCTTCGTCGTCGGGCTGATCGGCGCCATGGCGGCCGCCGGCGTGGTGGCCTTCGTCGTCGGCATCCCCACGCTGCGGCTGCGCGAGGACTACCTGGCCATCGTCACCATCGGCATCGGCATCACGCTGCAACTCATCGCGCTGAACACCGCCTGGCTCACCGGCGGCAGCCGCGGCATCACCGACATTCCGCGCCCGCTGCCCGGCTTGGTGGGCAGCGTGTCGGGGCGCAACGGGCTGCTGCTTGGGCTGGTGGTGGTGATCGTGATCGTGCTGTACGCGGCGCTGGAGGCCATGGTGCGCTCGCCCTGGGGACGCGTGCTGAAAGCCATCCGCGAGGACGAGTCCGCCGCCGAATCGCTGGGCAAGAACGCCTTCAGCTACCGCCTGCAGTCTTTTGTCATCGGCTCGGCGGTGATGGGCCTGGGCGGCGCGCTGGGCGCCAGCTTCATCGGCTACATCAGCCCCGAGGACTTCATGCCCATCCTCACCTTCCAGATCTGGAGCATGCTGATCGTGGGCGGCAGCGGCAACAACAAGGGCGCCGTGTTGGGCGCCATGCTGATGTGGGCGGTGTGGACGCTGAGCGGCAGCGCCGCCCAGGTGCTGCTGCCCGCCACCATGCAGATCAAGGGCGGCGCGGCGCAGATCATCCTGATCGGCCTGGTGCTGATGGGCGTGCTGGTGCTGCGCCCGCGTGGGCTGATCGGCGAGGAAGCCACGGTGTCGACGGGCGCGCGGGTCGAGGCCGGCGACGCAACGCCATAGTCGGCGCCGCCTCCGCAGGCCCGCACCGGCGGTGACACGCTGCAACGGGTTCAGCCTTGGTGCAGGTGATCCACCAGCAGCTTGGCCGCCGGAGACAGGCGCTCATAGCCACGAAAGGCGATCGCGAAACGCCGCTTGGCCCATGCATCCTTGAGTGGCACGATCCTGAGGCGGTGGGGGTCGCCCGCGCCGCGCACGATCTCGCGCGGCACCACCGCCACGCCCAGTCCGGCCTGGACACAGCGCAGGGCCGCATCGAAGGTCGAGACCACCACACGGTAGGCGATCGGCCGACCGATGATGGCCGCGGCCCGCCCCAGCATGGTGTAGACGGCGGTGTTGGGCGGCAGCCCGACGTGCTCGTGCGCCAGCGTTTGCGCGAAGCGGCACGACGGCAGCCGCGCCAGGGGATGGCCGGGGTGCGCGACCAGCACCAGTTCGTCGCCGCGGTACGGCCGCGTCTGCAGGCCTTCCAGATCCGCCGCGTCCCAGCACACGCCCACGGGCGCCAGGCCCTCGCGCAGCGCCTGCACGATCTGCGAACTGGTGCGCTCCTCGATGTCGACCCGGATCTGCGCGTGCTCGGGTCGGTCGAGAAACGCCGCGATGTCGCCCGGCAGCGATTCGGAAATCGACGAGATCGACGCCAGCACCCGCACCTGCCCCTTCACGCCTCGGCGATACGCTGTCATGTCGCGTGCCACGCGGTCGGCCGTGGCCAGCAGCACGCGCGCGTGCTCCAGCAGGATCTCACCGGCCGCGGTCGGCACCACGCCGCGCCGATGGCGTTCGAGCAACGGCGCGCCCAGCTGCTCCTCCAGCTGCGCCAGGCGCTTGCTGATCGCCGAGGCGCCGATGTGCTGCTGCTCGCCCGCGCGGGCGATGTTGCGCAGGTCGCAGACGGCGGCGAACAGCCGCAGGGTGGTCAGGTCAAGGTCATGCATAGACATTCCAACATGGAAACCCTAAAGCGAAAAAACATCGCTTCACCGTGCAATCGGGAAATCCTACATTAGTGCTGGTCACAGCCGCTTCCACCCGAGTCCATCGCATGACAACCCGCTCGACGCCACTGCCCGGCCAGGTCACCATCCGCGAGGTGGGCCTGCGCGACGGCCTGCAGAGCATTGCCACCGTGCTGCCTACCGAGCGCAAGTGCGAATGGTTGCGCGCGGCTGTGGCGGCGGGCCAGACCGAGATCGAGGTCGGCTCCTTCGTGCCGCCGCGGCTGCTGCCGCAGATGGCGGACACCGCGCAGGTCCTGGCCCATGCCAAGACGCTGCCAGGCCTGTTCGCGTCGGTGCTGGTGCCCAATCTGCGCGGTGCGGAGCAGGCGCTGGACGGTGCCGCGGACCTGATGATCCTGCCGCTGTCGGCCAGCCACGCGCACAGCCTGGCCAATTTGCGCAAGACGCCGGACGAGGTGGTGGCCGAGCTCGGCCGCATCCGCGCCGCTCGCGACGCCTCGGGCCGCAAGACGCTGATCGAAGGCGGCGTCGGCACCGCCTTTGGCTGCACCATCCAGGGCCGGGTCGAACCCGCTGAGGTGCTGCGCCTGATGCAGGCGCTGCTCGACGCCGGCGCCGATCGCGTGAGCCTGGCCGACACCGTCGGCTACGCCGACCCGGCCTCGGTGAGTCGCCTGTTCGAACAGGCGCTCAGGATCGCCGGCGAGCGATTTTTCTGCGGCCACTTCCACGACACGCGCGGCCTCGCGCTGGCCAACATCCATGCGGCCCTGCTGCTGGGCATGAAGCGTTTTGACGCCTCGCTGGCCGGCATCGGCGGCTGCCCGCACGCCCCCGGCGCCAGCGGCAACGCGGCAACGGAGGACCTGGCCTTCATGCTGGCGGCCATGGGCATCGACACGGGACTGGACATCGCGGCGCTGCTGGCGCTGCGCGAGCGGGTGGCCGGGTGGATCGCCGGCGAACCGACCCACGGTGCGCTGTGGCGCGCGGGTCTGCCCAAGACGTTCCGCGCGGCGGCCACCGCCTGAGCGACCCACCCCCCGCTTGCCTCCTGGCCGTACCGCTCGCAGAACGTTCTTGGCCCTCACCCCCCGACCCATGAAAACCATGACCACCGAATCTTCCCTGCCGCTCGCCGGCATCCGCGTCCTCGAGTTCACCCACATGGTGATGGGGCCGACCTGCGGCATGATCCTGGCCGACCTGGGCGCCGAGGTCATCAAGATCGAGCCCCCCGGCGGCGACAAGACGCGCACGCTGCCTGGGCTGGGCATCGGCTTTTTCCGCAGCTTCAACCGCAACAAGAAGAGCGTGGTGCTGGACATCACCAGCCAAGCCGGACGCGAAACGGCGGTGGAGTTGATCGGCACCTGCGACGTCGTGCTGGAGAACTTTCGTCCGGGCCTCATGACCGACCTGGGCCTCGACTACGAGTCGCTGGCCAGCAAGCATCCGCGCCTGATCTACGTCAGCCACAAGGGCTTTTTGCCCGGCCCTTACGAAAAACGCCTGGCGCTGGACGAGGTGGTGCAGATGATGGGCGGGCTGTCGTACATGACGGGGCCGGTGGGACGCCCCCTGCGCGCAGGCACCAGCGTCAACGACATCATGGGCGGCATGTTCGGCGCCATCGGCGTGCTGGCCGCGCTGCGTGACCGCGAACGCACCGGCCGCGGCCAGGAGGTGCAAAGCGCGCTGTTCGAGAACTGCGTGTTCCTGTCGTCCCAGCACATGCAGCAATACCTGATGACCGGCGAGGCGCCGCCGCCCATGCCGGCGCGCGTGTCGGCCTGGAGCGTGTACGACATCTTCGCGCTGGCCGAGGGCGCGCAGCTGTTCATCGGCGCCGTCAGCGACAAGCAGTTCGGCGCGTTGTGCCGCGTGCTCGGCCGGCCCGACCTGATCGACCGCGCCGAGTACCGCGACAACGCGGCGCGCGTGGCGGTGCGCCCGCAGCTGCTGGCCGAGCTGGGCGCCATATTGGCCACCCATCGCATCGATGAACTGACGCCCCGGCTCGAAGCAGCCGGCATCCCCTACGCCCCGGTATCGCGCCCGGAGCAGCTCGTGAACGACCCGCACCTGCGGCAAAGCGGCGGCCTGGTGCCCATGCAGACCGACGACGGATCGAGCACCGACGTGGTGCTGCTGCCCCTGACGATGGGTGGGCGCCGCCCCGGTGTGCGCATGCCCTTGCCCAAGGTGGGCGAGCACACCGATGAAATTCTTTCATCGCTCAAAACCACCGCTTGAAACCGTCAGGCACGTACGCTTTTCAACCCCCGTCAGGAGACAAACATGACCCCTTCGACCCTGGCCCGTCGCGGCCTGCTGAGCCTGGCCGTCGCCGCGCTGGCGACGGCGCTGACCCCAAGCGCCGTCTATGCCGCCCCGCCGCTGCGCGTCATCCTGCCGGTCAGCGCCGGCTCGGGGGTAGACGCCAACGTCCGGACGGCACAGGTCGCGCTTTCCAAAGCGCTGGGCGGCCAACCGGTGGTGATCGAAAATCTCCCAGGGGCCGGCGGCATAACGGGCACTCAAGCGCTGGTGAAGGCTGCGCCCGACGGCAACACCATCGCCGTCGTCTCAAATAACCACGCAGTCAATCCAAGCGTGTTCAAGAACCTGCCTTACGACAGCCTGGGCGACATCACACCCATCACGGTCATCGGCGGTTCGCCGTTCGTGTTTGTGGTCAACCCCAAGGTGCCGGCCGCGAACGCGAAGGAGTTGCAAGCGCTGCTGAAGTCGAAGCCCGACGCCCTCAACATTGCCTCGTCCGGCAACGGAACGATCATCCAGCTAGCTGGAAGGGTGGTCATTGATGCACTCGGTGGCAAGGCACACGACATTCCGTACAAAGGCATGGGCCCCATGATCACCGACCTGATGAGCGGGCAGGTCGAGATGGGTGCTTCTTCGGTGGTGGCAATCCAGGGGCAGCTAAAGGCTGGTACCTTGCGCGCCATTGGATTGATGGGGAAAGAACGCCTGGGCTCGCTGCCTGACGTCAAGACGTTCGCCGAGCAGGGATTCCCGGACGCGAACATGTCAGGCTGGTTTGTGGCCGTGGGCCCGAAAGGTATGCCCGCCGCACAGGTTCAGCGCCTACACGACGCCCTGGTGGCCGCCTTCAACGACCCTGAGGTCAAGGCCAGCTTTGCCAAACAGGAAAACCACCTCGTCCTCGGTACACCAGAACAGGCCGCGCAGTTTCTGAAATCCGAGCAGGACCGGTACGCGCGCATGGTGGAAAAGGCCAAGGTCGCCGTCGAGTGATGTGCTGCGCGCCCGAATCGGCGTGACGGCCGATGGGCTAACGGCGCTGCCACACCGCGGCAAAAAACCCATCGGTGCCATGGCGGTGCGGCCACAGGCGCAAGAAGCGCCCCTCAGCGCTGCACAGCCCCCCCGCGTGCGGCACCTTCAGCGCGGCGAGCAGTTCGGCCACGTCGCGCGGCTCGAAGTCGGGGTGCGCCGCGCCGAAGGCATCGGCCACCTGCTCGTTTTCATCGGGCAGCACGCTGCAGGTGGCATACACCAGCCGTCCACCCGCCTTGAGCAGGCGCGCGGCGCTCTGCAAGATGGCTTGCTGCTTGCCCACCAGCTCCCGCACGTCATCGGGTGACTGGCGCCACTTCAAATCCGGGTTGCGCCGCAGCGTGCCCAGGCCCGAGCACGGGGCGTCCACCAGCACGCGGTCCAGCTTGCCGGCCAGGCGCTTGATGCGCTCGTCGCGTTCGTGCGCAATGGCCACCGGGTGCACGTTGGACAGGCCGCTGCGCGCCAGGCGCGGTTTGAGCTTGTCCAACCGGTGCGTCGAAACGTCGAAGGCATACAGCCGCCCGGTGTTGCGCATGGCGCTGCCCAAGGCCAGGGTCTTGCCGCCCGCGCCAGCGCAAAAGTCAGCCACCATCTCGCCGCGCCGCGCATCCAGCAGCAGGGCCAGCAGTTGCGAGCCCTCGTCCTGCACCTCCACGGCGCCACGCGTGAAAGCCTCGGTCTTTTGCAGCGCCGGCTTGCCCTGCACGCGCAGGCCCCAGGGCGAATACGGTGTGGGCGTCGAATCGATGCCTTGCGCTCTCAGTTCCTGCGCGGCCAGCTCTCTTTTTTGCAGCATGGTGTTGACGCGCAGATCGAGCGGCGCGTTCTGCAGCAGCGCCTGCGCCAGGGCGTCGAACTCGCCGCCGACCTGCTGACGCAGCGGCTCGACCAGCCAGGTGGGCAGGTTGTGGCGGCAGGCCTCGGGCAGTTCGGCGGCGGACACGGCATCGCAGGCGTCGAGCCAACGCTTCTCGTCGTCGGCCAGCGCCTGCTTGAGAAAGTCGCGCGGCGCGGCAAAACCCAGCATGGCCAGCCGCCGCTCGCGCGCGCCGCGACCCGAGCGCGCCAGGTGCTCGTACAAGGGCTTGCGCCGCAGCACGGCGTACGCCGTCTCGGCCAGCGTGGCCCGCTCGCGCGGGCCCAGGTTGCGGTGCTCGCGAAAAAAATGCGACACCACGGCGTCGGCCGGATGCTGCAGGCGCAACACCTGCAGCACGAGGTCGCTGGCGGTGTCGAGGAGGGCTTTGGGGTGCATGAATAGCGGTCTCGGATAGGTCGGTTGAATTATCGAACCCCTCACTCACGCATGCCTCGTGGCGCGGCGCGGCTCGAAGGTGCGCGGAAAGACCAGTGGCTGCCCGCGATCTCGCAGCACATAGCCCATGGGCGCGCGCGGCGCGCCTGTCGGCAGCACGCCGACTGGCTTCAGAAATCCGGGCATGTCGAGCGCGCGCTTGCGAAACGCGCTGCGGTCGAGGCTGCGGTCCAGAATCAGCTCATAGGCCTGCTGCAACTGAGGCAACGTGAAAGGCTCGCTGAGCAAAAAGGCGGGCAGCGAGGTGTATTCAACTTTGGACTGCAGGCGCTGCAAGGCTGCCGCGAGCAGGCGCGCGTGGTCGAAGGCAAGATCGCCGGCCGATGGCACCGTGCCGTCCTGTGTCACGTCGAACCAGCGGACGTCGGCCGCGTTGCCGCCCTTTCCCACCGATGTGGCCGAGGGCGGCAGCAGGGCGACGTACACGCAGGTCGTCGACCAGCCGCGCGGATCGCGTGCTCGTCCACCCCAGCTACTGCTCGATAGGACTGCGACCGCCGTCATACAGTGCAGGCACAGCTTCAGGAGCGTCTCGCGCCCATCACGAAGCCGGGCAAGGCCCAGGCGCCCGGAAACGGTTCGTCCGCATTGTCGGAGCGCTGAACACCTGCAACCCGCGGCCATGAGGATGACCACATCCACCGTGGTAAAAGCGGGCAAATCGGCGATGTGCAGCGGGAGCGGTTTTGGCCAACGGCGCCGTCAAATCTCTGGCGGATACTACAGCTTTTAGTTTCGGTACATCATTAAGGCGTCTGCCAGCCGTATCAATACAGCCACAACAGCCCCGTGGACGAACTGCCGCTCGGCCCCGGCTTGCGCTGTTCACGATTGTAAAAGCTAGTTCCGGCCTTAGCCCACTCACGAGCCTCGCCCTAGCCTGCGCGGCCGCGTGCTTACCCTGTGCCCATGGACGACTGCGCGCCGTGCAGCCGAGGTTGCCCCGCCTGAAGCACGCGGCTCGAGTGGTACCCAGCGTCACCGACGATGCAACCTGCCGGTTCCAGATTCTCTCGATACGTCGCCTGCCCTGGCCCTCCTCAGTCACACGCCCGTCGGCCTGGACGCAGCGCACCGTGGCCGCGCAACTATTTGGCTGCCCAGCCCAGCTCGCCGTGCAGCGGGCGATCCCCCAGAAGCACGTTGTCCGCTCGGTGGCGTGTCTGGCGATCCCACCGCACGCGCTGGGCTATCCTGGGTGGTGCGGTGGGGCCTTTGGCTCATCGAATGAGCGGTCATCCAGCCCCAGCCCATTCAAGCACCCTGCGACGGCCACTGGTCGACGACACGCAATGACTGTGCACCCTAGCGCTCATCGAATGTGCGCAGCAGCCCAGCACGCTGCAGCTTCGGCCCTCCAGGCCGCCTGCCAGCGCGCTCGGCGTTGGGCCAGGCGTGCCGCTGTCGCATGGCTGTTGAGCGGCTCGCAGCTGCACAGCCGCCTGTCAGCGCCGCGCCCCCGGCAACACCGTTTGTCAGCCTGCGCGCGGCGCGGCAGCACCTGCACAGCCCTCAAATCAGGGTGTGGCGCGTATGCACCGCGGCCGGGCTGCTGGCAGGCCACCCTGCAGGCCTGGCGCTGGGTTGCACGGCGCGTTGACGCACGGTCATGAGCTGGCTGCCGGCCGGCTCGGCCAGTCAGCACCGCTGCAAGTGGGAGCTGCAGGCCCTGGCGGCTGTCGGTGGTGACCACAAGCTTGCGTTTGGTCCCGCCGCGCTGCCGCCGTAGCCTGTCAGCCTGAGCTCGAACCCGGCTTTGGCCACCCGGATCCACGGGCCAGCAGTTCCTGTGCATGCGTGGCCAGCCGCATTCGCCCTTGACCATCGGCGTGGATGGCCTTCGAATGTGCGCCAGCAAGGCTTCATCGCTGTGGCCAGCGGGTGGCCCGCTGCGACTGCTCTGACGTCGGCGCAACCAGTTGAAATATCCGCTGGCGCGACCTCCAGCACCTCGCAGGCCAGCTGACCGGATACCTCACCTCATTTGGTGAATCCAGGCGTACCGCAGCGTGTCCTGCGCGAAGTACGCCGCGGCTTTTTTTGCGATGTCGCGCTCCATCCTCAAGCGAGCGTTCTCTGCTCCGGAGGCGGGGCCAGCTCCATCTGCTCTGGGGACACCCTGAACCTTGTCATCAGCGCTGCCGCCGCTGCTCAATTCGCCCTTGGCCGCGTTGCGCACCCAGTTGCCCAGGCTGGCCTTGGGGTATGCTCTAAGACCTTGGCCACCACGGCAATGGCTTGGCCAGCTCGCACCTGTCGCACCGCCTCCATCTTGAATTCCTGCGCACGTCGCGCTACTGCGAACGCACCTGCCTTGCTGTATTTCTTGACTCCTTGTCGATATTTTCAACAAGACCAAGAACTCCACTTTTCAGGGACAACCTCACCCCGGCGTTGCTCGGCCAGGATGTCTTCTACCGTGCGCTGATGGCCCACGGGCACCACTTTCAGGTCGCAGCCGGCGGCCTCCAACAGTCGCACGAGGGCGGAAACACTCATGTCGCCCTTGGAAAGGTTTTCCATGCGCGCCACGGTGGTGCGCGCCACACCGGCGCGCTCGGCCAGCTTAGCCTGGGTCAGGCGCGCTTGCTTGCGGGCTGATTGCAGGAGTTTGGCGACGTCGGAGAGGGTGGTCATTGTGTCCCCGGGGCTTCATAAATGACAGGATACAGTAAAAATGTAGCCTTTGGGCGTCTTTTTTATTGCCTAAACCCCCCTGAACCCCAAGGGTGCCACCGCCCCATCTCGTCGGATTACCGCAGGTTTGCGATCAATTCAGCCACCGCCCGCGGGTAAATCAAATGCTCTTGCGTCAGCACCCGCGCCGCCAGCGTGTCAGCCGTGTCGCCGGGCAGCACGGGCACCACGGCCTGGGCCAGGATGGCGCCGTGGTCCAGCTCGGCCGTCACCTGATGCACCGTGACGCCGGCCACGCGGCAGCCCATGTCGATGGCACGCTGGTGCGTGTGCAGGCCCGGAAACGCGGGCAGCAGGCTGGGGTGGATGTTGACGATGCGTCCGGCGTAATGCGCCACGAAGCCGGGCGTGAGGATGCGCATGAAGCCAGCCAGCACGATCAGCGCGGGCTGGTGGCGGTCGATTTCGGCCGTCAGGGCGGCGTCAAACGCGGCCCGCTCGGCATACGCCTTGTGATCGACCACAGCGGTGGCGATCCCGGCCTCGCGCGCCCAAGCCAAGCCCTTGGCGTCGGGGCGGTTGCTGATGACGGCGGCCACGCGCGCATCCAGCCGCCGTGCCCAGTCCTGCTGCTGTGCCGCGCGCACGATGGCGGCCATGTTGCTGCCGGTGCCGGAGATCAGGATCACGATGTTTTTCATCTTGCCGGCGATTATCCTTGCCTACATGACCGAATTCAGACCCCTGACCCCGATCGAAGCGCGCGTGCTGGGCACGCTGATGGAAAAGGCCCGCACGGTGCCCGACACCTATCCGCTGTCGCTGAACCTCGTGGTCACCGGCTGCAACCAGAAGACCAGCCGCGACCCGGTGATGAACCTGAGCGATGCGCAGGCGCAGGAGGCGCTGGACGATCTGAAACGGCTCAACCTGGTGATCGAGTCGCACGGCAGCCGAGTCGCCAAATACGAGCACAATGCCCAGCGCGTGCTGGGCGTGCCCGAGCAGTCGGCCGTGCTGCTGGGCCTGCTGATGCTGCGCGGGCCGCAGACCGCCGCCGAGTTGCGCCTGAATGCCGAACGCTGGTACCGCTTTGCCGACACTTCGTCGGTCGAGGGTTTCTTGAACGAACTGGCCGAGCGCGCCCCTGAAAAGGGCGGGCCCTTGACGCTGTTGCTGCCCCGCGCACCCGGCGAGCGCGAGGCGCGCTGGGTGCACTTGCTGTGCGGCCCGGTCGCTATTGATTCAATAGCTATTCGCGCACATTCAGCGGGCGCTGGAGGCCTATTCGATGCTCAATCCGAGCGCATCGACCGGCTGGAGGCCGAGCTGGCGGCGCTGAGAACCACGGTGGTCCACCTGTGCGACGAGCTGGGCGTGTCACCTGACGGACCGACAAACCCGCCGGCGCATGCTACAAGTGCGGGTTGACAAGGAGATCCCCCCATGGATTTGGCATTCACCCCCGACGAACTGAAATTCCGCGACGAAATCCGCGCCTGGGTCAAGGCAAACCTGCCGCCCGCGATCGCCGCCAAGGTGCACAAGGCGCAGCTGCTGACGCGCGATGACATGCAGACCTGGGCCAAGATCCTGGGCAAGAAGGGCTGGCTGGGCTACGGCTGGCCCAAGCAATTTGGCGGCCCGGGCTGGAGCGCGGTGCAAAAGCACTTGTTCGAAGAGGAATGCGCCATGGCCGGCGCGCCGCGCATCGTGCCCTTCGGTCCGGTGATGGTGGCGCCGGTCATCATGGCCTATGGCACTCCTGAGCAACAGCAGCGCTTTCTGCCCGGCATCGCCAGCGGCGAGGTCTGGTGGAGCCAGGGCTACAGCGAGCCGGGTTCGGGCTCGGATCTGGCCTCGCTGCGCACCAAGGCCGAGCGCCGGGGTGACAAGTACATCGTCAACGGCCAGAAGACCTGGACCACGCTGGGCCAATATGGCGAATGGATGTTCAACCTGGTGCGCACCAGCAACGAGGGCAAGCCGCAAACGGGCATCAGCTTCCTGCTGATCGACATGAAGTCGCCCGGCGTCAGCGTGCGCCCCATCAAGCTGCTGGACGGCGAGTGCGAGGTCAACGACGTGTTCTTCGACAACGTCGAGGTGCCGGCCGACCAACTGATCGGCGAGGAGAACAAGGGCTGGACCTACGCCAAGCACCTGCTCAGCCACGAGCGCACCAACATCGCCGACGTGAACCGCGCCAAGCGCGAGCTGGAGCGTTTGAAGCGCATCGCCAAGGCCGAGGGCGTTTATGACGATATGCGCTTTCGCGACCAGATCGCGCTGCTCGAGGTCGACATCGTGGCGCTGGAGATGCTGGTGCTGCGCGTGCTGTCGGCCGAAAAGTCGGGCCGCAACGCGCTGGACATTGCCGGCCTGCTCAAGATCAAGGGCAGCGAAATCCAGCAGCGCTACAGCGAGCTGATGATGCTGGCCGCCGGCCCCTACGCCCTGCCCTTCATCCACGAGGCCATGGCCGCCGGCTGGCAGGGCGACCAGGCCGCCGCGGCCGGCCTGCAGGGCTTTCCGGGCGGCGAGGTGGCCAATGCCCCGTTGGCGGCCACGTACTTCAACATGCGCAAGACCACCATCTACGGCGGCAGCAACGAGGTGCAGCGCAACATCGTGGCGCAGACGGTGTTGGGCTGAGCAAACACCCGAAAAACCGGACGCAGAGGACGCAAAAATGACGCAGAGGACGCAAAAGAAAAACCAAAAAATGGTTTCGAATTTTTTTGCGTTCTTTGCGAATCCTTTGCGTCCTCTGCGTCCGGCTGTTTTTCAGTGACAGATTCCAAGGACTCCCATCATGGATTTCGATTTTTCCGACGACCAACTGGCCTTGCGCGACGCCGTCGCCAAGTGGGTTGACAAGAGCTACGACGTCGAGCGCCGCAAGGCCATCGTGGCCGCGGGCGGCTTTGACCGCGCCACCTACGACGCGCTGGCCGATCTGGGCCTGACCGGCATTTATGTCGATGAGGCGTATGGCGGCCTGGGCATGGGGCCCGTAGAGGCCATGGTGGTGCTGGAAGAGCTGGGCCGCGGCATCGTGTGCGAGCCGCTGGCGCAGGCCTTCGTCACCAGCGCCGTCATTCAGGCCCACGGCAGCAGCGAGGTCAAGAGCGCCTGGCTGCCGAAGATCGCCAGCGGCGAAGCCCTGATGGTGCTGGCTCAGCAAGAGCGCAAGGCCCGCTACCGGCTCGATGTCTGCGAAGCCAAAGCGGTCAAATCCGGCGCGGGGTATGCGCTGACAGCTATCAAGAACATGGTTCCCGCGGGTGACCAGGCCGACGCCTTCGTGGTGCCCGCCCTGCTGGACGGCAAGCTGGCCCTGTTCCTGGTCGAGCGCACGGCCCAGGGCGTCAGCACCCGTGGCTACCCGACGCAGGACGAGGCGCGCGCCGCCGACCTCAAGCTGGATGGCGCGCCGGCGCAGCTGATCACCACCGAGGGCCTGACGGCGCTGACGCACGCGGCGGACGTCGGCATCGCCTGCGCCTGCGCCCTCGGCGTGGGCGCGATGGACCAGACGCTCAAGCTCACGGTCGAGTACATGAACCAGCGCAAGCAGTTCGGCGTGGTGATCGCCAGCTTCCAGGCGCTGCGCCACCGCGTGGCCGACATGAAGATGCAGCTCGAGCTGGCGCGCTCCATGAGCTACTACGCGACGCTCAAGCTGAGCGCGCCCGAGGCCGAACGCCGCCAGGCGCTGTCGCGCGCCAAGGTTCAACTCGGCCAGGCCCTGCGCTTCGTCGGCCAGCAGTCGGTGCAGCTGCACGGCGGCATCGGCGTGACCGACGAGTACGTGGGCAGCCACTACTTCAAATATCTCACCCAACTGGAGATGAGCTGGGGCGACACCCTGCACCACCTGGGCCAGGTGAGCGAGCGCATGACCGAGACCGCCGGCGTGTTCGCCTGAGCCCGCGCACCCGTTTTCACGCGCGGGCTTATCATCCCTCACGGCGCCGCCTCACGCGGCGCCGTTTTTGTTTTCATGCCCACGCATCCTGCTCCTGCCAACGGCCCCGCCAATCCACGCCTGCTGCTGTGGATCATCGCCATCGGCATGTTCATGCAGCTGCTGGACTCGACCATCGTCAACACGGCCCTGCCGGCGATGGCCCGCAGCCTGGGCGAGCGTCCGCTGCGCATGCAGGCGGTGGTGGTGTCCTACGCGTTGACCATGGCCGTCGTCATCCCGTGCACCGGCTGGCTGGCCGACCGCTTTGGCACGCAGCGCATCTTTTCGCTGGCGATCGCCCTGTTCACGGCCGGCTCCATCGCCTGCGCGGCCTCGGCCAGCCTGAACCAGCTGATCGCCGCGCGCGTGCTGCAGGGCGTGGGCGGCGCCATGCTGATGCCCGTCGGGCGCCTGGTGGTGCTGCGCGCCTTCCCCAAGGACCAGTTCCTGGAGGCCATCAGCTTCGTCGCCATCCCCGCACTGATCGGCCCGCTGATCGGCCCCACGCTGGGCGGCTGGCTGGTGGAGGTGGCCACCTGGCACTGGATCTTCCTGATCAACGTGCCGGTCGGTCTGATCGGCATCGCCGCCACGCTGCGCTACATCCCCAACTTCATGACGCCCAAGCCGGGCCGCTTCGACCTGGGCGGCTACCTGCTGCTGGCCGTGGCCATGGTGGCCACGTCGCTGGCGCTCGACGGCCTGTCGGGCCTGGGCTGGGCGCACACGCTGCTGGTGCTGCTGATGGTGCTGGGACTGGCCGCCCTGGCGGCCTACTGGCTGCACGCGCTGCGCAGCCCGGCGCCCATTTTTTCGCCCTCCTTGTTCACGATGCAGAGCTACCGTGTGGGCCTGCTGGGCAACCTGTTTGCCCGCATCGGCTCGGGCGCCATGCCCTACCTGCTGCCGCTGCTGCTGCAACTCGCCCTGGGCTATTCGCCCGCGCAGGCCGGCATGCTGATGCTGCCGGTGGCCATTTCCGGCATGATCAGCAAGCGCGCAGCCACGGCCATCATCACGCAACTGGGCTACCAGCGGGTGCTGGTCAGCAACACCGTGCTGCTGGGCGCCATGATTGCCGCGTTTGCGCTGATGGGGTCCGATCAACCCCTGTGGGCGCGCATCGTGCAACTGGCGGTGTTTGGCGCCATCAATTCGTTTCAGTTCACCGCCATGAATGCCGTGACGCTGAAGGACCTGGCGCCGCAGCAGGCCGCCAGCGGCAACAGCCTGTTCTCGATGGTGCAGATGCTGGGCATGAGCCTGGGCGTGACCTGCGCCGCCGCCCTGGTGGTGGCATTCAGCAACTGGTTTCCCGAAGGCGGCGGCCACGGGCTGCCGGTGTTTCGCGCCGCCTTCGTGGCCATCGGCGTCATGACCATGGGCTCGGCCGCGATCTTCTGGCAGCTGGAGCAGGGGCGGCCCGGCGCACCGGTGCGCGCGCATGCGGTCGATGACGTGTAGTCAGCCCCCCGATGCGGCCCGCACCCGTGCCACCGCCGCGGGCAATTCCGTCCACGCCGGTCGCTGCGGGGCAAAGCGCGCGCGCATGTAGCCGGCCAGCTCGATCAGCTGGCGATCGTCGAAGGCCTGGCTGAACGCCGGCATGAATCCGATGGTGCGCGTGGCCGGGTCCTGCACGCCTTCCAGGATGGTGCGCAACAGGTTGTCGGGCCGGTCGCTGTGCAGATTGCTGTTCAGCGCCAGCGGCACGTTCACGCCCAGCAGGCGCGGGCCCTGGCCGTCGTGGTGGCAGGCGGCGCAGGCCTGCTCGAACAGGCGTTGCGCAGGGCCCAGCAGCGCCGGCGCCGCCTGCGCAGCCTGGTCGATCGCAGCGGCCGCGGCCTGCTCGGCCTGCTGCGGCGTGGCCCCCGAGCCGAACGAGGCCAGGTAGTGCGCCATCGCGCGCACATCGGCTTCGGGCACGTCCTGCAGGTTGCGCACCACCTCGGCCATGGGGCCGCCGGCGGCGCCGTGCCCGGCGCTGTGGCCTTGGCGCAGGTAGTCGAAAAGGGCTTGCTCGGTCCAGGGCACAGGGCCGGGGTGGCGGGCGGTGAGCGATGGCGCCTCCCAGCCCTTGACCATGGCGCCGCTCAGGAAGGCCGCCCCGCCCTGCTCGGCGCCCAGCGCGTTGCGCGGCGTGTGGCAGGCGCCGCAGTGGCCCACGCCGTTCACCAGGTATTCGCCGCGCTGCCACAGCTCGGAGCGCGTGCGCTCCGTCGTCTGGCGCGGACCGCTGTCCAGGTACAGCGCATTCCAGCCCGCCAGCAGCGGACGCAGGCTGAACGGAAACGGGAGCCGGGTGGACGCTGTCTCGGCGCGCACGGGCGGCTGGCTCATCAGCCAGGCGTAAAGGGCGGTGAGATCCTCGTCCGTCATGCGCGTGTAGGCCGTGTACGGAAAGGCCGGGTACAGGTGGTGGCCGTCGCGCGCAATGCCCTCGCGCATGGCACGCTGGAAGGCGCTGAATGACCAGGCGCCGATGCCCGTTTGAGCATCGGGCGTGATGTTGGTGCTGTGGACGGTGCCGAAGGGCGTGTCCATGGCCAGGCCGCCGGCCAGCGGCTGGCGTTCGTCGGCGGTGTGGCACTGCGCGCAGTTGCCCAGCGCGGCCAGCTGGCGCCCGCGCTCGATGGTCTGCGCGGTGTAGACCGTGGCCGTGGCGGGCGCCACCGGCGCGATGGTGGAACGCCAGCCCAGCAGGCCCAGCAACACCCCGAAGGCGCCCAAGGCCAGCGAGCCAGTCTTGAGCCAGGCGCTGCGCGGGCGTGGCCACGGCGCGTCAGCTGGCGGCTGGGGCAAGGCCGGCGGGGCGGCCGGGGCTGGCGACGTTGGCGGCAGACCCGTGGGGTTGAGCGCCGCGCGCACCACCTCGGGCGTGAAGGGCGGCTGGCGAAAGCGCACGCCCGTCGCATCGAAAATGGCGTTGGCAATGGCGGCCGTGCCGGGCACCGAGGACGACTCGCCCACGCCCAGCGGCGGCTGGTCGGGCCGCGGCATCTGCATCACCTCGATCACCGGCACCTCGCGAAAGCTCAGGATGGGGTAGCTGCCCCATTCGCGGCTGGCTGGCAGATTGGTTTCGACGTCGATGCGCAGCTGCTCCTTGAGCGCGCGGCTGGTGGTTTGCAGCACGTTGCCGTGCACCTGGTGCTCCACCCCGGCCGGGTTGATGACCAGACCGGCGTCATGTCCGACCACCACGCGTTTGACGTGAACCTCGCCCGTCGTGCGGTTGACGTCCACGTCCGCCACCCAGGCCGCCCAAGCCGCGCCAAAGCCGGGCCACTTGCTGTGCACGTAGCGTGCATAGGCCACGCCTTGGCCGTGCTGCCAGTCGCCGGTGGCGCCCAGCCCCTGGGGCGCGGTGTGTGCCTGCCAGCCGGCGCGCGCCGCCGTGGCCTGCAGCAGCTCGCTGGCGCGCGGGTCGCCCAGATGGCGCAGGCGGTAGGCCACCGGATCCTCGCCGGCGGCGGTGGCCAGTTCATCGATGTAGGACTCGTGGGCGAAGGAATTAGGCAGGGCCGACACCCCGCGCAGCCAGGCCGCGCGCAGGATGGGCGGCATGTCGTTGATGGTGATGCGCAGGTCGGCGATGTCGTAGGGCGGGCGCGCGGTGCGGTCGCCCATGGCAAAGGCCTGCGGCCCGGGTTCGATGGTGCGCGTCAGCAGCAGGGCCAGCGTGGGCGCGGCGTTGGACGGGTAGCTGCTGCGAAAGTCATAGCCCGCCATGGCACCGTCGGCCTTGACGCCGCCGCGCACCTCCATCAGCTGCGCGGCGCCCTTGGGCTCCCACAGGTGCTCCTGCTCGCGCGTGAGCTGCACCCGCACCGGCGCGCCCACGGCACGCGACAGCAGGGCAGCGTCGGCCGCCACGTCGTCGGCGCAGTTGCGGCCGTAGCAGCCCGAGGCCTCCAGCCGCACCACGTCGACCGCCACGTCGGCCACGCCCAGCAGGCGCGACAAATCGGCGCGCAGTGCGTGCGGGTGCTGGCTGCCGGCCCATACGCGCAGCGCCGGCTGCTGCCCGGGGCCGCGCCAGTCGGCCACGGCGCACGAGGGGCCGATGGACGCGTGCATCTGATAGGGCCACACATACTGGCGCTGCAGCACCTGGCTGGCACCGGCCAGTGCACGGTCGACATCGCCCTCATCCACCACCTGGCGCGGTGTGGCCGGGTTGTTGCGCAAGGCCTGGGCTACGTCGCCCACCGGCGGCATGCCAGGCCAGGGCTTCCAGCGCACGACAAGCGCGGCCGCGGCCTGCTCGGCCTGCTCCTCGCGCTCGGCCACCACGCCGACAAAGTCGCGGATGACGACCACCGCGCGAATGCCGGCGATGTGGGCGATCGAGCGTTCGTCCACCGCTTCCAGCGTGTTGCCGATGAACTCGCCATGGTCGGCCCCGGCATAGGGCGGGCGCACCACGCGGCCGTGCAGCATGCCCGGCACGCGAACGTCGTGCACGAAGCTGTCCTCGCCCAGCACCTTGGCCGGGATGTCCACCCGCGGCGCGCTCTGGCCCACCACGCGGTAGTCGGCCACCGGCTTGAGCGGGCTGTCGGCGTCCAGCCGCAGTTCGATGCACCGGCCATGCAGCAGCTCACCCCAGGTCAGTCCGTGGCCAGGCTCCGCATCCGCGTCCACGCGGCCCGCCACCATGCGCAGACCGTCGATCGGCCGTGCCAGCCGGCGCGCCGCCTCGGCCAGCAGCCAGGCGCGCGCCTGCGCCGCAGCCTGGCGCAGCGGCACGGCGCTGATCTGGATCGACGCGCTGGCGATGGTGGGCCCCTGGTTGGGCGCGCGGCCGGTATCGCCAAGCACCATGTCGACCTGGGCCGGATCCAGCTCAAGCTCCTCGGCCACGATCTGCCCCAGTGCGGTACGAATGCCGGTACCCAGGTCGACGTGGCCGTTCAGCCCCAGGGCCGTGCCGTCGGCCCACACCGCCAGCAGCACCTCCACGCCCTCGTCCGGGTTGCTGGCAATGAAGGGCGGCTGCCCCGGCACCAGCGGTGGCGGTGGCGGCGGCTCGCGCGTCACCAGCAGCACGTCGCGGGCCTGAAAAAAGTCGCTGCGCGTACGCAGCCGGGTCAGGCGCTCGCTGCGGTTCATGGCGCCGCGGCGGGCGCAGCAGCAGCCAGCGCCAGGGTGGCGCGCTCGACCGCAGCCAGGATTTCAAGGTGCGTGCCGCAGCGGCACAGATTGCCCGACAGCGCATCGCGAACGGCGGGCGCGCTGGGCCGGGGCTCGCGGGCCAGCAGGGCGGCCACCGTCATGACCATGCCGTTGACGCAATAGCCGCACTGCGCGGCCTGCGCCTGAATGAAGGCGCTTTGCACCGGGTGCGGCCGCGCGCGGTCGCCCAGCCCCTCCAGCGTGGTGATGCACCGGCCCTGCACTTTGGCGGCCGGAATCACGCAGGCCCGTGCCGCCAGGCCATCGACATGCACGGTGCAGGCGCCACACTGGCCCAGCCCGCAGCCGTACTTGGGGCCGTTCAGCCCCAGGTCGTTGCGCAGCACCTGCAGCAGCGTGGCCGAGCGGCCCACGGTGACGGTGTGCGGCGCGCCATTGACATCCAGGACGATGCTCAGCAGCGGATCGGGGCCGTGCGTCATGGCTCCGGTGCAGCCCTCAGGCCGCAGTTGCGCCGCTGATGCGCCGCAGCAGGCGGGTCAGTTGCTGGCGCTCGGTTTCGTTCAGATCGCCAAAGGTCAGCTCGGTGATCTGCTGGGCATGCGGCAGGGTCTCGCCCACGATGCGCTGGCCCTGCTCCGTCAGCGTCACGGTGGCGTGGCGCTTGTCGCCCGGCTCGTGGGCCACGCTCACCCAGTCGTTCCATTTGAGCCGTTCGACCAGGCCGCGCACCACCGGCTCATCCATCGCGCTGGCCTGCACGATCTCGCCGATGGTGGCGCCCGGGTGGTCGCGCACCACACACAAAACGACAAACTGCGCCGCGCTGAGCTGGCTGGCCGGCACCACCGCCTGGAAGATCGCCGTGTGGCGCTGGTAGGCGCGCCGCAGCAGGTGGCCGACCTGGTCGGTGACGTGGTAGTCGCCGGAAGGATTGAGGGGGCTCGCACTGGCCATGTTCGTCTCCGGTCGTTCTGCTCAAACACTGAGGTAGGTCCGACGAACGACCTCGGCCTGCGCCAGCTCGTCCATCGTCCCTTCGAACCGGATCTGGCCCTTTTCCAGCACGTAGGCCCGATCCGACACCAGTTCGGCAAAGTGCAGGTTCTGCTCCGACAGCAGAATGCTCACGCCCTTGGCCTTGAGCTCGACAATCATGTTCGCCATCTGCTCGACGATGACCGGCGCCACGCCCTCGGAGGGTTCGTCCAGCAGCACCAGAAAGGGGTTGCCCATCAGCGTGCGGCCCACCGTCAGCATCTGCTGCTCGCCGCCGCTCATGCGCCCGCCGGGGCGGTCAGGCATCTCGCCCAAATTGGGGAAAAGCTGGTAGAGATCCTGCGGCGTCCATACCGGCGCGGCCGATCCGTCGGGCCAGCGGCGCGGCGCCTGGCGCCCCACTTCCAGGTTCTCGGTCACCGTGAGATCGACGAAGATGCGCCGGTCCTCGGGCACGAAGCCCATGCCCAGCGACGCGATCTGATGCGGCAGGCAGCGCGAAACATCGTGGTCCATGAAACGCACCGTGCCCTTGCGCCTGTCCATCAGGCCCATCAAGGTCTTGAGGGTGGTCGACTTGCCGGCGCCGTTGCGCCCCATCAGGGCCACCACCTCGCCGCGGCGCACCTGCAGGTTCAGGTCGTACAGGATCTGCGCTGCGCCATACCAGGCGTTCACGCCATGCGCATCCAGCAGGATTTCGGGGGATGCGATGGCCGTCATGCCGCCTGCTCCACGGCGCGCCGGGCGGGCTCGCCGGCCTTTTCAAAGGTCTTGCCCGAACCGAAGTAGACCTCCTGCACCTTGGGATGCGTGCGGATCACATCAGGCACCCCCTCGGCGATCAGGCGCCCGCGCGCCAGCACCGCCATGCGGTCGGCGTAGGCAAACACCACGTCCATGCTGTGCTCGGTGAACAGCACCGCGACGCCGCGCTCCTGCACCAGCCTCTTCGTCAGGGCCATCAGTTCGTTGCGCTCCTTGGGCGCCATGCCCGCCGTCGGCTCGTCCATCAGCAGCAGCTTGGGTTCGTTGGCCATGGCGATGGCCAGCTCGACCCGCTTGACGTCGCCGTAGGCCAGCACGCTGCAGGGTCGGTCGGCCTGGCCGGCCATGCCCACCATGTCCAGCAGGTCCAGCGCGTCGCTGCGCCGATGGCGCGCCGCCGGCGTCCACAGCGAGAACAGCTTGCGGTCTTGCGACAGCAAGGCCATCTGCACGTTTTCGACCACGGTCAGCGAAGAAAAGGTGGCGGCGATCTGGAACGTGCGCCCCACCCCCAGGCGCCAGATCTGGCGCGGCTGCAGGCCCACCAGCTCGGCACCGGCCAGGCGGATGGAGCCGCGGTCGGCGCGCAATTGACCATTGACCATGTTGAAGGTGGTCGACTTGCCCGCCCCATTGGGGCCGATCAGGGCCAGCAGCTCGCCGGCCCTGAGCTCGAAGCTCACGCCATCGACGGCCTTGACGCCGCCAAAGGATTTGCCCAGATTCTCCACTTGCAGCAGGCTCATCGCGTGGCCTCCTCCGGGGTGCGGCGCAGCTCCAGCAACTGCCGAGCAAAGCCGGCGATGCCTTGCGGAAACAGCAGCACCAGCACCAGGATGACCGCGCCCAGCAGCGCGCGCCAGTAGTCGGTGCTGCGCGCCATCACATCATGCAGCCAGGTGTAGCTGACGGCGCCAACCATCGGACCGGTCAGCGTCTGGATACCGCCCAGCAACACCATCACCAGCCCGTCGACCGAGCGGCTGACACTGAGCGATTCAGGCGAGATGCTGCCTTTGGAGAAGGCAAACAGCGCACCCGCCACCCCGGCGAAGGCACCGGCAATGATGAAGGCCACCCACTGGCTGGACTTGACGTCCAGGCCGATGGCGTCGGCCCGCAGGGGCGAATCGCGGCCGGCGCGCATGGCGTAGCCGAAGGGCGAGAACAGCATGCGCCGCAAGGCCCACAGCGACACCAGCACCAGCGCCAGGGTCAGGTAGTAGTAGGCGTTTTTCTCGGTGAGCCAGGGCGCGGGCCAGACCCCCGTCATGCCATTGCTGCCGCCGGTGAATTCGTCCCACTGGTAAACCCCGGCCCAGACGATCTGCGCAAAGGCCAGCGTGAGCATGGCCAAGTACACCCCCGACAGGCGCACGCAGAACCAGCCCACGATCAGCGCACCCGCCGCCCCGACCAGTGGTGCCGCCACCAGCGCGGCCTCCATGGGCAGGCCCAGCTTGCGCACGCCCAGGGCCGCGGCGTAGGCGCCCAGTCCGAAGTAGGCCGCATGACCGAACGAGTGCATGCCGGCCGGCCCCATGATGAAGTGCAGGCTGGCCGCAAACAGCGCCGCCACCAGCAGGTCGATGGTCAACACCACCACATAGGGCGAGCCGCTGCTGAGCGCCGGCAGGGCCAGCAGGCCCAGCACCACCACGGCCACCGCGGCGAGATAAGGCTTGTCGGCCGGGCGAATCGGCAACTCGGCTTCGCCCAGCGCCCTCACGGCGCCTTGCGGCCGCCCCATCAGGCCCCAGGGCCGCACCACCAGCACCACTGCCATGACGATGAACTCGGCCACCAGCGTGAGCTTGGAAAACGAAATCTCGACGCCGAAGATGTGGACCAGACCCAGCCAGATGCACACGGCCTTGATCTCGGACACCAGCAGGGCCGCCACGAAGGCGCCGGGGATCGAGCCCATGCCGCCCACCACCACGACGACGAAGGCCGAACCGATGATGTTCAGGTCCATCTCCAGGTTGGCCGGCTCGCGCGGCAGCTGCAGCGCCCCGCCCAGCCCCGCCAGCAGCGCGCCCAGGCCAAACACCGCCGTGAACAGCCAGGCCTGGTTGACGCCCAGCGCGCCCACCATCTCGCGGTCCTGCGTGGCCGCGCGCACCAGGGTGCCCCAGCGCGTGCGGGTGAACAACAGCCACAGCAGGACCAGCACCAGCGGCCCGACCACGATCAGGAACAGGTCGTAGCTGGGAAAGTGCCGCCCCAGGATGTCCACCGAGCCCTTGAGGCCCGGCGCGCGCGGGCCGAGCAGCTCCTCGGGGCCGAACAGCCACAGAGCAGCATCCTTGATGACCAGCACCAGGGCAAAAGTGGCCAGCAGCTGAAACAGCTCGGGCGCGCGGTAGATGCGCCGCAGCACCACCATCTCGACGATCACGCCCAGCAGGCCGACCACCACCGCGGCAAGCGGCACCGCCAGCCAGAAGCCCAGCCACTGCAAACGTTCGACCAGGGTGTAGGCCACGTACACGCCCAGCATGTAGAACGAGCCGTGGGCAAAGTTGACGATGCGGGTGACGCCAAAGATCAGCGACAGGCCCGCCGAGACCAGAAACAGCGACGAAGCGCCCGCCAGCCCGTTGAGCAGCTGAACCAGGAGGCCGGAGAAATTCATGCCAGTGGCTCAGCTTTCAAGTAGACAGGCCAAGAACGCTTCATCGTGAACCTTCGCAGCCTCAATCGGCAGGGCGCAGCTTTTTCACTTCAGCGGCACCAGGCAGGTACTTGGCGCCGTCCATGTACTGGAAGTCCACCATCACGCCCTTGCCGCCTTCGTTCTTGGTGCGCCCCACAAAGGCGCCCATGGTCGACTGGTGGTCTTCTGGCCGATAGCTGATGGGACCAAAAGGCGTGTCGACCTGCAGGCCACTGAAGGCGGCGACCAGCTTGTCGGTGTCGGTCGAGCCTGCCTTCTTGACGCCCGCAGCAATCGACTTGATGGCCGAGTAGCCGACCACCGAGCCCAGGCGCGGATAGTCCTTGTACTTGCCTTCGTAGGCCTTGAGGAAGGCCTGATGCTCGGGCGTCTTGATGGCGTACCAGGGATAGCCCGTCACCAGCCAGCCGTTGGGCGCATCGTCCTTGAGGGGGTCCATGTATTCGGGCTCGCCGGTCAGCAGACTGGCCACGCTCACCGACTTGAAAAGACCGCGGGTGTTGCCCTCGCGCACGAACTTGGCCAGGTCGGCGCCAAACAGCACGTTAAAAATGGCGTCGGGCTTGGCGTCCGCCAGCGCCTGCACCACGCTGCCGGCGTCCACCTTGCCCAGCGGCGTGGCTTGCTCGGCAACAAACTCGATGTCGGGTTGCGCCGCTTTCATCAGCTGCTTGAAGGTTTCGGCCGCCGACTGGCCGTATTCGTAGTTGGGGTAGACCAGGGCCCAGCGCTTCTTCTTCATGGCCGTCATGCCGGGGGTCAGCATGGCCACCTGCATGTAGGTGGAGGGACGCAGGCGGAAGGTGTAGCGATTGCCGTCGGCCCAGACGATTTTGTCGGTCAGCGGCTCGCCGGCCAAAAAGAAGGTCTTTTTCTGCTTGGCAAAGTCGGTCAGGGCCAGGCCGATGTTGGACAGGAAAGAGCCCGTCAGGACCTCGACTTTCTCACGCGTGAGCAGCTCCTCGGCGGCACGCACGGCATCGCCCGGATTCGCGTTGTCGTCGCGCGTGATGAGCTCCACCTTGCGGCCCAGCAGGCCACCGGCGGCGTTGATCTCGTCCAGCGCCAGCTCCATGCCCTTCTTGTAGGGCTCCAGGAACGCCGGCTGCGCCTTGTAGCTGTTGATCTCGCCAATCTTGAGCGTGCCTTGCGCCTGGGCGCCGGCGGCCAGCATCCAGCCCGCGGCACCCACCAGCAGGGCGCGACGCACAGCATTCATCTTGAACTTCGACATGATCGTTCCTTCCTTGATGGAGTCAGTTGTCAAACACACGCTTTCAGGGACTGCCTTGCTCACCTCAAACCATCCTCGCCCTTGATCTCGTGGACCTGCAGACCACCGACGCGCGCCAGGGGGCGTCCGCTGTCGGTCACGGCCACGGCCACCACGATCTCATCGGCGCGCGGCGCATCGGGCACGCGCGCCTCCACCGCATCGAAGTGGCTGCGCACGAAGGCCGCGTCCTTGTGGCCCAGCGGCACGTCGATGGCCGTGCCCAGGCCGCCGCGCTTCTTGGCCGAGGGCACCAGGGCAGCGCCCTTCTCGACCGCCTTGCGCAAGGGCGCACCCAGCTTGGGGTGCAGGATGGCGGCCGCGTGCTCGATCTCGCCGGCTTCGCCCACGATGGCAGCCTTGCCGTAGCTTTGCGCCTGGCCGGGTGCGATGCCCAGCGCGGCCACGCACTTCTCGCCCAGCAAGCCGCCCAGCTCCTCGCCGATGGCGGTCAGCTCGTCGAGCGAGGGCACGTAGCGGCCCGCGCAGGGGTTCTCGATCACCGCCATGGCCACGGCACGGCGCGTGGGCGGGTTGACGGCCTGGCCCATCTCGATGCGGGTTTCATCGACTTGAACCAGCAGTTTGCGAATCTTGGCTGCCATAGATTTCCTTCTTTCAATGATCCGGATTCAGCGCAGGCCGTCCCATCGGGCGATGTCGACGGCCTTCAGCCCACCGACACGCGCATGCACCCGCGGGCCGCAGGACATGGCCAGCACGTAGACCACCTCGTCGGCCAGCGGGCTGCCGGGCACGCGCGCCTCGATGGCGTCGAAGTGGCTGCGCACGTAGCTGGCGTTGATGTGAGTCAACGGCACGTCCAGCGTGCAGCCGGGCGGGCCGACCTTCTTGGTCGAGGGCACGATGGACAGCGCGTTGCCGGGCTGGCCGGTCTTGGCCTCGCCCTTGCCTTGCAGGTCGGCGGCGCGGTCGCCGCTCCAGCCCAGCAGCTCGCGCATGGCGTAGCCGCCCGGCACGTGCCACAGCGCGCCGTGTTCCAGCTCGCCGGCGGCGCCCACGATGGCGCCCTTGCCGTAGCTCTCGATGCGCTCGGCCGGCACGGCCATGGCGGCCAGCAACTGGTGCGCCATCTGCGTGCCCACGGCGTTGAGCGCCTCCATCATCGGCAGGATGTCTGCCTCGTATCGTCCGGCGAACGGGTTGGTCAGCACGGCGGCAATGAAGCCGCGGCGCAGCGGCTGCGCAGCCGGCGGACCGAATTCGTGGAAGATGTCTTCCACCTGCGTGTGGGTTCGTCGAATCTCGATCATGCAGTCTCCAGCAGCTTGAGCCGGCCGGCACCCCGCGGCGCCGCGCCATTCCCCAGGGGCACGAAGCGCCCAGACATCCCCTCGGTTGACGCCACCTGGCCCTGGCAGGCAATTACACACGAAACAATGCGTCCGTCCCGCCGCAGCGCCAACGCCTTGGCTCGGCCCGCGGCGAGGGCTTGCCGCACCAACGCCGGCGCGAGCCTCGGAACCTGGACCGTGACCGGCAACGCGCCCAGATCGGTGTCTTCGCGCAGGCTGTCGGCCGGGCGTCGCACGACACCGGCCTGCACCGCATCGGCCACGTCCACCGCATTGCCGATCACGGTGGCCGCCGCATCGGCCTCGGCCGCGGTGGCGGCCAGCACGGTGACGCTGTCGGCGATGCCCAGCGAAAAGCTGCGCCCCTTCCAGCCGCTGGTGGCCACGCCGCGCACCGGGCTGCCGCTGTCGATTTCGAAGGCTCCGTCCACCGTCAGGCCCTGGGCGGCCAGCGCGCGCGGCCATTGGTCCAGGTCGGCCAGCAGGCCGACGCGAAGGCGCTGGCCGGCCGTGAGATGCAGGGCGATGTCGCCCCCGTTGTTGACCCAGGCGCGCTGCACGCCCGGCCGCCGGTAGGCCACCGCCAGTTCTTGCGCCACCGCGCCGGCCACGGCCGCCATCGGCGTGATGTAGACCCGGCAGAACGGGTGGACCGCCTGCCACATGCGCCGGGCCACCGGGCCGCGCACGGGGCAGCGATCGTGCACGGGCGCGCGCAGCGCGGGCAGCTCGTCCACCAGCTCCTGCAACAGGCCGCGAAAGCGCTGCCATGCAGCCTCGTGCGCCTGCTGCACGGCGGCAGGCACGCCATCGGCGCCGATGATGATGTCCATCGGCCCGTGCTGCAGGTGCAGCCGCCCGTCAGCCAGGAGCATGCGCTGCGCCGTCATCGTTCAGCCCAGTTGCGGTTCGTGGCCCAGGGGCCAGGGGTTGGCCGGGTTGCCGGGCACCCAGGCGCGGCGCGTGGGTGCGCCGTCGTTGTGCCAGGCACCGGTGCGCAGCACGTCCTCCAGCGAACGCACGTGCTTCAAATGTCCGCCCAGGGCCGCGTAGTCGTCGCGGCGCATGCTGAACTCGATGGGCGCCACGATGGCCGGCGTCGGTACGGTGCCAAAGCTGTGCTCGGGCATGCGCATCACGTCCACCATCACGGTGATGCCGCCGCCCGGCCACACATAGGCCGGCGCGCCGCCGCAGGTGACGTTGACCAGCGCGTTCTTGATGGCGCGCGTGAGCAGCACCGGGTTGTCGGTGGCGCCGGCGCGCAGGCTGCCGCCGGCGCCGCCCAGAAACAGCACCGTGGTGAGCGAGGGCTCGCAGTTCTCGCCGATGCGATCGACCACCGCACGCACCGCATCGGGCATCGGCTGCTCGCGCGGCACCAGCTGCTCGTCCAGCACGTACCAGGCGGCGTGCTCGCCGGTGGTCGAGGTCATGAGCAGACGCAGGCCGGGCCAGCCCAGCCTGGCGTCCCAGGCGTCCAGCACCGTCAGCGGATCGGCGATCGAGGTGCCACCCCACCCGGTGCCGGGGTTGGCAACCTGAAAGTAGCGCCCGGGCGTGGACTTGCGCCCGCGCATGGCGATGCCCGAAGGCCGCATGTCCAGGCAGCGGCCGGCCTGGTGCTCGGTCAGCACGCCAGTGATGTGATCGTCGACCACCACCACCTCGTCGGCATGGCCGTAAAGTTGTTTGGCAAAAATACCCACCGTGGCCGACCCGCAGCCCACGCGCATGCGCTGCTCCTCCACGCCGTTGACGATGGGTGGGCGGCCCGCCTGGATGACGAGTTGCGCGCCGCCGTCGATGGACAGCTCCATGGCCTGCTTGTTGCCCAACCGCTCCATCATCTCCACGGTGACGCGCCCCTCCTTCTTGCTGCCGCCCGTCAGGTGGTGCACGCCGCCCAGCGACAGCATCTGCGAGCCGTATTCGGCCGTGGTGACGTGGCCCACCACCTCGCCCTTGCAGCGCACATTGGCCTGCTCGGGGCCGAGGTACCGGTCGGTATCGATCTTGATCTTGAGACTGCAGTAGCTGAAGATGCCCTCGGTCACCACCGTCACCATGTCCACGCCCTGGACCTGCGAGCCGACGATGAACGGCGCCGGCTTGTAGTCGGGATAGGTGGTGGACGAACCCACACCGGTGACGAACACCTCGTCGGCGCACAGCAGATCGCCATCCCAGTCGTGCGCCTGCGACACGTCCTGCGCGGCCTCGCCCGCGTCCTGCACCACCCGGCCGCTGAATTGCACCAGGCGCGCACCTTGCTCATCCAGGGTCTTGCGCAGCAGGACGACGGGATCGACGCGGATCAGCACACCGCCCTGGTTGGCGTAGCGGTCGCACGCGCCGGTGCGGCCCTCGGCGATCTGGCACAGGATGGGACAGGCGTTGCACTCGACCTTGGTGGCCGCCATGCGCTCGTTGCGCGGGCGGGCACGCTCCAGCACCTGAGGCTCGGCCACCTCCGGCAAACCGTCGGTTCGGGTGTGTTCGGTCATCTCGCAAAGGGCCTCTGCGGCCAGACGCGGCCGCGAACGAACCCGCAATTTAATGTAGTAACCCCTAAATCAACATGGAGTAAACCCTGAATGAGTTGACGCGAATTTCATGTAGTCTTCGCCGAATCTTGATGGAGTACGTGCTACATCAACGAGCCGGACGCGAACCATCGTTGCAAATGCCGACGACGCCCGATTCACCGCCCAGGACCACCGATGACCCATGTCGTGACCGATGCTTGTGTCCGTTGCAAGTACACGGATTGCGTGGACGTCTGCCCCGTCGACTGCTTCAAGGAAGGCCCTCAGTTCCTGGTGATCGACCCGGACGAGTGCATCGACTGCGCGGTCTGCATCCCGGAATGTCCCGTCAACGCCATCTTCGCCGAGGAAGACCTGCCCGCCGACCAGGTCGAGTTCATCGCCATCAACGCCGAGTGGGCGCCGCGCTGGCCGGTCATCAGCAGGAGCCAGGCGCCACTGCCCGAGGCCGAGCAGTGGAAAGACGCCAAGGGCAAGTACGCCGGCTTGCCGGTCTGAACCCGACACCGATTCCGATCATGAGTGCCTTTCTCGAAGAACGCGTGCTCAGCGTGCGCCACTGGACCGACCGCCTGTTCAGCTTTACCACCACGCGCGACGCGACGCTGCGTTTTTCCAACGGTCACTTCACCATGATCGGCCTGCGCGTCAGTGACAAGCCGCTGCTGCGCGCCTACAGCATCGCCTCGCCCAACTACGAGGACCATCTCGAATTCCTCAGCATCAAGGTGGAGGACGGCCCTCTCACCTCGCGCCTGCAGCACATCCAGGTGGGCGACACCATCGTCGTCGGGCGCAAGCCCACCGGCACCCTGGTGGTGGACTACCTGCTGCCCGGCAAGCGCCTGTACCTGTTTTCCACCGGCACCGGGCTGGCGCCTTTCATGAGCATCATCCGCGACCCCGAGAGCTACGAGAAGTTCGAGCAGATCGTCCTGGTGCACGGCGTGCGCACGGTGGATGAGCTGGCCTATCACGACGTGATCCTCGATCACCTGCCGCGGCACGAATTCCTGGGCGACATGATCGCCAGCCAACTGCTCTACTACCCCACCGTCACGCGCGAGAACTTTCGCAACGTTGGCCGCATCCCCGACCTGATCGAGTCGGGCAAGCTGTTTGCCGATCTGGATCTGCCGCCACTGGACGCCGCGCACGACCGCGCGATGATCTGCGGCAGCCCGGCGATGCTCAAGGACCTGCGGCACCTGCTGGAGTCGCGCGGGTTCAAGGAAGGCAACACGTCGCGACCCGGCGACTTCGTCATCGAACGAGCCTTTGCGGAATCATGAAAACCAACCTGGCGATTGCCCCCGCACGCCCGGCCGCCCGTGGCCCCGCCAAGCCCCGGCGCAAGCCGGGGGTGCGCGAACTGGCTGCGCAGGAAACGCGGGACGCCATCCTGCGGGCGGCCACGCGCATCTTTGCCAAGCATGGGTTTTCGGGCGGACGCATCGAGCAAATCTCCAAGGCGGCCAAGTCCCACGACCGCATGATCTACTATTACTTCGGGAGCAAAGAAGGCTTGTATATCGCCGTTCTCGAAGATCTGTACCGGCGCTTCAACGAGGCCGAGGCGGCGCTGGCGTTTGACGCCGATGAGCCCGAGCAGGCGCTCATCGCGGTGATCGGCTTCATGTGGTCCTACTACCAGCGCAACCCCGAGTTCATCACCCTGCTCAACGACGAGAACCTGCACCGCGGCAAGCACATCGCCAAGTCGCTGCGCGCGCACGACTATTCGTCACCGGCCACGAACATCCTGGACACGGTGCTGGCCAGCGGTGCGGCCAAGGGCGTGTTCCGCGCCGGCGTTTCAGCGCGCGAGCTCTACCTGACGATCGCCAGCCTGAACTACTTCTACCTGTCCAACCGCCACACGCTGTCGGCCTTTTTCGGCTACAAGCTCGACAGCAGCGATGCGCTGCAGCAATGGCACCGTTTCGTCATCGACGCCGTGCTGCGCACCGTCAGGCCTTGAACCCGTTTCCCCCGACACAGGAGTCCCGCCATGGCAGAAGCCGCCAGCACTGAAAAATCCGGCAAGGTCGTCATCACCAACATCGGCCTGCTGCTCTCGGGCGACATCGACAACCCCATCCTCTCGGCTGACACCATCGTGGTGCATGACGGCCTGATCACCGCCGTCGGCAGGCAGGCCGACTGTGATCTCGAAGGCGCCAGGCACACCATCGATGCGCGCCGCACCGCCGTGGCACCCGGCCTGATCGACAGCCACGTGCACCCGGTGTTCGGTGACTGGACGCCGCGCCAGGGCCAGTTGGGCTGGATCGAGTCGACCATGAACGGCGGAGTGACCACCATGATCTCGGCCGGCGAGGTGCACCTGCCCGGCCGGCCCAAGGACATCGTCGGCCTGAAGGCGCTGGCCATCACGGCCCAGCGCGCGTTCGACAACTTCCGCCCCGGCGGCGTGAAGGTGCTGGCCGGCGCGCCCGTGATCGAAAAGGGCATGGTCGAGCAGGACTTCAAGGACCTGGCCGATGCCGGCGTCAAGCTGCTGGGCGAGGTGGGCCTGGGCTCGGTCAAGGCTGGCGAAGAAGCGCAGCAGATGGTGGCTTGGGCGCGCAAGTACGGCATCCAGAGCACCATCCACACGGGCGGGCCGTCGATCCCCGGCTCGGGTCTGATCGACAAGGATGTGGTGCTGGCCGCCGACGCCGACATCATCGGCCACATCAACGGCGGCCACACCGCCTTGCCCTGGAAGCACGTGTGCGAGCTGTGCGAGAAATCCAGCCGCGCGATCGAGCTGGTGCACAACGGCAACGAGAAGATCGCCATCGAGGCGGCGCGCGCGGCCATCGAGCTCAAATGCCCGCACCGCGTCATCCTGGGCACCGACGGACCGGCCGGCTCGGGCGTGCAGCCGCTGGGCATCCTGCGCATGATCGCGCTCATCTCCAGCTTTGCCGGCATTCCGGCCGAGCTGGTGTTCGGCTTTGCCACCGGCAACACCGCCCGCATGCGCCAGCTCAACTGCGGCCTGATCGAGGTGGGCCGCGCGGCCGACTTCGTGTTCATGGACAAGGCCCAGCACAGCGCCGGGCGTGACCTGCTGGACAGCGTTCAGCTGGGCGACATCCCGGGCATCGGCATGGTCATGATCGACGGCCTGGTGCGCTGCGGCCGCAGCCGCAACACGCCGCCGGCGACCGAGGTTCCGGTGGTGCTGTAAGCAATTCTGGGGTTGCGCTGCCTTGCTTCCGCGCCCCTGTGAAAAGAGGGACGAGGCGAGGGGAAAGGGCGTTCGATGCGCCAGGGCCCATCGATTGCCGCACACGCAGGATGCCTCGGCTGGCCGGGATGTGTGCCCGGCGGCGCAGTCCCTTTCTTTGTCTCGCCAAAGAAAGGAACCAAAGAAAGGCGACCCCAAGTCTGCGACCCTTTCACTTCGCTACAGGGCAGACCTGCGTCGCGGCACTTGCGGGGTGCGCGGTGGAACTCGCTGCGCTCACTTCGTTCACTGCGCTCAAACAACCCCCGCGAGTCAGTCCACGCAGCGCGTGCATCCTGCGGTGCCCGCGCCACCCCGCAAGCGCCGCGCCGCAGGCGCAGCCACAGGGGTTTTGACACGGGCCATCGCTGCGCTCGGCCCCGAACGGAAAACCGGGGCCGAGCGCAGCGATGGCCCGTGTGGTGTTCGGGTGCCCCTCTGGCCGTGCCGAGAAGCGCAGCGGCTGGGGCGGGCATGGGCAACGCAGTATGCCCATGCTTCGTGCTCTGACTTGCTGCGGCTGTCTGAGCGTAGCGCGCAGCGCGCAGCGAGTTCCGCAGCACCGCCCCGGGCGCGAGCATCGCAGGTTGCCCGAAGCGAAGCGCAGGGACACGGCCAGTGGGGTCGCCTTTTCTTTGCCTACTTTCTTTTGGCGACGCAAAAGAAAGTAGGTGCGCCGCCGGGCGCATATCCCGGCCAGCAGATGCATCCAACGCCCCCTGCCCCCCACCCCAGCCCTCTCCCCAAAGGGGCGAGGGAGCAGGATCGCAACGACGCTCAAGCCCGGCTCAAGGCATCCAGCAAGGCTTCGAAGGCCTCGTTCGACGCCTGGGTGTTGTCATGCAGCAGCAGCTCCGGATACTGCGCGGCCTCGGGCATGAACAGGCGCGTGCGGTAGGCGTCCCAATGCGCCAGCTTCCAGGCGTCGTTGGGATTGCCGCGCGCCTCGATGCGCCGGCGTGCCTCGGCCTCTTGCAGGTGCACCCAGACGATGTGCACGTTCACGTCCGGGCCCACACCCAGCCAGGCCCGGTCGGCAAGCCGGTGCGCGCGCACTTCGCGCGAGAGCGGGCCGACCACGATGCAGTTCACGCCCAGCAGCAGGTTCTCGCGCGCCGTGTTGAGCAGGCCCGCATATTCGGGCGCACGCAGATGCTGCAGATACACCGGGCTGTCGCGATCATTGGCATCGCCCGTCAGCACGCCCATCACGGCGCTGCTGTAGCCGCCGTACAGCGTGTCCTTGTCCAGCAGACAAAAGGATTCGCCGCTGCGCCGGTGCAGCAGCGGCAGCGCGCGCTTGGCCAGCGTGGTCTTGCCGGTGCCGGCGTGGCCGCAGAAGAAGATGAGGCGGGGCATGCGGCAAGCATAGCCGCACGTGCCCTGCCGGCCGGTCCCGGCTAGGCGTGCAGGCGTGAATTGCGCGGCAGATGTGCCATCAGAAACTCCATCTGGTCGGCCAGGATGCGGCGGTTGCGCAGGATGAAGTCTTCCCACAGGCTGGGCACATAGGGCGCGTACAGCAGGGGCATGCGCGCCTGCTCGGGCGTGCGGTCGCTCTTGCGGTGGTTGCAGGCGCGGCAGGCGGTGACGACATTCATCCAGTGGTCGCGTCCGCGCTGGGCCAGCGGCACGATGTGCTCGCGCGTCAGTTCGGTCTCGTGAAAGTGGCCGCCGCAGTAGGCGCAGACGTTGCGGTCGCGTGCAAACAGCTTGGCATTGGTCAAACCGGGCTTCAGGTCGAACGGGTTGATGCCGGGCACGCCCTTGGTGCCGATGATGCTGTTGACCTCGATGATGGACTGCGTGCCGGTGACGGCGTTGTGCCCGCCGTGAAACACGGCGATCTGCCCGCCGGCCTCCCAGCGCACCTCTTCGGCCGCGTAGTGGATCACCGCCTGCTGCAGCGAGATCCACGATTGCGGCAGCCCTTGGGCCGACAGCTTGAGCACCTTCACGAAACGACTCCTTGCTGGAAACCTTCGTTCGGTGGCCGGTGTTGCCAGCGCCGGCCGCTTGCGGCATGCGCACCCGCATCCCGTCTTTCGCAATATACGCTGATTCCGCGTCGTTTTCATGACTTTGCGCTTGTCTGGTGTGCGCAAGGCGCTATCAAATCAGAACCATCGCAAGCGCATGCCGGCGTCGCCGCAGCCCATATACTTGGTTTCTTATAGCCAATGCAGGGCATGGCCGCCACGGGACCTGCGCATTGCGCTGTTCATTTCATACCGTCATGAACATCTTTCGCGGCCTGCACCACCCCGGCATCGCGCCGGGCTGCGCGCTCACCATCGGCAATTTCGACGGCGTGCACCGCGGCCACCAGGCCATGCTGGCGCTGCTGCGCAGCGAAGCGGCGCACCGCGGCGTGCCCAGTTGCGTGATGACCTTCGAGCCGCACCCGCGCGACCACTTTGCCACGGTGCTGAACAAACCCGAACTGGCCCCCGCGCGCATCGCCACCCTGCGCGACAAGCTGGCCGAGCTGGCGCGCTGCGGCATCGAGCAGACCATCGTGCTGCCCTTCAACGCGCGCCTGGCGGCCCAGTCGCCCGAGGCCTTCATCGACGACATGCTGGTGCGCGGCCTGGGCGTGCGTTACGTGCTGGTGGGCGACGACTTTCGCTTTGGCACCCAACGCGCGGGCGACTACGCCATGCTGGATGCCGCGGGCCAACGGCTGGGCTTTGACGTGGCGCGCATGCAAAGCTACGAGGTGCATGGCGCGCGCGTGTCCAGCTCGGCCGTGCGTGCCGCCTTGGCCGAAGGCCGCATGCAGGATGCCGCGGTGCTGCTGGGCCGCCCATACGCCGTCAGTGGCCACGTGGTGCACGGGCGCCATCTGGGCCGCAAGCTGGGTGAAAGCACGGCCGGCCGCGGCGACGGCTTTCGCACCCTGAACCTGCGCTTTTCGCGTCGCGCCCACGCCTGGAAACCCGCCGCCAGCGGCATCTTCGTGGTGCGCGTGCATGGCCTGGACACCGCGCCGCTGGCGGGCGTGGCCAACCTGGGCGTGCGCCCTTCGCTGGACGCAAACGACGTCAACGGCGGGCGCGTGCTGCTGGAGACGCACTGCCTGCACTGGCCGGCGCACCTGAGCGCGGAGGGGGGCTACGGTAAAATCATCCGCGTGGAACTGCTGCACAAACTGCACGACGAGTTGCGCTATCACAGCCTGGCGGCGCTGACCGAGGGCATTGCGCGCGACCTGGATGAGGCGCGCGCCTGGCTGGCCGCCCACCCGGCACGAATTTGAAGGGGCCGCGGGCCCCGCTTTCGCCAGCCAGCACGGCTTGCGGCCCGCACCCTGCCCCACTCCTGATTCAATAGCTGCTCGCGCAAGCTGGGTGCGGGCCAATGCCATATTTGATTCAAAGTTTTGCACGCCATGAGCTCCGAGAACAAGACCGATACCCGCAGCACGCTGAACCTGCCCGACACCCCTTTTCCCATGCGCGGCGATCTGCCCAAGCGCGAGCCCGGCTGGGTCAAGGACTGGGACGAGCAAGGCCTGTACAAGCGCCTGCGCGCGGCCCGCGCGGGCCGCGAAAAGTTCATCCTGCACGACGGCCCGCCGTACGCCAACGGCACGCTGCACGCGGGCCACGCGGTCAACAAGATCCTCAAGGACATGATCGTCAAGGCGCGCCAACTGAAAGGCATGGACGCGCACTACGTGCCGGGCTGGGACTGCCATGGCCTGCCGATCGAAAACCAGATCGAGAAGCTCTATGGCCGCAACCTCAGCCGCGACGAGATGCAGGCCAAGGGCCGCGCCTACGCCACCGAGCAGATCGCCCTGCAGATGGCGGACTTCAAGCGCCTGGGCGTGCTGGGCGAGTGGGACAACCCCTACAAGACGATGAACTTCGCCAACGAGGCGCGCGAGCTGCGGCTGTTCAAGCGCCTGATCGAGCGCGGCTTCGTCTACCGGGGACTGAAGCCCGTGTACTGGTGCTTCGACTGCGGCTCGGCGCTGGCCGAGGCCGAGATCGAGTACCAGGACAAGAAGAGCAACACCGTCGATGTCGCCTTCGAGGCGGCCGAACCGCAGAAGCTCGCCGCCGCCTTCGGCCTGCCGACGTTGGATAAACCGGCCTTCGTCGTCATCTGGACCACCACGGCCTGGACCATCCCGGCCAACCAGGCGCTCAACCTGGGGCCGCAGATCGACTACGCGCTGGTGGACACGCCCAAGGGCCTGCTGGTGCTGGCCGCCGCGCGCGTCGAGGATTGCCTCGCGCGCTATGGCATCGACGGCAAGGTGATCGCCACCGCCAAGGGTGAGAAGCTGGCCGGCCTCGAGTTCAAGCACCCGCTCCATGACGTCGATGCGGGCTACCGGCGCCTGTCGCCCGTGTACCTGGCCGACTACGCCACCGACACCGACGGCACCGGCATCGTGCATTCATCGCCCGCCTACGGCGTGGAGGACTTCAACTCCTGCGTGGCGCACGGCTTGGCGCACGACGACATCCTCAACCCCGTGCAAGGGGGCGGCAGCTACGCCGACGATTTCCCGCTGTTCGGCGGCCTGAACATCTGGCAGGCCGTGCCCGTCATCATCCAGGCGCTGCAGGACGCCGGGCGCCTGCTGGCCACCAGCAGCCTGCAGCACAGCTACCCGCACTGCTGGCGCCACAAGTCGCCCGTGATCTACCGCGCCGCCTCGCAGTGGTTCGTTCGCATGGACGAGGGCGAGGGGGTCTTTACCAGGGACAAGGCAACGGAGACGCTGCGCACCACTGCCCTGCGCGCCATCGAGCAGACGGCGTTCTACCCGCCCTCGGGCCAGGCGCGCCTGCGCGACATGATCGCCGGCCGCCCCGACTGGGTCATCAGCCGGCAGCGCGCCTGGGGCGTGCCCATCGCCTTCTTTCTGCACAAGGAGACGGACGAGCTGCACCCGCGCACGCTCGAAATCCTGGACCAGGCGGCCGACATCATCGAAAAGGGCGGCATCGAGGCCTGGAGCCGAGTGACCGCCGAGGAAATTCTGGGCGCGGAGGACGCGCAGCACTACCGCAAGTTCAACGACATCCTCGAGGTCTGGTTCGATTCGGGCTCGACCTTTGACCACGTGCTGTGCGGATCCCACCCGACCGAGCACCACGCAAGCGGCCCCGAGGCCGACATGTACCTCGAAGGCCACGACCAGCACCGCGGCTGGTTCCACTCCTCGCTGCTGCTGGCTTCGGCCATCCGCGGCCGCGCGCCCTACCGCAGTCTGCTGACGCACGGCTTCACCGTCGACGCACAGGGCCGCAAGATGAGCAAGTCGCTGGGCAACGGCATCGACCTGCAGGAGGCCAACAAGAAATGGGGCGCCGAGCTGCTGCGCCTGTGGACGGCGTCGAGCGACTACTCGGGCGACATCGCCGGCGACGACAAGATCATGGCGCGCGTGATCGACAGCTACCGCCGCATCCGCAACACGCTGCGCTTTCTGCTGGCCAACACCAGCGACTTCGACCCCAAGCAGGACGCCGTGCCGCCCGCCGAAATGCTGGAGATCGACCGCTGGCTGCTGGCGCGCGCCGCCGAGTTCCAGGCCGAGGTGCTGGCGCATTACGAGGTGTATGAGTTCCACCCCGTGGTCGCCAAACTGCAGCTGTTTTGCTCCGAGGACCTGGGGGGCTTCTACCTCGACGTGCTGAAAGACCGCCTCTACACCACGCAGCCCAAGAGCCTGGCGCGGCGCAGCGCGCAGACCGCGCTGTGGCAGCTCACGCAGGCCCTGCTGCGCTGGATGGCGCCCTTTCTCAGCTTCACGGCCGAAGAGGCCTGGAAGCTGGTGGGCACCAGCGATTCGATTTTCCTGGAAGAGTTCTGGACCTTCCCGCCGCCCGACGCGCCGCTGCTGGCCAAATGGGCGCGCATCCGCGCCATCCGCGAAGTGGCCAACAAGGAAATCGAGACCGTGCGCGAGCGGGGCCAGGTCGGCTCCTCGCTGCAAGCCGAGCTGCAGCTCACGGTGCCGCAGGGCGACCACGCCCTGCTGGCCAGCCTGGGCGACGAGCTGCGCTTCGTCTTCATCACATCTGCTATTGATTTGATTGCTGGCAGCGCGCTTCAGGCAAGCGCCAGCGCCTCAAAACATCAAAAATGCGAGCGCTGCTGGCACTACCGCGCCGACGTCGGCGCGGATGCCGCCCACCCCGCGCTGTGCGGACGCTGCGTGAGCAACCTGTACGGCGCGGGCGAAACGCGCACCATCGCCTGACATGGCGCGCGGCAAGACAACGGCCGGCGCCAGCCTGGCCCTGTGGCTGGCGCTGGCCGCCCTGGTGGTGGTGCTCGACCAATTCACCAAATGGCTCATCCTGGGCCACTACCGGCTGGGCGACGCCACCCCGGTCACCGGCTTCTTCAACATCGTGCGCGCCCACAACACCGGCGCCGCTTTTTCCTTCCTGGCCGGCGCCGGTGGCTGGCAGCGCTGGTTCTTCGTGGCGCTCGCTCTGGCGGCGGCGGGCTTCATCACCTGGCTGCTGCGCGCGCACGCCGGGCAAAGGCTGTTTTCCTTTTCCCTGTCGATGATCCTGGGCGGCGCCCTGGGCAACGTCATCGACCGCCTGCAGCACGGCTACGTGGTCGACTTCCTGGACTTTCACTGGCCCATCCTGAGTGGCCTGTTCTACCGTGGCCACTTTCCGGCCTTCAACCTGGCCGACGCGGCGATCACTGCAGGGGCAGTGGGGTTGATATTGGATGAGTTGCTTCGGGTGCGGCAGGCCAAGTAGGCCCACGCCGGGCCGTCAAACCGCCCGCGACACGGCTGCCGGCTCGTCGGCCAGGGCCCGCGCCTTCATCACGGCTTCGGTGCGGTTGCGTGCATCCAGGGCGCGAAAGATGGCGGCCAGGTGAATTTTCACCGTGCCTTCGCTGATGCCCAGGCTGCGGCCGATCACCTTGTTGGGCTGGCCTTGCGACAGCAAGCGCAGCACATCCACCTGGCGTTCGGTCAGCAGGCTGCCCAGCACCTCCACTCCCGCCGTCGCAGGCCGCCCGCCCGCAGCGTGCCCCGGCCCGGCGTCGCGCGCCGCAATCGACAGCAGCATGGGCGGCACGTAGATGCCGCCCGCCATCACCAGGCGCACGGCCGACACCATGACGGCCGGCGAATAGGCCTTGGGGATGTAGCCCTGCGCGCCGCAGTCCAGCACGTCGCGCATCACGGCCGGGTCTTCCTGGCCTGACAGGACAATGATCGGCAGCTCCGGGCAGCGCTGGCGCACCTGCCGGATGTGCGACAGTCCGTTGGCGCCCGGCATGCTGAGATCGACCAGCGCCAAGTCCAGCGGCTCGCCCACCCGCTCCAGCAATTCGCTGACGTTCACGGCGGACACGAACGCCACCCCCGGATCCAACTCCGCCAGCTTGTCGGCGACCGCTTCGATGATGAGCCGATGATCGTCTGCAATCAGGATTTTCATGGTGCGTGCGGGCAGGCCTTGGGCAGGGGACGGTGCAGTCGGCCACCATATACCGGAACGTGGGCGCAAACAATCGGCTGTGCGCCCTCCAATCGGGAAAACCCGAATGGTCGGCCACCGACATCAGAATCGCCACGACAGGACTCCAGCAACCATCATGACGCCATTCGCCACCCTGCCGCTTCCCGCCGAGCCCACGGTCATCGCCCCGGACGGCTCCAACGTCCGCGTCCTGCTTGGCCTGCAGGGCGGCAGCATGGCCCACTTCGAGCTGCCGGCGGGCCGCGTGGCCAAGGCGGTGACGCACCGGACGGTGGAAGAGATCTGGTTCGTCGTGGCCGGCCGCGGCCAGATGTGGCGCCGCCAAGGCGCGCGCGAGGAAGTGATCGAGCTCAGCGCCGGGGTGTGCCTGAGCATCCCGGCTGGCACGCACTTTCAGTTCCGTTCGGCGCCAGAACAATCCGTTGCCGCCGTGGCCGTCACCCTGCCGCCCTGGCCCGGCGAGGACGAAGCCGTCATGGTCAGCGGGCCATGGCCGGCCACCGCCTGACCGAAGGGCCAGGCGGCTGGGCGTCCCCTATTTGGGACGATGCGGGTTGCGACTGGAGGCGTGCCACAGGTAGACCGTCACCGGCGCCGAAGCGGCGATCACCTGCCCGTCGGCTGCCAGCAATTCGGCCCGAAGCACGTGCGTGCCGCGATCAAGCCCCTGCAGCGCGATCACGCCTTCGCCGGTGACAGGCTGCGCTCGCCCATCGACGCTCAGGCGCACCCGGCTGTCCGGTGCGACATCGGTCACCTGCACGCTGACCATCGCCTCGCCCAGGTTGCTGTGAATCGTCTGCTCGTTGGTCGGCTGCGTGATGACGATGCCGGCCGCGTGGGCCCATGGCGCCGCGCCCAGAGCCAGCAGGCAGGCCAGTACCCACGCCCACCGCCAGGCAGCATGGCCGGCGCTGCGAACAAGAGGATCTGCCATGGTCATTGTCTTTCTCCTTCGCCGGGACTGGGCCGCCGCAGGGCGCTGAAATTCCAGGCGTACCCGGTCAGTGCCATACCTGCACGTGGCGCAAGGTGAGCGGATCGAGCCGTTCGTCCACCTGCTGGCCCAGATGCGCCCGTTCGGCCTCGGGCACGCCGCCCCAGCCCACGGTGATCAGGCTGCCGTGCTCGGCATGCGGGCCCACGTCGACCGCCAGGCTGGCGCCGGCCGGTGCCAGATCGGCCAGCAGGGCCGTCACGGCGCGCTGCGCCGCCTGCCAGCGCAGTGCGGGCTTGAAGATCTTGCCGACCGCGGTGAGCGGGATGGCATCAACAAGGTACAGGCGCACCGGCACGGCAGCGCGCTCGGGCGTGTGGGCGCGCACGTGCTCCAGCAGCTCATCGGCGTTGACGCTGGCGCCGGGCTTGAGCTGCACGAAGGCCACCGGCAACTCGCCGGCGTAGGGGTCGGGCTGGCCCACCACGGCGGCCAGCGCCACGGCCGGATGGCGAAAGAACACTTCCTCGATCGCCAACGGGTCGATGTTGTGCCCGCCGCGGATGATCAGGTCCTTGGCGCGGCCGGTGATCCACAGGTAGCCATCGTCGTCCAGGCGGCCCAGATCGCCCGAGTTGACCCAACCCGGCTCGACGAAGGCGTGGCGGTTGTGCGCCTCGCTCACGTAGCCGGAGAACACGCCTGGCCCGGCCATGGCCACCACGCCGATTTCGCCCGGCGCACAGTCGCCGGCGCAGCGGCCATCCGCGTCAACGCGCACCACGCGCGCCTTGCTGTAGGGCACGGGATGGCCGACCGAGCCCAGCCGCACCGGCCGGTCGGCGTAGCCCATCACGTGCACGCTGGAGGTTTCGGTCATGCCATAGACCTCGAGCACGGGCACCTTCAGGCGCTCCTCGTAGGCGTGCCCGACCGCCACCGGGATGGCCGAGCCGCCGCCCGACACGAAGCGAATGCTCGACACGTCGGAGTCCCCAACCGGCACGCCCAGCGCGGCGGCCAGCACCGTGGGCACGCCGCCGAACACGAGGGGCCGATACCGCTCCACCAGGCGCCAGACATTGCGAATCGCCGCCGGATCGCGCCAGCCCGCCGGCGACACCACCACCAGCGTGCTGCCCATGGCCAGCGCCGCCAGGCCCTGCGTGAGTGCGCCGCCCACATGAAACAGCGGCAGGCCGAACAGCAGGCTGCGCCCGGCGCCGGTGGGCAGCAGCAGGCCCATGCCCCAGGCCTGGTACACCTGATTGGCGTGCGTGTGGCGCACCAGCTTGGGCGTGCCGGTGGTGCCGCCGGTGTGAAAGTAGCCCGCGATGTCGCCGGCCGCGATCCGCCGTCCGCTGGCAAACCGATCGGCGGGGAACTGGCCCAGCAGCGCATCGAAGTCCCGCACGCCCGGCCCTGCGGCGGCTGCGCCGTGCACGACCAGGATCGCCTTCAGCCGGGGCAGGCTGTCCCTGACCTGCTGCACCTTGTCCCAGATATCGGAGCCCGGCACGGGGCCCAGCGCGACCAACACGCGCGTGTCGGCCGCCCGCAGGATCTCGCCGATCTGCCCGGCCGACAGCAAGGGGTTGACCGGGTTGGCGATGCCCGCCGCCTGCGCGCCAAACAGCGCATAGAACGCCTGCGGCAGCAGTGGCAGCAGCAGGCTCACCACGTCGCCCGGCCCCACGCCGAGGTCGGCAAACAGGTTGGCCGCCTGCGTGACGCGCGCCGTGAATGCGCCGTGCGAGACCGTCTGCGGCGGCCGGTCCGGATCGGCGTGGGGCAGGAACTGGATGGCGGGCGCCTGCGGATCGATGGCGGCACCCAACTGCAGCGCCTCATAGGTGCTGTGCGCGGCAATCCGTTCGGCATAGGGCGTGGCTTCAAACGCCGCCCGCTGCGCCGCCGTGCCAAGCCGTGGCAACTCGGCACCAATGTATCGATCGAGGGCGTGTGCCTTGGCCATGGAGATCTCCGTCATGCCTGCGGCCTGGCCCGGAGGGTGCTGCGGCCGTGCGCAATCGCCGGTGGGCTGCCGACGCAGGATCATTCTAGACCGCTGTCCCGCGCGTGTCAGAGAGCCAACCGGCCGGCTCGCCCATCCGGGACACTGCCCGCCATGCGGCCCATTGCCGATACCCGCGCCTTGCCCGATACTTGCTCGTCCTGCCCCCACCCACTTGTTTTGTCCACGATGCCCACGCACGCGCCGCCCCCTCGATTTTTCCCAGGTCAAGCCCCCACGATGCGCCGCGCGGGCATGCTGGCGATCGGCGCCGTACTGGCGGTGCTGGGCGGCTGCGCCGCGATGTCGGCCGAGGAATGTCGAACTGCCGACTGGCGCGAGCAGGGCATGCGCGACGCGCTGGCCGGCTATGGGAAAACGCGCCTGCAGGACGTGCGCGAGGCCTGCGCGGAGGCCGGGGTGGTGCCGGTCGAGGCCCAGTACTGGGAGGGTTGGCAGCGCGGCCTTGCGCAGTTCTGCACCCCCGCCAACGGCCTGAGCTGGGGTCGCCAGGGCGGCCGCTATGCCAACTCCTGCCCGCCCGAGCTGGAGCAGGGATTTTTGCCGCGCTACCAGCTGGGCTACCGGGCCTGGCAGGCCGAGCAGGACGTCCAGCGCCTGCGCAACGAACTGGCCAGCAAGGAGCGCGCCCTCGACAAGGCCAAGGACGATGCCGAACGGCGCCGCCTGCGCCGCGACCTGAACGACCTGGACTGGCGCCTGCGCAGCGCGCGCGACACCCTGGATCGCGCCGAGTGGGCGGTGCGCCAGTCGATGTGAACCGCCGCCGGTCGTGCCAGGGCTGGCAAGTCAGTCGCAGCCGCGGGTGGCCGTGACTACAAGGTCAGAATGGTGCTGCCCGTGGTCTGGCGTGCTTCCAGCGTGCGGTGCGCCGCCTGCACATCGGCCAGCGCAAAGCGCTGGTCGATGTGGATCTTGACCTGGCCGCTCGTGACCGCGCCAAACAGATCATCGGCCATGGCCTGGCAGCGCTCGCGCGTGGCGATGTGGGCAAACAGCGTGGCGCGCGTGACGTACAGGCACTTGGCCGCCAGGACGCCCGGCGCGAACGGCGGCACGGCGCCGCTGGCATTGCCAAAGCTGGCCATCAGGCCAAAGGGGCGCAGGCAGGCCAGCGAGCCCTCCCAGGTATCCTTGCCCACCGAGTCATAGACCACCTTGACGCCCGCGCCGCCGGTGATCTCGCGGACCTGTTCGGCAAAGTTGTCAACTCTGTAATTGATAGCGTACTGCGCACCATTGGCAAGGGCCAGGGCACATTTTTGCTCTGAACCCGCGGTGGCGATCAGGCGGTAGCCCAGCGCCTTGGCCCACTGGCAGGCAATCAGGCCGACGCCGCCGGCCGCCGCATGCCACAGCACAAAGTCGCCCGGCTGCAAGCCCTCGACCGGCAGTGTGCGCCGCAGCAGGTATTGCACCGTCAGGCCCTTGAGCATCATGGCGGCGCCGGTTTCGAAGTCGATGCCATCGGGCAGCTTGCACACGGCCAGGGCCGGCAGCACCCGCACCTCGCTGTAGCTGCCGGGGGGGTTGCTGGCGTAGGCCGCGCGGTCGCCCGGCTGCAGGTGCGTCACGCCCGCGCCCACCGCCTCGATCACGCCCGCGCCTTCCATGCCCAGCGTGAGCGGCGTGGGCATGGGGTACAGGCCGCTGCGCTGATAGACGTCGATGAAATTCAGGCCGATGGCGCGGTGGCGGATGCGCACCTCGCCCGGGCCGGGTTCGCCCACGGCGACGTCCACCAGCTTCATTTCTTCGACACCACCCTGGCGGGCAATCTGGACGGCAAGGGACATGGGGACTTTCTCCTGGGGTTAAGCTTGGCGATCACGCCGATGGTGCCACGGCGCGCGCCATCGGTGTTCGGCCGGGGGCATGGCACTGCCGCTTGCAACCGTCCCGCCCGCCTCATGCGCCTGAACGCCGCCACCGCCGCCCTGTTGATCACCTCGACCCTGCTGTGGGCTGGCAACGCCGTGGTGGGACGCGCCGTGGTCGGCCTGGTACCGCCGATCACGCTCAACTTCATCCGCTGGCTGCTGGCCTTTGCCGTCCTGCTGCCGCTGGCACCCTGGGTACTGCGCCCTGGCAGCGGGCTGTGGCCGCTGTGGCGACGCTATGCCCTGCTGGGCCTGCTGGGCGTGGGCAGCTACAACGCGCTGCAGTATCTGGCGCTGCGCACCTCCACGCCGCTGAACGTCACCCTGGTGGCCTCGACCATGCCGCTGTGGATGCTGGCGCTGGGACGCCTGTTTTTCGGCCTGCAGGTCGGTTTTGCCCAGCTCGGCGGCGTGCTGCTGTCGATCGCCGGCGTCGGAGTGGTGCTGGCGCGCGGGCGTTGGCAGCAACTGGCCGAGCTGCACCTGGTGCCCGGCGATCTGTACATGGTGGTGGCCACCATCGCCTGGGCCTGGTATTCGTGGCTGTTGCCCGCGCGCCCGGGCGAGCCCTCCCGGCTGCGCACCGACTGGGCCGCCCTGCTGCTGGCGCAGGTGGTCTTCGGCCTGGGCTGGTCGGGCTTGTTTGCCGCCGGCGAATGGGCGCTCAGCGCCGACGCGCACATCGTATGGGGCTGGCCCCTGATCGCCGCCCTGGCCTTCGTGGCGATCGGTCCGGCCGTACTGGCCTACCGCTGCTGGGGCCTGGGGGTGGAGCGTGCGGGACCGGCGGTGGCGGGCTTTTTTGCCAACTTGACGCCGGTGTTCGCCGCCGTGCTGTCGGCGCTGTTCCTGGGCGAGACGCCACAGCTCTACCACGCGCTGGCCTTCGTGCTGATCGCCGCCGGCATCTGGGTGGCGGCGCGGCGCTGACGCAAAAACGTCCCCCACGCTCCTCCGCTGCGCGAGGTGCGCTGCCCCCAACGGGCGACGTTTCTTGCCTGGGAGCGGCCCGGCGACAAAAAACCCGCTGCGCCTGAACGCAGCGGGTGCTTGGAGTCGGCGTCCGGATGCGACCGATCAGTCGGCCGCCAGTTCTTCTTCCGGCTCGGCCGGTTCGGACTTGGCGCGGTCCTTCTTGGGCGTGGGGACGATGTCGAGCAGCACCTCGTCCTTGTCGTCCAGGTCCACCGTCAGGCGGCCGCCTTCGGTGAGCCGGCCGAACAGCAGTTCGTCGGCCAGCGCCTTGCGGATGGTGTCCTGGATCAGCCGCTGCATGGGCCGCGCGCCCATCAGCGGATCGAAGCCCTTCTTGGCCAGGAACTTGCGCAGCTTGTCGGTGAAGGTGACCTCGACCTTCTTCTCGGCCAGTTGCTGCTCCAGTTGCAACAGGAACTTGTCGACCACGCGCAGGATGATCTGCTCGTCCAGCGCCTTGAAACTGACGATGGCATCCAGCCGGTTGCGAAACTCGGGCGTGAACAGGCGCTTGATGTCGGCCATCTCGTCGCCCTGCTGGCGCTGGGTGGTGAAGCCCATGGTGGCCTTGTTCATGGTCTCGGCGCCCGCGTTGGTGGTCATGATGATGATGACGTTGCGGAAGTCCGCCTTGCGGCCGTTGTTGTCGGTCAGCGTGCCGTGGTCCATCACCTGCAGCAGCACGTTGAAGATGTCCGGATGCGCCTTTTCGATCTCGTCGAGCAGCAGCACGCAGTGCGGCTTCTTGCTGATGGCCTCGGTCAAGAGGCCACCCTGATCGAACCCCACATAGCCGGGCGGCGCACCGATCAGGCGGCTGACGGCGTGGCGCTCCATGTACTCGGACATGTCAAAGCGGATCAGCTCCACCCCCATGATGAAGGCCAGCTGCTTGGCCGCCTCGGTCTTGCCGACGCCCGTGGGGCCGGAAAACAGGAACGAACCGATCGGCTTGTCGCCCTTGCCCAGGCCCGAGCGCGCCATCTTGACGCTCGCGGCCAGCACCTCGAGCGCCTGGTCCTGCCCGAACACCACGCTTTTCAGGTCGCGCTCGAGCGTTTGCAGCTTGCCGCGGTCGTCATTGCTGACGCTGGCCGGCGGAATGCGCGCAATCTTGGCCACGATCTCCTCGATCTCGTGCTTGCCGATGGTTTTCTTGCGCTTGCTGGCCACGGCGATGCGCTGGGCCGCGCCGGCCTCGTCGATCACGTCGATGGCCTTGTCCGGCAGGTGGCGGTCGGTGATGTACTTGGCCGACAGCTCGGCCGCGGCCTGCAGCGCCGCCACGGCGTATTTGACGGCGTGGTGCTCCTCGAAGCGGCTCTTGAGGCCCTTGAGGATCTCGATTGTCTCGGGCACGGTGGGCTCGACCACGTCCACCTTCTGGAAGCGCCGCGACAGGGCCGCATCCTTCTCGAAGATGCCGCGGTACTCGGTGTAGGTGGTGGCGCCGATGCACTTGAGCTGCCCGCTGGACAGCGCCGGCTTGAGCAGGTTGGACGCGTCCAGCGTGCCGCCCGAGGCCGCGCCGGCGCCGATCAGCGTGTGGATCTCGTCGATGAACAGGATGGCGTGCGGCTTGTCCTTGAGGCTTTTCAGCACGCCCTTCAGGCGCTGCTCGAAATCGCCGCGGTACTTGGTGCCCGCCAGCAGCGCGCCCATGTCCAGCGCGTAGACGTTGGCTTCGGCCAGGATCTCGGGCACCGTGCCCTCGGTGATGCGCCAGGCCAGGCCCTCGGCGATCGCCGTCTTGCCCACGCCGGCCTCGCCCACCAGCAGCGGGTTGTTCTTGCGCCGGCGGCACAGGATCTGGATGGTGCGCTCGACCTCGTAGTCGCGCCCGATCAACGGGTCGATCTTGCCGTCCTTGGCCAGCTGGTTGAGGTTTTGCGTGTATTGCTCCAGCGGCGAGGCCTTTTCGCTCTTCTCACTCGCAGCCTCTTCGGCCTCGGCATTGCCGGCCTGGCCTTCGGCCGGCTTGCCGGCCTCGGGTGGGTCGCTCTTGCGGATGCCGTGGGCGATGAAGTTGACCACGTCCAGGCGCGTCACGCCCTGCTGGTGCAAGTAGTACACGGCGTGCGAGTCCTTCTCGCCGAAGATGGCCACCAGCACGTTAGCGCCGGTCACTTCTTTCTTGCCGTTGCCGGTGGACTGCACGTGCATGATGGCGCGCTGGATGACGCGCTGGAATCCCAGCGTGGGCTGGGTGTCCACGTCATCGGTGCCGGCCACCTGCGGGGTGTTGTCCTTGATGAAGCCGGCCAGCGACTTGCGCAGATCGTCGATGTTGGCCGAGCAGGCGCGCAGCACCTCGGCGGCGCTGGGGTTGTCCAGCAACGCCAGCAGCAGGTGCTCGACGGTGATGAACTCGTGGCGCTGCTGGCGCGCCTCGACAAAGGCCATGTGGAGGCTGACTTCCAGTTCCTGGGCAATCATGGTGAATTTCCTTTAGCGCCTCAAGCTTACGACGTTCTCAAGGCTTTGACTGACAAAGGTGGGGGAGGTTTACCCATATTCAACGCTTGGGCCGCACCGTCACCCATCAGCCCACCGGCTCGCTCACGCACTGCAGCGGGTGGCCCGCCTGCCGCGCGGCGTCCATCACCTGGTCCACCTTGGTGGCGGCCACGTCGTGGGTGTAGACCCCGCACACGCCTTTGCCCTCCAGGTGAATCTTGAGCATGATCTGCGTGGCCGTCTCCCGGTCCTTGCTGAAAAACTCCTGGATCACCACCACCACGAACTCCATCGGCGTGTAGTCGTCGTTGAGCAGCACCACCTGGTGCATCTGCGGCGGCTTGACTTTCTGCGGCACGCGCTCGAGCACGACCGACGCGCCGTCGTCCGCGGGCGTGCCGGCCGGTTGAATCGGTTGCGTGATTGCCATGAAATCCATTTTATCGGCGCGCTTCATGCCAAACCGCGGGCCGGTGTCTGCGCGACGCATGGAAGATGGGGGCGGCCGCCTTGCCTGCAAGGCCTGGCGCAGGCGCCGCACTGGGAATGACCATGATTGACAAGCCCCTTGGGCGTGTTCCAAACTCATTCGTTACACGAAATAAGCGACTGAAGAGGAGAAAGTCATGCCAAGCGGACGCGTGAAATGGTTCAATGACCTGAAGGGTTTCGGCTTCATCGAGCCCGATGGGGGTGGGCCCGACATCTTTGCGCACTTTTCGGCCATTGCCATGGAGGGCTTCAAGACCCTCAAGGAGGGCGCCCGCGTAAGCTACGAGGTCAACGAGGGGCCCAAGGGCCTGCTGGCCACCAACATTCGCGCTGCCGAGGACGGTGTGCCCGAAAGCCCCACGATGAGCAGCGAGCCGCCGCTGGCCGGCTAGGCAGCTTGCATACGCAACGAAAACGGGCCCGAAGGCCCGTTTTGCATTTCTGGATGGCGGAGACGGAGGGATTCGAACCCTCGATGAGGCTCTACACCCCATACTCCCTTAGCAGGGGAGCACCTTCGGCCACTCGGTCACGTCTCCTTGGGCCGGCTCGAAAGCAGTCCCGCATTATGCCATTGCTTCAGGCGGTTTTCGGCAAGTCCAACTCAAAGGCGCGGTGCAGGGCGCGCACGGCCAGCTCCATGTACTTCTCGTCGATGACCACCGAAGTCTTGATCTCGCTGGTGGAAATCATCTGGATGTTGATGCCTTCTTCGCTCAGCGCGCGAAACATCCTGGCCGCCACGCCGGCGTGGCTGCGCATGCCGATGCCGACGATGCTGACCTTGCAGATGCGCGGGTCGCCCACCACGTCGGCGGCGCCCAACTGGGGCACGACCTTGTCCTTGAGCAACTCCACCGTGCGCGCCAGGTCGGGGTGCGGCACGGTGAAGCTGAAATCGGTCTTGCCGTCCTTGCTGACGTTCTGGATGATGACGTCGACCTCGACATTGGCATCGGCCACGGCGCCCAGGATCTGATAGGCGATGCCCGGCCGGTCGGGCACGCCAAAGACGGAAATCTTGGCTTCGTCCCGATTGAAGGCGATGCCGGATACGACGGCGTGTTCCATTTGTTCGTGTTCCTCGAAAGTGATGAGCGTTCCGGACTTGGCCTCGACGGCCACGTCGATGTCCCAGGGCGTGAAGCTGGAGAGCACGCGCACCGGCACGTGGTACTTGCCGGCAAATTCGACCGAGCGGATCTGCAGCACCTTGCTGCCCAGGCTGGCCATCTCCAGCATCTCCTCGAAGCTGATGGAGGCCATGCGCCGCGCCTCGGGCACCACGCGCGGGTCGGTGGTGTAGATGCCGTCCACATCGGTGAAGATCAGGCATTCGTCGGCCTTGAGCGCCGCCGCCACCGCCACCGCCGAGGTGTCGGAGCCGCCGCGCCCCAGCGTGGTGATGTTGCCCGCGTCGTCGATGCCCTGAAAACCGGTGATGATGACCACCTTGCCGGCATCCAGGTCGGCGCGCACCTTCTGGTCGTCGATGCTTTCGATGCGCGCCTTGGTGTAGGCGCTGGTGGTGCGGATCGGCACCTGCCAGCCGGTGTAGCTGACGGCGGGCTGGCCCTCGGCCTGCAGCGCGATCGACAGCAGGCCCACCGACACCTGCTCGCCCGTGGACGCCAGCATGTCCAGCTCGCGGAAGTAGTCGCGAGTGACGTGGCTGGGCGCCAGCTCCTTGGCCAGGCCGAGCAGGCGGTTGGTCTCGCCGCTCATCGCGCTGGGCACCACCACCACCTGGTGGCCGGCGCGCGCCCATTTGGCCACGCGCTTGGCGACCTGGGCGATGCGCTCGGTCGAGCCCATCGACGTGCCGCCGTATTTCTGGACGATCAAAGCCATGATTCAGAGAAGTTGCAAGAACACCGCGCCGCGCGCCCACGCGCGGCAAACCTTTGATTTTAGCGACCTGCCGGCGCGCCGGGGGGCCTGGGTGGCGCCGGATGCCATTGCAGTGCTTCGCCCACGCGCCGCACCTGGCCTTGACCCAGTTTCAGCTCGATGCGGTGGCCGCGCGTGGTGCAGGCCTCGATCTGCACCTGCAAGGCCGCCAGCTGGGCCTGTGTCGGCGTCTGGCCGTGCGCCACCTGCAGCCAGTGGCGCAGCACGTTGGCGCGGCGCGCCGGGCCGAGCGCGCGCAGCGCCGCCAGGCGCGGCGGCAGGCCGCAGGCCGTCAGATCCTGCGCTGCCACTTCCGACAAGATGTCCTGCGCCTGCGCCGCGTGCGCGGCGCTGCGCGCCAGGGTGACGCGAAACGATGGGAAACACGCCTGCAGCGTGGGCAGCAGGCGCGCACGGATGCGGTTGCGCGTGTAGCGCTCGTCGCGGTTGCTGGGGTCTTCGATCCAGCCTTCACCGCGGGCGTGCAACCAGGCACGGATGGCCGGTGCGGGCACGTCCAGCAAGGGCCGCGCATAGGCCATGCCGGCGCGCTGCCAGCGCGTCGGCATGGCGGCCAGCCCGGGCAGGCCGGCACCGCGCGACAAGGCCAGCAGCACGGTCTCGGCCTGATCGTCGGCATGCTGCGCCAGAACTACTGTTTTTATAGCTTGTTGCGCTTGACCAGAGCGGGCCAGAGCCTCAAAAGACTCATAACGCCGGGTGCGGGCTACTGCCTCGGGGCTTTGGCCCGGCCCGGCGCGCGCGTCCACCCGCTGCACCCGCAGCGGCACTTGCAGGCGCGCACAGACCGCCGCGCAGTGCCGCTCGAAATCATCGGCCACCGCCTGCAGCCCGTGGTGCACGTGCCAAGCCTGCACCTGCCCGGGCCAGCGCTGCGCACAGGCCAGCAGCAGCGCGGTGGAGTCGGCGCCGCCGCTGTAGGCCACGGCCAACGGCAGCGCCGGCGCACTGGCGGCAAAGGCATCCATGGCCCGGTCCAGCTCGGCGGGGTCGGCAGGAGGCAATGCGTCTGGCATGGTTTCGGGCAATGGTAGGGCATCGCTCACGAAATCGGCATGCCGGCGGTTCGACCTTGTCATCGCCGCTGCCGGCCCCACGTTGGAGCTGGATTGCGCCCATGGCGGGCGACGACCCACCCCGAAGGAGGCGTGCGTGCAATGTGGAAACTGACCCGACTGCTGACCGTGCTGCGCAAGGAGCTGCTGCTGGCCTGGAGCCTGCTGCGCGACCCGCGCGCACCCAAGGCCGCCAAGCTGGCCACGGTGCTGGCCCTGCTGTATGTCGTCAGCCCGATCGACGCGGTGTCGGACTTCATCCCGGTGCTGGGCTGGCTGGATGACGGGGTGGTGGCCTACGTGCTGCTGCAACTGGCCTTTCGCTTCTTGCCGCCCGAACTGATGGCGGCGCTGCGCGCCAGGGTGAATGCGCGGATCACGCCATCGGCACGCTGAGACGCCGGTTCATCGCCGGGCCGTCCCCAGATGAACCATCACGTCCCAGCGGCCAGCGGCCAGCGCACCTCGCCCAGCGGGGGAGCGTGGGGGCCTGTTACCGCTCCGCTTTGGTATCGGTGAAGCGGCCGTAGCCCTGCAGGCGCTCGTAGCGGCGGTCCAGCAGGTCCTTGAGCTTCAGGTCGCCGAGCTGACGCCAGGCGTCGGCCAGCGCCCGCTTCAGAAAGCCGCCCATCTGGCGCGGATCGCGGTGCGCGCCGCCAACCGGCTCGTTGACGATCTTGTCGATCAGGCCCAGCGCCTTCAGGCGGTGGGCGGTGATGCCCAGGGCGGCGGCGGCCTCCTCGGCCTTGTCGCTGGTCTTCCAGAGGATGGAGGCGCAGCCCTCGGGGCTGATCACCGAATAAATCGAATACTGCAGCATCAGAACCTGGTCGGCCACGGCAATGGCCAGCGCGCCGCCCGAGCCGCCCTCGCCGATGATGGTGGTGATGACCGGAACCTCGAGTTGCGCCATCTCGTAGATGTTGCGGCCGATCGCCTCGGACTGGCCGCGCTCCTCGGCGTCGATGCCCGGAAAGGCGCCCGGCGTGTCAACGAAGGTGAACACCGGCAGCTTGAACTTCTCGGCCGTCTTCATCAGGCGCAGCGCCTTGCGGTAGCCCTCGGGCCGCGTCATGCCGAAGTTGCGTGCGGCGCGCTCCTTGGTGTCGCGCCCCTTCTGGTGGCCCAGCACCATGCAGGCGTTGCCGTTGAAGCGCGCCAGCCCGCCGACGATGCTCTGGTCGTCGGCAAAGTGGCGGTCGCCGTGCAGCTCGACGAAGTCGGTGAAGCACTCGCGCACGTAGTCCAGGGTGTAGGGCCGGTCGGGATGGCGCGCGATCTTGGTGATCTGCCAGGGCGTCAGATCGCTGTAGATGTCCTTGGTGAGCTTCTGGCTCTTCTTGCCCAGCTGGTCGATCTCCTCGGAGATATCAACCGCGCTTTCGGACTGCACGTAGCGCAATTCCTCGATCTTGTTTTCCAGCTCCGCGATGGGTTGCTCGAAGTCCAGAAAGGTTTTTTTGGCCAAAAGCGGCTCCTCGTTGACGAGAGGGAAAGAATGTTAGCGGATGTGGCGCAGCGCGTCGGACATCAATAGGCGACGGGCAGCGGCTCGAGCGAGCGCCACATGTACCAGGTGGCCACGCTGCGCCAGGGCGCCCAGCCGTCAGCCACCTCGCGCGCTTCGCTGCGGCTCACGGGCTCGCCCGAAAAATAGTTGGTGCTGATGCCCTTGAGCAGTCCCACGTCGTCCAGCGGCAGCACGTCGGGGCGCAGCAGGTGGAACATCAGGAACATCTCGGCCGTCCAGCGGCCGATGCCGCGGATGGCCACCAGCTCGGCGATGATGGATTCGTCATCCATGGCCACCCATTCGTCAACGTGAATCTTGCCGGCGTCGAAGTGCAGCGCCAGGTCCACCAGGTACTCGACCTTGCGCGCCGACAGGCCGGCCGCCCGCATGTCGTCCACCTTGAGCTTGAGCACGCTGGCGGGCGTCATGCGCCGCGGCAGCGCCTCGAAGCGGCTCCACACCGACTGCGCGGCCTTGACCGAAATCTGCTGGCCGACGATGGAGCGCGCCAGCGTGATGAAGGCGTCGCCGCGCGACTGCAGGCAGGCGTCGCCAAAGCGCGGGATCAGGCGGCGCAGCACCCGGTCCTTGCGCGTGAGGTGCTCGCAGGCGGCGCTCCAGTAGGCCGGGGTCATCACCCCATTTACTTTGTTTTTTGTAGCTGCCATCACACCATCCATCAGCGCTGAAGGCCTGTTTTGCTCATGAAACCGATCACTGCACGGCCTCCCAGGTGGTGCCCGCGGGCGAGTCCTTGAGCACGATGCCGGCGGCCAGCAGTTCGGCGCGGATGGCGTCGGCCGCGGCAAAGTCCCTGGCCTGCTTGGCGGCCGCGCGCGCCTCGATGCGGGCCTGGATGGCGGCCTCATCCAGCGTGCTGCCGGCCTGCAGAAAGGCCCGTGGATCGGCCTGCAGCAGGCCCAGGCAGCTGCCCAGCGCCCTGAGCAGGCCGGCGTCCTCGGGGCGCCGTGCGCGGTTGACCTCGCTGGCCAACTCGAACAGCACGGCCACCGCCTCGGGCGTGCCAAAGTCCTCGTCCATCGCGGCCTTGAAGCGCGCCGCAAAGGGGTTGGCCCAGTCAATCGTCACGTTCCCCGCCGGCACCGCGTCCAGCGCGGTGTACAGGCGCCTCAGTGCCGCGCGCGCATCCTGCAGGTGCACGTCGCTGTAGTTCAGCGGGCTGCGGTAGTGCGCGCGCACGATGAAGAAGCGGAGCGTCTCGGCGTCGAACGACTGCAGCACCTCGCGGATGGTGAAGAAGTTGCCCAGCGACTTGGACATCTTCTCGTTGTCGATATTGACGAAGCCGTTGTGCATCCACACCTTGGCCAGCGGCTGGCCGTTGGCGCCCTCGCTTTGCGCGATCTCGTTCTCGTGGTGCGGGAACGTGAGGTCGGCGCCGCCGCCGTGGATGTCGAAGGTCTCGCCCAGCAGCGCGCAGCTCATGGCCGAACACTCGATGTGCCAGCCCGGCCGGCCCAGGCCGAAGGGGCTGTCCCACTTGGCGCCCTCGGGCTCGCTCGCCTTGGCCGACTTCCACAGCACGAAGTCCAGCGGATCGTGCTTGGCGTCCTGCACGGCCACGCGCTCGCCGGCCTGCAGCTCATCCAGCGTCTTGCCCGACAGCTTGCCGTAGCCGGCAAACTTGCGCACCGCGTAGTTCACGTCGCCGCCCTCGGCCTGATAGGCCAGGCCCCTGCCCTGCAGGCGGCCGATGATGGCCAGCATCTGCGGTACGTAGTCGGTGGCGCGCGGGTCGTGCGTGGGGCGCTCGATCCCCAGCGCGTCGAAGTCGCGGTACATCTCCGCGATCATGCGGTCGGTCAGCTGGCGGATGGTCTCGCCGTTGTCCAGCGCGCGGCGGATGATCTTGTCCTCGATGTCGGTGATGTTGCGCACGAAGGTGACGCGCAGGCCGCTGGCCCTGAGCCAGCGCTGCACCACGTCGAAGGCCACGGCCGAGCGCGCGTGGCCGATGTGGCACAGGTCGTACACGGTTATGCCGCACACGTACATGCGCACGTGGCCCGGCTCGATGGGCACAAAAGCTTCCAACCCACGCGAGAGCGTGTTGTAAATCCGTAGGGTCATGGAAAAAGTGAATACCGCAGGAGCGGGCCAACCGTTTGGGCTCATCGTCAGACGCCGCGGGCCGCCCGTCAAGAGGGAAAGCGCGGCTCGCGGCGGCGCGGGCGGCGCAATCATCCTGCTTGGCTACAATGCCCCGCAGTATAAAACCTGCCCCGGCGCCCGGGCCTGCTGCCCGGCCCCCTCCGCGCCCCGCGCCCGCTCATGCCTCTGCGCCGATCCGCCCCTTTTTCTCGCCCGCTCCAGAGCCGGCTTGCCGCTGTGGCGCTGCTGCTGGCATGCCTGCTGTGCGTGGGCCCGGCCCAGGCCGCCGACGACTACACCCAGGTGCAGCAGTTGCAGTCGGCGGGCCAGACGGCCGAGGCGCTGGCCACGGCCGACCGCTACATCGCCGCGCACCCGCGCGATCCGCAGATGCGCTTCATCAAGGCCAACGTGCTGAGCGGCAGCGGCCAGGTCGCCGAGGCGCAGGCCCTGCTGATTCAGCTCACGCGCGACTACCCGGAGCTGGCCGAACCCTGGAACAACCTGGCCGTGCTGTACGCCGCCGGCGGGCACCTGGCGCAGGCGCGCGAGGCGCTGCAAAACGCCTTGCGCGTGCAGCCCGACTACGCCACCGCGCTGGCCAACCTGGGCGACGTGCAGGCACGCGAGGCGCTGCAGTCCTTCGAGCGTGCGCGCCAAGCCAAGGCCGACGACCCCAGGCTGTCCGCCAAGATCGAGGCGCTGCAAGGCCTGTGGGGCCCCACCCCCAAGGTCGAGCCGGCGCCCAAGCCCTGACGCGGGAACTTGCGCACCAAGCCCGCGCACCAACCACGATCCCTGCTCCTGAAAGCCTGCAACATGATCCTGTCCCGTCGCACGCTCGCCCGCCTGGGCGCCACCGTGGTGGCCACGGCCGCCCTGGGCACCGCCCTGCCCGCGCTGGCCGCCGACCCGAAGGTCAAGTTCGTCACCACCGACGGCGACTTCGTCGTCGAGCTGTATCCCGGCGCCGCCCCCAAGACCGTGGCCAACTTCCTGCAGTACGTCAAGGACGGGCACTACAACGGCACCATCTTTCACCGCGTCATCAAGAACTTCATGATCCAGGGCGGCGGCTACGACGCCGACTACAAGGAGAAACCCACCCGCGCCTCGGTCATCCACGAAGGGCGCCAGGCCCTGGCCAAGGGCCTGAAGAACGTGCGCGGCTCCCTTGCCATGGCACGCACCAACGACCCGCATTCAGCCAAGGCGCAGTTCTTCATCAACGTGGTGGATAACCCGCGCCTGGACCCGGTCATCCTGCCGGCGGGCGACCCGGTGACCTTCGAGTACCAGGGCCAGCTGCAAAAGGACATCCCGCGCGCCCAGGTCGAGAACCACCCCGCCCTGTTCGGCTACACCGTGTTCGGCAAGGTCGTGAGCGGCATGGACACCGTGGACAAGATCCGCGACGAGCCCACCGGCGCCGGCGGCCCCTTCCCCACCGACGTGCCGCAAAAGCCGGTCGTCATCCAATCCGCCACCCTCATCAACTGATCTTTTCGGACATTTCCATGAGCAACCCCCAAGTCGAACTGCACATCAAGGACCACGGCGTCATCACGCTCGAGCTGGACCACGAGAAGGCCCCAAAGTCGGTCACCAACTTCCTGTCCTACGTGCAAAACGGCCACTACGACAACACGGTGTTCCACCGCGTCATCAAGAACTTCATGATCCAGGGCGGCGGCTTCGAGCCTGGCATGAAGCAAAAGCCCACGCAGGCGCCCGTCACCAACGAGGCCGACAACGGCCTGAAGAACGCCCGCTACACCGTGGCCATGGCGCGCACCAGCGACCCGCACTCGGCCACCGCGCAGTTCTTCATCAACACGGTGGACAACGACTTCCTGGACTTCAAGGCCCCCACCGCGCAGGGCTGGGGCTACGCCGTGTTCGGCAAGGTGGTCAAGGGCCAGGAGGTGGTGGACGCCATCCGTGCCCTGCCCACCACGCGCAAGGGCTTTCACGACGACGTGCCGCGCGAGGATGTGGTGATTGAAAAAGCGGTGAAGGTCTGAGCGCCACCCCATGGCGGCCCTGCCCGATTTCGGCGTGCTGCATGCACCCGAGCATTGGCGCACGGTCGATTTCATCTCGGACTTGCACCTCAAGCCCGAGGAGCCGGCCACCTTCGAAGCCTGGGCGCGCTACATGGCGCACCCGCATGCCGACGCGGTGTTCATCCTGGGCGACCTGTTCGAGGCCTGGGTGGGCGACGACGCCGCCGCACCCGGCAGCTTCGAGGCGCGCTGCGGCCAGGTGCTGGACGGCTGCCCGGCCGAGCTGGCCTTCATGCGCGGCAACCGCGACTTCCTGGTCGGCGGCGACTTCCTGGCGCGCCACGGCGTGCGCGACTTGGCCGCGGACCCTCTCGTGCTCGATCTGGGCGCGCAGCGCATCGTGCTCAGCCACGGCGACCTGCTGTGCACCGCCGACACGGCCTACCAGCAGTTTCGCCTGCAGGTGCGCAGCACAGATTGGCAGCGCGCCTTTCTGGCCCGACCGCTGGCCGAGCGCCAGGCCATCGCGCGCCAGATGCGCGAGCACAGCGAGGCGCGCCATGCCGCCACCGCGCCCGCCGACTATGCCCAGGCCAGTGACGAACTGGCGCGCCGCTGGCTGCTGCACGCCGGGGCCTGCACGCTGATCCACGGCCACACGCACCAGCCGGCCGACCATGCCCTGGGTCTGGACGGCCAGGGCCACGCCCTGACGCGCGTAGTGCTGAGCGACTGGCACCTCGACGCCCGCACACGGCGCGCCGAAGTGCTGCGCCTGACGGCGTCCGGCGAACTCCGGCGCCGCAGTCCCGACGCCCCACAATAGGCGAGTGTCGCCCCTCCCCGCCCTCACCCGCTGGCTGCGCCGCGCCATGCGCGAACCCGCGCCCATTCCCGACGCGCTGTGGCAGGCCACGCTGACGCACTACCCCTTTCTGGCCCGGCTGGGCGCGGACGAGCGCGCCCGCCTGCGCCGGCTGGCCACGCATTTTCTTGCGCAGAAGGAATTCAGCGGCGCGCACGGCCTGCCCGTGAGCGACGCCATGGCCGTGGCCGTGGCCGCGCAGGCCTGCCTGCCGCTGCTGCACCTGGGCCCCGCGGACGCGCCCGAAGCTGCGCTGTCCTGGTACGACGACTTCGTCGGCATCGTCATGCACCCGGCCGAGGCGGTGGCGGCCCGCCAGGTGATGGACCACGCCGGCGTGGTGCACCACTACGCCGAGGTGCTGACCGGCGAGGCCATGCAAGGCGGCCCCGTCATGCTGAGCTGGCCGGCCGTGCAAGGCGAAGGCATGACCGCGGCCAGCAGCGTCGTGATCCACGAGTTCGTGCACAAGATGGACATGCAGGCCGGCGGTGCCCACGGCGCGCCGCCGCTGCCGCGCGGTTTCATGGGCGCGCGCACGGCGCGCGAGGCCGCAGCCCTGTGGGCTCGTACCTGGGCGCCGGCCTACCAGCACTTTCGTGAGCAGGTGATCCGCGCCGAACGCTTTGGCGCCCCCGCGCCCTGGCTCGACGCCTACGCTGCCAGCGCGCCCGAGGAGTTCTTTGCCGTGGCCTGCGAGGCACACTTCGTCGAGCCCGAGCGCTTTGCCGGGGAGTTTCCCGCACTGAGCGCCGCCCTGCGCGAATTCTTCAAGCAAAACAGGCCACGGGCGTCCAATCTGAGCGATGCGCTACCCTTTTGAGGGCACACCGAGCACATTCGGATCATCGACGGCACCCAGACCGACGACCAGGCCGCTCCCCCGGTCGATAGGCTGGCGGCGCCGGGCATCGCGCGTGTGACTGCAGGGTGGCGCTTCGATGGCACACAATGCGTCGAAGCCTCCGCTCCATCATCTGCGCCATGCCTGCATCTGACATCCCCTTCCGCACCCTGCCCGAGCTGATCGGCGAGCACGCCCGCCAGCGCCCCAAGCACCCGGCGCTGCGCGACGAGCAAGGAGCACTGAGCTACGTCGAGCTCGACGGGCTGATGGACCGCATCGCTTGCGCCTTGCAGCAGGCTGGCGTGCAGCCCGGCCAAGCCATCGCCATCTGCGCCGCGGCTTCCACGCGCTATGCGGCCCTGTTCATGGGCGCGCTGCGCGCCGGCGTGGTGGTGGCGCCGCTGGCGCCGTCAAGCACCGCCGACAGCCTGGCCTCAATGCTGCGCGATGCCGGCGCACGCCTGCTGTTCACCGACGCCAGCACGCACGATCGCCTGCCCGCGCCTGACGCCACCCTGCCACGCATCGCGCTGGATGGCGGCGCAACGGGCCGCGCGTTTGACGACTGGCTGGCCCCGGAAGGTGCGCGGCCGCAGCCAGTCACAATCACGCCCGGTGCACCGTTCAACATCATCTATTCCAGCGGCACCACCGGCACGCCCAAGGGCATCGTGCAGTCACACGGCATGCGCTGGGCGCACATCCAGCGCGGCAGCGTGTACGACTACGGCCCGCAGGGCGTCACCCTGCTGGCCACGCCGCTGTACTCCAACACCACGCTGGTGGTCTTCGTGCCCACGCTGGCCTATGGCGGTTGCGTGGTGCTCATGCCCAAGTTCCACGCCCTGCACTACCTGCAGCTGGCCCAGCAGCACCGCGCCACGCACACCATGCTGGTGCCGGTGCAGTACCAGCGCATCATGGCGCTGCCGCAGTTTGGGCAGTTCGATTTGTCGGCCTTCCGCTACAAATTTTGCACCAGCGCGCCGTTTCGCGCCGAGCTCAAGTCCGACGTTCTGGCGCGCTGGCCGGGCGGCCTCGTCGAGTTCTACGGCATGACCGAAGGCGGCGGCACCTGCATCCTCGACGCCCATGCCCATCCGGACAAGCTACACACCGTAGGTCGCCCCGCTGCCACCAGCGACATCCGCCTGATCGACGAAGATGGCCATGAAGTGCCGCGTGGCGAGGCGGGCGAGGTGGTGGGCCATTCGCCTGGCATGATGACCGGCTACCACGGCCAGCCCGAGAAGACGCGCGCGGCCGAATGGTTCGATGCGACCGGCAAGCGCTTCATCCGCACCGGCGATGTGGGCCGCTTCGACGCCGATGGCTTCTTGATGCTGATCGACCGCCGCAAGGACATGATCATCAGCGGCGGCTTCAACATCTACCCCAGCGACATCGAGGCCGCGCTGCGCCAGCACCCGGCCGTGCACGAGGTCGCCGTGGTCGGCGTGCCCAGCAAACAGTGGGGCGAGACCCCCGTGGCCTTTGTGGTGCCGGGCGCCGGCGCCGTGGCAACGGCCGACGAGTTGAAGGACTGGTACAACCAGCGCGCCGGCAAGACCCAGCGCCTGGCCGACCTGCGCCTGGTGATCGAGCTGCCACGCAGCGCCATCGGCAAGGTACTCAAGCGGGAGCTGCGCGAGGCCTACGGCAACAACGCTCCCTGATCCGATCTTTTGTCGAGGAGACCCCCATGCAACGCCGCCCGCTGCGCGAGTTCATGGGGTGGCACCGGAAGGTGCCAGCATCCGGCGGGCATGCTCGGCCGCGATCCACTCCTCGTTGGTCGGCTCCACGGCCACCGTCACGCGGCTGCCGGCGTCCGAGATCACGGGGGCATGGGCCGCGTTGGCCCGCGTGTCGAGGCTGATGCCCAGCCACGCCAGCTCGCCGGCGATGCGCTGACGCAGCTCCACGCTGTGCTCGCCGATGCCGGCCGTGAACACCAGCAGATCAAGGCCGCCCAGCACCGCGATCAGCGCGCCGATCTCGCGCACGATGCGGCGCACGTAGAGCTGCAGCGCGAGCGCTGCGCGCGGCTCGTCGGCCTCGCGCGCCAGCAGCTCGCGGGGGTCGGACGAGATGCCCGAGACACCGAGCAAGCCGCTGTCGTGGTACAGCACGTGGCCGACCTGCTCCAGCGTCAACTTTTCGATCTCCATCAGGTAGAGCACCGCGCCGGGGTCCAGTGCACCGGTGCGCGTGCCCATCATCAGGCCGTCGAGCGCCGAAAAGCCCATGGTGGTGGCCTGACTCTTCAGCTCGCGCATCGCGCAAAGGCTGGCGCCCGAGCCGAGGTGCGCGACGATGGTGCGTCCGCGAGCCGCCGCGCCATGGCGCTCGGCCAGCGCGACCGCCATGTACTCGTACGACAGCCCGTGAAAACCGTAGCGGCGCAGCCCGCGCTCGTAGGCCGCATAGGGCAACGGCAACAATTGCTCGACCATCGGCACGCCGCTGTGGAACGCGGTGTCGAAGCACGCGACCTGCGGCAACTCGGGGCGCTCGCGCAGCAGGATCTCGATGGCCTCCAGCGCGAAGGGCTGATGCAGGGGCGCCAGCGGAATCAGCGTCCGCAGATCGGCCAGCACCTGCGCATCGACCCGCACGGGGGCGAAGTACCGGGCCCCACCGTGGACCACGCGATGGGCGACGGCTGCGACGGGCCGGCCACTCAGCCAGCGCTCGATCTCACTGCGGATGATTTGCAGCGCGGCGGCATAGGGGTGTCGCTCGTCCAGGGTCACTGGCCGCACCGGCACCGTGCTGGCGCCAAAGTCGGGCTTCGGTCCACCAATGCCCTGGACCTTGCCGTTCCAGGCCGGCTTGCGCGCGCGGTCAGCCGCATCAAACACGCCGAACTTGATGCTCGAGGAGCCGCAGTTCAGCACCACGACGAAGGACGTTGGATCGGACATCGCGTTCACGGCGGGCAGTTGCGGAAGCGGTGCGCCAGGATCAGCCCGATGGCACACGAGGCGATGCGGGTGTCGCGCGCGTCGGCGCGGCTGGTCAGCATGATGGGTACCTTGGCCCCCATCACGATGCCGGCCGTGGACGCGCCACCCATGTACTCGAGCTGCTTGGCCAGCATGTTGCCACTCTCCAGGTCCGGCACGACCAACACGTCGGCGCGCCCCGCCACCGGAGACTCGATCCCCTTGACGGTGGCAGCGGCAATGGACACGGCATTGTCCATCGCCAGCGGGCCGTCCAGCAAGCCGCCCGTGATCTGCCCGCGCTCGGCCATCTTGCACAGCGCCGCCGCGTCCAGCGTGGCCACCATCGCCGGGTTCACGGTCTCCACCGCGGCCAGAATCGCCACCCGCGGCTGTTCGACGCCGATGGCGTGCGCCAGATCGATGGCATTGCGCACGATGTCGGCCTTCTCCTGCAGCGTGGGAGCGATGTTGATGGCGGCATCCGTGATGATGAAGGGGCGCGGATAGCTGGGCGTCTGCATCACGAAGCAGTGCGACAGGCGCCGCTTGGTGCGCAGGCCGGCGTCCGCTGCCAGCACGGCGCTCATCAGCTCGTCGGTGTGCAGGCTGCCCTTCATGAGCGCTTCCACGTCGCCCTTGCCCGCCATGCGCGCAGCCAGCGCGGCCGCGGCGTGGCTGTGGGGCGCGTCGACCAGCTCAACGCCGGCCAGCGACACGCCCGCCGCCTGGGCGGCCGCTTCGATGCGCGCCCGGGGCCCGACCAGCACCGGGACGATCAGGCCCGCCGCCTGCGCATCGAGCGCCCCCGACAGGCTCAGCGCATCGCACGGATGCACCACCGCGACCCGGATCGCGGTCAACGGCCTCACGTGCTCCAGCAGCCGCGGCAGGCCATTGCCGGCGTGCAGGCTGACCTCGGGCAGGGTGGTTCTGGCGCGTTCGATGCGTTCCGTGGGCGCCAGCACGGTGGCCTCACCTGCGATGACCAGATCGCCCTCCTGGTTGCAGCAGCTGCAGGCCAGCGTCAGCAATTTGCGCTGAACGTCCCGGGTTTTCACCTCGACACGCACGGTGAGCGTGTCGCCCACGCGCACCGGGTGGCGAAACTGCAAGGTCTGGCCCAGGTAGACGGTGCCGGGGCCCGGCAGGCGGGTGCCCAGCACGGCCGAGATCAGTGCGCCGCCCCACATGCCATGGGCAATCACGCCGTGAAAGCGCGTCGATGCGGCGAACTCCGGGTCCAGGTGCTGCGGGTTCACGTCGCCCGAGAGCACGGCGAACAGCTGGATGTCTTCGGCCGTCAGCGTCCGCTCGATGCTGGCGCTGTCGCCGACGGCGATTTCGTCGAAAGTCCGGTTTCGCACCACGCCCAGGGCGTCGGGCGCAGCGGATGAATGAACGTCATCAGTCATAGGTAACTCCTTGAGAAGCGGGTTCGAGATCAGCCGATGCGGAACTCAGGCCATTTGAGCGATGGTTTTGCGAAAACGCGCCAGCGAAAACGCGAACAGCGCTCCGCCGATGACCCCCAGCGCCACAAACTGCGGCCAGACCACGTCGAGTCCGGCGCCGCGAAACAAGATGGCCTGTCCCAACGCCACGAAATGCGTGGTTGGCGCCACCTGCATGATGTCCTGCACCAGCTGAGGCATGCTTTCGTAAGGCGTGTTGCCGCCCGACAGCATCTGCATCGGCATGATGGTCAGCATCATCAGCATGCCGAACTGCGGCATGTTGCGCGCCACGGTCGCCATGAAGATGCCCATGGCGGTGGTGGCGAACAGGCACAGCACCGCACCGGCGAAAAACAGCGGCAGCGAACCGGCGATGGGAACCCCGAGCAGGCGCTGCACGACCACCGTGATGGACGTCAGCGCCGCCAGCAGCACCACCAGCCCCATCGACCAGACCTTGGCCAGCATGATCTCGGCCGGTGTGACCGGCATGACCAGCAAGTGCTCGATGGTGCCGTGTTCGCGCTCGCGGATCAAGGCGGCGCCGGCGAGGATGATCGACAGCATCGTGATGTTGTTGATGACCTGCACCAGGCTGACCGACCAGCTCTTGTCCAGCGCGGGGTTGAAACGCGCGCGCAAGGCCAGGTCCACCTGGGGCGAGACGCTGGCGCGGTAGCGCTGCGCAAACTCGTTGACCTCGCCCATGACGATCTGCTGCACATAACCGCTACCGCTGAACGCCTGGCTCATCCGCGTGGCATCGACGTTCAGTTGCAGCGATGATGCCCGGCCGGCCAGCACGTCGCGCTGAAAATTGCGCGGGATCACCAGCACGAAGGTGTAGTCGCCGGCATCCATGCCAGCGTCCATCCGCGACCAGTCGATCATCTGCGGCGACGTGAACTGCGGCGGGTAGAAGGCCGAGGTGACGCGCTGCGACAGCGGCGACTGATCCTCGTCGACGATGGCAATGGCCGCTCCGTTGAGCGTATCGGGCTGCGAACTGGCCGCCGTGTAGATGCCCAGCGTGAACACATAGGCGATCAGCACCAGCATGACGGGATCGCGCCACAGGCTCCAGAGCTCCTTGACGCCGAGGCGAACGATGTTGGACAGGGATTGCCACATGTCAGTACCGCCCAGGCGCTCCGAAAATGCCGTGCACCCCGGACACCACGGCGTGACCCCTGACCGGATCAACGAGCCGCAATCGAAAGGAACCGGCGTGTCTCATCTCAACGCTCCTGCTTTCCAAGCAGCAGGATCGCTGCCCCCACGATGACCGGAACCGCCACCAGCATCGGCAGCAGCGCCGCATGCAGATCGGCAAAATCCAACGCCTTGTTGAAGACGCCGCGGCTGATGTTGATCATGTGCGACGCAGGGTACAGCTCGCCCATGATGCGCGCACCGCCCTTCAGCGACGACACGGGGTCGGTCAGCCCCGAATACTGCGTGGCCGGAATCAGGGTGCCGATCATGGCGAAGAACATCGCGGCGATCTGGCTGTTGGTCAGCGTCGAAGCCAGCAGGCCCATGCCCGTGGCGCAGAACGAAAAGATCAAGGCGCCCAGGGCCAGCAGCCCGAAACTGCCGGTGATGGGCACGCCAAACGCGGTCACTGCCAGCAGCGTCATCAAAAAGAAGTTCAGCATCGCCAGGGCGACGTAGGGCAGTTGCTTGCCCAACAGGAACTCGCTGCGCGTGACGGGGGTGACATACAGGTTGATGATGGCGCCGGTCTCCTTCTCGCGCACCACCGCCAGCGCCGTGAGCATGGCCGGCAGCATGAGCAGCAGCATCGGTATCACCGCCGGCACCATGGCAGGCAGGCTCTTCACGTCGGGGTTGTAGCGAAAGCGCGTCTCCACGCTTGCCATCACGCCCGCGCCCCCCGCGAGCTGGGCGCGCTCGGCCAGCCAGTGCTGATGGATGCCCTGCACATAGCCCTGCACGGTTTCGGCACGCGCCGGCATGGCGCCGTCGATCCAGGCGCCGATCTGCACGCTCTGCCCACGCAACACATCGCGGCCGAAGCCTGGCGGAATCTCGATGGCCAGCGAAAGCTCGCCGTTCTTCATGCGTCGATCCAGCTCCGCGTAGTCGGCGATCGGCGGCTGTTCCAGGAAGTAGCGCGAACCGGACAGGCTCTGGCCGTAGCTCTGGCTCAGCGGCGACTGGTCGCGATCCAGCACGGCGTAGCGCAGATTTTCCACGTCCATGTTGATGCCGAAGCCGATGACAAACATCAGGATCAGCGAGCCGACCAGCGCCAGCGTGGCACGCACCGGATCGCGCTGCAGCTCCAGCGTTTCGCGCCACATGTAGCTGAACAGGCGCTGCAGACTGAAGCGGCGCGGCCTGGCTCGTGGTTCGCGCCCCAAGGTCGTGGCAGTCGGCTCGTTCGGGTCATCGGCATCGTCCGTACCGCCCGCGGCCTCCAGCAGGTAGCCGATGAAGGCCTCTTCCAGGGTTGCCGCGCCGCGCTTGGCCACCAGCCGCGCCGGCGTATCGCTGTCGAGCACCTTGCCGGCGTGCATCATCGACATGCGATCGCAGCGCTCGGCCTCGTTCATGAAGTGCGTGGAGATGAAGATCGTGACCTTGTCGCGCCGCGACAACTCCACCAGCAGGCGCCAGAACGCATCGCGCGCCACCGGGTCCACCCCGGAAGTCGGCTCGTCCAGGATCAGCAACTCGGGGGCGTGCACCATGGCCACCGCCAGCGACAGGCGCTGGCGCATGCCCAGCGGCAGACTGCCGGGCAGCGCGTCGCGCACGTCCTGCAGGCCAAAGCGCTGCTCCATCTCCTGCACGCGCCGCTGCCGCTGGTCGGCCGGCACCTGGAACAGGCGCGCGTGCAACTCCAGGTTCTGCCGCACGGTCAGCTCGCCGTACAGCGAGAAGGCCTGCGACATGTAGCCCACGCGCCGCCGCGTGGCGATGTCGGAGCTCTGCCCTTTCGCCCCGCCACTGCGCGAGCCCGGCGGTCCGGCTTCGGCGGTGCCGACCTCGCGACCGAACAGCCACGCCCGCCCTTCGCTGGCCGGCAGCAGGCCGGTCAGCATCTTCATGGTCGTGCTCTTGCCGCAGCCGTTGGAGCCCAGAAAGCCAAAGATCTCGCCACGCCGGATGCGAAAGCTCACATGGTCCACGGCCGTGAAGTCGCCAAAGCGCATCGTCAGGCCGCTGGCCTCGATCGCAATGTCGTCTTCGGCCGCTTCCAGCGGCGGAATCTTCACCGGCTCATGGCCACGCTTCCTGGCCTGCGGCAGGAGCGCGACAAAGGCTTCCTCCAGCGACGCGCTGTGCGTGCGCGCCAGCAGCTCGGTTGGCGTGCCGGTGGCCAGCACCCGGCCGTCGTCCATGGCCACCAGCCAGTCGAAACGCTGGGCCTCGTCCATGTAGGCGGTGGCGACGATCACGCTCATGCCGCTGCGCTGGCGCCGGATGCGCGTGATGAGGTCCCAGAACTGCGCCCGCGCCAGCGGGTCCACGCCGGTGGTGGGTTCGTCCAGGATCAGCAGATCGGGGTCATGAATCAACGCACAACACAGGCCCAGCTTCTGCTTCATGCCGCCCGACAGCTTGCCGGCCGGACGCGCCAGGAACCGTTGCAATCCGGTAGAGCGCGTCAGTTCGTCGATGCGGCGGCGCCGCTCGGCCGCGTCGTGGCCGAACAAGCGGGCGAAGAACTGCAGATTTTCCTCGACCGACAGCGTCGGGTACAGGTTCTTTCCGAGGCCCTGCGGCATGTAGGCAATGCGCGGGCCCACGGCCTCGCGATGGCGCTTGTCGCCGATGTCGCCACCCAGCACCTCGATGCGGCCCTGCTGCACGACGCGCGCGCCGGACACCAGCGACAGCAGGCTGGACTTGCCCACGCCGTCGGGGCCCAGCAGGCCGATCATCCGGCCCGCTGGGATGTCCAGCGAGATGCCGGCCAGCGCCTGGGTCTTGTCGTAGCGCTGGTACACCTCAAGCAGGCGCACCACGGCCTGCTCGGCCCCCGGCGGGCACGGTGGCTGCTCAGCCTTTGCCATCAGCGTGCCTTCGCGGCGAGATGAGCGGGCCATTCACGCCTGGAATCCAGCCGCAGCCAGGCCGTTCCGGGCAGCCCGGTCTTGACCTGCTCCAAATGCTCGCGCAGCAACTCACCGTCCACTCGCGCGCGCACGCGGAACATCAGCTTCTGCCGCTCGCTGGCGGTCTCCACCGTCTTGGGGGTGAACTGTGCGTTGCTGGCAATGTAGGACACCTTGGCGGGAATCACGTACTCGGGTGCCGCATCGAGGACGATGCGCACCTCGCTGCCCAGAGCGACACGGCCGGCAACCTCGGTTGGCAGAAAGAAGGTCATGTAGACGTCGGACAGATCGATCAGGTTCAGCACGCGGCCACCGGCGCCCAGCACCTCGCCGGGCTGCGCGACGCGAAACTGCACGCGTCCATCGAGCGGAGCCTTGAGCTGGCTGTCGCTGATGTCCGCCCGAATGCGCTCCAGCGTCGCGTCCGCGGCCTGCACCTGCGACTGCACACTGGTGACCTGGGCACGCGCCGCGGCGATGGCAGCGTCGGCCGAAACGACCTGTGCCCGCACGGCAGCCACACCGGCCTCGGCGCCTCGGGTGTTGGCGCGGTCGTCGTCCAGGGTCTGGGCCGAGGTCGCGCCCTCCTTGGCCAGCGTTTCCGAGCGTGCCAGACGTCGCCGGGCGGCATCCAGGTCGGCCTCGGCCTTGCGCTCCTGGGCCACCACGGCCGCCTTGTCGCTTTGCCGCATCGCCACTTGGGCCTCGGCGGTGGCCACGGCGTACAGGGCCTGCTGACGCTGGGCCTGGGCTTCGCGCAGTTGCGCATTGAGGGTCTGCACCTGCATGGTGGCCAGCAACTGGCCCGCCTTCACGAAGGCGCCCTCTTCGACCAGGATGTTGTCCACCCGGCCAGCGAGCTTGGTCGCGACATCGACTTCCGTGGCCTCGATGCGGCCGTTGCTGCCGAGAAACCCGTCGTCGCGGGTCAGGGCCTGGTGCTGTTGCCAGAAATACCAGCCGGCGGCGGCCAGCACGGCCACGATGCCGACGGCAACCAGTGTTTTTTTGCGGGAGCTGTCCATGATGTCTATCGGGGCGTAGAGGGGTGGGAAGAGCGGGCGGCCGGCAGCAACGGCGCCTCGGGCAAGGACTGCGAGCCACCACCGAGCGCGCGATACAGCGCGACCTGGCTGGACTGCAGCGCGCCGCGGGTCTGCGCCAGTTGCTGGGTGGCGGAAATCAGCGTGCGCTCGGCGTCCAGCACGTCCAGGAAGCTGGACGCGCCGTGGTCGTAGGACAAGCGTGACAGCCGCGCACGTTCGCGCTGCACCGTGACCGCCTGTTCCTGCACCTGCACCTGCTCGGCAAGCCAGCGGCGCGAGGACAGCGCGTCGGCCACCTCCCGGAAGGCGGCCTGGACGGCCTGCTCGTACTGCACCACCGCCATGTTGCGGCGCACCTCCGCCAGATCCAGATTGGCCTGGTTGCGGCCGGCGTCGAAGATGGGCAGCGTCAGGCTGGGCGCAAAGCTCCAACTCCGGCTCGCGCCCTGGAACAGGCCCTCCAGCTCGTTGCTGGCGAGGCCACCGAAGGCCGTGAGACGGATACTGGGGAAGAAGGCCGCGCGCGCCGCACCGATCTGGGCCTGGGCTGCCCGCAACTGGTGCTCCGTCGCCATGATGTCGGGGCGCTGCAGCAGCAGATCGGACGGCAATCCGGCCCGCAGGTCAGGCGGTTGCCATGCGGCCTGCACTGCGGCCGGCGTGGGCATGGCCGAGAATCCCTCCGACCCTCCCAGCAGCTGCTCGAGCGCGTGCGCCTGCGCGGCGCGCTGCTGCTGCAGCTGGGCGACCAAGGCGTCAGCCTGGGTCACCAGCGTCTGCACCTGGGTGAGGTCCAGGCGCGATGCCGAGCCCACTTCAAGGCGCCGCTCAAAGATGCGCAAGGACTCGCGTTGGCTGGTGGCGCTGTCCTGCGCCAGGCGCAGACGTTCGTCCAGCTCGCACAGGCCCAGGTAGCTGTCGGCCACCTGGGCCACCAGTGCCACCGTTGCCGCGCGGCGCGACGCATCGGTCGCCAGAAAGCTTTGCAGGGCGACCTCGTCGAGACTGGCGACGCGGCCCCAGAAGTCGATTTCCCAGGCGCTGATGCCCAGGCCCACCTGAAACTGGCTGGTCGTGATCGCGCTGCCGGTCGGGCTCAGGCCCGCGGGGGTGCGCGATCGAGCCACTTCACCGGACAAGCCTAGGGCCGGATAGCGCGCACTGCGCTGAACGCCGTAGCTGGCCTGCGCCTCCTGCACGCGCAGGACGGCCAGGCGCAGGTCGTGGTTGCGCTGCAGGGCCTGCTCGATCAAGCGTTGAAGCTGCGGATCGGTGAAATACTCGCGCCAGCCCAACGCCGCCGCATCGGCCCCATGTGGCGCGGCGTCGGCGTACTGCGCAGGCAAGGGCGTGACCGGCGCCTCATACGTTGGCGCCATCGAGACGCAACCGGCCAAGCCGAGTGCGCAGGCCAGCGGGAGCAGTCGGGATAGCGTCATGCGATCAACCAATGATGTGATAGCCCGCATCGACGTACAGCGTGTTGCCGGTGATGGCCTTCGCACCGTCGCCGGCCAGAAAGGCGCACAAGGCACCCACTTCATCGATCTCCACGAGCCGGCGCAGCGGTGCGCGCTGAACGGCATCGGCCATCAGCGCATCGAAGTTCGGAATGCCCGAGGCCGCCCGCGTCGCCAGTGGGCCGGGCGAGACGGCATTGACGCGGATGCCCCTGGGGCCAAGCTCGGCGGCCAGGTAGCGGGTGCTGGACTCCAGCGCCGCCTTCACCGGGCCCATCAGCCCGTAGTCGGAAACAACCTCTTCGGCGCCCACGTAGCTCATGGTCATCAGGCTGCCGCCGCGCTTCATCAGCGGCTCCGCCAGGTGTGCCATGCGCGCGAAGGAGTGGCAGGAGATGTCCATGGCGCGAGCGAAGCCCTCGCGCGAACAGTCGACCACGCGCCCGTGCAGATCGCTCTTGGGTGCAAAGGCGATCGAGTGCAGCAGGAAGTCGAGCGCACCCCACTGCCGGGCGATGGTGTCGAACAACGCCTCCAGCTGGCCGGGCTGCTCCACATCCAGCGGTTGCGCAATGTCGGCCTGCAGTTGCCGGGCCAACGGCTCGACGTGCGGCCGCGCCTTGTCATTGAACCAGGTGACGGCGAGCTCGGCGCCCGCGTCGCGGAAGGCCCGGGCGCAGCCCCAGGCAATGCTCTGTTCGTTGGCGATGCCCACGACCAGGCCCTTCTTGCCGGACAGTGAAGGATTCATGGTCATTGCTCCAGGACGTAGCTGCCCGGCGCATCGGCCAACGGGCGATAGCGGTGCGTGCCGATGCGGGGCAATTTGCCCGGCGCACCCGAACGCGCTGCCAGCCATTGCTGCCAGGCCGGCCACCAGGAGCCGGCGTGCTGCGGCGCGGCCGCCAGCCAATCGTCCGGCGCCCGATAGGCCCCGCCCGCCGGTCGCGTCAGTAACTGGTAGTGGCGACGCGATTGGGGGCCGGGTGGATTCACGATCCCGGCGTTGTGGCCCCCGCTGGTCAGTGCAAAGGTGATTTCGGCGGGGCTCAGGTAGTGCAGCTTGTGCACCGAGCGCCAGGGTGCGACGTGATCGGTGACGGTGCCCACCATGAACGTCGGCAACGCCAGGCTGCCCAGCGAAACCGGCTGGCCATCGACCGGGTAGCGGCCTTCGCTGAGGTCGTCGTGAAGAAACAGGCGACGCAAATACTGCGAATGCATCCGGGCCGGCATGCGCGTGGCGTCGGCGTTCCAGGCCATCAGGTCGTTGGGGCTGCTGCGCTCGCCCAGCAGGTAGTCGTGCACCAGGCGCGACCAAAGCAGGTCGTAGGAACGCAGCATCTGAAAAGCGCCCGCCATCTGGCGGGCCGTGAGATAGCCCTTCTCCTCCATCTGCGCCTCGAGCAGGCTGACCTGACTCTCGTCGATGAACAGCCCCAGCTCGCCCGGCTCGCTGAAGTCGGTCTGGGCAGCGAAGAAGCTCAGGCTCGCCAGGCGATCGTCGCCGTCGCGTACCATGGCGGCCGCCGCGATGGCCAGCAGGGTGCCACCCAGGCAATAGCCCGTGGCGTGAACCTTGTGTTGCCCGCCGATGGCGTGGGCCGCGTCCAGCGCGGCCTGAAAGCCGTCGCGCAGATAGTCATCCATGCCCAGATCGCGCTCGCCAGCGCCGGGGTTCTTCCAGGAAATGCAGAACACCGTGTGACCGTGGTCCACCAGGTATTTGACCAGCGAGTTGTGCGGCGACAGGTCCAGGATGTAGTACTTCATGATCCAGGCCGGCACCAGCAGCACCGGCTCGGGGTGAACCGTGGCCGTGGCGGGTGCGTACTGGATCAGCTCCATCACGCGGTTGCGCAGCACCACCTTGCCGGGCGTTGCCGCAACGTCTCGCCCCACGACGAAGTCGGACGGCGGCGCCGCACCCGTCGTCGCCTGACGCAGGTCCTGCATCAGATGTTGCAGGCCGCGCAGCAGGTTGAACCCATGTTGGTCCGCCGTTCTTTGCAGCACCAGCGGATTGGTCAGCAGCTGGTTGCCGGGCGACAGGACATCCAGCCACTGCCGGGCCCAGAACGCCACCAGAGTTTCGTGATGCGGCTCGACACCGCGCACGCCATGCGTGGCGGCGTCCCACCATTGCTGCGTCTGCAGGAACGACTGCTGCCACAGCCAGAACGGCCATTGCCGCCACGCCGGATCAGCAAAGCGGCGGTCCAGCGTCGGCGGCTCGACAAGCGCCTGCGCGCGCTGGGGAGCGGCCAACAGGCGCTGGTACGCATAGCCCGCCAACGCCATGGCCTGGGTTCCCGCCAATTGCGCCAGTGCTAACTGCTTGCCGGGCGAGTTGGCCAAGTGCGCGGTCCAGTCCTGCCAGGCCAGCTGCATCGATACTGGCGACAGACCCGACGAGGCCCGCGCCAGTTGGGCCTGGCGATGGGTGTCCAGGCGCTCGGCCCAGAGTGTGGGCGAAAGCGATGCCGACGCGGCGGGCAGACGAATGGCGCTGTTGTTGGAGTTCATGCCTCGCAGTCTATGACGACTAGGTAGAAACCCCTATTGATCTGAATCAATATTAACGACCGACCAGTCGGTTTATAGTTTCGGCATTGCAACAACCCATGACAGCGATGCCTGCCCCATCCGCAGCAGCCAAGAGGCGCCGGCCGCTGCAAGCGCCCACGGCGGACACGGCACAAGCGGCCGGCCCGGCCCGTCCCATGGCGGGAAGCGACCGAGCGCCGCGACAGCGCCTGCCCACCGCCGTGCGCGTGGCCCAGATTCTGGAAGCGGCGCTGCAGGTGTTCTCCAGCAAGGGCTATGCGCGTTCGCGCATCGACGACATCGCGGAGGCCGCGGGACTGTCGAAGGGAGGGATCTACACCCATTTCACCAGCAAGGAGGAAATCTTCGGCGCGCTGCTGGAACAGGCGATCGAGCCCATCCAGTCGGCACTGACGCCGCAGCCGTCGCTCGAGCCGGTCACAGTCGACGTGCTGATCCGCCGGCTGGTTGCGCCGCGATACGAATCCCTGGCCGATCCGAAAGTCGTGGCTACCATGCGCCTGCTTCTGGCCGAGGGGGCGCAGGCCCACGGGGTGATGGCACGGTTGCGGCAGGCCCTGATCGAGCCCCACATGGCTGAGATGGATCGCCTGATCAAGCGAGGCGTCAAGGACGGGACGCTGCGCCGAAGTGTCGCCACTCGCGCGCCGCAACTGATCCTGTCGCCGGCGATTCAGGCCATGCTCGAAACCGTGATCGGGGGGCCGGACCCGAAAGCATTGGTGCGGCAGCGGCGCGCGCACGAATTGATGCTGCGCGAGTGGCTGGCACCCTGCAAGCCGACCCGCCCCGCCGAGAAATCGCGCTGAGCATCCGGACTGACCTGCGGTGGCGGCCCCGCACTGGCGAAACGCAACGGCAGCACAATGGCTGGGTGGGCCACGCGGCCAACGAATGCATATCATGCCAACCTCCTTCAAGATCGGCGACCACGTGAGCTGGAACTCCGAGGCCGGGCGCGTGAGCGGCCGCATCATCCGGGTGCACCGACAGACCTTCGCCTGCAAGGGCTACACCCATCACGCCAGCGCGGCCGACCCGCAGTACAAGATTCGCAGCGACAAGACCGAGCACGTGGCGGTGCACAAGGGCGCTGCGCTGCGACGCATCGACGACTGAGGCCATGGCCGAGCGCCTGCCCTATTTCACCATCGGCCACTCCACGCTGCCGGTGGACGAACTGGCCGCGCGCCTGCACGCTGCGGGCGTGACACGGCTCGTCGATGTGCGCAGCATCCGCCGCTCGCACACCAATCCGCAGTTCAACCAGGACACGCTGGCGCAGGCGCTGGCCGCGCACGGCATTGCCTATGAGGCCATGGTGGATCTCGGTGGGCGGCGCGGCCGCCAGCGCGCGGTGGCGCCCGAGGTGAACGGCTTCTGGGGCAACGCCAGCTTTCACAACTATGCCGACTGGGCGCTGCAGCCGGCCTTTCGCGCCGCACTGCAGGCCTTGCGCGACAAGGGCCAGCGCGAGCGCTGCGCCGTGATGTGCGCCGAGGCGGTGTGGTGGCGCTGCCACCGCCGCATCATCGCCGACCACCTGCTGGCTGCCGGCGAGACGGTGCGCCACATCATGGACGGCCACATCGACGAGGCGCAACTCAACGCCGGCGCGCGGGTGCGTGACGATGGCACGGTAAGCTACCCCGCTGCGCAGCAAGCGCTGGATGTGTAGCCCCATCATGAAAATCGCCACCTGGAACGTCAACTCCCTCACCGCCCGCCTGCAGCACGTGCTGGACTGGCTGGCCGCCAATCCGGTCGACGTGCTGGCACTGCAGGAGCTCAAGACGAGCGACGACAAGTTTCCGCACGAGGCGCTGCGCGCGGCCGGCTACGAGGCCGCGGCCTTTGGCCAGAAGACCTACAACGGCGTGGCCCTGCTCACGCGCGCGCCGCTGGCCGCGCAAGGCGTGGTGCGCAACATCCCCGGCTTTGCCGACGACAACGCACGCCTGATCGCCGCCACGCTGGATGCGCCCGGCGGGCCGCTGCGCCTGGTCAACGGCTACTTCGTCAACGGCCAGGCGCCCGGCAGCGACAAATTCGACTACAAGATGAGCTGGCTGCGTGCGCTGCGCGACAACTTGCGCGAGGAGCTGGCCGCGCACCCGCGCCTGGTGCTGGTGGGCGACTTCAACATCGTGCCCGAGGACCGCGACAGCTACGACCCCGTGGGACTGGCGGGCACCATCTTGCATACCGACGAGGAGCGCGGGCACTTCCAGGCGCTGCTCGGCCTGGGGCTGACCGATTCGTTTCGCCTGTTCGAGCAGCCCGACAAGAGCTTTTCGTGGTGGGACTACCGGATGCTGGGCTACCCGAAAAACCGCGGCCTGCGCATCGACCACATCCTGGTGAGCAACCCACTGCTGCCGCAGGTGAGCGCCTGCACCATCGATCGCACGCCGCGCAAGTGGCCCAAGCCCAGCGACCACACGCCGGTGATCCTGAGCTTGAGTTGATATTGTTTTGATAGCTCATTGCGCTTTCTGGACAAGCGCCAGCGGCCTGTTTGACTCAAAAATCCCGGGCTCCATGCCCAGGCCATAACCCGCGCCGCGATCAGGGTCGCCCGGCCCCGGTGGCGGGAACGCCCCAGCCCCTGCGTAGCATCCAATGACAGACAGGACTGCAGGGGACGCGCCATGGAACACCGCCTCGACCATCTCATCATCGGCGCCGGCATGGCGGGCGCGGCGGCGGCCGTCGCGCTGCGCCAGGCCGACACCAAGGCGAGCATCGCCCTGCTGGGCGAGGAGGCCCATCCGCCCTACGACCGCCCGCCACTGTCCAAGGCCTTGTGGAAGGACGGCAAGGAGGCCGACATCTGGCGCGCCATGGGCGACGCGCAGGTCACCATGCAACTGCAGCGCCGCGCCCTGGCCATCGACCGCGCGACGCACACCGTGCGCGACGACGCGGGCGACACCTGGCACTACCGCAAGCTGCTGCTGGCCACCGGCGGCGCGCCGCGCACCCTGCCGTTTGGCCCGGGCTTCATCTACCTGCGCACGCTGGACGACTACCGGCGCCTGCGGCAAGCCGTCAAGCCGGGTACCCGCGCGGTGGTGATCGGCGGCGGCTTCATCGGCAGCGAGATCGCCGCCGCGCTGGTGCTGAACGGCGCCAGGGTGATCATGCTGTTCCCCGAAGCAGCGATCGGCGCGCGCGCCTACCCGAAGGCTCTGGCCGACTCGGTGACAGCCTACTACCGCGACAAGGGCGTGGACGTGCGTGCCGGCGTGTCGGTCCAGGGCGCGCGCGGCAACTCGCTGGAGCTGACCGACGGCAGCACGCTGGCGACCGATGTGGTGGTGGCGGGCCTGGGCATCACGCCCAACGTGCAACTGGCGCAGGATGCGGGCTTGGCGGTGGACAACGGCATCGTGGTCGATACGCAACTGCGCACTTCGGATGCCGACATCTTTGCCGCCGGCGACGTGGCCGCCTTTCCAGCCGCCGCGCTGGGCCGACGCCTGCGCGTGGAGCACGAGAACGCCGCGCTCACGATGGGCGAACGTGCGGGACGTGGCATGGCCGGGCAGGACGCCCCGTACGACGAGTTGCCCTACTTCTACTCCGACCTGTTCGACCTCGGCTACGAGGCGGTGGGCACGCTGGACGCGCGATTGGAAACGGTGGAGCAATGGGTCACGCCGTACCGCGAAGGAGTGGTGTACTACCTGGAAGCCGGGCGCGTGCGCGGCGTGCTGCTGTGGAACACCTGGGACCAGGTCGATGCGGCGCGCCAGCTGATTGCCGAGCCCGGGCCGTTCGACGCCGCCAGCGTGCGCGCTCGCCTGCCGGCCTGAGGCCCCGGCGTCGAGGCCGCGCCAGGCTGCACTCAACGGCCAGTGATCTGGTCGTAGAAGACCACCTGCTCGGCATAGGGCTGCGTGGCCTGCGACAGAAATGCGTTGTAGATGCCGACGCGCAGGTAGTTCAGGCCCTGCACGCTGGGCACGGTCGGGCGGGTTTCGTGGACGATCAGTCTGTCGTCCACGTAGACCTTGAACGAGCCGGTGGGCGCCGTGGTGGAGTCGATCTCGTAGCGCACGGCAATCCATCGATCGTAGGGATTCTGGTAGGCCGGGAAGACGTTCTGAACCTCCCACGTGAAGCCCTTCTGGATGCGCACGTACAGATTGCCGTCCTCACCCACCTCGAGAAACGCCAGGGTTCCAAACGAGCTGCTGTCGCCGAAGTTGAGTTGGCTCAGGAACATGATGTTGCCGCCCTTGGGGCGCAGGCGTTCCTGCGTGGGCAGATAAACACGGAAGGCGCGCACCAGCTTCTGACCGTGGGTGGGGCCCAGCAGGGTTTCGCTCAGTTCAAAGCGCGCGCGGTCGTTCGCGCAGTCGTCGTAGCCCTCGTTGCCTCCGCAGTCGCCCGGCCTCAGGCTGATCCGGACGGCCCGCTTGCCGGGTTCGGTGGGCGCGCCCTCGGAAGCACCTACCAGACGGCAGCTGTGCGGCTGGATGCCGGTGGTGTTGACCGATCGCAGTTGCAGGCCTTGAACCACCTCCGACATGCCGGGCCCGAAGCAGGAATCGTCCACCGGTGCCGGTGCCGGTGCGGACGTGCCGTCTCCATCGCCACCACCGCAGGCTGCCAGCAGCAGCGCAACCAAAACCGCCGCCCAGCGCATGTTCTGGTTCATGTCGATTCTCCCATTCGACGGATTGGGTGTGTTGCGCGCCAGGCGCGACGCTCAGGGATGGGCGTTCAGGAACTGCACCGTCCGGGCCATGGCGTCCTTCGTGACCTCGCGGTCCAGGACGTAGCCCAACTGGGGCATGCTCTTGTCCCAGCCATGCGTGGCGCTCTCGTAGACGTGCCAGGACACGGGCTTGCCCGCAGCCTTCATCTCTTCGAGCCGGGGAAAGCACGATGCGATGGGGGTTTCCTGGTCGTTCCTGGCCATCAGCAACAGCAGGGGCCTGTCGGTGTCCGGCCGCACCAGTTCCCACGCCGGCCCCATCTTCGGCACGAACTCGCAGCTGCCATACCAGCCCACCGAGGCACGAAACCGCCTTGCGCTGCCCAGCTTCTCGGCCACGCTGGGGCTGGCGGCAGTGCTGGCCGCAAAGCTGCCCAGCGACAGTCCCACGGCGTAGATGCGATCGGGGTTGACCTCCTTCAGGGTCGCCAGGTGGCCCAGGGCGTCAAAGGCGTCCTTGAACACGCGCGGCGCGGCCACCCCCGACGGTTGGCAAAAGGCGCGGTGGCTGCGGGGACCGTAGGAGTCGAGCAACAGCACCACGAAGCCGGCCGCAACCAGTTCCTTGGCCCGGTCGCTCATGTGCGGCTGCAGTCCCCCGCAGGTGTGGACCAGCACCACCGCCGGAAACGGGCCATCGCCTGGCGGCTTGTAGAGGCCGTTGCCTGCGCCGCCCAGAAACCCGAACTCCTGGTATTCGCGCGAGAACTCCAGATCCTTGTAGGCCGTCGTCGCCTTGGCGATGAAGCCGTCGGACTGGGCCCAGACCGTGCTGGCAAGACACGTCGTCCATGCCAGCGCGCCCAGACGCCGCGCCCAGCGGCGGTGCGTCCCCTGTTGTGTGTTCTTCAAGTTTCCTCCTTGCCATGGCGACCCGCCACGGGGTCTCCCGGTACAGCCTGTGTGACCCATCCGTATTTGTAGCCGGGTGCGCAGGTGTCTACATCCCGCAATTGAGCTAGGTGTAAACCCGAGGTCAATCCCGCCGGAGTCAGTCCCGGCCTGGTTCGCTTACATTCACGCACTGTGGCGCACGCAGCGCCGGATGAACACAGGAGAGGGGTCCGTGCTACAGACGCAGGAAGTGGGGATGCCGGAGGTGGTCCGCAGCATTTACGACGCGGCCCTGGATGCCAAGCGCTGGCCGGACTTCCTGGCGCGCTTTGCCACGGCTTTTTCTTCCGAATCAGCCGTGATCTTCGGGCAGGATTTCTCGGATCGCTCGGTCGACATCGGTGCACACCCCGCATCGTTCGCGGCCCATCACGGTGTGGGCGAGGACGCCATGTACGCGTTTGCACAGCACTATTGCCGCTGCAACGTCTGGACGGAAAACGAGCAGTTGCACCAGCACGGCCAGGTCGTCAACGCGGCGCGGCTGTACCCCGAGCGCCAGCTGCCCCGCACCGAGTGGTATGCCGACTGGCTGCGTCCACAAGGGCTCTTTCACTCCTTCGCCGCCGTCGTGGAAAAGCGCGCCCAGCGCTCCTTCAACGTCACGGCCATGCGCAGCAAGCGGCGTGGCCCTTACACGGCCGATGAAGAAACCCGGTTGTACGCGCTAATGCCCCATCTGCAAACCGCGTTTGCCCTGCATCGCCGGCTGCACCGGGCCGACGCGCTGGCCCATGCGTCGCTGACCGTGCTCGAACGCCTGCCGATGGGCGTGGTGCTGCTGGATGCCACGGGCGCGGTGCTGCATGCCAACGCCAGGGCGCATCGTCTGGCGCAATCGTCGCGACTGCTTTTCCTGGGGCCCCACGACACGCTGCGGGCGGCATCGGCCGACCATGAACTTTGGCTGCAGCGCGCCATCCGGCAGGCTGTCACCACCCAGGCTGGCACGCCGCTGCATTGCGGCAGCGCACGGCGCCTGCATGGGCTGGAGGGCTCGTCGCTGCACGTCCTGGTCACGCCCTTGCCGGCGTGGTCGTCGCCGTTTGGCGCGCAGGCCCTGGGGGCCGTCTTCGTCAGCAACCCCGAGGCCGCGCTGCGCTCGCAAGGCGACGCGCTGCGCCACTTCTACCGGATGACTCCGGCCGAGGCCCGCTTGGCCGATGCACTGCTGAATGGCCTCAGCCTGCAGGAGCATGCCCAGCGCCAGGGCATTTCCATCCACACGGCGCGCGCGCAGTACAAGTCCGCCGCCGCCAAGGCCGGTGTCAGCCGGCAGGCCGATTTCGTGCGCACCATCCTGACCGGGCCCGTCATGCTCAACTGGCCCATGTTGGGCCGGACCGACCTGGACCCCGCGTGATCGGGTCCAGGCCCGAACCCTATTTCACGCGCGTCAGCGTGTTCTTGTCGGTGTGGTGCATCTCGCCGCCCGTGGCCGCGAGTTTCAGCACCAGGTCCGACGTGTAGCTGACGGTGTCGGCGTCGACGATGGTGAAGGTGCTCTTGAAGTCCATCAGCTGCGCGCGCTCGGACAGGTATTTGTTCTGCAGGATGCCGTAGTTGGGCGAGCCCGGCACGGCGTTGAAGTGCAGCACGGTGTCGCGCGGCTTGGCGTCGCTGCCGGCCAGGATGGAAATGCCCCGCCCGAAGACGACGGCGCGCATGATCTGGCCGGTGGCCTTTTCCCACAGCAGATATCCGACCTCGTCGTGGAACGGGTCCATGGCCTCTTCGCCATGGCGCCAGGCGGTCATCTTGTAGTTCAGGCCTTCCAGCGACTGCTTGCCGTTTTCCGTCACCGGAATGGGGTGGAACCAGGCTTTCTCGAAGTAGCCGGTGCGGCCGGTCTCGTCGTCCTTGTTGTGATAGGACAGATCGATCCCCACGTTGCCTTCCCACTGGCCGACCAGCGGGGTGAGCGGGCCCAGGCGTTGCGGCCCATGAATGTCAGCCACGATGCATCTCCTTGTTGCCGTTGAGGAAGGCACCAGAATAGTCCGCTGCGGCGGACACTGCAAATGACCTGCAAACATGGGTGCGATGGCGTGCGGGCTATCGCACCGGCAAGCGAGGTTCAGGGCCCGTAGCGCTTGAGCTCGCGCTGGATGCCCTCGATGTCACTCTGGTTGCGTTCGATCGAGGCCTTGAGCTCGGCCACCCGGTCCAGGTACTTCTGATAGTTGCGCGCCTCGCCGCCGATCTTGTCGGGCTCGCCGTTGTTGTATTCCTTGGCCAGTTCGGCCTGGCGTGCCTGCGCGCGGCGCAGCTCCTGTTCCAAAATGGCCTTGGCATCCGAGTCGCGCGCCTTTTGCACCGCCGGATCCACCCGCGGGGCCGAGGCCGGCGCGGTGGCCACCGGCTTGGCGCCGCCGGCGCCCGCGCCAGCCGGCGCCGGCGTGGGCGAGGTACCGCGCACCACGGTAACGTTGCCGCCCTCCACCAGCTTGCAGTCGGTGCGGCCCTTGATCTGGTTGGTGTATTCGTTGCCGCAGCGATAGATGCGGCTTTGCGCGGATGCGGGCGCCGCCCAGGCCAGCAGCAACGCCAGTGCGGCGGCGCATCCGATGGATCGGGCGGTGAAGGGCAGGTTCATGGGGCAGACCTCGGTGGCAAGGCAGCCAGCCGGCGCGCGATGCCCGGTGGCGCAAATAGTCAAAGTATCGGTCCAATTGATCTGCGCGGCGAGATTTCGTTGCGCCCGCAGCAACAAAAAAGGCGGCCGAAGCCGCCCTTGTTTGCCGCTGGAAGGGACTACAGCGAGTAGTACATGTCGTACTCGGCCGGGTTGACCTGCACGCGGATGCGGTTGACCTCGGTCATCTTCAGCTCGATGTAGGCGTCGAGCATGCCGTCGGTGAACACGCCGCCGCGCGTGAGGAAGGCGCGGTCCTTGTCCAGCTCTTCCAGCGCCTGGTCGAGGCTGTGGCACACGGTGGGCACCAGCTTGTCTTCCTCGGGCGGCAGGTGATAGAGGTCCTTGCTGGCGGCCTCGCCGGGATGGATCTTGTTTTCGATGCCGTCCAGCCCCGCCATCAGCAAGGCCGCAAAGCACAGGTAGGGGTTGGCCATGGGGTCCGGAAAGCGCGCTTCGATGCGGCGGGCCTTGTCACTCATCACGTGCGGAATGCGGATCGAGGCCGAGCGGTTGCGGCTGGAGTAAGCCAGCTTGACCGGCGCCTCGAAGTGCGGCACCAGGCGCTTGTAGCTGTTGGTGCTGGGGTTGGTGATGGCGTTGAGCGCGCGCGCGTGCTTGATGATGCCGCCGATGTAGAACAGCGCCGTCTCCGACAGGCCGGCGTAGCCGTTGCCGGCAAACAGGTTCTTGCCGTCCTTCCAGATCGACTGGTGCACGTGCATGCCGCTGCCGTTGTCGCCGTGGTAGGGCTTGGGCATGAAGGTGGCGGTCTTGCCGTAGCGATCGGCCACGTTCCACACCACGTGCTTGAGGCGCTGCGTCCAGTCGGCGCGCTCGACCAGGGTGCTGAACTTGGTGCCCAGCTCCATCTGGCCGGCACCCGCCACCTCGTGGTGGAACACTTCGACCGGGATGCCCATGCCCTCCAGCACCAGGGCCATTTCGGCGCGCATGTCGTGTGTGCTGTCCACCGGCGCCACCGGGAAGTAGCCGCCCTTGGTGGTCGGGCGATGGCCGCGGTTGCCGCCTTCCAGCTTGGCGCCGGTGTTCCAGGGCGCCTCGTACTCGTCGATCTCGTAGAAACTGTGGCCGGGCGCGGTGCTCCAGCGCACGTTGTCGAACACGAAGAACTCAGGCTCGGGGCCGAAGAAGGCCGTGTCGCCAATGCCGCTGGCCTTGAGATAGGCCTCGGCGCGGCGCGCCAGCGAGCGCGGGTCGCGCTCGTAGGCCTTGCCGTCGCCCGGCTCCTGCACGTCGCAGGTCAGCACCAGGGTGGGTTCTTCGTAGAAAGGGTCGATGTGCGCCGTGGCCGGGTCGGGCATCAGCAGCATGTCGGAGGCTTCGATGCCCTTCCAGCCGGCGATGGACGAGCCGTCGAAGGCGTGGCCGTCGCTGAACTTGTCCTCGTCGAAGTGCGACACCGGCACGCTGACGTGCTGCTCCTTGCCGCGTGTGTCCGTGAAGCGGAAATCAACAAACTTGCACTCGTTTTCCTCCACGAGTTTCATGACGTCGGCGACGGACTTGGCCATCTGGGAATTCTCCGGTTGGGAAGGTTTCAACAAAAAAATGATCGGTGTCCCGAACTCAAGCAGCTTTCATGCCAACGAATCAGGCCATCCGATCCCGAACATCGATATCTGAAAACGCGCATTGTCGCTGGCTTTGGCCGCCGTGGCGACTCCCGGCACAGCGGCGCGCGCCGCCTTCTGCACCACAACGAAGCGCACCATTTCGGTGCGAAAATGCCCAGGCCCCAGCATGGTGCGCGTCACGGCCTCGTGATCTCGGGTCCGTAGCGCAGGCCAAAGGGCTCCAGCCAGCGGCGCAGGTCGGCATAGGCCGGCCCGACGGCCGCGGGCGGGCCCTTGACGCCCAGGTCGATGTGCGCACCGTATTGCGGGTGGTCCACGCTGGGCAGACTGAACACCCGAACCTGGGGGTGCGCCGCCTCCACGCGCTGCATCACCAGCGTCAGCGTGCCTTCCATCGCGCCCAGGACGACGATCGAGCGCTCCTGCCAGGCACCGACGCCAAACCAGGCGCGGTAGTGCGTGTCCAGCACCCAGTCGATCATGGGCCAGGCCATGACGGGGAATCCAGGCACAAAATAGATAGCACCCCCCGCAGGACTGGCAAGCGAAAACCCTGGAATTTTGTTGTAGGAGTTGGGGATCAACGCTGCGCCCTGGGGAAACACGCCCATGTTCAGCCGATGCCGGTTGTCGGGCCGCTCGGGCTCATAGGGTTCGCCCCGTTCGCGGGCCGTGTCCTGCATGCGCGCCTGGATCAGGGCCTTGGCTTCGGGGTGCAGCGCCAAGGATCGTCCCAGCGCGGCGGCGGCGCACTGGCGCGTGTGGTCGTCGGGCGTGGCGCCAATGCCGCCGGTGCAAAACACCACGTCGCCCGAGGCAAAGGCACGCCGCAGGACGGCGGTGATGCGCACCGGCTCATCCCCCACGTATTCGGCCCAGGCGAGCGCCAAGCCGCGCGCGCCCAGCAGTTCGACGACCTTGAGCAGGTGCTGGTCGGCGCGGCGGCCGGAAAGGATTTCGTCGCCGACGACGATCAGACCGAAGGTGGGGGGACTGCGTTCAGCGCTCATGGGGCAAGGCCGGCGGGGCGACGGCGGCGGGTGCGGCGGGGACGACGTCCAGCGCCGGGGCTGGCGGAGAGCTCGCGCGCAGCGCCTGCAGCGCGGCCAGGCCGTAGTGCGTGAACCACAGCGCCGAGAAGGCGAACACCAGGGTGTAGATCCAGATGGCCAGCGGGATCAGCACGGCGAAGGCCACGGCAAACAGGGTCATGGAGGCCCACACCAGCGCCGGCGCCGCACCCAGGTAACCGCAGATGACGCCGATCACCAGCAGCTGCGTGCGGTGCTGGCGCAGCAGGGCACGGCGCTCCTCGGCACTGGCGTGCACGTCCAGCGCGTCATAGCTCATCACGCGATACGTCAGCCAGCCCCAGATCAGCGGCGGCACGATCAGGATCAGCGGCGGCACCAGCCACAGCGGCAGCGACAGCAGCAGCGCGATCAGTGCCACCGCGGTGTGCCCCAGCGACCACGCCAGCGAGCCCAGCACCGAGTTGGGCCCGCGCCGCGCCAGCGTGGCAAAACGCCGCTCGGCCACCAGGCGCAGCACGGCCGGCGCCAGCAGCAGGGCCACCAGCAGCAGGGCCAGCACGACCACCAGCGGGGTCAGGCCCAGCACCAGCAGCAGCGGCGCCAGACCGGCGCGCACGTCGCCCACGCCCAGGCGCGCCAGCCAGCCGGCCAGCAGCGACCACAGCGTGGAAGCGTCCAGCCAGGCGGTCACGGCGGCGACGGCGGGGTCCCAGTAGAAGTAGCCCAACACCGCACTCAACGCCACCATGATGGCCAGCGGCAGCAGCGACAGCGCGATCACGCGCGGATTCAGGCAGTAGGCCGCAGCGCGCCAGAACGAGTCGAACAGCAGGGGCATGGCCGTGAGGATACGCGCTCAGGTGCGCAGCACCAGCCGCTTGAGCCCCAGCCACTGCTGCGCCCAAAAGCCCCGTCCGTAATCGCGCCCTTGCTCCACTTGGTCGCGGATGCCGGTCGCGGCGCGGCCACCGCCGAAGTCGGCCGAGCCCAACAGAACATCCCAGCAGGAAAACAGCACGCCGAAGTTCCTGCCCTTGAGATGGCCCTGCGCGCCCGCCTCGTGCCCGGTGCCGATGGCATGGTGGCGCCGGTGAAAGCGCGGACTGACCAGCAGGCGCTCGCCCACGCGGCCGAAGGAACAGCGCAGGTTGGCGTGCTGCAGGCTCTCGAACAACTGGGTGACGGCCACCAGCCACACGAATTGCGAGGGCGCCACGCCGATGGCAATGGCCACGGCGACGAAGATGGCGTCGGTCAGTGCGCTGTCGAGCAGGTGGTTGCGGTCGTCGCTCCACATCGTCATCTGGCGCTGCGAATGGTGCACGGCGTGCAGCCGCCACCACCAGTCCCACTGGTGCTGGGCCCGGTGCACCCAGTAGCCGATGAAGTCGAACACCAGCAGGTAGAGCACGAAGCTGACCAGCGCCCGGTCGGTCACGCCCGGCCACATCGCGTCCAGGTGCAGGGTGGGCATGCCCAGCGCGCGCAGCATGCCGATGCCATCAGTCAACCAGGCCTCGACGGTGAAGAACATCACCAGCTTGAACAGGCCCAGCCGGTGCAGCAGGGTGTAGATCACATCTACCCGGATGGCGGCGCGGTCCACCACCGGCTCGACCGGCCAGCGGCGCTGCGCCGGGCCGAGCACCAGCAGCAGCACCGCGATCTCCAGCAGGCCGACCAGCAGCCAGCCGGTAGCGACAAAGCCGTCTTCCAGCAAATTGCCCCAGCCCAGGGCAAAGGCCAGAGGCTCGATCACGCCCTCGAACAGACGCTCCTGGGCCAGGGCAAACAGGTCGGCGAGGGTCATCTCAACTATCCATGGCGCTGCGCGCCACCCGCAGGGCATGAAACGAATTGGGCGCCCAACACATGACAGGCCAATCGCCCTCGCCCCTTTGGGGAGAGGGAGGGGTGAGGGGCAGCGGCGCGCCGCAATCGCCGTGTCCTTGCATGGGCCCCGGCACTCACCCCCATCCTCTCCCAGAGGGAGAGGGGGAAAATGCCGGGGAGCAGCGAGCGCTTGGGTCGTGTCATTTCAACCGCCGTGGGTGGAAATCCAGGGCGCGCAATCGGGGTGCTCGCGCAAGGTGGCAAAGCACAGGCCGCGCGCCTTCAGGCCCTCGATCAGCGGCTCCAGCACGGCCGGCGCCCACGGGTCCTGGCGCGACCAGATGCCCAGGTGCGCCAGCAGGATGTCGCCGGGCTGGATGTGCTTGAGCGCGCGCTCGAGCAGCACGCGGTTGGGGTACTTGTCGCTGGGCAGCTCGTCACCCAGAAAGCCGGCGGGCGACCAGCCCACGTGCTTGTAGCCGCCCGCCTCGGCGGCGGCCAGCAGGCGCGGCGAGGTCTTGCCGCCCGGCGCGCGAAACAGCGGCAGCGGCTTCTTGCCGCTGTAGTAGGCCAGGCGCTCACTGGCCTGCTCGATGTTGGCGCAGTACTGCGCGGCGGTCCAGGTGAACTCGCGCCCGGCAAAGGCGCCGGCCGAGGGGCGCACGCGAAAGCGCGGCTCGCGCCCCGGCAGGTCGGCGCGCCAGTAGACGTGGTCCCAGGTGTGCGAGGCCAGCTCGTGCCCCTCGGCGGCCCGCGCCTTCCACCACGGGCCCCAGTAGCGGCTCAGGCTGCCATCGCCCTCCTGCGTGCGCTCGTTGGCGGCAAAAAACGTCGCCTCGATCTGCTGGCGACGCAACACGTCAGCAACCAAATTGGCAATGCCCATGTGGCCGGTGTCAAAGGTGAGGTACACCGGACCATGGCAATACTCCAAAGGACTTCGGGCGTTTGCGCCCATCCAGAAAGCGCCAGAAGCTATTGAAAAAATAGCGTTTCGTCTGTTCATCACGCATTCCTCACACCCGCCCGGCGTGGTCCAGTGTCCACACCCCGTGCGGCGACTTGCCCACCTTGACCTGGTGCACCACGCGGCGCTGGGCGACGTCGATCAGCGTCAACTTGCCGGCCCAGCGCGAGCCGACCATGATCAGCGTGCCGTCGGCCGACACGTCCATGCAGTCGGGGCCCGAGGGCGCGGGGAAGTTGGCCACCACGGCGCCCGTTGCGTAGTCGATCTGGCTGATGGTGTTGGCCACGCGGTTGCTGACCAGCACATGGCGCCGGTCGCCCAGCGCGCGAAAGGCGTGCGCGCCCTTGCCCGTGGCGATCTGGCCCACGGCCCGCGGCGCTTGGCCGGGCGCCAACTCGAACACCTGCACGCCGGTGCCGCCGGTCAGCCCCACCAGCAGGGTGCGGTCGTCGGGCGTGCCAAACACGTCGGCCGGCATGGGCCCGGTCTTGACGCGGTGCGCCAGGCGCTGCGTGGCCAGATCGATCGCCACCAACTCGTCGCTGTCCTGCATGCTGGCATACACCGTGGTGCTGCGGCTGTCGATCCACAGGTGGCTGGGCGTCTTGCCGGTGGCAATGCGCTGGACCAGCTCGGGGTTTTCGCCGTCCCAGTGGTACAGGTCGATGTGGTTCAGCCGGTTGGCCGCCGTGACAAACCACTGCATGTCGGGCGAAAAGCGCAGATGGTAGGGATCGATGATGCCGGCAAGCGTGCGTTGCACCTGGGCCGTGCGCGGGTCGATGAAGGTGAGCGAATCGCTGCCCGCGTTGGCCACGATGACCGACTTCTCGTCGGGCGTCATGTACAGATGGTGCGGCTCGCGGCCGGTGGCGATGCGGCGCAGCTCGACCCAGGTGTTGCCGTCGATCACGCTCACCGTGCCGTCCAGCGAATTGAGCACCAGCACCGGCGCGCGCGGCGCCGCCGCCTGCACCGGGGACCACAGCGCGCCCAGACCCACGGCCGCGCCCGCGGCCAGCAGGCGCCGGCGGCTGGGCGCAGCCGATTGGCCCGACGCGGGGAAATTGACGACAGCAGCCTTCATACAACCCATCGATCCAGTGGCAAGACGCGGCGCGCGAGTGTACGCCGCCCGCCCACCACGCCATGACATGCCCACCCTGACATAACATCCCGGCCATGCAAGGCGTGGACATCGACGGCGTTTTTCTCGAAGCAGCAGCCCTCGCGGCGCCGGCGGGCAGCCCCACCGGGCGCGCGCCGCTGGTGTTCTTGCACGAGGGCCTGGGCTCGGTCGCCCTGTGGCGCGACTGGCCGGCCAGCCTGTGCGCCGCCACCGGGCGCGCCGGCTGGGTGGTGTCGCGCCGCGGCTACGGCCGCTCCAGCCCGGTGCCCGACGTGCGCGGCGCCGGCCGCCTGCAGCCCGACTACATGCACCGCGAGGCGCTGCAGGTGCTGCCGCGCCTGTTGGCCGCGCTGGGCCTGGAACAGCCGGTACTGGTGGGCCACTCCGACGGCGCCACCATCGCGCTGATCCACGCCGCCCACCATCCGCTTGCCGCCTGCGTGGTGATGGCCCCGCACCTGATGGTCGAAGACGTGTCGGTGCGCTCCATCGAGCAGGCACGCCAGGCCTTCGAGCACGGCCCCCTGCGCCAGCGCCTGGCGCGCTACCACGACGACGTGGACGGCGCCTTCTGGCAATGGAACGACGTGTGGCTGAGCGAGGCCTTCCGCAGCTTCGACATCCGCGACGAATGCCGCGCCATCACCGCCCCCCTGCTGGCCATCCAGGGCCTTCAAGATGAGTACGGCACGCTGGCGCAAATCCACGAACTGCAACGCGCCGCGCCGCACGCGCACCTGCTGGAGCTGCCCGCCTGCGGACACTCGCCGCACCGGGATCAGCCGGAGGCGGTGAATGCGGCAATTGCACGCTTTCTGAACGGGCGTTGACCCCCGCCGCGCAGCCCGTTTGGATCAATTCAACGCTGGCCCCGGCGCGCACGCATGCCCAACCACGCCAGCAGGCCCGCCAGGGTGACCAAACCCGTGGCCGGCAACGTCGGGACGGGTGCCGGCGCCGCTACCGTGATTTGCACCGTGGATTCAGCACAGTTGGTGGCGTCAGCCGCATCGCACAGCAGGTAGCTCATGGTGTACGTCCCGACCGCCACCGTGGAATCGACCGTCACGCCGCCCGTGGCAGGGTTCAGCGAGATGCCGGTCGGCCAGGCGCCCACCACGGCCACCGTGGCATTGGCCCCAGTGGCGGCCAACTCGGTGCCGCGTGCACCAACCAGTCGGTCGTTGGTGCGCAGATCGGAAATCACCACGCGCGTCACGCCGGCCTGGGTCGTTCCCGCATCGGGTTGAGGGGCAGGCGTGAGACTCAGGCCAATCTGAAAGCCGACGCCATCACTACCGCCACTGGTTAGAAACTGGCCAAGCTGGATTTCCGTATACACGCCCTTCAAGCGAAACATGCCGCAGACGCGCTTCGAATCGGGATCGACAAAACAACCCTCTGTCCGCACAGCAACCAAACTTGGATCGGGATCCCAGCCGCTGACCCAGCCCGCTGCCGGCACGCCGATCATGTTCGTACGGTTGGCCAGTGTCTCCACATCAGCCGGTGCGCCGCTCATATCGGTGCTGGACTGCACGCTCACGGCTGAATTGTCCAGGCTGTAGAAGGCCACCAAGGGGTCGACCACGGGCGCGGCAAACGAAATTTCTGCCACCTGGGGCGATGCGGCCGTCGCCCCCGCGCGAGGCACTCGAACCAGATGGTTCGTCATGGCTTTCAGGCTCGCCGGGTAAAACGCCACGGTGGACACCGTGAAGGGCGGTGTCGAGATCCACATCGGATTGGTGCCGGCAACGGCACTTTGATTGGTGACGGTGACGGTGGCGCCGTGCAGTGTGCCCTGCACAGGATTGACCATGGTGTTGTCTGTCGCCGGGACGTTGAATGTCGTCCAATAGTCGGCTGCACCAGCCCCCGCTGCGAAGGCGAGCCCCGCCATCACAACCAGTGCGCCGCGCACGGATTTCAAGGGCCTGCAATATTTCATTCTCCCCACTCCCGATGGTTTTCCATAAGCCGCATCCGCAACGTGCGCTCCCTAGCAGAGTCCGCCCGATTGCGACGAACACGTTGGGAGATCGGTAACCCACGTTTCGGATACCAGAGGCTTGATTCTTGGTTGGAAAACCGCCGTACGAGCCGTCGCAGTGAACTGCAAAGCTGGATTTCGTGACATATTTTTGCCACGAAGAGGCGCAAAAACGCCTCAAACCAACAGCAGCGCCAGATCGCCCGCATCCAGCCAGCGCCACTGGCCCGGCGCCAGTTCGGCCGGCAATGACAGCCCGCCGATCCGCGAGCGGTGCAGCGCCTCCACGCGGTTGCCCACCGCCGCGACCATGCGCTTGACCTGGTGGTACTTGCCCTCGGTCAGGGTCAGGCGCAGTTGGCGTTCAGCCACGGCCTCGACCGCAGCGGCGCGCACGGGGCGCGGGTCGTCGTCCAGCACCACGCCGGCCAGCAGGCGCTGCAACTGACGCTCGTCCAGCGGGTGCTTGGTCCCCACCTCGTACACCTTGGGCACGTGTCGGCGCGGCGAATTCATGCGGTGGATGAAGGCGCCGTCGTCGGACAGCAGCAGCAGGCCCGTGGTGTCCTGGTCCAGCCGGCCCACGGCCTGCACGCCTTGCACCTTGCCGGGCGCCGGGCGCTGGCGCAACGGCACGGGCAGCAGGGTGTAGACGCTGGGCCAGGCGCCGGGACGGTGCGAGCATTCGGTGCCCGCGGGCTTGTGCAGCATCAGGTAGGCGCGCTGGCGGTACGGCCAGGCCAAGCCTTGCACGGCAAAGCGGAAGGCCGGGTCGGCCACATCCTGCTCGGCGGCCGGGTCGGTGCACACGGCGCCACCCACGCTCACGCGCTCCTGCTCGATCAGGCCCGCGCAAACCCGGCGCGTGCCAAAGCCCTGCGAATACAACAAGTCATCCAGGCGCATGGTTTTTCTCCGTCAGGGATCGGTGGGTGGCAAACGGTCGATCCGAAAGTGTGACTTTTTGTGCAAACGCCACGAGTTCGGGCGCCACCACCGGGCTTTCGGGCTTGCGTCTCAAAAAATGCAGTCTAAAGTTACAAAACGCGATCGCCAGTCGATCGACAACAACAAGCCGAAAACGGCGAACTCGCTCAGGGAATTGTCATGAATGCGTTGTGGCCTTGGTTGCTGACCGCCCTCGCCGTGCTGTGCGCCGCATGGTTCTGGCGCCGCCGCCCCCCGCCCGCGCCGCCCCGCAAGCGGCGCCCGACCCAGCCGGTGGCCGTGCAGCCACGCGTCATGCTGGGACGCACCGAGCTGCAGGTGTGGCGCTGGCTGCAGCAGGTGTTTCCCGAGCATCACGTGATGGTCAAGCTGCCGGTCACGCGTTTTTGCATGCCGCGCGACCCGGCCACGGCCGAGGGCCTGTTTGCCATGCTGGGTGGGGTGTACTGCACCTTCACGCTGTGTGACGAAACCGGCCGCGCCATCGGCTGCGTGGACGTGATGGGCGAGCGCCGGCTCTCGCGCGGCAACCGCCAGCTCAAGCAGACCCTGCTGTCGCAGTGCCACGTGGGCTACTGGCTGCTGGCGCCGGACGCCATGCCCGAGCCTTGGGCCATCCGGGCCGAATTTCTGGGTCTGGGCGCCACCGAGTCGAACCAGGCTCCGCTCAGCGACTCGGTCGAGCTCAAGACCGCGCGACACAACCTGGTGGAGACGCTGGACCGCAAGCGCAGCGACCGTCGCTCGCAGCTGGCGCCACTGGACGGCGTGGGCGAGCCGCGCATCACCGACTGGGGCCAGCCCGACTCGTTTCCGATGCCGCTGGATGACCGCAGCGCCGTCCCGCGCTGAGGCCCGACCGGTCACTCGGCCAGCCGGATGAAGTGCCGGCGGTAATGCTCCAGTTCGTCGATGGATTCGTGCACATCGGCCAGCGCCGTGTGCAACTGGCGCTTCTTGAAGGCCTGCATCACCTCGGGCCGCCAGCGCCGCGCCAGCTCCTTGAGCGTGCTGACGTCGATGTTGCGGTAATGGAAGTAGGCCTCCAGCCGCGGCATGTACTTGACCAGGAAGCGCCGGTCCTGGCTGATGGTGTTGCCGCACAGGGGCGACTTGCCCTTGCCCACGTAGCGCGACACGAAGGCGATGAGCTGCGCCTCGGCGGCGGCCTCGTCCAGCGGGGAGGCCTTGACCTTGTCGATCAGGCCGCTGCGCCCGTGCGTGCCCTGGTTCCAGGCGTCCATGGCGTCCAGCACCGCGTCGCTCTGGTGGATGACCAGCACCGGCCCTTCCACGCGCGGCGTGAGCTGCGGGCCGGTGACGATGACGGCGATCTCGATGATGCGCTCCTTCTCGGGGTCCAGCCCGGTCATCTCGCAGTCGAGCCAGATCAGGTTGTGTTCGGATTTGGCCAGCTCGGCGGCGGCGGCGGGGGGCGAAACGGTCTCGGTCATGGGCCTCATTGTCCACGGCTGGCCCTTGCGCCCCTTGGCATAGCGGCGCGCGGCCCTAAACTTCGTCATTCAGTCCACGGCCCCCGATTGACCTTGAACCTCCCGCTCACCCCCGCCCTGCTCACCACGATCGTCTTTGGCGCGGCCCTGCTGCTGAACGTGGCCACCAAGCTGTGGCTGGCCTCGCGCCAGATCCGCGCCGTGGCGCGCCATCGCGGCGCCGTGCCGGCCGAGTTTGCCCGCGCCATCCCCCTGGATACCCACCAGCGCGCCGCCGACTACACCGTGGCCCGCCTGCGCTTTGGCCTGCTGGAGTTGGCGCTGGGCGCCGCCGTGCTGCTGGGCTGGACGCTGCTGGGCGGACTGGATGCGCTCAACGGCGCGCTGTTCGATGCCCTGGGCCCCCGGCCCCTGCTGCAGCCGCTGGCGCTGCTGCTGGCATTCGCGCTCATCAACGGCCTGCTCGAACTGCCGGCCGGCGCCTGGCAGACCTTCGTCATCGAGCAGCGCTTTGGCTTCAACCGCATGAGCGCGCGGCTGTGGTGGACGGACCTGCTCAAGTCGCTGGCGCTCAGCCTCGTCATCGGCGTGCCGCTGGCCGCGGGCGCGCTGTGGCTGATGCAGGTCACGGGCCGCACCTGGTGGCTGTGGACCTGGGGCGCGTGGATGGCGTTCTCGCTGATGATGCTGGTGCTCTACCCCACGCTGATCGCGCCGCTGTTCAACAAATTCGAGCCGCTGGATGACGCTGTGCTGCGCGAGCGCGTGTCCGCGCTGATGGCGCGCTGCGGCTTTGCCGCCAAGGGCTTGTTCGTGATGGACGGCAGCCGGCGCAGCGCGCACGCCAATGCCTACTTCACCGGCTTTGGCGCGGCCAAGCGCGTGGTGTTCTTCGACACCTTGCTGACGCAGCTGAGCCCGCCCGAGGTGGAAGCCGTGCTGGCGCACGAGCTGGGCCACTTCAAGCACCGGCACATCGTGCAGCGCATCGTCATGCTGTTTGCGCTCAGCTTTGCCGGCCTGGCCCTGCTGGGGTGGCTGGCGCAGCAAAGCTGGTTTTATGCTGGCCTGGGCGTGACGCCCAACCTGCCCGCCAGCATGGGCGGGGCGGTGCCCAACCACGCACTGGCGCTGCTGCTGTTCATGGGGGTAGTGCCGGTGTTCGGCTTCTTTGTCTCGCCGCTGGCGGCTCAGCTGTCGCGCCGCCACGAGTTCCAGGCCGACGCCTACGCGGCCACCCAGGCCAGCGCGCAAGAGCTGTGCAACGCGCTGGTCAAGCTGTACAAGGACAACGCCAGCACGCTCACGCCCGATCCGCTGTACGTGCGCTTTTACTACTCGCACCCGCCGGCCAGCGAGCGCATCGCCCATCTGGGCGCCCGGGTGGCGCCCGCTTGAGCCCGCGCCGGCCCCGCCCCGCCCCCACGGCGCCCGGCGCGCTGCAGGAAGGCTTGGTGGTGTCCAGCCACGGGCGCCACTGCATGGTCGAGACGGCCGATGGCGTGCGCGTGCGCTGCCACCCGCGCGGCAAGAAGCTGGAGGTGGTGGTGGGCGACCGCGTGCAATGGCTGCCCTCGCAGGACGAGGGCAGCGTCGAGCGCACCCTGCCCCGGCGCAACTGGCTGTACCGCCGGGACGAGTTGCGCACCAAGTCCTTTGCCGCCAACCTGGACCAGGTGCTGATCCTGGTGGCCGCCGAACCGGAGTTTTCGGAGCACCAGCTGGCGCGCGCCCTGATTGCCTGCGAGGCCGCGCACATCGCACCGCTGATCGTGCTGAACAAGGCCGACCTGAGCGCGATGTTTGCCCGTGGCTGGGAGCGCCTGGCGCCGTATCGGGCCATGGGCTATGCCGTGCTGCCGCTGGCGGCCAAGATATTGCCCCCTCGCCCCTTTGGGGAGAGGGTTGGGGTGAGGGGCAGCGGCGATGGGTATGGCGAGCCGGGCCACCCTCACCCCAACCCTCTCCCGTATGCGGGAGAGGGAGCAAATACCCTGCCGAGCGACGACGGCCTGGCCGCGCTCAGCGAGCGCCTGCAAGGCCGCACCACGCTGATCCTGGGGCCCTCGGGCGCCGGCAAGAGCACGCTCATCAACCACCTGGTCCCCGGCGCGCAGGCGGCCACGGGCGAGATCTCGCAGGCGCTGAACACTGGCCGCCACACCACCACCGCAACCACCTGGTATTGGCTGGACACCGAGCGGCGCAGCGCGCTGATCGACTCGCCCGGCTTTCAGGAATTCGGCCTGCGCCACATCGACCCCGCGCAGCTGGCCGCCTACATGCCCGACATCCGGCCCCATGTGGCCGAGTGCCGTTTCTACAACTGCACCCACCTGCACGAGCCGGGCTGCGGCGTAATTTCCGCAGCCAAATCGGCCTCTGGCGCGCAACCAATAAGCGCCAGCAGATACAAAATTTATAGCGATCTGTTTGCCGAGCTGCGCGCCAGCCGCTGAGCGGCCGATGACTCAGCGGGCGGGCCCGGCCTGGGGCGCTGCGGGCTGCACCAGGTCCATGCGCCGCTGGATGCGCGCAACCTCGGCTGCATCACCGCCCTGCTCGGCCCGCTGGCGCTGCACGCCCAGCCAGGCCAGCAGCGGACGGCGCCAGCCTTGGTGCGACGCCGTGTCCACCGCCTGCCGGGCCACGTCGGGCGTAGCCCGGCCCTGGCGCAGCAGCACGGCCGCCGCGATCAGGCGCGCCAGGGGCTCGTCGATGGCCGCCACGCTGGCGCCGCCGGCCGCGATGGCGCGGTGCTGCGGCGGCAACTGCGGCGCCTCGGCCGCGCCGGCCTGGCCAGCCAGGTAGCGGGCGTAGGCGCGCTCGGCCGCGCCGGCATCGGGCGCCAGTGCGTCAAACCCGGTGCAGGGGGCAAAGTCCAGGCTGGCCACCTGCGCGGCGCAGCGGTTCAGCTCCACCCGCGCCACCAGGTCAGGGCGGCCGGTGCGCGCGGTGTCGGCGCGGGCCTGCTCGAACTCGCGCCGGGCCACGCGCGCATCGCCGCTCAGATAGGCGTCGTTGAAGCGCTGCACGTGGCCCAGGGCGCTGATACTCCAGTCCGGCACTTTTTGGCCACTGGCGCAGGCAGAGAGCGCGCCAAAAGCTATTAAACAAATAGCAATCCAGGACCGGTTCATGGCAGCGTCACCTCCTGCTGGCTGGGCGCGAACGGCCACTTGCGGTTCAGCTCGGCAATCAGCGCGTCGATCTTGCGCAGGCTGCTTTCCACGTCGGCGCGCAGGTCGCCCAGACCGTCGGTGGCGCCGCGCGCATTGGCGGCCACGCCTTGCACGTCCTTCAGCACCGCGTCCACCTTCTGCACGCTCTGGCGCGCATCCTGCAGCAGGCCGCTCAGCTGGCGCACGGCGCCCTGGCTGTCGGCCAGCAGGCCTTTCTCACCCAACACCTGGCGGTCGGCGCGGGCCACCAGGGCATCGACGCGCTGCAGCAGCTGGTTGCTGCGCGCCAGCAGCTCGCCCACGCGCTGGGCGTCGGCGGCGTTGCCGGTGAGCGCGCCCACCAGCCCACCTTGGCCCGCGTTCAGGCGCGCGCTGAAGGTCTTGAGCTCGCCCAGGGTCTGGCCCAGGGCGCCATCGCTGGCGGTGAGTTGGGCGACGTTCTGCAGCACGTCGCGCACGTCGGACAAAATCCTGGGGATCTCGGCGGTCATGTCGCCGCGCAGCACCATGCGCTCGGCTCCGGCAGGCAGCGGCGGGTCGTCGGGCACGCCGCTGAAGGCGCGCAGCCGCGCCGCGCCGACGATGCCGCGCTCGAGCGTGAACACGCTAGAGCTGCGCAGCCAGTGCGCGTCGCGCACCGGCACATCGACCCGGATGCGCACCGTGCCGCTGCCCACCAGCTCGATGCTGCGCACGCGGCCGATGGGAAAGCCGGCAAAGCTCATGTCCATGCCGACCAGCACGCCGTCTGAGTCGTCGGTGGTGAGGTACAGGGGCTGCGTCTCGTCGAAAGCGCCGCGCGCCCACATCAGGTACAGCGCGCTGCCGGCCAGCAGCGCGGTCATCGTGATCAGCAGCAGCACGGCGCGCCACTGCACGCCGCGCACCTGGGCGTCGGACAGCGGCGCGTCGGGCGCGTCGGCGGAGCGGGCGGAGTCGTTCGTTGGCATGGCGCGGGCTCAATAGTAGTTGCCCATCAGGGCCGCCATCTCGATCAGCAGCATCAGCACAAACATCTGCACCAGGCCCTGCAGCTCCACGCTGGTGCGCGCGCGCTTGCGCGGGATGTCGCGCAGAGCGTTGGCCACCGGCAACAGGGCCACCGTCAGGGCGAACAGCGTGGTCTTGAGGCCAAAGATCAGCGTCACTGCCGGGTTGAAGATCTGCCCCACCGCGCGGTTGTAGCGCGGCAACGCCGCCAGCGTGAAGCCGTGCACGGCCAGGTACGTCAGCACCAGCGAGATCACGCAGCTGACGGCCGCCAGCAGCAGCACGGCAAACACGCCGCCCAGCACACGCGGCAGCACCTCGCGCGCCAGCGGGTCCTGCCCCTGCGCGCGCAAGCGCTCGAAACCGCCCGCGCGGCGCCACTTGTACAGCTGCGAGCCACCCGGAATGCTGTAGTCCACCGCCACGTACAGGGCGGCCATCAGCGGAATCAGCTCCAGCACCAGCACGCGAACCACCGCGTCCAGCGCGTATTGCGTCAGGCCGTAGGCCAGGGCCGTGACCACCACAATGCGGATCACCACCACGTTGAACAGCGCCATCAGCATGGTGAAGCCCGGCAGGCCCGGCGCGGCCGCGCGCTCGATCTCGCGCAGCACGCCGGCGCCGCCCTGCGCGCGATAGCTGGCGGGCGAGAACGCCAGCACCATCAGCTGCGCGCCGGTGAACAACACCTGCCACCAGCCGGCCAGCGCCCCCAGCAGGCCGCGTGCCGCGCCCTGCAGCCAGCCCCCAAGCATGCCCGCACCCGTCATGGCGCCGATGATAGCCAGACACCCACAAGCCGGCCGCGGACGCCACACAAGCCGGCGCCTGTTGCCTTCGTCACGAAATGCCGCTGCGCCTGTCGCTTTAGGGGCCTTGACCCAGTGCAAAGCCACGCGCGCTGCGCTATATTGCAATGCAACAATTTGTCTGCCGAACTGCCATGCTCTATCACATCTACGAGGCGCAGCGCGCGCTCATTGAGCCGTTTGCCGAAATCGCCGACGCCACGGCCAAGCTCTACAACAACCCGCACCTGCCGTTCGGCCAGTTGCCCATGGCGCAACGCGTGGCGGCCTCCTTTGCGCTGTTGCACCGCCTGGGCAAGGGCTACGAGAAGCCCGAGTTCGGCATTCGCCAGGTGCCGGTCGACGGCGTGCCGGTGGCCATCGACGAGCGCATCGAGATCGCCAAGCCGTTTTGCCAGTTGCGCCGCTTCAAGCGCTTCTCGGACGACCCGGCGACGCTGGCCAAGCTCAAGACGCAGCCGCCGGTGCTGATCGTGGCGCCGCTGTCGGGCCACCACGCCACCTTGTTGCGTGACACCGTGCGCACCATGCTGCAGGACCACAAGGTCTACATCACCGACTGGACCGACGCGCGCCTGGTGCCGCTGGCCGAGGGCGAGTTCCACCTGGACGACTACATCAACTACGTGCAGGAATTCGTCCGCCACCTGCAGTCCAAGTACGGCAACTGCCACGTGGTCAGCGTGTGCCAGCCCACGGTGCCGGTGCTGGCCGCCGTCTCGCTGATGGCCAGCCGCGGCGAAACCACGCCGCTGACCATGACCATGATGGGCGGGCCCATCGACGCGCGCCGCTCGCCCACCCAGGTCAACAATCTGGCCACCCAGCGCAGCTTCTCGTGGTTCGAGAACAACGTGATCTATCGCGTGCCGCACAACTTCCCCGGCGCGGGGCGCCGCGTGTATCCCGGCTTCATGCAGCATTCGGGCTTCGTGGCCATGAACCCCGACCGCCATGCCACCAGCCACTGGGACTACTTCCGAGACCTGGTGCGGGGCGACGAGTCCAGCGCCGAGACGCACCGCAAGTTCTACGACGAATACAACGCCGTGCTCGACATGGACGCCGACTACTACCTGGAAACCATCAAGACGGTGTTCCAGGACTTCAGCCTGATGCAGGGTACCTGGGACGTGCGCTCGCCCGCCGGCCAACTCGAGCGCGTGCGCCCGCAGGACATCACCGGCACCGCCCTGCTCACCGTCGAGGGCGAGCTGGACGACATTTCGGGCTCGGGCCAGACCAAGGCCGCGCACGAATTGTGCACCGGCATCGAGCGCAAGCCCGGCCGCCACTACGAGGTGCCGGGCGCCGGCCACTACGGCATCTTCAGCGGCCGCCGCTGGCGCCAGCAGGTGTATCCGCGCGTCAAGGGCTTCATTGCCGAGCACACGCTGCCGCCCAGTGCCACCCAGGCGCCCAGCGCCAGCGTCACCAAGCTGGGCGCGCGCGCGGCCAAGAGCGCGGCCGAGACCCAAAAAGCCGCCTGAGCCCGTGGCGCCCGCGCATCGCGCCGGCGACCCAGCCGACGTGCGCCCCGCCGAGTCGCTGGCCGAACGCCTGCTGCAGGCGCTGCCGCAGACCCAGTGCACGCGCTGCGGCTACCCCGACTGCGCGGCCTATGCGCAGGCCATGGCCGAGGGCCGCGCCCCGATCAACCAGTGCCCGCCCGGCGGCGCCGAGGGCGTGCGGCGCCTGGCGGCACTGACGAGCCAGGCCGAACGGCCGCTCAACCCCGCCCACGGCACGGAAGGCCCGCGCGGCGTGGCCTGGATCGACGAAGACTGGTGCATCGGCTGCACCCTGTGCATCGCCGCCTGCCCGGTGGACTGCATCGTCGGCAGCCCCAAGCGCATGCACACGGTGATCGAAGCGGAGTGCACCGGCTGCGAGCTGTGCGTGAGCGCCTGCCCGGTGGACTGCATCCACATGGAAGCCGTCAGCGGCGAGCGCACCGGCTGGGCCGCCTGGTCCGCCGAGCAGGCCGCATCGGCCCGCGTGCGCTACGCGGCCACGCAGCAGCGGCGCCAGCACCGTCCCGTCGCAGCACCCGCACCCGCGGCGCCCACCGGTGACGCGATCGCGCCTCCCGCCAGCGAGCCCGGGCGCAAGCGGGCGCTGATCGAAGCCGCCCTGGCACGCGCGCGGCAACAACGCCCGCAATCGTGAGCGATCCCGGGGCGGCTCAATGCGCCCCGCTGGCCTCGGCCGAGGCCGCGCCGCGCACGCGCCGCGTGAGCCACACCAGCGGAATCAGCCCCAGGAACAGCAGTGCCGACAGGTAGAAGATTTCCTGCGTCGAGATCATGAAGGCCTGCTGCGTCAGCAGCCGGTCGATCAGGCCCAGCGACTGCTGGTGGCCCAGGCCGGCGGCCTGCATCTGGTGCAGGGTCTGCTCGACCACCGGCCGACCGGCGTTGATGGTCTCGGCCAGTTGCGCGTGATGCAGCGTGGCGCGGTCTTCCCAGGCCGTGGTGGCAATCGACACGCCAAAGGCGCCGGCCGTGATGCGGGTGAAATTGGACAAGCCCGCCGCCGCCGGGATGCGCGAGGGATGCAGGCCCGACAGCGTGATGGTGACCAGCGGGATGAAGAAGCCCGCCATGCCGATACCCTGGATCAGCGTGGGGATCATGATGGTGACGAAGTCGGTCTCCACCGTGAACAGCGAGCGTAGCCAGAACACCAGGCCGAACACCAAAAAAGAGCCCGTCACGTACCAGCGCGGATCAACCTTGTGCATGGTCACGCCCACCACGGGCGAGAGCACGATGGCCAGCAGCCCCACCGGCGCCAGCACCATGCCCGCCTGCGTGGCGGTGTAGCCCATGAACTGCTGCAGCCACAGCGGCAGGATCACCACGTTGCCGATGAACACGCCATAGGCCACCGCCGTGGCCAGCGCGCCCGACCAAAAATTGCGCTTGGCAAACAGCGACAGGTCGACCACCGGGTGCTTCTCGGTCAGCTCCCAGGCCAGGAAGAAGGCAAAGCCCACCACCGCCACCACGGCAAAGGTGACGATCTGCGGCGAGGCAAACCAGTCCAGCTCCTTGCCCTTGTCCAGCATCAGTTGCAGCGCACCCACCCACAGCACCAGCAGCGCCAGGCCGACAAAATCGATGGGCAGCTTCAGCGTGGGGGTCTCGCGCTCACGGTAGATGGCCCAGGTGACGGCCGCAGCGAGCAGGCCGACCGGCACGTTGATGTAGAAAATCCAGGGCCAGCTGATGTTGTCGGTGATCCAACCGCCCAAAAGCGGCCCGGTAATGGGCGCCACCAAGGTGGTGATGGCCCACATGGCCATGGCCAGCCCCGCCTTGCTGGGTGGGTAGCTGGACAGCAGCAGCGTTTGCGACAGCGGGATCATGGGCCCGGCCACAAAGCCCTGCAGCACGCGAAACACGATCAGCATCGTCATGTTGTGCGCCATGCCGCACAGCCAGGAAGTCAGCGTGAACAGCAGCACGCTGGCCATGAACAGGCGCACCTGGCCGATGCGCTGGGTCATCCAGCCCGTCAACGGCACGGCAATCGCGTTGGCGACGGCAAAGCTGGTAATGACCCAGGTGCCCTGCACGGGGCTCACGCCCAGGTCGCCCGAGATGGCTGGCAGCGACACGTTGGCGATGGTCGAGTCCAGCACGTTCATGAACGTGGCGGTCGACAAGGCCAGCGTGCCAAGCACGCGCGCGCTGCCCTGCAGCGGCGGATGGGAAACGGCGGTCGTTGCGCTCATGCAGCGGGCCCAAAAGACTCGAATACTATATTTTTAATAGCTGTTTGCGCTTGATGGGCAAGCGCTGCAAGCCAATTTTGTCAATAGCGCTTGGCCACCCGCTGTCCCAGGTTGTGCTCGATGATCTGCTGCACGCGCTGCTCGGCGCCCTGCCCGGCGTCGGCAAACACCGCCGTCTTGGCCAGCGGCTCGTGGCGCGGCGTGTCGGTCAGCTCGGGGCCGCTCTGGTCGCTCACGTCCACGCGCGCGGCCATCGACAGGCCCACGCGCAGCGGGTGCGTCTTGAGCTGCCCGGGCTGCAGCGCAATGCGCACCGGCACGCGCTGCACCACCTTGATCCAGTTGCCGGTGGCGTTTTGCGCCGGCAGCAGCGCCGAGGCGGCGCCGGTGGACACGCCCAGGCCGCTGATCGTGCCCTCGTACACCACCTTGCTGCCATAGGCATCGGCCGTCAGTCGCACCGGTTGGCCGATATGGATGCGGCGCAGCTGGTTTTCCTTGAAGTTGGCTTCCACCCAGACCTGGTCGAGCGGCACCACCGTCAGCAGCGGCATGCCCGCAGCCACGCGTTGGCCCAGCTGCACGGTGCGCTTGCCCACGTAGCCCGACACCGGCGCCGGCAGCAGGGTACGGTGCGCGGCCAGCCAGGCCTCGCGAACCTTGGCGGCGGCCGCCAGCACGCTGGGGTGCTGCGCCACGGGCGTGCCGTCGGTCAGCGCCTGGTTGCTCGCCAGTTGCTCCTGCGCGGCGCTCACGCCGGCCTGGGCCGCCGTCAACACGCTCTGCGCGGCGGTGACCTGGGCGCGTGCATGGGCCAGCTCCTCGCCCGAGACCGCGCCGCCGCCGGCCAGGCCCTGGCGGCGCGCCAGGTCCTGCTCGGCCGTGGCCAACTGGCTGCGCGCCTTGCTGACGTCGGCCTCGCGCAGACGCACCTGGGCCGTCAGCGCACTGTTGTTGGCGTACAGCGTGCGCACCTGGCGCACGGTCTGGCCCAGTGCGGCCTCGGCCTGCGCCAGCGCCAGCTGGACGTCGGCGCCATCGAGCTTGATCAGGGGCGCTCCGGCCTGCACCCGGTCGGTCTCATCCGCATAGATCGCCGTCACCGTGCCGCCGATCTGCGGCGTGATCTGCACCACGTTGCCCTGCACGTAGGCGTTGTCGGTCTCCTCGTAGTGCGCCAGCACCAGGCGGTCGTACGCACCGAAGGCCAGGGCGCACACCAGCACCACGGCGGTCAGGCCCAGCAATACGTGTTTGCGGCGACCGCTGGCGCCAGCTTCTTCCTCGGGCGGCTGCGTGGCCTGATCGGCCGGTGCGGCGGGGGTTCCTGCTTCTGACATCTTGCTTTCCTTCAGCGCGCGGACGCGCCCGTTGATTCGTTCTGGGGTGCAGCTGTCGTCGGCTGCCAGCCGCCGCCCATGGCCTGGGCCAGGCCCACCTGGGCCAGCAGGGCCTGCGCCGACAAATCGACGCTCTGGCGGCGCTGGGCCAGCACGGCGGCGTCGGCCACCAACACGTTCAGGTAGGTGCCCAGGCCCGCGCCGTAGCGCTGGCGGGCGATGTCCCACGCGGCCTCGGCAGCCTGCAGCGCCGGCGCCTGCTCGTGCTGTTGGCGCGCCACGGCGCGCACGGCCAAAGCCTCGTCGGCCACCTCGCGCAGCGCACCGATCACGGTGGCGTTGTAGCTTTCAATGGCGGCATCCTCGTCGGCCACGGCGCCGCGCAACTGGCCGCGCAGACGCCCGCCCTCGAAGATCGGCAGACTGAGCGCCGGGCCCACGCCCCACTCGGCGCTGCCGCCACGCAGCAGCTTGTCAAAACCCAGGCTTTGCAGGCCGACAAAGCCCGCCAGATTGATGTTGGGATAGAACTGCGCACGCGCTGCCTGTACCTGGCCTTGCGCGGCCTGCACGCGCCAGCGCGCGGCCGCGATGTCGGCGCGCCGGCCCAGCCAGTCGGCGCTGAGTTGCTGCGGCACGGCCAGCGCGTGCAACGCCGCCAGGCTCGGCGCCGTCACACCCGCAGGCAGGCTTGGCGCGCCCAGCAGGGCCGCCAGCGCGTGGCCGGTGGCCTGCATCTGCTGCTCCAGCGCCGCGATCTGGGTGCGCGTGTCGGCCTGGCTGCTTTCGTTCTGGCGCACGGCGAGCTGGTTGTCCAGGCCGGCACGAGCGCGTTCGTGCGCCAGCTGCAGCATCTGCCGGCGCTGCGCCAGCGCCTGCTCGGCCAGCGCGTGCTGATCGTGCAGACGCGCCCACTGCACATAGGTGCGCACCACGTTGGTGGCCAGCAGCACGCGCGCAGCATCGTGCTCGGCCTGGACAGCACGGGCCTGGCCCAGGGCCGCCTTGAGCTGGCCCTCGTTGCGGCCAAAGAAGTCCAGTGCCCAGCCGCCTTGCAGCTGCGCGTTGCCCAGGTTTTGCACCGAGCCACCCAGCGGCGGCGGGTAGATGTAGTTGCTGGAAAAGCGCTGGCGGTTCAGCCCCAGCGTGCCGTTCAGCTGCGGGCCATCGGCGGCCTGCACGACGGCAACGGTGCTGTCGGCCTTGGCCACGCGCGCGCTGGCGGCACGCAGGCTGGGGTTGTCCTGCAGCGCCTGCGCCACCAGGCGGTCGAGCTGGGCGTCGCCCAACGGCACCCACCAGTCGGGCGCGGGCGCCAGGGCGGGCGCGGCCGGCAGGCCCAGCGCGGCAGCGTCGCGCAGCTGGGCGCGGGGCTCGATGCCTCTCATGTCGGCACAGCCGGCCAACACGGCAGCCGCCAGCGCCGCGGCCAGCACGCTTTTGGGAGGAGTGTTCATGATTCGCTTGGTTTGGACGACAGCTGGCGCGCGGCCTCGGTCAGGCGCACCAGCAAGGCCTTCAACTGGGCCCACTCCTGCGGTGAGAACCCGGCCAGCGCCTGGTTGTAGACCTCGCACAGGATGTGCGGCACACGCTCGGCCACGGCCACGCCAGCGGGGGTGAGCTCGATGTGCACCACGCGCCGATCACTCGTGTTGCGCACGCGACGACACAGGCCTTTTTTCTCCAGGCGGTCGAGCAGGCGCGTCATCGCCCCAGTGTCGATGGTGCACACGCGCGCCAGCTCGGCCACGGTGTCGGCCTTGCCCGCATGAATTTTGTGCAGGGGCAGCCATTGCGGCAGGGTGGAGCCGGTCAGGTCGGCGCGCTCGTTGACGCACTGCGACACCGCGACCAGCGCATCACGCAGCATGTACATCAGCCCGTCCTCGGGGCGCATGTGCTCGGGCGATCCGGCGTACGGCGGCGGGAAGGGGAGTGGCGACTGGGGCGGCATGGCGGTATCCCGTCAAGACGACGGGTGAGCCGCGATTATTGTTTGCCTATGCAAACACTGTCAAGTCAGTATTTGCCACGGCTTCTATCGAGCCGCTTCAGCGCCAACCCGCATTCAGGCGCTCGAGCGCTGCCGCGCCCGGGCACAGCTCGGCCGTGCCCAGGTTGTTCAGGGGGCGGGCGCTGGTGTTCTGCGCCGCGTGCAGATCGCCCGCCTCGGCCTCCAGGTACAGCAGCCCCGTCACCAGCTCTCCCTTTGCGGCGTGGCCTTGCATGTAGGCCATGGCGGTGACGCGATCGGTCGGGTCATAGTCCGCGTGCAGCTTGTGCAGGCGCAGGACGCTGCCATCGTGCTGCGGCACATCGACCACCGCGCCGGGAGCGTAGTCCACGGTGATTTCCTGGCGCCCCAGGATCAGGTCGATGCGGCTCACCGCCTCGTTGTGCTCGCGCACCCAGTCGTAGCTGCGCGTGGAGCCGGCGTGGTTGTTGAAGGTGACGCAGGGGCTGATGACGTCGATGAAGGCCGCGCCGCCGTGCCCCATGGCGGCCTTGATGAGCGGCACCAGTTGCGCCTTGTCGCCCGAGAAGCTGCGCGCCACGAAGCTGGCGCCCAGCTGCATCGCCAGGCCCACCAGGTCGACCGGGCTGTCGGCGTTGACGACGCCCTTCTTGCTCTTGCTGCCCTTGTCGGCGGTGGCCGAGAACTGGCCCTTGGTCAGGCCGTAGACGCCGTTGTTCTCGACGATGTAGACCATGTTGACGTTGCGCCGCATGGCGTGCGCGAACTGGCCCAGGCCGATGGAGGCCGAGTCGCCGTCGCCCGACACGCCCAGGTACAGCAGATCGCGGTTGGCCAGGTTGGCGCCGGTGGCCACGCTGGGCATGCGCCCGTGCACCGAATTGAAGCCGTGGCTGGCGCCCAGGAAATAGTCCGGCGTCTTGGACGAGCAGCCGATGCCCGAGAGCTTGGCCACGCGGTGCGGCTCGATGTCCAGCTCCCAGCAGGCCTGCACGATGGCCGCCGAGATCGAGTCGTGGCCGCAGCCGGCGCACAGGGTGGACACCTTGCCCTCGTAGTCGCGCCGGGTGTAGCCGACCTTGTTGGGCGTGAGCGCCGGGTGGTGCAGGCGCGGCTTGGCGATGTAGGTCATGGCTGGGCCTCCTGCGGCGTGACCACGGCGTCGTGCGCGTGGTCGGTGATGGACTGGATGATGAAGCGCGCGGTGATCGGCGTGCCGTCGAAGTGCAGCACGCGCTGCAGCTTGGCGGGGTTGATCTCCAGCTCGTTGATCAGCAGGGTGCGCAGCTGCGCGTCGCGGTTTTGCTCCACCACGAACACGATGTCGTGCGCGTCGATGAACTCGCGCACGCTGGCCGCGAACGGAAAGGCGCGCAGGCGCAGCGCGTTGAGGTGGATGCCCTGGCCGGCCAGCTCGTCCAGCGCCTCGTGCATGGCCGGGCTGGTCGAGCCGAAGAAAATCGCGCCCAGCCGCGTGCGCTTGGCGGCGGGGCGTGGCACGGGCGCGGGCACCAGGGTGGCGGCGGTGGCAAATTTCTTCAGCAGGCGCTCGACGTTGTACACGTAGTCGGCACCGCGCTCGGAGTAGCGGGCGTAAGGGTCGCGCGTGGTGCCGCGCGTGAAGAAGCTGCCGCGCGTCGGGTGCGTGCCGGGCAGCGTGCGCCAGGGAATGCCGTCGCCGTCCACGTCCTTGTAGCGGCCGAAGTCGTGCGTATCCAGGTCTCCGGCTGTCATCACCTTGCCGCGGTCGTACGCGCGCGCATCGTCCCAGGCCAGCGGTTCGCACAGGCGCTGGTTCATTCCGATGTCCAGGTCGGTCATCACGAATACCGGCGTCTGCAGGCGGTCGGCCAGATCCAGTGCGGTGGCTGTGTGCTCGAAGCACTCGTGCGGGTCTTCTGGAAACAGCAGCACGTGCTTGGTGTCGCCGTGCGAGGCGTAGGCACAAGCCAGCAGGTCGGCCTGCTGGGTGCGCGTGGGCATGCCGGTGGACGGCCCGCCGCGCTGCACGTTGATGAGCGTGACCGGAATCTCGGCAAAGTAGGCCAGGCCGATGAACTCGGTCATCAGGGAGATGCCGGGGCCCGAGGTGGCAGTGAAGGCGCGCGCGCCGTTCCAGCCCGCCCCCACCACCATGCCGATCGAGGCCAGCTCGTCCTCGGCCTGCACGATGGCGTAGTTGTGGCGCCCATCGGCATCGACACGGAACCGGGCGCAGTAGGCCGAAAACGCCTCGGCCACCGAGGTCGAGGGCGTGATCGGGTACCAGGCGCATACCGTGGCACCGCCGTAGACCGCGCCCAGGCCGGCCGCCGTGTTGCCGTCGACAAAGATGCGCTGGCCCACGCGGTGCGAGCGCTCGACGCGAATGGGCAGCGGGTGCTGCAGATGCTCGCGCGCGAAGTCGCGCCCCAGGTTCAGCGCCTGCACGTTGGCGGCAATGAGCTTGTCCTTGCCCTTGAACTGCTCGCCCAGCAGCTGCTCGATCACCGCGGCGTCGATGTCCAGCAGCAGCGACAGCGCGCCCAGGGCCATGATGTTCTTGAACAGCTGGCGCTGGCGCGGATCGCTGTACACCGCGTTGCAAATCTCGGTGAGCGGAATGCCGATCACCGTCACGTCGTCGCGCAGCTCTTCGCGCGGGCGCACGCGCGTGCTGTCGTACAGCAGGTAGCCGCCGGGTTCGATCTCCTCCACGTCGGCGGCCCAGGTCTGCGGATTCATCGCCACCATCAGGTCAATGCCGCCGCGCCGGCCCAGGTAGCCCTTGGCGCTGACGCGCACCTCGTACCAGGTGGGCAGCCCCTGGATATTGCTGGGAAAAATGTTGCGCGGGCTTACCGGCACGCCCATGCGCAGGATGGACTTGGCAAACAGCTCGTTGGCGCTGGCCGAGCCCGAGCCGTTGACGTTGGCGAACTTGATGACGAAGTCGTTGACCGCCGCGATCTGCTTCATGGCCGCGCTCCCTGCACGTTGCTGCCGATGGTGTGCGAGGCGCCGCCCGCCTTGGTCATGGACAGGAACCACTTCTGCATGTCCCAGGCCCCCGTGGGGCAGCGCTCGGCGCACAGGCCGCAGTGCAGGCACACGTCCTCGTCCTTGACCATCACGCGTCCGGTCTTGACGGGCGGCGACACCAGCAGGTCCTGCGTCAGATTCAGCGCCGGTGCATTCAGTCGTCCGCGCAAGTCGGCCTCGTCGCCGTTGGCCGTGAAGCTGATGCAATCCATCGGGCAGATGTCCACGCAGGCATCGCACTCGATGCATTGGTCGGCGGAAAACACCGTCTGCACGTCGCAGTTGAGGCAGCGCGAGGCTTCCTTGAAGGCCGTGCGGGCGTCAAAGCCCAGCTCCACCTCGACCTGGATGCTGGTCAGCGCCTGCTCGGCCTGCGCCCAGGGCACCTTGTAGCGCAGGTCGTTGCTGGGATCGTGGTCGTAGCTCCACTCGTGGATGCCCATTTTTTGCGACACCAGGTTGGTGAAGGGCGGCGGGCGCTCCGTCACCGACCGGCCGTTCAGGAAGCGGTCGATCGACACCGCGGCCTCATGGCCGTGCGCCACCGCGGTGATGATGTTCTTGGGCCCGAAGGCCGCATCACCGCCGATGAACACCTGCGGCAGGCTGGACTGGAACGTGACCTCGTCCACCACCGGCAGGCCCCACTCGCCAAAGGCAATGCCCACATCGCGCTCGATCCAGGGGAAGGCGTTTTCCTGACCCACGGCAATCAGCACCTCGTCGCACGGGAACACCGCGTCGGGCTCGCCGGTGGGCACCAGGCGGCGCCGGCCCTGGGCATCGTGCTCGGCACGCACGATCTCGAACACCATGCCCGTCAGCCGGCCACGCTCGTGCACGAAGGCCTTGGGCACGTGCATGTTGATGATGGGAATGCCTTCGTGCTGCGCGTCTTCCTTCTCCCAGGGCGAAGCCTTCATCTCGTCGAAGCCCGAGCGCACGATCACCTTCACGTCCTCGCCGCCCAGGCGGCGCGCGGTGCGGCAGCAGTCCATGGCCGTGTTGCCGCCGCCCAGCACGATCACGCGCCGGCCAATGCTCTTGACATGGCCGAAGGAGACCGAGGCCAGCCAGTCGATGCCGATGTGGATCTGCTCGCCCGCCTCCTGCCGGCCCGGCAAGTCCAGGTCGCGTCCGCGCGGCGCGCCGGTGCCGATAAAGATGGCATCCCAGCCCTGGCCCAGCAGGGCCCGCATCGAGTCGATGCGCTGGCCGGGCTTGAACTGCGCGCCCAGGGCAAAGACGTAGCCGGTCTCCTCGTCGATCACACTCTCGGGCAGGCGAAAGCGCGGAATCTGCTGGTGCATGAAACCGCCGGCCTTGACCTCGCCGTCGAACACCGTGACCGAGTAGCCCAACGGCGCCAGGTCGCGCGCCACCGTCAGCGAAGCGGGCCCGGCGCCGATGCAGGCCACGCGCTTGCCGTTGGCCCGGGCCGCCGGCAGCGGCATGCGCGCCGCCACGTCGCCCTTGAGGTCGGCGGCCACGCGCTTCAGCCGGCAGATGGCCACCGGCTCGGGCTTGGCGGCGTTGGCCTGTTCGACCCGCCCGCGCCGGCAGGCGGGCTCGCAAGGTCGGTCGCAGGTGCGCCCCAGGATGCCCGGAAACACGTTGGACACCCAGTTGACCATGTACGAATCGGCATAGCGGCCTTGCGCGATCAGGCGCAGGTACTCGGGCACGGGGGTGTGGGCCGGGCAGGCCCATTGACAGTCCACCACCTTGTGGAAGTAGGCCGGATTGCGGGTGTCCGTCGGTTGCATCAGCCGTCTCCTGCGATTGAACCGCATGCGCCGCCTGCGGGCGGTCTCCTGACTTTCATGTAACGATCAGTTTAAGACAACGCCCCCAGCGTTTCTCAACGGTGGGGGCGTTGCGGCCCGGTCATGGCCGATCGATCACTCGCGCGGCAGTGCCGCGAAGGCGGCGATCACTTCGGGGGGCGCCTGCACCAGCTCGATGAGAACGCCCTCGCCGGCAATCGGAAATTGGTCGTTTGCCTTGGGATGCAGGAAGGTGATGTCGTACCCCGCGGCCCCCTTGCGGATGCCGCCCGGCGCAAAGCGCACGCCGCGCGCCGTCAGCCACTCGACCGCGCTGGGCAGGTCGTCGATCCACAGGCCCACGTGGTTCAGCGGCGTGGCGTGCACCGCTGGCTTCTTGTCGGCATCGAAGGGCTGCATCAGATCGACCTCGACCTTGAACGGGCCATGGCCGATGGCGCAGATGTCCTCGTCCACGTTTTCGCGCTCGCTCTGGAAGCTGCCGGTGGGCGTCAGGCCCAGCATGTCCACCCACAGGGTCTGCAAGCGCTTTTTGTCCAGGCCGCCGATGGCGATCTGCTGGATGCCGAGAACTTGGAAGGGACGGGTCATGAAAACACTCCGGCAATGGGACCGAGCCCCGCAAGGGCTCGAACAAGCAAGAGGCAAGAATAGCAGCGCCGGGCGGCACGCCCTCGTCCCCCGGCGGCCGCGGCGCCTTGTCACATCAACGTCACGCGACGGTCACCAGCGCGTCATGGTTGCCGCCTACGCTGGCCGGGTTTGCAACCCATCCCACGAGGAAAGCCATGACCGAGCGCAACGCGCCCCCGCAGGATCCCCGCCTGATCGACGACCACGCCAACACTTCCGGCAACCCGCACTTCGCCAGCGTGCTGGGCGCGCGACTGTCGCGCCGCGGCCTGCTGCGCGGCAGCCTCGCATCGAGCAGCGCCGCCGTCCTGGGTGCCCTGGGCCTGAGCGCCTGCGGCGGTGACGACGACGGGCCCACCCCCGCACCGCCGCCACCGGCCCCGGCCAAGCTGCTGGGCTTTGGCGCCGTGGGCAAGAGCCTGGCCGACCGGCTGGTGATTCCGGCGGGCTATAGCGCCAGCGTGATCTACGCCCTGGGCGACCCGCTGCGCGCGGGCGTGCCGGCCTACCGGAACGACGGCAGCGACGGCGATTTCGACCAGCGCGCAGGCGATCACCACGACGGCATGGAGTGGTTCGGCCTGGGCGCCGACGGCAAGCGCAGCGACGCCTCCACCGAGCGCGGCCTGCTGGGCATCAACCATGAGGCGACCACCGATGAGAAGCTGTCGTCCTTCTACCTGCACGCCGACGGCGGCACCAGCACGCTGCCGCGCCCCAAGGCCGAGGTGGACAAGGAAGTGGCCGTGCACGGCGTGGCCATCGTCGAGGTACGCAAGGCGGGCGGCCAATGGGCGTATGTGCCGGACTCGGCCTTCAACTCCCGCCTGACGCCACTGACCGAGATCGAGCTGTCGGGCCCGGCGCGCGGCAACGCCCTGCTGGTCACGAAGTATTCCGCTGCCGGCACGCACACGCGCGGTACCCTCAACAACTGCGGCACCGGCAAGACGCCCTGGGGCACGCTGCTGACGGGCGAGGAAAACTGGAACGGCTACTTCACCCGCGGCAGCGACGACGACGCGAAGCGCGATGCCCGGAGCGTGGCCGCACTCAAGCGCTATGGCCGCCCGCAAGGCGCCGCCTCGCGCCACGGCTGGGAAAGTGCCGGAACCGACGATCGGTACCAGCGCTGGGACATCAGCCACAGCGGCAGCTCGGCCGACGGCAGCGACGACTACCGCCACGAGATGAACGCGCAGGGCTACATCGTCGAGATCGACCCCTACACCAAGGCACGCATGGCCAGGAAGCGCACCGCCATGGGCCGCTTCGCCCACGAGAGCGCGGCCTTCTCCAACCCCGTGGCGGGCCAGCCGCTGGCGGTGTACATGGGCGACGATGCGCGCAACGAATACATCTACAAGTGGGTCAGCGCCGCGCCCTGGAGCGCCGCCGACGCCCAGGCCGCCGACGCCCTGGCCATGGGCGACAAGTACCTGGACGCGGGCCGGCTGTACGTGGCCATCTTCAAGGACGACGGCAGTGGCGAATGGGTCGAGCTGTCGATCAGCAACCCCAGGATCAAGGGCTATGCCGGCTACGCCTTTGCCGACCAGGGCGACGTGTGCATCAACGCCCGCCTGGCGGCCGACGCCGTGGGCGCCACCCGGATGGACCGACCCGAGTGGTGCTCGGTCAACCCGGCCAACGGCGAGATCTACTACACGCTGACCAACAACAGCAACCGCAGCATCGACCCTCAGGGCAGCAGCCAGCTGGCGCCCGACAGCGCCAACCCGCGCGCCTACACCGACCTGAAGGCCGGCAAGGAGCAAAAGGGCAATCCCAACGGCCACATCCTGCGCGTGCGCGAGGGTGCTGCCGGCGCCGCGGCCACCGGCTTCACCTGGGACGTGTACGCCTTCGGCGCCGAGGCCGGGGCCGACAAGTCGCTGGTCAACCTGTCCGGCCTGACCGACGAGCAGGATTTTTCCAGCCCCGACGGCCTGGCCTTCAGCCGCGCCACCGGCATCCTGTGGCTGCAGACCGACGACGGCGCCTACACCGACGTCAGCAACTGCATGATGCTGGCGGCGCTGCCCGGGCGCGTGGGCGACGGCGGCAAGAAGACGCTGGCCTACACCCGCGCCGACGGCAGCAAGCTGAACGTGGACACCTACATCGGCCAGGCGCCGGCGGCGGATGCGCTCAAGCGCTTTCTGGTGGGACCCAAGGACTGCGAGATCACCGGCATTGCCGAGACGCCCGACGGCAAGGCGCTGTTCGTGAACATCCAGCATCCGGGCGAGGGCACCAAGATGGCCGACATCGCCGACCCGTCCAAGTACACCAGCCAGTGGCCAGCCAACGCCGGCTACGGCGCGGGCCAACGCCCGCGCTCGGCCACCATCGTCATCACCAAGGACGATGGCGGCGTGGTCGGCAGCTGAGGGCCAGCCGCCGGGGTCGGTGGCGTGGCGCGGTCGCCGCCTTCAGACGCTGCCCGGGCCGGCCTCGGGCGGCATCCAGCGCCGCAGGTGCAGCACGTTCTCGCCCCGGTGCGCGCGGCTTCGGGCCAGTTCCTGGCGCGCAATGGCACGCAGGTGCACCTCGTCGGGCCCGTCCATGAAGCGCAGCGCCCGGCCCCAGCTCCACAGGCTGGCCAGCGGCGTGTCGGGCGTCAGGCCGACGGCGCCGAACACCTGCATGGCGCGGTCGAGCACGCGCGTTTGCAGCTGCGCCGTCACCAGCTTGATGGCGGACACGTCGGTGCGTGCGGCGGCGTTGCCCTCGGTGTCCATGCGCCAGGCGGCGTGCAGCACCAGCAGGCGCGCCTGGTCGATCTCCACGCGGCTCCAGGCGATCCAGTCCTGCACGTTGGCAAAGTCGGACAGATGCTTGCCGAAGGCCAGGCGCTCCAGCGCGCGCTCGGCCATCAATTCGAGCGCCAGCTCGCACTGGCCGATGGTGCGCATGGCGTGGTGCACGCGCCCCGGCCCCAGGCGCGCCTGCGCCATGGCAAAGCCCTCGCCCTCGGCGCCCAGCAGCTGATCGAGCGGCACGCGCACGCCCTGGAACACGATCTCGCAATGCCCCTCGATGGCCTGGTGCTGCATCACCGGGATGTTGCGCACCACCTGCACGCCCGGCGCATCCATGGGCACCAAGAGCAGGCTGTGGCGCTGGTGCGCGGGCGCGTCTGGGGCGGCGTTGGACACGCCCATCACGATGGCCAGGCGGCAGTGGGGGTGCGCCGCGCCGGTGGTGAACCACTTGCGCCCGTTCAGCACATAGGCATCGCCGTCGCGCACGATGCGCGTGCCCAGGTTGGTCGGGTCGGACGAGGCCACGTCGGGCTCGCTCATGGCAAAGCACGAGCGGATGCGGCCATCCAGCAGGGGACCCAGCCACTGCGCGCGCTGCGCCGGCGTGGCAAAGCGGTGCAGCAGCTCCATGTTGCCGGTGTCGGGCGCGCTGCAGTTGAACACCTCGCTGGCCCAGGGCACGCGGCCCATCAGCTCGGCCAGCGGGGCGTAGTCGCCATTGGCCAGGCGCGTGCCGGGTTCGTCCGCGTGCAGCTCGGGCAAGAACAGGTTCCACAGGCCGGCGGCGCGGGCGCGCTCCTTCAGCGGCTCGATCACGTCCAGCGGGTAGGCGCCCGCCTCGGCCCAGCGCAGCCAGTCACCGTGCGAGGGCAGCACCAAGTCCTGCATGAAGCGCTGCACCTGCGCCTGCAGCGCCTGGGCACGCGGTGAGGGGGCAAAGTCCATGGGCCCACTGTAGGGCGCAAGACCTCTGCGTCAAGTCAAAGGCGGATGCATGGGGGACAGCGCACGGCTCGTCCCCGTCTTCAAGAAAAAAGTGCCGCCATCGCCCGTCACGCAAGCGCAAGAAGCTCCTATTATGAGAGCAAACCGGTTCTTGGCCCCAGGTGGCGCAGCCGCAGCCGCAGCTCGCGTTTCAGGCGCGTGTTGTCGATGCGGCGCGACTCGCCCATGAAGCTCAGCATCAGCGGCGACAGCGCTTCGCGCGCGGCCGCCCGGGTCACGCGCGGCAGGCGCGGCAGGCCGTACAGGTCGGCGGCCAGGTCGAAGTACTCGCCCATCTTCAGGCGGCTGTCGTCGGCCACGTGAATCACGCGCTGCGGCCGCCCGCGCCACAGCGCCAGCGCGCAGGCGCGCGCCAGGTCGTCGGCGTGAATGTGGCTGCTGTACACGTCGTGCTCGGGCGCCAGCACCGGCGTGCCCTTGCCCAGGCGCTCGCGCGCACCGCCCGCGCGGTCAGGCGCGTAGATGCCGGGGATGCGCAGGATGCTGACGCGCGTGCCCACGGCGCAGCCAAAACCGCGCACCCAGCCTTCAGCCGCCGCACGCGCCTGTGCGCGCACCGTCTGCGGGCGGATGGGCCGCGTCTCGCGCACCAAGGCACCGGCGCAGTCGCCGTACACACCCGTGGTTGAGCCATACACCAGCGCCTGCGGCGCGCTGCGCCGTGCCAGCACGTGCAACAGGGCGCGGGTGCGCGGGTCGTCCGGCCCGCCGCGCGGCGGCGGCGCCAGATGCAGCACGCGGAGGGCCAGGCCGGCCAGGCGTTGCAGGCTGGCCGCCTGATCCAGATCGCCCGCCAGCGGCGTGATGCCCAGCCCGCGCAAGGCGGCCGCGTCGCCGCCCGAGCGCACGAGCGCCAGCACGCGCACCCGCGGCAGCAGCAAGCGGGCCGTGCGCGTGCCCACGTCGCCGCAGCCGACGATGAGAACGCGCGGGCGCCGAAAGCGCGCAGGCAGCGCGCCGAGAGGGCTTTGGTTTGAGGGCAAAATAAAACACGAAGCAAGTTAAGACCTGCGCAAGGATACCGAGGCCCATGCCCTACACCATCACCGTGCAGCCCAGCGGGCGCACTTTCGAGGCCGACGCCGGCGAGCCCATGCTGACGGCCGGCATCCGCCAGGGCATCGGCCTGCCCTATGGCTGCAAGGACGGCGCCTGCGGCTCGTGCAAGTGCAGGAAGGTTTCGGGCCACGTCCGGCACGGCCCGCACCAGAGCAAAGCATTGAGCGCCGACGAAGAAGCCGCCGGCTACGTGCTGACCTGCTGCGGCGTGCCCGAAAGCGACGTGGTGCTGGAGTCGCGCCAGGTCACGCATGCCGGAGCCTTCCCGATCAAGAAAATGCCGGCGCGCGTGGCCGAGCTGGAGCACCTGGCACACGACGTGATGCGCGTGCGCCTGCAACTGCCGGCCAACGACGTCATCCAGTACCACGCCGGCCAGTACATCGAGATCATCCTGCGCGATGGCAGCCGGCGCAGCTACAGCATGGCCGGCGCGCCGCACACGCTGATCGCCAGCGGCGCGCCCATGGTCGACCTGCACCTGCGCCACATGCCCGGCGGCAAGTTCACCGACCATGTGTTCGGCGCCATGAAGGCCAAGGAAATCCTGCGCATCGAAGGGCCCTACGGCAGCTTTCACCTGCAGGAGGACAGCCCCGACCCGATCGTCTTCCTGGCTTCGGGCACCGGCTTTGCGCCCATCAAGGCCATCATCGAACACATGCAGTTCATGGGCATCACGCGCGAGGCCGTGCTGTACTGGGGCGGCCGCCGCCCGACGGACCTGTACATGGACGCCTGGGTGCGCGGCAAGCTGCCGGAGCTGCCGCACCTGCGCTACGTGCCCGTCGTCTCCGACGCCCTGCCCGAGGACGCATGGCGCGGCCGCACCGGCTTCGTGCACCAGGCCGTGCTGCAGGACCTGCCCGACCTGTCGGGCCATCAGGTCTACGCCTGCGGCGCGCCCGTGATGGTCGATGCCGCGCGGCGCGACTTCGTGCAGCAGGCCGGCCTGCCCGACTACGCCTTCTACGCCGACGCGTTCACCAGCGAGGCGGACAAGGTGCATGCCGCTTGAATACCACCAAACAACCCTGACAGCCGGACGCAGGGGACGCAAAAATCACGCAGAGGACGCAAAAAATTCAAAGAATCAGTTGGTCCAGTGTTCGATCATCCGCACCGGCCAAGACAGTTTCTTATCTTTTTTGCGCCCTCTGCGAATCCTTTGCGCCCTCTGCGTCCGGCTGTTCCAGCGCCTCTCAACAACCCCAGCATCCATGGAAACCCACGACCCATGAAACGCCGCACCCTGCTTTCCTCCACCCTCGCCCTCGCCGCCGCGCCCGTCTTCGCCCAGGGCAACAAACCGACCCGCCTCATCGTGCCCTACGCCCCCGGTGGCCCGCTGGACATCACGTCGCGCGTGCTGGCCGAGCAGGCGCAAGCCAGGCTGGGCACCATCATCGTGGACAACAAGCCCGGCGCGGGCGGCAACATCGGCTCGGACCTGGTGGCCAAGGCGGCGCCCGACGGCCTCACCATCGGCATCGCCGCCGTGGCCACGCACGCCATCAACCCCTGGCTGTTTTCCAAGCTGCCGTTCGACCCGGCCAAGGATTTCGCGCCGATCACGCAGATGGTGCGCGTGCCCAACGTGCTGGTGATGAACGCCGACGCCGCGCGGCGCCTGCACATCAAGACGCTGGCCGACCTGATTGCCTACGCCAAAAGGAACCCCGGCAAGCTCAACTACGGCTCGGGCGGCAACGGCTCGGCCGGGCACCTGGCGAGCGAGATGTTCAAGCACGGCGCCGGCATCTTTGCCGTGCACATTCCGTTCAATGGCGGCAACCCGGCGCAGCTGGCGCTGCTGTCGGGCCAGGTGGACTTCAACATCGACAACCTGGCCACGGCCGCGCCCAACATCAAGGCCGGCAAGATCATCCCGCTGGCGGTGACCACCGCCCAGCCCTCGCCCCTGCTGCCCGGCGTGCCGCCGATCGCGGCGACCATCCCGGGCTTTGCCATCGACACCTGGTGGGGCCTGGTCGCGCCCGCCGGCACGCCGCCCGACGTGATTGCCAAGTTGAACGCCGCCTTCACCGAGGCCCTGCGCACGCCCGCCACGCGTGAGCGCTTTGCCCTGCTGATGGCCGAGCCCGTGCCCACCACGCCGGCCGCGTTTGGCGATCTGATGGCGCGCGAACGGGCACGCTATGAGTCGGTGGTCAAGGCCTCCGGCGCGCACGTCGATTGAGCGGGCGCAGGGTGCGGCGGCAGCAGGCCGTCGCAACCACCCGCGCCGTCTAGCCGCGGGCGCCAGAACACTGGCAGCATGTGCGCGCTTTGCAGCGCGAAGGCCGCGCACCACAGCAACGTCGCCAGTCCCATCAGCGCCGTCGGCGCCACGGCGTAGGCGCTGGCACGCACCAGCGCGGCGGCCACCAGCAGCGCGGCACCCCACAACACCCAGGGGCGGCCGCTCTTCTCCAATCCGCTGTGCGTATAGCCGGCGATGGCGATCACCAGGTAGATGTTCAGCCCCAGCACGCCGGTGGTCAGCACATGCAGCCCGGCGTTGGCGCTGAAGGCGCCGCCCAGCAGCGCCCCGCCGATCAGCGCGTAGCCCGCGGCCATCAGGACGTAGACCACGTACAACATCAAGGGCCAGCGCTGTATCAGCGGCCTACCCACGTGCCAGTCGTTCAGCAGGTTGAGCGCGGCTGCCGCCGCTGCCAGCGCCAGCCAGGCGCTGACGCGCCCACCGGGTTGCCATAGCTCGGCCAGCGTGTACAGGCCGATCGCCAGCAGCGCCAGATTGCGCCGCGGCGGGCGCGCCAGATAGGGATCGCGCACGGCACCATCGGCCGCACTCAGCGCGTCGATGCTGGCGTTGACGATGCTCATCGAGATGCGGCTCATGGCCAGCACGATCAGGCCCATCCACACGCCCACCAGCGCGTGCAGCCAGCGTGTGGGCGGCACGCCGCGCAGCGCGTCAAGGTAGAAGCCCGCTGCCACCGCGGCCAACAGCGCCAACGCCCACAGAAAGGAGACGTGGCGCCGCTCCGGGTCGCGCAGCAGGCGCGGGGCCAGGAGCGCCATCAGGCCACCGATCAGGCCCAATTGCGCCAGCGCGGCCAGCACCAGGCCCGCCGTGGGCCACCAGCCGCTGCTCCACAAGCCCACGCGAGCCAGCAGCCACAGCCCCACCAGCACCCGCACCGGGTGCGCACCGAAAGGCGGCGTACGCGTGAACTCGGGCACCGCCGTCAGCACGAAGCCCGCCGCGCCCGCCAGCGCAAAGCCGAGCAGCAGCTCGTGCGCGTGCCACACGAAGGGCCCGCCGGGCACGGCCGGCAGCGGCCAGCCCAGCAGCAGGAAGCCACCCCACAGCCCCATCAGCCCCCAACCGGCGATGAGCGTGAGCGTGAAAAAGGGTCGGAAGGGGCACAGCCACAGCGGATGCGCCAGCGACCAGGGCGCCATGCGCGCTGGCGTGGCCATGGGGCTCGCCGGGCTGGCCGCGCTCACAGCACGACCTCGCAGCCATCACGCGGCGCGTGCCGGACGGCGGCCACGGCCCGGCCGGCGCTCAGCCCCTGCTCGAGCCGTAGCTCGGACATCGATGGCGCCGCAGCCACCAGCGGCGGGAGATCGAAGGCCCGGCGCACCGCGCCCTGCGCCAGCAGCAGCGCGGTCTGGTGGTGCACCCAGGCATCGCCCCGCTCTGCCGCGGGCAGCGCCAGGTCGAGCCGCCAGCGAATGGAGGCCGGCGCGCCGGCCAGCACCAGCACGGTGTCGGCCAGGGCCACGGCCTCCATCACGTCGTGCGTGATCATCAGCACGGCCAGTGGGCGGCGCGCCTGCTCGGCCAGCAGAAGGCGGTGCATCTGCTGCTTCTTGCCGATGTCCAGGGCGGAAAACGGCTCGTCCAGCAGCAGCAGCTCGGGCTGCAGCACCAGCGCGCGCGCCAGCGCGGCGCGGCTTTGCATGCCGCCCGACAGCTGCGGCGGAAACTGCGCCAGCGCCAGCTCGTCCAGCCCCATGGCGCGCCCCATGGCGCGCGCGGCGGCGCTGCGCTCGGCCCGCGCCACGCCGCGCGCCTGCAGGCCCAGGGCGATGTTGTCCAGCGCGCTCTTCCAGGGCAACAGGTGCGGCTGCTGAAACAGCATCGCCGTGCGCGCAAAGCCGTTGGCTATGCGACCCTCGCGCACCGCCAGCAGGCCGGCGCACAGGTGCAGCAGCGTGCTCTTGCCGCTGCCCGAAGGCCCGACTAGGGCCAGCGTGCGGCCGGCGGGCAGCGCCAGGTCGATGTTCTCCAGCACCGCGCGCGGGCCGAAGGCGTGGGACAGGCCCTGGATGTGCAAACCGGGCGTCATGCCGCGCCTCCGCCTCCGCCGCCGCCCTCGCGCCAGCGTTCGATCTCGCGCTTGATCGGCTCCAGCAGCAGGTACTCCAGCGCCAGCAGGATCAGCACCACGGCGCCGATCCAGGCCAGCGTGGCCGGCATGTCGAGCTGCGCGCGGCTGGTCGCCAGCATGGCGCCGACGCCGGTGTCGGACGACAAGAGCTCGGCCATCACCACCACCTTCCAGCTGCTGCCCAGCGCCACGATCCAGGCCGGAAACAGGTAGGACACCACGTGCGGCAGGTAGACGTCGAGCACGCGCATGCGCCAGGGCAGGCGGTAGGCGCGCGCCAGGTCGCGCCAGTGTCGCTCCAGCGTGCGCGCGCCCTGCATGCCGCCGACGAAGACGATGGGAAAGCAGGCGATGAAGACCGTGAACACCGGCGTGCCGTCGCCGGTGCCAAACCACAGCATGGCCAGCACCAGCCAGGCGATGGGCGGCGTGCCCAGCAGCACGGTGACCCAGGGGCGCGCCAGCATCGATGCCGTCATCGACACGCCCGCGGCCACGCCCAGCGCACTGCCGGCCAGCACCGCCAGCGCCAGGCCGATAAAGGCGCGCCGCGCGGTGATGGCCAGCGTGGGCCACAACTCGCCGCCGCGTCCCATCCACTGCGCCAGCGTATGCGTCGTCTGCAGCGGCGTGGGCAGCACCAGCGGTCCGTAGACGGCGGCCAGCGCCTCCCACAGCGCCACCCCCATCAGCAGACTGGCGACGGCGCCCCAGCCGCCCCACAGGTAGCGCGCAAAACCCGGCAGCCAGCGACCACGCCCCACCATGGGTCAGCCGTAGAACGCACCGGCCGGCAGCTTGCCGCCGACCAGGCCCGGTTGCCGGTCGAGCAGTTGCTGGTAGAAGAACTCCAGCTCGGGGCGGGCCGCGGCGCCATCTACCCACTGCATGGTCGAGCGCGTGGCGCGGATGGCGTCGGCCACGCCTGCCGGCGTCAGCATGTCGACGTGGCGCGCGGCCATCTCGCCGCAGGCTTCGGGGTTGGCCTGGCACCAGGCCAGCGCCTTGGCGTGTTCCTGCTCGAAGCGTGCCAGCAGCGCGGCCTCGCCCTGCACGGCGCCCAGCGCGGTGATGCCCGCCTGCGGGATGCGCGGCGGGCGTTTCAGCACGCGGCCCCACTCCTGCTGCAAATCAACACTGCGGTACAGCTCGGGCGCGATCACCTCGATCGGAAACGAATGCGTCTTGCGCAGCCCCATCGACACCGCCGGCTCGGCCAGCAGCGCGTGGTCGGCGCGGCGTGTGATCAGCAGCTGCATGGCGTCGATCGGCGAAGCGACGTAGCGCAGCGTGAGGTCCTTGCCGATCACCAGGCCTTCGTGCTCGGCGAGCAGGCGGAAGATGATGTCGGGCATGTCGCCCCGAAAGGGCATCAGCACTTCCTTGCCGCGAAAGTCCGCCAGCGTCTTCAGGCCCTTGTCGCGCGAGACCATCCACAGCAGGCCCCAGGTGGTGATGTCCAGCAGCTTGAGCGGCACGCCGCGGTTGCACAGGTTGGCCGCCACGTTGCTGGGCATGGCCACCAGGTCGGCCGACTGCTGGATGGCCAGCGCGCGCAACTGGTCGGGGTTCTTCCAGGTGGTGAACTCGACCTGTCCGGCCACGTCCTTGAGCGCGCCGCTATCAGCGATGCGCATGAGCGGATAGGACACGAGGGCAAAGGGGCCCGCGAGCACCAGTTTGGGCCGTTTGACGGATGCTGGCTGCGCCTGCACGGCGGGCACCGCGCCCAACGCCAGCGCAGCACCGGCGGCGAGCACGTGGCGGCGCCCGGCATCGAGAGGCAATGGATGGGACATGGTCAGAATCGTCCTTGCCACGACACCCGCAAGCTGCGGCCCGGCGCGATGACTTCGCGCCCCGGCAGGCCTTCGCTCAGGTGTTCGTGATAGCGCTTGTCGCCCACGTTGTGAATCGCCAGGCGCAGCGTATTGTCCTTGTTGATGCGCCAGCTTGCGCCCACATCAAGCACACCGTAGCCGGCGGTGGGGTCTTCGCTGCCGCGCGTGAAGACGGTGGCCACGCGGTCTTGCCGGCGCACCAGCAGCGCGCGCGCATCCAGCGACCAGCGGGGCGTGATGCGGCCCTCCCAGCCCAGCGCCAGGGTGTCGGCCGGCATCTGGAACAGCGGCTCGTTCAGGTCGCCGTTGGTGCCGCGCACGCGCGAGTACGAGGCACTGATCCAGTGATCGGGATGAACGCGCCAGCGCATGCTGGCGTCGATGCCGGTCAGCGTGGCATGACCCAAGTTCACCGTTTGCTTGCAGGCGCTCGCCTGCGCCGCGCCACAGGCCGCCACGGCGGCAGGACCCGCCAGTTGCATCCCGGTGATGTAGTGGCTGATGCGGTTGCGCCACAGTGCCAGGCCGTATTCGAGCGTGCCCGACTCGCCCTTCAGGCCCAGCTCGACCTGGGTGGCCTTTTCGGGCTGGATCTGCGGGCTGCCGGCCCAGTAGAAACCGTCCTGGCGCGGGCAGTTCTGGTAGCGCTCGCGCAGGTCGGCGGCGCGAAAGCCGCGCGCCACGTTGACGTAGGGACGCAGCAGCGGCGAGACCTCGTACAGCACGCCCACGCTGCCCGAGATCGCGCCATCGCTGCGATCGATGCCCGAGGTGACGCTGCCGTTGTTCATCGCCGCGGCGCGTCCGGCCACCGTGTCGTGGCGCAGGCCGGCCAGCACCTTCCAAGCACCGAACTGCATATCGTCCTGCACGTAAAAGCCCAAAGCGCGCAGGCGGCCATCGGTGAACGGTTGATTGGGCTGCAAGCTGTTGAACTGCGGCGGCGCTGCAGCCAGGCTGTCGGGGTTGGCCTTCATTTGCCACGCGTTCAGGCCCACCGACAGCAGGTGCTGCGGATGCACCAGCCATTCGGCCTTGGCGTCCATCCCATCGGTGGCAAAACCGACGTCGGTCAGCGAGATGTCGCGCCCCAGGCCGTTGGCCCAGCCGTTGACCTGGCGTTGCAGGGTCTGGCGGTACACGCGCACGTCCAAGGTCACTGGCTGCGCGCCGCTGCCGCGCCGGTTGTAGCCGAACTCGTACAGGGTGCGCGCCTGCTTGGGTGAATGAATCGTCAGGCTGCCGACCGCCGGCACCGGGTGCGGCCGCGTCGAGCCGGGATACCACACGTCGGAGTCCTGCTGGCGCTGAAAGGACAGGCGCAGCTGCTGGTCGGCATCGAGACGATAGCGGTACTGCCCGATCAGCGCATCGGAGTCGTAACCGGTGCGCGCCACGCGACCGCCCGGCGCGTCGTAGTCGCGCGGACGCGCCAGCGACGCGCCCAGCATCAGCGCATGGTCGCCGCCACTGAAGTTGGCCACGGCGGCCCCGCTCGGCCCGCGGCTGGCCGAGTCGTAGCCCAGCTGCGTGCGCAGGTGCGCGCCCGGCTCGAAGCGCGCCTGCGGCAGGCGCACGTTGATGGCGCCACCCAGGGCGCCAGTGCCGTAAAGCACCGAAGCCGGACCCTTGACCACCTCGACCCGCTCGGCCAGCCCGAGCGACATGAAGGATGCGATGGCGCCAGCCGGCTGCGCCGCATTGAGGCGCACGCCATCGACCATCAGCACGATGCTGTCTTTCTGCAGGCCGCGGATGACCGGGTTTTGCCCCTGCGCACCGTCCAGGCTGACGGACAACCCCGCTTCGCCGCGCAAGGCCTCACCGAGGTTCTGCGCCTGCTTGCGCGCCAGGTCATCGGCGGTGAGCACCGTGGTCGCGATCGGTGTCTCGACGTCGGACGCGGCGTAGCCCTTGGCGGTGACGCTGACCTCGGGCAGAACGCCGGCCTCACCCGGGTCCGCGGACCCGGCGACCTGCGCCTGCACGTTGAACGCTTGCATGGCAGCACACAGCGCCACCCCGATCAGGGACGGCCGGCGGGTCCAGCCCGTTGAAGCGTCGGCCCTTGGGCCTGGAGTGAAGAATGCCGGCGGCGAACAAGGGTGCATGAGGACCGATCCCGTTGGAGATCAGTCGATCTTAATAAGAATCATTCTCAACAACATTGAACCAGATCAAGAAGCGGCTGTCGCCACCAGCGCGCGGCACGGGGTCCAGCCGCTGGTTCAGCCGGGCCGAGCTCCGTGCCGCGGGCTCATTTGCCAGCTTTCAGCGGACAGGTGTTCATGCCCAGCAGCTTGTACGCCGGGCAGGTGCCCGCCAGGCCGGTGAGCAGCGGCACCACGCCGATCCAGCCCCACCAGCCCACCGTGCCGGTGGCGGCCAGCGCGATCAGCACCAGGCCGACGACGATGCGAAGAATGCGGTCGATGCCGCCGACGTTGCGATTCATGAAACACTCCTTGTTGACGTGGAAAAAAAAGCGGGGATGGGTCAAGCGGACCGACGGGAACCGCGCAGGCCGGTGAGCAACGGCCAGGCAAAGGCGATGCCCGCCACGCCCCAGGCTGCGGCGATGCCCAGCAGATTGGCCCAGTCCACCCAGTACTTCATCTCGCCCAGGCCGGACTTGTTCCAGGCCGGGGTGACGAAGAAGATGAGGACGGCGACGGCCAGCCCCAGCCCGATGGCGCCCGGCAGACTGGCGCGCCAGTCGCGCCCGCGGGCCCGCACCATCAGCAGCAGCCACAGCACGGCCAGCGCCAGCAGCCAGGGCCACAGGCCCAGGGCCAGTTCGTAGACGATGTTCAGCATCAGCCAGATTTCATACATGGTGGGTCTCCTTGATGGTCACACCCGGCCCTTGAGCACGGCGACGTAGGCGGGCTTGAGCAGGCGCACCTTCATGAACCAGGCCATGAAGCTCTCCTGCAGCGGCTCGACCATGGGCAGCGAGGGCGTGAGCTTGCCGTCGTAGTCGAACTCGATCAGCATGGCCGAGCCCTCGCGGACGATCATCGGGCACGAGGTGTAGCCGTCGAACATGGCGTCGGGCGCCTGCCCCGCCACCACGCGCGCCAGGTTGTGCGCCACGATGGGCGCGCTTTTCTTGACGGTGGCCGCCGTCTTGCCGCGCGGCGTGCCGTTGATGTCGCCCACGCCGAACACGTTGGCAAAACGCTTGTGCTGCAGCGTATCCTTGCTGACTTCCAGCCAGCCCAGCATCGGGCCCTCGCGCGCGGCCAACTCGCTGTTGCGCACGGCATCCACGGCGCGCATCGGCGGCACCAGGTGCAGAAAGTCGTAGGACACCGTACTGCGCTCGCCCTCGGGCGTGGCAAACACCGCCTTGCGCGCGCCCAGATCCACGGCAACCAGCTTTCTCAGGTAGTGCTCCTGGATGCCCAGATCCTTCCAGCGCTCCAGCACGTTGTCGTTGACGACCTTGACGCCAAACACGGTGTCGTCGGGCAGGCCGCTGTAAAAGTCGATCCTCGATTGCGCCAGCGTGCCGGCCTGGCGCAGGCGGTCTGCCACCATGAAGGTCATTTTCAGGGGTGCGCCCGCGCACTTGAGCGGGCCGGCCGGCAAGGTCATCACGGCCTGCCCGCCCTTGGCTCGATACGCATCCAGCGCCTGCCAGGTCGCCTGCGCGGCCTCGGGGCTGGCGTACACGCTGCCCAGGCCATTGCTGCCGATGGCTTTCACATCCATGCCCTCGATCAGCTCGTAGCCCAATTGCAACCCGGTGGCCACCACCAGGTAGTCGTAGGTGATCCGGCGGCCGCCGGCGGTGCTCAGGCTGTTGCTGGCGGGGTCGAACGCGGCCACCATCTCCTGCACCCATTCGACGCCGTCGGGGATGAACTCGGCGTTGCGGTTCCTGACCTTGTCGATGGGCCACACGCCGGTGGCCACCAGGGTGTAACCGGGCTGGTAGTTGTGCTCCCGCTTGGCATCCACAATGGTGATGCGCGCGTTGGGCAAGAGCTTGCGCAGTCGGGCTGCGACGGCAATGCCGCCCAGGCCGCTGCCGGCGATCACGATGCGCGGGCTGGCCGACGCCGTTTGCGCCGGCACCGGGGACGCTGCCTGCAGGGCGCCCAGAGCCAGCGGTGTGGCGCCGATGGCGCGCAGCAACTCGCGGCGCGACGGCGACGGTGAAGGAACTCGATCGGTCATGCTCGCTCTCCTCGTCCGATGGGCGCTGGCGGCATCAGCCATGGGGCTTGCGCCGCAGGCGCACGTGCACGGGGCGTTTGAAGTGGGCGCCCCCGATTCCCACATGGGTTGCAAGGCGCATGCCTGCGCCGTGCGGCATTCATGGCTTGGGCTCCTGCGCCGGTGGTGCACTCAGTGTGGCGTCCACCTGCGCCAGCAGGCCTTCGTCCAGCCGGTCGGCCAGCGCCGCCAGTTTCAGCCGGGTCATCACCTGCTCGCTGCGCGCCTGGGCCAGCGCCAGTTCGGCGCCGGCGTGGTCGTTCTCGGCGTGCAGCACGTCCATCAGGGTGCGGTCGCCCACCTCGCGGCCCAGGCGGGTGGCGTCGCGCCGCGCGGCGCTGGCCGCCAAACCCTGCTCCAGCGCCGCGATGCCCGTGGCGCCGGCCTGAAGGCCCAGCCAGGCGGCATGCACCTGCTGCGTCACTTCTTCGCGCGCCGCGTCCAGTTCGGCACGCGCCTGGTTCAGGCGCTCGGCGGCCTCGCGCTCCTGCGCTTGCAGCAGGCCGCTGGCGTCGATCGGAATGTTGACCTGCACGCCCACCAGCGCATTCAAGCTGCGGTTGCGCGCCGAGCCGAAGTCGCCGTGGCCGGCGATGCGCTCGTACCCGGCTTGCGCAATCAGGTCCACCGTGGGCTTGCCGGCGGCGCCTTGCTGCCGCAGCTTTTGTTGCGCCACATCCACCGCCTGACCCAGCAGGCGCAGGCGTGGGCTGCCGGCCTCGGCGGCCCGCACCCAGGCGGGCTCGCTGCCGGGCGGCGCCAGCGGCCGCACGGGCAAGCGCGCGGCCGGCTGGGCCAGGCCGGTGCTGTCGGCCAGCGCGCGGCGCCGGACGCTGGCCTGAAGTGCGGCGCTGGCCTGCTGCGCCTGCACGGCGGCCAGCGCGGCGTCGGCCTCGTGGGTGTCGGTCACGGGCGAGGAGCCCATGCGATAGCGGTCATGCGCCTCGGTGCGCGCCCGCGCCAGCGCCTGGGCCTGGCGTGCCAGCACCCGCACCCGTTCCTCGGCCACGGCCAGGGCCAAGTAGCGTTCGGCCGTGTGCAGCATGCGCTCGGTCTGCGCGGCGCGCCAGGCGGTGTCGCCCATGTCGGCGCCCAACCGCAGCTGCGCGCGCTGGGCATCGCGCGCAGGGTTGACCAGCGGCTGCTGGGCCGTGAGCACCGCGCGCGTGGCCAGGCCGGCGTTGACCGAGGTGGCAAAGCGCGCCTCATCCACCGTGCCCATCCCAGGGGCCGAGAACTGCGCGCCGCGCATGGCGCTCTGGCTTGAGCCCAGGCCCGCGCCCACGCTGGCCGACAGTTGGGGGCGCCACAGCGCATCGGCCTGCTCGCGCAAGGCCTGGCTGCCGGCATGCTCGGCGCGCGCCACCACCAGCCGGCGGTCGTGCTGCGCGGCCGCGCGCCAGACCTCCAGCAGGTCTTGCGCCAGCGCGACGGTCGGCAGCGCCGACAGCGCCGCCGCGCAGGCCAGGGTGGCGCCGAAACGCTTCATGCCGCGGCCTTTTCTCCGCCAAACTCTTCGTAGGCGGCCAGCGCGGCAGCGGCGTACATCAGCGACGGGCCGCCGCCCATGTAGACGCACATGCCCAGCATCTCCTGCACCTCGGCGCGGGTGGCGCCCAGCTTGACCAGGGCCTTGCCGTGAAAGCCCAGGCAGGGGTCGCAGCGCGCAGCCACCGACAGCGCCATGGCGATCAGCTCCTTGGTCTTGGCGTCCAGCGCGCCGGCCTTGCCAGCCGCTTGCGCCATGGCGCCAAAGCCCTGCATCACGTCCGGAATGTCCTGGCGCATCTGCGCGGTCCTGGCCGAAATGCCGGCAATCAGATCCTTGTAGTTCTCCACCATGTCGCGCTCCTTCAGGCCTGGGTTTGGCATTCGCCGGGGCGGGCGCCCAGCTTGCGCAGGATGACTTCCATCAGGCACCATTTGCTGAGGCCGCTTTGCATGAAATTGGCGCCCACGAAGGCGGTGAACCACAGCCAGTTGGCGCTGTGAAAGATCGGGCTGCCGGGCGCGCCCAGGGCCAGCGACAGCAGGATGAAGCTGCCCCCGATGAGGCGGGTGATCTGCCATGAAGTCATCTCAATTACTCCTGTTTAGATAGCTGCTTGCGCAGGCGGGGAAAGCGCCGGACCCTGATTTGACTCATGAACCCGGCGGTGGGCGGAAAAGTAGAGAACGGGAATGACCACCAGTGTCAGCACGGTGGACACGAGGATGCCGAAGATCAGCGAGATCGCCAGGCCGTTGAAGATCGGGTCGTCCAGGATGAACAGCGCGCCGATCATGGCCGCCAGGCCGGTGAGCACGATGGGCTGCGCGCGCGTGATGGCGCTTTGGACAATGGCGCTCTTGAAGGCCTCGCCTTGCGCGATGCGCAGCTCGATGAAATCCACCAGCAGGATCGAGTTGCGCACGATGATGCCGGCCAGCGCGATCATGCCGATCATGCTGGTGGCGGTGAAGGGGGCGTGCAGCAGCGCGTGGCCCGGCATCACGCCGATGACGGTCAGCGGGATCGGCGCCATGATGATCAGCGGCGTCAGGTACGAGCCGAAGTGCGCCACCACCAGCAGGTAGATCAGGATCAAGCCCACGGCGTAGGCCGCGCCCATGTCGCGGAAGGTCTCGTAGGTGATCTGCCACTCGCCGTCCCACTTGATGGCGTAGCCGGCATAGGGGTTGGCGGGTTGGCGAATGAAGTATTCGGCGAGCGGGCCGCCATCGGGCATCTTCAGATCGGCCAGCCGGGGGCGCATCTGGAACATGCCGTAGAGCGGGCTGTCCGGCGTGGCGCTGCTTGCGCCGGCGACGTCGCCGATCACGTAGGTCACTGGCAGCAAATCCTTGTGATGGATCGGCTGCTCGCGCACCGTATCGCTCACCGTGACCAGTTCGCGGATCGGAATCGTCGCGCCGCCCGTCGCGCGCACCGTCAGCTGCAACAAGGGCTCCAGGCTGCCATGCAGCTCGGGCGGCAGCTGGATCAGCGCCGGCACCGCGTGGCGGCTGGCGTCGTGCAGGTACGTGGCCGCCTCGCCCGCCAACCCCATGCGCAGCGTGCCGGCAATGGCCGCCTGCGTCACGCCCAGGCGCGCGGCCTTGGCGCGGTCGACCAGCAGCAGCGTTCTGGGCGCGGCGGCGATGCTCGAGTCATCGACATCGACCACGCCCGGCGTGGACTCGAACACGCCGCGCACCGCCTTGGCCACGGCCAGCCGGCCGGCAGCATCGGGGCCGTAGACTTCGGCCACGATGGGGGCCAGCACCGGCGGGCCGGGCGGCACCTCCACCACCTTCACGTTGGCGCCAAAGCGCGCACCGATGGCTTGCAAGGCCGGGCGCACACGCATGGCGATCCGATGGCTCTGCTCCTTGCGCTGTGCCTTGTCCACCAGGTTGACCTGCAGGTCGCCCACCTCGCCGCCGGCGCGCAGGTCGTACTGGCGCACCAGGCCGTTGAAGTTGATCGGCGCGGCCGTGCCGGCATAGGCCTGGTCAGTTGTCCACCTCCGGCACGGTGGCCAGGTGGGCGCCCAGCGCGCGCAGCACGGCGGCCGTCTTTTGCACCGGCGTGCCGGCGGGCATGTCCACCACCACCTGGAACTCGCTCTTGTTGTCGAAGGGCAGCATCTTCAGCACCACCGCGCCCAGCACCGGCAGCGCGACCGACACCGCAATCAGCCCCACCACCGCCAGGCCCAGCAGGCCGCGGTTGCGCCGCCCACGGCGCTCGTCGAGCAGCGGGCGAAAGATGCGCTCGAACAGCGGCGCGATCCAGCGCGCCAGGCCGTGCCCGGCCGCCTTGCCGCTGTCGGCCTGGTGCGTGGCCTTCAGCCACAAGCGCGCCAGCCAGGGCGTGACGGTGAACGCGATGGCCAGCGACAGCAGCATGCCCATGCTGGCGTTGATGGGGATGGGGCTCATGTACGGGCCCATCAGCCCGCTGACAAAGGCCATCGGCAGCAGGGCGGCGATGACGGTGAAGGTGGCCAGGATGGTCGGCCCGCCCACCTCGTCCACCGCGCCGGGAATGATCTCGCGCAGGCTCTGGCCGGCATGCAGGCCCTGATGGCGGTGGATGTTCTCGACCACCACGATGGCGTCGTCCACCAGGATGCCGATGGAAAAGATCAGCGCGAACAGCGACACGCGATTGAGCGTGAAGCCCCAGGCCCAGGACGCGAACAGCGTCACCGTCAGCGTCAGGATCACCGCCGTGCCGACGATGGCCGCCTCGCGCCGCCCCAGCGCGATGAACACCAGCGCCACCACCGACAGCGTGGCGAACAGCAGCTTCTGGATGAGGGTGCTCGCCTTGTCGTTGGCGGTGGCGCCGTAGTTGCGCGTCTCGCTGACCTGAACGTCGGCCGGGATCACCACGTTCTTCAGTTCATGCACGCGGCGCATCACCGCATCGGCCACGTCGATGGCGTTCTCGCCCGGCTTCTTGGTGATGGCCAGCGTCACCGCCGCGTGCTCGATGCCGCTGGCCGCGCCGCCATCGCGCACAACCTGGCCGTGCCAGGCCAGGCGCTCGGTCGGCGGCGCGCCCTCGTGCACGCGCGCCACCTCGCGCAAATGCACGGGCCTGCCATCACGCACGGCCAGCACCAGCGCCGCCACGTCGTCGGCGCTTTGCAGGAACGGCCCGGTCTCCAGCGCGATGGCCTGATTGCCGCGCAGCACGTCGCCCAAAGGCAGACCCATGTTGGCCGACTGCAGGGCGGCCTGCAGCTCGTGCAGCGTCAGGCGCACGGCCGCCAGCCGCTCGGGGTCCACCTCGACCAGCACGGCCCGGCCGGGCCCGCCGATGGTCTTCACCTCGCGCGTGCCGGGAACGCGCTTGAGCTCGGCCTCGATGCTGTGCGCCACGCGCTCCAGCGCCTCGGCATCGCTGCGCTCGCCGTGCAGCGTCAGCACGACAATGGGCACGTCATCGACCCCCTTGGGCTTGATGATGGGCGCGCCCACGCCCAACCCACGCGGCAGCCAGTCGGCGTTGGCGCCCACCGTCTCATAGAGGCGCACCACCGCCGTCTGGCGCGGCACGCCCACCTTGAACTGCACCGTCAGCACCGCCACGCCCGGGCGCGCGACGCTCATCACGTGCTCCACGCCGCTCATCTGGGCCAACACCTGCTCGGCAGGGGTGGCGATCATGGACTCGACCTCGCGCACGCCCGCGCCGGGCCAGGGCACGATGACGTTGGCCATGGTCACGTCGATCTGGGGCTCCTCCTCGCGCGGCGTCACGATCACCGCGAACACCCCCAGCAGGAAGGCCACCAGCGCCAGCAAGGGCGTGATTCGCGCGTTCTGGAAATACGCCGCCAAGCGCCCGGACACGCCCAGGCGCGGCGCGGCATCGAGCGGATGCACGGGTCTCACCGGCTGGCCTCCGCCGGCTGGCCGGCCACGGCCCGGGTGGCGGCCTGCGGGTCGGTGATCAGCGGCTCGCCGGCATCGAGCCCGGCCAGCACCTCGACGCGCTCGCCGTGCGCCGGGCCCAGGCGCACCTGGCGCAGTTGCGGCTGCTGCCCCTCGCCCATCACATAGACGGCCGTCACGTCGGCACGGCGCACCACCGCGCCGGCCGGGATGTAGATGCGCGGCGCCACACCGGCGCCGCCCGTGCCCACCCATTGCAGTCGCGCAAACTGGCCGGGCACGGCCCGGGTCGCGGCCGGCAAGTCCGCGCGCACGGTTTGCGTCAGTGTCTGCGGATCGACGGTGGGCAGCACCTGCACGCGCAGCGGCGCCACCGCGGCGCCCGCCAGCAACACCCGCACCGCGCCCGGCTGCAGTGCCGGGCCCGGGAGCGCGCTGGCCGGCACGTTGGCGGTCACGCGCAGGGCCGCGGGGTCATACACCGTCAGCAGCGGGCGGCCGGGCATGGCCATGTCGCCGCGCTCGACACCCAGTTGCGCCACCACGCCGTCGAACGGCGCCCGCAGCACGTGCAGCCCGGTTTGCGTGCGCGCCGCGCCCGCCTGCGCCGCCAGCGCCCTGACCTGCGCCTGCGCGCTGCGGTATTGGCTCTCGGCCTGCTCCAGCGCGCCCTGGCTGATGTACTTCTTGTCGGCCAGCTGCCGCTTGCGCGCCAGCTCGCTGGTGGCCGCATCCAGCGCGGCCTGTGCGGCCGCCACCTGCGCCGTGCTGGCCGCGACGCCCTGCTCGGCCGCACGGGCGTCGATGCGCAGCAGCACCTGCCCGGCGCGCACCGCATCGCCGGCGCGCACGTTCGTCTCCAGCACGGTGCCCGCCACCTGCGCCGCCACCGTGGCCTGGCGCAGGGCCTCGACCTGGCCGTCCTCGGTACGGGTTGGCGCCAGCGCTTCGGCCTGCACCGGCGCGACCGGCAAGGGCGCGGCCGGCGCCGCCACCACGCCCTGTGCGCACAGCAGGGCCAGCGCGCATGCCAGCCTCGCGGTGCGCACGCCACGCCCTGCCGCGGCGAACGATCGCCCTCCCGGCCGCGCGATGACTTGATTTGGATGGATCATTCATCTATTATTTGCGCAATCATGCAAATACGCAATAGCGTAATTCAACAATTTGTTCCGGCACGCGTTAGACTGCGCATCGACCCGCCGCACCCCACGTGCCTGCCGATGAACGCCCTGACCGACCTGCCCCCCGCTGCGCTGGACCACGTGGCGCAGTACTTTCGCACGCTGTCCGAGCCCACGCGCCTGCGCATCCTCAACGCGCTGGGCACGGGTGAACTCAGCGTGGGCGAGATCGCCCAGCAGGTCGATTCAAGCGACGCCAACGTCTCACGTCATTTGGCGCAAATGGCGCGCCAGGGGCTGGTGGCGCGCGAGCACCACGGCACCAGCGTGCATTACCGCATCGCCGATCCGGCCGTGCACGAGTTGTGCACCCTGGTGTGCGGCAGCATCGCGCGGCGCTTCGATGCGGCCGCAGTGGCGCGCGCGGCCTTCACAGCCCCGGCGCGCAAGGCGACGAGCCGCAAGAAATAGCGCGTCAGCCCGCGCCGGGTGCGCGCACCACCAGCGTGCTGACCTTGCTGTGCGAGAGCACGCTTTGCGTCACGCTGCCCAGCACCAGCCGCTCCAGGCCGCGGCGGCCGTGCGAGCCCATCACCACCAGGTCGGCGCCGCAGGCATCGATGGCCTCGATGATGCCGCGCCAGATGGCATGCGACTCGATGATGCGCGTCTCGGCCTGCACGCCAGTGGCCTGCAAGCGCTGGGCGGCGCCCTCCATGGCGGTGCGCGCCTCGGCGCGGGCAGCGTTGAGGTACTGGTCCTGCCCATAGGCAAACTCGCTGCCGACGCCGGTGAAGGGATAAGGGTCGATCACGTACACCGCCGTGACCACGGCGCCAAAGGCCTTGGCCAGTTCGGCCGCCTTGTCCACCGCCGCCATCGAGGTGGCCGAGCCGTCAACGGGGGCCAGGATGTGCTTGAACATGGAGTGCTCCTTTCTGGTGAATCGTGATTGATTTTCCGATCACACCATGCCCGGCGTACTGATGCAAGTCAAGCCGCCGGCTCCAGGAAACCCTGGGCTCGCAGCGTGACGACCAGGGTGTCGCGGTGGCCCGGCGCGCCGCCCTGCAGCGGCTGGATGGGCGTGGTCTCATGGATCACGCTGTGGTCGTCCAGCAACAGCACCGACCAGGGCTCCTCCAGCGTGAAGCGCTCGCCGCGCGGGCCGTCCTGCTCGAACACGCGGGTCTCGCCCCCCTTGACGCCGCGGCGCGCCACCATGAACACGGCCACCAGGTCCACGCCATCGCGGTGCGCACCCTCGGGCGTGGGGCGGCCGATGCCCCCCGTGGTATCGATGCGAAAGGGATGAGCCTCGCCGTACCAGGGCTGCGCGCCCCACAGCGCATCGGCGACACCCGCCAGCCAGGTGATCAGGGCGCGCCAGTCGGGCCGCGCCAGCGTGGCGGGCGCGACCGGCGCGAACCAGCGCTGCATGCCGCCATGCAGCGCGTTGTAGGCCAGGGGCTGCCAGTGCGGGCGATGGGGCACGTCGCGCACCGCGCCGCCTTCGGCAATGAAGCTGGCATGCCGGCGGCGGCGATAGCGCCCGGCGTCCTTCAGGTACTCGTCGGGCGCCAGATCGTCCCAGTCCTGCGCGAGTTGCTGCAGCGCGGCCGCGGACACGCCCGTGAGCGCGCGCACGGCGGCGGCGTCCAGCACGGCGTAGCCGCGCTCGCGCAGCGCGGTCCGGTAATGATCGGCGGTGGTAAACGGGGGCAGGAACATGATGACGGGAAGGCCGGCGACGCACCAAGGATAATCGCCGTCGCGCCCGCGCTGGCGCCTGACCGGCCATGACCCTGTTGAACCTGCTGCTCGTGTCGGCCGCCCTGCTGACGGCCCTGGCCTTTCGGCCCTGGCGGCAGCTGGCGGGCGGCACCCTGCTCTCGCCGCTGCTGGCCGCACTGGTCATCACGCCCTGGCTGTGGGCCCTGCCCTGGCTGCAGCACATGCCGATGCGGCTGCAGCTGTCGGGCGCTTGCCTGATCCTGCTGGCGCTGGGCTGGCCGCTGGCCATGCTGGTGTTTGGCGTGGTGGCACTGGCCTGCGGCTGGATTGCGCCCGTCACGCCGGCCGAGCAGCTGGACATGGCGCTGTGGCTGGGCATGGTGCCGGCCACGCTGGCGCTGGGCCTGGGCTGGGTGCTGCGGCGCTGTGCCGCGCACAACCCGTTTGTCTACATCCTGGGGCGCGCGTTTCTGGGAACCGCGCTGTGTGGCTTTGCGGCCAGCACGCTGGCTCACTGGAGTGGCCACGCGCTGGGTGCCAGCGTGGAGCCCGGCCTGGCCCTGGTCGCGCGCTGGCTGCTCGCCTGGGGCGACGCCATCATGACCGGCATGATCGTCGCCATCTGTGTGGCCTTTCGCCCGCACTGGCTGGCGACCTGGTCGGACCGGCTGTACCTGCGCGCGCCCTGAAGCTCAGGCCTTTTCCGCTTCTTGCAGCAAGCGCCACATGACCTTGCCGCTGCCGCTCTTGGGCAGCACGTCGACAAACTGCACCGCACGCGGCGACTTGTAGGCCGCCATGTTGGCGTGGCACCAGTCGATCACGTCCTGCTCGCTCACCTGGCCCTTGTGGCTGGCGCGCAGCACCACCACGGCCTTGACCGATTCGCCGCGGTAGGCATCCTGGGTGCCGATGACGCAGGCCTCCTGGATCGCGGGGTGCTTGAACATCAGCGCCTCGACCTCGGCCGGCCACACCTTGAAGCCGCTGGCGTTGATCATGCGCTTGAGGCGATCGGTGATGAAGAAATAGCCGTCCTCGTCCACCCGGCCCAGATCGCCGGTGCGGAAAAAGCGCTTGCCGTCCAGCTCGAAGAAGGCCGCCGCCGTCGCGTCGGGGCGCTTCCAGTAGCCGGAAAACACCTCGGGGCCGTGCACCACGATCTCGCCGGTCTCGCCCTGCGGCACCTCCTTCAGGGTTTCCGGATCGACGATGCGCGCGTCGGTGCTCATGAAGGGGATGCCCAGGCACTGCTGCTTGGGCGCGTCCACCGGGTTCTGGTGCGAGGGCGCCGCCGTCTCGGTCAGGCCGTAACCTTCGCAATAGCGCAGGCCGTACACGTCCAGCAGGCGCTGGGCCACCGCCTGCGGCATGGCCGCGCCGCCGCCGCTGATGGTCCTGAGGCTGGACAGGTCGAAGCGGGCGAAGTTGGGGCTGGCCAGCAGGTCGATCACCATGGTGGGGATGTTGGCCCAGGCGGTGACCTTCCAGCGCGAGATCAGCCGCCCGGCCAGCTCGCGGTCCCACCGCGGCATCAGCACCATGGTGGCACCGACATAGACCGCCGCCTGCATCACCGCCACCATGCCGGTGATGTGGAACATGGGCACCACCACCAGCGTCACCGTCTCGGCCGTGCCGTTGCCCCACAGCGTGCAGGCCACGGCGTTGTGCATCAGGCTGGCGTGGGTGTGCATGCAGCCCTTGGGCAGGCCGGTGGTGCCGCTGGTGTAGGGCAGCACACTCAGGTCCTGCGGGCCGGCCGTCGTCTCGGCCAAGGGGCCATCCCAGGCCAGCGCATCGGCCCAGGCGTGCACCTGACCGCCCTGCAGCGTGGGCAGCGGGCGGCGCGTCAGCAGCCAGTCGCGCCAGACCTCGGGCGGGGCGTCGTCACCCGTCACGGCGGCGTCGAACGCGTCGGTGTACTGCGTGACGATCAGGTGCGCCAGGCGCTCGGCCTCGGGCAGGGCATCGGATGCCGCGGCCAGCTCGCCGGCCAGGTCGGCGCTGGTGATGGCCACCCGGGCGTCCGGGTCGGTGATGTAGTGCTTGAGCTCCTCGGCCCGGTTCATCGGGTTGATGGGCACCACCACCGCGTCGGCGCGCAGGATGGCGAAGTGCGCCACGATGAGCTGCGGCGTGTTCTGCAGGTTCAGCAGCACCCGGTCGCCCTTGGCCACACCCAGCGCCTGCAGGCGCGCCGCCAGCCGCTCGGCCGCGGCCTTCAGCTGCGCCCAGGTCAGCACCGAGCCAAAGAACACCGTCGCGGGCTTGTCGGGGTAGCGCAGCGCGCTGATGGCCAGGTTGTGCCACAGCGAGGTGGCGGGCACGGTGATGGCGTGGGGCAGGCGCGACGGCCAGAACTTGTAATGCGGGCGCATGAGGTACTGTCTCCTGAACGGCTCTTGCGCCATGCTAGCGCGGCCGGGGCCCGCCAACGAAGGGCACCTTGTCACCCGTGCGACGGGTGCCGCCAGCAGCTAAAGAAATGGCGGCATCAAGCCAGCCTGCAGCCGGTTCCGGCGTCTTCCAGCGCCTTGGCGGCCACGCCGATGAGGCGGTTTTCGCCGGCGGACGCCGTGCGCAGGTAGATGTCCTGCACCGGGTTGTGCGCCCGGCCCATGCGCCACTTGCCGCGCGGGCTGTCGATGGTGGCGGACTCCAGCGCGTCGTAGAGCCGCTCGCGCTTGCCCATGTCGCCCTGCACGGCCTCCAGCCCGTGGCGCAGCAGCAGGCCGGTGTCGTAGCCCTGCATGGCGTAGACGTCGGGCTCGTGCTTGAAGGCGCGACGGTAGTTGTAGCGAAATTCGCCATTGCGCACGGTGGGCAGCAGGTTGCTGTAGTGCAGCGTGGTGACGATGCCCTCGGCCGCCGCGCCGACACCGTCCAGCACGCCCTCCGTCAGGAAACCCGAACCGTACAGCGGGATGTTGTACTGCAGCCCGGCCTTGGCGTAGTCCTGCATGAACTTGGCCGCACCCGCGCCGGCAAAAAAGCAGGCCACGGCGTCGGGCTTGAGCTGGGCGATCTCGGTCAGCACCGCGCCGAAGTCGGTGCTGGGAAACGGCAGCTTCAGCTCCTTCACGATGGTGCCCCCCGCCTTGACGTAACCCTCTCGAAAGCCTTCCAGCGAGTCGGCGCCGGCCGAGTAGTCCCAGGTCACCCACACGGCGCGGCGCGCCTTGCGCTCGATCATGGCCTGCCCCAGCGCCACCGTGGGCTGCGCCATGGTGAACGACGTGCGAAACACGTTGGGCAGGCAGGCGCTGCGCGTCACCGCGTGCACGCCGGCGTTGGGGATGAGGGTGAGCGTGCCGGTCTCGGCCACCACCTTCTGGATCGCCATCTGCACGCCCGAGTGCACGGTGCCGACGATGACGTCGACCTTGCCCTGCACCGCCAGGCGACGCGCGTTGGCGTCCGCCTTCTTCGGTTCGGACTCGTCGTCCAGCTTGATCCACTCGACGTCGCGGCCCGCCAGACGTCCACCCTTTTCGGCCAACGCCATGCGCATGCCGTTCTCGATCGCCTCGCCCAGCTTGGCGTAGGTGCCGCTGTAGGGCAGCATCAGCCCAACTTTGATCGTGTCGGCCGCCGCAGGACCCTGGGCCAGCGCACGACCCGTCCCCAGCACGCCCGAGGCAGCCCCCACCACCGACACGCCCCGCGCCAGCACCCGACGGCGCGACACGCCACCTGAAATCACCCTCATGTTCAGCTCCCGAAGAAATCAAACCCCAACCTTCGCACGCCCACGCCTGCATGAATCAAGGCAAGGCACATCAAGAATTCAGGAATTATATTGCATCTTGAACAACTGTAACGCAATGTTCAGGTCTGCATCAGGCAAATTGATTCAATCCGAAGTACACATATCAGGAAGTATTTTGCGTTTGAACCGCGCCTGCGCGACACCATTGCAGCGCATGCCGGGGCGCCCAAAAAGCACCAGGGGCGGGTCGGCAATGCCAACCCGCCCCTGCAATGACTGAAGCGCGACGCGCTCAGACGGCTTCGTCGCCCTCTTCGCCGGTGCGGATGCGCACCACGCGCTCCACCGGGGTGACGAAGATCTTGCCGTCGCCGATCTTGCCGGTGCGCGCGGCCTTGACAATGGCCTCGACGCAGCGCTCGACGGCCTCGTCGGCCACCACCACCTCGATCATCACCTTGGGCAGGAAGTCCACCACGTATTCGGCCCCGCGGTACAGCTCGGTGTGGCCCTTTTGGCGACCGAAGCCCTTGACCTCCGTGACCGTCAGGCCGCTGACGCCGACGTCGCCCAGGGCTTCGCGCACCTCCTCCAGCTTGAAGGGTTTGATGACGGCGGTGATTTGCTTCATGGGGTGTGCTCCGGCAGGGCTCAGGCCCTGAACTTGTTGGTCATAGGATAACGCCAGTCCTTGCCGAAGCCGCGCGGCGTCACCCGCGTGCCCACCGGCGCCTGCTGGCGCTTGTATTCGCTTTGCTTGATCAGGCGCGTGACCTGCTCCACGTCGGCCGCGGCAAAGCCCTCTGCCAGCAGCTCGGTCACGCTGGCGTCGTGCTCGACGTAGCGCGCAATGATGGCGTCCAGCACCTCGTAGGGTGGCAGACTGTCCTGGTCGGTCTGGTCGGCCCGCAACTCGGCGCTGGGCGGGCGGGTGATGATGCGCTCGGGGATCGGGTTGGCGCCGGTGCCATAGGGGTCGTTGGCATTGCGCCAGCGCGCCAGCGCGAACACCCGCGTCTTGACCACGTCCTTGATCGGCGCAAAGCCGCCGCACATGTCGCCGTACAGCGTGCAGTAGCCCACGGCGTATTCGCTCTTGTTGCCAGTGGTCAGGATCAGGTGGCCCAGCTTGTTGGACAGCGCCATCAGCAGCACGCCGCGAATGCGCGCCTGGATGTTTTCCTCGGTCGTGTCCTCGGCGCGGCCGGCAAACAGCGGCGCCAGCGTGGCCTTGATGGCCTCGAAGGCGGGGCGAATGGACAGCTCGTCGTGGCGCACGCCCAGGCGCCGCGCCATCTCGTGCGCATCCTCCACGCTGATGCCGGCGGTGTAGGGGCTGGGCAGCATCACGGTGTGCACGCGCGCGGCGCCCAGCGCGTCGACGGCGAGCGCCAGCACCACGGCCGAATCGATGCCGCCGGACAGGCCCAGCGCCACCGACCGGAAGCCGTTCTTGCCCACGTAGTCGCGCAGGCCCAGCACCAGCGCGTCCCACAGTTCGCGCTCGGGGGTCGGCGGCGGGGCGATGTCTGCTTTTATTTCGATAGCTGCTTGCGCTTGCTGCACCTGCGCAAACCACAGTTTTTCTTCAAAAGCGGGGGCACGCCCGGCCAGGGTGCCGTCGGCCGCCACGGCAAAGGACTGGCCGTCGAACACCACCTCGTCCTGCCCGCCCGTCCAGTGCGCCCACAGCAGCGGCAGGCCGACGTCGCGCGCGCGCGCCTGCATCACCGCCTCGCGCTCGGCGCCCTTGCCGCCGTGAAAGGGCGAGGCATTGATGACGGCCAGCAACTCGGCGCCGGCCGCCTTGGCTTGCCGTGCCGGTTCGTCGAACCAGGCGTCCTCGCAGATCAGCAGGCCCACGCGCACGCCGCTGGCGCTGAACACGCAGGCGCCCTGCCCCGGCGTGAAGTAGCGCCGCTCGTCGAACACCTGGTAGTTGGGCAGGCGCTGCTTGGCGTAGGTGGCCAGCACGCGGCCGCTGCAGATCACGCTGGCGGCGTTGTGGCGCTCGCTGATGGTCACGGAGGTAGAGCGCTCGTCGCGCCCCACCGGGTGGCCGACCACGATCACCAGGTCCTGCAAGGCCGCCGTCGCGCGTGCCACGGCCTGCACCGCATCGTCGCAGGCCGCCATGAAGGCCGGGCGCAGCAGCAGATCTTCGGCGATGTAGCCGCAGATGGCGCCCTCGGGCGTCAACAGCAAGCGCGCACCCTGGGCGTGGGCCTCGCGGGCCGCGTCGATGATCTTTTGCGCGTTGCCCGGCATGTCGCCGACGGTAAAGTTGAGCTGCGCCACGCAGAGGGAGAGGGACATGCGAATGGAGCGTGTATGAAACCAGGGCGAATGTTAACGACTGCGCAGCGGGACTTGATCCCCCCAATAATCAGGGCCACACCACCGCCGATCCTCGCCTTGCTTCAAGCCACCGCTTCCTTTCACACGCAAATCGTCAGCGACCCGCGCGCCATCAACGCCGCGGCCTGGAACGGCCTGCTGGCGCGCCAGCGCGTGCCCACGCCCTTCATGCGGCACGAATACCTGGCGGCGCTGCATGCCAGCGGCAGCGCGGTGCCCGAAACCGGCTGGACGCCGCGCTTCGTGCTGCTGTGGGACGGCGCCGATCTGGCCGCTGCCTGCCCGTTGTATGTCAAGGCGCATTCGTATGGCGAGTACGTGTTCGACTGGGCATGGGCCAATGCCTATGCCGAGCACGGCCTGCGCTACTACCCCAAGGCGGTGGTGGCCGTGCCCTTCACTCCAGTGCCGGGCTCGCGCCTGTTGGCACAGGGCGACGCGGCGCGGGCGGCGCTGGTGCAGGCGCTGATCGCGTGGTGCGGCGAGCGCAAGCTGTCGTCGCTGCACGTGCTGTTTGGCGACAGCGACGACCTGGCGGTTTGCGAAGAAGCCGGGCTGATGCCGCGCCACCAAGTTCAATTTCACTGGAAAAACCAGCATCCAGCGAGCGGCGCCCCGTTTGCGGATTTCGAAGACTTCCTGGCCGCGCTGACGCAGGACAAGCGCAAGAAGATCCGCCAGGAGCGGCGCAAGGTAGCTGACGCCGGTGTGCGCTTTCGCTGGGCGCGCGGCGCCGACATCACGCCGGCAGACTGGGCGTTTTTCTACCGCTGCTACGAGCGCACCTATCTGGAGCACGGCAACGCGCCCTACCTGAGCTGCGCCTTCTTCAAGTCCATGGCGCGCGACATGGCAGCGCACTGGGTACTGTTCATCGCCGAGCGGGGTGGCGCGCCAATCGCTTGCAGTTTGATAGCTGTCAGCGCTGATCCAGCAAGGGCTGGCGGCCAAAATGGCTCAGAAACCGTTGCCTATGGCCGCTACTGGGGCGCACTGGAGCGCGTGGACTGCCTGCACTTCGAGGCCTGCTACTACCAGCCGCTCGAGTGGTGCATTGCGCAGGGGGTGGCGCGCTTCGAGGGCGGCGCGCAGGGCGAGCACAAGATGGCGCGCGCCCTGCTGCCGGTGGCGACCACCAGCAGCCACTGGCTGGCGCACCCGGCTTTTGCCGACGCCGTGGCGCGGTTTCTGGTGCGCGAGGATCAGGGCGTGACGCAGTATCTGGAGCACCTGAAGGGACGCTCGCCGCTGCGCCAGCGCAGCGACATAAGCTAGCCGCGATCGGCCTTGGGCTTGCGCCGCATCGGGCGCGTGCTGCCCGCCTTGTGCACCACGGGCGCGAACTGCGCGGCCTCGAAGGGCTCGGCCGGCGGGCCGCAGTTTTCGTCGGCCACGCCAAACACCATGTCGGCGCCGGCGCCGAAGCGCTGGGGCACGGTCTGGTGCAGCTGCAGCGACATGTCCACCGGCGGGGTGGAGGTCTGCGAAATGATCTGGCCCTTGCTGTCCAGCACGGTGTAGCAGCTGGCCTGCGCGTTGGCGGCGGCCAGCAGGACCAGGGCGGACAGAACGGCGAGCGGGAGGGGCGTGCGGGCGGTGGACATGGGCGCATTGTTCATCGGCGGCGTGAAAGCATCAAGTATCAGCTGCCCTGCCGCGCCGCCGCCATCTGCGTGATCAGGCGGTGGTAGAAGCGAATGGCATCGGCGTAGTCCTTCACGGACAGGCGCTCGTTGGTGCCGTGAAAGCGCGACAGGTCCTGGCCTTTCGCGCGGATGGGCGAGAACTTGAAGATGTGGTCGCTGATGGGCTCGTAGTGCACCGAGTCCGTGCCCGCCACCATCAGGCCGGGGGCCACCAGCGCGTCCGGAAAGACTTCGCGGATGGTCTGGTTCAGCACCTGGTACTGGATGGAGCCGGTGGGCGCCACCTTGGACGCTTCCTTTGAGCCGGGCAGGGCCTCGACCTTGAGGTGATCGGCCGGCACGGCCGGATCCACGGCGGCGTGCACGTGCTGCAGCACCCCGTCCTTGGTGTCGCCCGGCAGGATGCGGAAGTTGACCGTGGCGTCGGCGCGGCCGGGCAGCACGTTGTCCTTGTTGCCGGCATTCACGATGGTCAGCGCCGTGGTGGTGCGCAGCATGGCGTTGGTGCTGCCGGCGCCCTCCAGCTGCCTTTGCACCAGTGGGCCGAACAGCCACAGGTTGGACAGGGCCACGCGCGAAAAGCCGCCCATCTCGGGCGCCAGGGTGTCGAACATCTCGCCGGCCACGCCGCGGATGGCGGCGGGCATCTGCTTGTTCTCCAGGTTGTTCAGGGCGGCGGCCATCATGGCGATGGCGCTGCTGCCCTTGGGCGGCGGCATGGACGAGTGGCCGGGCGTGGCCGACACCGTGAGCTGCACCGACATGTAGCCCTTCTCGGCGATACCGATCAATGCGGCCGGCTGCTTGAGGCCCGGCATCACGCCGTCCAGCACCAGCAGGCCTTCGTCGATCACGAAGTCCAGCTGCACGCCGCGCGACTTCAGCAGCTCGGCGATCTTGGCCGCGCCGCGATGGCCGCCCACCTCCTCGTCGGCGCCGTAGGCCAGGTAAATGGTGCGCGGGGGCTGATATCCGCTGGCCAGCAGCATCTCCACCGCCTCCAGCTGCGACAGCAGGTTGCCCTTGTCGTCCCACGCGCCGCGGCCCCAGACGAAGCCGTCCGTGACGGCGCCGGAAAACGGCGGCTGCTGCCAGTCGCCTTCGGTGCCGGGGGCGATCGGCACCACGTCCTGGTGCGCCATCAGCAGGATGGCCTTGGCCTTGGGGTCGCGGCCTTCCCACGTGTACAGCAGGCTCAGGCCGTTTACGGACTCGCGCTTGAGCGTGGCGTGCACCCGCGGAAACTGCTTTTGCAGCAGCGCATGCAGCGCCTCGAACTGGTCGGCGTTGAGCTGCGCATCGCTTTGGGACGACACCGTCTTCAGGCGCACCGCCTGCGCCAGGCGCTCGGCCACGGCGTTTTCGTCCACCGCGATCGGCGGCAGCGGCGCCACGGTCAACTGGCGCGAACCCTTGCGCACGGTGTTGATGGCCACGGCCGCAGCCAGCGCCACCACCAGGGCCAGCACGGCCCACAGGATTTTCCGGATCATGTTGCTTCGTCCTCCTCGAATTCATGCGGCAGCAGCCGCGCCACGCGCTCTTGCAGTTCGGCGCGCTCGTCATTGTCGCGGGCGCCGCGCTCGCCGCGCTCCCACTGCGGATGGCCGCGCGCCGGCGCCAGCGCCTGCACGGCCTGCAGCACGGCCGGTGCTACCGGCGCGCGGGGCTCGTCCGGCGTGGTGACGACGGTGCTGACGCGCAGGCGCTGCTGCGCCGCGTGGCCGCGCCGGGCCAGCGCGCCCGCCAGCGCCGTCAAGTGTTCGGCCAGCAACAGCAGCAGGGCGTCGTCGGCGGTCAGCTCCTGCACGCCGTCCAGGCGGTTCTTGGCCTTGCGCCACAGCGGCCGCCAGCCGCCCGACAGCGCCCCGCCCACGGTGGCGCCCAGCGTGGTGGCCGCACCCAGCGACAGGCCGGCCAGCGCCACGTCAGCCACCGCGCCCACGCCGGCGCCGATCATGGCGCCCAGGCCCAGGCGCGCGCCGGCACGTTTGAGCAGCTCGGGGTTGAACAGGTCGTCCTCCCAGCGCGCGGCCTGCTCGGGCCAGTCGGCCAGCTCGGCGTCGTCGGGACGAAAGCCGAACAGCGCCAGCAGCTCGGCCACACCATGGCGTGCGTGGCCGCGCACGTCGTCCTGAAAGGCGCGCACGAAGGCCTTTTGCCGCAGTTCATCGGCAAAGTCGCCCGCCGGCAGCGCGCGGCGCATGGCCGCCACGTCGATCAAATGGCTGGCCACGATGCGGGCGGCGGCGCGCTGGCGATCGCGCGCCTGCAGCGCCAGCGCATCGACCATGCCGGCCAGTTGCGCGCGCCGCTGCGGCAGCAGGCTGGCCAGGTCGGTGTACAGCTCGCGCTCACTGCCGACGAAGGGCGCCACCACGTCGAACTCGGCGCGCGCGTGCAGGCCGGCCTCCTGCAGCGCCTGGTGCCAGTCGGCCAGGCGGCTGGCGCCGTCGCGCACGAAGTTGAGCACCGGCATGATGGGCCGGGCGCAGGCCACCAGGATCTCGATTTCGGCGCGGTACTTGGGCAGCACCGGCTGGCGCGTGTCGATCACCAGCATGGCGCAGTCGGCGCCCTCCAGCAGCGCGCGCAGCACCTTGGCCTCCTGCTCGAAGGCGGCGCGCGCCTCGGGCCCGGCCAGGAAGGCGCGCACGCGCTCGGTGCGCGTCTCGCCCGGCTGGCGCGCCAGAAAATCGAGCAGCGCCACCGAATCCTCCAGCCCCGGCGTGTCAATGAAGCGCGCGGCCACCTGGCCGTCCAGACGCAGCGCCAGTGCCTCGGCGTGGCGCGTGGTGCCGGGGCGCTCGGACACCTCGCCAAAATCCACCTGCCGCGTGAGCGTGCGCAGCAGCGATGTCTTGCCCGCATTGGTGTGGCCCACCACGGCAATGACCAGCGGCTCAGGCATCGGCCGCCTCGCCCGTTGCTATCCAATCAAGAGCTGCTTGCGCACGATCCACAAGGGCCAGAGCATCAAAACCCTCGGATTTGAGCCATTCGCGCCAGCGTCCGCTGTCGCCCTCGCCCACGGGCCACAGCGCCACGCGCTGCGCGAGGGCCACGGCCTCGCGCACGAAGCGCGCGGTGCCGCGGTCGGGGCTGGCCGCGCCATGCACCAGCAGCAGCAGCGACCGCGGGCGCGCGGCGGCCAGCTGCTGCAGGGCGCGCTGGCGCTCGGCCTGGCTGCCGCTGACACGCAGTGGCGGGGCGGCGGGGTCGTCGGGCAGCGGCCAGGGCACGTCGGGCGGCAGCTCGAAGCCGATCATCAAGCGCGAATCCGGCGCACCGGGCGCGGCCGCGGGCCACGCGGGCGCGGGATCGGTGGCGCCGGGGTGCTCGGCGTCGATCACTGCCGGCGGCGGCTCCAGCGCGTCCAATCGGCGCACCACGCGCTGCACCTCCGGGTCGGCCATGTCCACACCTGCCAGCCGCGCCACGCCGGCGCGCCAGCGCCAGCCGCTGACGAGGGCCAGCAGCGCGCGCGGCAGCAGGCCGTAAACGGTGACGCAGCCCATCAGCCACCAGGCCCATTCGCGCTGGCCCGGCGCCTGGGGTGCAAAGCCCGCGCCGGCGCGCCCCACCTGCGCCACGGCCTGGGCATCGGGCACGGCAAAACCCAGCAGGGCGGGCAGCGCGCCGGTGACGCGCACGAAGTGCTGGAAGAACTCGGTGCTCAGGATGGTGGTCTGCCAGTTCAGCCGATAGGTCTGGAAGGCAAAGCCGAAGGCCAGCACCGCCAGCGTCAGCACGAAGGCCGCCGTCCAGATGCCGTGGCTGATCAGCCCCGTCAGCCAGGGCCACAGGCGCCGGCGCTGCATCACCGCGCCAAAGCCGCGCCACAGCTCCAGCGCATGCGGGCCGCGGTCCAGTGGCCAGCGCGCCACCAGCCCCAGCGCCAGCCGGCCCAGCGACCAGTCGCCCAGCCGCACGTGCAGGCCCGCCAGCGTGGCCAGCAGCCCCAGCAGCCAGACCGTGAGCGTGAGCGCGTGCAGCCCCAGCAGGCTGACGAAGGCCGCCACGGCGTTGATGCTGCGGTCGGGCGCCAGCACGCTGCGCCCCGCGGCCAGGCCGGCCAGCGCGACCAACACGGCCAGGCCCAGCGCCACCCATCCGCCCCACAGGCGCCAGCGCGCCAGCTCCTGCGGCAGTCCCAGGCGCTGGCCCAGCAGCCAGGCGCGGGCCTGCACCTGCGCGGCGCGCGTAGGGGCGGCGTGGAAGGCCTGGCGCAGCTCGGCCGCGTCGTCCAGGGCGCCGTCCGCTTCGATGTGCTGCACCGCGGCCGTCACCAGCGCCCGGGCCAGCGGGCTGGCGCGATCGAATGCGGGGGGCGGGGTCGGCGGCATCATGGGTCGCGGCTGATTATCCGTGCGCCGCGCTGCTACCCTCGCCACCCATGCCCACCCTGCTCTCACCCGCCGCCCTGCGCACCTGGCTCGACCGCCAACCCGCGCTGCTGCTCGTCTTCACCACGCTGGCGTGGGGCAGCAACGTGGTGGCGGCGCGGCTGGCCGTGGGCCAGGTGTCGCCCATGATGCTGACCACGGCGCGCTGGTCAGTAGCCTGCATCGCGCTGTGGCTGGTGGCGCGGCGCCAGGTGGTGGCCGCGTGGCCCGTGCTGCGCCCGCGCTGGCGCTACCTGACGGCGATGGGCGTGGCCGGCTTCACCGGCTTCAACGCGCTGTACTACACCGCCGCGCACCACACCAGCGCGGTCAACCTGGCCATCATCCAGGGCGTGGTGCCGGTGCTGGTGCTGCTGGGCACAGCCGCGGTGTTTCGCCTGCGCGTGTCGTTGCTTCAGGCGCTGGGCGTTGGGCTCACGCTGACGGGCGTGGTGGTGGTGGCCTCGCGCGGGCAATGGTCGGTGCTGCGCACGCTGGACCTGAACATCGGCGACGTCGGTGTGCTGCTGGCCTCCATGCTGTACGCCGGCTACACGCTGGGACTGCGCGCCAAGCCGGCGGTGTCACCGCTGGCGTTCTTTGCAGCCGTCGCGGCCGTGGCGGCGCTGGCCTCGCTGCCGCTGCTGGCCTGGGAAGTGGCGGCGGGCGACTTCTTCTGGCCCACGCCGAGCGGCTGGTGGATCATCCTGTACGTGGGGCTGCTGCCCTCGTTCGTGTCGCAGATCACCTACATCCGCGCGGTCGAGCTGATCGGCCCGGCGCGCGCCGGCGTGTTCTACAACCTGACGCCCGTGTTCGGCCCCGCGCTGGCGGTGCTGCTGCTGGACGAGCCACTGCGGCCCTACCACGTGCTGGCCCTGGCCATGGTGCTGGGCGGCATCGCGGTGGCCGAGCGGCTGGGTGGGCGCCGCCCCGGCGCCTGAAGCAGGGCGCGCTGCAGCCAGCGCCGTTTTGCCACAAACAAAATAGCTGCTTGCGCTTTACTACATTGGGCCAAAGCCCAATTTGCCTTTGAATCTCAGCGCAGGGCGACTACCGTTGGGCTTACTTCTTGTACTTGGCCACGCCGTCCGCGATTTCCTGGTGGGCGGCTTCCACACCCTCCCAACCCAGTACCTTGACCCACTTGCCGTCTTCCAGGTCCTTGTAGTGCTCGAAGAAGTGGCTGATCGCCTTCAGGCGCATGGGGTTGATGTCGGTCACCGTCTTCCAGTGGCTGTAGATGGGCAGCACCTTGTCGATCGGCACGGCCAGCACCTTGGCGTCGACGCCGGCCTCGTCCTCCATCTTGAGCATGCCCAAAGCGCGGCAGGTGACGCCCACGCCCGGCTGCAAGGGATAGGGGGTGACGACCAGCACGTCCACGGGGTCGCCGTCGCCCGACAGGGTTTGCGGCACGTAGCCGTAGTTGGCCGGGTAGTACATGGCCGTGGTCATGAAGCGGTCGACGAACAGGGTGCCGGTGGCCTTGTCCACCTCGTACTTGATCGGGTCGGAGTTCATCGGGATTTCGATGATCACGTTGAATTCGGCGGGGGCGTTTTTGCCGGGGGAGACGCTGTCGAGGGACATGATGTGGCTTTTTTACAAAAAGTAGCCCCTGGGGGGCAGGCTGAAATCGGTGCCAATTTTACGGTTTGGGCTGACGGGCAACTTTCGCGCTAAATTGCAGGGGTTGGCCAATCGGTGCCTGCAATGGGCACGAGGAAGCAACGCAGTGGATGGGTCGGCTGCGTTGCTTCCCAGCGCGGGCCGACTCCTCCGAAGCGCAATGGCGAACCAAGAGGAGACACTTTCATGACAGAAAACTCGGCGCTGATCCTGGCGCTTGTCTGCGGCGTGATCGCCGTGATCTATGGGTTCTGGGCGCGTGGCTGGATCCTGGCGCAGGACGCCGGCAACGCCCGCATGCAGGAAATCTCGGCTGCCATCCAGACGGGCGCGGCGGCCTATCTGGCGCGGCAGTACCGCACCATCGCCATCGTGGGCGTGGTGCTGGCGATCCTGATCGGCGTCTTCCTGGACGTGAAGACGGCCATCGGCTTCGTCGTCGGCGCCATCCTGTCGGGCGCCTGCGGCTTCATCGGCATGAACGTGTCGGTGCGCGCCAATGTGCGCACCGCGCAGGCGGCCACCAAGGGCATTGGCCCGGCGCTGGATGTGGCCTTCAGGGGCGGCGCCATCACCGGCATGCTGGTGGTGGGCCTGGGCCTGCTGGGCGTGACCGGGTTTTACTGGTTTCTGGGCGGCACGGCGGCCGATGCGCATGCGCTCAATCCGCTGATCGGTTTTGCCTTCGGCTCCTCGCTCATTTCCATCTTTGCGCGCCTGGGCGGCGGCATCTTCACCAAGGGCGCCGACGTGGGCGCCGACCTGGTGGGCAAGGTGGAGGCCGGCATCCCCGAGGACGACCCGCGCAACCCGGCCGTGATTGCCGACAACGTGGGCGACAACGTGGGCGACTGCGCGGGCATGGCGGCGGATTTGTTCGAGACCTACGCCGTCACGCTGATCGCCACCATGGTGCTGGGCGGGCTGATGATCAAGGACGCCGCCACGCAGGCCGTGCTGTACCCGCTGGCGCTGGGCGCGGTGTCGATCGTCGCCTCCATCATCGGCACCTTCTTCGTCAAGGCCAGCCCGGGCATGAAGAACGTGATGCCGGCGCTGTACAAGGGCCTGGCGATTGCCGGCGTGCTGTCGCTGATCGCGTTCTACTTCGTCACCGCCTGGATCGTGCCCGACAACGCACTGGGCGGCAGCGGCGCGGTGATGAAGCTGTTTGGCGCCTGCGTGGTCGGCCTGGTGCTGACCGGCGCGCTGGTGTGGATCACCGAGTACTACACCGGCACGCAGTACAAGCCGGTGCAGCACGTGGCGCAGGCCAGCACCACGGGCCACGCCACCAACATCATCGCCGGCATCGGCATCAGCATGAAGTCCACCGCGTGGCCGGTGATCTGCGTGTGCATCGCCATCCTGGTGTCGTATGCGCTGGCCGGCCTGTACGGCGTGGCCGTGGCCGCCATGTCCATGCTGAGCATGGCCGGCATCGTGGTGGCGCTGGACGCCTACGGCCCCATCACCGACAACGCCGGCGGCATCGCCGAGATGGCCGAGCTGCCCGCCGCCGTGCGCGACATCACCGACCCGCTGGACGCCGTGGGCAACACCACCAAGGCGGTCACCAAGGGCTACGCCATCGGCTCGGCCGGCCTGGCCGCGCTGGTGCTGTTTGCCGACTACACGCACAAGCTGGACACCTTCGGCCAGTCGGTCACGTTCGACCTGAGCGACCCCATGGTCATCGTCGGCCTGATCATCGGCGGCCTGATCCCTACCTGTTCGGCGCCATGGCGATGGAGGCCGTGGGCCGCGCCGCCGGCAGCGTGGTCGAGGAGGTGCGGCGCCAGTTCCGCGAGATCAAGGGCATCATGGAAGGCACCACCAAGCCCGAATACGGCAAGGCCGTCGACATGCTGACCGGCGCGGCCATCAAGGAAATGATGATCCCCAGCCTGCTGCCGGTGGTGGTGCCCATCCTGGTCGGCCTGATCCTGGGGCCCAAGGCGCTGGGCGGCCTGCTGATGGGCACCATCGTCACCGGCCTGTTTGTGGCCATTTCCATGTGCACCGGCGGCGGCGCCTGGGACAACGCCAAGAAGTACATCGAGGACGGCCACCACGGCGGCAAGGGCTCGGATGCGCACAAGGCCGCCGTCACCGGCGATACCGTGGGCGACCCCTACAAGGACACGGCCGGCCCGGCCGTCAACCCGCTGATCAAGATCATCAACATCGTGGCGCTCTTGATCGTGCCGCTGGTGGTCAGCGTGCATGGCGGCAAGGTGGCGGCGAGCCTGTCCCCGGTCGATGCACCGCCCGCCGTCACGGCCCAGGTGCAAACGCAAACCCCCGCCCCCGCGGAGAAGGTCCTGGTGTCGGTCTCGGCGCCGCCGACCCTCCAACGCTGACCCCCGCGCGGCCAGCAAGCCCAGCCCGCTTCGGCGGGTTTTTTCCGTACGGCAACCATCATTTCCACAACCGACCGCCGTGAAACCGCACAATCACGGCCATTGCACGTCACCCTCCCGTTGCCCGCCTCGCCATGACCTTGCCGCTGTCCAAGCCCCACGCGCTGGCGCGCCCTGCCGGCAGCCCCCGTCTGGCATCGCTGGTGGCCACCCTGCTGCTGGCGCCCGGCGCCTGGGCGCAGGGCGCCACCGACCTGAGCTTCGACGCCGCGCGCGCCAGCCTGCTGGCGCACTCCGAGCAACTGGCCGCCAGTCGTTCCGCCCAGCAGGCCAGCCAGCTGCAGGCCGACGCGCTCAAGCGCCTGGGCGGGCCCTCGGTGGCGCTCACCGGCATGGCCTATGCCTACAACGCCAACCTCGATCTTGACCTGGACCCGCTCAACCAGAGCCTGGGTCAGATCAACGCCGCCCTGCCCAACTGGGCGCAAAACCTGGTGGGGCGCGTGCCCATTCCGCAACTGCCCGGCAGCTACACGCTCAACCGGCACGCCAGTGGCACGCACGCCGCCATCGCCGCCGTCTGGCCGATCTATACCGGCGGCGCGCCCGAGGCGGCCCGCGGCCTGATGGCGGCCCGCGAGCGCGAAGCCGAGGCCGACAGCCAGCTCACCGGCCAGCAGCTCGATACCTTGCTGGTTCAGCGCTACTTCGGCGCCCAACTGACGCGCCGCGCGGCCGAGTTGCGCGCGCAGGCCGAACGCACCATCGCCGAGCACGACCAGGCCGCCGCCAAGATGCTGGCCGGTGGCGTGATCGCCCGTGTCGAGCGCCTGCAAGCCAGCGCCGCGCTGGACGAGGCGCGGCGCAATGCCAACAAGGCCGAAAGCGACGCCGAACTGGCCGCCACGGCGCTGGCCCGCACGGTGGGCATTCCGGGGCCGGTGGCACCGCAAACGCCCCTGTTCGTCAACAGCCAACCCATCGAGCCGCTGTCCTACTTCATCGACGCCGCGCTCACGCACCACCCCGGCATCAGCAAGGTGGCCGCCAAGAAGGCCCAGGCCGAGCGCCTGCACGAAGGCGAACAGGCGCTGCGCCGCCCGCAGGTCATCGCCTTCGGCTCGCGCCAGCTCAAGACCGGAAACGCCGACTGGGCCGCCGGTCTGGGCGTGCGCTGGACGCTGTACGACTCGCTCGACCGCGACGCGCTGGAGGCCGCCTCGCTCAAACAGATCGAGCAGGCCGAGCACGCCGACGCGCAGCTGCGCAGCGACCTGGCCCTGCTGGTGGAGCGCCACTGGCGCGCGGTGGACACCGCCCGCCGCCAGTACCTGGACATGGCGGGCGCGGTCGCTCTGGCCGCCGAGGTGCTGCGCCTGCGCACCGCCGGCCTGCGCGAAGGCACCAGCACCACGCTGGAGCTGATCGACGCGCAAACCAACCAGGCCAAGGTGCTGACCGAGCGCGCCCAGGCCGCCAACGACTACGTGCAGGCGCTGGCGCAGCTGCTGGAAAGCGCCGGCCTGTCGGACCAGTTTTCCGCCTACATCGCCCGCGCCGACATCCGCGTGCCCGCCGCCGCCACGACCCCGACCGAAAAATGAAGACCGCCTTGCGCAAACCCGTCGCGCTGCTTGTATTGCTGGGCGTACTGGCCCTGCTGGCCTGGGGCCTGTGGCAGGCCACCCGCCCCGCCCCCGAAGTGCTGCAAGGCCAGATGGAGGCACGCGAGACCGACGTGGCCGGCAAGGTCACCGCCCGCGTGCTGGAAGTGCCCGTGCATGAAGGCCAGACCATCGCCGCCGGCGCGCTGCTGGTGCGCCTGGACAGCCCCGAGGTGCGCGCCAAGCTGCAGCAAGCCACCGCCGCCGAGCAGGCCGCGCAAGCCGTGGCGCAAAAGGCCGAGCACGGCGCGCGCCCGCAAGAAGTGGAGATGGCGCGCATGCAATGGCAGCGCGCCGAAACCGCGGCTCAGCTGGCCCACACCTCGTATCAGCGCGTGGCCAATCTGGCGCGCGAGGGCCTGGTGGCCGAGCAAAAACGCGACGAAGCCGAGGCCAACTGGAAAGCGTCGCGCGACGCCGCCGCCGCCGCCCGGGCGCAATACGACATGGCCCGCGCCGGCGCCCGCCCCGAAGACCGCCTGGCGGCCGACGCCCAGGCCCGCCAGGTGGCCGGCGTGGTGGCCGAAGCCGAGGCCGCCCAGGCCGAAACCGAGCTGCGCAGCCCCGTGGCCGGCGAGGTGGCCAAGGTGCTGGCCAAGCCCGGCGAGCTGTGGCCGCAGGGCGTGGCCGTGGTCAGCGTGGTCGACCTGCAGGACCAGTGGGTGGTGTTGAACGTGCGCGAGGACCGGCTGGCGCGCTTTGCGCCAGGGCAGAGCTTTGACGCCACACTGCCCGCGCTGGCCGACGCCGCGCACCCGGCGGGGCGCCCGGCCCGCTTCACGGTGTTCTACAACGCCGTGCTGCCCGACTTTGCCACCTGGCGCGCCACGCGCGGCGGCGCCGGCTTCGACGTGCGCACCTTCGAAGTGCGCGCCCGGCCGGCCGCGCCGATCGCCGGCGCGCGCCCCGGCATGAGCGTGCTGGTGCAATAGCCGCCGCGCCGCAAGCCATGCCAGCGCCTGCCGGCATCCTGCCCAGCCTGCGCCGCGAATGCGCGCGCTTGGCGGTGCGCCCCTGGGACCTGGCGATGATCACCTGGCTGCCGCTGCTGGCCTGCCTGCTGATGGGCTGGATCTTCTCGGCGGGCCTGCCCCAGCGCCTGGCCATCGGTGTGCTCGACCAGGACCACTCCGCGCTGTCGCGCCAGGTAGTGCGCTTTCTGGACGCTTCGCCCGGACTGCACGTGATCGAGCGCTATGCCGACCCGCTGCAGATGGACCGCGCCCTGACCAACGGGCGCATCCATGCCACCGTGCAGCTGCCGCCCGGGTTGGCCGCCCAGGTCAAGCGCGGCGGCGCGGCCACCGTGGTCTTGCTGCACAACGCCCAGCTGGGCACGCACTCCGGGTTGATCCAGCGCGACGTGCGCACCGCCGTCGGCACTGTCTCGGCCGGCATCGAGCTGGCGGCGCGCAACAAGCGGGGCGAACCCATGGCCCAGGCACGCGCCCGCATGGAACCGCTGCGCACGGCGCTGCTGACGCTGTTCAACACCGCCAGCAACTACGAGCAGTTCCTCACCCTGGCGCTCATTCCCGCGCTGCTGCACATCATGGCCATGGCCGCCGGCGCCTGGGCCGTGGGCAGCGAGCTGCGCGAGCGCAGCCTGGGCGACTGGTTGGGGCCACGCCCCAGCGTCCGCCAAGCCGCCGGCGCGCTGTTGGGCAAGCTGGTGCCGGCCTTCGTCGGCCTGGGTGCGGTCGGCACGGTGGCCCTGCTGTGGCTGGCCCTGGGGCGCGGCTGGCGCCCCGCCGGCTCGCTGACGCTGACGCTGGCGGCCAACCTGGTCTTCCTGGCCCTGTCGCTGGCCATGGGCGCCGCGGCCGCCGCGATCACCCGCTCGCTGCGTACCGCGCTGTCGGCCACCGGGTTCATCACCGCACCGGCCTTTGCCTTTGGCGGCATGGGCTTTCCGTTGCTGTCCATGCCCGCGCTGGCGCGCGCCTGGGCGCTGGCCCTGCCCTACACCCACTATGCCCGTGTGCAGACCGAGCAGCTGCTGATGGGCGCGCCCGTGGCCGAGTCGCTGGGCCCGTCCGCTGGCATGGCGCTGGCCGCCGCCCTGCTGCTGGCCGTCAGCGCCGCCCTGCTGGCGCGCACGGCCACGCAGCCCGGCACCTGGGGCGCGCGATGAGCGGACCGCCCCGAGCCGCCGAATCGCACCGGGCCCGCCGGCGGTTTCTGGCCGCCTGGCTCGCCACCTTGGGTGACGTGCTGCGCGACCGCGGGGTGCTGCTGGTGCTGCTGGCCGCGCCGCTGGTGTATGGGTTTTTCTATCCCTGGCCGTACAGCAGCCAGGCCGTCACGCGCGTTCCGGTGGCGCTGGTCGACCAGGACGGCAGCAGCCTGTCGCGCCAGATCGCGCGCTTTGCGGCAGCCAGCCCGCGCCTGCAGCTGGTGCTGGTCACACCCGATGAGCGCCAGGCCCGGCAGCTGCTGTGGCGCGGCCAGATCGAGGGCTATGCGCTGCTGCCGGCCGACCTGAAGCGCCACGTGCTGAGGGGCGACCCGGTGGTGGTGCCGGTGGCCGGCAACGGGGCCTACGCCCTGCTCAACAAGGCCGTGCTCTCGGGCTTTGGCGAAGCCGTGGGCACCGTGTCGGCCGGCATCGAGATCCGCACGCTGCAAGCGCACGGCATGGCGCCCGGGCAGGCCGCCGCGGCCCGCAGCCCGCTGAACCTGCAGGCGGTGGCGCTGTTCAACCCCACCGAGGGCTACGGCAGTTACGTGGTACCGGCGGTGGCGCTATTGATCCTGCAGCAGACGCTGCTGATGGGCGCCGCCATGCTGGTGGGCGGCTGGGCCGAAGCGCACCGGCTGCGCGCCACCCCCGCGGCCTGGCTGGGCCGGGTGGCGGGGCTGTCGTGCATCGGCCTGGCCAGTGGGGCGTTCTATTTCGGCTGGGTGTTCTTTCTGCAGGACTATCCGCGGGGCGGCAACCCGGCCGCCGCCGCGCTGCTCCTGCTGGTGTACGTGCCGGCGGTGTGCGCGCTGGGCCTGGTCATCGGCCTGCTGGTGCGCGACCGCGAGCGTGCCCTGCAGGTGCTGCTGTTCACCGCCCTGCCGATGTTCTTTCTCTCGGGCGTGCCCTGGCCCGACGAAGCTCTGCCCACCCTGCTGCAGGCCCTGCGCTGGCTAATCCCCAGCACCCTGGGCATCCAGGCCTCGCTGCGCGTCAACCAGATGGGCGCGCCGCTGGCCGACGTCTGGATGTGTCTGGCCGCACTGGTGCTGCAGTGCGCCGTCAGCGTGGGGGTGCTCGTCGTCCTGGCACGGCGCACCGCACCCAGGCCACCAGGCCCAGCAGCGCCAGCGCGCTGAAGGCGGCGCCCGCGCCAAAGGTCCATGCCGGGCCCAGCCACTCCCACAGCAGGCCCGCGACCACGCTGGCGGCCAGCATGGCGCCGCCGCTCAGCAGGTTGAAAAAGCCGAAGGCCGTGCCGCGCAGGTCCCCCGGCGCGCTGGCTGCCACCATCGCCGCCAGCACGCCCTGCGTCATGCCCATGTGCAGGCCCCACAGCGCCACGCCCAGCAGCAGGCCGCTCCAATGCGTACTGGTTGCCAGCGCCACGTCGGCGGCGATCAGCACCGCCAGGCCGCCCGCCAGCAGCGCGCGCGGCGGCACGCGATCGGCCAGCTTGCCGAAGGGGTAGGCCGCCGCGGCATACACCGCGTTCATCGCCACCATCACCAGCGGCACCAGGGCCAGCGCTACCCCCACCTGCTGCGCACGCAGCACCAGAAAGGCCTCGGAAAAGCGCGCCAGCGTGAACACCGCGCCCACGCCCACCACCCACCAGTAGGTCGCGGGCAGGCGCCGCAGGCTGGCCCTGGAAATCGGGTTGACGCGGCGTGCGCCGCGCGGTAACTCGGGCTCCTGCACGCCCAGCGCCAGCAGCAGCACGCACAGCAGCGCCGGGACGAGCGCCACCACGAACACGGCGCGAAAGTTGTCGGCCCACAGCAGCATCAGCGCGGTGGCCAGCAGGGGGCCCAGGAACGCGCCCACCGTGTCCAGCGCCTGGCGCAAGCCAAAGGCAGCCCCACGCTGCGCCGGTGGCGCCAGGTCGGCCACCAGGGCGTCGCGCGGCGCACCGCGAATGCCCTTGCCCACCCGGTCCAGCAGCCGCGCCGTGAACACCAGCGCCGGCCCGGTGGCCAGGGCAAACAGCGGCTTGCACGCCGCGCTCAGGCCGTAGCCCAGCAGCGCCAGTGGTTTGCGTCGGCCCAACCAGTCGCTGATGACGCCGGAGAACACCTTCAGCAGCAGTGCGGTGGCCTCGGCCAGGCCTTCCAGCAACCCGACCAGCGCCACGCTCATGCCCAGCGCATCGACCATGAACAGCGGCAGCAGCGCATGGATCATCTCGGACGACACGTCCATCAGCAGGCTGACAAAGCCCAGCGCCCAGATGGCGGTGGGCAGTCGGGCGATGGGCGGCTTGGACATGGCGAGCGGCGGGAGCAGCAGCGCCTCATTCTGGCGCGACGGCCCCATGGCGTGCGCGGCTGGCAGCGCACCAACGCCAGTGCCGCGTGCCGCACAATGCCGGCATGCAACTGAACTTCATCGCCAACCGCCCGGTCGCGTCCGCCACCGGTCAGACCCTGCCGGTGCTCGACCCCTCGGACGGCCAGCCCTTCGACGCCATCCAGCGCAGCGATGCGCGCGACATCGACGCCGCGGTGCACGCGGCGCGGGCATGTTTTGACGGTCCCTGGGGCCAGTTGTCCGCGGCCGAACGCGGGCGCCTGCTGATGACGCTGTCCCGCACCGTGGCCGAGCACGCCGAAGAACTGGCCGCACTGGAGCAGCGCGACTGCGGCAAGCCCACCAAACAGGCCCGCGCCGATGCACTGGCGCTGGCGCGCTACTTCGAGTTCTACGCCGGCGCCTGCGACAAGCTGCATGGCGAAACCCTGCCCTACCAAAGCGGCTACAGCGTGCTGACCTGGCGCGAGCCGCACGGGGTGACGGGCCACGTCATTCCGTGGAACTATCCCATGCAGATCTTTGGCCGCAGCGTGGGCGGCGCGCTGGCCGCCGGAAATTGCTGCGTCGTCAAACCGGCCGAGGACGCCTGCCTGTCGCTGATCCGCGTGGCCGAGCTGGCTGCCGAGGCGGGCTTTCCGCCCGGCGCCATCAACATCGTCACCGGCTATGGGCACGAGGTGGGCGACGCGCTGGCGCGCCACCCCGGCATCGACCACATCAGCTTCACCGGCAGCCCGAGGGTGGGCACTCTCATCCAGCAGGTGGCCGCCGAGCGCCACTGTCCGGTCACGCTGGAGCTGGGCGGCAAGAGCCCGCAAATCATCTTTGCCGACGCCGACCTGGATGCCGCCATCCCGGTGGTCATCAACGCCATCGTGCAGAACGCCGGGCAAACCTGCTCGGCCGGCTCGCGCGTGCTGATCGAGCAGGCCATTTACCCCGCAATGCTGGAGCGCTTGGGCGCCGCCTTCGATGCCTTGCGCGTGGGCCCGGCGGCGCTGGATCTGGACGTAGGCCCGCTGATCCGTGCCAGCCAGCAGCAGCGCGTGTGGGATTTTTTGAGCGACGCGCAGGCCGCCGGCATCGCCACGGTGGCCCAGGGCCGCGTGGTGGACGAGGCGCCGGAGACGGGCTTTTACCAGGCGCCCGTGCTGCTGGCCGATGTGCCGGTGGCGCACCGCGTGGCGCAGGAGGAGGTCTTTGGCCCCGTGCTGTCGGCCATGCCGTTCCGGGACGAAGACCATGCGGTCGAGCTGGCCAATGCCACCGCCTTCGGCCTGGTGGCTGGCGTGTGGACGCGCGATGGCGCGCGGCAGTTCCGCATGGCCCGGCGCGTGAAAAGCGGCCAGGTCTTCGTCAACAACTACGGCGCCGGTGGGGGCGTGGAGCTGCCCTTTGGCGGCTACAAGGCCAGCGGCTACGGGCGCGAGAAGGGCTTTGAGGCGCTGTACGGCTTTACCGTGCTGAAGACGGTGGCGGTACGGCACGGATAGGCGTTTCCATGGGCGGGAGAGTTGGCCCGCAAAAAGATTGCAATGAGATTCATTCTCATTTAAGATTGGGGCTCGCTGATTGATTTTGTGAACCCCGCCATGATCGTCTGTGTCTGCAACCGCATCTCCGACCGCGAGATCACCCGCCATGTCCGTGCCGGCATGAGCTTTGACGACATCCAGCTCGAGTTGGGCGTGGCCACCTGCTGCGGCTCGTGCGAAAGCTGCGCCCGCGAACTGGTTGACCAGTGCAATGCCGCCCAGCCGGTGGCGGCGCTGACCCAGGCCCAGAGCCAGGACGGTACGGCCTGGGTGCGTCCCTGAGCTTCTTGATCCAGAGCAAGCCGCCAGCATGTCCCTCTCGGCCATCATGCCCACCCTGGGCGCCCTGATCTTCGTGGTGGGTGCGCTGGCTTGGGTACTGCGCCGCTGACCCTGTCCCCCGCAGCCCAAGCGACCTCCCGGCCCAGCCAGGCCGGGCCCCGACGATTTCTTTCTCACCTTGACTGCCCTCGCCGCTCCCGCCATGCCCACCCTGCCCGCCCTCGGCCGCAACGCCGTGATCGTGGGGGCCGTGATTGCCTTGCACGGCGCGGCGCTGTGGGCCCTGCAGGCCGGTCTGCTGCAGCGCCCCCCCGAGGAAGTGGTGGTGCCCGCACAGTTGCTGGCCGAATTCGTGGCGCCTGCGCCTGCGCCGGCTCCAGCGCCCGAGCCCGTCGTCGCGCCGCCGCCCACACCCGTGCCGCCGCCACCCAAGCCGCGCCCGGTGGTCAAGCCCGCGCCGCGCCAGGTGCAGCGCGCGCCCACCCCCGCACCCCAGCCACTGGCCGTGGCCGAGGCCGCGCCCACCGCACCGGTGGTGGCCGTGGCGCCCGCCCCCGCCCCGGTGGCCGAACCGGCGCCCGCCCCGCCCCCGTCCGCGGCCCCCGTGGCCGCACCGGCGCCCCCGGTGGTGGTGCAGCCCTCGTCCAGGGCGGCCTATCTGAACAACCCGGCCCCGGCCTACCCCGCCATGAGTCGCCGCCTGGGCGAATCGGGCCGCGTGGTGGTGCGCGTGCTGATCGGCACCAACGGGCGCGCGCAAGAGGCGCGCATCCAGCAGTCCAGTGGCTATGACCGGCTGGACCAGGTGGCGCTGGAGACCGCACGCGACCGCTGGCGCTACGTGCCCGGCACGCGCGGCGGCGTGCCCGAGGCCATGTGGTTCAACGTCCCCATCAATTTCGTTCTGGAGTAAGTTGCAATGGATTCCCAATTCGGTCTGATTCACGTCTGGAGCCAGGGCGACACGGTCACGCGCGCCGTGTTCGCGGTGCTGGTGTTCATGTCGCTGGCCTCGTGGGTGGTCATCCTCATCAAGGCGCTCGACGTGGTGCGTGCCAAGCGCCAGGCGGCGCGGGTGGAGGGTTTCTGGCACTCCAGCGACATGGCCGAGGGCCTGTCCAAGCTGGGCCTGGGCGAGGCCAATCCGTTTCGCCAGCTCGCGCTGGAAGGACGCGAGGCGGCGGCGCACCACCGCGCCACGGCCGCACAGCTGCACGATTCGCTGGACGCCAGCGACTGGATTTCGCGCGCGCTGCGCAACAGCATCGACAGCACCACGGCCAAGCTGCAAGCGGGCCTGGCCATCCTCGCATCCGTGGGTTCAACGGCGCCCTTCGTTGGCCTGTTCGGCACCGTGTGGGGCATCTATCACGCGCTGATGCGCATCAGCGGCGCCGGCCAGGCCAGCATCGACCAGGTGGCCGGCCCGATCGGCGAGGCGCTGATCATGACGGCGCTGGGCCTGGCGGTGGCCATCCCGGCGGTGCTGGGCTACAACGCACTGGTGCGCGGCAACAAGCACATCGGCGTCAAGCTGGGGCGCTTTGCGCACGACCTGCACGCCTACTACGTGACCGGTGCGCGCGTCACCGTGGGCGCCGGCGACAGCAACATCGTCGCCATCAAGAAGGCCTGAGCACCATGGCCGGATTCATCGCCGACGAGCACGAGGAGGTGATGAGCGAGATCAACATGATCCCGTTCATCGACGTGATGCTGGTGCTGCTGATCATCTTCATCATCACCGTGCCGGTAATGAAGCACGCGGTCAACATCGATTTGCCGCGTGCCAGCAACGAGAAGGAAGTGATCCAGCCGCAGACGCTGCGCCTGACCGTCAAGGCCGACGGCAGCTATTGGCTGGATGACCAGGCCCTGAGCGACGAGCAGCTCGCCGCGCGATTGCAGGCCGCGGGCGCGCAAGAGCCGCAGCCCGAGTTGCACCTGCGCGGCGACCGCGACGTGCGCTACGAGCGCGTGGCCCAGGCCATGGCCGCGGCCCAGCAGGCCGGCATCAAGAAAATCGGCTTCATTACCGAGCCGCAACGCCCTTGAGGAGGAGCGCGTGATCACCCCCCCTGCAACACCCCCGCCGTCACCACCGCCCGCCGCCGTGCGCAGGGCCGACACGCCCGCGCCCCTGCCCAGCGAGGCCCTGCTCAAGGGACGCAAGACGGTGGAGATCAGCCACAACGGCGCGGTGTATCGCCTGCAGGCCACGCGCCAGGGCAAGCTGATCCTGACGAAGTAAGGACAGACGTACCGGTTTCATCGTGGGAGACGCTGCACGGCGTCGTTTGATCGAGTCAGCCAGGTGTGCGCCGAGCCAGCTCGCTTTTTTCCCATCGTTTTGGATGAAATTGGCCTCTGGCGCACACTCAACAAGCGCCGCAAGCTTCCATATTGATAGCGATCGATCGCCTGGAGGTCAGTAGGTTTCCAGATGCAGGCGCCCTTCCTTCTTCAGGCGCTCGCTCACCTCGCCCCAGTTCAGGCCCGCGCCCTGCGCCACGTCGCGCAGCGCCTGCATCACGCCGTCTTCCATGGCCTTCAGGCCGCACACGTAGAAGAAGCAGTTGCCGTCCTGCAGCAGCGGCGCCAGGTCGGCGGCGCGCTCGCGCAGGCGGTCCTGCACATAGGTCTTGGGTTGGCCGGGCGTGCGGCTGAAGGCAAAGTGGATGTCGATGAAGTCCCGGGGCAGGCTTTGCAAGGGACCGAAGTAGGGCAGCTCTTCCTTGGAGCGCGCGCCGAAGAACAGCAGCAGCTTGCCGCCCTCGAACTTGCCGCTCTTGCGCAGGCGCCGGCGCCACTCGGTCATGGCGCGCATGGGCGCGCTGCCGGTGCCGGTGCAGATCATGACGATGTGGCTCCTGGGGTGGTTGGGCATCAAAAAGGTGGAGCCGAAGGGCCCGATCACCTCGACCTTGTCACCCACCTTCAGATCGCACATGAAGTTGCTGGCCACGCCGCGCACCGGGTTGCCGTCGTAGTCCTCCAGCACGCGCTTGATGGTGAGCGAGACGTTGTTGTAGCCCGGCCGCTCGCCGTTGCGTGCGCTGGCCACGCTGTACTGGCGCGCAAAATGCGGCTGGCCGCGCGCGTCCAGGCCGGGCGCGATGACGCCGATGGACTGGCCCTCCAGCACCGGGAAGGGCATGGCGCCGAAGTCCAGGATGACGTGGTGCGTGTCGTAGTCCTTGCCGACCTCGGTGACGCGCACGTTGCCCGTGCAGGTGGCGGTCACGGTCTTTTGCGCCGCCCGCGCGCCGTACAGGTTGACGTAGGCGTGGGCGGCCGACCAAGGCGGCGTGCGCGCCGTGTAGCCGCCCGCGGCGGCCGGGCTGGCAGACGCGGTTGCCTCGACCGACTCCACCGCCAGCGCCGCCTTGGCCTGGGCCAGGGTCTGCGGCGCCTCGGCGGCGCCGGCGTCATCGCCCGAAGCATCGACGCCGAACTCGGCCAGCTGCGCCGGCGTCAGCTCCTCCGGCAGGTCGAACCAGCCGAACTGTTCATCGAGCGCATAGGCGCGTGCCTTGGGCACCATGCGCCAGTTGTCGATGGCCCCCGTGGGGCAGCCGGGGATGCAGGCCAGGCACTGCTCGCAAATCGACGGATCGACGACGTAGTTGTTGGCGTCGTGCGAGATGGCCTGGATGGGACACGCGGCCTCGCAGGCGCCGCAGCGGATACAGATGGCCGGGTCGATCAGGTGCTGCTTGAGCAACGTGGGGTTGGTTCGGGTGTCCATGATTCTTCCAAGGCCCATCGATTCAAATACCGGACGCAATACCGGACGCAGAAGACGCAAAGGATTCGCAGAGGACGCAAAAGGAAGATCAAAAGATGTCTTTGAATTCTTTTGCGTCCTTTGCGTAATTTTTGCGTCTTCTGCGTCCGGCTGTTTGGTTGCTTAGCGGGGCCCTTGAGGCCCGTCAGTTAAATCGAACGTACTCGAAGTCCACCGGCTGGCGGTTGATGCCCATCACCGGCGGGGCGATCCAGCCGGCGAACTTGCCGGGCTCGACCACGCGGCCCATCAGGCTGGTGACGTAGGCGCGGTCTTCGGCGGTGGGCAGCCAATCCTTGGCCTTGGCGTTCCACTCGGCCTCGCTCACCACCTGGCCTTCGGGGCTGACGCGCACGCCGGCCAGCGCGCCGATGCGGCGGTTGAACGCCTTGTGCGGCGTTTGCAGGCGAAACGGGATGCCGGCCTTCTCGATCACGCGGTTCCAGCGCGTCACGCCACCCACCGAGTCCTTGATGTAGTCGTCGCGCAGCACCTCGTTCAAGGCGTTGAGCATGGGCACGTCCTTTTCCTGCAGCTTGCCGTCCACCACGTTGAGCACCTTGTAGTGCTGGCCCTTGAGGATGTGATCATCGGTGCGCTTGCCTTCCTCGTAGCGGCCCTTCAGGCCCGTGCTGTAGAAGGTGGCGGCGTTGCTGGACTCGTCGGCGCCAAACAGGTCGATCGTGACGCTGAAGTGGAAGTTCAGGTAGCGCTGCAGCGTGGGCAGGTCGATCACGCCGGCGTTGCGCAGCTTTTGCACGTCGTCGGTCTTGAGCTGGTTCATCACGTCCACCGTGCGCTGGATCACGCGGCTGACGCCCGACTCACCGACGAACATGTGGTGCGCCTCCTCGGTCAGCATGAAACGCGTGGTGCGCGCCAGCGGGTCGAAGCCCGACTCGGCCAGCGCGCAGAGCTGGAACTTGCCGTCGCGGTCGGTGAAGTAGGTGAACATGAAGAAGGAGAGCCAGTCGGGCGTCTTCTCGTTGAAGGCCTGCAGGATGCGCGGGTTGTCCTCCTGGCCGCTGCGGCGCTCCAGCAGCGCCTCGCCCTCCTCGCGGCCGTCGCGGCCGAAGTACTTGTGCAGCAGGTAGACCATGGCCCACAGGTGGCGGCCTTCCTCGACATTGACCTGGAACAGGTTGCGCAGGTCGTACTGGCTGGGGCAGGTCAGGCCCAGGTGGCGCTGCTGCTCGACGCTGGCGGGCTCGGTGTCGCCCTGCGTGACGATGATGCGGCGCAGGTTGGCGCGGTGTCGCCCGGCACGTCCTGCCAGGCCGCCTCGCCCAGGTGGTCGCCGAAGTGAATCTTGCGGTCCTGCTCGGCCGGGTTCAGGAAGATGCCCCAGCGGTAGTCGGGCATCTTGACGTAGTCGAAGTGCGCCCAGCCCTGCGGATCGACGCTGGTGGCCGTGCGCAGGTAGACGTCGAAGCTCTGGCTGCCATCCGGACCCATGTCATCCCACCAGCTCAGAAAGTTGGGCTGCCACTGCTCCAGCGCCCGCTTGAGCGTCCGGTCGTCCGACAGATTGACGTTGTTGGGGATCTTTTCGCTGTAGTCGATGCTGCTCATGAGGGTCTCCGATGGTCTGGGGGTGGAATTCAGTAAAACAGGTGGATGCAGGGGACGCGCAAAGATCGCGAAGGACGCAGAACACTCATCAAGAAATCTCCGTCTTGGCTCGGGTCCTGTGCGTGGCTGTGGCGTGCTCTGCGTCCGGTACTCGCAGGGCGTCGCTCAAACCCGATTGAAGTCGAACTGGGCCTTTTCGCCTTTTCCATAAACCTTGAGCGCACCGTGCTCGCCCACGGCGTTGGGGCGCTGGAAAATCCAGTTCTGCCACGCGCTCAGGCGGCCGAAGATGCGGGTGAACATGTTTTCCTGCTGGGCGAAGCGCAGGTTGGCCTCCAGGCCGGTCAAGGCGTCGGGGCTCATGGCGGCGCGCTCTTCCAGTGCAATGCGGATCTCGTCGTCCCAGTCGATGTCATCCAGCGCGGCGGTGACCAGGCCCAGGCGCTCGGCCTCGTCGCCACCCAGCTGCTGGCCGATGGCGGCGCGGGCGGCGGCCAGCGGCGCTTCTTCTTCGTAAAAGCGGCGTGCCAGGCGCGACTGGCCGTTGACCATGGGATAGGTGCCGAAGTTCAGCTCGTTCAGCTGCAGGGTGGGCGCCTTCTCGGGCTCGTCGGGCAGCACCAGCATGTAGGCGCGGTCGGCGCAGAAGGCCAGCTCGGCGAGCAGGCCGGCAAAGCACGAGCCCGGCTCGATCAGCGCAAACAGGCTGCGCGAAGACACATCCAGGCGCGCCAGCGTGCGGCGCAGCATGCCCAGGGTCTCACGCACGAACCAATGGTCCTTGTTGGCCAGCATCAGCGCGTCGTTGGCCAGCACGGCCGCTGCGTCGCCCTCGGTCAAGGCCGCCAGGTGCCAATGTCCAGCTCGTTGGTGCGCAGGTGCAGGATGGCGTCGTCCAGCTCGCGCGCCATGGCCAGCGGCCACCAGGCGGCGCCGGCGGCCTCGATGCCGGCCACGTCGGTGGGTTGGGCGCCCGTCGGCGCCTTGACGGTCAGCGTGGCGACGCGCCGGGCGCGGTCGATGGCCACGCCGACGTGGCGGTAGGCCAGGGCATCGGCCGATTCGCTGCGCTCCACTTTCGGGAGCTGCACGCCCTTGCCGGATGCCGGCCGGTCACTGGACGCAGCCCACTTGGCGGCACGCTCGGCGACGAAGCCCGCGAACTGCGCCGGCTTGACGATGGCGTCCACCAGGCGCCAGTCAACCGCCTTCTGGCCGCGCACGCCCTCGCTGGTGGTGCAGAAGATGTCGGCCCGGTCGTGACGCACGTGGCGTTTGTCGGTCACGCGCGTCAGGCCGCCGGTGCCGGGCAGCACGCCCAGCAGCGGCACCTCGGGCAGGCTGACGCTGCTGGAGCGGTCGTCCACCAGCACGATGTCGTCGCAGGCCAGCGCCAACTCGTAGCCGCCGCCGGCGCAGGCGCCGTTGAGCGCGGCGATGAACTTCAGGCCGCTGTACCGGCTGCTGTCCTCGATGCCGTTGCGCGTCTCGTTGGTGAACTTGCAGAAGTTCACCTTCCAGGCGTGGCTGGACAGGCCCAGCATGAAGATGTTGGCGCCCGAGCAGAACACGCGCTCCTTGCCGCTGGTGACGATCACGCTGCGCACCTCGGGGTGCTCGAAGCGGATGCGCTGCAGCCCGTCGTGCAGCTCGATGTCCACGCCCAGGTCGTAGCTGTTGAGCTTGAGCTTGTAGCCGGGGCGGATGCCCGCGTCCTCGTCGATGTCGATCGCCAGCGTGGCGACGGCGCCGTCAAAGGACAGCTTGACGTGGCGGTATTGGCTGGGGTCGGTGCGGTAGTCGACCTTGGGGTTGGGCAAAGGCGCGTTCATGACGATGGGGCTCCTTGAGTGGCGGCGGTCGGCACCCAGGGATGCACGGACCAAGCGAGACGGTGATAGCGCGAACAACGAATGCATCATATTGCATGTTTTCGCCTGCGTCAATGCAATTTAATGCATGTTCATACCGACGGCTGGCCAATCGCCTCACGCACAAGCCGGCGCAGGCTCGCAAACACCTCGTCTTCGCCGCCCTGACTGGTATCCAGGCGCAGGTCGGCCTTGGCGTAGAAGGCCGAGCGCCCGGCCAGGATGCGCTTGAGATCCTCCATGGCCTCGGTGCTGGCGGCCATGGGGCGCAAGTCCCCCTGCGCACGCACCCGCGCCATGTGATCGCCCGGGGCCGCCTGCAGCCAGATGGTCAGGCAGTGCTCCAGCAGCAGATTGAAATTGGCCGCGTCCGACACCAGCCCGCCGGGCGTGGCGATCACCACCTCGGGGTAGATCTGCAGCGCCTCCTCCAGCGCGCGGCGCTCGTAGCGACGATAGGCGTGGGTGCCGTACAGGTTGTGGATTTCATGGATGCCGCAGCCGGCAAACTGCTCGATCTCGCGGCTCAGCTCGATGAAGGCGTAGCCCAGGTCTTCCGCCAGCCGGCGTCCCAGAGCCGACTTGCCGGCGCCGCGCAGGCCGATCAGGGCGATGCGCGTGCTGCGGGCCCGCCGCGCCGCGCCGGGGTCATGAAACAGCTCGCCCAGCGCCTGCCGGGCCTGGCGCAGCTCCGCCTCGCTGCGACCGGCCAGCAGCTCGCGAATCAGCAGCCACTCGGGCGAGGAGGTGGTGACATCGCCCAGCAACTCGCTCAGCTCGCACTGCAAGGCCCGCGCCACCTGCAGCAACACCAGGATCGAGGCATTGCCGATGCCGTACTCCAGGTTGGCCAGGTGGCGCTCCGACACGTCTGCCGCAGCCGCCACGGCCTTGCGCGTCATGCCGCGGCGCGCGCGCTGGTCACGCACCCGCTCGCCCAACGCCAGCAGGAAGGGGTGGCGGGAATCGGGCTCGGCAGCGGTGGCAACCGCGAGGTGGGTTGTCGGTGTGTTCATGCGAGGCACCCGGAGTGAAGTTGCGACAAGGTGATTCTTGACATGCATTTTATTGCATGTAAGATCACCGGAACAATAATTCATTGTGCACCGCGGGCCACCAGACAGGCGCCCGCCTGGAGACCGTGTCATGACCGCCCCCGCCGTCGCCGCGCCGCCCGAGCGCTTCAACTTCGCCGCCCACCTGCTGGCCGCCAACGCCGATCGCCCTGCCAGGATCGCCTTTGCCGACGACACGGGCACCCTCAGCTACGGCCAGCTGGACGAGCGCGTGCGCGGCCTGGCCGCCGGCCTGCTGGGCCTGCTGCTGCGGCGCGAGGAGCGCGTGCTGCTGCTGATGCACGACGGCCTGGACTGGCCGGTGGCCTTTCTGGGCAGCCTTTACGCCGGCCTGGTGCCGGTGGCCGTCAACACCCTGCTCACGGCCGACGACTACGCCTACATGCTCGAGCACTCGCGCGCCCAGGCCGTGCTGGTGTCGGGCGCGCTGCTGCCCACGCTCACGGCGGCCATGGTCAAGTGCGACCACGAGGTGCAGCGCGTGATTGTGTCGCACCCGCTGGCGCCGCTGCAGCCGGGGCAGATCGACTTTTCCGCCTTTGTCGCCGCGCACGCACCGCTGGCCAAGCCGGCCACCACCCAGGCCGACGACCCGGCCTTCTGGCTGTATTCCAGCGGCTCCACCGGCCGGCCCAAGGGCACGGTGCACTCGCACGCCAACCCCTACTGGACCTGCGAGCTGTACGGCAAGGGCGTGCTGGCGCTGCGCGAGGACGACGTCTGCTTTTCGGCCGCCAAGCTGTTCTTTGCCTACGGGCTGGGAAATGCCCTGAGCTTTCCCATGTGCGTGGGCGCCACCACGCTGCTGATGGCCGAGCGCGCCACGCCCGCCGCCACCTTCCAGCGGCTCACGGGCGGCGTGCAGGGCCTCAAGCCCACCGTGTTCTATGGCGCCCCCACCGGCTTTGCCGGCATGCTGGCCGACGCCGCACTGCCTGCGCGCGAGCAGGTGGCGCTGCGCCTGGTGTCATCGGCCGGCGAGGCGCTGCCCGCCGAGCTGGGCGAGCGCTTCAAGGCACACTTCGGCGTGGACATCATCGACGGCATCGGCTCGACCGAGATGCTGCACATCTTCCTGTCCAACCGGCCGGGCCAGGTGCGCTATGGCAGCACGGGCTGGCCGGTGCCGGGCTACACCGTGGAGCTGCGCGGCGACGACGGCCAGGGCGTGCCCGACGGCGAGCCGGGCGACCTGTTCATCCAGGGCCCCAGCGCGGCGATGATGTACTGGGGCAACCGCGCCAAGACGCGCGAGACCTTCCAGGGCGGCTGGACCAAGAGCGGCGACAAGTACGTGCGCAACGCCGACGGCAGCTACACCTACGGCGGGCGCAGCGACGACATGCTGAAGGTGAGCGGCGTGTACGTCAGCCCGTTCGAGGTCGAAGCCACGCTGGTGCAGCACCCCGCGGTGCTGGAGGCCGCCGTGATCGGCATCGCCGACGCCGACGGCCTGACCAAGACCAAGGCCTTCGTCACGCTCAAGGCCGGCGCAAGTGCCACCGAAGACGAGCTGAAGGCCTTCGTCAAGACTCGGCTGGCCCCTTACAAGTATCCGCGCCAGATCGAATTTGTCAGCGAACTGCCCAAGACCGCCACCGGCAAGATCCAGCGCTTTCGGCTGCGCGAGCGCGAGCAGGCCGCGCGCTGAACCGACTCAGGAACGCTTGCGCACGCCCGCCCAGGGGTTGTCGCCCTCGGGTGGCGCCAGACCGGCCAGGTCGGTCAGGCTCATCACGCCCGAGGCCGTGCCGGCGGCGCGCTCGGGCGGCGAGCCGTCGAAGCCCGAAGGCGTGAAACCCGAAGGGGCAAAGCCCGAAGGCTCCTCGCCCGCGCGCGCAAAGCCGGAGGTGGCGTAGCCGCTGGCCCCAAAGCCCGACGGCGTGGGCCGCGCCGCGGCCAGCACGCGCTCGCGCAGCACCTCGGGCTGCGGCCAGCTGGACAGTGCCCCCTTGAAGCGAATCAGGCGAATGCCTGCGGTGCGCAGTGCGTGGTTTTTCTCGGCCAGCCGGCGCTGGGCCAGCGGATCGTCACGCGTGCGCAGCAGATCCACCTCGAAGGCGTAGAGCGGGCGGCCCTCGTCGTCGCACAGCAGAAAGTCCACGCGCGCATGATCCAGCCAGCGGCGCGCCGCCGTGCGGTCATGTCCGGCGCGCACCGTCAGAAAGCGCCCCAGCAGCGGGCGAAACAGCACCGCACCCTCGGGAAAGGCCCGATGCAGATAGCGCAGCAGCAGCACCTGTTCTTCACTGATGGGCGCCATGGCGGCAAAACGGACCGATGCGCTGACATGCTGCTCGGCCGCGGGTTGCGACTTGCGCGGCCACCCCAGCCACAGCAGCGCCAGCAGCAAAACCACCAGGGCCGCAGCCACCACGGAACCGTTCACGGTCACCGGGCCAGTCCAGTCCGCCAGCGAGCCGAGGTTGAGCGAGTTCATGTGGCAGGGGTCCCATTCGAAACGCCCACGCTACGACAAAACGCTCAAGCAAACAATTACACTTTTGCACTAACTCTGACGTTTGACCGAGTTTCGGCGCGGCGACCCCCCAATGAAAGCGGCCCCGCAGGGCCGCCATTGCCGCGCCCTGAAATGGCTCAGGTGTCGCGCGAGAGCGTGATCGTTGGCAGCTTGCCCGTCGCATCGCGTGCGCGCAACGCCAGCTTGGCCGCCATCTGGCGCGCCATGTGCCGGTAGGTGGCCGCCACCTCGCCCTCGGGCTCGGCCACCACCGTGGGCGTGCCCGAATCGGCCTGCTCGCGGATGGACAACGCCAGCGGCAGCGCGCCCAGGTAGTCCAGCCCCTTCTCGGCCGCATAGCGCTTGCCGCCATCGGCGCCGAAGATGTGCTCGGCATGGCCACAGTGGGAACACACGTGCACCGCCATGTTCTCGACCAGGCCCAGGATGGGCACGCCCACCTTCTCGAACATGGTCACGGCCTTGCGTGCATCGGCCAAGGCAATGTCCTGCGGCGTGGTGACGATGACCGCGCCCGACAGCGGCACGCGCTGGCTCAGGCTCAGCTGGATGTCGCCCGTGCCCGGCGGCATGTCGACGATCAGGTAGTCCAGCTGGTGCCAGTGGGTCTGGCGCAGCAGCTGATCCAGGGCCTGGGTGGCCATCGGGCCGCGCCAGACCATGGCCTGGTCCGCATCGACCAGAAAGCCGATCGAACTGACCTGCAGGCCGTGCCCGTTCATGGGCTCCATGCTCTTGCCGTCGCGGCCTTCGGGCCGGCCGCGGATGCCCAGCATGATGGGCTGGCTGGGGCCATAGATGTCGGCGTCCAGCACGCCCACGCGCGCGCCCTCGGCGGCCAGCGCCAGCGCCAGGTTGGCGCAGGTGGTGCTCTTGCCCACGCCGCCCTTGCCCGAGGCCACGGCCACGATGTTCTTGACCTGCGGCAGCAGCGGCAGGCCGCGCTGCGCCGAGTGCCCGGCCACCTGGGTGCTGATGTCGACGGACACCGCGCCGGCGCCGGGCAGCGCCTGCACCGCCGCCGCCAACGCCTGCTGCAGGGCCGCGTGCTGGCTGATGGCGGGGTAGCCCAATTCGACTTCAAAGGCCACGCTGGTGCCCTCGATGCGCAGGTTCTTCATCTGCGCCGTGTCCAGCACGCTGCGCCCGGTGGCCGGATCGACCACGGCCTGCAGCGCGCTCTGCACGTCCTGTTCCTGAATGCTCATGTGTTGACCCTGTTGTAATGCAAGCGCTAGTCTATTTGCCTGCGCCCGATCCACCGGTTGCCCGCTGCCATGACCCTAGCCCATGCATAGTCACCATTCCCCCAGCGCCTGCGAGCCCGGCACCGCCCTGCTGTTGACCGGGGGCGGCGCCCGCGCGGCCTATCAGGTGGGCGTGCTGCAGGGCATCGCGGCGCTGCGCCGGCGCAGTCATCCCGGCCAGCACGGCCTGCCTTTCGATATCGTCGTGGGCACCTCGGCGGGTGCCATCAACGCCATGGCGCTGGCCTGCGCGGCCGACCGCTTTCACCATGGCGTGGCGCAGCTGGGGCGGGTGTGGGGCCGCATGCGCGCGCACCAAGTCTACCGGGTGGACGCGAGCGACGCCCTGCGCGGCGCCCTGCACTGGCTGGGCCTGTTCGCGGCAGGCTGGTGGTCGGGCCGGCAGGGGCGCACGCTGCAACCGCGCTCGCTGCTGGACAACGCGCCGCTGCGCCAACTGCTGGACGAGCACCTGCCGCTGCAACGCCTGCCTGCGCTGCTGGCTGGTGGCCACCTGCGCGCCGTGGCGTTGACGGCCTCGTGCTACAGCAGCGACAAGCACATCACCTTCTATGACGCGGCCGGCAGCCAGCAGGATTGGAGCCGCGTGCGCCGCCGCGCGCTGCGCACCCCCATCACGGTGGACCACGTGATGGCCTCGGCCGCGATCCCCTTCCTGTTTCCGGCCACGCGCGTGGTGGCCGAGGGGCAGCCCGGCTACTACGGCGACGGCTCGATGCGCCAGATCACGCCCATCGCACCGGCCATTCACCTGGGTGCACGGCGCGTGCTGGCCATCGGCGTGGGCGGCGCCAGCGAGGCCGAGGGCGACGGCGCCGCGGGCGATCCTGGCTACCCTTCGCTGGCCCAGGTGGCCAGCCATGCGCTGTCCAGCGTGTTCCTGGACACCCTGGCCGGCGACGCCGAACATCTGGCGCGCCTGAACCACACGCTGTCGCTGATCGAGCCGGCGCGCCGCGCCGAAACCGGACTGCAGTCCATCGATCTGCTGGTCATCACGCCATCGCGCCGGCTGGACGACCTGGCCACCCGTCACCTCGACCAGCTGCCACGCTCGGCGCGTGCGCTGCTGGCCATGCTGGGCATGCACCGCGGATCCAAGGGCGCGCACGGCGCAGCGTTGGCCACCTATCTGCTGTTCGAGGCGGGCTATACCCAGGACCTGATGCGCCTGGGCCGGGCCGACGCGGGACAGCAGAGCGAGGCGATCTGCCGCTTCTTCGGCTGGAGCGGCGCGCGGCGCTGAACCCGGTGGCCCGTCGGGCATGGTGGACGGCGCGGTCCTAAAATGCCCGGTTTTGCCGCGCCTGCTCCCACGCCGCCATGTCCGCACCCCGCCAGCTTTTCGTCACCACCGCCTTGCCGTACGCCAACGGCAAGTTCCACATCGGCCACATCATGGAATACATCCAGGCCGACATCTGGGTGCGGTTTCAACGCATGCAGGGCCACGCGGTCAACTTCGTCGGCGCCGACGACGCGCACGGCGCGCCGATCATGATCGCGGCCGAGAAGGCCGGCGTGACGCCCGAGCAGTTCGTGGCCAGCATCGCGGCCGGGCGCAAGCCCTACCTGGACGGCTTTCTGATCGGCTTCGACAACTGGCACAGCACGCACAGCCCCGAGAACACCGCCATCTCGCAAGCGATCTACACCGATCTGAAAGCCGTCGGCCTGATCGAGTCGCGCACCATCGAGCAGTTCTACGACCCGCAAAAGGGCATGTTCCTGCCCGACCGCTTCATCAAGGGCGAATGCCCCAACTGCCACGCCAAGGACCAGTACGGCGACAACTGCGAAGTCTGCGGCGCGGTGTATGCGCCCACCGAACTGATCGAGCCGTATTCGGCGCTGACCGGCGCGCGGCCCGAACTCAAGAGCAGCGAGCACTTCTTCTTCAAGCTGTCCGACCCGCGCTGCATCGCCTTCCTGCGCGAGTGGCTCACGCGCGTGCAACCCGAAGTGGCCAACAAGGTGCGCGAGTGGATCGTGCCCGGCGACGATGGCACGGTGAAGATGGGCGACTGGGACATCTCGCGCGACGCGCCCTACTTCGGCATCGAGATTCCGGATGCGCCGGGCAAGTATTTCTATGTCTGGCTCGACGCGCCCGTGGGCTACCTGGCCAGTCTGAAAAATCTGCTGGGCAAGCGCGGCGAGGACTTCGACGCCTACATGGCGCGCCCCGAACTGGAGCAGTACCACTTCATCGGCAAGGACATCATCACCTTCCACACGCTGTTCTGGCCGGCGATGCTCAAGTTCAGCGGCCGCAAGGTGCCCGACAACGTCTTCGTGCACGGCTTTCTCACCGTCAACAACGGCGAGACGATGAGCAAGAGCCGCGGCACCGGGCTGGACCCGCTCAAGTACCTCGAGCTGGGCATGAACCCCGAGTGGCTGCGCTACTACCTGGCGGCCAAGCTTTCAGGGCGCAACGAGGACATCGACTTCAACGCCGACGACTTCATGGCGCGCGTCAACAGCGACCTGGTGGGCAAGTACATCAACATCGCCAGCCGCGCGGCCGGCTTCATCAGCAAGCGCTTCGACGGCCGGCTGGGTGCCATCTCCAGCGACGGGCAAGCGCTGCTGGACGCGCTGCGTGCCGCGCGCAGCCCCCTCACCGAGCTGTACGAACAGCGCGACTACGGCAAGGCCGTGCGCGAGGTGATGGCGCTGTGCGACCGCGTCAACGCCTACGTGGACGCCAACAAGCCCTGGGAGCTGGCCAAGAAGCCCGATCAGGTGGAGCGCCTGCATGACGTGAGCAGCACCTGCATCGAGGTCTTCCGCGTCCTCACCATCTACCTCACGCCGATCCTGCCCCGGCTGGCGGCCGAGGTGGCGCAATTCCTCATCACGCCGCCCGAGAGCTTTGACGACAGCGCCCGCGCGCTGGGCGCCGGCTGGCAGATCGGCGAGTACAAGCACCTGATGCAACGCGTGGACATCAAGCAACTTGAGGCATTGTTTGAGCCGCCAGCGCCCATTCCACCTGCGCGATCAGCTATCGAAACAGTAGTATTGGAGCAACTGCCGGGCGGCGAGGCCATCGCCCCCACCATCGGCATCGACGACTTTGCCAAGATCGACCTGCGCATCGCCCGCATTGTCGAATGCGCGGCCGTCGAAGGCTCCACCAAGCTGCTGCGCCTGACGCTGGACGCCGGCGAGGGCCGCACGCGCAACGTCTTTTCTGGCATCGCCAGCGCCTACAAGCCGGACGAGCTGAAGGGCAAGCTCACCGTGCTGGTGGCCAACCTGGCGCCGCGCAAGATGAAATTCGGCGTGAGCGAAGGCATGGTGCTGGCCGCCAGCCACGGCGATGAAAAGGCCAACCCAGGCATTTACGTGCTGGAGCCCTCGCCCGGCGCGCAGCCGGGGATGCGGGTGCGCTGAAGTCCCGCGCTGCGTTCATTCCGGGCCGCGTGGCACCCGCCCGCGGCGACCCGGCGCCTGCCGGGGCAGCGACTGCTCGGCCTGCGGGATCGGTGGCGCCGGCAGGCTGGCCGCTTCCTGGCGCGCACGCTGCAGCAGGGTCGCGGCATCGGGCAGTGCGGGCCAGTCGCTGCGGGCCGCGTCCAGGCGCAGGGCCGCCGTGAGATCGCCAAAGGTACGCCGGCGCCAGTCGGAGATGTTGGGCTCGCGCACTCCCGTCACGCGCTCCAGCAGGCGCAGCACGGAGGTGTGGTCGAACGGCTGGCTGCACACCCAGCCGCCCACCGTCCAGGGCGAGATCAGGATGCAGGGCACGCGAAAGCCGGCGCCGATGGGCAAGCCATCGACAAATTCGCCCGGCGTGCCGGCGGGCGGCACGGGCGGCGGCACGTGGTCAAACAGGCCGTCGTTCTCGTCGTAGTTCAGCACCACCACGGTCTTGGCCCAGACCTCGGGGCGGGCGGCCAGCGCGTCGAGCTTGCGGGCGATGAAGTCGGCGCCGGCGGCGGGCATGGCGTCGGGGTGCTCGGAGGCCGCAAACGGCGGGAACAGCCAGGACACGGCGGGCAGCCGGTCGTGGCGCACGTCCCGTTCGAATTCATCGTCGCTCGGCGTGGGCAAGCCCTTGCGGCGCAGAGGCGAGCCGGCCGGCGCGTCGCGAAAGCGCGCAAACAGCTTGAGCATGTTGAAGGGCCGGCCCCGGTTTGAGTGCTCGTACACGCGCCAGGGCACGCCCGCCTGCTCCAGCCGCTCGGCATAGGTCGTCCAGTGCAGGCCGTCGGGCGGCGTCTTGTTCTTGATCAGGGGCCCGCCCTGGGCTGCGTCCGCGTCGATGGTGCCCGTCATGGCGTACAGCCGGTTGGGCCAGGTCGGCCCCATGACCGAGGCGTGATAGGCATCGCACACCGTGAAAGCATCGGCCAATGCGTGGTGAAAGGGAATGTCGGCGCGCTCGAAATAGCCCATGGTGTAGGGCCCGTGCGCGCCGTCGGCCCGGCGGTGCGCGGCCACCCACTGATCCATCAGCCCTCCGTTCCAGGCCCTGTGCTGCACCGACCAGGCGTGGCTGGTCGAGGGCAGCTTCTGCGCGCTGCTGGCCGTGGTGTCCAGGTGAAAAGGCAGCAGAAAGCCTTGAGGGTTGTCGGCGTCAGGCTGGTGAAACACGCTGCGCCCGCTGGCCAAGGTCAGCGCCTGCGGGTCGTCAAAACCGCGCACGCCGGCCAGAGTGCCAAAGTAGTGGTCGAACGATCGGTTTTCCTGCATCAGCAGCACCACGTGCCGGATGTCTGCCAGCGACCCGGCGCGCGACGGCCCCTGCGCCAACGCCTGGCTTAGATGGGGCGGCAGCAGGGCCGCGGCGGCGCCGAAGGCGCTGGCTTGCAGGGCGCCATGCAACAGGCGGCGGCGGGTGTAGGGGGCGGATGGAGGCATGGAGTGATGCGCGGCACGGCCCGCGCTGCCGAAGAATACCGAACCGGCCCGCCGGGCCGGGCGCTGGGCGCGAGCAGATTGCCGCCTACACGCCCTGGCGCTCCTTGTCCCGACGCCGGAGTTGCGCGCACGCGAAACCCTGGGCATACACTGCGGCCGAATACCGCTTTCGCCGTCCATGCTGATTGCACCGCAACTGACACGCCGCCGCCGCTTCATCACGCGGCTGCGGCACTGCGGGCCACCGGGGCAGCGGCACATCCCGTGTGTCCGTCGTTCTCGTCCCATCGTCCGGAGCAGTGGCCGTGTTCTTCAGCTTTCACCCTCGCCTCATCGATGCCCTTGCGGGTTATAGCCGCGCGCGCCTGATCGCCGACATCGGCGCCGGCCTGACGGTGGCCGTGGTGGCGCTGCCGCTGGCCATGGCCTTTGCCATTGCCTCGGGCCTGCCGCCGCAGGCGGGGCTGTTCACGGCCATCATCGCCGGCTTCGTGATCTCCGCCCTGGGCGGCTGCCGGGTGCAGATCGGCGGACCGGCGGGGGCCTTCATCGTCATCGTCTACGGCATCGTCGAGCGCTACGGGGTGGCCAACCTGATCATCGCCACGGCGTTCTCGGGCGTGCTGCTGTTCGCCATGGGCCTGCTGCGGCTGGGCACGCTGGTGCGCTTCATTCCGATCTCGGTGATCATCGGCTTCACCAACGGCATCGCGGTGCTGATCGGGCTGTCGCAGGTCAAGGACTTCCTGGGCCTGTCGATCGCCAAGATGCCGGGCGACTTCTTCGGCATCCTGGGTGCGCTGTGGGGCCATCTGCACACCCTCAACCCCTGGGCGCTGGGCGTGGCTGCCGTGTCGCTGGCGATCATCGTCGGCTGGCAGCACGCCATGCCGGCGCTGGGCCCGCGCGTGCCGTTCTCGGGCAAGCTCGGCCGGGTGCCGGGATCGATCGTGGCGCTGGTCGTGGCCACGGCGGCTGTCGGCATCTTCAAGCTGCCCGTGGAAACCATCGGCACGCGCTTTGGCGGCATCCCGGCGGCGCTGCCGGCGCTCGCGCTGCCCGACTTCAGTTGGGAGACGGTCCGCTATCTGCTGCTGCCGTCCATCACGCTGGCGCTGCTGGGCGCAATCGAGTCGCTGCTGTGCGCGCGCGTGACCGACGGCCTGATCGGCGAGCGCCACGACCCCAACCAGGAGCTGATGGCCCAGGGCATTGCCAACTTCGTGGCACCCTTGCTGGGCGGCATGCCGGCCACGGGCACCATTGCGCGCACGGTCACCAACGTCAAGAGCGGCGCCACCAGCCCGGTGGCCGGCATCGTGCATGCGCTGGCGCTGCTGGCGGTGATCCTGGTGGCGGCGCCACTGGCGGCCTCGATCCCGCTGGCCACGCTGGCCGCCATCCTGATGTTCGTGGCCTGGAACATGGGCGAGTGGCGCGCCTTCGCGCACCTGCGCCGGCTCACGGTGCCGTATCGCATCACGCTGCTGTCGGTGTTCGGGCTGACGGTGATCTTCGACCTGACGGTGGCGGTGCAGCTGGGCGTCATCGCCGCCTGCGTGACCTTCATCGTGCGCATTGCGCGCCTGTCGCGCGCCGAGCCGCTGGCGCCGCCCGAGCTGGCCGGGTTCGGCCCCGCGGTGCAGGTGCGGCGCCTGTCGGGCGCGCTGTTTTTCGGCAGCACCCCGCTCACCGAAGACCTGCAGGACGCCCTGCCCACCCAGGTGCTGGTGCTGGACTTCGAGCGCGTGATCTACCTGGACTCGACCGGCGCCGACAGCCTGCTGAGCCTGGCGCGCGCCTGCCAGGCCAAGGGCGTGCGGCTGATCGCCAGTGGCCTGGCCGCCCAACCGCTGGACATGGCGCGACGCTGCGGCCTGCTGAGCCTGATCGACGCCGACCGGCAACCCGACCTGGCCCGCGCGGTGGCGGCGGCCGCTGCCATCGCGTCGTCCAGCACGGCGTGACAAGGCGCACGCTCATCCGCCTTTGCCGACCGCTGCGTGCCCGCGCCGGCCGGCAATCTTGCTAGACTGGCCGCGCCACCCCCTGCGCCGCGGCGCGAACCGGCGTGGCCACGGCGGCGCACCCCGCGGCTTGCGCGCCGACCTCAACGCACACACAAGGAGCCAGCATGTCCCCCATGGATCGACGTCGCGTTCTTCAACTGGCGGGTGCCGCCGGCCTGGCCGGCGCCTTGCCCGCCGCGCAGGCCCAGGGCGGCGCCGACCTGGCCAAGGCCCGCGCCGAGGGCACGGCCGTGTTCTACGCCAACATCACGGCGGTCAAGCCGATCATGGAGGCCTTTGACCAGGACACCGGCATCAAGGGCGAGTACACGCGCATCTCCAGCTCCAAGTTCGTCGCCACCGTGGCCACCGAGGCGCGCGCCGGCAAGCTGCTGGCCGACGTGGTGCAGGCACCGCTGCCGGTGCTGGAGCTGCTCAAGGCCAACGGCATCCTGGCGCCCTACCGCTCGCCGGCGGCGGCCGACTACCCGGCGTGGACGAAGCCCGACGACACCATCCAGCTGTTTGGCGTCGAATACGTCTCCTATCTGTACAACACCCAGCACGTGCAGGCCGCCGATGCGCCCAAGCGCTACGAAGACTTGGCCGACCCCAGGTGGGCCAACCGCATCGTCATGGCCAACCCGGCCAGCCATGCCTCGACCATTTCCTGGCTGATCGGCCTGAAGGAAAAGGTCTTTGCCTCTGAGGACGCCTGGATGGCCTTCGTCAAGGGCCTGGCCGCCAACCGCCCGATGTTCGTGGCCTCCTTCGGGCCCACGCCGGCGCCGGTCGAAAGCGGCGAGAAGGCGATTGCCATCTCGATGCCCAAGTACATCGTCACCAAGGCGCCCGCACCGCTGGCCTGGGGCCCGCGCGGCGGCCAACCGCTGCTGGGCACGCCGCGCGCCATGGCGCTCACGGCCAAGGCGCCGCATCCGGCGGCCGGGCGCGCCTTCATGGACTACTGGCTGTCCAGGAAGGCCGCCGGCATGCTGGCCAAGGACGTGGGCGAGTACGTGGCGGCACCGGGCGTGTATCCGCCGATCGAGGGCATCGACCAGGTCAAGGTGCTGGCCATTCGCGACCTGGACGACGCCGAGATCCAGAAGTGGGGCGCCGAGTTCAAGCGCATCTTCAAGAACTGACCCCAGCCGCCGCCCGCCCCATCATGGAAATCCGCGTCGAAGGCCTGACCAAGCACTACGTCTCCGAGGGCCGCAGCGTCAAGGCGCTGGACCAGGTGGATCTGGTCATCCCCGCCAACCAGATTTTCACCCTACTGGGCCCCAGCGGCTGCGGCAAGACCACCCTGCTGCGCTGCATCGTCGGGCTGGAGACGCCCGACGACGGCGAGATCCGCATCGGCGATCAGGTCGTGTGGTCGCGCCGCCAGGGCATTGCCGTGCCGACCGAGCAGCGCGGCCTGGGCATGGTGTTCCAGACCTACGCCATCTGGCCACACATGAGCGTGTTCGACAACGTGGCCTACCCGCTGCAGGTGCGTGGCATGGGGCGCCAGGAAATTGCCGCCAAGGTGGCCGAGGTGCTGCGCTTCGTGCAGCTGGAGGGCCTGGAGCGGCGTTCGGCCACCCGTCTGTCGGGCGGCCAGCAGCAACGCGTGGCGCTGGCGCGCGCGCTGGTGGCCGAGCCCAAGGTGATCCTGTTCGACGAGCCGCTGTCCAACCTGGACGCCAAGCTGCGCGAGGAAACGCGCAAAGAATTGCGACGCTTTCTGAGCCAGCTCGACATCACGGCCATCTACGTCACCCACGACCGCGTCGAGGCGCTGGCGCTGTCCCATTCCATCGCCGTCATGCGCGCCAGCCGCATCGTCGAGATCGGCGCGCCGCGCAAGATCTACTTTCAGGCCGACCACCGCTTCGTCGCCGACTTCATCGGCCGCGCCAACCTGATCGAGGCCACCGTGCGCGGCCCGGCCGATGGCCTGACGCTGGTCGACTGCGCACTGGGGCCGATGGCCTGCGCGCCCAGCGACCATTCCGCCGGCAGCGCGGTGACGCTGTGCCTGCGTCCCGAGTTTTTGCGCGTGCAGCCGGGCGTCCGGCCCGCCGGCCGCAACGTGGTGCACGGCCAGATCGAAGCGCTGGAATTCGTGGGCGAGGTGCTGGACACCGAAATCCGCGTCGGCTCCACCGTGTTGCTGGCCCGCGCCGAGCCCGACAGCTCGCTGGCCGTGGGCGACACCGTGAGCCTGGTGGTGCGACCCGAGCACTGTTTGCTGGTGTCGGCCTGACATGAATGCGCAGCGCCGCGGCCTGACGCTGGTCCTCATCCTGATCGTCGGCGTGCTCACCGTCGCGCCGGTGGCCATGCTGGCGCTGGGCAGCGTCACGCAGGGGCTGGACGCCCTGGGCCGCTTCACGCTGCACAAGTACGTGGCGGCCTACACCGACCCGGCGCTGTGGGGCGTGCTGCTGGACACGGTGATCTTCGTGCTGGGCTCCACCTTGCTGGCCACGGTGCTGGCGCTGTTTCTGGCCTACCTGAACACGCGCACCGACATTCCGTTCAAGTTTTTGTTCGGCGTTCTGGCCATCGTGCCGATGATGATTCCGCACGTGCTCTTTTCGGTCAGCTGGGCGCTGCTGGCCAACCCCTCCAACGGCCTGATCAACCTGGCGCTGATGGATGCCCTGGGGCTGCACGAGGCGCCGTTCAACATCTATTCGCTGCCCGGCATGATCCTGGTCGAAGGGCTTTTGAACATGCCCATCGCCTACCTGATCATCGCCCCGGCCATGGCCTCGTTCGATGTCTCGCTGGAGGAGTCCTCGCGCGTCTTCGGCGCCGGCACCTGGCGCACGCTGGTGCGCATTACGCTGCCGGTGCTTCGCCCGGCCATCCTGGCCGCCTTCGTGCTGGGCATCGTGCGCAGCCTGGCCTCGTATGCGGTGCCGCGCGTGCTGGGCACGCCGGGCCAGGTGGACGTGCTGGCCACCTACCTGTACGAGATGATCTCGGTGGGCTTTGCGCCCGACTACGGCCGCGCCGCGGCGCTGGGCATGAGCGCGCTGCTGGTGGCGATCGGGCTGATCTGGGTGTACCGGCGCCTGACGGGCGAAGGCAGCCGCTTTGTCACCATCTCCAGTCGCGGCTGGCGCCCGGCCGTGGTGCCGCTGGGGCGCTGGCGCCAGCCGCTGTTTGCGCTGGTGGCCGTACTGTCGTTTGTCGTCATCGTGTTGCCGGTGGCGGTGCTGCTCTACACCTCCTTCGTGCCCTACGCGATGGTTCCGAGCCGGGAGGCGTTCGCCCAGATGAGCTGGCGCCACTGGTCCGAGGTACTGGGCGACGCCAGCTCGCTGCTGGCGCTGAAGAACAGCTTGTTCCTGGCCATCGCCGGCGCCACCATTGGCGTGCTGCTGTCGGTCTTCATCGCCTACTTCATCGTCAAGCTGCGCACCCGCGGCGCCGCGCTACTGGAGACGCTAACCTACCTGTCGTTCTCGTTTCCGGGCATCGTCATCGGCATCGGCTTCATGTGGTTCTTCGTGCAGACGCCGCTGTACGCCACGGTGACGGCGCTGCTGATCGGCTACATCGCCACCTACCTGCCCTACGGCGTGCGGCCGCTGGCCAGCGCGTTCGTGCAGGTGCACAGCCACCTCGAAGAGTCGTCCCTGGTCTGCGGCGCCAGCCAGCTCACCACGCTGCGGCGCATCATCGCGCCGCTGCTGGTGCCCGGCATCGTGTCGGCGTGGATCCTGATGGCCACCATGTTCCTGCGCGAGTTGACGCTGTCGGTGGTGCTCTCGCGCCCCGGCAGCGAGGTGCTGGCGGTCAAGGTGCTGGCCTTTGCCGACGACGGCCTGTGGGGCCAGCTGTCGGCGCTGGGCATCGTGATGATCGCGATCTCGACGGCCCTGGTGATGGCCGCGCACTGGGTGGGTGCCCGCTGGGGTGCCCGCCGGACGCCGGCCTAGGCCCAATACTGTTCATATACGGATCCAAGGGCGCGGCTCGTGGCGTTGATGCAGCTTGGCGCCGCGGTGCCGGACGTTGAAGTTGCTCATCTTGCGCTTGACGCCGCGCGGGTTGAAGTGCCCGCGGCTGCTGACGCACCGGCCGCGGGCGATTTCGGCGAGCAGCGCCGCGCGCCAAGCTGGCAGGCGCTCAGGGGGGAAAGGCCGCAGCTTGCGGCATCTTGCGTTTGATGACGCGCACTGCGTGAGTGAAACTCAGGCGATCCGGATCGAGACCGCGCTCCCAGGCGGCTTGGGCCATCAGTTGGCGGATCGCGAAGTGCGCCAGCAGCAGTCCCCACAGCTCCTGCTGCACCAGATCGGGCGTCTTGCTGCGCAGCACGGTGCTGTTGGCGCGCAGGTGCGTCTTGAACTCGTCGAACACGCCCTCGATCTCCCAGCGCTCGTGATACAGCGCGGCCAACTCTCGGCCGGCGCCTGGTTCGCATCGAGCAAGTTGGTCAGCAGGCGATAGCTGTCCTGCGTCGGCGTGGCCGATTCGGCCAGCTCGTACTCAATGACGCGCACCGTCTGCCCGTGCTTGCGCGCGCTGTCGGCGCTGTCGTAGATCGTGCTCAAGTACGAACCGTCGGACAGCAACTGTTGCCGCGGCAGCTTGAGGCTCGAGGTCACGCGCCACAGCAGCGCCGCCTGGCTCGCGCGGGCGCTTTGCCAGAGCTTGAAGCTGTAAAAGCCCCGATCGGCCAGCAGCAGCATGCCCTTGTCGAGCCAGTCCGCCAGCCGCTCGGCCGCCATCGCCTTCTCGCTGCGTGCATACGGGGCGATGGCAGCGGCCGTGATGACGTGCGTGCCGCATTCGACCATGCCCAGCAGGCGCGCCTGCGGGAAGGCGCTTTGTCCACGCGTGGCAGTGGGGTAGCCGAAGAACTCGGCGTTGGCGCTCTCGTCGGCCACGTCCATGCAACTGCCGTCCAGCGCCATCACACGCCAGCCTCGATACCAAGCCCCCGGCGCACCGGGCGCTGCCAGCGGGCGCAGCACCCGTTCGGCCAGGCGCTGCATCACTTCGGCTCCCAGTCGGCTGCGCGCCTGCGAGATAGCGGACTTGCTGGCCTGCACCGCCTTGGCCTCGCCGCCGCCAAGCCATTGCAGAGCTTCGCACACCACCCGCAGCACCTCCTCCAGCGGCGCCTCGCGCCACAGCGCCAGCGCCATGACGTAGTACACGACCGCCGGTGCGGGCAGCAGTCGGTTGCGCTGACTGGCGCGTCCGGTCTGCAGCAACACTTCGTCGATCACCGGGCGCGGACACACGCTGGCCAGCACCCCGGTGCTGATCAGATGCGCAACGTCCACCTGCTCGGGCAACGACTTGCGGGTTCTGGCCATGGGTTTCGCCCCTTTCCGTGGTTGGCGGAACCAGATTGTGCCAGTTCATATTTTATCTGAACAGTATTGGGCCTAGGCCCTAGACCGGGCGCGCCGGACCACAACCCAGGCGCCGCGCCAGCTTCTGCAGGTTGCTCGCATCCAGGCCCAGCTCGCGCGCGGCGCCGGCCCAGCGGCCCTGGTGCGAGGCCAGGGCCTGGGTGACGGCGGCGCGCTGGCAGGCCTCGACCCGCTCGCGCAGCGTGCCGGCGGGGTCGGCCAGCGCGTTGGCCACCGCATCACTCACGGACGCTGCGGACGCGGCCACCGGCGCAGCGTCCAGGTCCAGCAGCTCGGCACCAAGGGTGACGATCTCGGTGCGCGTGGCGCCGCGGCTGAGCGCCTTGAGCGCGGCACGGCCGATCACCTGCTCCAGCTCGCGCACGTTGCCCGGCCAGGCGTAGCGGCGCAGCGCCTGCTTGGCCTCGGGCGACAGGCGCAGGCTGCGCAGGCCCAGGCGGGCGCGGTTGACTTCCAGCAGGCGGCCGGCCAGCAGCAGCACGTCGCGCCCACGCTCGCGCAGCGGCGGGATCGTGATGGGATAGACCGACAGGCGGTGGTACAGGTCGGCGCGAAACGCGCCTCCTTGCACCTGCTCGCGCAAGCTGCGGTTGGTGGTGGCAATCACCCGCACATCCACCGCCCGCGGTGACGCCGCTCCCTGGCGCAGCACGGTGCCGCTTTGCAGGGTGCGCAGCAGTTGGGCCTGCACGGCCAGGGGCAACTCGCCCACCTCCTCCAAAAGCACGGTGCCGCCGTCGGCGGCCTCGAAGCGGCCGGCGCGGTCCTCCACTGCGCCGGCAAAGGCCCCGCGCACATGGCCGAACAACTCGCTCTCGGCCAGGGTTTCGGGCAGTGCGGCGCAATTGATGTGCACCAGCGGCTGGGCGCGTCGGCGCGACAGGGCGTGCAGGCGGTGCGCGAACAGCTCCTTGCCCACCCCGGTTTCACCCAGCAGCAGCACCGGCAGATCGGTATCGGCCACGATGCCCAACTCGTGCAGCAGCTGCTGCATGGGCGGGCTGTCGCCGAGCACGCCACGGTCTTCGTCCAGCGGCCGCCCGCCCGCCAGCGGGACGCCGGCCGACTGGCTGGCCACGCGCAGCGCGGCTTCGATCTGGCCCACCCGCACCACGGCTTCGATCAGCGGCAGCAACTGCGCCAGCTGGCGCTGGGCCGCCTCGTCGAAGGTGCCGACGTCCAGGGCGTCCAACGTGAGCACACCCCAGGGCCGGCCTTCGACGGCCAGCGCGATGCCCATGCAGTCGTGCACGTGCAGCGGCTCGCCCGGCCGCTCGATGACCAGGCCGTCGTAGGGATCGGGCAGGCCGCTGTCGTGATGAAAGCGCGTCACCTCGGCGCGCCGCAGGATGGCGGCCAGGCGCGGGTGCTCCATCAGCGCAAAGCGCCGCCCCAGGGCGTCGGGGGTGAGGCCGTCCACTGCCTCCGGGCGCAAGCCGTCGCCGCTGCCATCCAGCGCCAGCAAGGCCACCGCGCCACAGCGAAAGTGCGTGCGCAGCAACTCGGTCAGCCGCTGTTGGCGCACGGCAGCGGGCAGCTCGACCGCCAAATCGGCCAACAGCTCGGCACAAACGGTTGACAAGGTCATATTTACCTCAAAACGGTTAATTCTACCGCTATCGATTCAGGTATTTTATACCGTTGTTTTCCCTGGTAATTGGATATGGATCAATTTTTTTCCGGGCAAACCCGGGCATAAACGAAGGGTAAACCCTAGGAATCACGCAACACAGGAATGACCCCATGACAACCCCCGAGGCCCCGCCCATCTCGCGCCGCCCGCCACCGCTGGCGCGCGCCCGCATTCCCGACCATGACCGCCTGCCCGGCGCCCGCCCTTGGCGGGCCGGCGCGGTGGCTTGACCCGACCCCCATCCAGAAAGACCCAAACCATCATGGGACGCTACAAGAAACATTGGTTCACCCTGATCGGCCTGTGCATCGTGATGTTCTCGCTGCTGGGCTACTTCGGCGCCGACATCTACCGCTCCGCGCCGCCCATTCCCACGCAGGTGGTGACCGACAGCGGCAAGACGCTGTTCACCGACGAGGACATCCTCGATGGCCAGACCGCCTGGCAATCGGTGGGCGGCATGCAGCTGGGCTCCATCTGGGGTCACGGCGCCTATCAAGCCCCGGACTGGACGGCCGACTGGCTGCACCGCGAGCTGACGGCCTGGCTGGACCTGGCCGCCCAGGCGCAGTACGGCAAGCCTTACGCCGAGTTGGCCGCCGGCCCGCAGGGCGCGCTGCGCGCCGAGTTGAAGGCCGAGTACCGCGCCGACGGCGTGGACGCCCAGAACAGGCTGGTGGTCAGCGAGCGCCGCGCGCAAGCCATGGCACAGACGGCCGACTACTACCAGCGCCTGTTCTCGGCCGACCCCGCGCTGCAAAAGAGCCGCGAGCACTTCGCCATGAAGGAAGACACGCTGCCCGACGCCTCCCGCCGCCAGCAGCTGACGCAGTTCTTCTTCTGGACCGCCTGGGCCGCCTCGGCCGAGCGCCCGAACAGCAAGGTCACCTACACCAACAACTGGCCGCACGAGCCGCTGATCGACAACGTGCCGAGCAGCGAGAACGTGGTGTGGTCCATCGTCAGTGTGGTGGTGCTGCTGGCCGGCGTCGGCTTTCTGGTGTGGGGCTGGTCCTTCCTGGGCAAGCATGACGAATCGGACCCCGTCGCTCCCGCACGCGATCCGCTCATGCGCTTTGGCCTGACGCCCTCGCAGCGCGCGCTGGGCAAATACCTGTTCCTGGTGGTGGCGCTGTTCATCTTCCAGGTGTTCATTGGCGGCTTTACCGCGCACTACACGGTGGAAGGACAGCGCTTCTACGGCATCGACGTGTCGCAGTGGTTCCCGTATGCCCTCACGCGCACCTGGCACATCCAGAGCGCGCTGTTCTGGATCGCCACCGGCTTTCTGGCCGTGGGCCTGTTCCTGGCGCCCATCATCAACGGCGGCAAGGACCCCCGGTTCCAGAAGCTGGGCGTGGACATCCTGTTCTGGGCGCTGGTCATCGTCTGCGTCGGCTCCTTCGTCGGCAACTACCTGGCCATCGCGCAAAAGCTGCCGCCCGAGTGGAACTTCTGGCTCGGCCACCAGGGCTACGAGTTTGTCGACCTGGGCCGCCTGTGGCAGATCCTCAAGTGGGTCGGCATCCTGTTCTGGCTGGTGCTGATGCTGCGCGGCGTGACGCCGGCACTGTTCAAGAAAAACGGCGAGGACAAGAACCTGCTGGCCCTGCTGACCGCCTCGGTCGGCGCGATCGGCCTGTTCTATGGCGCCGGCCTGTTCTACGGCGAGCGCACCAACCTGTCGGTGATGGAATACTGGCGCTGGTGGGTGGTGCACCTGTGGGTGGAGGGCTTCTTTGAAGTCTTCGCCACCACGGCGCTGGCCTTTGTCTTCAGCAGCATGGGCCTGGTGTCGCGCGGCATGGCCACGTCGGCCAGCCTGGCTTCGGCGTCGTTGTTCCTGCTGGGCGGCATTCCGGGTACCTTCCACCATCTGTACTTCGCGGGCACCACCACGCCGGTCATGGCCGTGGGCGCTGCCTTCAGCGCGCTCGAAGTGGTGCCGCTGATCGTGCTGGGCCACGAGGCCTGGGAGCAATGGCGCCTGAAGAGCCGCGCGCCCTGGATGAACAACCTCAAGTGGCCTCTGGTGGCCTTCGTCACGGTCGCGTTCTGGAACATGCTGGGCGCCGGCGTGTTCGGCTTCATGATCAACCCGCCGATCTCGCTGTACTACATCCAGGGCCTGAACACCACGCCGGTGCACGCGCACGCCGCGCTGTTTGGCGTCTACGGCTTCCTGGCGCTGGGCTTCACCCTGCTGGTGCTGCGCTACATCCGCCCGGGACTGGTGTTCAACGAACGCCTGATGAAGACCGCCTTCTGGGGCCTGAACGGCGGCCTGGTGCTGATGATCGCCACCAGCCTGCTGCCCATCGGCATCATGCAGTTCAGCGCCAGCGTGAGCGACGGCCTGTGGTGGGCGCGCAGCGAAACCTTCATGCAGCAACCCCTGCTGCAGACCCTGCGCTGGGTGCGCACCTACGGCGACGTGGTGTTCATCATCGGTGCCGTGGCCATGGCCTTGCAAGTCGTGCTGGGCGTGTTCCAGCGCGATGCGGCCGATGCGCCGCAAGGCAGGCTGCAGGGCGCAGCGTCGTAACCGCCCCTCAGCGGTATAGCGGCTGGGTGGGCCGCTGACTCGAACCGCCAGCCCGGCGTCTCTCATCCTGATCTCAGGATCGAGCGCCGGGCCTTTTTTTGGCTCTTGAATCCGCGCCATTTGCCCTTATCATTAGCACTCGTTGGAGTTGAGTGCTAACACCTCAGTGCCCACCCATCCGTTCAGGTGGCGGCGGTCGTGCAAGCGGCGCGCCGTTCAGCCGAGAAATTCCCTTTCATACCATCCACTTAGGAGCATCCATGAAACTGCGTCCCCTCGCCGATCGCGTGATCGTCAAGCGCCTGGAGAACGAAACCAAGACCGCCTCGGGCATCGTCATTCCCGACAACGCCGCCGAAAAGCCCGACCAGGGTGAAGTGCTGGCCGTGGGCCCGGGCCGCCTGGACGACGACGGCGACCGCGTTGCCATGAGCGTGAAGGTGGGCGACCGCGTGCTGTTTGGCAAGTACAGCGGCCAGACCGTCAAGGTCGACGGCGACGAGCTGCTGGTCATGAAGGAAGACGACCTCTTCGCCGTTGTCGAGAAGTAATTTTTCACTGCACCTCAATTACTCCTTGTTTCATAGCTGCTCGCGCTTGATTCATTTGCGCTAGAGCCGTATTTCATTCATATTTTCTGGAGCCAACAACATGGCAGCAAAAGACGTAGTTTTCGGCGGCGAAGCCCGCGCCCGCATGGTCGAAGGCGTGAACATCCTGGCCAACGCGGTCAAGACCACCCTGGGCCCCAAGGGCCGCAACGTGGTGCTCGAGCGCAGCTTCGGCGCCCCCACGGCGACCAAGGACGGCGTGTCCGTGGCCAAGGAGATCGAACTGAAGGACAAGCTGCAGAACATGGGCGCGCAGCTCGTGAAGGAAGTGGCCTCCAAGACCAGCGACAACGCCGGTGACGGTACCACCACCGCCACCGTGCTGGCCCAGGCCATCGTGCGCGAAGGCATGAAGTACGTGGCCGCGGGCATGAACCCGATGGACCTCAAGCGCGGCATCGACAAGGCCGTGGCCGCCCTGATCGAGCAGCTGAAGAAGGCCAGCAAGGCCACCACCACCAGCAAGGAAATCGCCCAGGTCGGCTCGATCTCCGCCAACAGCGACGAGTCGATCGGCAAGATCATTGCCGACGCGATGGACAAGGTGGGCAAGGAAGGCGTGATCACCGTCGAGGACGGCAAGAGCCTGGACAACGAGCTGGACGTGGTGGAAGGCATGCAGTTCGACCGCGGCTACCTGTCGCCCTACTTCATCAACAACCCCGAGAAGCAGGCCGCGATCCTGGACAACCCCTACGTGCTGCTGTTCGACAAGAAGATCAGCAACATCCGTGACCTGCTGCCCACGCTGGAAGCCGTGGCCAAGGCCGGCCGCCCGCTGCTGATCGTGGCCGAAGAGGTCGAGGGCGAAGCCTTGGCCACCCTGGTGGTCAACACCATCCGCGGCATCCTGAAGGTCGTGGCCGTCAAGGCGCCGGGCTTTGGCGACCGCCGCAAGGCCATGCTGGAAGACATCGCCATCCTGACGGGCGGCAAGGTGATCGCCGAGGAAGTGGGCCTGAGCCTTGAGAAGGTGACGCTGGCCGACCTGGGCCAGGCCAAGACCATCGAAGTGGGCAAGGAAAACACCACCATCATCGACGGCGCCGGCAAGGCCGCCGACATCGAGGCGCGTGTCAAGCAGATCCGCGTGCAGATCGAGGAAGCCACCAGCGACTACGACCGCGAGAAGCTGCAAGAGCGCGTGGCCAAGCTGGCCGGCGGCGTGGCCGTGATCAAGGTCGGCGCTGCCACCGAGGTCGAGATGAAGGAGAAGAAGGCCCGCGTCGAAGACGCGCTGCACGCCACCCGTGCGGCCGTTGAAGAAGGCATCGTCGCCGGCGGCGGCGTGGCCCTGCTGCGCGCCCGCCAGGCCGCTGGCGCCATCAAGGGCGCCAACGCCGACCAGGACGCCGGTGTCAAGCTGGTGCTGAAAGCCATCGAAGCGCCCCTGCGCGAGATCGTCTTCAACGCCGGCGACGAAGCCAGCGTGGTCGTCAACAAGGTGCTGGAAGGCAAGGGCAACTTTGGCTACAACGCCGCCAACGGCGAGTACGGCGACATGATCGAGATGGGCATCCTGGATCCCACCAAGGTCACCCGCACCGCGCTGCAAAACGCCGCCTCCGTGGCCAGCCTGATGCTGACCACCGAAGCCATGGTGGCCGAAGCGCCGAAGGATGACGCCCCCGCCGCCGGCGGCATGCCGGGCGGCATGGGTGGCATGGGCGGCATGGACGGGATGATGTAATTCGCCCGCGCCGCATGCCGCACGCTGCCGGTTGAAGCCGGCAGCGCACGTCACGCCAACCCCCGCCGGCTTCAGGCCTGCGGGGGTTTTTGTTGCGCCGCAAACACCACGCTGACCCGCAGGCCGTGCGCCTCGGCCGGGTTGGCCTGCAGCGTCACCGTGGCGCCACAGCCGCGCGCCACCTCGCGCACGATGGCCAGGCCCAGGCCCGTGCCCTCGCTGCCTTCGGCCAGGCGATAAAAGCGGTCGAACACGCGCTCCTGCGCTTCGGCCGGAATGCCCGGCCCGTTGTCCTCCACCGTCAACTCCACCTGTGCGCCCGCGCAGTGCACGCCCACCGTCACGCGCCCGCCCTCGGGCGTGTAGCGCAGGGCGTTGTCCAGCAGGTTGGTGATCAGCGCATCGAGCAGCGCGGGCTCGGCCAGCACCCAGGCCGCGCCCGCGCCGGGCGCCTCCAGCCCCAGGTCGATGCGGTGGCGGTCGGCCAGCGCGGCCAGTTGCTCGGTGCAGTGCAGCGCCGCTGCGCCCAGGTCCACCGGTGCCAGCCGGGTTTGCGCATCGGCATGCTCGGCCTGTGCCAGCAGCAGCAGCTTGTTGGTGACCTCCACGAGCCGCCGATTGCTGGCCTGCATTTCGCGCCAGATCTCGTCCATGTCGGCACGGCGGTTGTCCCAGTCGGTGCGGTGCTCGCGCGCATAGCGCACGAACTCGATCTGCGAGGCCTGCAGCGCCAGCGGCGTCCGCAGCTGGTGGGCCGCGTCGGCAATGAAGCGGCGCTGCGCCTCGGAGTGCGCCTTGAGCTCGCGCACGAACTGGTTGATGGTTTCGCCCACCGGCCGCAGCTCACTGTGCAGGCTGCTTGCATCGACGGAAAAATCCAGGTGCAACGGGTCGCGCCGGGCCAGCTGGCGCCCCAAGCGCATCAGCGGACGCAGCTCCCAAGTCAGAGCCAGCGGCGTCAGCACCAGGGCCAGGGCCAGCGCCAGCAGCAGATATTCGACCGTCGGCCGCCACAGCGTGCGCACCATCGCGTCGCGGCTGCCGGTGGTCTTGGCCACGGCGATGGTGATGGCGCGCGCACCGGCCACGTCGTACATCGAGCGCTCGGTGATGACGGCGCGCACCGCTCGACCTTGGATTCGCGCGTCGTACCACTGTGCATGGTCCGGCCCCTGCCGTTGGCGATGCCCGGGCAACGGAAAGTCAGGTATTCCGGCCAGCGGCCGACCGTCGGCGGCGGTCACGCTCAGAAAAATTTGGTCGTGCGCGGGGGAGGCAAACAAAGCCAGCGCCGCCGGCGGCACGCTGGCTTCCACGGCGTCGCCATCCCAGATCAGGCGATCCGACAGCACCTTGGCCGAGGCCAGCAAATCATGGTCCTGCACGTAGTCCGCCACGGCGGCCGCATTGCGCCAACTGAAGTACGCACTGACGGCCACGAACAGCGACAGCGGCAGCAACAGCCAAGCCGCCAGACGAAGGCGCAGGCTGGAGAGCATTGCCATCGTCCGGGCTCAGACGCCATCCCTCGTGCGCAGCAGATAGCCCACGCCGCGCAGCGTGATGATGGTGGCCTGGCTGGCTTCGAGCTTCCTGCGCAGGCGGTGCACGTACAGCTCCAGCGCGTCCACCCCGGCCTCGTCGTCGAGGTCGAACAGGCCGTCGAGCAAGACCTGCTTGGACACGGCGCTGCCCTGCTTGAGCATCAGCGTCTCCAGCAGTGCGCGCTCGCGCGGCGGCAGGGCCAGCGGCGCGCCAGCCAGCGTGAACTGGCGCGTCTGCAGGTCGTAGCCCAGATCGCCGCACAGCAGGGTGTTGGCCCGCCCCGGCACTTGGCGGCGCACCAGCGCCTTGATGCGAGCCACCAGTTCGCGCCCCTCGATCGGCTTGACCATGTAGTCGTCGGCGCCGATCTCCAGGCACAGCACCTTCTGGTCCAGCGAGGCGCTGGCCGTCAGGATCAGCACCGGCACGCCGTCGCCGCGCTCGCGCAGGCGCCGCAGCACGCCCTTGCCCGACAGGTGGGGGATGTTCAGGTCGAGCAGCACCACGTCGTAGCGCTGCTGGCGCAGCAGCCCGTCGGCGGCCTCGCCGTCGGCCACGCTGTCCACGACGAAGTCCTGCTCGCGCAGCAGCTGCGCCAGCCAGTGCGCCAGGGATGCGTTGTCCTCGATCAGCAGCAGCTTCATGACGTGGAAATTCTAGAGATTCGGACGCGACAGCGCCCTACCCGGCGGCACGGGCCTGCGCCGCCCGGCGCGCCAGCAGGGCACGCTGCGCGGCGCCTTGGGCGATGGCGACATAGGGCGCCAGCATGTCTTCGGTCACGAGCTCGAGCAGCACGCGGTTCTCGACCCAGAACTCGTACAGCTCGAACAACGGGGCCGCAGTCGGGCCGCGCCAGCAGTGGCGCGTAAGCCAGCCCTCGCGCGCGCCGACGCGCTCGATCTCGCCGCGGCTGGCCGGCACCGACACCAGGGCATGAAAGGCGCTCTGGGGCACCGCTTGGCCGGGCGCCCGCGTACCCAACGAGCCCCCGCCGTCGGAGGGGACCACGAGGGTATCTTCCGGGTAGACCTCGATACCACTGCCGTGCGCGTCCTCGGCATAGGCCGCGTAGGCACCGGCCAGGGGGCCGATGAACGGTCCCGCATAGCCGTGCATCAGCTCGGCCAGCACCTCGGCCACATGCCGAGGCGCGCGCGCCGGAATCGAAATGTGATGGATCATGGGGTATCCTATTGGTTCGATAGACTGACCAATATAGTCAAACAACCTGACCATGTCAAACACACGAAAAACCGCCAAGCATGCTCCGCGCCTGGGTGCCCTGCTGCGCGTCGCCTCCCAGGCCATGACGCAGGAGCTGGCCCGGTGGTTGGCCACGTCGGAGTATTCGGACCTGCAGCCCCTGCACTCTGCGGCCATTCAACCGCTGTGGGAAGACCCTCAGGGTGCGCGCATCACCACGCTGGCGCAGGCCTCGCACGTCACCAAGCAGTCGATGAGCGTGCTGGTGGACTACCTGGTGACGCGCGGCTACGTGGAACGCGTGCCCGACCCGGACGACGCGCGTGCCGTCCGCGTGCGCCTGACGCCGCGCGGCCAGGCCTTCGGGATGGCGGTACGCGCCACCTCGCGCCGGGTGGAGGCCGACTGGGCCGAGCGCATCGGGGCCGAGCGCGTGGCGGCGCTGATCGACACCCTGAGCCTGCTGCGGACCAGGCTCTGAGGGCCGCGGGCGGCCCCTGGGCTGGCGCGGCAAAACAAGGGAAAACCCCAGCAATTGAGCGCCGGCGGCGAAAGCTGGATGAAGGACTGCGGTTTCTAAAGTCGGCACTGTCATCACTCGAACCCTCAGGAGACCGTGCCATGAAAGCCCCCCTTCTTCGCCTCAGCCTGATCGCCGCCGCGCTGGCCATGACAGGCGCCCTGCCCGCGCAGGCGGCCGACGCCAACACCGTCACCATCATGGTGGGCGGCATCAACAAGATCATCTACCTGCCCGCCAAACTGACCGAGGCGCTGGGCTACTTCAAAGACGAGGGCCTGAACGTGGAGCTGCAGTCGCAGCCCGCCGGCGTGGACGCCGAGAACCAGCTCATCGCCGGCGCCGTTCAGGGCGTGGTGGGCTTTTACGACCACACCATCGACCTGCAGGCCAAGGGCAAGGAGACGGAAGCCATCGTCGTGTTCGGCAAGGTACCGGGCGAAGTGGAAATGGTGTCCACCAAGGCCGCGCCCACCTTCAAGAGCATGGCCGACGCCAAGGGCAAGACCCTGGGCGTGACGGGCCTGGGCTCGTCCACCGACTTTCTGACGCGCTACCTGGCGCTGCGCCAGGGCGTGGCGTCCAAGGACTATTCGCTGCTGCCGGTGGGCGCGGGCAACAGCTTCATTGCCGCCATCAAGCAAGACCGCATCCAGGCGGGCATGACCACCGAGCCCACCGTATCGCATCTGCTCCAGACCGGCGAGGCCAAGGTGCTGGTGGACATGCGCACCGCCGAAGGCGCCAAGGCCGCGCTGGGCGGCCTGTACCCGGCGCCCAGCCTGTATGTGTCCAACGCCTGGGCCGACTCGCACAAGCAGCAGGCCACCAAGCTGGCGCATGCCTTTGCCAGGACCATGCAGTACATCCACACGCACAGCGCCGAGGAGATCGCCGACAAGATGCCGCGCGACTTCTATGGCAACGACAAGGCTCTGTACGTGGCGGCCGTCAAGTCCTCGCTGCCCATGTTCACCACCGACGGGCGCATGCCCGAGGGCGGGCCGGAAACGGTGCTGAAGGTGCTGTCCACCTTCAAGCCGAACGTCAAGGCCAAGAACATCGACCTGTCCAAGACCTACACCAACGCCTATCTGCCGGCCGCCAAGTGACCATGAACCCCATCGAAGTTTCCGCTGACGCCGCACCGGCGATCGAGTTCGACGACGTGTCGCTGCGCTTCATCTCGGGCGACGGCACGGCCACCGTGACGCTGCGCAACTTCACCATGGCGGTGGCGCGCGGCGAGTTCGTCGCGATCGTCGGCCCCACGGGCTGCGGCAAGTCGACCACGCTGAACATGATCACGGGCTTGTTGCAGCCCACTGTCGGCGCAGTGCAAGTCATGGGCCAGCCTGTCACGGGGATCGATCCGCGCATCGGCTTCGTGTTCCAGGCCGACGCGGTCTTTCCGTGGCGCAACGTGATGGACAACGTGTCGGCCGGCCCGCTGTTTCGCGGCATGCCGCAGAAGCAGGCGCACGATCTGGCGACGCAATGGATCAACCGCGTGGGGCTGGCCGGCTTTGCACAGCACTACCCGCACCAGCTGTCGGGCGGCATGCGCAAGCGGGTGGCGCTGGCGCAGACGTTCATCAACAGCCCCGAGATCCTGCTGATGGACGAACCCTTCTCGGCGCTGGACATGCAGACGCGCACGCTGATGCAGGACGAGCTGCTCAAGCTGTGGGGCGGCACCGGCGGCTCGGTGGTGTTCGTCACGCACGACATCGAGGAAGCCATTGCCCTGGCCGACCGCGTGTTCGTGCTGTCGGCGCGTCCGGCCACCTTGAAGCGTGTCTATGCGATCGACCTGCCGCGTCCGCGCGTGATGGCCGAGGTGCGCTACCACCCCAACTTCATCGAGCTGTCCAAGCGCATCTGGGCGGACTTGCGCGAAGAAGTTTCGATCCATTGAAGGAGCGTCCACCATGAATACCGCCGTCCTTGCCCAACCGCCCGGCGCCACGGTGCCGGCCTCGCTCAGCGACGAAGCCCTCGCGCGCGAGTCGGCGCGCGCCCAGGCGGCCTTGCGCCGCCGCAAGTGGGTCATCATCGGCCTGCGCCTGCTGTTCCTGATCATCGTGCTGGGCGGCTGGGAGCTGGCCGCCAGCCGCAAGTGGATCGACCCCTTCTTCTATTCGCAGCCCTCGCTGATCTGGCGACAGATCGTCGACTGGGTGCGTGACGGCACCTCGCAAGGCCCGCTGTGGGTGCAGATCGCCGTGACGCTGGAAGAAACCATCATCGGCTTTCTGATCGGCGGCATCGGCGGCATCGTCTTCGGCATCGTTCTGGGCCGCAACAAGCTGCTGGCCGACGTGTTCAGCCTCTACATCAAGATCGCCAACTCGATCCCGCGCGTGGTGCTGGGCTCGGTGTTCGTGATCGCCCTGGGCTTGGGCATGGCCTCCAAGGTGGCGCTGGCCGTCGTCATGGTCTTCTTCGTCGTTTTCGGCAACGCCTTCCAGGGCGTGATCGAGGCCGACAAATACCTGATCGCCAACGCCCGGATCCTGGGCGCCTCGCCGCGCCAGGTGACCATGGCGGTGGTCATCCCCTCGGCCATGTCCTGGATCCTGGCCAGCCTGCACGTCAGCTTCGGCTTTGCCCTGGTGGGCGCGGTGGTGGGCGAGTTCCTGGGCGCCAAGCAGGGTATGGGCCTGCTCATCTCGACGGCGCAAGGCGCCTTCAACGCCAGCGGCGTGTTTGCCGCCATGATCCTGCTGGCGGCCGTCGCGCTGGTGGCCGACTTCGTGCTGACGCGGCTGGAGAAGCGCCTGCTCAAGTGGCGGCCGGCGGCGTTCTGAGCCGCGCCAGCAGCCCCGCGGTGGAGGCGTCGAGCGGGGTGCCTTCCGTGGGGGCCCGCAGCGCCGCCTCGATCTCGCCGGCATGGCGCTTGCCCAGCTCCACACCCCACTGGTCGAAGCTGTTGATGCCCCACAGCGAGCCCAGCACGAAGGCACGGTGCTCGTACAGCGCCAGCAGCGCGCCCAGGCTGTGCGGCGAGAGATCGGGCAGCAGCAGCACCGTGGAGGGGCGGTTGCCCGGAAAGTGGCGCTCGGGCGCATCGCCCGCCTGGCCGCACATCAGCGCCCGCGCCTGCGCCAGCGCATTGGCCAGCAGCTTGTCATGATGCCCCGGCAGATCGTGCGCACCGCTGCGCACCAGCACGAACTCGACCGGCACCACGTCGCTGCCCTGGTGCAGCATCTGAAAGTACGCGTGCTGGCCATTGCTGCCCGCTTGCCCCCAGGTGACGGGGGCGCTGGCATAGGACAGCGGCCGTCCGCGCGCATCGACGCCCTTGCCGTTGCTCTCCATCTCCAGCTGCTGCAGGTAGGCCGGCAAGCCGCGCAGGCCATGGTGATACGGCGCCACGCAGCGGCTGGACAGGCGATGGAAATTGCGATACCACAGGTCCAGCAGCGCCAGTTGCACCGGCAGGTTGCGCGGCAGTGGCGCGCTGGCAAAGTGCTCGTCCAGCGCGCGCGCACCGGCCAGCAGCTCGCCAAAACCGGAGCGCCCGATGGCGATGGCAATCGGCAGGCCGATGGGCGACCACAGTGAAAAGCGTCCGCCCACGCCCTCGTCAAACGCCAGGCAGCGGCCAGCGCCAAAGGCTGCTGCGGCGGCGGGGTTGGCGCTGACGGCGACAAAGTGGCGCGCCACCTCGCCCCCGCCCTGCGCCACGAACCAGTCGCGCGCGGATTGCGCGTTGCGCAGCGTCTCGGCGGTGCCGAAGGTCTTGGAGGCGACGATGAACAAGGTGCGCGCCGCTTGCAGCGGGGCCAGCACGGAGGCCAGTTCGTGACCATCCATGTTGGCGACGAAGTGCAGGCGTGGCCCCGTCACGTGGCCGCCCGCGCGCAGCGCCTGCACCGCCACGCGCGGCCCCAGGTCGGAGCCGCCGATGCCGATGTGCACCACGTCGGTGATGCCGGCATCGGCGCGCACGGCCGCCGCCAACTCCAGCATCTCGCGTCGCCCGACCTCGACCAGTGGTGATGCGAATGCTACGTTATTAATAGCTGATTGCGCTTGTTCAATATGGGCTGCAGGCCGATTTGATTCAGAACGCCAGTGCACGTGGGTGACCGGCCGATCCTCGCTGAGATTGATGCGCTCGCCGCGCAACATGGCGTCGCGGTGCGCCTCGACCTGGCACTGGCGCGCCAGCTCGGTCAGCAGGCGCTGCGCCTCGCGGTCGATCAGGTTCTTGGACAGGTCGGCAAACAGCGGCGGCGCCTCCAGGCTGAAGGCGGCAAAACGCCCCGCGTCCTGCGCAAAGGCGTGCCGCAGGTCAAACGCCCGCGGTCCGCCAAAGGCCTGCTGGAAATGCGCCGTCAGTTGCGCCCACGCCGGCGCCTCGTCGCAGCGCGGGCGCTCTTGCCATGCCTGCATGCTTCAGTGGGCCTCGATCAGCGCCTCGAGCTTGCGGGCATCGGCAATGAACACGCGGATGCCCTCGGCCAGCTTCTCGGTGGCCATGGCGTCGTCGTTGAGCGCCAGGCGAAAGCCCGCCTCGTCAAAGCGCACCGGCTCCAGCGCCTGCTGGCGCGCCGCCTGCGCGTCGAGCGCGCGCGTGAGCGGGGCGTTGCTGGCCGCCAGTTGCGCCATCAGCTCGGGGGCGATGGTGAGCAGGTCGCAGCCGGCCAGCGCCGTGATCTGGCCGACGTTGCGAAAGCTGGCACCCATCACCTCGGTGGCGATGCCGAAGTGCTTGTAGTGGTCGTAGATGCGGCGCACTGAACGCACACCCGGATCGTTGGCGCCGGCCATCGCCGCCTCGTCCCAGCTGGCGCCGGCGGCCTTCTTGTACCAGTCGTAGATGCGGCCGACAAAGGGCGAGATGAGCTGCGCCCGGGCTTGGCCGCAGACCACCGCCTGGCAGAAGGAGAACAGCAGCGTCATGTTGCAGCGGATGCCGCGCTGCTGCAGCCGCTCGGCGGCGCGGATGCCTTCCCAGGTGCTGGCGATCTTGATCAGCACGCGCTCGGGCGCAATGCCCTCGGCCGCATACAGCGCCATGATGCGCTCGGCGCGCGCCACCGTGGCCTCGGTGTCGAAGGACAGGCGCGCATCCACCTCGGTCGAGACGCGGCCCGGGATGAGCGCCAGGATTTCGCAGCCAAACCGCACCAGCAGGCGGTCCACCACTTCATCCACCGCCGCGGCGCGGTGCTGGCCGACGGTGGCCGCCAGCAGCGGCGCGTACTCGGGCTTCTGCACCGCCTTCAGGATCAGCGAAGGGTTGGTGGTGGCATCGCGCGGCTGAAACTGCGCCAACTGACGAAAGTCGCCGGTGTCGGCCACCACAGTGGTCCATTGCTTGAGGGCATCGAGCTGGTTCATGCCGCAATTATCCCCGCCATCCCACGCCTGCGCGGCGCGCCGGGCGCCGACCGCGGGCGCGCGCCCTCGTGGCGACACGCTGGACGATGGAGCCGTCGGGGCCGATGTTGTTTGTATGCGCATGTCGGGCTGATGCCAGTGTTCGAAGGGCTTGTCTTTTGTTATTGTGTTGATTTGTATCAACATCGCCGCTCGCCCCTGTGTTGACGGCACCCATCACGAACCGCGATGCCGACCCTGAACACCAGCCGCACACCGCACCCCGTCCCGCCCCTCCCCCGCCGCCGCACCGTGCTGCAGCTGGCTGCTGCCGGCGTCGCCGCCCACGTGGGGCTGTCGGCGCACGCCCAGACGTCGGCGGCACGGGTCATTCGCATCGGTACCACCTTCGACAACAGCGGCGTCGAGAAGGCCAACGGCTCCGGGATGTTCATGGGCTCCAGCGCGTTCATCGCCGCGCTCAACAAGGCCGGCGGCATCCATGGCAGCAAACTCGAACTGGTGATGAAGGACGACGGGTTCAAGCCCGACGTGGCCAAGGCCAATGCGCTGGCGTTTGCCGCCGACCCGACGGTGCTGGCGCTGCTGCACCCACTGGGCACTCGGCAGTCGGCCGAAGTGATCGACGCCGTGCCGGGCTTGGCCGTTGTGGGCCCCAACACCGGCACCGTGTCGCTGCGCAAGCAGGGTCGCCCCAACGTCTTCTGGGCCCGTGCCAACTACGACCAGGAAATCGGCCATCTGGTGCGCCAGGCGGCGGCGTCGGGCCAGAAGCGCATCGGCCTGGTCCACCCCAAGGATCCGCTGGGCGCTTCGCTGCTGGCCGGCTTTCAGGCCGCCATGGCGCAGCAGAAGCTCGACCCGAAGGTCATTGCCACCACGCCGGGCACCGTCAGCCTGGAGGTCGAGCCGGCGGCCCGGCAGATCGCCGAGGCCAGGCCCGACATCGTCATCGTCGGTCTGGCCGGCACCGCGGGGCCCTTCGTCAAGGCCCTGCACGCGGCGGGCGGCAACGCGATGCTGTACGGCATCTCGATCAGCGCGGGCTCGATCTTCGCCATGGGTGAGCAGGCCCGCGGAGTCGGATTCTCGATCGGCGTGCCCTCCCCGTACTCGCGTCGCACCGCCATCGCGCGCCGGTATCAGGACGACATGCGCGCCGCAGGACACACGGCCTTCTCCCTGGCAAGCATCGAAGGCTACATCGACGCCGTCGTGTTGGCCGAAGGCCTGCGCCGCGCCGGACCGGCGCCCTCGCGCGCCGCTGTCATCGCCGCGCTCGAGCGCATCGAGGACTGGGACATCGGCGGCATGCGCTTCAGCTTCGGTCATGCCAATCACGAAGGCAGCTCTTTCGTCGACGTGGGCGTTGTCGGAACCAATGGTCAGCTGATGACCTGAGCGACCAGCCGCCGAACCGGCCGCACCAGTCCGCGTCGGCGACTCAACGCCCGTAGGTGGCCGTGAACGTGGCCTTGGCCAGCGTGTTGGCGTTGACCATGAAGCCGGCCAGCGCGGCCGGCGCGTCGTCGGGCACGTCGATGCGCGGCACCGACAAGGCGTGCACGGTGAAGATGTAGCGGTGCGGCTTGTCACCCGGCGGCGGGCACATGCCGCCCCAGGCGTAGATGCCGTAGTCGTTGCGGATCTGGCGCGCGGCGGGCGGCAGCTTGGCGCCGCCCTTGGCGCCGGCGTCGGCCGCCAGTTCGTGCACGCTGGCGGGCACATCGATCAAAAACCAGTGCCAGAAACCCGAGCCCGTGGGCGCATCGGGGTCGTACACCGTAACGGCAAAGCTTTGTGTGTCGGCCGGCGCATCGCTCCAGCGCAGCACCGGCGACTGGTTGGCGCCCGAGCAGCCGAAGCTGTCGAACTCGAAGCGCTGATCGATGGTGCTGCCGGCGGCGATGTCGGGACTGCTGAGGTTGAAGGGCATGCTGGTCTCCTGCAAATCTCCAGCATAGTCCACAAGCCGCCCCGGCACGCAGCCGCTTGCCGAATGGCCCGTCCCGACCTAATGGCTGCGCCGCCGCCCGCGCCATGCCGCGAAGCCCAGCAGGCTCGCCAAGGTCAGCAAGCCCCACGCGGACGTGGTCGGCACGGGGGCCGGCGTGACGTCGGTCACCACCACATTGTCCAGCGCGGGGCCGTAGGCCGTGTCGTCCAAACTCGTGAAACTCAGGGTGCTGGTCGAGCCCGTGGCGGTGAACGTATAGGTTCGCGTCGCCCAGCCCATGCTGGCAAGACTGTGGCCGGTGACGTCGAAGGTGTAGTTGGTCAAAGCCCCGCCGGTCGCCTGGACTTGCACGGTCTTGGACGTGGGCTCGCCAGCGGGATTGCCAGCCAAAGAAAAACTGACTCGATACACGTGACCGGCCTGCGTGTCAAAGGCCTGCTGGATGCCGCCGTCGCTACCTCCGCTCAGATCCAGAGACCGACTGCCGTCGGCTGCCGTCCAGTAAGTGCCGATGTAATCGATGTCGTTCCCGGTGACGATCCACCCGGTGATCTGTGTATCGCCAGCAGCGAGCGTGGTGTAGACGCCAGCTGTCGGCCCGGTTTCGAAACTGCCGTTCTGGAACGGCGCTGCCTGAGCCGCCACGCCCAGGGCGGCGCCCAAGACCAGCAGCGCCATGCGCTTGTTGAATGCTTTCATGCCTGCTCTCCCATCGAATCGAACTGACGAGCCCCTTCGGGGGGCGAAATTCAAGTCTCGGGCACCCCCGCAAAAACATCCAGTGCTTCCTGCTGCCTGCGATGCTTGGTGTTGCAAATTGGCAACGTAAACCGGCAAGCGCCGAGGGCTACGCGCGCCCTTCCTCCACCGCGTGGCACGCCACCTGGACACCCCCGATGACTTGCAGCTTGGGCCGCTCGGCCTTGCAGCGCTCGTTGGCCAACGGGCAGCGGGGGTGAAAAGTACAGCCGGGCGGCGGGTTGAGCGGGTTGGGCACTTCGCCTTGCACCGGGGTGCGTGCGCGACCGGTGTCGTGCATCTTGGGGATGGCGTCCAGCAGCATGCGCGTGTAGGGGTGGCGCGGCGCGGCAAAAAGCTGGTGCTTGGGCGCCAACTCGACGATGCGGCCCAGGTACATCACGCCCACGTGGTCGCTGACGTGGCGCACCACGGCCAGGTTGTGGCTGATGAAGAGATAGGTAAGCTGCCGCTCGCGCTGCAGCTTCTTCATGATGTTGAGCACCTGCGCCTGCACGCTCACGTCCAGCGCGCTGGTGGGCTCGTCGCACACCAGAAACTCGGGCTGCGTGGCCAGGGCGCGGGCAATGGAGATGCGCTGGCGCTGCCCGCCCGAGAACTGGTGCGGAAACTTGCCCATGTCCACCGCCGCCAGGCCCACCGACTGCAGCAGCGCAGCCACGCGCTCCTGGGCCTCGGGCTTGGTGCGGACCAGGCCGTGCTCATGCAAGGGCTCGGCAATGATGTCGGCCACCTTCCAGCGCGGGTTGAGGCTGGCGTAGGGGTCCTGGAAAATCATCTGGATGCCACGGCGCAATTCGCGCCCGCCCTTGGCCAGTGCCGCGTGGACGTCCTGATCCCTGAAGAAGAAGCGCCCGCGCGTGGGCTGGTACAGGCCCACCAGAACCCGCGCCACGGTACTCTTGCCGCAGCCCGATTCGCCCACCAGCGCCAGGGTCTCGCCCTTGCGGATGGTGAAGCTGGCCTCGTCCACCGCGTGCAGCAGCTGGCGCGGCTTGCGCTCGAGCACGCGGTTGAGCCAGGGCGGCGAGACGTCGAAGGTCTTGGCCAGGCCTTCGGCGCGCACCAGAGGATTGCCCCCTTCCCCCGCTGGCGGAGGGTTGGAGTGGGGGCCGGCGGCGCTGGACTCGATCAAGCCGGCCCCCATCCCCGCCTTCCCCAAAAGGGGGAAGGAGTTCACTTTGTGCGTCATGCCGCCACCTCCTGCCGGGCATGCAGCCAGCACGCCGCCTGGGTGGCGCCGGCCGGCATCAGTTCGGGGCGCTCGACGCGGCAGCGCTCAAACACCTGCGGGCAGCGCGGGTTGAAGGCACAGCCGCGCGGAATGGCGTTCAGCCGGGGCATGGCGCCGTCGATCTGGTTGAGTTGCTCGCGGTCCTGCTCCATGTCGGGGATCGACGCCATCAGGCCCGTGGTGTAGGGGTGGGCGGGCTGGTTGATGACGTGGTGGACAGGGCCGATCTCGGCGATGCGGCCCGCGTACATCACGGCCACGCGGTCGCAGGTTTCGGCGATCACGCCCATGTCGTGCGTGATCAGCATGACGGCGGCGCCGCGCTCGCGGCACACGCGCTTGAGCAGCTGGATGATCTGCGCCTGGATCGACACGTCCAGCGCGGTGGTCGGCTCGTCGGCCACGATCAGCTTGGGCTCGGCCGCCAGCGCCAGCGCAATCACCACGCGCTGGCGCATGCCGCCCGAGAACTGGTGCGGGTAGTGGTCGATGCGCTGCTCGGCGGCGGGAATGCCGGTGTCCTGCAGCAGCCCGATGGCGCGCTGGCGCGCCTCGGCGGCGCTCACCGGCAGGTGCGTCTGGATGGTTTCGACCAGTTGGCGGCCCACGCTGTACAGCGGGTTGAGCGAGGTCAGCGGGTCCTGAAAAATCGCCCCGATCTGCTTGCCGCGGATGTGGCGCATCTGCTCGGCGGGCAGATGATCGATTCGCTGGCCCTCCAGCAGTATCTGCCCGCTGGCCACGCGGCCGGGCGGCTCCAGCAGGCCGATGATGGACGCGCCGGTGAGCGACTTGCCCGCACCCGACTCGCCCACCACGCCCAGGATTTCGCCCGGCGCGATGTCGAACGAGACGTCGTCCAGCGCCCGCAAGGTGCCGCGCCGGTTGGGAAACTCGACCACCAGGTTCTTGACTTGAAGCAGCGACATAACAGGTCTGCTCAGCTCGGAGCAAAAATTCGATTGGCCGCGGAGCAGGCCATACCAGCGAACGCCGTGGCCGGACCTGCGCCGGCCACTGGCGTTGTCCCTCCTTGCGAAGCAAAAGGGGGGAAGACGCGAAGCGACTCAGGGGGGTTCACCTCAACCTCGGGTTGAGCGCATCGCGCAGCCAGTCGCCCAGCAGGTTGACCGACAGGGCGATCAGCACCAGCATCGCGCCGGGGAAGATGGTGATCCACCATTCGCCCGAGAACAGATAGTCGTTGCCCACGCGGATCAGGGTTCCCAGCGAGGGCGAGGTTGGCGGCACGCCGACGCCCAGAAAGGACAGCGTGGCCTCGGTAATGATGGCAGTGGCGACCTGGATGGTGGCCAGCACCAGCACCGGGCCCAGCACGTTGGGCAGCACGTGCCGGGTCATGATGCGCCAGGACGAGACGCCGGTGACGCGCGCGGCCTGCACGTATTCCTTGCCGCGCTCGACCATGGTGCTCCCGCGCACGGTGCGCGCGTACTGCACCCAGCCGGTCAGCGAGATGGCGATGATCAGCACGCCGAAGGCCACCGATTCGTGCGCGTTGGGAAACAGCGCCCGCCCCACGCCGGCAATCAGCAGCGCCACCAGGATGGCCGGAAACGACAGCATGACGTCGCACAGGCGCATCAGGAAGGTGTCGATCCAGCCGCCCTTGAAGCCCGCCAGCAACCCCAGGGACACGCCCGCGACGACCGACAGGATGACCGACACCACGCCCACCACCAGCGAGATGCGGGCGCCGTAGATCAGCGCCGACAGGATGTCGCGGCCCTGGTCGTCGGTGCCCAGCAGGTAGGTGGACTTGCCGGCCTCGTACCAGGCCGGCGGCAGGCGCGCGTCGCTCAGCTCCAGCGTGGTCAGGTCGAACGGGTTGTGCGGCGCCACCCAGCCGGCAAACACGGAGCAGAAGATGCAGATGCAGGCGATCACCGCGGCCAGGATGGCCATCGGCGAGCTGCGAAAGCTGTAGCCCACATCGCTGTCCAGCCAACGGGCGACGAAATTGCTCATTTATTTATAGCCAAAAACGCTTTTTGGACGGGCGCCAGGGCGGGATTGGATCCGAAATCCGGGGCAAAGCCTGGCGCCCCGAGCCTCACTTCCCGATGGTGATCCACTTGAAGGGCATGAAGTTGTCGGCCAGTTGCACCAGCTCGACCTTCTTGCTCACGCCCCAGGCCAGCGTCTGCTGGTGCAGCGGCAGGTGGCCCACGTCGTCGATGTGGATCTGGAAAGCCTCCTTGATCATGGCGTTGCGCTTGGCCTGGTCGGTCTCGGAGCCGATCTTCTCGGTCAGCTCGTCGAGCTTGGGATTGCAATAGCTGCCCAGGTTGAACTGGCCCGCGCCGGTCTTGTCGTCGGGACAGCGCATGATGGCGTTCAGCACGTTGTGCGCGTCGTAGGTCGAAGGCGTCCAGCCCAGCAGGTAGAAGCTGGTGTCGCGGCGCAGGATCTTGGGAAAGTAGGTGCCCTTGGTCTCGGCCTGCAGGTTGATCTTGACGCCGATCTTGGACAGGTTGGCCGCCACGGTCTGGCAGATCTGCCCGTCGTTGACGTAGCGGTCGTTGGGGCAGTTCATGGTCACTTCAAAGCCATCGGGGTAGCCCGCCTCGACCAACAGCTTCTTGGCCGCCTCGACGTCGTACGGAAATCGCTTGTCCTGCGCCTCGGTCCAGCCGTTGATACCGGGGCCCACCATCAGCGCGGTGGGGCGCGACTGGCCACGCATCACGGTCTTCTTGATACCCTCGATGTCGATGGCCTGGTAGAAGGCCTTGCGCACGCGCACGTCCTTGAAGGGGTTCTTGCCCTTCACGCTGGAGAACAGCAACTCGTCCCGCTTCTGGTCCATGCCCAGGAAAATGGTGCGCAACTCGGGCCCGGCGATGACCCGCGTGCCCGGATTCGCGTTGACGCGCGCGATGTCCTGCACCGGTACCGGCTCCATCACGTCGATTTCGCCCGACAGCAGCGCCGCCACGCGCGTGGCGGGGTTGGCGATGGGCGTGAAGATGATCTCCTGTGCGTTGCCCTCGATCTTGCCCCAGTAGCGCGAGTTGCGCACGAACACCGTGCGCACGCCCGGCTGGCGTTCGCGCACGTGGAAGGGACCGGTGCCGTTGGTCTTGAACGAGGCGGTGTTCTCCACGCCCTTGCGCCGATCCACGGGCTTCACGGCGTTGTTGGCCTCGCACCACTTCTTGCTCATGATGTAGACCTGCGAGAGGATCTGCGGCAGGATGGGCTGCGGCGCCTTGGTCTCGATCTCGATGGTGTGGTCGTCGATCTTGCGGGTTTCCTTCACGTCCGTGCCATAGCTCTTCATGTCCGATCCGTCGGACATGATGCGCCCCATGGTGAACACCACGTCGTCGGCCGTGAACGGCGGGCCGTCGTAGAACTGCACCCCCTTGCGCAGCTCGAAGCGCCACACCGTGGGCGAGGTCTGCTTCCACGAAGTGGCCAGGCGCGGCTCCATTTCCAGCTTCTTGTTCCAGCCCACCAGTGCCTCGTAGGCGTTGCTGTCGACCGAAAGCTGCAGCGACTCGTTGAGCGAATGCGGATCGAGCGAGAGAGCGTCGCCCTGGTTGGCGATGCGCACCGTCTGCGCCGAGGCCGCGCCCGCCAGCGCCAGCGCCAGCAAGGCCGCGCCCACCAGCACCGACAGGCGTTGGGTCTTCAGGTTCATTCGAGTCTCCTTGGTTGTGGGTTGGGGTGTGATGCCAGGGATCAATGTCCGGCCGCCTTGCTCACGCTCAGGCGCGGGTCAACCACCACGTAGAGCAGGTCCACGGCCAGGTTGATGATGACGAAGATCAGCGCGATCAGGCACAGGTAGGCGGCCATCACCGGCACGTCGGCAAAGGTCACTGCCTGGATGAACAGCAGCCCCATGCCCGGCCACTGGAACACCGTCTCGGTGATGATGGCAAAGGCGATCAGGCCGCCCAGCTGCAGGCCGGTGATGGTCATCACCGGCACCAGCGTGTTCTTGAGCGCGTGGCCGAAGTGGATGGCCCGGTCCGTCAGCCCGCGGGCGCGCGCGAACTTGATGTAGTCGGTGCGGAGCACCTCCAGCATCTCGGCGCGCACCAGGCGCATGATGAGCGTGAGCTGGAAGATCGCCAGCGTGATGGCGGGCAGCACGATGTGCACCCAGCCATCGCGCGTCAACAGGCCGGTGCTCCACCAGCCGAGCTGCACCGTCTCGCCACGCCCGAAGCTGGGCATCCAGCCCAGCATGACCGAGAAGATGAGGATCAGCAGGATGCCGATCAGGAAGGTGGGCAGGGACACGCCCAGAAGCGACACCGTCATGAACACTTGGCTGAGGAAGCTGCCGCGCCTGAGCGCCGCGTAAACCCCCATGGGAATGCCCACCAGCAGGGCCAGCGCGGCGGCCACGATGGACAGCTCGAAGGTGGCCGGAAAGCGCTCGGCCAGCAGGCGCGAGACCTTTTGCCCCTGGCGCAGGCTCAGGCCGAATTCGCCCTGCACGGCGTTGATCAGGAAGTGCCAGAACTGCACGAAGAACGGTTGGTCCAGCCCCAGGTCGGCGCGCAACTGGCGGATCTGTTCGGGCTTGGCGTCCTGCCCCAGCAGAAACACCACCGGATCGCCCACGTACTGAAACAGCAGAAATGCCACGAACGCCACGGCCACCATCACCACGATGGCCTGGATCAGGCGACGGAAAATGAATGCACCCATGCTTGGTCGGATCAGTCTGCGGGCATGCTAACAGAGGCAAATGCGCCGGCAGCACAGGGATTGCGAGAATGGGGCGCACCCGATTCGGCGTTTCTCGCACTCCTCGAGCGCGCAGCAAAAAGCCGCCCGAAGGCGGCTCTTGCTGATCTGGCCCGCCCCGAGGGACAGGTCATGCGGCACCCCAAGGGCGCGCGCGATCAGAAGTTGTGGCGAACACCAATGCCATAGTTGTTGGTGCTGTCCAGACGCAGGTAAGCAGCGTAGATGAACGTGCGCTTGGACAGCGCGTACTTGCCTTCCAGAACGCCGTTGGTGTACTTCTTGCCACCCAGTTCGTTCTTGGTGTCACGGGTCAGGTCCAGCGTCACGGCGAAGGCGCCCAGGTTGGCGGTGCCGCCCAAGCTGAAGCCACGGCGCTTCAGGCCAGCAACGTTGGCGTTGTTGTACGAAGCGGCCACGGCGAAGCTGCCGAAGTTGTACTTGCCACCCAGCGCGTAGTTGGTCTTGTTGCCCTTGGTCTTGTTGACCGACAGACCGGCGGCGATCGGGCCGTTGGCGTAGATCGTGTTCAGGTCCCACTTGGCGTTGCCGCCGTTGTCATCCTTCATCACGTAGCCCAGCTCGGCGCTGAAGCCACCCAGGTTGGGGGTCTTGTAGCTGAACTGGCTGCTGTTGCGAGAACCGGCTCCCGCAAAATTGTAGGTATTGCTTACGGCCGAGTAGTTGGCGGCACCCGTCAGTTCCCAGGCGGCGACACCATAGTACGACGGGGTCAGCGTGCGGCCCATCTTGAAGGTACCCCAGTTGCCACCCAGCCACATGTTGGCGGCACGACCCCAGTAACCCGCACCGGAGGTAGAGCTTGCGCCGTCCTTCAGGCTCAGGCCGGTTTCGAAGTTGAAGCCAGCCTTCAGGCCGCCACCCAGATCTTCGACGCCCTTGACGCCCAGACGGCTGGTACCGTGGTTCATGGTGCCGGCGCTGGACATGCCGGTCTTGCTGGTCTTGTTGCCGGTGACCGGATCAACGGATTGCACGCGAGCGATACCCACATCGGCCACGCCGTACAGGGTCACGGAAGATTGAGCCATCGCAGTGCCAGCGAAGCCCAGCACGGCCAGGGTGATCAGAGATTTTTTCATTACAGCCTTTGGAAGATCAGACACAAGGTCCCGGTGCGAATGGACCATCTGCGATCCGCTTCGACTTTCTCGGGCCAACTTCCTCGTATGGAAAGTCGTTCCGATTTTGCACCAGCTTCGCCTTGAACTGGTAAAAACCCCTAATTAAAAACCCTAAAAACAACAAAACAAGCGCCCAGCAAAAAGCCGCCCGAAGGCGGCTCTTGCTGATCTGGCCCGCCCCGAGGGGCAGGTCATGCGGCACCCCAAGGGCGCGCGCGATCAGAAGTTGTGGCGAACACCAATGCCGTAGTTGTTGGTGCTGTCCAGACGCAGGTAAGCGGCGTAGATGAACGTGCGCTTGGACAGGGCGTACTTGCCTTCCAGAACGCCGTTGGTGTACTTCTTGCCAGCGAAGTCGTTCTTGGTGTCGCGGGTCAGGTCCAGCGTCACGGCGAAGGCGCCCAGGTTGGCGGTACCACCGATGCTGAAGCCACGGCGACGCAGGTCGGTGCCCGTTGCGTACACATTGTTGTACGAAGCGGCCACGGCGAAGCTGCCGAAGTTGTACTTGCCACCCAGCGCGAAGTTGGTCTTGCTGCCCTTTTGCTTGTTGACCGACAGGCCGGCGGCGATCGGGCCGTTGGCGTAGATCGCGTTCAGGTCCCACTTGGCGTTGCCACCGTTGTCGTCCTTCAGGACGTAGCCCAGCTCGGCGCTGAAGCCACCCAGGTTGGGGGTCTTGTAGCTGAACTGGCTGCTGGTACGAGGACCTTCGCCGGTGACGCCGTAGGTGTTGCCGACCACGGAGTAGTTGGCGACACCGGTCAGTTCCCAAGTGGCCAGGCCGTAGAACGACGGGTTCAGCGTGCGGCCCATCTTGAAGGTACCCCAGTTGCCACCCAGCCACAGGTTGGCGGCACGGCTCCAGAAGCCCGGGCCGCTCATCGCGCTGGTGCCGTCCTTGAGGTTGATACCGGTTTCGAAGTTGAAGCCGGCCTTCAGGCCGCCACCCAGATCTTCGACGCCCTTGACACCCAGACGGCTGCTGCCGTTGTTCATGGTGCCGGCGGCGGACATGCCGGTCTTGCTGGTCTTGTTGCCAGCAGCGTCAATGGATTGCACGCGAGCGATACCCGCATCGGCCACGCCGTACAGGGTCACGGAGGATTGAGCCATCGCGGCACCGGTGAAGCCCAGCACGGCCAGGGCGATCAGAGATTTTTTCATTGCAAGTTCTCCAAGGTTAAACATAGGGCTCCGGTGCGAAGGGTCCGTCTGCGATTCCCGCCGGTTCCCCGGGCCAACCTCCCCGATTGGGAAGTTGTTGTTATTGCACCAGACCTGCCGGGAACATGCAAAGACTTCCGCGCCGAAACGGCTGAAGACCCCTGGAATTGTTGCGAATCGGCTACACCCCGCGACGAGACGTTGGGTTGATGCAACACGCCGCATTCAGGCCAGTCCAGGCGGCGTGGCGTACCATGCAGGACATGTTGTCACTGACCGATCGTCTGCTGAGCGCCGCCGACAGCACCCTGCGCACCCTGCTGGCCCAGCCCCAGCCCGCGCGCCCCAGCCCCGCCGGCAAGCTGGCGGCCGCGGAGCCGCTGAACGAAGAAGACCAGCGCCTGTCCGGCGCCCTGATGCGGGTCAATCACGTGGGCGAGGTGTGCGCGCAGGCCCTGTACCAGGCCCAGGCGTTGACCAGTCGCAGCGAGGCCCTGCGCCAACAGCTGGACGCCGCTGCCCGCGAAGAAACGGACCACCTGGCTTGGACGCGCGAGCGCCTGCAGCAATTGGACAGCCGGCCGTCCTGGCTCAATCCGCTGTGGTACGCGGGTGCCTTCGGCATCGGCGTGCTGGCCGGCAAGCTGGGGGGCGACCGGATGAACCTGGGCTTCGTGGTCGAGACCGAGCGCCAGGTCGAGGCGCATCTGGCCCGGCACATGGAACGCCTGCCCGCCGCCGACATCGCCTCGCGCGCCGTGGTGGCCCAGATGAAGCAGGACGAGGCCCGCCACGCCGACCTGGCGCTGGCGGCCGGCGGCGCCGAACTGCCCCTGCCCGTGCGCGCCCTGATGCGCGCCGCCGCACGGGTGATGACCACGACCGCGCACTACGTCTGAGGCTTCGCGCCCGGCCCCGCTCAGGCCGCCTCGACGAGCTCGAACGAGGTCGTGATGTCAGCCGTCTTGCCCAGCATGATCGAGGCCGAGCAGTATTTTTCGTGGCTCAGGGCAATGGCGCGCTCGACCGCGCCGGCCGGAATGCCGTGGCCGGTGACTGTGAAATGCATGTGGATGCGCGTGAACACCTTGGGGTCCTGCTCGGCACGCTCGCTGGTGAGGCGCACGCTGCAGCCGCGCACGTCGTGGCGGCCGCGCTGCAGGATCAGCACCACGTCGTAGGCCGTGCAGCCGCCGGCGCCGGCCAGCACCGCCTCCATGGGTCGCGGCGCCAGGTTCTGGCCGCCCAGTTCGGGGCGGGCGGTGTCGGGCGCGCCATCCATGGCGATGACGTGGCCCGAGCCGGTTTCGGCGACAAAGCCCATGGCCGAGCGCGCGCCGGCCGCGCCGGTCCAGGTGACTTGGCATTCCATGATGGTTGAACCTTTCTTGAGCGGACTGAGCAGGGGCACGGCATCCAGGGCGCCGGTACCCTGCCCAGTGTACAAAGAGATGCCGCAAAGCCACACCATCCATGCTGCAACGCAACAAACTTTGCGAACGACCGTGCTTTTCTGCTAAACTGCAGCCCATGCCCTCGAGAAATTGCGGGCACCGATTGTCTCCTCCACCCCTTCAAACGGTGGATTAAGCCCTGAGCCTCACGGTTCGGGGCTTTTTTTTGCTGCCCTGCAGCATGGGCGCCCGGCAATCGGGCGGCGCGCTCCGTATGATGGCAGGCCCGTTTGCGCCTGCCTGCACCATGCCCGCTGCCCCCTCCGCCGCTTCCCCGACCCCCCTGAGCGCCACCGACTACCTCAAGCAGGTGCTGACCGCCCGCGTGTACGACGTGGCCATCGAGTCCGACCTGACGCCGGCCAAGGTGCTGGGCCGGCGCCTGCACAACAAGGTGCTGCTCAAGCGCGAGGACCAGCAGCCGGTGTTCAGCTTCAAGCTGCGCGGCGCCTACAACAAGATGGCGCACCTGACGCCCGCGCAGCTCCAGGCTGGCGTGATCTGCGCCAGCGCGGGCAACCACGCGCAGGGCGTGGCGCTGGCGGCGCACAAGCTGGGGGCGCGCGCCGTGATCGTGATGCCGGTGACCACGCCGCAGGTCAAGGTGGACGCCGTCAAGGCGTTGGGCGGCGAGGTGGTGCTGGTGGGCGACAGCTATTCCGACGCCTACGAGCATTCGCTGCAGCTGCAGGCCGAGCAGGGCCTGACCTTCGTCCACCCCTTCGACGACCCGCTGGTGATTGCCGGCCAGGGCACCATCGGCATGGAAATCCTGCGCCAGCACCAGGGGCCGCTGCATGCGGTGTTTGTCGCCATCGGCGGCGGCGGGCTGATCAGCGGCGTGGCCGGCTACATCAAGGCGGTGCGCCCCGAGGTGAAGATCATCGGCGTGCAGATGAGCGACTCGGACGCCATGGCGCAGTCGGTGGCCGCCGGCGCGCTGGTCAACTTGCCCGACGTGGGCCTGTTTGCCGACGGCACGGCCGTGAAGCAGGTGGGGGCGGAGACCTTCCGCATCGCGCGCGAGCTGGTGGACGAGTTCATCCGCGTCGACATCGACGCCGTGTGCGCGGCCATTCGCGACGTGTTCATCGACACGCGCAGCATCGTCGAGCCTTCGGGCGCCATGACGGTGGCGGCCGTCAAGCAGTACGTGGCCACGCACAAGAGCAAGGGCGAAACCTACGCCGCCATCCTGTCGGGCGCCAACATGAACTTCGACCGCCTGCGCTTCGTCGCCGACCGCGCCGAGGTGGGCGAGGAGCGCGAGGCCCTGCTGGCCGTGACCATTCCCGAAGAGCGCGGCAGCTTTCGGCGTTTTTGCGAGGTGATCGGCCAGTTGCCGGGCGGCGCGCGCAACGTCACCGAGTTCAGCTACCGCATCACCAACGCGGCCCAGGGCGGCAAGGCCCATGTGTTTGCCGGCCTGACCACGGTGGCCAAGGGCGAATCGCCCAAGATCGCTGCCGCGCTGCAAAAGGCCGGCTTCGACGCGCTGGATCTGACGCACGACGAGCTGGCCAAGGAGCACGTGCGCTACATGATCGGCGGGCGCTCGCCGCTGGCGCGCGACGAGCGGCTGCTGCGCTTTCTGTTTCCCGAGCGGCCGGGCGCGCTGTTCAAGTTCCTCAGCGGCATGCGGCCCAGCTGGAACATCTCGCTGTTCCACTACCGCCACCAGGGCGCCGACTACGGGCAGATCCTGGTGGGCCTGCAAGTGCCCGCCGCCGATGACGCGGCGTTTCAGCGCTTTCTGACCGACCTGGGCTACCCCTGGGTGGAAGAGACGTCGAACCCGGCTTACCGCCTGTTCCTGCAGGCCTGAACGGCCGAGCGGGTCAACGCTGCGGCAACGTGCGCGGCATGCGCACGCCCATCACGGCGCCCGGATGGGGCGCAGCGGCACTCGGCGCAGCCACCGGCCGTTGCAGCGGTACCGCCTGCGGACGCGGGCGCTCGTCGGGTGGGGGCAACTCCAGTCGCACTTCACGGCCGTTGGCGGCCAGCACCGCCGTCGATGGCGTGACCGAGCGCAGGGTCCAGCCGCCGTCCAGGCCCTCCAGCCGGGCGCCCACGCGCAGGGGCTTGGCGGCCTGGCCGTCCACCGCAATCAGGGCCGCGCCACCCGCGCCGTGCGTCAGCACGCCACGCAGCGCCAGCCGCCCGGCCACGTCGGCGCTGGCCGTCACCACCGCGGCGCTGGGCTGTGCGCCCAGGGCGCGGGCCACGGCGGCCACATCCACAGCCGGCGCTGCCGCCAGGGCCGCGCCGGCCACCGGCACGTCCACTGGCCGCTGCGACCCGCCCCACTGCAGCGCCCACCAGGCTGCGCTGCCAGCAGCCAGCGCCCACACCGCCAGCGTGGCCAGGGCCACCGGCAGACGGGATGCAAGGCGAGGCGAAGACATGGCGGCGATTATCATGGAAGCCACTGCCCTCACCTGCCGGCCCAGCGCCCGCCATCCATGACCGTTTCTTCTCTTGCCAACCGCTGGCGCCGCACGGCCGGCTTCACCCTGATCGAGCTGATGGTGGTGCTGGTCATCATCGGCGTGCTGGCGGCGCTGATCGTGCCCAACGTGCTGGACCGCACCGACGACGCGCGCGCCACCGCCGCCCGCACCGACGTGCACAACCTGATGCAGGCGCTCAAGCTGTACAAACTGGACAACCATGTCTTTCCTACCACCGAGCAGGGCCTGCAGGCGCTGATCGTCAAGCCCACCGCGCCACCCGTGCCCGCCAACTGGCGGCCGTACCTGGAAAAGCTGCCCAACGACCCCTGGGGCCGGCCCTACCAATACCTCAATCCCGGCATCAAGGGCGAGGTGGACGTGATGAGCTTCGGCGCTGACGGCCAAAGCGGTGGCGAAGGCAAGAACGCCGACATCGGCAGTTGGCAGTGAGGATGCTCCCCTCTGCTGCGCGAGGGGGGACAACGCCTGTGCCCGGCGCCGGTCCGGGCACGGCGTTCGCTGACTTGGCCTGCTCCGCGGCCATTCGGCTCTTTGGATTTCATGCGCAGTGCACAACGCGCAGCGCCATGGATCGTTGTGGAACCGCCCAATGACCCCAAACATGATAGCTACCAGCGCTTGACTGGCGGGCGCAAACGCGATGTTTGGCTTGAAAGTTCAGCGCGGCTTCACCCTGATCGAGCTGATGGTGGCGCTGGCCATCGTCGCGCTGGGCACGGCCCTGGTCAGCCTTGCCCTGCCCGACAGCGATCAACGCGCCCTGGCGCGCGACGCCGATCGGCTGGCGGCCCTGCTGGAGTCAGCCCGTGCCCAGTCGCGGGTGGCCGGCGTGCCCGTGCATTGGCGCGCCACGGCCAGCGGCTTTGCCTTCGACGGCCTGCCGGCCACGGCGCCGCCCCTGCCCTCCGACTGGCTGGACGCACGCACCCGCGCCCTCGGCAACGTTCCCGTCACCCTGGGACCTGACCCCATCATCGCCCCCCAAGCCATCGTGCTGCAGCGGGCCGGCAGCGCCACGCCGCCGCTGCGCGTGGCCACCGACGGGCTGCGGCCGTTCGAGGCGGGGGCCGTGCTGCCATGAATCACGACCCACGCAGCAGGGGTTTCACCCTGGTCGAGGTGATGGTCGCCCTGGCCATCACCGCCATCGCCCTGGTGGCCGGCCTGAAGGCCACTGCCGCGCTCACCGACAACGCGCAGCGCCAGGACGCGCTGCTGTTGGCCCAGATCTGCGCCGACAACCAGCTCATCGCCCTGCGCCTGGCGCGCCAGCTGCCCGGCGTGGGCGACAGCGCCAGCGCCTGCCAGCAGGCTGGCCGCTCATTCCAGGTGCAGCAGCAGGTACGGCCCACGCCCAACCCCAACTTCCGACGCGTGGAAGCGGCCGTGAGCGAGGGCAACCTGATCGTGCTGCGCGTGGCAACCATCGTGGGTCGGAATTGATGAGCCCCCACGCTTCCCTGCTGCGCATGGTGCGCCGCCCCCAAAGGGAGCCCGCCTGCCTTGCGGCGGCCCGGCAGTGGGCGGATTGCGCCTCCACGCTCCCTCAAAACTGCAGAGCATGGGCTTCACCCTGGTCGAAGTGCTGGTCGCCCTGGCCATCCTGGCCGTGATGGCGGCGTTGACCTGGCGCGGCATCGACGGCATGGCGCGCGCGCAGCACGCCACCGAGCGCCATACCGACCAGGTGCTGGCCCTGCAGGCCGGCCTGGCGCAGTGGCGGGCCGACCTGGACGCCATGATGGTCTGGCCCACGGCCGCACCCGCGCCCACGGTCACGCCCTCACCCAACGCCACGCCCGCCGCCGCGGCGCCCCAGCGCAGCCTGGCCTGGGACGGGCGCGTGCTGCGCATCACCCGCACCACGGCCGACGCCGCAGCCGGCCTGCGCGTGGTGGCCTGGGCGCGTCGCGCCACCGACGGCCAATGGCTGCGCTGGCAGTCGGCGCCGGTGCAGTCCGAGCGCGCCTGGCAGTCGGCCTGGGACGCCGCAGCGCGCTGGGCCGAGGCCGGCGCCGCGGCCGACACCGGCAACCCCAACGCCACCGCCGTGATGGTGGCGTCCACGCTGGACTGGCAGCTGCACTACTTTCGCGGCAATGCCTGGACCAACCCCCTGTCCAGCGCCGACCCCAGTGCACCGGGCGCCCAGCAGGCCCTGCCCGACGCCATTCGCCTGTTGCTCACCTTGGCGCCCGGCCAGGCGGTGACGGGGCCCGTCACGCTGGACTGGGTACGCCTGGACTTCGGGGGCAACGCTCCATGACACCATTGCCGCGACCGGGCCGACGCCGGGCCGCTCCCAAGGCGGCCTGCGGCCCCCATGGGGGGCAGCGCACCTCGTGCAGCGGGGGAGCGTGGGGGCACCAATCCGGCGCGGCATTGTTGATGGCCATGATCACCGTCGCCCTGGTGGCCACGCTGGCCGCCGGCGCGCTGTGGCGCCAATGGCGCGGGGTGGAGGTGGAGCGCGCCGAGCGCGCCCGCGTGCAATCCGGCTGGATCCTGACGGGTGCGCTGGATTGGGGGCGACTCATCCTGCAGGGCGATCTGAACGAGGACAGCCGAAAGAACCAACTCGTCGACGACCTGACCGAACCCTGGGCCGTGCCGCTGGCCGAGGCGCGTCTGTCCACCTTCCTGGCCGCGGGCGAAAGCAGCGATGCCGTGGACCGCGAGGCCTTTGTCTCCGGGCAGATCAGCGACCTGCAGGCGCGCCTGAACGTGATGAACCTGGTGGCCGGCCAGGGTGACCAGCAACTGGCCGCGCTGGCGCGCTTTGGCCGCCTGTTCGAGCAGCTGGGCCTGCCCAGCCACGAGCTGGGCGCCTTGCAGCGCGCGCTGGCACGGGCCCAGCAGGCGGCCACGGGCACGCCCGAGGACGGTGGCGACGCGCCCTTGCTGCCCACGCGTTTTGACCAACTCGCCTGGCTGGGCCTGCCGCCCCGCACGCTGGCGCTGCTGCGTTCCTACGTCACCGTGCTGCCGCTGGCCAACGGGCGCGCCACGCCGGTCAACCTCAACACGGCCCCCGCCGAAGTGATCTACGCCGCCGTGCCCGAGCTGGACCGCGCGCAGGCCGAGCGCCTGGTCGCCCTGCGCACGCAAAACCGCCTGACCAGCCCGCGCCAGGCCGCTACCGAGCTGGGCCGCAACGACCTGAACCTGGACTGGGCCGCCGTCGGCTCCAGCTTTTTCGAGATTCGCGGCCGCCTGCGGCTGGACGACGTGGCATTGGAAGAGGTCGCCGTGGTGCAGCGCACCACCGATGTGCGCGGCCGCCACGTGCGCACGCTGTGGCGTGCGCGCAGCGCGCTCACCGTGGCGGCGGCCGGCCAGTAAGTCCGAAAACAATAGCTTCTTGCGCCGGCTGTACAACGGTTTCAAAGAGATATATCTCAAAACACCAATGTCCATGCGCGCCACCAGCTCCTGTTTTTGAAGTCGCCTCGCGGCCACCCGAATGATTGCGGCGCACACCCCCACCCTACAATCGCCCATCACGCCATGAGCCTGCTGATCCTTGCCCTGCCGCCCGGCCCCGTCTCCAGCCACGCCTGGGCGACGTCGGCCGACGGCCAGCACCTGAGCGCGCATGGCACGGCTGCGCCCGATCTGCTGCCCCCCGCCGGGCGCGGCGTCGAGGTAGTGGCGGTGTTGCCCGCCGCGCGGCTGTCCTGGCACCGCGTGCAACTGCCGCGCGGCGTGGGCCCGCGCTCGCCGCGCCTGCGCGCCGCCCTGGCCGGCCTGCTGGAAGAACAACTGCTGGACGAGCCCGAGCAGCTGCACTTTGCGCTTGATCCCGACGCCGGCGCGGGCGGCGAGGCCTGGGTGGCCGTGTGCCGGCGGGACTGGCTGATGCAGCACCTGCAGGCGCTCGATGCCGCCGGGCGGCCGGTGGCGCGCATCGTGCCCGAGCAGCCGCCCGAGCCCGGCGAGCTGCGCCTGACGGTGACCGGCGAGCCCGAGCGCGCGCAGCTCCTGGTCAGCGGCGGCCCGGCCGGCGGCGCGCAAGCCCTGCCCTTCAATGCCGGCACGCTGGCGTTGCTGCAGGCGCGCTGGGGCGAGGCCTGGACGCAAGCCCCCGTGCAGGCCGAGCCCGCCGTGGCCGCCCTGGCCGAGCAGCTGCTGGGCCGCTCGCCCACGTTGCAAACAGCCGCCCAACGCCTGCTGCAGGCCAGCGCCTCGCACTGGGACCTGGCGCAGGGCGAGCTGGCGCGCACCGGCGCCGCCCGTGCCTCGCGCCAGGCCGGCGCCGCCTGGCGCACGTTCTGGCATGCGCCCGCCTGGCGCCCCGCGCGCTGGGGCCTGGGGCTGCTGCTGCTCGTACAGGTCGTGGGCCTCAACGTGGCGGCCTGGCAAACCCGGGGCGAACTGGCCGCGCGCCGCGCGCACATCAATGCCGCGCTGACGCAAAGCTTTCCGCAGGTCAAGCTGGTGGTCGATGCGCCGGTGCAGATGACGCGCGAGCTGGCCACCCTGCGCCGCGACACGGGCGCCCCATCGCCGCGCGACCTGGGCCCCATGCTGGGCGCCTGGGCCCAACAGGTGGATGCCGCCGCCGTGCCCACGGCCTTTGAATACGCGCCGGGCGAGCTGCGCGCCCGCGGCGTGCAGCTGTCGGCCAGCGCCCTGGCCCAGGCCCGCAGCCAGCTGCGTCCGCTGGGCTACCGGCTGGACACCGATGCACAGGGCGCCGTGCTGCGCGAAGGGGTCACGCCATGAAGACCGCGCACCGCAACACCACCCACATCCCCACCGCCCGCCTGGGCGCTGCCTGGGCCGCGCTGCAAGCGCGCGAGCGCCGCGGCATCGCGCTGGCCGCCGCCGTGCTGGGGCTGGCCTTGCTGTGGTGGCTGGCGCTGGCACCCGCGCTGGCCACGTTGCGCGCGGCGCCCGCCCAACGCGCCGAGCTGCAGGCCCAGGCGCAGCAGATGCAGCGCTGGCAGCGCGAGGCCGAGGCCCTCAAGGCCCAGCCACGCCTGGCCCGCGACACCGCCGTGGCCGCACTGGAGGCCGCCACCCGCCAGCGCCTGGGCAGTGCGGCCCAGCTCAGCGTGGTGGGCGAGCGCGCGCAGCTCACGCTCAAGAGCGTGTCCGCGCAGGACCTGGCCGACTGGCTGGCCGACGTGCGCGCCAGCGCCCGCGCCGTGCCGCTGGACGCCCGCCTGACGCGCAGCGGCGACGCCGCGCCCGGCGCCCCGGTGCATTGGAGCGGCACGCTGTCGCTCAGCCTGCCTTCATGAGCCCCCGCCCGGCCGCTCCGAAGAGGGCTTGCACCGCAGTGCGAAGCACGGAGGTGTCCCCATGAGTGCGCCGGGCCGCACCACGGCCTGGCGCTGGGCCGCCTTGGGCGGCGTGCTGGGCCTGCTGCTGACCCTGGTCGTGGCCGCGCCCGCCCGCTGGTTGACGGCGGCCGTGGCGCAGGCCAGCGGCGGCCGCGTGCAGTTGCTCGAGCCCGCCGGGCGCGTGTGGGCCGGCTCGGCCCGCCTGGCGCTGGCCGGCGGCGTCGACAGCCGCGACCGCGCCGCCCTGCCCGGCCGCCTGCACTGGCGCCTGGCGCCCTCGCTGTCCGGCCTGCAGGCGCAGATCGAGCTGGACTGCTGCACGCCCCAGGGCCTGCTGCTGCGCGCCAGCCCGCGCTGGGGCGGGGTACTGCAACTGGCCGATGGCGCCTCGCACTGGCCGGCCGCCGTGCTGGCCGGCCCGGGCACGCCTTTCAACACCATCGCGCCGAGGGCGAGCTGGGCCTGCTCACCCAGGGCCTGGCCGCCACCTGGCTGGCTGGCCGACTGCAGCTGGCGGGCAGCGCCACGCTGACGGCGCGCGCGCTGTCCTCGCGCCTGTCCACGCTGCGGCCCATGGGCTCGTACCAGCTGGTGCTGCGCGGCGGCAGCGACATCGGCGTCAGCCTGTCCACGCTGGAGGGCGGCCTGCGCCTGTCCGGCAACGGCCACTGGGTGGGCACGCGCCTGCTCAGGAAGGGCGAAGGTAAGCGCCGCGCCCGGCCTGCAGGGGCAACTGGCCAACCACCGCTCAACATCCTGGGCCGGCGCGAGGGCGACCGCGCCATCATCCTGTCATTCAGCTGACCCCCCTTTTGCTACAGTGCCCCCTGCTCACCGGCCTCCGCCCATGGCCTGCCCTCCACGCCCGCTCCCCGCTACGCCCCCTGCTGGTCGGCCTGTTGCTGGCATTGGCCGCGGGCGCGCACGCCGCCGGCCCGACACCCAGCGGCGCCACCACCCCGAGTGCAGGCGCCAAGGCGGCCGACGGTGGCCGCGTCACGCTGGACTTCGTCAATGCCGAGATCGACGCCGTGGCCCGCACCATGGCCACGCTCACCGGGCGCAACGTGGTGGTGGATCCGCGTGTCAAGGGCACGATCACGCTCCAGCACCCAGCACGGTGCCGGTGACGCCCGCGCGCGCAGGCCTGGAGCTGTTTGCCGCGCGGCTGCGCATCCAGGGCTTTGCGCGCTGGTGCAGCACGCCGGCCTGGCGCTGGTGGCTGCCCGAGGCCGAGGCCAAGCTGCAGGCCGGCAGCGTGTCGGCGGCTCCGTCAAGGGCGGCGGGCAGATCCAGACGCAGATTTTCGGCTGACGCACGAGAACGCCAACAACCTGGTGCCGGTGCTGCGCCCGCTGATCGGCCCAACAACACCATCAACGTCAACCCCGGCACCAATGCACTGGTGATCACCGACTACGGCGACAACCTGCAGCGCATCGCCCGCATCATCGCGGCGCGCTGGACGTGGCGCACGCCACCGGCGTGGAGAGGTGGTGCCGCTCAAGCACGCCGTGAGAAAGCTGGCCTCCGACCTGGCGCCGCTGGTACTGGCGCGCCTGCTGGAGAGCGGCGCCAGCGGTGTGCTGCCCGCCAGCGCCACACCCGGCCAGCCCGCTGCCGCCGTGCGCCCGCCACCGGCGGCAACGAAAGCGGTGGCTACGCCACGACCACCGTGCTGCCGAGCCGCGCAGCAACGCCATCATCCTGCGCGCCGCCAACCCGGCGCGGCTGGCGCTGGCGCGCACGCTGATCGAGCTTCGACCAGCCGCCGGCACGCAGCGCCGCCGGCGACGGCAGCAACATCCACGTGGTCTACCTGAAGAACGCCGATGCCACCAAGCTGGCCGTAACCCTGCGCGCCGCCCTGGCCGCGCTGCCGGGGCAAAGCGCCAACGCCGGCACCGGCGTAGCCGCCACCGCAGGCAGCGCCAGCACGACATCGCGGCCCAGCACGAGCAGCCTGATGAACACCGGCGCCAACGCCGGCAACGGCGAAGCTAGCCAGCGGCCCCAGCATCGATGCGCAAGCGGCGGGCGCAACCAGCCCTCCACCGGCGGGCAGATCCAGGCCGACCCGGCCACCAACTCGCTCATCATCAGCGCGCCCGAACCGGTGTACCGCGAGCTGCGCGCCGTCATCGACAAGCTCGACCAGCGCCGCGCCCAGGTCTTCGTCGAGAGCCTGATCGCCGAGGTGCGCACCGACAAGGCAGCCGGGAATTCGGCTTTCAGTGGCGAGCGCTGCTGGGCCGGCGCGACAGCAGCAACGTCGGCATTCTGGGCACCAACTACGGGCAGGGGGGCGACAGCATCGTCAACCTGATCGGACAATTCGCCAACGGCAAACCGTCGACGCAAAACCTGATACTGCCCCGCAGGGCTGAACCTGGGGCTGGCGCACCGCATCAGCAGCATGTTCACCCTGGGCGCGCTGGCCAACTTCTTGCAGACCACGGGCACCAGAAGCAGCATGCTGTCCACCCCTACCTTGCTGACGCTGGACAACGAGGAGGCCAAGATCATCGTCGGGCGCAACGTGCCGCTTCGTCACCGGCAGCTACACCAACACCGGCAGCACCACCAACAGCGTCAACCCCTTCCAGACCTACGAGCGCAAGGACGTGGGCCTGACCCTGCGGAGTGCGCCCGCAGATCAGCGAAGACGGCACCGTCAAGATGGTGATCTACCAGGAAACTTCCAGCTGGACCCGACCTCGGTCGGCTCGCCGCAGGGCATCATCACCAACAAGCGCGCTATCGAGTCCAGCGTGCTGGTGGACGACGTTGCCATCGTGGTGCTGGGCGGCCTGATGGAAGACAGACCACCGAGGGGAGAGGACAAGGTGCCTGGCCTGGGCGACATCCCCCTGGTCGGCAACCTGTTCAAGAGCCGCAACCGCAGCATCACCAGAGCAACCTGATGGTCTTCTTGCGCCCCGTGGTCGTGCGCGATGCGATTGTGGTGGACAGCGAGGCGTTCTCACTCAGCCGCTACGAGCTGATGCGCCGCCCAAGGCCCTCCAGCCCAGTAGCAGCGTGCTGCAGATCAACCAGGCACCGGTGCTGCCGCCGTGGCGCCCACCCAGCAGGCCAGGGCTGGAGCCGGCCGGCCCCGCCGCCGCCGCTGATCCAGCGCATGCCCGCCAGCGGCGAAAGCAGCGACCCCGGCGCCAGCCTGACGCGCACCACCCCGTAGCCATGCGCTACCCCCTGCCCTACGCCTTTGCCCGCGCGGCGCTGCTGCTGCAAGACGACGGCGGGCAGCTGACCCTGTGGCACGACGGCCAACCCGAGCCCGCGCACCTCGGCGAGGATACGCCAGCACGGCGGGGTGAGCTGCCTTTGCAGTTGCAGCAGCTGGACGCACACACGCTGGCGCAGCACATCAGCAGCGCCTATTCGCAGGCCAGATCAACTTGCCGTGGTGAGCAGGTCGAGATCGACGCCGACCTCTCGCGCATCATGCAGGAGCTGCCCGCCGTCGAGGACCTGCTGGAAGCCCGCCGACGACGCGCCCATCATCCGCATGCTCAACGCCCTGCTCACGCAGGCGGCGCGCAGCGGCGCCAGCGACATTCACATCGAACCGTATGAGCGCCACAGCAGCGTGCGCTTTCGCGTCGACGGCGCGCTGCGCGAGGTGGGTGCAGCCCAACCGCGCACTGCACGCGGCGTTGATCAGCCGGCTGAAAATCATGGCCGACCTGGACATCGCCGAAAAGCGCCTGCCGCAGGACGGCCAGATCAGCCTGCGCCTGGGCACGCGCGCCATCGACGTGCGCGTGTCCACCCCTGCCCAGCGCGCACGGCGAGCGCGCGGTGCTGCCTGCTGGACAAGTCCGAGGCCGCATCAGCCTGGAGTCGGTGGGAATGCAAGGCGAGGTGCTGCGAAATTTCGAGCACCTGATTGCCCAGCCGCACGGCATCATCCTGGTCACCGGCCCCACCGGCAGCGGCAAGACCACCACCCTGTACGCCAGCCTGTAGCGCGACTGGACGCGGCGCACAACAACATCATGACGGTGGAAGACCCGTCTTGTGTGTGCGCCCTGCGCGCCATCCCTGCACACGCCAGGACCCGGACATGTGATGATCGGCGAGATCCGCGACATCGAAACCGCGCAGATCGCCATCCAGGCCAGCCTGACCGGCCACCTGGTGCTGGCCACCCTGCACACCAACGACGCCGCCAGCGCCGTCACGCGCCTGACCGACATGGGCGTCGAGCCCTTCCTGCTGTCGTCCTCCCTGCTGGGTGTGCTGGCGCAGCGCTTGGTTCGCAAGTATTGCGGCGTCTGCCACGGCAAGGGCTGCGAGGCCTGCGGCCAGACCGGCTATGCGGGCCGCACCGGCGTGTTCGAGCTGCTGGTGGTGGACGACGCCCTCCAGGCGCAGATCCACGGCCAGGCCGCCGAGGCCGACATCCGCGCCGCAGCGCTGGCCAAGGGCATGCAGCTGATGCGCGAGGACGGCGAGCGGCTGATTGCCGAGGGCATCACCAGCCGCGAGGAAGTGCTGCGGGTGACGCGCGATTGAAACCGGCTTCGCGCGTTGGCAGACAGATCAGCTGATCATGTCGCTGGCTCAGATTGAGCCGCCAACCCTCACCCCCACCCTCTCCCAGAGGGAGAGGGAGCAAAACCGGCGCGGCCGATCGCCCTCGCCCCTCTGGGGAGAGGGAGGGATGAGGGGCTTCTGAGGCAAATACATGATCAAGACAAATCAGGCTCTCGCGCTTGTCTGGCAAGCGCTGGCAGCTATCAATACATGAGAATCGTAGGCTGGGTTGAGGCACGAAACCCAGCAAAAGGCTGGGCCAACTGGCGGGCGGCGCGGCAACGGTGCTGGGTCGCGCTGCGCTTGACTCAGCCTACAGATTGGCACCGCCCGGCATCAAACCCGCCAGCTGCCGCTGCGCGATCACATGCCCGTGCGCGGCGGCCTTGGCGATCCACATCAGCGCCATCGCCTCACCGTCACCCTCGCACAGCCCGCCCGCGTGCAGCAGGCCCAGCCAGTGCATGGCGTCGGCCTGGCCCTGCTGCGCCGCCTGCGTGAGAAAGTGCAGCGCGGGCACCACGTGCCCCCCTGCGCCGCGAGCCAAAGGCGCTGGCCTGGAGCCCGCCTGCGCCTGGGCCTCGTCCAGCGCCGCCAGGGCAAACAGCGCGCCCACGTCGGCCTGCGCCGCCGCGTCGCCCTGGTCGGCACGCAGCAGCATCCGCACGTCCTCGTCGGTCAAGTCCAGGCTCAGCGCCGGCTGCACCGCCGCAAACGGCACCAGCGCCCCGCGCCCGTCGCCCAGGCGCGGCACCTGCCCCTCTTCGATGCGGCGCTGCCAGGTGCGCGTGCTGCGGCCGGTCAGCACGGCGGCCGTGTTCAGGCTGATGGGGTAAAGGGCGTCGGCGGGGGGCATGCGGCCGATTCTAGTGAGCGCGGGGCTGCCGTTGGCCGGCCGCGTGCACAAGGCGAGCAGCACTTGGCGGGCTGGCATGCCGCCGCGCCCTTGCCGCGCCGCCCATCACCGGGGACAAATTCGCGTCAGATCAAATTTTTTTGCCAAAGTACGGGTCGCCCAGGCACCGTCTGTCCCGCGCTGCAACCCTTCCCGCACTGGCAGACTCACCGTTTGCCTGCTGGCCGCGGCAACGGCGCGGGGTGCTCGCTCAGGCGGCCTGTGACGTACTTGTGCAGCACGCTGGCAATCAGGGTCTGATAAGGCATGCCCTCTTCCATGGCCTTGGCCTGGATGTCCAAAAGATCCCCCGAAGACAGCCGAACATTGACCCGGCGATCCTTGATTGCCGTGGCGCGGGCAGCGGCCTTGATCCTGGCCAGCTCAGCCTTGCTGGCGATCGACTCCAACTCGCCGCGCTCGAAGGCGGCCAGCAACTCGCGCTCTTCGTTATCCATCCGGCTGCGCATCGCTTGCTCCTGGATTCAAATAGTCTCTGGTGGCTTTTCGGCTGGGGATGATGGTCTTCAGGAAAAGCGCTTGGTCCTCTTCGACGAACGGAACCAAGTACACATAGTCGCCGTACGAGACGACCAAAATTTTTTGCCCCGGACATCGCTGTCTGTTTGGATGCGCCAGCACATCCAGCAAACCGCCACCTTCGATGGCCACCACGATGTTTTCGAAACTCACCCCGCGCTCTCGCTTGAGCAAGTTGTTCTTTTCGGCGTTCCAGCGCAAGGGTTTCACTGTTGACATGATCTCGTTTTGTGTGCCTTTTGTCAACACCACCGCCCGGTTTGAGCAGCCAGCGCCCGATCACACCCGATCGCCCGCGCCTGTCTCATAAATCACGGCGCACCTGACCGGTGAGTGCAGCCCACCTGCCAAGCCGCCGCCGGCGCTCTGCCACTTTGACCGGCGCCGTCACCCCCGGCGCGCGCCATGTCGCATCGTTGGCGCGACAGGCCGGCCGCATGTCAGCCAGCCGGCGCGACAAAACCGCCGTGTCGCGGCCCGCCGCGCGCCCGCACGCGCCCAAAACGCCCTTTTCTTCACCAATCCGGGCCCGCCAGCCGCTTGGCACACCCCCTGCAACACACAGGGCGTGCGGCGACGCACCGACCCGCTCAGGGAGTGTCCCCAAGGTCTCCAAGGTTCAACTTCAATTTTTTTGAGGAAAACGGAAATGAAAAAACTGCAAAAAGGCTTCACCCTGATCGAATTGATGATCGTGGTGGCCATCATTGGCATTTTGGCTGCGGTCGCGCTGCCGGCTTATCAGGATTACACGGTGCGCGCCAAGGTGACTGAAGCCGTGATTGCCGCGTCGTCCGCCAAGAGCGCTTTGAGCGAAGGTTTTCAGTCCGACGGCCTGACGGGCTTGGATTCCGCTGCGGCAGCGATCAATGCGACGCCATTTGCTCAGAAGCGCTCTAAATACGTGGTCAACTATTGCGTATATCCTGCAGCAGCCGGCGGTGCACCCACTGCCGCCAACTGCGCCGCATTCGCAGCAGGTGCGACGAACTGGGTGGTTTCGGTGGCGGTTGCAGCCACTGCCGGCAACGGTATTCCCACGAACCTCAACGGCTACAGGTTTAACCTTGCGCCGAACGTTGCGAACGCCATTCCGGTGGCAGGTGCACAAGGCGCGGTTGATTGGGCCTGCACCAGCACGACCAACGTGGCCGCAACGGGGCGCGGTTTGGGAAACAGAACTGTTCCTGCCGCCAACCCGATGCCCGCCAAGTACATGCCGGCAGAGTGCCGCTGAAAGTTGGGAGCGTTGATTTCGGAGCCGTCTGTTTGAACGATTGGACGGTTCTGTTCAAAACCGAAAAGGGCGCAATGCGCCCTTTTTTCGTACCCTAAATATTGTGAAATTGGGGTCTGGGAAATTGTGGGAAATTGGGGTCGGATCACAATTTCCCCCTTGATCCCACGCCCCCAACCTCCCATCGGCTGGCTTGCACGAATCGACCTCCATGGCCTTCTCGCATCGTTTGCACCTCGCGGCGCGCTACGCACTGCGGCACCTGCTTCTTTCCCTGTTGATCGCCCTGGCCTCGGCTGCCATGGTGTTTGGCCTGTGGTATCCGGCACCCTACCGCCAGTTGCTTCAGGTCGACCAGATCTATCTGCTGGTGCTGGCGGTGGATGTGGTGTGCGGGCCGCTGCTGACGCTGATTCTGGCCAGCCCGAAGAAGTCGCGGCGTGAACGCTGGCTGGACTTTTCGCTGGTCGGCGCGATCCAGCTGGCCGCCTTGGCCTACGGCATGCACAGCGTATGGGTGGCCCGACCGGTGGCGCTGGTGTTCGAGGTGGACCGACTTGTGGTGGTGACGGCCAATGAGGTGAACCGGGATGCGCTGCCCAAGGCGCCGTCCCATTTGCGCCAATTGCCCTGGTCGGGTGTGCTCAAGGCGAGCACGCGCAAGGCGGCCAACAACAGCGAATTCATGCGCAGCATCGATCTGGGATTGGCCGGCATCTCGAAGGCAATACAACCGGACTGGTGGCAGCCCTGGGCCGATTCGCTGCCGGCCATGCGCCAGCGCGCCAAGCCGCTGGCCGAGCTGATGGCACGCAAGCCCCAGGCCGCCCCGGTGCTGCAGGATGCCGCCCGCGACGCCGGGCACGCCGCGGCCGAGCTGAGCTATCTGCCCCTGGTCAGCAGCAAGACGCTGGACTGGGTGGCGCTGCTGGATGCCCAGATGAACATGGTGGGCTGGGCGCCGGTGGATGGGTTCTGATTGAGCATCGAATCGGGCTCCAACGCTTGCCCAGAAAGCGCAAGCCGCTATCTATTTTGATTCTTTCGGGTCGAATGAACGCGATCGAGACGGAATGACAAGGCTTGTCCCGCGGAAGACGGACCCATCCGACGCCCCTGTGATACAGTGAATGCACGTATTCAAACAAGGGGTGCAGAGCATGGCCACTTCGATTCGACTGGCGCCTGAAACCGAGCAAAGGCTGGACTACCTTGCGGCCCGGACGGGGCGCACCAAGGCGTACTACTTGCGCGAGATCATCGAGCGGGGCATTGGGGACATGGAGGACTACTATCTGGCGGCCGAGGTGCTGGAGCGTGTTCGCAAGGGGCAAGAGCCGGTGCACTCGGCGGCCGAGCTGAGAAAAGACCTTGGCCTGGACGATTGAGTACGCCGACACAGCCAAAGGGCAGCTGCGCAAGCTGGACAAGCCGATGGCGCGGCGCATCGTGGACTTCATGGACGAGCGCATTGCCGGGCTGGAAGACCCGCGCAGCACGGGCAAGGCATTGACCGGTCCTTTAGGCGGTTTTTGGCGCTACCGCGTGGGGGACTGCCGGGTGATTTGCGACATTCAGGACGGCGCCTTGCGCGTGCTGGTGGTGCAGGTTGGCAACCGGCGCAAAATTTACCGCTAGCGCCCTGCCGCCAAGTCCGGGGCATCGGCCACATCTGCTTGCTGGTGCTGGCGCTGCGCTATTTGCCCCTGGTCAGCAGCAAGACGCTGAAGGGGGTGGCGCTGCTGGATGCCCGGATGAACACGGTGGGCTGGGCGCCGGTGGATGGGTTTTGATTGAGCATCGAATCGGACTCCAGCGCTTGCCCAGAAAGCGCGGGGTGCTATCTATTTTGACTCGTTTCGGTCGAATGAAAGCAACCGATACCGAATGACAAGGCTTGGCCGGCGAATCTTTATGGCGCCAGGGCCTCGATCACCGCGCGCGGGTTGCGTTCGATCACGTTGCGCAAGCCTGTAGGCTGGGTCAAGCTCAGCGCGACCCAGCAGGCCGGCGTCGGCGCCGACGCGGGTCCCTTGGCCAGCGGCACCGCCGGGTTTCGTGCCTCAACCCAGTCTACGGGAAAATGGGGAAAACGGGGTCAAATCAAGGGACGTCGAGCCAGATCAACATTTCTACCGAGCGCCTGACGATCAACCCGCAAAGGGGTTCTCGACCCGCAATTTGCCAAAACGGCGACCGGCCTGGCCGTCTTCGCTGATCAGCACATCGGCGTCGGCGCGCAGTGCCGCCTCAAGGATCAGGGCGTCCCACCATTGCAGTTGATGCTGCTGCGCCAGCGTGATCGCTGCCAGGACGTTTTGTGCCGAAATTCCCAGTATTTGAAAACCGCACAGGCGCTGCACTTGGGCGGCGGCCTCCAATTCGGGCAGCGGGGGCTGCAGCTTGCGCGTGGTGATGGCGTAGAACTCCTGCAGCACCTGGGTGCTCAGGACGACCGTGTCGTCGCGCGCCGCGCGCCCCAGCCGTTCGAGTGCTTGCTCGCGCCGCGCGGGGTCGCTGGAATCGACAGCGTACACCAGCACGTTGGTATCGAAAAAGCAGATCATGCCTCGTCGGGGCCCTGGCTCGGAAAGCGGCCGTCGTACGCGTCGGCGCGTGACCAGCGCGCGCCGTGCTCGTTGGCCTGGCTGCGCCGTGCCGAGTCGATGAAGGACTGCGCGGCAAGTTGTTGCGCCCCGCCTTCCTGCGCGTAGCTGGCCAGGAATTCGCGCACCTTGGCGCTGACCGAGGTGCCTTCGTGGATGGCGCGAATGCGCGCCTTCTTGACGATGGCTTCGTCGAGGGCGATGGTCAGATTGGTCATGGCATTCCACAGCTGACGGACAATCACGATATCCAGTGTAACACGTGAACTCGTGTCCATTGTGAAAATGGGGTCAGATCAGATTTATTGCTGTAGCCACGCGGCCCGCTGTGCCTCCAGCGGCAATTCGTGCGCCAGCGCCATCTCCTCACGCTGGTGGTGATGCTCCAGCAGGTGACGCAAGGCGTGCGCGGCGTCCAGCAGGCCGAGCACGGCCAGGCGGCGCGCCTGCTGGCCCTGCAGTGCGCGGGCGGCAGCGGCCTGCACCTGGGCGGCGTACTCGTCGGCCAGCAGGGTGATGCGCTCGTGTTCCAGCCGGTAGACGCGGGCGTCCCAGCGCGCGTCGGCGGGCACGTGGGGCAGCAGGCGGGTTTGCTCGATGTCGATGTGGCGGGCCAACGCGAGGCGCCAGCGGGCCAGGCGGCGCCGCGCGCTCTTGAAGTCGCCGGCCACGACGTCCAGCAGGTGGGCCTGCAGCAGCGCGTCCATGCGCTGGTGCTCGCGTTCAAACAGGTTGGGGGTTGCGCCGTCCATCCGCCGAGTGTGGGACAACTTTCAGCGCGCCCGGCCTCACCGACTCCGATGGCCCCAGGGCCAGCGGGCCGATGTGCAAGCCCTGCTCAGGCCGCGTAGCCCGGATTGGGCAGCACGCCGCCGGTCAGCTTGGGCGTGTTGAGCTGGCGCGGCGCCACCTTGCCGCCGCGGGCCTTCAGCCACTGCTCGACCAGGTCCCACACCATCTTGTTGCCGGCCTTGGCCGCGTCTTCGGCCACCGGGGCCCAGCCGGCCACCTTGTAGGTCTTGGCGGGGTCGATCAACTGGCCCTTCAGCCGCATGTCGCTGATGCGCCGGCCCATGCCGGCCAACGGGTCGCAGGCGTAGGTGAGGCCGCCCACGCGCACCATGTCGCCGCCCTGCTGGTAGTACGGGTCGGGGTTGAACAGGTTGTCGGCCACGTCTTCCAGGATGGTCTTGAGCATCTCGCCCTTCATCTCGGTCAGGGTGGCGTAGCTGTAGGTGGTGGCGGTCATGTCCAGCAGCCAATCGCGCGTGATGGGCTGGCCGGGCAGCAGCGAGGTGCCCCAGCGAAAGCCTGGCGAGAAGGCGATCTCGGCGCCCTGCACGTCCATCAGCGCATCGACGATGAGCTGGTCGCCCGTGCCGTTGAAGTTGCCGCGGCGGTACAGCAGGCCCTCGGTGACGGCGAGCTGCTCGGCCAGCTTGCCTTCGTACGGCGCGCGGATCTTGGTGATGAGCGCGTCCATCTCCGGGTCGGCCGGCAGCATGTTGGCAAAGACGGGCAGCAGCTTGTAGCGAAAGTCCGCCACCTTGCCGTCCTTGACGTCGAAGTCCAGCACGCCCAGGAACTTGCCGTTGCTGCCGGCGTTGGTGACGATGGTCTGGCCGGATTGGTTCTTGACGATGCTGGCCACCGGCATGCCGTCGTGCGTGTGGCCGCCCAGGATGGCGTCCACGCCGGTCACGCGGCTGGCCATCTTCAGGTCCACGTCCATGCCGTTGTGGCTCAGCACCACCACCACCTGCGCGCCCTTGCCGCGCGCCTCGTCGACCATCTCCTGCAGGTGTTCGTCCTGGATGCCGAACTCCCAGTCGGCCACCATGTAGCGCGGGTTGGCAATGGGCGTGTACGGGAAGGCCTGGCCGATGATGGCCACGGACACGCCGTTGATGGGCCGGATGACGTAAGGCTTGAACACCGGGTCGCCGAAGTCGGTGGTCTTGACGTTTTGCGCGACGAAATCGACCTTGCCCGCAAAGTCCTTCTCGATGATCTCCTTGACGCGCGCCATGCCCAGGGTGAACTCCCAGTGGCCGGTCATCACGTCCACGCCCAGCAGCTTGCAGGCATCGACCATGTCCTGGCCCTTGGTCCACAGCGCCGTGCCGCTGCCCTGCCAGGTGTCGCCGCCGTCCAGCAGCAGCGCACCGGGGCGGCTGGCTTTCATGCGCTTGACCAGCGTGGCCAGGTGCGCAAAGCCGCCCACCTTGCCGTAGCGCTGCGCGGCCTGGTCGAAGTCCAGGTAGGTCAGCGCATGGGCCGTGGGCGTGCCGGCGCGGACGCCGACAGCCTTCAGCAAATGTTCGCCCACCCGATGCGGCAGGCGGCCCTTCATGTCGCCCACGCCCAGGTTGACGCTGGGCTCGCGAAAGTAGATGGGCCTCAGCTGCGCGTGGCAGTCCGTCATGTGCAGCAGCGACACGTTGCCGAACTTCGGCACGTCATACAGGCCCTCGGCGGCCGTCTGCGCGCTGGCATCGGCAAAGCGGCCCAGGCCCAGGCCGGCGGCGCTGGCCGCACCCAGCACCTGCATGAATTCGCGTTTGGTGAGATTCATATATCAGCACTCGCTGAAGTATCAAAATGAAAAAGGCCCGGTGAGGACCCGCTGGAGCCAGGCCACCGCCCGCTCGACAGGCCCGCACCGGGCGGTATCTGGCTTACTGGTTGACGGGCGACTTCGGATCGAGCAGCAGCGCCACGATGTCGCGCACCTGGGCCTCGGTCAGGATGCCCTTGGCCCCCGCGCGCGGCATGTTGGAGCAGGCGTTGTAGGCCTTGCTGTTCCAGATCTTGCCCCAGGTGTACTTGACGATGTCCTGCGCCTGCGGGCTGTTCGGGTCGGTCACGCCGCGCAGCTTGCCGTAGTGGTAGAGGCTGGGGCCGATGGTGCCAAAGGAGATTTCCTCCTTGGTGATCTGGTGGCAGTTGTAGCAGTTGCCGCCGTTGGCCGATCCGGCCTTGTCGGTCCAGGTCTTGCCGCGGCCGCTCTGGGCGATCTTCTCGCCCGCCTTCCAGTCTCCCAGGTACTTGCCGTCGGACGGCCACTGGATGGTCTTCATGTTGAGCGCTTCGAGCTCCTTGGCGCGCTCCGGCGAAATGGGATGGCCCGTCACGTCGGCGGCGTCGCAGGCGTCCAGCGTCGGGTCCCTGGCCAGCGCCTCGCTGACCTTGACGATGCCCTTGTCGTGGAAGGAGTCCTGCACGACCTTGTGCGTCAGCGCGTCGAGCTGCGCCGCATTCATGTCGGCGCCCGAGGAGGCGCCACCCGCGCAACCGGCCAGCAGGGCCGCGGCGCCCGCCGCCACGGCGGCCAGCTGGAAAGAAGTCTTGATGTTCATCGCTTGGGCTCCCGGTTCAGCGCTTGATGGTCGGCACGGCGGACTTGGCGCCCTTGGCGTTCACGCCCAGGTACACGCCCAGGGCCACGGTGGCCTCACTGCCGTAGGTCGGCTCGGGAAAGCGCTGCTGGCGGTAGCAGTCGTTCAGGCGGTGCTGCATGGACCACATCTGGCCGTTGGACACGCGGTAGGCCGGCCAGGCGGCAAAGCCCACGCCGTCGCCCGGGTTGCCCGTCAGGCGCGGCAGGTCCTGCAGGCGGATGCGCTTGCCGTCCTCGCCATGGCAGGAGGCGCAGGCAAAGTCATGCGAGCCACCGCGCTGGAAGAACAGGCGCTTGCCCACCTGGTACATCTCGCGCTCTTGCGCGTGCGACTGCGGCAGGTTGAAGGCCATGCCCTTGGACTGCGCGCCGATCCAGGTGGCCAGCGCGGTCACGTTGCCGCGCTCGCCCTTGCCCCACTGGCCGTTGACGACTTCCTTGGGGTCGATGCCCTGCAGCGTGCTCATGCAGGTCACCAGGCGCGACTCCAGGTCCTGCACCTTGCCGGTGTCGGCGAAGTAGCGCGGCAACTCGACAAAGGCGCCCTTGACCACGCCCGGCCCCTTGCCCAGATCGCATTGCTGCAGCGAGGCGTTCTTGGGGCCGCGCTTCTTGGTCCACAGCTCCTCGCCCTTCATCTCGAACAGCTCGGCCGGGTTGCCGTCCTGCAGCATCTCCCGGTATTCCTCGATGGCCTGGGTGGAGGTCTTCTGGGCCAGGGCCGGAGCGCCGAGGGCCAGCGCCCCCAGCACGGCCAGGCAAAGCGATCGTGCGTGCATCGTCAAGTGTCTCCTCGTGGTGTCGATGTCTACTGTCAAAAAATCCCGGCGGCGCTCGCCGTCTGCCGCCACGGAAGGCGGCCCGCCGCGCGCTCAGGAAACGGTGGCCTCGTCGGTGCGGGTATCACCCTTGTTGTCCTTCCAGGTGATGGCCACCTTGTCGCCGGCTTTTCCGCCCTTGATGGTGAACTGCAGGAAGGGGTTCTTGGAAACGGCTGGCCCCCACTCGCACGAGAAGACGGGCTTGCCGTTGAGCGTGGCCGTCACGTCGGTGATGTGCCAGGCCGGAATCAGCTTGCCCGAAGAATCCTTGCGTTGGCCGGACTCCATCTCGTGCGCCATCAGCACGCGTACCGTGGTCTTGTCGTCCTTCGCCTGGGCGCGAATGCGCATCGGATCACCCATGTCAATACTCCTGATTCAATGTTCGTTCAATGTTTCGATGAAAGCCGAGGCAGGCGCATCAGCCACCGCAACCGCCCAACGTGACTTTCACTTCCTTCTTGGCGTACAACGCCTTGCCGTCGGTGGTGACGGCCACCGCGTAGACGTCGGAGGACTGGCCCATCTTGGAGCGGGTGGCAAAGTTGGCCTCGACCTCGGGGCTGACCTTGAACACCGCCACCAAGGGCGCGGGGTTTTTCTCGACCATCAGCAGCATTTCCTTGACGTTGGGCAGCGTGGTGGCCACCGTCATGGGCACGACGGCGCCGTTCTCGGCAATGTCGGGGGCGGTGAGCGTGACGTCCTTGCTCTCGGTCAGCGCGCCGGTCACGCCCAGGCCCTTGAGCGCGTCGGCCATCTGCTTGCCGTCGAAAGCGGCCTTGTTGAAAGCCAGCGCGGGTTGCGACAACAGGCTGCCCGCCGTCAGCACGCTGGCGGCCAGCGCGCCCTGGCGGAGGGTTTCGCGACGAGTCTGCATGAATCGATCTCCTTGATCCAAATGAAACAATTGGCTTGATGTTAACGGAAGTATGAGTAAATCCCAGCGGGATATCCCGACCTGACTTCGGCCCGCCGTCAACGGGCTGGAGCCCCTGCGGCCAGCCAGGCCGCAATGGCCTTGGCGTCGTCCGACGACAGGGTTTGCGCAGGCATGGCCATGCTGCCCCACACCCCCTCGCCGCCCGAGACGATCTTGCCCGCCAGGTAGTCGGCCTGGCCGGCATGCTTCTTGGCGATTTCGGCAAAACCGGGTCCAATGAGCTTGCCCGTCATGCCGTGGCAGGCCACGCAGCCGTGCTTTTGCGTCAGGGCCACGGCGGCGGCGGCCAACGGGTCGGCTGCCGACGGCTTGGCCGCAGCTTTGCCGGCCTCGTTCTCGTCGATCGTCACTTCGCCGCGCTGCGGCCCCACCAGACGATTCTGGTCGCGCAGGTTGCCCCAGGCATCGGCGGCGTGCGCTGGCAGCTTCGAGGTGACATCCTGCGGCACCTCGCAGCGGCTCATGCAGGCCTTGGCCTGGGTGTCGGGCCGGGTCTTGCCGCTGCCGAACTCGTTGCCCGGCCACAGTGCGTGCTGCGTCGTCATGCCGTTGCGGTTGGGCATGCGCTTTTGCACCTCGGCGATGTTCTTGTCCGACAGAGTGAAATCCGCCGGCAGGATGTCGCCCAGGTTCAGCAGGTAGGCCGTGACGGCATACACCTCGTCGGTCTTGAGCGACTTGGGCGCGTTCCAGGGCATGGCGCGGTTGATGTAGTCCCAAAGCGTGGAGACCGTGGGCACTTTCATCAGCGTGGTGCGGCCGGGGTAGTCGGGGCGCATCAGCGTGGCCACGTGCCCGGTCTTGATGTCGTCCTTGGAAGTGCCGCCCACCAGTGGGTTGAACACCGAATTGGATTCGCCGAACACGCCGTGGCAGCTGGCGCACTTGGATTCCCAGATCTCCTGGCCCTGGTCCACGCTGCCCGATCCGGCCGGCAGGCCCTTGAAGTCGGGCCGCACGTCGATGTCCCAGGCCTTGAGCTCGGCCGGCGTGGCAGCGCGGCCCACGCCCGGAAATTTGTCCTGCGCCCCCGCCGGCAGCACACAGGCCGCCAGCAGCAGCGCGGCCATCGCGTTACGAGAGCTGGACATTCTTCACCTCGCCGCTTTCCTGCACCAGCCAGGATTGGATGGCATTGTTGTGATAGATCGAGCGCGTGCCGCGCACGGCGCGCAGCTGCCTGTAGTTGGGCTGCACGAAGCCGGTGTCGTCCATGGCGCGGCTTTGCACGATGGCGGGCTTGCCGTCCCACACCCAGTCGATGTTGAAGCGCGTGAGGCATTTGTCGAGCACGGGTGTTTGCAGCCGCGCGGCGCGCCAGTTGCGTCCGCCGTCAACCGACACGTCCACGCGCTGGATCTTGCCGCGCCCCGACCAGGCCAGGCCGCTGATGTTGTAGAAGCCCTTGTCCAGCAGGACCTGCCCGCCCGAGGGCGTGGTGACCACGCTCTTGCACTCCTGGATGCTGCTGTACTGGCGGTGCTGACCGTCGGGCATCAGGTCGATGTAGTGCACCGCCTCGTCCTTGGTGTTCCACGGCTCGTCGCCCACCTCCACCCGGCGCAGGTATTTGACCCAGCTCACGCCCTGCACGCCGGGCACCACCAGGCGCAGCGGATAACCCTGCTCGGGGCGCAGCATCTCGCCGTTTTGCCCGTAAGCCACCAGCACCTGGCCGCTGGTGACCAGTTCCATCGGAATGGTGCGGGTCATCGAGGAGCCGTCGGCGCCCTCGGCCAGCACGAATTTGCCCTTTTTGAGATCAACGCCGGCCATCTCCAGCAGCGTGATCAAAGGCACGCCGGTGAACTCGCTGCACGAAAGCATGCCGTGCGAGTACTGCACCGTGGGCACGGCCACGTTGCCCCACTCCATGCCGGTGTTGGCGCCGCACTCGATGAAGTGAAAGCGCGACACGCTGGGCAGCCGCATGATCTCGTCCATGGTGAAGACCTTGGGGGTCTTGACCAGGCCGTTGACCATGAAGCGGTGCTTGGACGGGTCGATGTCCCACCAGCCCTGGTGGTGGCGCTCGAAGTGCAGGCCGCTGGGCGTGACGATGCCGAACAGCGACTGCAGCGGCGCAAACGACACCGAGGCCTGCGCGGTCTGCGTCAGGCCCGGGCTTTGGCGGCGCTGCACGTTGGATTCAAACTTGGAGGGCTTGCCATAGCCGTCGGTCACCACCGGCTGGCCCAGGCCGGTGGACCAGGGCGGCAGGTTGAGGATGTTGGGGTCGCCCCCTTCGGCCGGCACCGGGTTGGCCTGCGCGCCCGCCTGGGTGGCCGCCGCGCCGGCCATGGCCGCGGCAAAGGCGCCGCGGATGAAGTCGCGCCGGCCCTTGCGGCCTTCGGCAAACACGGTCTGGACGCCGGCCCGATCGAGAAATCCCTCGGGCGCCTTGCGCAGGCGCCCGTGGGGCGCGGCGCCGGCCGAATCGGGAGTATGAGCAGGAATCATGGTCACATCAATATATGCGCAATCACTTATATTACTGCATGGCAAGCCCGATGGCCATCGGGTTTGTCCGAGGTCAAACCGGCATCCGGTGGCACCCGAAGCTACCTGGAAAAGTGGTAGTGGTCGCGATTGAGGACGGCGGCGATGGCGGCCACGTCTTCCGGGAACAAGCCCAGGCCCATGTCGGTGTTGCAGGCCTCGACCATGGTCAACAGGGCGCTGGGGGTGTTGATGCGCCCTTTGGGCCGATAGATGTCCTTGCCGTCGCGGCCCCACTTCAGGGCGTGGCACTGGTTGCACTTGTGCTCGGCAACCAGGCGCTCGCCCAGCTTCAGGTCAGCCCCCTGGAAGGCGGCCGGAATCTCGGCCCAGGCCCCGCCTCCCAGCAGGATCAGGGCGCTCAGGATGACGGCACGCTGCATGGTTTCTCCGCAAGGTGGTGCAAGGCCACCATGGTGCCCGATGGCGCCTGGCGAGCGCAAGCCCGCCGATCGTTCAGCCGGCCAGCGCGCGCCGGGCCTGCTCCAGGCGCTGGTCCAGGTAGCCGCTGTAGAAATCGGGCGAACCACCCTCCAGCCGCTCGGCCACCTCGCGCCCGCCGGGGCCCAGAAACAGCACCGTGGGCGCGATCGTGACCTTCCAGGCGCGCAGCAGTTCGGCATGCGTGGTGGGCGCGCCATCCACGGTCTGCGTGGCCTGCGCGCTGCCCCAGTCGATCTGCACCACGGGCAGGCCTTCGTCGGCATGCATGGGCGCCAGGTAGTGCTCGCGCACCAGCTTGCACCAGGGGCAGCCGTGCAGGCTGGCCATGACCAGCAGGGGCTGCTTGCGCGCCAGGGCCTGGGCCAGTTCGACCGGCAGGGCGCGCGAGGACGGCAGGGTCTTGGCGGCCGCCCACACGGCCGGGGTCGCGGGCGCCAGGGCCAGGGTGGCCAAGCCGGCCAGCCATCGGCGGCGCGGGGCGTGGTGCAGCACGTGCCGGGTCATTTCGTCTCGTGCTCCATCAGCAGATAGGTGTTGTAGGCGTTCATGCGGTTGGCCGGGCCAAACAGCGGCAGATTCTCCCACTGGCTCCAGTCGGTGGCCTGGTAGGCCTCGTCGAACGGGGTCATGTCGCGCGCGGCGGCGCCCATGGTCTTGCGCAGGTAGATCAGGTAGTCGCGCGTGAGCTGCATGTCCTGGCGCGCATCGGTGGACACGGGCCCGTGCCCCGGCACGATGATCTCGGCGCCGAAGGCCAGCAGCGTGTCCAGCGACTGGATCCAGTGGCCGCTGTCGGCCTCGCCGACGAAGGGGATGCGGTTGCGAAACACCAGGTCGCCCGCGTACAGCAGCTTGCGCGCCGGCACGTAGACCACCAGGTCGTCGGGCGTGTGCGCCGGGCCCACCGGCTGCAGGACGAGCCGCGTGTCACCCACCGTCAGCTCGGTGCGGCCGGTGATCCACTCGGTGGCCGGCACCAGGCGGGTCTTGGCGTCGATCCAGGGCGCCAGGTCCTTGCGCGAGGCCTCCAGCCGCAGGCGCGCGGTGTCCGAGTACAGGTATTCGCGCCCGCCCTGCTGGGCGATGATCTGGGCGCCCAGCGCCGCAAACACCTGCAGACCATAGACGTGGTCGGCATGGTAGTGGGTCAGGATGACGTGGGTGACCGGCTGCTTTGTCACCTTGCGGATCTCGGCCAGCAGGCGCTCGGCCAGCGCGGGCGAGCCCAGTGCGTCGATCACCACCACCCCCTTGCTGGTGACGATGAAGCCCGCGTTGGAGATGAAGTTCTGGTTGGCGGGCGAGCCCAGCGCCGACAGGCCCTGCACATACCAGCAGCCAGGGGCGGCCTCGCGCGCCTGCATGGGCGGCGGATCGACCGGAGCATCGGCGGCCTCGGCACGGCGCGCCCAGACCGACGCACCGAGCCCCGCCACCGCCGCGCCAGCGCAGCGCCGCAAGAGTTGACGTCGATCAATTGCTGTTTGCATCATGCGGTCTATATTTATAAGCAATCACTGATGTAATTATCGGGAATGGCCATGGACTTGACAAGCCTGGTGGACCAATACGGCAGCGGCCCCGTCCTGGCCGCGGGCGGCGCCGGGATCGGCATGGCGTTCGGCTTTTTTGCCCAGCGCTCGCGCTTTTGCCTGCGTGCGGCGGTGATCGAGTTCTGGCACGGCAAGTTCGCGGAGAAGCTGTCGGTGTGGCTGCTGGCCTTTGCGAGCGCCGTGATTGCCGTGCAGGCGCTGATCCTGATCGGCGCGCTGGACGTGAGCGGCGCGCGCCAGCTGGCCAACCGCGGCAGCCTGTCGGGGGCGCTGGTCGGCGGCCTGCTGTTTGGCGCCGGCATGATCATGACGCGCGGCTGTGCCAGCCGCCTGCTGGTGCTGTCGGCCAACGGCAACCTGCGCGCACTGCTGTCGGGGCTGGTGTTTGCCGTCACGGCGCAGGCCGCGCTGGCCGGCAGCCTGGCGCCCCTGCGCCAGGCGATTTCATCGTGGTGGACCATCGACGGCGGTGCCGCGCGCCATTTGCTGGAGCGCTTTGGCGCCGGCGCCGCAGACGGCCTGGTGCTCGGCCTGCTGTGGCTGGTGGTGGCGGTGGTCTTCTCGCTGCGCTCGGGCAACCGGCCGTGGATGTGGATCGGCGGCATCGGCACCGGCCTGGCGGTGGCGCTGGCCTGGTGGTTCAGCCACCAGGTGGCGCGCTCCAGCTTCGAGCCGGTCCAGATCCAGGGCCTCACCTTCAGCGGCCCCTCGGCCGAGTGGCTGATGCGCGTGCTGGCCAGCCCGGCGCCAGCCTTCGGCTTCGACGCCGGCATGCTGCCGGGCGTATTCGCGGGCTCGGCCCTGGGCGCCTGGGTGGGGCGCGAGTTCAAGCTCGAGGGCTTCAACAACGGCTACAGCATGGCGCGCTACATCGTGGGCGCCGTGCTGATGGGCTTTGGCAGCATGCTGGCCGGTGGCTGCGCCGTGGGCGCCGGGATGACCGGCGGCGCCATCTTTGCCCTGACCGCCTGGCTGACCCTGGCCGGCATGTGGGCCGGCGGCGGCCTGATGGAGCGCTGGCTGGCCGAGCCGGTGCAAACCACCCAGCCCACCACGCAACGGGCGCCGGTGGTGCTGCCGGTGGCGCCTTGAAGGCGAATTCGAATACCGGACGCAGAAGACGCAAAGAAATCGCAAAGGGTGCAAAAAATGAAATCCATGGAGTGCTATTTAAAAAATAGCACCTCGCGCCTGTTCAGCGCCGGCCGCATGGTCATTTCATTCAATTTTTAATTTTTTTGCGTCCTCTGCGTCCGGCTGTTCGGCTGTTTGTCCAGCCCTCACCCCCGCAGCATATCCTTGACCAGCGTGCTCTTGCCGAACAGGCTCTCCACCAGATCCACCACCAGCTCGGCGGTCTGGTTGCGCACATCGAGCGCGGGGTTGAGCTCGACGATGTCCAGCGAGCCCAGGCGTCCGGTGTCGGCGATCATCTCCATGCACAGCTGGGCCTCGCGGTAGGTGGGGCCACCGCGCACCGTGGTGCCGGTGCCGGGCGCGATCTCCGGGTCCAGGAAATCGACGTCGAAGCTCAGGTGCAGGTGCACGTTGGCATCCACCGGCGCCAGCGCACGCGCCATCACCTCGCGCATGCCCAACTCGTCGATGGCGCGCATGTCGTAGACCTCGATGCCGTGCTGCTGGATTAGAAACTTCTCCTGCGCATCGACGCTGCGCAGGCCGATCTGGCACAGATTGCCCGCCGCCAGCGCCGGCTCAAAGCCGGCCAGCCGGGCCAGCTCGGGGGGGCCCAGGCCGCACAGGCTGGCCACCGGCGTGCCATGGGCGTTGCCGCTGGGCGAGGTGGCTGGCGTGTTGAAGTCGGCATGGGCATCGAGCCACAGCACGCGCAGGCGCTGGCCCGTGGCGCGGCAATGGCGCGCCACGGCGCCGATCGATCCGACCGCCAGGCTGTGGTCGCCTCCCAGCAGGATCGGCAGTTGCTGCGCCTGCAGGGCCTGGTCCACCGCGTCGTGCGTGGCGTGGCACCAGGCCAGCACCTCGGCAAAATTGCGCAGGCCGCTGGCTGGATCGCGCTGGCCGCGCGGGTTGGGCGGGCCGGCCAGGTTGCCGAGGTCGCGCACCGCGCAGCCCCGGCGCTGCAGCGCCGGGCCGAGTTGGGCCACACGCAGCGCGTCGGGCCCCATGCCCGCGCCCAAGCGGCTGGCGCCGATGTCGGTGGGCGCGCCGATGAGCGTGATGGCGGCGGGCAGCTTCATGTCGAACCCGGGCTGGTGCGCCCCTCGCGCACCAGGCTGTAGAGATCCTTGGGGTCGTGCAACGCGGGCATCAGCGCCAGGGTTTCGAGCAGGCCGTGGGCGCGGCCCAGCGCCTGCAGGTGGCGCATCGCCGAAAAGTCCTCCAGCGCAAAGCCCACCGAGTCGAACAGCGTGATCTCGGACCGGCCCTGCCGGCCGGGGGCCTGCCCGGTCAGCACGCGCCAGAGCTCGGTCACGGCGGCGTCCGGGGCCAACTGCTGCAGCTCGCCTTCGAGGCGCGTTTGCGGCTCGAACTCGACGAACACGCGCGCGCGCCGCAGGATGGCCGCGTCCAGCTCGGTCTTGCCCGGGCAGTCGCCGCCCACGGCGTTGATGTGCATGCCGGGCTGCAGCAGCTCGGCACGCAGGATGGTGGCGCGCGTCTTGTCGGCCGTGAGCGTGGTCACGATGTCGGCGCCCTGCACGGCCTCGGCCACGCTGGCGCAGGCGACAAGCTCCACCTCCACGTCCGCCAGGTTGGCCATCAGCTTGCGCGTGGCGGCCGCGTCGATGTCGTACAGGCGCAGGCTGCGAATGCCCAGCAGGCCGACAAAGCCCAGGGCTTGGAACTCGCTTTGGCTGCCGTTGCCGATCAGTGCCATGGTCCGGCTGTCGGGCCGCGCCAGCTGGCGGGCGGCCAGCACCGAGGTAGCGGCGGTGCGCAGCGCAGTGGTCAGGGTCAGCTCGCTCAGGTACGTGGGCGCACCGGTGTCGATGCGGGCGATGGCGCCGAAGGCCATCACGGTGGGCAGGCCCAGGCGGGTGTTGTGCGGGTGGCCGTTGACGTACTTGAAGGCGTAGTGCCGGGCGTCGGCCACCGGCATCAGCTCGATCACGCCCTCCGGCGTGGGCTGGGCCAGCCGCGCGCTCTTGGTGAACTCGGGCCAGCGCCGGAAGTCCGCCGCGATGGCTTGCTCGATGCCGCGCAGGCATTCGACCACGCCCACGGTGGCGATCAGGCGCGCGGCGGCTGGCACGCTCAGGTATTCAAGCGCGCCGGCCTGGGTGACCGGTACCGTGGCAGACGACATCACATGTCTTGCTCATGACGACGATGGGCTCAGGCCCAGTGTCGCGCATTCAGCGGCGTCGCGCTGCCTCGGCGCTCAGCGACCGCTGAGGTATTCGGCCACCGCCGCCATCTCCAGCGGGGTCATCTTCTCGACCACCGCGTGCATCACGGCGTTGTCGTTGTTGCGCTCGCGCTTGTTGAACTGCTTGAGCTGGCCATCGAGATAGGCTGCGTGCTGGCCCGCCAGGCGCGGCAGCGCGTTGCTGCCGGCCCCATCGGCGCCATGACAGGTGGCGCAGGCCGGCACGCCGCTGAAGCGGTTGCCCACCTGGTAGATGTACTGGCCGACGGCGGCCAGCGGCACGTCCTTGGCGGCCTCCTTGTGCGGCGGACGGCTGGCGTAGAAGCGCCCCAGCGCCGCCATGTCCTCGGGCGTGAGCTTTTCGACCATGGGCGCCATGGCCGTGCTCTGGCGCTTGCCGCTCTTGAAGTTCTCGAGCTGCTTGGCGATGTATTCGGCGTTCTGGCCGGCCAGGCGCGGGAACACCGCGCTGGCCGATTCGCCCTCGGCGCCATGGCACAGAAAGCAGGAGCCGCCGATGATCTGGCGCGCCCGCGCCTCGCCCTCCTGCGCCCAGCCGGCGCCGGCCAGCCCGAGCGCACAGGCGGCCACGACAAAAGCAATGGATGATTTCATGATGGGGTGATGGATGACGGGTCGCCTCAAACCCAGCCGCCTTCATGCCAGGGCCGCCGCGGAGCCGGCTTTGCCGGGCGGCTGGCGGCGCCCCCTGAAAGGGGGGAGGCGAAGCGGAACGCAGTCCGCGCAGCCTGGGCGTCAGGCCAATGCATCGGCCCAGATGTTGCGCGCCCAGGCCATGGCGTAGCGGCCCTCCAGCTCGCTGGCGGCGGGGGACACCCCGCCCGAGCCGGGCACCGGCAGCATGGTTTTCTTGCCGGCGTCGTAGCGGTGCACACTGGCCACGTGCACCACGTCGGTGTCGCTCACAAAGCTGTAGCAGGTGTTGTTGTACAGCGGCAGCGGGTTGGGCGCGCGGCCGGCCAGCAGCGCCACGATGGCCGCCGCCGCCACCTTGCCGTGCTGGTTGGCCATGTGGCCGGACTTGGGCATGGCCGGGGCGATCTGCACCGAGTCGCCCAGCACGTGGATGTTCTTGGCGGCGATGGACTCCATGGTCAGCCAGTCCACCTCGCACCAGCGCTTGTTGGCGGTGGTCAGGCCGGCGTCGTGCGCCACGGTGCCGGCGCGCATGGGCGGCAGCACGTTGAGCACCTGGGCCCGGACGTCGTCGTTGAAGTCGAACTTGAGGGTGTTGCTGGCCACATCGACGTCCACCAGCTTGTGGTTGGGGCGATATTCGACGATGCCTTGATAGCGGTCGGCCCAGGCCTTCTTGAACAGCGGGCCCTTGGAGGTGACGTCTTCGTTGGCGTCCAGGATCAGCACCTTGGACTTGGGCTTGGCCTGCTTGAAGTAGTGCGCCACCTGGCAGGCGCGCTCGTACGGACCGGGCGGGCAGCGGTAGGGCGCCAGCGGAATGCTGATGGCGAACACGCCGCCGTCGGGCATGGCCTCCAGCTGCTTGCGCAGGGCCAGGGTCTGCGGGCCGGCCTTCCAGGCGTGCAGCACCTGGTCCTGGGCGCCAGGGCGGTTCATGCCCGGCAACTGGTCCCACATGAAGTCCACGCCGGGCGAGAGCACCAGCCGGTCATACGGCAGCACGGCGCCGCTGGCCAGGCGCACCTGGCGCTTGTCGGCGTCGATGGCGGCCACGCGGTCCCGCACGATCTTCACGCCGTGGCGCCGCGCCAGGTTGTCGTAGGGCGTGGTGATGTCGGCCATCTGCTTGCTGCCGCCCAGCACCAGGTTGGAAATGGGGCAGGAGACGAAGGCGGCGTTGGGTTCAACCAGGGTGACCTCGACCTGCCCGCCGGACCACATGCGGATGTACTTGGCGGCCGTGGCGCCGCCGTAACCGGCGCCCACGACGACCACCTTGCCGCCCGCGCCACCGCCCACCGAGGCGCAACCAGCACTGGCGCCCAGAACCGAAGCGGCCGAGGTGGCCTGCACGAATTGACGACGATCCATGATGTGGCCCTCCTTCACTTCTTCTGCGCCGCGAACCACGCGGTGATGGCGGCCAGCTGCTCATCCGAATAGCCCTTGGCCAGCTGGTGCATGATGGTGGCGGGCTTGGCACCGCTCTTGAAATCCATCAGCTTCTTGAGCATTTCGTCCTTGTTGGCGCCAGCCAGCGACTCGTTGCCCGGCTGGGCGTGGCCTCCGGTGCCGTGGCAGTTGGCGCAGGCGGCAGCCCAGCTGCGCACCTGCAGCGGATCGACCTGGGCCTGGGCGGTGCTGGCGGCGGCCAGCATGCTGGCCGTCAGCGCGGCGGTCAGTACGGGTTTCATCTCGAGCACTCCTGCAAGGGTGGATCGGGCCGGCGGCGAATATGCACCGGTGCTTATATAGCGTACCGATGATACGGGGCGCCGCGGCACGCCGGCACCGGGGACTTACCCGTGCCGGCTGCCGAAATGATATCGAAAACATAGCGCATTACGCATTGTCCCGGCGGGCCAGAGCCCGGTTTTTCTCAAATCGATCCGGGATGGCCGCTCAATGCGAGCTGTCGATGGCAATCTGCGTGCACACCGCACGGCACAGCGTGGCCACGCGTTCGTCGGCGATGTGATAGTAGATCTGCACGCCCTCGCGCCGCCGGCCGACGACGCCCGCCTTGTACAGCGTGTTCAGGTGCTGGCTCATGTTGGGCTGGGTGGTGGGCACGTCCTGCAGCAACTCGCCCACGTTTTTTTCGGTCTGGCACAGCGCGCTGATGATCTTCAGCCGCATGGGCGCCGACATCACGCGAAACACTTCGGCCGCGCGCTCGAACACCTGCTCCGACTGGGGTTCGGCCTCGGGCGCCAGCGCGGTGGCTTGCGGGGTGTTGATCGGCGGGGTGGGCATCGTCGGAAACTATACGCGAAGCACTCGCGGCACGGGTGTCAGGCGCGGGCCGGCGGCTCGCTGCGCAGCGCGCGGCTGAGCAGGATGACCGGCACCAGCCCCACCAGCACCAGCGCCAGCGAGGGCAGCGCAGCTTCGCCCAGGCGCTCGTCGCGCGCCAGCTGGTCGGCCACCACGGCCAGGGTGTCGGTGTTGAAGGGACGCAGCACCACCGTGGCCGGCAGCTCCTTCATCACATCGACGAACACCAGCAGGCCGGCCGCCAGACTGGCGCGCCGCAGCAGCGGCCAGTGCACGCGCGCGGCCAGGCCCAGGCCGCCGGCGCCCAGCAGGGCGGCCGATTCGTCCAGGCTGCGCGGCACGCGCGCATAGCCGGCCTGCATGGATTGCAGGGCGACCGCGACAAAGCGCACCAGATAGGCCCACACCAGGCCCAGCACCGTGGCCGTCACCCAGCCGCCCACGCCGGCGTCGGGCCAGCGCTGCTGCACCCAGCCCACCGGCAGCAGCAGGCCCACCACCACCACGGCGCCGGGCACGGCGTAGCCCAGTGCCACCACCTGCACCGCGGCGCGGCGCAGCCAGTCCGGCTGGCGGCGCAGGCAAAAGGCCAGGAACCACGCCGCCGCCACCGCCAGCACGGCGGTGATGGCGCCCAGTCGAACACTGTTCCAGGCCCAGCCCGCAAAGCGGTCCCAGGGCAGCACCGACCAGTCGGCGGTGAGCGGGCGCAGCATGAACAGCACGGGCAAGGCAAAGCCCATCAGCATCGGCAGCAGGCACAGCAGCCACGCCAGCGCGCGCTGCCAGCCGGCCAGCACGATGGGGCGCGCATCGCCCGAGCCGGCGTGCGCCGTGCCTGCGCTGACAAAACGCAGGCGCTGCTGGGCGCGCTGCTCGCCCCACAGCAGGACGACGACCAGCACCAGCAGCACGGTGGCCAGCTCGGCCGCGGCCACGCGGTTGTCCATGGAAAGCCAGGCCTTGTAGATGCCGGCGGTGAAGGTCTGGATGCCGAAGTACACCGACACGCCGTAGTCGGCCAGCACCTCCATCAGCGCGAGTGCCGTGCCCGCGGCCACCGCCGGGCGCGCCATCGGCAGGGCCACCTCGCGCAGGCGCCGGCCCAGGCCCGCGCCCAGCAGGCGGGCCGCCTCCATCAGCTGCGGCGCGCGCTCGGCCAGCGCGGTGCGCGCCAGCAGATACACGTAGGGGTACAGGGAAAACGAAAACACCCAGGCCGCGCCCCAAACGCTGCGCACCTCGGGCAGCAGGCGCCCCTGCAGGCCAAACGTGGCGCGCAGCCCCGTCTGCAAGGGCCCCGAGAACTGCAGGAAGTCGGTGTAGGCGTAGGCCGTGACGTAGGCCGGCATGGCCAGTGGCAGCAGCAGCAGCCACTCGAAGCTGCGCCGGCCGGGAAAGTCGAATACCGTCACCAGCACGGCCGCCGGCACGCCGACCGCCACCACGCCCACGCCGACCATCAGCGCCAGCCCCACGGTGGTGCCCAGGTACGCGGGCAGCACGGTGCGCGCCATCTCGCCGAGGATTTGCGCCGTGGCGGCGTCCCACTGTGTCCAGGAGCCAAGCAGGGCCAACACCGGCAGCGCCAACAAGGCGGCGACGAGGGCCAGGATCAGGGTCGGGACGGCGCGCAAGATGCGGGGGTTTGCTACCAAATCGAAAGCTGCTTGCGCAGGCTGGGCGCCGTCTGCAAGCACAATTTTATCTTTAGCCACCGGCAAGCGGCGGCAAATGAGAATTGTACGCATCTACAATCGCCGCATGTTCCTGCAGATCGACCAGGTGGACGTGTGCTATGCGGGCCAGCCGCGTCCCGCCGTGCAGGGCGCCTCGCTGGGCCTGCGCGCGGGCGACATCGGCGTGCTGATCGGCCCCTCGGGCTGCGGCAAGACCACGCTGCTGCGCGCCGTGGCCGGACTCGAACCCGTCAGCGCCGGCCGCATCCGGCTGGGCGACCAGGAGGTCAGCAGCGCCCAGCGTCACGTGGTACCCGAGGCGCGGCGCATCGGCATGGTGTTTCAGGACTACGCGCTGTTTCCGCACCTGGACGTGGGGCGCAACGTGGCCTTCGGCCTGCAGCACCTGCCGGCCGCCGAGCGCCGCCGGCGCGTGGCCGAGGTGCTGGCGCTGGTCGATCTGCCGGGCAGCGAGCGGCGCTTTCCCCATGAGCTGTCGGGCGGCCAGCAGCAGCGCGTGGCGCTGGCGCGCGCCATGGCGCCGCGGCCACGCCTGCTGCTGCTGGACGAACCGTTTTCCAACCTCGACGTCGATTTGCGCGAGCGCCTGGCGCACGAGCTGCGCAACATCCTGAAGACGGCCGGCGCCACCGCCCTGTTCGTCACGCACGACCAGTTCGAAGCCTTTGCCATCGGCGACCAGATCGGCGTGATGCACCAGGGCCGGCTGCACCAATGGGACGACGCCTACACGCTGTACCACCGCCCGGCCACGCGCTTCGTGGCCGACTTCATCGGGCACGGCGTGTTCGTGCCGGCGCGCATCGTGCATGACAGCGAAGGCAGCCACGTGCAGACGCCGCTGGGCGAGCTGCGCGATCATGCCGAGTGCCCGCTGCCGGGCGCCTACCCCGAGGGGCGTTGCGACCTGCTGCTGCGCGCCGACGACATCGTGCACGACGACCACGCGCCGGTGCAGGCGCAGATCGTGCGCAAGGCCTTTCGCGGCTCGGAATTCTTGTACACTCTGCAGCTGGCCAGCGGCGAGACGGTGCTGGCACACGTGCCCAGCCACCACGACCACCGCGTCGGCGAGTGGATCGGCATTCAGCCCGAGGTGGACCACGTGGTGGTGTTCGCGCCCGAGGCAGCGGGCTGACACTGGGCGCGTTCGAACCACGCGTTGAAAATCCCGCACTGATGACCCCGCTCCAACGCCTCCGTCGACACGCCGCCGGCCTGCTTGGCCGCGCGCTGCTGCTGTGGCTTGCACTCACCCTGGGCGCTGCAACGGCCGCGCCGCTGGTCAACCCGCCCACGCTGGAGCTGGTGTGCACCAGCGCCGGTGCGCTGACGCTTGTCGCGCACGACGGCGATGGGGCGCCAGGCATGGGCGCCGCGCACCTGAACTGCCCAATGTGCCTGCCGGCCGGTGCGCCGCCGCCCGTGGCGCCCGCCGTTTTGCCTGCGTTACCGCAGCCGCCGCGCCACACCCGGGCCACCGCCCCGGCGACGCGCCGAGCCGCCGCCAGCGCGCCGCCGCTGCCCGCGCGCGGCCCGCCAACCGCCTGAGTCGCTATTGAATCGGCAGCAGCGTCACTCCTATTCATACGGGCTGCGCCGCCATTTCGCTTGACGCGTCTCCCCGTCCGCGGGGACCACCGTCCGTGCTCTCAAGAATCCGTGCCAGCGCCGCGCGTGCGTCGGCCGTGGCCGCAGCGCCCGGCCTTGCGTGGCCCACCTTCAACCCAGCGAGAAATTCCATGTCATTCGTTCCCCCAACCCTTGTCGCCGGCCTGCTGGCCACCGCCAGCGCCCTTGCCCTGGCGCATGTCGGCCTGCCGCCGGGTCCGGCCGTGGCCGGCAGCCCCTACGAGGCGCGCTTTCGCGTCGGCCACGCCTGTCAGGGCGCCCACGCCACCACCGCGCTGACCGTGCAACTACCCCACGGCTTCACGCTGCGGGACGTGCCGGCACGCCCCGGCTGGACCAGCACCATCGACCGCAGCGGCGACGGCACGGTGCGCTGGACGGCCGACAGCCCGGCGCAGGCGCTGCCCGGCGACCAAAAAGGCGAGTTCCTGCTGCGCGGCCAGTTGCCGGCCGAGGCCGGAACCTTGTACTTCAAGGTGCTGCAAACCTGCGACGTCGGCAAGGCCGATTGGGTGCAGACCCCCGGCAGCCGTTCAGCCGATGCCCGCAGCGAGAAGCTGGAATTCCCGGCGGCGCGCCTGCGGGTGGTGGCGCCGGGTGCCGCCCCGGTGGAAGCCACCGGCGCCTGGCTGCGCGCCGCCGTGACCGGCCAGAGCGTCACCGGTGGGTTCATGAAACTGGTGGCCGGCGTGCCGCTGCGGCTGGTTGGCGTCAGCACGCCGGCCGCCGGTGTGGCGGAGGTGCACGAGATGACGATGGAGGGCGACGTGATGAAGATGCGCGCCGTCCCCGCGCTGGAGCTGCCGGCCCACCAGAGCGTCGAACTGAAGCCCGGCGGCTATCACCTGATGCTGATGGATCTGAAGCAGCCGCTGGTGGCGGGTCAACATATCCCGCTGACGCTGAGCTTCGAGGATGCGCAGGGGGCCCGGAGCACGCTGCGGATTGAGGCACCCGTCCGGCTGGCACCCGCCGGCGGTCCGGCTCAGCCGGCCCACCGGCATTGAGGGAGCACGCTCAGGCGCCGTGCGCCCAGTACCCGCCCACCAGGGTGCAGCGCACGCGGCCCGTGAGCTCGCGCCCCTCGAAGGGCGTGTGCTTGCCCTGGCTGCGCAGCGCAGCGGGCTCGACGCGCCAGCGCGCGTTGGGGTCGAACACGCACAGGTCGGCAACGCCGCCCTCCACCAGGCGCCCGCAGCTGGCCTGGAGCGTGCCCAGCGCACTGCCCAGCACCTGGGCCGGCCCGTGGGTGACGGCCGCCAGCGCGCGCGTCAGGCCGGCACCGCCCTGCCCCCACTGCAGCGCCAGCGGCAACAACAGCTCCAGCGCGGTGGCACCGGGCTCGGCCTCGGCAAAGGGCAGGTGCTTGGCGTCGGCCTCGACCGGGGTGTGGTCGGACACCAGGGCGTCGATCGTGCCGTCGGCCAGCGCGGCGGCCAGCGCGTCGCGGTCGCGCGCCTGGCGCAGCGGCGGGTTCAGGCGGGCATGGCTGTCGAAGTGGCCGATGTCGGCGTCGGTCAGCAGCAGCGAGTGGATGCTGACGTCGGCCGTCACGCGCAGGCCTTCGGCCTTGGCCTGGCGCAGCAGGGCCACGCCGGCCGCGCTGGACAGGCGGCACAGGTGCACGCGCGGCGCGCCGGCCATGCTGCGCAGCAGCTCGAACACCGTGTGCAGGGCAATGGTTTCGGCCATCTGCGGCACGCCGGACAGGCCCATGCGCATGGCCAGCGGCCCGCTGGCGGCCACGCCGCCGCCCAGCCAGGGGTCCAGCGGGCGCAGCCAGATGGCGTAGTCGAAGGTGCTGGCGTACTGCAGCGCGCGCTGCAGCACCTGGGTGTTGACGATGGGCGCATCGGCCTGGCCGAAGGCGATGCAGCCGGCCTCGGTCAGCAGGCCCATCTCGGTCAGCACCTCGCCCTTCAGGCTGCGCGTGAGCGCGCCCTGCGGGAACACGCGCGCCTGGTGCAGCTTCTCGGCGCGCATGCGCAGCATCTCGACCAGGCCCGGCTCGTCCAGCACCGGGTCGGTGTCGGGCGGGCACACCAGGCTGGTCACGCCGCCGGCCACCGCGGCGGCCATTTCGCTTTCCAGCATGCGGGCGTGTTCGTGGCCCGGCTCGCGCAGGCGCGCGCACAGATCGACCAGGCCGGGCAGCACCCAGCAGCCCGCAGCGTCGACGCTGCGGCTGGGCGTGAAACCCGCCGGCACGCGGTCGATGCTCAGGATGCGGCCGGCAGCAATCGCCACGTCCGCCACCTCGTCGCGCCCCGTGGCCGGATCAATCACCCGGCCGTGCTGGATCAGGATTTTCATGGTTATGAATCAAATAAGCCTCTAGCGCCCGCCAGTAAAGCGCGAGCAGCTATCAAATAGTGAATCAACAAGCCTGGCGTACTGAGCAAACCATCTTGATCGGTGTCCTTCTGCGTCCTCTGCGAACCCTTTGCGTCCTCTGCGTTCGGCGGTTGAAACGTCACGCATCGTTGCCCGCCACGATGCTCATCACCGCCATGCGCACCGCCACGCCGAAGGTGACCTGCGGCAGGATCACGCTCTGACCGCCGTCGACCACCTGCGAGTCGATCTCGACCCCGCGGTTGATGGGCCCCGGGTGCATGACGATCGCGTCCGGCTTTGCCCAGGCGAGCTTTTCGGGCGTGAGGCCGAAGCTCTTGAAGTATTCTTGGCTGGAGGGCAGCAGCGCGCCGCTCATGCGCTCGTTCTGCAGGCGCAGCATGATGACCACGTCGGCGTCCTTGATGCCATCCTCCAGCGTGTGGCACACGCGCACGCCCATGGGCGCCAAGTCGCCCGGCACCAGAGTCCTGGGGCCCACCACGCGCACCTCGGCCGCGCCCAGCGTGGTCAGCGCGTGGATGTCCGAGCGCGCCACGCGCGAATGCAGGATGTCGCCGACGATGGCCACCACCAGGCGCGAGAAATCCTGCTTGTAGTGGCGGATGGTGTACATGTCGAGCAGCGCCTGCGTGGGATGCGCGTGGCGGCCGTCGCCGGCGTTGACCACGTGCACGTGCGGCGCCACGTGCCGCGCCAGCAGGTAGGGTGCGCCGCTCTCGGAGTGGCGCACGACGAAGATGTCGGCCGCCATGGCGCTGAGGTTGGCCACGGTGTCGAGCAGCGACTCGCCCTTGGCGGTGGACGAGCGCGCAATGTCCAGCGTGTAGACGTCGGCCGACAGCCGCGTGGCGGCGATGTCGAAAGTGGTGCGCGTGCGCGTGCTGTTCTCGAAGAACAGGTTGAACACGCTCTTGCCGCGCAGCAGCGGCACCTTCTTGACCTCGCGGTCGCTCACGCTGACGAACTGCCCGGCGGTGTCGAGGATGTGCGTGAGCATGTCGCGCGACAAGCCCTCGGTGGACAGCAGGTGGATCAGCTCGCCGTTGCGGTTGAGTTGTGGATTGCCCTGGCCCAGCATGCTCACCCCCGCGGCTCGATCTGGAAACTGAAGCGCCCATCGCCGGCGCGCGCCAGCTCCAGCGACTGGCTGGCGGGCAGCGTCACGCGGGCGGCGGCCAACTCGGCGGCCACCGGCAGCTCGCGCCCGCCGCGGTCGACCAGCACCGCCAGGCGCACGCGCGCCGGCCGACCATAGTCGAACAATTCGTTGAGCACGGCGCGAATGGTGCGGCCGGTGAACAGCACGTCGTCCAGCAGCAAAATGTCGGCGCCCTGGACCTCGAAGGGCAGCACGGTCTGTCCGTGCGCGGCCAGGCCCCGCTTGGCGAAATCGTCGCGATGCAGGGCCGATGACAGGGCGCCGGCCGCGCCCGGCCGGCCCAGGTCGTGCTGCAGGCGCTCGGCCAGCCAGAAGCCGCCCGAAACCACCCCCGCCAACTGCGTTTCAGCGCCCAGCAGGGCTGGCAGCCCGCGTGCCAGCTCGCCATACAGGGCCTCGGCGTCCAGCGCCAGTGAACTCATGGAAGACTCCTCAAGAACTGCTCCAGGATGATGGCCGCCGCTGCCGCATCGGCATCGCGCGCGCCCGCCGCCAGCGCCTCGGTGGTGCTGTAGCGCTCATCCACCTCATAGACCGGCAGGCCGAAGCGCACGCGCAACTGGCGCGCAAAGCGCCGGGCACGCCGGGTGTTTTCGTGTTCGGCGCCATCGGGATGAAAGGGCACGCCCACCACCAGCGCGTCGGGCTGCCATTCGCGCAGCCGCGCACCGATCGGCGCCCAGCGCGCATCGCCCGCGGCATGAATGCTGCCCTGCGGCGTGGCGCTGCGCAGCAGCCGGTTGCCGCTGGCCACACCCGTGCGCTTGAGGCCGTAATCGAAGGCCAGGAACTGGCTCAGGTGCGCAGGAACCTCGTCGGCCATGGGCCCGCGGGCGTCCATCAGGCGTGTCCGGCGTCGGGCGCCAGGCGCCAGGCCTGCAGGCCCAGCAGGGCCAGGGCGCGTTCGTAGCGCTGCTCGATGGGCGTGTCGAAGATCAGCTCGGCATCGGCATCGACCGTCAGCCAGCTGTTGCCGGCAATCTCGGACTCGAGCTGGCCGCCGTCCCAGGCCGAATAGCCCAGGGTGACCAGCACCCGGCGCGGCCCGCCGCCGCTGGACAAGGCCTCCAGCACGTCCTTGGAGGTGGTCATCTCCAAGCCGCCGGGCACCGCCAGCGTGGAGGCGTAAATGGATTCATCGGGCGGCAGGCCCTCGGCCGTGACGGGCTCGTGCAGCACGAAGCCGCGCTCGGTCTGCACCGGGCCGCCCTGGAACACGGGTTGCAGGCCCAGCTCGGCGCGGGCCAAGGGCAGATCGACCTTGTGGAACAGGTCGGCCATGCTGATTTCGCCCGGCTTGTTGATGATCAGGCCCAGCGCGCCGTGCTCGCTGTGCTCGCACACGTAGACCACGCTGCGCGCGAAGGTCTGATCCTCCATGCCCGGCATGGCGATCAAGAAGTGATTCGTCAGGTTGATGGGCAGGGCGGCGTCGGCCATGGACTCATTTTAGCGAGCCCGGCCGCCCTGCGCCGCCCCAGGCACGCGAACAGCACGCGGATTTCAGGCCACCGGCAGTGCCGCCGCCGCCCGCGCGTAGCCGCGGATCAGGCCCAGCAGCTCCTCTTCGGAATATGGCTTGCCCAGGTAGTGATTGGCGCCCAGCTGGCGCGCATGGTCCTGATGTTTTTCGGCCGTGCGCGAGGTGATCATGACCACCGGCAGGTCGTGCAGCGCCGGGTTGGCGCGGATGTTGCGCAGGAAGTCGAAGCCGTCCATGCGCGGCATCTCGATGTCGGACAGCACCAGCGCCGGGCGCTCGTGCTGCAGGCGCTCCAGGCCCTGCAAGCCGTCGGCCGCCAGGGCCACGCGGTAACCCTCGCGCTGCAGCAGGCGCTGCGTGACGCGGCGCACGGTGATCGAGTCGTCCACCACCAGCACCAGCGGGATGTCCGAATGCCCCGCCTCCAACGGCTGGCCGGCGGCCGGCCCGGCGGGCGCGCTGGCGGCCTCGGTGGCCTGCGCCGCCCAGGCGCGAATCTGCGCGCCATGAACCGTGACCAGGGCCACGGGGTTGTAGATCAGGGTCACGGCACCGGAGGCCAGGGCCGTGATGGCCACCAGGCCCGGCAGGCGCGACAGCTGCGGGCCCAGCGCCTTGATCACCACGTCCTGGTTGCCCAGCACCTCGTCCACGTGCAGGGCCAGCCGCTGCGCGGCCGAGCGCAGCAGCAGCACCGGCGTGGTCTTGCCGCGCGACTCGCCGCTGCGCGCCGAATGCTGCAGCACGGCGCCGGCCCAATGGAAGGGCACGCGCTCGTCGCCCACCGCCAGCGTGCCGTCGGCATAGCCCTGCTCCAGTTCGGCGACGGGGCTGCGGTGCACGCGCTCGACCAGGCTGGCGGGCACACCCACCACCAGCTCGCCCACGCGGATCATCACCACGTGCGTGACCGCGGTGGTCAGGGGCAGGACCAGCCGGAACGACGTGCCCTGACCCGTGCGGGCCGCGATCTCGATGCTGCCGCCCAGCGCCTGCACCTCGGTGCGCACCACGTCCAGGCCCACGCCACGCCCGGCCAGGCCGGTCACCTCGGTGGCGGTGGAAAAGCCTGGCGTGAACACCAGTTGCGCAATCTCGTCGTCGTCGAGCACCTGGTCGGCACCAATCAGTCCGCGTTCGATGGCCTGCTGGCGCACCCGCTCGCGGTCCAGCCCGCGGCCGTCGTCGCGCACCTCGACCGACACCTCGTTGCCGGCCTGCTGCACCTCGATGGTGATCACGCCGCTGGGATCCTTGCCGCTGGCGCGGCGCGCGTCGGGGCCTTCGATGCCGTGCACCACGCTGTTGCGCAGCAGGTGCTCGAACACCGGCGTCATGCGCTCCAGGATGCCGCGGTCCACCTCGATGCCGCCGCCGACGATGTCCAGGCGCACCGGCTTGCCAGCCTCCTTGGCAGCCTGCCGCACCAGGCGATACAGACGCTCGGAGGCGCCGTCGAACTCGACCATGCGCGTGCGCAACAGGTCGCGCTGCAACTCGCGCGACTGGCGCGTCTGCGCCACCAGTTCGTCCTCGCTGGCCTCGATGGCGCGCTGCAGGTTGCGCTGCACGGTGGCCACGTCGTTGACCGACTCGGCCATCATGCGCGTCAGCTCCTGCATGCGCGTGAAGCGGTCGAACTCCAGCGGGTCGAAGCTTTGCTGCGCGTCGCGCGACTGCGCCAGGCGCGACTGCATCTGCGTTTCGGCTTGCAGTTCGACGTCGCGCAACTGCGCGCGCAGGCGCTCGACGTTGCCCGTCAGCTCGGCCAGCGCCGCGCGCAGCTGGGTCACGTCGTTGTCCAGCCGGGCACGCGAGGTCATCACCTCGCCGGCCTGCGCCATCAGGCGGTCGAGCAGCTGCGAGCGCACCCGCACCGTTTGCCGGGCGCTGGCGCGCGCGGCAGCAAACGAGAAGGCCGTGGGTTCGGCCACCTCGCCGCGCACCATGGGCGCCGCCGGGACGTCGGGCGCGGCCTCGCCTGCAGCCCCATCGGCCACGGGTTCGGCCGTGGCCTCGGCCGCCGGCAACGGCTCGGCGGCGGCGTCCTCGGCAAGCGTTGGCCGGGCATCGGATGCGCGCCGGACCGTCGGCTCGACGTCGCCGCTGGCCGCTTCACGCAGCTGGTGGAAGTCGGCCTGAATGTGATCCAGCTGCTCCAGCAAGGGCTCGAGCTCGCTGCTGGCGAGGTTCTCGGTGCCGATGGCTTCGATGGCGGACTCGGTGCGGTGGGCCATCTCGCCCAGGCGCAGCGCGCCTGCCAGGCGGGCGCTGCCCTTGAGCGTGTGCAGCACGCGCAGGGCCTGCGCCCGGGCGCTCCAGTCCTGCGGCTGCGCCACCCATTGGCGCAGCGAGGCGCTGAGCTGCGGCAGCAACTCGTCGGCCTCTTCGGCAAAGATTTCAAACAGGTCGGCGTCCACGGCGTCGACCACGTCGATCTCGTCTTCGACGTCGGGCCGCGGGCGGGCATGCATGGGCTCGGTCGGCGCGCTTGCCGTGGTCGCGGAGTCGGTCGCGGCCAACGACAGTGGCACCATGCCCGCCGGCAGCGTCCCGGCCTCGCCCGGCTCCAGCGCACGCACCGCGGCGAGCACCTGCGCATCGGGCTCCTTGAGCAACCCGGCGGCAAACTGGTGCAGCAGGCTGCGAATTTCATCGGCAGCACGTGCCAGGGTCTGGTGCTGCTGCGGCGAGCCGCTGGCCTGCCCCTGCAGGCGCTCGAGCGCGTGCTCCACCGCGCGCGCCAACTCGGACAGTGCCGCAAAGCCGACCGTGGCCGAGCTGCCGGCCAGCGAGTGGGCGCGGGCCATGGCGCGCTCCGGAACGGGTGCTTCGACGTGCCGGCCCCACTCGGCCAGGTCCGTCACCAGCTGGTCCGACCACTGGTCGGCCTCGCTCAGATAGACATTGAACAGTGGCGTGCTGATGCGCAGCGACCCCACCCAGGTCACGGCTGCCTCGGTGCTGGCGGTCGGCGCGGGCTCGGCCTCCGCCGACGTGGCCTCGGCGAGCACCGGCACGGTGTCGGTCGGCGCGGGAGGCTCCGCCACCGGCGCGGGTGCCACCCACGCGGCCGGCGCCTCGGATGCCTCGGGCTCCGGCGCCACAGCCAGCGAGGTCGTTTCGCCGACCGCAGGCGGAAGCTCGAACTCGAAATCCAGCACCTGCAACGGTGTCTCCGGCGCTGGCGTCCCGGCGGGATCGGGCGTGCCGTCCTCCACGATCAAGGCGTCGGCATCGAATTGCAACTCGACCAGGTCCATCACGTCGGACGCCGGCCAGTCGCGACTCTCGACGAGGGGAGTCTCCGGCGTCGGCGCCGCCAGCACGATGGGTTCGGACAGCTCCAGATCGGGCAGATCAAAGGCCTGCAGCAGGCTGTCACGCGCATCGGCGGGTGCGTGGGCCGATTCCGGCGCCGGACTCCCGTCGACGGCGTGCACGGCAATCTCGGCGTCGGACTCGACCTTGGGTTCATCCAGGCTCGGTGCCGGTACGGACGGCCCCTCGGCGAAGGCCTGCCAGGCCTGGTCGGGCGGCGCGACGGCGGCCGGCTCCTGCGCCGGCGCGGCATCCGCCTCTGCTGCACCGACGGCCAGACCGCGGCGCTCGCCACGCAGGCGCAGGGCATCGGCCATGGCCTCGAACGGTGCAGCCACCCAATGGCCGGCCTGCTGCTGCGCAATCGCATCGACCCAGAGGGAAAAGGCCTGCAGCGCTTCCTGGGCCACGCCCCTCAAGGCGTCGTCGGCGGGCTTGTGCTCGGCCAGCCAGGCGTTGAGCAATTGTTCGAGTGACCAGGCGGCGGCGCCAAACTCGCCCAACCCCACCATGCGCGAACTGCCCTTGAGCGTATGGAACGCGCGCCGCAGCGTGGTCAGCTGCTCGCCGTCGCTCGGGTCGTGTGCCAGCGCTTGCAGCGCCGCCTGGCCCGTGCCCACCACCTCGCGGGCCTCGTCCAGAAAGATGTCCAGCAGGTCGTCGTCGTCCTCGGGCACCGGCGCGGCGTCGGGCTGGACCAGGGGCACCGGCTCGGCCGCCGCCTCCACGGCCTGCATCTGCTGCAAGGCCACGTCCAGCGAGGCGCTGTCCTCGTGGCGCGCTGCCTCCGCCGCACGGCTGGCAGCCTGGGCCAGGGCCGGGCGTTCGTCCAGCGCGGCCAGGGCGGCCACCTGCTCCAGTTGCGCCGGCGTGTGTGGCGGCTCCAGGGGTTCGGACGACGGCGGCCCGACTTCGGCGGAATCGGGCGACGCCACCGACGTGGCCTGCGCCTCAGGGCTGGGCGCCACCGCCTTGTCGGCGCTCACCCGGCCGCCGACGAAGCGGAATTCGTCGCGCGCTTCATCGTAGACAAACAGCTTGCGCGCCAAGACCGGCTGGTAGCCCAGCGTGTCGATGAGAAAGCCCATCGCCCCCAGGCTGCTGCCGAGCGTTTCGAAGGTGCCGTCCGGCATCGGCCCCGCCGCGGACGCCTCGTCGCGCAGGCCATCGACACGCTCACGCATGCGGCTGACGGCCAGGGCGGCCTGGTCGAGCCCGAGGACGGAAAGCACGCCGCGCATCTGCGCCAGCAGGCCGGGCACCGTATCGAGCGGACTGCGGTCCTCGGGCTTGCGGAAGAACTGGTCCAGGCGTTGCTCGGCCTCGGCCAGGGTCACGCGCAGCTCGCCCACCACGGTCCCCATGGTCTGGCGGTCGCTCACGCGGCGGTAGAGCTCCTCCATCCAGGGCTGCAAGCCGGCCACCGGTCGGCCCTCGGCCGCGGCGTCCAGGCGTTCGGCCAGCTCCCGCAGGCGGGCCGAGAAGGCCGCGTCCTGGGGCTGGAACTCGGCAAACGAAGCTTCCAGAAACAGCACCGCGGTGGCCACTTCCATCGCCTGTTCGGCCGATGGCTCGCGGCCCGAACGCCGGATCTGCTGCGCCACCTTGTCCAGCGCACGGGCCAGCGGCTGGCTGCCCGGGTGCAGGCGCTCCAGCGATTCGACCACCAGGCCGAGCTGGTCCACGCAGGGCTTCAGGCGCGCCAGGTCGCCGCCCGCCAGGGCGGACCAGTTTTCCTTGACCGATTCGACGCGCCGGCGCGCCTGGGCCAGCACGGCCGGGTCGTACAAGCCGAAGGCCGGCTGCTCGTAATCCACCGGCTCGTGCTCCTCCAGCGCCCACGCGCTGCGCACGGCGGCCAGCGCCGGCTGCCGTGCGGCATCGTCGGTGCGCGCCTGGGCGCAGAAAAACAGCAGGTCGTTCGCCAGCCGCTCGGACAGCGCCGGCTCGCCGCGCGCCAGGGTGGTGTATTGCAGCAGCACCCGCGAGGCGGCGCGCTTGACGTACAGATCAACGGGCACCAGCCGGGCCGCAACGGCTTCGAAAAATCCCGCCGACAGATGCCAGAAGCTGGATCCTGGCCCGGGGGCTGCTCCGCTGGCCAGCTCGCCGCTGACGGCTGCCAGGTCGGCCGCGGCACGCGGATCGGCGTGCCGCATCAGGCGCAGCACGCCGTGGTCAAGCCGGCTGCGCGCGCTGGCGCCCGGTGCCAGGGGCTCGGCCGCCGGCTGCGGCTGCGGCTGGGCCCAGCGCCAGGGGTAGGCCCACAGGTCGGCCGGATGGATGCGGTCGGCGCCGGCCAATTCCTGCACCTGCCGATATTGGGGAAACAGGCCCAGCGCACTGCGCGGGTGCTCGGACAGCTGGCTCTCGACGAACTCGATCAGCGCAAAGCCGCTCTTCTCGAGCGCTGCGGCGGCGGCTTCGGTGCAGGTCTCGGGATGCGCGGTGAAGCGCTGGGCCGCCGTCTCCATGCCGCGCACCATCTGCGCGGCCACGGCCTGCCCCACCATGTCGAGCGCGCCGGCCACCTGGTGCAGTTGCTGGCGCGCGGCGCGCAGCTGGCTGGCATCGACCGACGCGAGATCGACCCCGCGCGCGTGCTCAGCCTCGTGGGCAAAGCGCCGCAGGGCCTTGGTGGACGCCTGGATGGTCTTGCGCGTCTCATCCAGCACCCAGGCCAGGGGCCCCAGATCGCCGGCGGGAACGGCCAACTCGGCGGAGGATTCGGAGGAACTGCCGATGAACATGAGGGGGTGCGCTCCAGAGCCTTGGTTCAGGCCGGCGTGCCGCTTCAGCGCCCGCCGGCAGGTAGTCTCCGCCGTCAGGCGATCTTGAACCGCGCCACGGACTGGCGCAGCTCGTCGGCCATGCGGGCCAATTCGCGCACCTGCTGTGCGGTCGAGCGCGTGCTCTCGCCCGTGTGCTCGGTGGTCGCGAAGATGTGCTGGATGTTGCCCGCCACCTCGTTGGCCTGGCCGGCCTCGTTGGACGCGGACACCGAAATCTGCTCGATCAGCTGCGCCAGGCGGCGCGACACGTTGTCGATCTCGGTCAGCGCAGTGCCGGCGCGGTCGGACAGCTGCGCACCCTCCACCACGCCCTGGGTGGAACGCTCCATGGCGGCCACGGCGTCCTGGGTGTCGGTCTGGATGGTCTTGACCAGGGTGGCGATCTGGCGCGTGGCGTCGGCCGATCGCTCGGCCAGGCGCTGCACCTCCTCGGCCACCACCGAGAAGCCGCGGCCGGCGTCGCCCGCCGAAGCGGCCTGGATGGCGGCGTTGAGGGCCAGCACGTTGGTCTGCTCGGTGATGTCCGAGATCAGCTCGGTGATTTCGCCAATCTCCTGCGAGGACTCGCCCAGACGCTTGATGCGCTTGGAGGTTTCCTGGATCTGGTCGCGGATGGCGTTCATGCCGCCGATGGCGTTCTGCACGGCGCTGAGGCCGGACTCGGCGGCCTGCAGCGACTGGCGCGCCACCGTGGCCGATTGCTGGGCCTGCTCGGATACCGCGTTGATGCGCGTGGCCATGTCCAGCACCGACTGACCGGTCTGGCGGATTTCGTGCAGCTGCTCGGTCGAGGTGGCCAGCAGCTCGGACGAGGTGGTTTCCACGCGCGCCGTGGTCTGCGCCACCCGCGCGGCCGTGCTTTGGACGCTGCCCACCAGCGAGCGCAACTCTTCCACCGTGTAGTTCACCGAGTCGGCGATGGCGCCGGTGATGTCCTCGGTCACCGTGGCTTCCTGGGTCAGGTCGCCCTCAGCCACCGTCTGCAATTCGTTCATCAGGCGCAAGATGGCGGCCTGGTTGGCGTCATTGACGCGCTTGGCGTCAAGCTGCTGCTGCTCGGCGTTCTGGCGCTGCAGTTCGGCCAGGGACTGGCGCTGGCGGCTTTCCCGCAGCCAGGTGTAGACCATGCCGGCAATGGCCAGCGCCAGCACCGCCAGCACCAGAGCCATCAGCAGCCAGCTGCCGGCACCCACGCCCGATTCGTCGGCCAGTCGCGCCTGCATGCCTTCCAGGTCCTTGCGCAGCGGCTCGCTGTCCGTGACGATGGTGTTTTGCGCGTCGCGCACGGCCGCCAGGTTCTGGATGTTGCCCAGGATGCTGGCCGCCTGGGCGCGCATCTCCTCGAACACCTTGAGCATGCCGGTGAGTGCGTCGCGCGTTTGCGCGTCACGCGCCGGCGCCAGGCGCGACTCGCTGTTGCCATCCAGCAGGCCCTGACCCAGCTCCTTGAAGGAGTTGAGATCCTTGCCCAGCAGGAAGATGGCCTCGGGGCTCACGCCTTCGACCGTCAGCAGCTCGCTGGCCGACTTGCCGATGCGCTGGGCCATCATCACCAGCTGGCCCGCCGCCGCCACCTCGGCGGGCGAGGCACCGTGCTGCAACTTGAGCGCAGACACGGTCTCGGCCGCCTCGGACAAGTCGGCCGACTTGCGGCTGACAAAGCGCAGGGCCGTGCCAACCTGGGTCATGACCTTCTCTTGCGCCAGCACCGTGGCGGCGCTCTTTTGCGCCCGCTCGACCATGGGCACGATCTTGCCCAGCTCGCCGGCGTAGTCGTCACCCAGCGCGGCCATGCCGGGCCGGCCTTCGCGCAGGCCATCGACGTTGTCGGCCAGCGCGAGCGCGCTGTCCTTCACCTCGGAGAACGCCGTGGCGTTGCCCAGCAGGGCCTGCGACACCGACTTGGCCAGGCGTTGCGACTGCATCAGCGCCTGGCCGGTGGCCCCCACCTGCTGGGCCACGCGGTCGGCGCTGGACACCATCCAGAACACCAGGATCGCCAGCGCGAGCAGTGCCCCGGCCAGCACCATGGACAGCACGCGCTGATGCTGCGCCGCGGTGCGCGTGCCCAGGCCGGCGATCGGAAAGGCGTCGTCGGCGGCGCCGGACGGCAACTCGTCGGCGGCCGCCAGCGACGTCACGCTTTCCGGGTCGATCGACTCGTACTCGGAGCTGGTGCTGGGCAGTTCGTGAACCACCATCGTGTCGCCCTGCTCCATGCCGTCGGTGGCGGCGTTTTTCTTGAACATCGTCGACAAATTGCCAATCAGTGCCATGGTCTTACCTTGATGAACGGGGCTACGCGCCAATTTCGAGAAACGCGGGTTGCTGCGAGAGGGCCTGCAGGCTGAGTTCGCGCCACTGCCCGCCTTGCGCATCGACATAGGTGTGGCCGAAGTAGTCGGGATCGGAGACCCCACGCGGACTGGAGCGCACGAAGGCCTGCGTGGTGCGCATGCCCAGCAGCTCGTCGACCAGCAGCGCGCAACTGGCTTCCAGCAGCGCGTTGAAGCCGATCAACCGGCACTGGCCGAGCGCCATCACCGAGCGCGGCGCGCTGGCCTGGCCTTGCAGAAAGGCGGTCAGGTCGACCACGCCGCACAGGTTGCCGCGCAGGTTGGCCACGCCCATGAACCAGGGGTGAACGTAGGGCACGCGCTGCACGTCGGTCCAGGAAAAGATTTCGGCCGCGTGGCTGAGCGGCACCAGCAGGCGCTCGCTGCCGGCGCGCACCGCCAGCCAGGACGCCGCCACACCCTTGGAGCGGGCCGCCTGCAGGCGCTCGGCCAGCCGGCTCTGAAACTCTCGCAGCGCCTGTTTGCCAGCCATGGTCAGCCCAGTTGCCGGATCTTGCCCAGCAGGTCGGCGCGATCGACGGGCTTGACGATGTAGTCGCGCGCGCCCTGACGCATGCCCCAGACGCGGTCGGTTTCCTGGTCCTTGCTGGTGCACAGGATGACCGGCACGTCGGCGTAGCGCGGATCGCGCGTGATCGCACGGGTCAGCTGAAAGCCGTTCTTGCCCGGCATCACCACATCCATCAGGATCAGGTCGGGCTTGTGGCGCTCCAGTTGCGCCATGGCGTCCTCGGCACTCTCGGCCGTGGTCACCGAAAAGCCATCGTCCTTGAGCATCTCGCTCAGGAACATCAGCTCGGTCTTCGAATCGTCGACGATCAATACATTGCGAATGGCCATTCAAGCCTCTCCTCTGCTGGCACCGCCATACTGCCGGACGGCGTGCAGCAACTGATCCTTGGTAAAGGGTTTGGTCAGGTAGTCTTGCGAGCCCACCATGCGCCCGCGCGCCTTGTCGAACACGCCGTCCTTGGACGACAGCATGACCACCGGGGTGGCCGAAAACTTCTCGTTGCGCTTGATGATGGCGCAGGTCTGATAGCCATCCAGGCGCGGCATCAGGATGTCGCAGAAGATCAGGTCGGGCAGGCTGTCGCCCACCTTGGACAGGGCATCAAAGCCATCCTCGGCCAGCGTCACCTCGTGGCCGCCCTGCTTGAGAAAGATCTCGGCACTGCGACGAATGGTGTTGCTGTCGTCGATGACCAGAACTTTCATGGATCCCGTCGAATTCAAGCGCTTCTCCTGGTCTGGCATTGGTTTGGCGCACGGCGTGCCACCTGGCCAAGCCGGCCATTGCTCCGGCCGGCACACCCGAGTTCCGCAACGCGATACCATGGCCGAGCCGGCCAGTGGATGCACCCGTGTGCATTCCCCTTGACGCGCCGGCCAGCCGCCTCACGTTGACTAGTACTAAAGTGCCACCACATCAAATGCAATCGATTGTATCCACGGAAGCCGGGTCACGGGACTTCCACTGTGGCAAAAAAAGAGGCGCAAAGGGAATATGACGGGTTTGCCCCCCCCTGAAACGTCGCACGAGCGCGACAGTTCCGACGCCCTCGCTGAATCGGGCGGCGCCCCGGCGTGCGTCCTCAGCTTCAATGCCAACGACCCCGCCGGCGCCGGCGGCCTGGGTGGCGACGCGCTGGTGATGGGTTCGGTGGGCGCGCACCTGCTGCCCGTGATGACTGGCAGCTACCTGCGCGACAGCCGCGAAGCGGTGGGCCACGCGGCGCTGGACGGCGCCGCCATCGCGGAACAGGCCCAGCTGATTGCCGAGGACGTGCCCCTGCAGGCCGTCAAGGTCGGCTTCGTGGGCAGCGCCGAGGCGGTGGCCGCCGTCGCCGCGTTTGTCGCCGACTACCCCGAGTTGCCAGTCATCGTCTATATGCCCGACCTGTCCTGGTGGGACGAGCAGCAGATCGACAACTATCAGGACGCGCTGCGCGAGCTGCTGCTGCCGCAGGCGGCGGTGCTGGTGGGCAACAACACCACGCTGCGCCACTGGCTGCTGCCCGAGACCGCCTCGCGCCGGCACGCCGACGCCACCGACCTGGCGCGTGCCGCCGCGGAGCTGGGTGTGTCCTACGTGCTGGTGACCGGCCTGGTGCGGCCCGGCGACCGCATCGGCAGCGTGCTGGTGTCGCCACAGGCCGAGCTGTGCCAGCAGGAGTTCGAGCGCATCGAGGCCGACTTCCTGGGCGCCGGCGACACCCTGTCGGCGGCGCTGGCGGGCCTGCTGGCGATGGGCTCGGACCTGACCGAGGCCACCATCGAAGCCCTGCAATATCTCGACCAGGCGCTGGACCACGGCTTTTGCCCCGGCATGGGCCGGGCGCTGCCCGACCGACTGTTCTGGGCCGAGGCCGATGAACCCCCCGCTGCGGGCACCGCGGCCGACACGCCGGCGCCCGCTGATCTGACCCAAGTCCTCCATGAAACCAAGCACTGATCGCAACGACTTTCTGATGGAACGCGCGCGCCGCGTGATTCCCGGTGGCGTCAACTCGCCCGTGCGCGCTTTCCGCGCCGTGGGCGGCACGCCGCGCTTCGTGCAGCGCGCGCAAGGCCCCTACTTCTGGGACGCGGGCGGCACGCGCTACATCGACTACATCGGCTCCTGGGGCCCGATGATCCTGGGCCACGGCCACCCCGCCGTGCTGGAGGCGGTGCAAAAGGCCGTCACCGAGGGCCTGTCATACGGCGCGCCAACCGAGCGCGAAATCGAGCTGGCCGAGGCCATCATCGCGCTGCGCCCGGGCATGGAAATGCTGCGCCTGGTCTCCAGCGGCACCGAGGCCGGCATGAGCGCCATCCGCCTGGCGCGCGGCGCCACGGGCCGCGACACCATTCTCAAGTTCGAGGGCTGCTACCACGGCCACGCCGACGCGCTGCTGGTCAAGGCCGGCTCGGGCCTGGCCACCTTCGGCAACCCCACCAGCGCCGGCGTTCCGCCCGAGGTGGTGCAGCACACGCTGGTGCTCGAATACAACAACCTCGCCCAGCTCGAGGCGGCCTTTGCCGAGCACGGCCCGCGCATCGCCGGCCTGATCATGGAGCCGATCGCCGGCAACATGAACTTCGTGCGCGCCAGTGTTGACTTCACGCGCCGCTGTCGCGAGCTGTGCACGCAGCACGGCGCGCTCCTGATCTACGACGAGGTGATGACCGGCTTTCGCGTCGCGCTGGGCGGCGCGCAATGCGTTTACGCCCGCAACATCCCCGGCTTCGAGCCCGACATCACCGTGATGGGCAAGGTCATCGGCGGCGGCATGCCGCTGGCCGCCTTTGGCGGCAAGCGCGCGGTGATGGAGCAACTCGCCCCGCTGGGCCCGGTGTACCAGGCCGGAACGCTGAGCGGCAACCCGGTGGCCACCGCCTGCGGCCTGGCCACGCTGCGCGAAATCAGCAAGCCCGGCTTCTTCGAGGCGCTCACGGCCAAAACGCATCGCTTGGTCGACGGCCTGAAGGCCGCGGCGCTCGCGGCCGGCGTGCCCTTTGCAGCCGACAGCGAAGGCGGCATGTTCGGCTTCTTTTTGCTGCCCGAGCTGCCGCGCAACTACGGCCAGGTGATGCAGAGCGACGGCGCGCGTTTCAACACGCTCTTTCACGGCCTTCTTGATCGCGGCGTGTACCTCGCGCCGGCGCTGTACGAGGCCGGCTTTGTGAGCAGCGCGCACAGCGAGGCCGACATTGACGCCACCGTCAGCGCGGCGGCCGAGGTGTTTCGATCACTTTGAATTTGATAGCTGTTCGCGCTTGATGGTCGGGCGCTGGCAGCCAATTTGGCTTGAAATCGCCCGGCTTCAATGCCGGAAGTGCCGCACCCCGGTGAACACCATGGCCACGCCGCGCTCGTCGGCGGCGGCGATCACCTCGGGGTCGCGCATCGAACCGCCGGGCTGGATGACGCAGGTGGCGCCGTGGTCGATCACCACGTCCAGGCCATCGCGGAAGGGGAAGAACGCGTCGCTGGCCACGGCCGAGCCCTGGAGCGACAGGCCCGCGGCCTCGGCCTTGATGGACGCAATGCGCGCCGAGTCCAGCCGGCTCATCTGGCCCGCGCCCACGCCCAGCGTCATGCCTTGGGCGCAAAAGACGATGGCGTTGCTCTTGACGTACTGCGCCACCTTCCAGGCAAACAGCAGGTCCTGCAGCTGCTCGGGCGTGGGTTGCTTATGGGTCACCACTTTCAGGTCCGCCAGCTTCAGGTCGTGGAAGTCGGCGGTCTGCATCAGCAGGCCCGAGCCCACGCGCTTGACCTCCATCAGGTTGTGCCCGCGCGCCCAGGCCGTGGCGCCATCGCGCTGCACGCCATCGAGCGCGATCGTGAGCACGCGCACGTTGGCCTTGGCCTTGAACACCGCCAACGCCTCGGGCGTGAAGGCCGGGGCCAGCAGCACCTCGACGAACTGCTTGCTCACCGCCTCGGCCGCGGCGCCATCGACCGGCACGTTGAAGGCGATGATGCCGCCGAAGGCGCTGGTGGGGTCGGTCTGGAAAGCCTTTTGATAGGCCTCGAGCGCGCTGGCGCCCAGCGCCACGCCGCAGGGGTTGGCGTGCTTGACGATGACGCAGGCCGGCTCATGCCACTGCTTGACGCATTCCCAGGCCGCGTCGGCGTCGGCGATGTTGTTGTAGGACAGTTCCTTGCCCTGCAGCTGCCGGGCCGTGACCAGCGAGCCGGGCGCCGGATACAGGTCGCGATAAAAGGCGGCCTGCTGGTGCGGGTTCTCGCCGTAGCGCAGATCCTGCAGCTTGACGAAGCGGCCGTTGCTGTGTGAAGGGAAAAGGCCTCTGGCGGGCGCCCCGTCAGCGCCGGCAGCATCGAAATCGATAGCGGACAGGTAATCGCTGATGGCGCCATCGTAGTCGCTCACGCGGTTGAAGGCGGCCACCGACAGGGCGAACTTGGTCTTGAGGCTGATGGCGCCGGCCTTGAGCTCGGCCAGCACGCCGGCGTATTGCCCCGCATCGGTCAGCACCGCCACGTCGCGCCAGTTCTTGGCCGCGCTGCGCACCATGGCCGGGCCGCCGATGTCGATGTTCTCGATGGCATCGGCCAGCGTGCAGCCGGCCTTGGCCACCGTGGCCTCGAAGGGGTAGAGGTTGACCACCAGCAGGTCGATGGTATCGATGCCGTGCTGCAGCAGCGCGGCCACGTGCTCGGGCACGTCGCGGCGCGCCAGCAGGCCGCCGTGGATCTTGGGGTGCAGCGTTTTCACGCGGCCGTCCAGCATCTCGGGAAAGCCGGTGTGCTCGGCCACCTCGGTGACGGGCAGGCCGGCGTTTTGCAATAACTTGGCGGTGCCGCCGGTGGACAGCAGGCGCACGCCCAGCGCGTGCAGTGCCTGGGCGAATTCCAGGATGCCGGTTTTGTCGGAGACTGAGATCAGCGCAGTGGTCATGAGAGGCAGAATTAAAAGTCAAGGTGGGTTTTGCGCTGATGTAGCAAGCGCGAGCAGCTATCAAATCAGGATTTATCGGCGGCCACCAGGCGATGCTCGATGAGCTTCTTGCGCAGGGTGTTGCGGTTCAGCCCCAGCCACTCGGCGGCGCGGCTCTGGTTGTGGCCGGCGTGGTGCATCACCACGTCCAGCAGCGGCTTTTCAACCGCGCGGATCAGCATGTCGTACAGGCCGTCGGGCTCGGTGCCCTCCAGGTCGCGGAAATAGGCCTCCAGGCTGGCGCGCACGCTGTGCTCGATGGGACTGGCATTCTTGTTCATGGTTGCAACGGGGCCTCCACCGCCCCCTGGCCAGCGCACGCAGCGGCGCCGGCCGGCGGCAGGCGTTCGTGCGCCACCGCCAGTTCTTCAAGGAAATCCGCCACCGCCTGCCATTGCTCGGCCGCCGTCTCGATGGCATTCATGCGGGCGCGAAAGGCCTCACCGCCCGGCAGCGCCCGAACATACCAGCCAATGTGCTTGCGCGCCGAGCGCACGCCGCTGAATTCGCCATACAGCGCGTAGTGGTCCTGCAGATGCCCCAGCAGGGCGCGGCGCACCGCCAGCACCAGGGGCGGGGCCAGCACCTCGCCGGTGGCCAGAAAGTGCGCCACCTCGCGAAAGATCCAGGGCCGGCCCTGCGCCGCACGGCCGATCATCAACGCGTCGGCGCCGGTGGCGGCCAGCACCGCGCGGGCCTTGGCGGGCGAATCGATGTCGCCGTTGGCCACGACCGGAATGCGCACGGCGGCCTTGACGGCGGCAATCGTCTCGTACTCGGCCTCTCCACGATAGCCCTGCTCGCGCGTGCGGCCGTGCACCGTCAGCATCTGCACGCCGGCGCTCTCGGCGGCGCGCGCCAGGCCCACGGCGTTCTTGTGCGCGGCGCACCAGCCGGTGCGCATCTTCAGCGTGACGGGCACGCCCTGCGGCGCACAGGCGGCCACCACCGCCTCGACGATGGCCAGGGCCAGGGGCTCGTCGCGCATCAGCGCGCTGCCGGCCCACTTGTCGCACACCTTCTTGGCCGGGCAGCCCATGTTGATGTCGATGATCTGCGCGCCGCGATCGATGTTGTAGCGCGCCGCCTCGGCCATCATGGCGGCGTCGGTGCCGGCGATCTGCACCGCGATCGGCCCCGGCTCGCCGGCGTGGTCGGCGCGGCGCGATGTCTTGAGCGTGTGCCACAAATCGCGCCGCGAGGTCACCATCTCGCTCACGGCGTAGCCCGCGCCAAAGGCGCGGCACAGCTGGCGAAACGGCCGGTCGGTCACCCCAGCCATGGGGGCGACGAACAGGGTGTTCGGGAGAAAATGGGGGCCGATCTGCATCGCGGTGGCGCGCTGCCGGCGCGAAAGTGCGGCAGTGGGAGCGCGGATTTTAGCTGCTCATATTTTCAGCAATCGAAATTCGGCGCCCACCGCCCAGCCCGCCCCCGCGGCACCCCGCCCGACCCTACACTGGCCGCCCCGATGGACCCATGGTTTCACTCCCTGCTGCAGGCGCTGGCGCTGCCCCAATATGGGCTGTCCACGGTGTTTGTCGTGGCCTTCGTCTCGGCCACGCTGCTGCCCCTGGGCTCGGAGCCGGCGGTGTTCGGCCTGGTCAAGCTCAGTCCCGATCTGTTCTGGCCCGCCATCGGCGTGGCCACGCTGGGGAACACCCTGGGCGGCATGCTGAGCTGGTGGATGGGCCTGGGCGCGCACCACGTGGTGGACCGCTACCGCCACTCGGCCACCCACCTGCGCGCGCTCGACTGGCTGCAGCACATCGGCCCGCCGGCCTGCTTCCTGTCCTTCCTGCCCGTCATCGGCGACCCCCTGTGCGCCGTGGCCGGCTGGCTGCGCCTGCCGCTGCTGCCCTGTGCGGCCTGGATGCTGGTCGGCAAGCTGGCGCGCTACCTGGTGATGACGCTGGCCTTGCTGCATGTCTGGCCAGGCTGAGCCAGTTAACTATCGTTTTCATAGCTTGTTGCGCATGATTTGCAAGCACCAGAGCCCGAATTGATTCACATCCCTGCGCTGAACCGATGACCGCCGATCTGTTTGCCGACGATGCCCCGCTGGCCGGCAGCGCCACGGTGCTGGGCCCGCAGGCCGTGGTGCTGCGCGGCTTTGCGCTGCCCTGGGTGGACGCGCTGTGGCCGGCGCTGCAGCAGGTGCTGGCGCAGGCGCCGTTTCGCCGCATGGTGACGCCGGGCGGCCAGACCATGTCGGTGCCGCTGAGCAATTGCGGCGCGCTGGGCTGGACCAGCAGCCGCGCCGGCTACCGCTACCGCACCGACGACCCGGACAGCGGCCAGCCCTGGCCGCCCATGCCGGTGGTGCTGGCGCAGCTGGGCCAGGCGGCGGCGGCTGCCGCCGGCTTTGCCGGCTTTGCGCCCGACGCGGCCCTGATCAACCGCTACCGCCCCGGCACGCGCCTGTCGCTGCACCAGGACCGCAACGAGCGCGACTTCGGCCAGCCCATCGTGTCCATCTCGCTGGGCGTGCCGGCGTTCTTTCTGTGGGGCGGTGCCTCCCGCGCCGAGCGCCCGGTGCGCGTGCCGCTGTTTCATGGCGACGTGGCGGTGTGGGGCGGCGCCGACCGCCTGCGCTTTCACGGCGTGGCGCCCATCGCCCTGGCGCAACACCCGCTGACCGGCGCCGAGCGCATCAACGTGACCTTGCGCAAGGCCGGCTGACGCCGCCCGCGCCACCGTCCGCCGGCGGCCCGGAACGTCGCGGCGGCCGGACAAGTGTCTACTGGCACACACAATCGCCCCGTTTGAACGTTTACATTCGTTCACTCTTGGGCGATGATCGTTAAGATTGACTTCGTTTGAGCATTGCTTTGATGGCTGTATCCGACTCGTACCTCAAGGAGCCCCTGGCCGCCGCCCTGCCCGGCGTGGGCCGGGTGCTGGTCATGGCCGGCAAACTCAGCCAGAAGGTGGCCGAGGAAGTCCATCGCAAGGCGCTGGCGGCCGGCCGCCCCTACATTCCCGACCTGATCGAATCCGGCGCGGTGTCGGCCACCGAGCTGGCGCACACCCTGGCGCAGGCCTTTTCGGCGCCGCTGATCGACGTCGACGCGCTCGATCCGCTGCGCCTGCCCACCGACCTGATCGACGTCAAGCTGTCGCTCAAGTACCGCCTGCTGGCGCTCAGCAAGCGCGGCGGGCGCCTGATCGTCGTCACGGCCGACCCATCCGACCACGAGGCCGCCGAAAAGCTCAAGTTCGTCAGCCAGTCGGGCGTCGAGTGGGTGATCGGCGAGTTCGACAAGCTCGCGCGCCTGGTCGAAAAGCACGGCAAGACCGTGGCCGATTCGATGGACAGCATCATCGGCACGGGCTTCGACTTCGACGAAGCCGCGCTGGGCTCGGATGCTCCCGCGGCGGAGGCCGACGACCCGCAGGCCGACGTCGAGGACGCGCCGGTCGTCAAGTTCCTGCACAAGGTGCTGCTGGATGCCATCAACCTGGGCGCCTCCGACCTGCACTTCGAACCGTATGAACACCAGTACCGCGTGCGCTTTCGCGTCGACGGCGAACTGCAGGAAATCGTTTCGCCGCCGGTCGCCATCAAGGAGAAGCTGGCCTCGCGCATCAAGGTGATCTCGCGCTTGGACATCTCCGAAAAGCGCGTGCCCCAGGACGGGCGCATGAAGCTCAAGGTCGGGCCCGAGCGCGTGATCGACTTTCGCGTCAGCACCCTGCCCACGCTGTTCGGCGAAAAGATCGTGATCCGCATCCTGGATCCGAGCAGCGCCAAGATGGGCATCGACGCCCTGGGCTACGAGCCGGAGGAAAAGACCCGCCTGATGACCGCCATCGAGCGGCCCTACGGCATGATCCTGGTCACCGGCCCCACGGGTTCGGGCAAGACGGTGTCGCTCTACACCTGCCTGAACCTGCTCAACCGGCCGGGCGTGAACATCGCCACGGCCGAGGACCCATCCGAAATCAACCTGCCGGGCGTCAACCAGGTCAACGTCAACGAGAAGGCCGGCCTGACCTTTGCCGTCGCCCTGCGCGCCTTCCTGCGCCAGGATCCGGACATCATCATGGTGGGCGAAATCCGCGACCTGGAAACCGCCGACATCGCCATCAAGGCGGCGCAGACCGGCCACCTGGTGCTGTCCACGCTGCACACCAACGACGCGCCCACCACGCTCACGCGCATGCGCAACATGGGCATCGCGCCGTTCAACATCGCCTCCAGCGTGATCCTGATCACCGCGCAGCGCCTGGCGCGCCGCCTGTGTGCCAAGTGCAAGCAGCCGGCCGACATTCCGCACGAGGCGCTGATCGACGCCGGCTTTGCCGAGTCCGACGTGGACGGCAGCTGGACGCCCTATCGCCCGGTGGGCTGCGACGCCTGCAACAACGGCTACAAGGGACGCGTCGGCATCTACGAGGTGATGCCGATCAGCGAAGAGCTGCAGCGCATCATCCTGGCCGACGGCAGCGCGCTGGAAATTGCCGAGCAGGCGCGCACGGAAGGGGTGCGCTCGCTGCGCGAAGCCGGCCTGCACAAGGTGCGGCTGGGCGTCACCTCGCTGGAAGAGGTTCTGGCGGTCACCAACCAGTAAGGCGCACGCGCCACCGAACAAGAGAACACAGTCATGGCAACCCGAACCGCAAGCCGCACCCCCACACGCGCCGGCGCCAAGGAATTCGTCTACGAATGGGAAGGCAAGGACCGCAACGGCAAGGTGGTGCGCGGCGAGACGCGCGCTGGCGGCGAAAACCAGGTCAACGCCACGCTGCGCCGCCAGGGCATCGTGGTCACCAAGATCAAGAAGCGGCGCATGCGTGCGGGCAAGAAGATCAAGCCCAGGGACATCGCCATCTTCACGCGGCAGCTGGCCACCATGATGAAGGCCGGCGTGCCGCTGCTGCAGGCCTTCGACATCGTCGGACGCGGCAACCCCAACCCCAGCGTCACCAAGCTGCTCAACGACATCCGCATGGACGTCGAAACCGGCACCTCGCTGTCGGCCGCGTTCCGCAAGTACCCGATCTACTTCAACAGCCTGTACTGCAACCTCGTCGAGGCCGGCGAGGCCGCCGGTATCCTGGACAGTCTGCTCGACCGCCTGGCCACCTACATGGAGAAGACCGAGGCGATCAAGTCCAAGATCAAGTCGGCGCTGATGTACCCGGTGGCGGTGCTGGTGGTGGCCTTCGTGGTGGTTTCGATCATCATGATCTTCGTCATCCCCGCCTTCAAGGAGGTGTTCTCCTCCTTCGGCGCCGACCTGCCGACCCCCACGCTGATGGTGATCGCCATGAGCGAGTTCTTCGTGCAGTGGTGGTGGCTGATCTTTGGCGGCCTGGGCTTCGGCTTCTACTTCTTCATGCAGGCCTGGAAGCGCAACGAGAAGATGCAGATGTTCATGGACCGCCTGTTGCTCAAGCTGCCCATCTTCGGCGACCTGATCGAAAAATCCGTCATCGCGCGCTGGACGCGCACCCTGTCCACCATGTTTGCCGCCGGCGTGCCCCTGGTCGAGGCGCTCGACTCGGTGGGCGGCGCCTCGGGCAACTCGGTCTACAAGCTGGCCACCGACAAGATCCAGCAGGAGGTGTCCACCGGCACCAGCCTGACCACCGCCATGACCAACGCCAACGTGTTTCCCAGCATGGTGCTGCAGATGAGCGCCATCGGGGAGGAGTCGGGCTCGCTGGACCACATGCTGGGCAAGGCGGCCGACTTCTACGAGTCCGAGGTGGACGAGATGGTGGCCGGCCTGTCCAGCCTGATGGAGCCGATCATCATCGTGGTGCTGGGCACCGTGATCGGCGGCATCGTGATCTCGATGTACCTGCCCATCTTCAAGCTCGGCCAGGTCGTCTGATGATCGAGGAGATCTGGTTGCAAGCCGCCCTTGGCGGCGTGCTGGGCCTGCTCATCGGCAGCTTTCTCAACGTCGTCATTCACCGGCTGCCCAAGATGATGGAGCGCCAGTGGACCGAGCAGTGCGCCGAGCTGAGCGGCCAGCCGGCGCCCGAACAGGCGCCCCTGAACCTGGTCACGCCGCGCTCGCGCTGCCCGCACTGTGGCCACGCGATCGCCTGGTACGAGAACATCCCGGTGCTCAGCTGGCTGGTGCTGCGCGGGCGCTGCTCGGCCTGCCACACCCGCATCAGCATGCGCTACCCGCTGGTCGAGTTGGCCACGGGCGCGCTGTTCGCCTGGTGCGCCTGGCGCTGGGGCGTCACGCCGGTGGCAGCCGCCTGGTGCTTCTTTGCCGCCGTCCTGGTCGCCCTGACACTGATCGACTGGGACACCACGCTTCTGCCCGACGACCTGACACTGCCCCTGCTGTGGGCCGGGCTGATGGCCGCGGCCCTGGGCTGGACGGGCGTGCCACTGGCCCAGGCGCTGTGGGGCGCCGTGGCGGGCTACCTGTCGCTGTGGGCGGTGTACTGGGCATTCCGGCTGGCCACCGGCAAGGAAGGCATGGGCTATGGCGACTTCAAGCTGTTCGCCGCCCTGGGCGCCTGGTTTGGCTGGCCGGCGCTGGTGCCCATCATCCTGATGGCCTCGGTCATCGGCGCGCTGATCGGCATCGGCATGAAGCTCTCGCACGCCCTGCGCGAGGGCGGCGTCGTGCCGTTCGGGCCCTTCCTGGCCCTGGCGGGCCTGACCGCCATGGTATTCGGTCCCGCCGCCATCCTGCGCGCGATCGGCTTGTAAGGCCATGGCCACCCGCGTCCCGCTGCACCTGGGCCTCACAGGCGGCATCGGCAGCGGCAAGAGCACGGTGGCGGCCCTGCTGGCCGCGCGCGGCGCGGCGGTGATCGACGCCGACGCCATCTCGCGCGCCACTACCGCGGTCGGTGGCGCTGCCCTGCCCGCCATCGCCGCCGCCTTCGGACCCGAGCTGATCGGTTCCGACGGGGCGCTGGACCGCGCCGCCATGCGCACCCTGGTGTACGCCAACCCGCAGGCGCGCGGGCGGCTCGAGGCCATCGTCCACCCCCTGGTGGCCCAGGAAATCGAGCGCCAGACCCGCGCCGCGGAACGCGCCGGCCATGCCTGGCTGGTGTTCGACATCCCGCTGCTGGCGGAGGGTGGCGCGCGCTGGCGCAAGCGACTCGATCGCGTGCTGGTGCTGGACTGCCCGCCCGCCGTGCAGATTGCCCGCGTGATGGCGCGCAGCGGCCTGTCGCACGCGCAGGTGCAGGCCATCTTGGACGCCCAGGCGTCGCGCACGCAGCGTCTGGCCGCGGCCGACTGGGTGCTGTTCAACGGTGAAGGTGTCACAGTGGGTGACCTGCAGGCGCAAATCGTCCATCTGGCCGCGACCTTCGGGCTATGATGCGCGCCAGATGGCGGTTTCGATGGTGAAAGCCCGCGCGTGATCCTGTACGAGTACCCTTTCAACGAACGCATTCGCACCTACCTCCGGCTGGAGCATCTGTTCGGCCGCCTGGGCCAGTTGCTGCCGCGCGAGAGCGCGCTCGATCACCACTACGCCCTGCTGACCCTGTTCGAGGTCATGGACGTGACCAGCCGCGCCGACCTGAAGTCGGACGTGCTGAAAGACCTGGAAAAGCAGAAGAGCCTGATGGCGGCCTACCGCGGCAATCCCGCGATTTCCGAAGCCTCGCTGGACGCACTGCTGACGCAGCTCGAACAAGCCTTCGCTCAGCTCAGCAGCCAGATGGGGAAACCCGGCCACGACCTGACCGAGCACGAGTGGCTGATGGCCGTGCGCAGCCGCGCCGCCATGCCCGGCGGCACCTGCGGGTTCGATCTGCCGGCCTACCACGCCTGGCAGCACGGCCAGGCGGCCAGCCGGCGCGCCGACCTGCATCGCTGGGTGGCCTCGCTGGGCCCCATGGCGCAGGCCATTGCCCTGCTGCTGCAGATCTTACGCACCAGCGGCAAGCCCCGCATGATGACGGCCAGCGCGGGCCAGTACCAGATGGGGCTGCCGCAGGGGCGCGCGGTGCAGCTGCTGCGCCTGCGGCTGGACGAATCGCTGGGCCTGGTGCCCGAGATCAGCGGCAACCGCCTGGCCGTGTCGGTGCGCCTGATGCGCCCCCAGCCCGATGGCAGGCTGCAGGCCGAGCGCGTGGACGTGCCCTTTGAACTGGCGCTGTGCGCATGAACCGCGCTGCCCCGGCCCCCGCGCGCACCGTGCGCTGCCCAACCTGCGGCGGCCCCAGCCGCTACGCGCCGGACAACCCCTGGCGCCCGTTTTGCAGCCAGCGCTGCAAGCTGAACGACCTGGGCGACTGGGCCAATGAGCGCTTTCGCGTCGAGGCGCAGGACAGCGACGAGACGCCGCCCGCGCCGCCTTTGGCCCACCCATCGCACTGATGCTGCGGGCGGCGCCGCAACCGGTCAGCCCGGGCGCCTGGGCTCGGCACGCGCCTCCTCGCCCAGCCACTGCAGCACCGGCAAGGTGCCCGCCAGCACCGGCTGCACGCCGACCGGCAGGCGCTCCCAGGCGGCCTGCTGGCCCTCGCGCATCTGCAACGCGCCCTGCCACGCCGTGACGCGGCAAAAATGCAGGCGCACCAGGGCGTGCGGATAGTCCACCAGCTGCTCGCGCCAGCGCATGACGGCGGCCGGCTCGATCAACACGCCCAGCTCTTCATGCAACTCGCGCGCCAGCGCCTGTTCCACGCTTTCGCCCGGCTCCAGCTTGCCGCCCGGAAACTCCCAGTAGCCGGCATAGACCTTGCCCGGCGGGCGCGAGGTCAGCAGAAAGCGGCCATCGGGCCGAAGCAGGATGCCGACGGCCACCTCGACCACGCGGCGCTCGCCGCCCTCGGCCTCGCCCTGGCGTGGCAGGTGGCCGTCGGCGCGGATCGGTGGCGCCGTCACGCCGCCCCGCGGCCCATGAAGTCGCGCGCGAACTGCCAGGCCACGCGGCCCGAGCGCGAGCCGCGCTCCAGCGCCCACACCAGGGCCTCGGGCCGTGCGGCCTGGATTTGCGCCGGGCTCGCGCCCAGGGCGCTCAGCCACTGGGCGACAATGGCCAGGTATTCGTCCTGGGTGAACGGATAGAAGCTGACCCACAGGCCGAAGCGCTCGGACAGCGAGATTTTTTCCTCGATCACCTCGCCGGGGTGCACTTCGCCGTCCTCGGTGTGGGTGTAGCTGAGGTTTTCCTTCATGTACTCGGGCAGCAGGTGGCGCCGGTTGCTGGTGGCGTACACCAGCACATTGGGCGTGCTGGCCGCCACGCTGCCGTCCAGGATGCTCTTGAGCGCCTTGTAGCCGGGCTCGCCCTCGTCAAAGCTCAGGTCGTCGCAGTAGACGATGAACTTCTCGGGCCGTCCGCTCACCACCTCGACGATGTCGGGCAGGTCCACCAGATCGGCCTTGTCCACCTCGATCAGGCGCAGGCCTTGCGGCGCGAAGGCGTTCAGGCAGGCCTTGATGAGCGAGGACTTGCCGGTGCCGCGCGCGCCCGTGAGCAGCACGTTGTTGGCCGGCCGGCCCTCGACGAACTGGCGCGTGTTGCGCTCGATCTTGTCCTTCTGCGCGTCGATCTCCTTCAGGTCGGACAAGGCCATCGCGGCCAGGTGGCGCACCGGTTCCAGCACGCCCATGCCCGAGGCGCGCTTGCGATAGCGCCAGGCCACGGCCTGGCCCCAGTCGGGCGCGCCCAGGGGTTTGGGCAGCACCGATTCGATGCGCGCCATGAGTTGTTCGGCCCGCTCGATCAAGCCCTTCAGATCATTGGTCATTTTGGCCTCCAGCGCTCATTCAACAAACGCTGATAGCTATCATTAAAATAGCAATCAGGATCTGTAGTCGGCGTTGATGCTCACGTAGTCGTGGCTCAGATCGCAGGTCCAGACGGTGTCGCTGGCCTCGCCCCGGCCCAGGCCCACGCGCACGGTGATCTCCTGCTGCTTCATCACGCGCTGGCCGTCTTCCTCACGGTACGCCGGATGGCGCCCGCCGCCGGTGGCCACGTGCACGTCGTCCAGATACAGGTCGATCCGGGTCTGATCCAGGTCACCGATCCCGGCGTAACCCACCGCCGCCAGGATGCGCCCCAGGTTGGGGTCGCTGGCGAAGAAGGCGGTCTTGACCAGCGGCGAATGCGCGATGGCGTAGGCCACCTGGCGGCATTCGGCCGCGTCGCGCCCGCCCTCGATGCGGACGGTGATGAACTTGGTGGCGCCCTCGCCGTCGCGCACGATGGCCTGGGCCAGTTGGCGCGCAACCTGGAGCAGCGCCGCCTTGAGGGCCTGTGCGTCGTCCGAGTCCAGGGACGTGATGGGGGTGTTACCCGCGCGCTGGGTGGCAATGAGCAGGAAGCTGTCGTTGGTCGAGGTGTCGCCATCGACGGTGACGCGGTTGAACGAGCCCTCGGCCAGCTCGCGCGCCAGGCGCGTGAGCAGGGCAGGATCGATGCAGGCATCGGTGGCCACGAAGCCCAGCATGGTGGCCATGTTGGGGCGGATCATGCCGGCGCCCTTGCTGATGCCGGTGACGGTGACTTCGGCGCCGCCCACGCGCGCCTGGGCACTGAAGGCCTTGGGCACGGTGTCGGTGGTCATGATGGCCGCGGCCGCGCGCGCCCAATGGTCGGTGCGTGCGTCGGCAATGGCGGCCGGCAGGCCGGCGGCGATGCGGTCGACCGGCAGCGGCTCCATGATGACGCCGGTGGACAGGGGCAACACTTGGGACGCCTGAAGCTTGAGCAGGTCCGACAGCGCGGCGCTGGTCTGGCGCGCGCGGGCCAGGCCGTCCTCGCCCGTGCCGGCATTGGCATTGCCGGTGTTGATGACGATGGCGCGAATCGGCGCGCCGCTGACCAGGTGCTCGCGGCACACCTGCACGGGTGCGGCGCAAAAGCGGTTTTGCGTGAACACGCCGCCCACGCTGGCCCCCTCGTCCAGCAGCAGCACGGTCAGGTCATCGCGTCCGGCCTTGCGCACGCCCGCCTGCGCCACCCCCAGGCGCACGCCCGCAACGGGCAATAGCTGGGTCGGATCGGGAGCGGACAGATTGACGGGCATGGTGCAGATGGGCAAATCGGTTCATGGAAAGGGCGCTTGGCCCGGCACTGTGGCCGGGCAAGGCGTCATACCAGCGCGCCGTGGCAGTGCTTGTATTTCTTGCCGCTGCCGCAGGGGCAGGGGTCGTTGCGGCCCACGCGCGGTACGGCCAGCGCACCGCCGGCGGCTGCCGCGGCCATGCCGCGCGCGGCCGCTTCGGGCACGCTCTCGGCCTCGCCAGTCTCGGTGGGTGCGGTATAGGTGACGTTGCTGACCCGTTCGCCGCGCTGCTCGAAGTCCTGCGCGGCCTGCTCGATCTGCTCGCTGGACTGGATGCGCACCGTCATCAGCGTGCGCGTGACGTCGTTCTTGACCACGTCCAGCAGCTGGCCGAACAGCTCGAAGGCCTCGCGCTTGTATTCCTGCTTGGGCTGCTTCTGGCCGTAGCTGCGCAGGTGGATGCCCTGGCGCAGGTAGTCCAGCGCGGCCAGATGCTCGCGCCAGTGCATGTCGATGCTTTGCAGCAGCACGGCACGCTCGAAGGGATGGTAGTTGTCGGGCCCCACCAGCTCCAGCCGCTTGGCATAGGCCGCATTGGCCGCGGCCACCACCTTCTCGACGATGTCCTCGTCGGTGATGGCGCTGGAGGCCTCGACCTCCTGGGTCAGGGGCAGTTCGATCTGCCATTGCTCGGCCAGGGCCTTCTCCAGGCCAGGGATGTCCCACTGCTCCTCGACCGACTCGGAGGGCACGTACTGGCGCACCAGGTCGATCATGCTGCCTTCGCGGAAGGCGTCGATCTGCTCGGTCAGGTTCTTGGCATCCAGGATGTCGTTGCGCTCCTGGTAAATCACCTTGCGCTGGTCGTTGGAGACGTCGTCGTACTCCAGCAGCTGCTTGCGGATGTCGAAGTTGCGCGCCTCCACCTTGCGCTGCGCGCTCTCGATGCTGCGCGTGACGATACCGGCCTCGATGGCTTCGCCCTCAGGCATCTTCAGCCGGTCCATGATCGCGCGCACGCGGTCGCCGGCAAAGATGCGCATCAGCGGGTCGTCCAGGCTGAGATAGAAGCGCGACGAGCCCGGGTCGCCCTGGCGGCCCGAGCGCCCGCGCAGCTGGTTGTCGATGCGCCGGCTTTCGTGCCGCTCGGTGGCGATAATGCGCAGCCCCCCCAGGGCGACCACCTGGTCGTGGTCCTTCTGCCACTGCGCGCGCATCTCGGCGGCACGGGCGGTGCGCGCGGCATCGTCCAGGCTGGCGTCCTGCTGCAGCGCCTCGATGGCCTTCTCGACGTTGCCGCCCAGCACGATGTCGGTGCCACGCCCCGCCATGTTGGTGGCGATGGTGATCATCCTGGAATGGCCGGCCTGCGCCACGATGTCGGCTTCGCGCGCGTGCTGCTTGGCATTGAGCACCTGGTGCGGCAGCTTGGCCTGGTTCAGCAGATTGGCAATGATCTCCGAGTTCTCGATCGATGAGGTGCCCACCAGCACCGGCTGGCCCTTTTCGTAGCAGGCGCGGATGTCGGCAATGGCGGCGGTGTACTTCTCGGGCGTGGTCTTGTAGACGCGATCGAGCTGGTCGTCGCGCTTGGGCGGCTTGTTGGGGGGGATCACCACCGTTTCCAGGCCGTAGATCTCCTGGAACTCGTAGGCCTCGGTGTCGGCCGTGCCCGTCATGCCCGCCAGCTTGCCGTAGAGGCGAAAGTAGTTCTGGAAGGTGATCGAGGCCAGGGTCTGGTTTTCGGCCTGGATCGGCACGCCTTCCTTGGCCTCCACCGCCTGGTGCAGGCCGTCGCTCCAGCGCCGTCCGCTCATCAGGCGGCCGGTGAATTCGTCGACGATGACGATTTCGGGGCCCTGCTCGCCCTGTTGCACCACGTAGTGCTGGTCGCGATGGAACAGGTGGTGCGCACGCAGGGCCGCATACAGGTGATGCATCAGCGCAATGTTGGCTGCGTCGTACAAACTCGCATCGGGGGCAATCAGGCCGCGCTCGGTCAACACGCGCTCGGCGGTCTCGTGACCTTGCTCGGTCAGGTAGATCTGGTGCGCCTTCTCGTCGACCGTGAAGTCGCCCGGCTTGGTCACGCCCTCGCCGGTGCGCGGGTCGGCCTCGCCCTCCTGGCGCACCAGCAGGGGCGCCACCTGGTTCATCGCCACGTACATGGCGGTGTGGTCCTCGGCCTGGCCGCTGATGATGAGCGGCGTGCGCGCCTCGTCGATCAGGATCGAGTCCACCTCGTCGACGATGGCGTAGTGCAGCTTGCGCTGCACCCGGTCGCCCACCTCGTAGACCATGTTGTCGCGCAGATAGTCGAAGCCGTATTCGTTGTTGGTGCCGTAGGTGATGTCGGCGTTGTAGGCGGCCTGTTTCGCCTCGCGCGGCATCTGCGGCAGGTTCACACCCACCGACAGGCCCAGGAAGTTGTACAGCCGCCCCATCCACTGCGCGTCGCGGTTGGCCAGGTAGTCGTTGACGGTGACCACGTGCACGCCCTTGCCTTCCAGCGCGTTCAGGTACACCGGCAGCGTGGCCGTCAGTGTCTTGCCCTCGCCGGTGCGCATTTCGCCGATCTTGCCCTCGTGCAGCGCCATGCCGCCCACCAGCTGCACGTCGAAGTGGCGCATCTTCATCACGCGCTTGGACGCCTCGCGCACGGTGGCGAAGGCCTCGGGCAGGAGCTTGTCCAGGGTTTCGCCGGCGGCCAGCCGGTCGCGAAACTCCTGCGTCTTGCCGCGCAAGGCCTCGTCGTCAAGCTTCTCGAATTGCGGCTCCAGCGCGTTGATGCGGGCGGCGATCTTGCGATACTGTTTCAGCAAGCGGTCGTTGCGGCTGCCGAAAATCTTGGTGAGAAAGGTCGTGGCCATGCGTGAACGGTCGCCGCCGCGCGCGCAGCGCCCGGGCAGTGGCGACCAGCGGTCCCAGTGAGTTCAAGATGATGCGAAGATTGGGGCGAAACCGCCATGTGCAACCCATGTACAAGAACCCGTGTACAGGATTTGGCAGTGCCATCCGGCCGTCATCGCGACAAACTCCCCATTCTACCCATCGAAGGCCGCCTGCCCCGGCGCCGCAACCCTGACCATGCCCATCGCTCCCAAGTCCCATCGCACCGCCTCGGTGGGCCAGGCCCTTGACGCCGCCGCCGCCCTGCAGCCGCTGCGCGCGCGCATGGCGGCCTCTTGCGCCCGACTGGAATGCATCCGGCCGCTGCTGCCCGCACCCCTGCGCCGTGCGGTGCTGGCCGGGCCGATCGACGACGACGAGTGGTGCCTGCTGGTACCGCACACGGCCGCGGCGGCCAAGATCCGGCAATTGCTGCCGGCCTTGCGCGCTGCCCTGGAGGCCGCCGGCCACCCGAGACGCGAGATCCGCATCCGGGTGCATCAGGGCCCGGTGGGGCGCTAGGGTGGAAAGAATGGTGCCGCCTGTCGGATTCGAACTGACGACCTACCGCTTACAAGGCGGTTGCTCTACCAACTGAGCTAAGGCGGCAAACGGGCGCGATTCTAGAGGACCTCCGAACGCACCCCGAACGGGCGGACCTACTTGATGCGCTTGAGCGCGGGCCGCTTGCGGGAATCGGGCGATGCGGGCCCGGACGGATCGGCATCGTCCGATGCGGCCGCCGGGCCGCCCGCCTCGACCACGCCGAGGGCGCCGGCGGCGGGCGCCGGCGAGGCCTCAGGCGCGGCCGGACCAGCAGCCGCGCGGGCCTGCAGCGGAAACGCCATGCCCTGGCCGTTTTCCCGCGCGTAGATCGCCATGACGCGGTCGATCGGCACGATGATCTCGCGCGGCACGCCGCCAAAGCGGGCCCGGAACTCGATGAACTCGTTGCCGATCTTCAGGCCGCTGGTGGCATCCACGCTGACGTTCAGCACGATTTCGCCGTTTTGCACGTACTCGCGCGGCACCTGCACGCTGTCGTCGGCAAACACCGCAACATAGGGCGTGAGCGCGTTGTCCGCGCACCATTCGTACAGTGCGCGGATGAGGTAGGGGCGGGTTGAAGCGGATTCCAGTGCGTTCATCGTCATTGCCGAAGCCGAGTGCCTACTTGCGCATCACCTTCTCGGAGGGCGTGAGCGCCTCGATGTAGGCCGGGCGCGAGAAGATGCGTTCGGCGTACTTGAGCAGGGGCGCGGCGTTCTTGGACAAATCGATGCCGTAGTAGTCCAGGCGCCACAGCAGGGGTGCGAGAGCCACGTCCAGCATCGAGAAGTTGTCGCCCAGGATGAACTTGTTCTTCAGGAACACGGGCGCCATCTGCGTCAGGCGGTCGCGGATGTTGCTGCGCGCCTTCTCCAGTGCCTTCTCGTTGCTGCGCGCGGCGCGGTTTTCGAGCACGCTGACGTGCGCAAACAGCTCCTTCTCGAAGTTCAGCAGGAACAGGCGCACGCGCGCGCGATCCACCGGGTCGCCCGGCATCAGTTGCGGGTGCGGAAAGCGCTCGTCGATGTACTCGTTGATGATGTTCGACTCGTACAGGATCAGGTCGCGCTCGACCAGGATCGGCACCTGCCCGTAGGGGTTCATCACGCTGATGTCCTCGGGCTTGTTGTAGAGATCCACGTCGCGGATCTCGAAATCCATGCCCTTTTCGAACAGCACGAAACGGCAGCGATGCGAGAACGGGCAGGTCGTTCCTGAATACAGCACCATCATGATGAGTCAACTCCTTAAAACCAAAGGAGTGGAAGCCCGCCAACACCCGGGCGCGCCCCACTCCAGAAATGCCCGGGCGCAAGCGCCCGGATGATCGATGCGTGCTATCGGACGTCTCTCCAGTACGCGGCGTTCAGGCGCCACGCGAACAGCGTGAACAGCGCCAGGAACAGCAGCACCCACACGCCGATCTGCACGCGTTTGGATTGGGCCGGCTCGCTCATCCACTTCAGGTAATTGACCAGATCGGCAACGGCCTGGTCGTACTGCAGCGGCGTCAGGGTACCCGGCGTGACCTGCTCCCAACGGCCGCTGAAGGTGTGCACTTCCTGGCCATGCGACTCGGTCGTGTGGTAGATCGGCTTGCGTTCGCCCTGCAGCTGCCACAGCGGATGCGGCATGCCGATGTTGGGGAACGCCAGGTTGTTCCAGCCCGTGGGGCGCGAGTCGTCGCGGTAGTAGGTGCGGAACAGCGTGTAGAGATAGTCGGCACCGGTGCCGCCGGCGCCCGAGCGCGAACGCGCAACCAAGGTCAGATCGGGTGGGTTGGCGCCGAACCAGGCCTTGGCCTCCTTGGGGTCGATGGCGGCCTTCATCATGTCGCCGACCTTCTCGCCGGTGAACAGCAGGTTGTCCTTGATTTCCTCGTCGGTCAGGCCGATGTCATGCAGCCGGTTGAAGCGCATGAAGGCCGCCGAGTGACAGCTCAGGCAGTAGTTGACGAAAATCTTGACGCCGCGTTGCAGCGAGGCCGTGTCGTCCAGCTTGCCGGGTGCCTTGTCCCACGAAATGCCGCCGGAGGCCGCCTGTGCCGCGGCGCCAATTCCCAGCGCCAGGGTCAGGCCGACGATGATCTTTTTCCACATGGTCATGGTTGTTGTACTCCGGCCGGCATCAATGGGGCTTGAAGGTGACGCGATCGGGCACCGGCTTGGGCGTTCCCAGCCGGCTCCACCACGGCATCAGCAGGAAGAAACCGAAGTAGACCAGCGTGCCCACCAGCGCCACGCGCTCATTGGTCAGCCATTCCAGCGAGGACTGCGCGAACAGCGGCCCCGGCGCCATGATGCCCAGGACCATCAGCACGACAAACCAGATGATGAACACCACGTACACCGTCTTGTGCCAGTTCGGGCGATAGCGGATCGACCGCGCGGGGCTGTGGTCCAGCCACGGCAGGAAGAACAGGATGATGACGGCGCCGCCCATGATGACCACGCCCCAGAACTTGGGATCGAAGGTCTTGAGCAGGGCAATGCCGACGATGGCGATCACGGTCAGGATGAGCTTGAACCGGGTCGAACTCCGGCTCTTGAGCCAAGTCAGCACCGTGGCCAGCGCCACGATGAGGCACAGCACGTTCACCATGGTGTCGGTGGTGGCCCGCAGCATCGAATAGAAGGGCGTGAAATACCAGACCGGCGCGATGTGCGCGGGCGTGACCAGCGGGTCGGCCGGGATGAAATTGTTGTATTCGAGGAAGTAGCCCCCCATCTCCGGCGCGAAGAACAGCACGGCGAAGAAGATCATCAGGAACCCCCCCACGCCCACGATGTCGTGCACCGTGTAGTACGGATGGAACGGAATGCCGTCGGTCGGTGCGTCGGGAGACCAGCGGTTGCCCTTGGGGCCCTTCTTGATCTCGATGCCGTCGGGGTTGTTCGAACCCACGTCGTGCAGCGCCAGCAGGTGTGCCACCACCAGGCCGATCAGCACCAGCGGCACGGCGATGACGTGGAAGCTGAAGAAGCGGTTCAGCGTGGCGTCGCCCACCACGTAGTCGCCGCGGATCAACAGCGACAAATCGGGCCCGATGAAGGGAATGGCCGAGAACAAATTGACGATCACCTGTGCACCCCAGTAGGACATCTGACCCCAGGGCAGCAGGTAGCCCATGAAGGCCTCGGCCATCAGACACAGGAAGATGGCGCAGCCGAAGATCCAGACCAGCTCGCGCGGCTTGCGATAGCTGCCGTAGATGAGACCGCGGTACATGTGCAGGTAAACCACGACGAAGAAGGCCGAGGCCCCCGTGGAGTGCATGTAGCGGATGAACCATCCGCCGGGCACATCGCGCATGATGTATTCGACCGACTCGAAGGCCTTGGCCGCGTCGGGCTTGTAGTGCATCACCAGGAAGATGCCGGTGACCACCTGGATCACCAGCACCAGCAGCGCCAGCGAGCCGAAGAAATACCAGAAATTGAAGTTCTTCGGCGCGAAGTACTCGCTCATGTGCTTGCGGTATTCCGCAAACAGCGTCGGGAAGCGGTTGTCCAGCCAGTTGTGCAGCTTGGCGCCGGCGGACGCGTTGGGGGAGATTTCCTTGAATTCAGCCATGGCCCGCCTCGTTATGCCTTCTTGTATTCGCCGATCAACAGCTTGGTGTCGGACAGGTACGTGTAGGGCGGCACCACCAGATTGGCCGGCGCCGGCTTGTTCTTGAACACGCGTGCAGAGAAATCGAAGGTCGAACCGTGGCAGGGGCAGAAAAAGCCGCCTTCCCAGTTGTCGGGCAGCGAGGGCTGAGGACCGGCCTTGAATTTCTCGACCGGCGAGCAGCCCAGGTGCGTGCAGATGCCAACCACGACCAGGATGTCCTTGTGCGCCTCTTGCGCCCGGTCGATGTTCTGTGCCCACACGGGTGTCGGGAAATCCGTGCGCTTGGACAGCGGGTCGGCCACCTCGCTGTCGGTGATCTTGAGTGTGGCCAGCATCTCGGGCGTGCGCCTGAACACCCACACCGGCTGGCCGCGCCATTCGACGATCATGCGCTCACCGGGTTGCAGGGCGGAAATGTCCACCTCGACGGGGGCGCCGGCCGCCTTGGCGCGCTCGGAGGGCTGGAAGCTCTCGACAAACGGCGTGGCCAAGGCCACGGTACCCACAGCGCCCGCGCAGCCCGACGCAATCAGCCAGGTGCGTTTGCTGCTGTCCATGGGCACAGGGGTGAAATTACTGGGTGGGGCGTCACTCATGGCTGTCCTCTGAATCGGCAGGGATGTGTTTTTTTATGCGAACCAGCCAAGGATTGTAGCGGAGCAAGCCCGCCCCCCATGCGGCATGGCGGCCGCATGCGCCGAGCCCGGCCGCCCGGATTGACATTCCCTGATGGCGCGCAATACTGGCCGTCCGTTCAACAACTCAGGAGGTTCCAACATGGGCATGATGCAAGAGTTTCGCGAGTTCGCCGTCAAGGGCAACGCCATGGATCTGGCGGTCGGCGTGATCATCGGCGGCGCATTCGGCAAGATCGTCGACTCGATCGTGGGCGACCTGATCATGCCGGTGGTCGGCAAGATTTTTGGCGGGCTGGATTTCTCCAGCTACTACATCCCCTTGTCGGGCCAGCCGGCGGGCTTGGCGCTGGCCGAGGCCAAGAAAGCCGGTGCCGTGTTTGCCTATGGCAACTTCATCACCATCCTGGTCAACTTCATCATCCTGGCCTTCATCATCTTCATGATGGTCAAGCAGATGAACCGCCTGAAGAAGGCGGAAGCGGAGCCGGCCCCGGCAGCGCCGCCCGAAACGCCCGAGGACGTGCAGTTGTTGCGCGAAATCCGGGACAGCCTGAAGCGCTGACGCCCAGAAATCAATTTTTATAGCGCCTGACGCCCACCCCACGAGCGCCAGGGCCGATTCAGGCCATCAAGTCGCGCGCCATGCGAATGGCCGCCAGCAGGCTGCCCGCATCGGCCCGGCCGGTACCCGCCAGGTCGAAGGCCGTGCCGTGATCGGGGCTGGTGCGCACGAAGGGCAGGCCCAGGGTCACGTTCACGCCGCGCTCCACGCCCAGGTACTTCACCGGAATCAGGCCCTGGTCGTGGTACATCGCAATCACCAGGTCGAACTCGGCCCCGCCGCGCGCCCGCATGAACACCGTGTCGGGCGCGAAGGGCCCGCGCGCGTCGATCCCCTCGGCAACGGCACGCGCGATGGCGGGGGCGATGTGCTCGATCTCTTCGCGGCCAAACAGGCCGCCCTCGCCGGCATGGGGATTGAGGCCAGCCACCGCCATGCGCGGCGCCCGCCCCAACGCCCGGCCGACGGCGCGATGCGCGATGCGCAGCGTGTCCAACACGTTCTGCGCCGTCACCCGCTCGATCGCCTCGCGCAGCGATATGTGGATGCTGACCAGTACCGTGCGCAGCTCGTCGTTGGCCAGCATCATGCGCACCGGCACCTGCGCCACACCCAGCCCCTGGTGACGCGCGGCCTCGGCCTGCAGCAACTCGGTGTGCCCCGGGAAGGCGTCGTAGGGCGCGCCAGCCGCCGACAGCGCCTCCTTGTGCAGCGGCGCGGTCACCACCGCCCCCACCGCGCCGCGCAACGCGGCACGCGCGGCCCACGCCACGCAGTCGCCCGCCAGCCGGCCGGCCGCGGCGCTGATGCGACCGGGCTCGGGCACCGCCGCCGATGGCCCCGGCTGCAGCACCGGCACGCAGCGTGGCGGCGCCTGCAGGGCCTGCACAGGATCGGCAATCGGCGCCACCGGCAGGCTGACATCGCCGGGCTGCACCCAGCCCGCGGCACGGCGCATCAACGCCACGTCGCCGACCACAAAGCAACCGGCCAGCAGTTCGGGGGCGTCGCGGAACGACTTGGCAATGATTTCCGGGCCGATGCCGGCCGCATCGCCCAAGGTGATGGCGATGGGCTTTGGCCGGCCCGGGCTCGAAGCGCTTTCAGTGGCGGCGGTCATGGTCATGGCCAGGCATTGCTCATGCGGGATTGTCGATGTCGATGAATTCGTGCGCGATGCCCAGTCGCGCCGCCACATGCGCGGCGAGCGCCGGCGCGCCGTAGCGCTCGGTGGCGTGGTGGCCGCAGGCGTAGAACAGCACGTCGCACTCGCGCGCCAGGTGCGCCTGGGGCTCCGAGATCTCGCCGGTGATGAAGGCCTGCGCGCCGGCGGCAATGGCGGCCTCGAAGTAGCCCTGCGCGCCGCCGCTGCACCATGCAATTGTTTTGATAGCTTTTTGCGCTTGTCCCACATGGGTTGCAGGCCGATTGAGCACTGATTCCAGCAAACCCGCCAAGTCATCTGCGTCGACGAAGGCTCCGCCATCCGTGCGCCGGCCGATGAAGCCCAGGTCCTGCTCGCCGAAGCGTCCCGTGGCCTGCAGGCCCAGGCGCGCGCCCAGCTGCGCGTTGTTGCCCAGCGTGGGGTGGGCGTCCAGCGGCAGGTGGTAGGCGAACAGGTTGATGTCGTGCGCCAGCAGGCGTTGCAGGCGCTGCTTCATCCAGCCGGTGACGGTGCCGTCCTGCCCGCGCCAGAACAGCCCGTGGTGCACCAACAAGGCGTCGGCACCCCCCTCGATGGCGGCGTCGATCAGCGCCCGGCTGGCCGTCACGCCGCTCACCAGCTTGCGGATGTGCGGCTTGCCCTCCACCTGCAGGCCGTTGGGGCCGTAGTCCTTGAAGCGCTCGGGTTGCAGCTCGGCATTGAAAGCGGCCAGCAGGGTGCCGCGGTCGATGGCAGTGGTGGGCAAGGACATCGGATCATTGTCCGCCATCGTCCACGGGTTGACCCAGATCAGCCCCGTTCACGATTGCTTTACAGGCGCTTGGCAATACGACATGCGGCATCTCTATGCTCCACACGGGTGAAGAGCAGCAAGGAAGCACGATGAAGAGAATGGTCTGGGTATTCTGGGGCTTTCTGGCCGCATTGAGCGGCCTGTGGCTGCTGGCCGACACGTTGTGGCCGGCGCAGGCGGGCTACTTCGCGTTGCGCACCGTGTGGGTGCAGTACAGCGGCGTGCTGGTGATGGGCATGATGTCGCTGGCCATGGTGCTGGCGGTGCGGCCGGTGTGGCTGGAGCCGCAGCTGCGCGGGCTGGACAAGATGTACCGCCTGCACAAGTGGCTGGGCATGGGCGCGCTCGTTGCCGGCACGGTGCACTGGCTGTGGGCCAAGGGCACCAAGTGGGCGGTCGGCTGGGGTTGGCTCACCCGGCCCGCGCGCCGCGGCCAGCCGCCCGAATCCAGCGGCGTCGAAGCCGTGCTGCGCGACTGGCGGCACGCTGCTGAAGGGCTGGGCGAATGGGCGTTCTATGCCGCCGTGGTGCTGATCGCGCTGGCGCTCATCAAGCGCTTTCCCTATCGCCTGTTCGCCAAGACGCACCATCTGCTGGCCGTGGCCTATCTGGTGCTGGTCTTCCACACCGTGGTGCTGCTGAAGTTCGACTACTGGTCGCAGCCCATCGGCTGGGCGATGGCGCTGCTGACGGCCGCCGGCACCGTCTCGGCGCTGCGGGTGCTGCTGGGCCGCGTGGGCGCGGGGCGCAAGGTGGGCGGCGCCATCGAGGCACTGCAGCACTATCCGGCGCTGGGCGTGCTGGAGACCACGCTGCGCGTCGATGCCGGCTGGCGCGGCCACCAGGCGGGGCAGTTCGCCTTCGTCACCAGCAGCCGCGCCGAAGGTGCGCACCCCTACACCATCGCCTCGGCATGGCACCCCCAGGACCCGCGCATCCGCTTCGTCACCAAGGCGCTGGGCGACCACACGGCCGAGCTGCCGCAGACGCTGCGCGTGGGCCAGCGGGTGACGGTGGAAGGCCCCTACGGGTGCTTCACCTTCGGCGGCCCCGAGGTGCGCCAGATCTGGATCGGCGCCGGCATCGGCATCACGCCCTTCATCGCCCGCATGCAGCAGCTGGCGCGCGAAGGCGGCGGCCCGCACGAGATCGACCTGTTCCATCCCACCGCGGTGGAGGACGCCGAGGCCCTGGGCAAGATGCGCGCCGACGCGCAGGCCGCCGGCATTCGCCTGCACGTGCTGGTGGACGCGCGCGACGGCCGCCTGTCCGGCGAGCGCCTGCGGCAGACGGTGCCCGCCTGGCGCGACGCCAGCGTGTGGTTCTGCGGCCCGGCAGGCTTTGGCCGGGCGCTGCGCGCCGACCTGCTGGCCCAGGGCCTGCCGGCGCGCGCGTTTCATCAGGAGCTGTTCGAGATGCGCTGAAGCCCGCGCGATGCAGCCGATGCGAACGGTGGGGGCGCCGCATCGGCGCGGCCGCGCACCCTACAATTTGCGCGCTGTCCCTCGCGTTCGTCACCCAAAACCTGCTGCCCATGAAACGCTTCTGGCTCCTGTTTGCACAAGCCGTCACCGTGCTGCTGGCCGCGTACTTCGTGGTGCTCACGCTCAAACCCCAGTGGCTGGGCCGCGCCGGGCCGCTGGCGGGCAACCTGGGCACCATCGCGATCTTCCAGGCGCCCGAGACGCCGGCCGGCGCCAGTGCCCCCGGCAGCCTGAATGCGGCGGTGCGGCGCACCGCTCCTGCCGTGGTCAGCATCAACACCAGCACCACCACGCACAACCCGCTCAGGAACGATCCCTGGTTCCGCTTCTTCTTTGGCGACCGCGCCGCCGAGCAGCAGCAAAACGGCCTGGGCTCGGGCGTGATCATGAGCCCCGAGGGCTACATCCTGACCAACAACCACGTGGTCGAGGGCGCCGACGCCATCGAGGTGGTGCTGGCCGACGGCCGCAGCGCGCCGGCCAAGATCATCGGCACCGACCCGGAGAGCGACCTGGCGGTGCTCAAGATCGGGCTGGACAAGCTGCCGGTGATGGTGCTGGGCAACTCCGACCAGCTGCAGGTGGGCGACCGCGTGCTGGCCATCGGCAACCCCTTTGGCGTGGGCCAGACGGTGACCAGCGGCATCGTCAGCGCGCTGGGGCGCAACCAGCTGGGCATCAACACCTTCGAGAACTTCATCCAGACCGACGCCGCCATCAACCCCGGCAACTCGGGCGGCGCGCTGGTCGATGTCGAGGGCAACCTGATGGGCATCAACACCGCCATCTACTCGCGCACCGGCGGCAGCCTGGGCATCGGCTTTGCCATTCCGGTGGCCACCGCCAAGCAGGTGTTGGAGAGCATCATCAGGAACGGTCAGGTGGTGCGCGGCTGGATCGGCGTGGAGCCGGGCGAGCTGACGCCGGAGCTGGCGCAGACCTTTGGCGTGCCCGCCGAGCAGGGCGTGATCGTGACCGGCGTGCTGGGCGGCGCCCCCGCCGCGCTGGCCGGCATCCGGCCGGGCGACGTGATCAGCGAGGTGGCGGGCCAGCCGGTGCGCACCGTGTCCGAGCTGCTGACGCGCATTGCCGCCCTGACTCCGGGCCAGCCCGTGGCCTTCACGCTGCTGCGCCGCGGCGAGACCACGCAGGCCACCGTGACCCCGGTGCAACGCCCACGCCCGCGCGCGCCAGCCACGCGCTAGGGCGCGGCGTCAAGCCTCCCTGGTTTCGGCTTCTTCGTCCGGCCGGGTGGTGCTCTTGATGAACAGGCGCGCCGCCCAGATGCCCAGCTCGTAGAGCAGACACATCGGAATGGCCAGCGACAGCTGCGACACCACGTCGGGCGGCGTGACGATGGCCGCCACCACGAAGGCCAGCACGATGAAATAGCCGCGAAAGTGCTTGAGCTGCTCAATGCTGACCACGCCCAGGCGTGCCAGCACCACCACGGCGATCGGCACCTCGAAGGCCAGGCCGAAGGCCAGGAACATGGTCAGCACGAAGCTCAGGTACGCCTCGATGTCTGGCGCCGCCGTGATGCTCTTGGGTGCAAAGCTCTGGATGAAGGCAAACACCCGCCCAAACACCAGGAAGTAGCAAAACGCCACCCCGGCAAAAAACAGGGCGGTGCTGGAAATCACCAGCGGTAGCACCATGCGCCGCTCGTGCGAGTACAGCCCCGGCGCGACAAAGGCCCAGACCTGGTAGAGCACCACCGGCAGCGCAATCAGGAAGGCCGCCATCAGCAGGATCTTCAGCGGCACCATGAAAGGCGAAATGACCGAGGTGGCGATCAGCGTCGCGCCGTGCGGCAGATGCGCCACCAGCGGCGCCGCCAGCAGGTCGTACAGGTGGCCGGGGCCCGGATAGATGGCCAGCGCGACGGCCACCACGCCCACCGCCACGATGGACTTGATCAGCCGGTCGCGCAGCTCCATCAGGTGGGCGACGAAGGGCTGCTCGGTGCCGGCGAGCTCGTCTTCGGGATCTGGCTTTTGGGTCGATTCGGTCATGCGGGGCCCGAGGGGCGTTCAGGAAGTGGCGATGCCCGGGCCCGGCGCCGCCAAAAGGGGCTCAGCGATTGGATTTCTTGGGGCGAAAGCGCGCCACGCGCGCCGCGCCCGACTGCACCTGGCGGCGCACGCCGTGGCGCGCCTTGTACCACAGCGGCGTGGCGCCGCGCTTGAGGCGCCAGTTCTTGTCCGGGCGGCGGTATTCGGGCGGCGGCGTCCAGCCGCCGTCGGGCAGCGGGTCGTCGGGATGGCCGAGGCCGGCGGTGGCCTCGTGCCAGTCCTTCTCGAAGTCGGCCGTGGTCTCGCGGATGCCCTTCTCGACGTCGCGCCCGGCCGATTCGACCGTTTCCTTCATCTTGCGCAACTCGTCCAGGTCCATGGCCTGATTGACCTCGGCCTTGACGTCGGCCACGTAGCGCTGCGCCTTGCCCAGCAGCGTGCCCACGGTGCGGGCCACGCGCGGCAGTTTTTCAGGGCCGATGACAATCAGTGCCACGGCACCGATCAGGGCCATTTTGGAGATGCCGAGATCAAGCACGAATCAACGCCCCGCCAGTGCCGCGATCAGCTCTTTTCCCTGGCCTCGACGTCGATGGTGTCCTTGCGCGCGGTGGCGTTGGTGACCTGCCCGGCCGGCGCATCGGCAGCGGATGCGTCGGTGGCGCCATCCTTCATGCCGTCCTTGAAACCCTTGACCGCACTGCCCAAGTCGGTGCCCATGTTCTTCAGCTTCTTGGTGCCGAAAATCATGACCACGATCAGCAACACGATCAACCAATGCCAGATGGAAAACGAACCCATGGTGAAACTCCTTGCACCGGTCGGATTGGTGCCTTGATGTGAATTTTAGACTGCAGGGCGCCAGGGCGGTTCCGGCCTGCGGGGGCAGGTCAACCCTTGAGCCAGGGGCGCGGTCCGCCGATGACGTGCACGTGCAGGTGATGCACCTCCTGCCCGCCTTCGGCGCCGGTGTTGATGACCACGCGAAAGCCGCCCTCCGGATAGGGGTTGCAGCCCTGCTCCCGTGCCAGGCGCGGGGCCAGCATCATGATGCGGCCCAGCAGGCGTTCGTGTTCGGGGCCGGCGTGCGCCAGCGAGAGGATGTGGGCCTTGGGCACGACCAGGAAGTGCACCGGCGCCCAGGGCGCAATGTCGTGGAAGGCGAACAGCTCCTCGTCCTCGTAGACCTTGCGCGAGGGAATCTGCCCGGCAACGATCTTGCAGAAGATGCAGCCGGGATCGTGGGGCGTGGCGCCGCTCATGCGCGTTCTCCGTTCAGGTTCATCAGGGCGCCTCGATGGCGGTGCCGCGCACGCCCAGATTGCGAAAGTGCGTCTTGATCCAGCGCTGGCCCATGCGGCGGCCGATCTCGAACAGCTGGTGCAGAAAGACGATGTCGGCGCGCATCTTGCTGGCCGAGCCGTAGCCGTGCAGCGCCGCGCCGCCGTCCACCCGGTGCAGCAGCATCTTCTTGTAGCGGCCCGGGTCCAGCCGGCCCTCGTCGAGCAGGCGGGCCACGAACTCGATGGCGCGAAACTCGGCCAGCAGCGGCGCGTTGAAGGTGATCTCGTTGACGCGCTCCATGATGTCCTGCGCGTTGGCGTCGGCCTTGAAGGGCACGGCCACCGGGTTGATCTGCACCAGCACCACGTCGTTGCTGCGCGTGTTGTAGATCAGCGGGTAGAGCGCCGGGTTGCCCGAATAGCCGCCGTCCCAGTACAACTCGCCCTCGATCTCGACCGGCTTGAACATGGTGGGCAGGCAGGCCGAGGCCATCACCGCGTCCACCGTCAGGCGCTTGCCGCTGAACACCTCGCCGACACCGGTGCGCACGTTGGTGGCGCAGACGAAGACCTTCATGGCCTGCGGCGTGTCCAGCAGCTCGAAATCGACCTGGTCCAGCAGCAGGCGCCGCAGCGGGTTGACCCCCAGCGGATTGGCCTGCGCCGGCGAGATCCATTGCGAAAACCAGGACGCCACCGCCTGCGCCGCCGGCAGCGGCAGCCCGGTGCTGAAGTTGCCCAGCAGGCCCACGTTTTCCCAGAAGCGCTTGAGCGCCTTGCGCCCGGCCTCGTGCACGTCCTGGCCCTTCAGGCCGTCGTGGCGCGCGCGTGCCAGCCCGTGGGCCAGCACCACGGCGTTCATGGCGCCGGCGCTGGTGCCGCTGACGCCATCGGGCACGATGCGGCCGTCCTCCAGCAGCGCGTCCAGCACGCCCCAGGTGAAGGCGCCGTGCGAGCCGCCGCCCTGCAGCGCCAGGTCGACCGAGCGCGGCGCCTCGCCGGCCTTGGCGGCGCCGGTGCGCGCGGCCTCAGGCATCGACGGCCTGGCCGGCGTTCATGCGCACCATGCCCTTGACGATGCGGTACAGGAACCAGATCGAGATGAGGACCCAGGCGATCCAGCCCGGCAGCGCGAACAGCAGCCACAGCGGCGCGGTCAGCACATACCAGAAGCCGGCCCCCAGCACCGCGCGGATGCGCCAGCTGAAGTGGCTGGCCTGCCAGGTGCCGGCGGCGTCATCGCGCTTGACCAGGTCGATGATCAGCGCCACGATCAGCAGGGCGATGCTGGGCTGCGCCCCCGGAAACACCGCCCCCACCGCCACCACCAGGTGCAGGATGTAGCTGACCCAGCCCCAGGTGCGCAGCGTGTCGGCCTGGCCCTCGCGCTTGGCTTGGACGTCGATGATGTCGTTGTTGCTCATGCGCCGGTTCCTCCATGGGTGGATTCGCTGTGCTCGCGCTCGCGCACCTTGCGCAGCGCCTTTTCCTCGATGCCGGACAGGCCCTCGCGGCGCGCCAGCTCCGCCACCACGTCGGCCGACGTGAGGCCGTAGTACGCCAGCGCCACCATGCCGTGAAACCACAGGTCGGCCATCTCGGCGACGATCTTCTCGCGCGCGTGCGCCGCGCCGGCTTGGTGCTCGGCATCCTTGGCCGCCATCACCACTTCGGTGGCCTCCTCGCCGATCTTCTTGAGAAAGGCGTCGGGCCCCTGGTGCAGCAGGCGCGCCACGTAGCTGGTGTCGGGGTTGCCCCCGGCCGCGGGCTTGCGGCTTTCGATCACGGCGGTGAGGCGTGCCAGGACGTCTTGTTGCGACATGAGCCTTATTTGTAGATGGATGCGGGGTCTTTCAAGACCGGATCGACGGCCTGCCAGGCGCCGTCCCTCAGCACGCTGAAGAAACAGCTGTGGCGCCCGGTGTGGCAGGCAATGCCCGGCTGGTGGCCCAGCTGGGTGACTTTCAGCAGCACCACGTCCTGGTCGCAGTCGATGCGGATCTCGTGCACCTGCTGCACATGGCCCGACTCCTCGCCCTTGAACCACAGGCGGCCGCGCGAGCGGCTGAAGTACACCGCCCGGCCCAACTCGGCCGTCTGGGCCAGCGCCTCGCGGTTCATCCACGCCAGCATCAGCACGTCGCCCGTGCTGGCCTCCTGCGCGATCACCGGCACCAGGCCCTGCGCGTCCCATTTGACTTCATCCAACCAGCTCATACGGGGATTGTGCGCGATTCACAAGGCGATGTCGGCAACGCCAAGACAACTATTAAATTGATAGCTTTTTGCGCTTGATACAAAAGCGCGAACGCTGAATTTTGTTCAAACAGTGGTCACACGCCGGCAGCACTTGACCAACAACGAAACCAGCGGCCGCGGAGCAGGCCAGGCCAGCGATCGCCGTGGAAGGGCTTGGCCCGCCCACTGGCGATGCCCCCTCGAGGGGGCTGAGGTCTGCGGCTCCAGACCTGCCTGCGCAGGTCTGGACAGACCGAAAGGCCGCCGCCTCTGGCGGCGTGCACCGGACGAAACATCGCGCAGCGAGTGGAGACTGGGGGTGGTCAATAAACGCCCTGGGCCAGCATGGCGTCGGCGATCTTGACGAAGCCGGCGATGTTGGCGCCCTCGACGTAGTTGACCGTGCCGTCCTTGCGCTCGCCGTGGCGCACGCAATTGCCGTGGATGTCCTTCATGATCTCGTGCAGGCGCAGGTCCACGTCGCTGTGCGTCCAGGACAGGCGCATGGCGTTCTGGCTCATCTCCAGCCCCGAGGTGGCCACGCCGCCGGCGTTGCTGGCCTTGCCCGGCGCGTAAAGCGTGCCGGCGGCCAAGAAGGCATCCACCGCCTCCAGCGTGCTGGGCATGTTGGCGCCCTCGGCCACGCACACCACGCCGCCGGCGATCAGCGCCCTGGCATCGCCCGCGTCCAGCTCGTTTTGCGTGGCGCAGGGCAGCGCGATGTCCACCGGCACATGCCAGGGGCGCTTACCGGCCTCGAACTTCAGCTTGTTCTTCTTGCAGAACTCGGCCAGCCGGCCGCGCTGCACGTTCTTGAACTCCATCAGGTCGCTGAGCAGGCCGTGGCTGATGCCCTGCTCATGCACCAGCGTGCCGCCCGAGTCGGACAGCGTGACGACCTTGGCGCCCAACTCCAGCGCCTTTTCGGCGGCGTACTGCGCCACGTTGCCCGAGCCCGAAATGCTGACGGTGCGGCCGTCAAAACCCAGCTGCTTGCGCCGCAGCATCTCCTGTGCAAAGTACACCGTGCCGTAGCCGGTGGCCTCGGGGCGCATCAGGCTGCCGCCAAAGGCAATGCCCTTGCCGGTGAACACGCTGCTGGAATTGTTGGCCAGCTTCTTGTACATGCCGGCCATGAAGCCGACTTCGCGCCCGCCCACGCCGATGTCGCCCGCCGGCACGTCGGTGTCGGCGCCCAGGTGGCGGTACAGCTCGGCCATCAGCGCCTGGCAAAAGCGCATCACCTCGCCGTCGCTCTTGCCCTTGGGGTCGAAGTCGCTGCCGCCCTTGCCGCCGCCCATGGGCAGGGTGGTCAGGGCGTTCTTGAAGGTCTGCTCGAAACCCAGGAACTTCAGGATCGACAGGTTGACGCTGGGGTGAAAGCGCATGCCGCCCTTGTAGGGGCCGATGGCCATGTTGTGCTGCACGCGAAACGCGCGGTTGACCTGGGTCTGGCCCTTGTCGTCCACCCACGCCACGCGAAACTGGATCACGCGGTCGGGCTCGACCAGGCGCTGCAGCAGGCCGTACTCGCGGTACTTGGGATGCGCGTCCAGAAAGGACCACAGCGACGCCATCACCTCGCGCACGGCCTGCAGAAACTCGGGCTGGTTGGGGTCGCGCCGCTGTACGCTGGCCAGAAAATCGTCGAGGCTGAGAGGGGTCAAAACAAGCTCCTGTCTAAAAATGGGTCGGGCACCGGGCTCACACCCGCACGGCGATGCCGCGCGCGGCCATGTGCTGCTTGGCCTGCGCAATGGTGAAGGTGCCGTAGTGAAAGATGCTGGCGGCCAGCACGGCGTCGGCGCCGCCCTGCTGCACGCCATCGGCCAGGTCGTCCAGCGTGCCCACGCCGCCCGAGGCGATCACGGGCACCTCGACCGCGTTGCTGACGGCGCGCGTGAGTTCCAGGTCAAAGCCGCTCTTCGTGCCGTCGCGGTCCATGCTGGTCAGCAGGATCTCGCCGGCGCCGTACTCGGCCATCTGGCGCGCCCAAGCCACGGCGTCCAGCCCGGTGTTGCGGCGCCCGCCGTGGCTGTAAACGTCCCAGCCTTCGCCGCGCGCGGCCAGCTCGTCAGCCGTGCGCCGGCGCGCGTCGATGGCCACCACGATGCACTGCGCGCCGTACTTGGCCGAGGCGTCGCGGATCACCTGCGGGTTGGCGATAGCGGCCGAGTTGAAGCTGGTCTTGTCGGCGCCCGCGTTGAGCAGGCGGCGCACGTCGGCCACGGTGCGCACGCCGCCGCCCACGGTGAGCGGAATGAAGACCTGGCTGGCCACGGCCTCGATGATCGGCAGGATCAGGTCGCGCCCGTCGCTGGTGGCGGTGATGTCCAGGAAGGTCAGCTCGTCGGCGCCCTGCTCGTTATAGCGAGCGGCAATCTCCACCGGGTCGCCCGCGTCGCGCAGCTCGACGAAATTGACGCCCTTGACGACGCGCCCGCCCGTCACGTCCAGGCAGGGAATGATGCGTTTGGCCAGCATCAGCCCGCCGCCAGTTGATCCGCGCGCTCTTGCGCCGCGGCAAAGTCCAGGTCGCCGGAGTAGATGGCGCGCCCGCAGATCACGCCCTCGACGCCCTCGCCTTCCACCGCGCACAGCGCCTCGATGTCGGCCATGTTGGACAAGCCGCCCGAGGCGATGACCGGAATGGACAGCGCCTGCGCCAGCTTGACCGTGGCCTCGACGTTGATGCCCGAGAGCATGCCGTCGCGCCCGATGTCGGTGTAGACGATGGACTCCACGCCCCAGTCCTGGAACTTGCGCGCCAAATCCACCACCTCGTGGCCCGTCAGCTTGCTCCAACCGTCGGTGGCGACCTTGCCGTCTTTCGCATCGAGCCCCACGATGATGTGGCCGCCGAAGGCGCTGCAGGCGTCCTTCAGGAAGCCCGGGTTCTTGACCGCCGCCGTGCCAATGATGACGTAGCGGATGCCGGCGTCGATGTATTGCTCGATCGTGTCCAGGTCGCGGATGCCGCCGCCGAGCTGCACCGGGATCTCGTCGTCCAGCTCCTTCAGGATGGCCTTGATCGCGCCCAGGTTCTGCGGCTTGCCGGCAAAGGCCCCGTTCAGGTCAACCAGGTGCAGGCGGCGCGCACCGGCGTCGAGCCAGTGCGCGGCCATCTCGGCCGGGGCCTCGCTGAAGGTGGTGGCCTGTTCCATGTCGCCTTGCTTGAGGCGCACGCAGTGTCCGTCCTTGAGGTCGATGGCAGGAATCAAAAGCATGATCGATTGGAAAGAGAAATACGCAGGATGCGCTTGTGATGAATGCGCGAGACGCTATGAAAAAACGAGTGAGCCCCCGGTCAGGGGTTCCAGTGCAGGAAGTTGCGGTACAGCTCCAGCCCCTGGGCGGCGCTTTTTTCGGGGTGGAACTGCGTGGCAAAAAGATTATCGCGTGCAATGGCCGAGGCAAAACGGCTACCGTACTCGGTCTCGGCGGCGCAGTGCGCGGCGTCGTCCGGCTGGGCGTAGAAGCTGTGCACGAAGTAGAACCACTGGCCGTCGGCCTGCTGGCCCCACACCGGATGGGGCCGGGTCCGAAACACCTGGTTCCAGCCCATTTGCGGCACCTTGTATCGGCTGCCGTCGGGCGCGCGCTGGCCGCTCAGCTCGAAGCGGCGCACCGCGCCACCGATCAGGTCCAGCCCCGGTGTGCCGGCCGCCGTGCGGCCCTCGTCGCTGTGGCCGAGCAGCATCTGCATGCCGACGCAGACGCCGAACAGGGGCTTGCTGGCGGCGGCCTCCAGCACCGCCTCCTGCAGGCCCGATTCGCGCAGCGCGCTCATGCAGTCGGCCATGGCACCCTGCCCCGGCAGCACCACGCGGTGCGCCGCGCGCACCACCGCCGGATCGGCCGTGATGACGGCGTTGACGTGCGTGTCCTGCGTGGCGTGCATCACGGCCTGCGCCACCGAGCGCAGGTTGCCCATGCCGTAGTCGATCACGGCAACGGTTTGGTTTACTATTGAATTCATAGCTGCTCGCGCAGAATGGACGCGGGCTGGGAGCCAAAAATGCTCAAAGAACGCCCTTGGTGGACGGAATCTGTCCGGCGGCGCGCGGGTCAGGCGTGAGCGCCATGCGCAGCGCGCGGCCGAAGGCCTTGAAGATGGTTTCGACCTGGTGGTGCGCGTTGACGCCCTTGAGGTTGTCGATATGCAGCGTGACGTGCGCGTGGTTGACGAAGCCCTGGAAGAACTCGTGCACCAGCTGGGTGTCGAAGCCGCCGATCATGCCGCTGCTGAAGCTGGCGTCCAGCACCAGGCCGGGCCGGCCCGAGAAATCGATCACCACGCGCGACAGCGCCTCGTCCAGCGGTACGTAGCTGTGGCCGTAGCGCGTGATGCCGGCTTTGTCGCCCACCGCCTGGCGCACGGCCTCTCCGATGGCGATGCCCACGTCCTCGACCGTGTGGTGGCCGTCGATGTGCAGATCGCCCGTGGCCTTGACCTCGAGGTCGATCAGGCCGTGGCGCGCGATCTGGTCGAGCATGTGGTCGAAAAAGCCGATGCCGGTGGCCAGCTTGGAACGGCCGCTGCCGTCCAGATTGAGGCGGACGTGGATCTTGGTTTCGGCGGTGTCGCGCGAAACCTCGGCGGTGCGGGCTTGGGTCGTCATAGGGCGGCTTGCAGGGCGGCCAGCATCTGCGCGTTTTCCTCGGCGGTGCCCACCGTCAGGCGCAGGCACTGGGCCAGCAGAGGATGCATTTTAGAAACGTTTTTGACCAGCACGCCGCGTTCCCGCATCCCGGCAAAGGCCTTGGCGGCGTCGGGCACGCGCACCAGGATCATGTTGGCCTGGCTGGGGTAGGCGTGCACGCCGGGCAACTTCTCCAATGCTTCAAAGATGAGAGCGCGCTGCGCACGAATGTCCTCGGCCTGCGCCGCAAACACCGCCGAATGCCCGAGGGCGAACAGCGCGCATTCGGCGTTCAGCACGCTCACGTTGTAAGGCGGGCGCACCTTGTCCAGCTCGGCCATCAGGCCGGCCTCGCCCAGCAGGTAGCCGATGCGCACGCCCGCCAGGCCGAACTTGCTGAGCGTGCGCAGGATCAGCACGTGGCGGTGCGCCTCGGGCGCGGCGCGCACGTTCTCGATCCAGCTGCGCGTGGCAAAGGGCTGGTAGGCCTCGTCCAGCACCACCAGCCCGCCGGTCAAGCCCTGCGCGGCGATGATGCGGGTGATGGCGCCCTCGTCCCACAGCGTGCCGGTGGGGTTGTTGGGATAGGCCAGGTACACGATGGCCGGGCGGTGCTGCGCGATGGCGGCCAGCATGGCGGCTTCATCCAGCTCGAAGTCGGCCGTGAGCGGCACGCCGTGAAAGCCCAGGCCCTGCAGCTGCGCGCTCATGGCGTACATGACGAAGCCGGGCAGCGGCGCCAGGATGGAGGCCCCCGGAACGTCGCAGGCCATGGCCAGCAGGCTGATCAGCTCGTCCGAGCCGTTGCCCAGCATCAGCGACCACCCCGCGGGCGGCTGGGCGTGGCCCAGCAGCGCCGTGCGCAGCGCCTCGATGCGCTCGCCGGGATAGCGGTTGATGGCCACCTGGCCCAGGCGCTGGCCCAGCTCGGCCTGCAGCGCCGGCGACAAGCGGTGCGGGTTTTCCATCGCGTCCAGCTTGATCAGGCCACGCGAATCCTGCACCGCGTAGGCGTGCATGCCCTGCACGTCGTGGCGGATGTAGGCGAAGGGGTTGGGGGCGACGGGGGACATCGAAGCGTTCATGTCAATCTTCCTCGTGCATTGGCAGCTCGTCCGGGCCGACTTGAAACGGATTGAGCACCTGCACGGACTCGAAGCGCTGCCGGTGCTGCAAATCCTCGCTCAGCAGGAAGCGGCAGCCCTGCTGCTGGGCCGAGGAAACGATCAGCGCATCCCAGTAACTCAGCGCATAGCGATCCTGCAGCGCCCACGCGCCGTCGATCACATAGGTGTCCAGGTGCGGGGGTTGCCACTGGCGCAGGTTGCGCACCTGGGCGCGCGCCTGCGACACCGGCATGCGGGCGCGAAAACGCGTGATCGCGTTGTGATACAGCTCGTTGAGCACCTGCGTGCTGATGCGCCCCGCCCGCTGCTCCCAGCACCAGCACACCCACTGGCGCGAGCGCGCCATTTTGGCCGGATCGCGTTCATCGGCGGTGTACAGGAACACCGGCGTGTCGACAAACACCAGCGGCGCAGCCATTTACTGCACCTCGCTCAGGCGCAGGTAGGGCCCGTCGCTCACGCCCCAGGACTCGAAGCGCAGCGCGTCGCGCATGGCCTGCGCGTAGGCGTCTTCCTGGCGCATCTTCTCGGCCAGCAATTCGCCCACCATGCGCGACACACTGGAGCCGCGCTTGGCCGCTTCCACCCGCGCCCATTCGAGCACGCTGTCCTCGACGGTGATGGTGACGTTTTTCATGCGGTTCAGTGTACACGAATTTCGTGTTGCACGAACTTCGTGTCGCCACTTCCCGCGCTCGCCAAGCCGCCGCCGCGCCGGGACGGTCGCCCCGCCTACGGCTTCTTGCGCTGCAGCCCCTCCAGCGCCGCCAGGTCGATCTGGCCCATGGCGCTGCGCACACCGTCGATGGGCACGCCGCGGCCCTCCACGCTCACCACCAGCCCGTTCTTGAGGATGGTCTTGGCGTCGGCCTCGCTGCCGTCCTTGTGGTACGCCTCGTGCAGGGTGCGGCCGCCGGACTGCCAGGTCTTCTCGACGCTGCCGTCGGTCTCCTTCTCGCCTTGCACCAGGCCGGCCATCTGCGCCAGGCCCGACAGGCCACCCATGTCGATGATCTCGACCTGCAGGTGCTTGTCGTCGCTGCCGTACTCGGCCTGCGCCTGGCTCATGCTCAGGCCCATGGTCTGGTTGTTCTGCACCTCCAGCGCCGTGCGCGGCAGGCCCGCCAACTGCTCGGGCAGCGCGGCCCGGAGCGCCTGCACGTCGATGTTGCCCTGCGCGCCGCCCAGTGCGCCCATGGCCACCGCCGCGGCTTGCCCGGCGGCCGCGGCGGCGCTGGCCGGATTGCCGCTCTTTTGCGCCAGCTCCATCTGGCGGGTGGCCTCTTCCATCTTCTTGCCCGCAGCCTCCAGCGCCGCCGTGTCGATGGACAGCTTGCCCTGCGGCGTGGTGATGGACACCGCGCCGCCGGCCCCGCCCATGGGATGGTGCGGCCGAAACAGTGCCAGCACCGCACCAATGATGACCCCCAGCACGATGGACGCCACGATGACCACGAGGGTATAGACCGCCGACTTTTCGGGCGGGTTCTTCATCAGCACCGGCAGCCCGGTGTAGATCAGGTAGATCGAGTACAGCGCCGCCAGCAGCCCCAGGACGGACAGCACCGGCAGCAGGCTGAACACGCCGCCCAGCAGCGCCGCCGTGCTGGCATACACCGTGAGCTTGAGCGCCTGGATGGGGCTTTGCACTCCACCAAAACGGGGCGCCAGCGCGTTGACGATCAGCGAGAGCACATACACCCCCACCAGGCTCAGCACGTAGGACACCACCAGGTTGCCCAGCCCCATCAACAGCGGCACCCGCACGGAGTAGCCGAAGCCCCCCACGCCGATCAGCGACATGCCGATGAAGCCGCACACCGCTGGAATCGCCGCCAGCCACATCAGGTAGCCGCGATACAACTCGGCCGTACTGGCCGGCTCGGCCTCGATCTCCGCCCAGGTGGGCTTCGGGTTCAGCAAGATGGCCTTGGCGCGCTCAACGAGGTTCATGCAGGAGCTCCGTCATGGAAAAGGATGGGAAGGTACCCGATTTATGTGCAACGTCAATGGCGGCCAACCCTTCAAAAAGCCATAGGCGGTTCAGCCATAAATTGGGGTCAGATCACATTTTCTGAAAATGTGATCTGACCCCAATTTTCTCCAATTTTCACGCTGGGTCGTCAGGGGCGCAGTCGCAGTTCCGCCGCCCCGGCATGGGCCTGCAGGCCTTCGCCGTGGGCGAGCACACTGGCGATGCGGCCGATCTTCTGGGCGCCGGCCTCGCTGACTTCGATCAGGCTGCTGCGCTTCTGGAAGTCGTACACCGACAGCGGCGAGGAGAAACGCGCCGTGCCGCTGGTGGGCAGCACGTGGTTGGGGCCGGCGCAGTAGTCGCCCAGGCTTTCGCTGGTGTAGGCGCCCAGGAAGATCGCGCCGGCGTGGCGCAGCAGCGGCTCCCACTGGTGGGGCGTGCGGCTGGCGATTTCGAGGTGCTCGGGCGCGATGCGGTTGGCGATGGCGCAGGCCTCTTCCATGCTGCGGGTATGGATCAGCGCGCCGCGGTCGGCCAGGGACTTGGCGATGATGCCGGCGCGCGGCAGCGTGGGCAGCAGGCGCTGCATGGCGGCCTGCACCTGGTCGATGTAGGCCGCGTCGGGGCTGATCAGGATGGACTGCGCCAGCTCGTCGTGCTCGGCCTGGCTGAACAGGTCCATCGCCACCCAGTCGGCCGGCGTCGTGCCGTCGGCCAGCACCAGGATTTCGCTGGGGCCGGCGATCATGTCGATGCCGACCTGGCCGAACACGCGCTTCTTGGCGCTGGCCACGTAGGCGTTGCCGGGGCCGGTGATCTTGTCGACCTTGGGGATGCTGGCCGTGCCATAGGCGAGTGCCGCGATGGCCTGCGCGCCGCCGACCGTGAAGGCGCGCGTGACGCCGGCCACGTGGGCGGCGGCCAGCACCAGCGGGTTCTTGTCCCCTTTGGGCGTCGGCACCACCATGATGATCTCGCGCACGCCGGCCACGTGGGCGGGAATGGCGTTCATCAGCACGCTGCTGGGGTAAGCCGCCTTTCCGCCGGGCACGTAGATGCCCACGCGGTCCAGCGGCGTGATCTTCTGGCCCAGCAGGGTGCCGTCCTCGTCGCGGTAGGTGGCCGTCTCGCCGCCCTGGGTCTTTTGCCACTCGTGGTAGCGGCGAATGCGGCCGGCGGCGGCCTGCAGGGCCTGGCGCTGCTCGGTGGGCAGGCCGTCGAAGGCGGCGGCCAGCTCGTCGGCCTTGAGCTGCAGCGCGCCCATGCCGGCGGCCTGCACGCCGTCGAAGCGGGCGGTGTACTCCAGCACCGCGGCGTCGCCGCGCGCGCGCACGTCGGCCAGGATGGCGGCCACGCGCTCTTCGATGGCGGCGTCCTGCTCGGCGCTCCAGTGCAGGCGCTGCCGGAATTTTTGCTCAAAATCGGCTTCAGCCGTTGACAGACGGGCGGGAGCAGCTATCGAATTCATACCACCTCCGGTTGGATCGCGGCGGCAAAGGCGTCGATGATGGGCCGGATGGCCGCGGTCTTGAGCTTGAGCGCCGCCTGGTTGACGACCAGGCGCGAGCTGATGTCCATGATGAACTCGACCTCGACCAGCTTGTTGGCCGCCAGCGTCTTGCCGGTGCTGACCAAATCGACGATGGCGTCGGCCAAGCCGGTGAGCGGCGCCAGCTCCATGCTGCCGTAGAGCTTGACCAGGTCCACGTGCACGCCCTTGTCGGCAAAAAAGCGCCGCGCGATCGCCGGGTACTTGGTGGCCACGGTGATGCGGCTGCCCTGGCGCACGGCGCTGGCGTAGTCGAAGCCCACGGGCGCGGCCACCGCCATGTGGCAGCGGGCGATGCGCAGGTCCAGCGGCTGATACAGCCCCGTTCCCGACGGGGAACCATCCTGGTTCGCGCCATGCTCGATCAGCGTGTCCAGCCCGGTCACGCCCAGGTCGGCCCCGCCGTATTCGACGTAGGTGGGCACATCGGTGGCACGCACCAGCACCACGCGCACCTGCGGGTGGTTGGTGGCCAGGATGAGCTTGCGCGACTTCTCGGGGTCTTCCGTCACCGTGATGCCGGCGGCGGCCAGCAGCGGCAGGGTTTCATCGAAGATGCGGCCCTTGGACAAGGCCAGGGTGATGGCGGTCATGCCGAGATCCTTTCGATGTCCGCGCCCAGCCCGCGCAGCTTTTCTTCCATCTGGTCGTAGCCGCGGTCCAGGTGGTAGATGCGGTCGATCACGGTTTCGCCCTCGGCCACCAGGCCGGCGATCACCAGGCTGGCCGAGGCACGCAGGTCGGTGGCCATCACGCGCGCGCCCGACAGCCGGGGCACGCCCTCGATCATCGCCGTGCGCCCGTCGATGCGGATGTGCGCGCCCAGGCGCAGCAGCTCGTTGACGTGCATGAAGCGGTTTTCGAAGATGGTCTCGGTGACCACGCTGGCGCCCGCTGCCACGCAGTTGAGCGCCATGAACTGCGCCTGCATGTCGGTGGGAAAGGCCGGGTATTCGCTGGTGCGAAAGCTCTGGCCCCTGAGCGCGGCGGCGCCCGGGCTGCGCACGCGCAGGCCGCCCTCCACGCACTCCAGCGCCGCGCCGGCCTCGCGCAGCTTGTCGATCACGGCGTCCAGATGGTCGGCGCGGGCATGGCGCAGCACGGCGTCGCCACCGGTGGCGGCCACGGCGCAGGCAAAGGTGCCAGCCTCGATGCGATCGGCCACCACGGCGTGCGTGCAGCCGTGCAGGTGCTGCACGCCCTGCACGCGGATGCGGCTGGTGCCCTGCCCCTCGATGCGCGCGCCCATGCGGATGAGCAGCTCGGCCAGGTCGGTCACTTCAGGCTCTTGCGCGGCGTTCTCCAGCACGGTCTCGCCCTCGGCCAGGCAGGCGGCCATCAGCAGGTTTTCGGTGCCGGTGACGGTGACCATGTCGGTGGTGATGCGCACGCCCTGCAGGCGGCTGCGGCCGGCAGGCAGGCGCGCCACCATGTAGCCGTGCTCGACCGCGATCTCGGCGCCCATGGCCTGCAGGCCCTTGATGTGCTGGTCCACCGGGCGCGAGCCGATGGCGCAGCCGCCCGGCAGCGACACCCGCGCGCGGCCGAAGCGCGCCAGCAGCGGCCCCAGCACCAGCACCGAGGCGCGCATGGTCTTGACCAGCTCGTAGGGCGCCTCGGGATTGAGCGCGTCGGGCGCGGCAAAGCCGATGCCGCCGCGCGCGCCGTGCGTTTCGGTGGCCACGCCCATGTGCTCGAGCAGGCGGCGCATGGTGCGCACGTCGTGCAGGCGCGGCATGTTGGTCAGCTGCACGGGCTCGCTGGTCAGCAGCGCCGCGCACATCTCGGGCAGGGCGGCGTTCTTGGCGCCCGAGATCGTCACCGCGCCCGAGAGCGGGCGCCCGCCGTGGATGAGCAATTGATCCATCGTGGCCGTGGTTTAAGAGTCAAATCGGCCTCAGGCGCCCATGGTACATGCGCCATCAGCTATAAATTTTGGAGTTCTATTTGCCGGCCACCGCCCACTCGGCCGGCGTGAAGGTGCGCATCGACAGCGCATGCACGGCCTCGGACGCCATCTGGCTTTCCAGCGTGGCATACACCATCTGGTGGCGCGCGATCGGGCGCTTGCCCTCGAACTGGGGCGAGACGATGACGGCAAACCAGTGGCGGCCGTCGCCCTCGACCTGCACATGCTCGCAGGGCAGGCCGGCGGCGATGAGTTGCTGGATTTGATCGGCGTTCATGGGTTCAGGATATCAGTTGCGCAGTTTGTAGCCGGTCCTCAGCAGCTGCAGCGTCAGCGCCGACACCGCCAGCACGCTGGCCAGCGCCACGCCCAGGCTGAGCCAGGGCGAGACGTCGCTGACGCCGAAGAAGCCGTAGCGAAAGCCGTCGATCATGTAGAAGAACGGGTTGAAGCGGCTCACCGCCTGCCACACGGGCGGCAGCGAGTGGATGGAATAGAACACGCCGGCCAAAAAGGTCATGGGCATGACGATGAAGTTCTGGAACACCGCCATCTGGTCGAACTTGTCGGCCCACAGCCCGGCCAGCAGGCCCAGCACGCTCATCAGCAGCGCGCCCAGCACCGCGAACGCGACGATCCAGCCCAGCGCGGCGGCCTGCGGCGGCGCATACCACAGCGTGACCAGGTACACCCCCGCACCCACCATCAGCCCGCGCAGCAGGGCGGCGCCCACGTAGGCGATGAACCAGTGCCAGGCCGACAGCGGCGTCAGCAGCAGGAACACCAGGTTGCCCATGATCTTGCTTTGCACCAGGCTGGAGGCGCTGTTGGCAAAGGCGTTCTGCAGCACGCTCATCATCACCAGGCCGGGCACCAGGAATTCGACATAGCCCACGCCCGGATAGACCTGCACGCGCCCTTGCAGCACGTGGCCGAAGATCAGCAGGTACAGCACGCTGGTGAGCACGGGCGCCGCAATGGTCTGCAGCGCCACGCGCCAGAAGCGCAGCACCTCCTTGGTCAGCAGCATCTTCCAGCCGTCGTCGGGCGCGGGCAGCGCGTGCAGGTGCGGCGCCGTGGGGTGGGCCGGGGTGATGGTCTGTCCGTTGCTCATTGCGCGTGCTCCAGCGCCGAAACCGCCTGGCTGCCTGACCCGCTCATGAGCTGGATGAACACGTCCTCCAGGTCGGCCTTGCGGATTTCCAGGTCCTCGATGCGCACGCCGGCCTCGCGCAGCGTGGCCAGATGGCGCTCGACCTCGGCCGCCACGGGCGCGGGCAGCTCGACGATGCGTCCGGTGACGCGGGCCTGCGCGGCCAGCGCCGGCGGCAAGGCGTCGTCGGTCTTGAAGTGCAGCACCTTGGCCGCCGCCTTGGCCAGCAGCGCGCTGGTGCGGTCCAGCGCGATCACGCGCCCCAGCTTGAGCATGGCGATGCGCTGGCACAGCGCCTCGGCCTCTTCCAGGTAATGCGTGGTCAGCAGCACCGTATGGCCGCGGCGGCTCAGGTTGGAGATGAACTGCCACAGCGTCTGGCGCAACTCCACGTCCACGCCGGCGGTGGGCTCGTCGAGCACGATGACGGGCGGCTTGTGCACCAGCGCCAGGCCCACCAGCACGCGGCGCTTCATGCCGCCCGAGAGCTGGCGCATGTTGGCGCCCGCCTTGTCGGCCAGGCCCAGGCCGTCCAGCAGCTCATCGATCCAGTCGTCGCTGTGGCGCAGGCCGAAGTAGCCGGCCTGAAAGCGCAGCGCCTCGCGCACGGTGAAAAAGGGGTCGAACACCAGCTCCTGCGGCACGATGCCCAGGTGGCGGCGCGCGGCCACGAAATCCCGCTGCACGTCGAAACCGTGCACCAGCACGCGTCCCGAGGTGGCGCGCACCAGGCCGGCCAGGATGGAGATCAGGGTGGTCTTGCCCGCACCGTTTGGCCCCAACAGGCCAAAGAACTCCCCCTCCTCGATGTCGAAACTGACCTCGTCGAGGGCCTTGAAAGCGGGGGGACCGGATTTCCCGTTGCTGGCGTAGACCTTGGAAACCGATTGAAAGCTGATCGCGGGCATGAAGCCCTCGATTGTAGATTGGGGTGATGTCTGGCGTCTGGCGCCGCCGCTCAGGCTTTGGCCGCGGTCGGCGCCTCGGGCAGCAGCGCACTCACGCCGTACAGGCCGGCCAGGGTGCGCAAGCGGGACGCCAGGCCCCGCACGGCCAGCGTGTGGCCCGCCTGCAGGCAACTGCGGCGCAGGCCCAGCAGCACAGCCAGGGCCGAGGAATCAAAATGCGCCAGAGCCGTGGCGTCGACCAGCACCTCGGGTCCCGGCTCGGCCGCCGCGGCCCGGCGCAGCAGCTCCAGCCCGGCGCGGGCCTGGGCGTGGGTCAGCTCGGCGGGCAAGACCAGCATGGTCAGCGCTTCTCGGCGGCGTTGGCGCGGTTGCGCTCATCCAGCGCCTGGATCAGGCCGTCGATGCCGGACTTGTTGATCTGCTCGGCAAACTGCGAACGGTAGTTGGCCACCAGCCACACGCCCAGCACGTTCAGGTCATAGATTTTCCAGCCCGCGCCCTGGCCGGGTGTGCGCTCCAGGCGGTAATCCAGCTCGATCGGATCGCCCCGGCCGACGACCACCGTGCGCACGGTCACGTCCGGGTCCTGCGCGCCGGCGCGCAGCGGCTTGACCTCGACCTTCTGGTCGCTGACCTGGCGCAGCGCGCCGGCATAGGTGCGCACCAGCAGGGTCTTGAACGCCGCCTGCAGCTTCTGGCGCTGCTCGGGCGTGGCGCGGCGCCAGGCCGGGCCGGTGGCCGAGGCGGTCATGCGCACGAAATTGACGTTGGGCATGATCTTGCTGTCGACCACGCCAATCAGGCGGTCGATGTCGCCGCCCTGGATGGCCTTGTCAGCGCGGATCACGCCCAGCACCTCGTTGGACAGGCGGCCGATCATCACGTCGGGCGCCTCGTCCGCGGCCCAAGATGCGGTGGGCGCGCCAGCCAGCAGGGCCGCGCCCAGACCGGCAGCGGCGGATTGCAGGAAACGGCGGCGTTCAGTCAGGCTCAGGGTCATGATGGGTATCGTGGGTTGCCATGCCAAGCCATGGCGGGAAGGCCGAGCATAAGCCCAGCGCTGGGGCGCGGGGTGACAGCGTGTGCGCGCACCATGCCCTATTTGGCGGGCGGCTCGTCAAGGTCGTAGCGCTCCTCGTCCGGCGCCTCGCCGCCGCGGATGTCGCTGCGGCGCTTTTGCAGGTAGGCGTCGCGCTGGAAGCTGTAGGGATCCAGCGCGGCCTGGTCCAGCAGCTGCTCCACCCCCAGCAGACGCGCGCGGGTGTCGATGGCCTCCAGCACCGTGAGCGAATTGCGCACCGGAACGTCGTGGATCTGCGCCTGTGGACGGCCCAGGTAGTCCACCGGCAGGGCGATGGTGTCGCGCAGCGTGGACGGCCCCAGAATGGGCAACACCAGGTAGGGACCGGAATCCGCGCCCCAGCGCCCCAGCGTCTGGCCAAAGTCCTCGCGGTGGCGCACCAGGCGCATTTCAGTGGCCGGGTCGAACAGGCCGCCGATGCCGATGGTGGTGTTGACCACCACGCGCCAGAACGAATGCAGCGCACCCTCGGGCTTGGCCTGCAGCACGTTGTTGACGAAGGACCAGGCGTCGCCCAGGTTGCCGAAGAAGTTGCCCACGCCGGTGCGCACCGGCTGCGGCATCACGTCCTTGTAGACGGTGGCCACGGGCTTGATCACCGCTTTGTCCACGCCGTCGTTGAAGCTCGTCATCGCGCGGTTGTAGCTCTCCCACGGGTCGCGCGGGTCGGGATGCGCCACGGTGGCGCAGCCGGCCAGCAGCAGGGCGGCCAGCAAGCCCGCTGCCGAACCGATGCGGCGCAGGGTCGTCGCTGTGTTGAATGTCATGCTTGAAATTTGCCCATCTGCCGGCGCGCCGGTTTGGCGTGTCGGCCCTCGCCCTTGAACTTCCTATTTACCCTTGCCAGGTACGGACTTGCCGCCAGCGTCGGAAGAGCTGCCGCTGGCCGCGCTGTTGTAGAGAAACTGGCTGATCAGGTTCTCCAGCACCACCGCCGACTGCGTGTTGCTGACATTATCACCAGCCTTCAGGTTGGTGTCGGACGCGCCCGCCTCGATGCCCACGTACTGCTCGCCCAGCAGCCCGCTGGTCAGGATCTTGAGCGAGCTGTCGCTGGGAAACTTGTAGCGCGTGTCCATGTCGAGCACCACCAGCGCCTGAAAGCGCTGGTCGTCAAAGCCGATCGAGCCCACGCGGCCCACCACCACGCCGGCGCTCTTGACCGCTGCCTTGGGCTTGAGGCCCCCGATGTTGTCGAAGCGCGCCGTCACCCGGTAGGTGGACTGCCAGCTCAGCGCCAGCAGGTTGGCCGACTGCAGCGCCAGAAACACCAGCGCCGCCAGGCCCAGCATCACGAACAGGCCGACCCAGACGTCATTCTTGGAGCGTCCCATGCTCTCTGGTCCTTTTGGGTTGAAACATCAGTAACTGAACATCAGCGCGGTCAGGACAAAGTCCAGCCCCAGCACCGCCAGCGAGGCCATCACCACCGTGCGCGTGGTGGCACGCGACACGCCCTCGGCCGTGGGCCTGGCCTCCCAGCCCTGCAGCAGCGCCACGAAGGTGACGGCCACGCCAAACACGATACTCTTGAGCACGCCGTTGCCCAGGTCGGTCCACACGTCCACGCCGCCCTGCATCTGGCTCCAGAACGCACCCGGGTCCACGCCAATCATCCACACGCTGACCACCCAGCCGCCCAGAACGCCCACCGCGTTGAACACCGCCGTCAGCAGCGGCATGGTGATGACGCCGGCCCAGAAACGCGGCGCGACGATGCGGCGCATCGGGTCGATGGCCATCATCTCCATCGCCGACAGCTGCTCGCCCGCCTTCATCAGCCCGATCTCGGCCGTCAGCGACGTGCCCGCGCGCCCGGCAAACAGCAGCGCCGTGACCACCGGCCCCAGCTCGCGCAGCAGCGACAGCGCCACCATCATGCCGACGGCCTCGGACGAGCCGTAGCGCTGCAGGATGTTGTAGCCCTGCAGCGCCAGCACGAAGCCCACGAACAGGCCCGACACGGCAATGATGGCCAGCGAGTAATTGCCCAGAAAGTGGATCTGGTCGCGCACCAGCGCAAAGCGCCGCAGCGTGGGGCCCAGCAGGGCGACCAGCCGCCAGAAAAACCGCGCCCCCTGGCCCACGTCGGCCAGCTTGCCGCGCACGGCGAAACCCACGTCGGCCGGACGCCACCAGCTCATCGCACCGCCTCCGCGCCAAAGTCCTGCTCGACGCTCGGGCCGGGGTAGTGAAACTGCACCGGCCCATCCTCAGCCAGCCCGATGAACTGGCGCACCAGCGGGTGGCTGCTGGCGCGCAGCTCGGCCGGCGTGCCGCTGGCGGCCACGCCGCCGTCGGCCAGGATCACCACCTGGTCGGCAATGGCAAAGGTCTCGGCCACGTCGTGCGACACCACGATGCTGGTGATGCCCAGCGCGTCGTTGAGCTGGCGGATCAGCCGCGCGGCGGTGTTCATCGAGATCGGGTCCAAGCCGGCAAACGGCTCGTCATACATCACCAGTTCCGGGTCGGACGCGATGGCGCGCGCCAGCGCCACGCGCCGTGCCATGCCGCCCGAGATCTGCGCCGGCATCAAGTCGCGCGCGCCGCGCAGGCCCACGGCATCCAGCTTCATCAGCACGATGTCGCGGATCAGTTCTTCCGGCAAATCCGTGTGCTCGCGCAGCGGAAAGGCCACGTTGTCCAGCACCGACAGGTCGGTGAACAGCGCGCCGAACTGAAACAGCATGCCCATGCGCCGGCGCGCCGCGTACAGCCCGGCTTCATCCATGCGGCCCACGTCCTGCCCATCGAACAGCACGGCCCCCGCCTGCGCGCGCTGCTGCCCGCCGATCAGGCGCAGCACCGTGGTCTTGCCGCCACCCGAGGCGCCCATCACCGCCGTCACGCGGCCGCGCGGGACGGTGAAAGACACGCCCGACAGCACGGCGCGCTCGCCGTACCCGAAGGTGACGTCGCGCAACTCGACCAGGGCTTGGCGGTGGGGCGAAGCGGGATCCATGGGAAAACAAAAACCGGCCACCGAGGCCGGGCCTCGCATGATACCGGCTCGCCCCGATGCCGATCGCCCGGTCGCGCACCGGCCGACCGATGCCGGGAAATACTACTGTTTATATAGCTTGCTGCGCTTTCTCTGTCTTGGATGGAGCCCGATTTGGCTTGAAATTTTTTGCTCTGACACCGTCGCCAACCACTCAGGCAGCCGGGGGCGCGTACTGCATCTCGCCGTTGCCGAAGGACCAGTCTTCGCGCGCCACGTCGATCAGGCTGATCCACACGTCCTGCACGCGCAGCCCCGCCCTGGCCACGATGCCCTCGGCGACGGCCTTGTAGAAGGCTTTCTTGACCTCGATCGAGCGCCCGCTGTTCCAGGTGACCTGGATGAAGACGATGGCCGGCGTGTAGTTGATGCCGAGATAGCCCTCGGCCGGATAAACCAGCTCGTCCGCGGCATGGCGCGTGACGATCTGGAACCGGTCGTTGGCCGGCACCTTGGCGATCTGGACCATGGCGTCATAGACGACGTCGCAGACGGCGCGCACGGTTTCGGCCGAGGCTGATTGGGCGATGTTGATGCGGGCAAGAGGCATGGCTGGCGTCCTTGGTTGGCTTGGGAATCGGTTGCTCTGGTGAAGGCCGATCGGCGGCCGGGCCGGGGCATGAGCAACATCGGCGCGCGCCGCCCGTCGTCACGCGGGAACGGCGGATCGGGACGGCACCACCAGGCTCCAGCTTTGCGTGACCAGGGTCGCGCCGAGCGCGTTCCTGGTCGTCACCTTCACGTCCATGAAGCCGCGATCGGGCCGGCTCCTGGACGGGCGGATGGCCATCACCTCGGCGCTGGCGCGCAGGGCGTCGCCGGGGCGCATGGGCGCATGAAAGCGCATGTCCTTGAATTCGGCGCCGACGATGGGCGTTCCGCCCAGCAGGCGCGCGTCCACCAGCAGCCGCATCGTCACCGCCAGGGTCTGCCAGCCGCTGCCCACCAGCTCGCCAAACACCGTGCCGCGCGCCGCGGCCTCGTCCAGGTGCATGGGCTGGGGGTCGTACTGCTCGGCAAAAGCACGGATCAGATCCCGCGTGACGGTGAAGGTGTCGGTTTCGACCCGATCGCCGACCTTGAAGTCTTCCAGATAGCGCGGCTGGGTGCTGGGCATGCCCTTTTCCTTGATTCATCCATGCGATATACGCTATAGTAACTTCATTTTTTGAAGGATGTCAACATGGGCTGGTCCGAAGTGGGCGACACGGTGTGCCCCATCGCCCGCGCGCTGGCCGTGGTGGGCGACCGCTGGACGGTGCTGATCCTGCGCGAGCTGTTCCTGGGCGTGAAGCGCTTCGAAGAATTCCAGCAGCAGACGGGCATGTCCTCGCACCTGCTGTCCACGCGCCTCAAGCGCCTGGAAGCCGAAGGCATCGTGGCCCGGCGCCCCTACAGCGAGCGGCCGGTGCGGCACGAGTACCGGCTGACCGACAAGGGACTGGACTTCTATCCCCTGCTGCTCGGCCTGAAGGCCTGGGGCGAAAAGTGGGGCGGCTTCGCGCCCCGGACCAAGCCCGCACTGAGCATCGCGCACCGCCACTGCGGACACCCCGTGCAGATCCCGCTGGTGTGCTCCACATGCAACGAGCCCTTCGGGCCGAAAGACGTCAAGGTCACGCTCGGCAGCGCCTTCGAGGCGGAGCGACAGACCCGCCGCGCCGGCACCTGAGCCGGCCCGGCGACCAGCGGGTCGCTGGTGCCAGGGGTTGCCATGCCATCAAAAGAAGCCGGCTCAAACGGCCGGCGGGCAGTCACACGGGATTACCCATTCTGCCTGGCCCCACCCGTCAAGCCCGTGGCCGTATCCGTGGCTTGCCGTGCAGGCCCAGCCCCAGCGCCAGCAGCACGAGGAGCAACAGCGCCCCACGGTCCAGCGCCGGCACCGGCAGCACCGCCGACGTGGGCCCCACCGGGTCGGTGATGGTGCCGTTGACCGCCCAGTCGTCATCGCCCTTCTGGCCGTCGATGACGGTGAAGGTGCTGGTGTTGCCGGTGATGGCCAGGCCCTCGGGGGCAAAGTAGCTGGGTTGCGCCCCGGCGCTGGCCGGGCCCCATTTGGTCAGGTTCGACAGGGGCTTGGGCCAATCGATGGACACCGTCACCGGTGTGGTGTCGCAGCCGATCAGGCGGTACTGGAACATGCCCTGGGGCAGTTGCTGGCCGGGCGGCGGGGCGGCCGGCGGCGCGATGAATCCGGTGTGCGCCAGATCGAAGCGGCACAGATCGCCCCCGCCGGTGAACCGCGCAGCGCCCGGGCCACCCGCGCCGACTGGCGGCACAGTGACGCCGCTGAAGGCGGTGAGGGTCTTGAAGCTGGCGCTGACGCTGCGCGAGCCGGTAACGCCCAGCACCGTGCACACGTTGCCACTCACGCTGTCGCAGCCGCTGAAGGCATCCAGGGCGTAGCCCGCGTCGGGCACGGCCGTGCAGGTGGTGCCCTGGCCCAGCGCGACGGCGCTGTCTGCACAGCTGACAGTGCCCCCCGCCGCGGCGCTGGGGTAAATGCCCGCCAGCACCTGCACGCCCAGGGTGGACGTCAGGCGGCTGTCGCCGCTGAAGCTCGTGACCTTGAGGGTGTAGGCGCCCGGCGCGGCAAAGCCCACGTCCATCGGCTCGCTGCCCTCGATGCGAGGAAACAAGGTGGCCGATGCCGGCAGCGTGACCCCGGCGCTCGGCGTGCTGGCCAGGGCCCAGAGCGTGCTGGTGTCCTGCTGACGGGCCGGGTCATCCACAGCCACCTCGTAGTGGCCCGCCACCGGTCCGCTGGCTGGCAGCACCAGGCTGGCCGGACCCGTCAAGCTGACCGTGGGCAGGGCGATGTTTTCCATCGGGAAGCGGGCGCGAATGTTGACGCCGGGGACACTCAGGGTGAGTTCGTAGGGTCCCACGCTGTCGTTCGCCTGAAAGAGCGCAATGCCGGCTGGAATCGTCAGCAGATCGGCCGATGCAAAGTCAACGGTTTCATACTGGCCCCGGGACGGCGCCGTTCCATAGGTCACCGCCGCGCCACTGCTGGAATGCAGCAAGATCGTGGCATCGAGCGCCAAGGCATTGCCATTGGCCAGCGCCGCATAGACGGTGCCCAGCGCCATCGACTGGAAAAGGTCCAGCCGCTGTCCCACGCGCAGGCGGGTGACTTTGTTGGCTGTGCGGATGCGCGCCGGGGTGCCCGACGGATCGGGCACGGGGAACAAGGTGCCACCAATGGTCCAGGTCAAGGGAAATTCCCGGGGTGCGAACGGATTTTGTGCCGCTGGGTCGAGCAGCGCAACGGCGCTGCGCAAAGGCTGCCCCGTGCCGCCCAAGTCTTGCAGTTGCACCGGGCTGGGCGTATTGGTGGCCAGCAGCGGCAGGGCCGAGGCGAAGCCATTGGCATGAACCATGGCCTCCTGCAGGCTGCCCTTCAAATCGACAACCACGGTCTGCGGGCCTGAGGCTGGCACCAAAGGGGCCACGCCAACCAGGTGCCGCCACGTCGGATCGGCCCAACTGTTGGTCCAGGACGCCTGGTCCGTGACGGTGGAACTGGTTGTCGCCAATGGCTCGCTCCAGTAGGCGCTCAGCTCGGGTTGGGCGCCCCAGATGCTGGCTGGCTGCACGCGCCCGACCAGCTTGCTTGAGGCGCCTCCCGCCAGGAGTGCGACCATTGAAAGCACCTGCCCGCTACCCCCCGACCATGCCCCGGAGAAGTCGGCGATGCCCACGGATTGAGCACCCGGCGTGCTGCTCAGTGTCGTGCTGGAGCTGTTCCAGGCGGTGCTGCCGGGCTGCGCTTGCTGCAAAGCGCCCATGCGGTCTGCCACCTCGCGGGCCCCATACACCCGGTCGAGAAACACCAGCACCTGGGGTTGATGCAGAACGTGCTTTTGCCGCACCGTGGGCCGCGCGCCCTCCTGGCTGGCAAAGCTGGCCTGCAGGCCGCTGGCTGCATCGCTCGGGCGCAGCAGCAAGGCACGTGGGCGCGACGGGTTGTCGACCCAGCCCTTGACGATGGCGGTGATGTCGATGGTGTAGAAGCCCGGCTCGGCAATCTGCACCGCTTGCGCCACGTCGGGGTCTTGCCCCACCTGCGCCGCTGCCTCTTCAACCGTGCAGCCGGGCGGCTGATCCTCGGTTGGCCAGCAATTGCCGCCACCCTCATCGGTCAGTGGCACCACCGTCAGCGTTCCACCGCGCGTGACCCGGTCGGCAAACAGCACCAGACGGGCCGACTGAACCTTGTCGCCGGACAGCATGTAGTCCACCCGATGCGGCGGGCTCACCTGACGCGTATTCGGGTCAATGTCGCTTTTCCAGAACTCGGTCGGCAAGGTGTCGGTGGAAAAGCGCAGCACCACGCTGTGCTGCGCGTCCAGAACGAGGCCGTCGGCGTTGGCGCCGGAATAGGCGCCCGGACCGGAGGCGACCACCCCATCAGCCATGACCGGCAGTTCAATCCACCCCGGCGGCGTTCCGCAACCGGCCAGAACACTCAGCGCCAAAAAAGCCAGGCACGCCAGCGCGCGCCGCCAAACGATCCAATGCATCTCGCCTCCTCGCGCACGCTTCGAGGGCTGCATCAAGACCAGAATCAAAGCGTGGTTTTCGATCTTATGTGAATCGCAACATTTTGTATGCAGCCCAAATGGGCCTCAGGAAAACCCTGGGATCCGGGTGGTGTGGAGCCGAGGGGTCGCCCATTCACGCGGATCCGGCGTACGCCCGAACCTGCTTCCTTGTCTCGCGTGGGATGGGCGAGCCCGTCAACGCGGCAAGTCGCTGGAGCCCATCAGGAACTCATCCACCGCCCGCGCGGCCTGGCGGCCCTCGCGGATCGCCCACACCACCAGCGACTGCCCCCGGCGCATGTCGCCGGCCGCAAACACCTTGTCCACGTTGGTGGCGTAGCAGCCCTTGAGGTCGGTCGTGGCCTTGGCGTTGCCGCGCGCGTCCTTGGCCACGCCAAAGGCCTCGAGCACGCTGGCGATGGGATTGGTAAAGCCCATGGCCAGCAGCACCAGGTCGGCCGGCCATTCCTTTTCGGTGCCGGGCATCTCGGTGAACTTGCCGTCTTGCAATTGAACCTGCACGGTCTTGAGGGCCTTGACCTTGCCGCTCTTGCCACCCTTGCCGTCGCCCACGAAGGACTGGGTAGCGATGGCGAACTCGCGCTGCACGCCCTCCTCGTGGCTGGAGCTGGTGCGCAGCTTGATGGGCCAGTAGGGCCAGGTGAGCGGGCCGTTCTCGTGCTCGGGCGGCATGGGCATCAGCTCGAACTGCGTCACGCTCAGGGCGCCGTGGCGGTTGCTGGTGCCCACGCAGTCGCTGCCGGTGTCGCCGCCGCCGATGACGATGACGTGCTTGTCGCGGGCAGAGATGGCGCCCGCCACCTTGTCACCGGCGTTGGCGCGGTTTTGCTGCGGCAGCAGTTCCATCGCAAAGTGGATGCCCGCCAGCTCGCGTCCGGGCACGGGCAGATCGCGCGAGTGCTCGGCGCCGCCGGCCAGCAACACGGCGTCGAACTCCTGCATCAGCTGCTCGGCGGACACGGTCTCGCGCGCCAGATTCGTCACCTTGGCGCCTGCGCCTGCGTCCGGCATGGCGCCCACCAGCACGCCGGTGCGAAACACCACGCCCTCGCCCTGCATCTGCGCCACGCGCTTGTCGATGTGCGACTTGTCGAGCTTGAAATCCGGGATGCCGTAGCGCAGCAGGCCACCGATGCGGTCGTTCTTCTCGAACACCGTCACCGCATGGCCTGCACGCGCCAGCTGCTGCGCCGCCGCCAGACCCGAGGGGCCCGAGCCGACGACGGCCACCGACTTGCCGGTCTTGCGCGCAGCCGGACGCGGCACCACCCAGCCCTCGGCCCAGGCGCGGTCGATGATGGCGTGCTCGATGCTCTTGATGCCCACCGGATCCACGTTGATGTTGAGCACGCAAGCCGCCTCGCAAGGCGCAGGGCAGATGCGGCCGGTGAACTCGGGGAAGTTGTTGGTCGAGTCCAGCACCGTGAAGGCGTTCTTCCAGTCGTTGCGATAGACCAGATCATTGAAGTCCGGAATGATGTTGTTGACCGGGCAGCCGTGGCTGCAAAAGGGCGTGCCGCAATCCATGCAGCGCGCACCCTGCTGGCGCGCCTCGTCCTCGCTCAGGCCGATGACGAATTCCTTGTAGTTCTTGACGCGCTCGGCCACGGGGGCATAGCCCTCCTCGATGCGGTCGAACTCGAGAAAACCGGTGATCTTTCCCATGGTGTGATTCCTTGACTCTGTTCTTGCTTCACGCCGCCGACTTGAGCGCGGCGACTTCGATTTCAATGCGCATGCGCGGATCGGCCAGGCCGGCGGAGATCATCATGGCCGCCGGGCGAATGTCGCCAAAGTACTGGCGCAGCACGGGCCAGCAGCGCTCGAACTCGCGGGCGTCGGGCAGCACGTAGGTGACGCGCACCACGTCGCGCAGGCTGGCACCGGCCTGCTCCAGCGCGGCCGTGATGTTGCGCAGGCACTGCTCGGCCTGCGCGGCCACATCGTCGGCAATGGTCATGGCCGCGTAGTCGAAGCCGGTGGTGCCGGCAACGAACACCCAGTCGCCCTGCACCACGGCGCGCGAATAGCCGATCTCGGCCTCGAAGGGGGAGCCGCTGCTGATCAGGCGGCGTGCGCTGTGCGTCATCGACAATGCCTCACTTGGCTGGGGTTGCTTCTCTTTTTGTAGCCTTCTGCGCTTTGTGCACCTGGGCCGAGGCCATTTTTTTCTCGTGCATCTGGCCCAGGGCGCGCTGGTACTCGGTCGGGAAGACCTTGACGAAGCGCGCGCGCGTGGCGGCCCAGTCGTCCAGCAGCTCGCGCGCGCGGCGGCTGCCGGTTCGGCGCAGGTGCTCGTCCATCAGCGCCTTGAGCTGCTCCTCGTCGGTCTGGCCGCGGTGCCAGTGGCCCGGCTCGCCGCCGGCCTTTTGCTCGGCCGCCGGCAGCACCTTGTCGAGCGAGACGGTGGAGCGGTTGCAGCGCTGGGCAAACTGGCCATCTTCGTCGTACACGTAGGCCACGCCGCCCGACATGCCGGCGGCAAAGTTGCGCCCGGTCTTGCCCAGCACCACCACGGTGCCGCCGGTCATGTATTCGCAGCCGTGGTCGCCTGTGCCTTCGACGACTGCGCTGGCACCCGACAGGCGCACGGCAAAGCGCTCGCCGGCCACGCCGGCAAAGTAGGCCTGGCCGCTGGTGGCGCCGTACATCACGGTGTTGCCGACGATGATGTTGTCGTGCGCCTTGCCGCCGAAGTCCAGGCTGGGACGCACGGCGATGCGCCCGCCCGACAGGCCCTTGCCGGTGTAGTCGTTGGCGTCGCCGATCAGCTGCAGCGTAATGCCGCGGCACAGGAAGGCACCAAAGCTCTGGCCGCCCGTGCCCTCCAGCTGGATGCGAATGGTCTCATCGGGCAAGCCCTCGGGGTGCACCTTGGTCACCGCGCCCGACAGCATGGCGCCCACCGAGCGGTTGACGTTGCGCGCCGTGTCCATGATCTTGACGGCCTCGCCCTTGTCGATGGCGGGACGGCATTTCTCGATCAAGCGCACGTCCAGCGAATGATCGAGGCCGTGGTCCTGCTTTTCGACGTGATGGCGCGGCACCTCGGCCGGTGCCTGGGGCTGGGCGAGCAGGCGCGAGAAGTCCAGGCCCCTGGCCTTCCAGTGGGCGATGCCCTCGCTCATGTCCAGCAGGTCGCTGCGGCCGATCAGCTCGTCGAAGGTGCGGATGCCCAGCTGCGCCATGATCTGGCGCACTTCCTCGGCGACGAAGAAGAAGTAGTTGACCACGTGCTCGGGCCGGCCGGTGAAGCGCTTGCGCAGCACCGGGTCCTGCGTGGCGATGCCGGTGGGGCAGGTGTTGAGGTGGCACTTGCGCATCATGATGCAGCCCTCGACCACCAGCGGCGCGGTGGCGAAGCCGAACTCGTCGGCGCCCAGCAGCGCGCCGATGAGCGTCGCGGCCGGTCTTCATCTGGCCGTCGGCCTGCGCGAGGATGCGCCCGCGCAGGCGGTTGAGCACCAGGGTCTGCTGCGTCTCGGCAGGCCGATCTCCACGAGGCTGCCGGCGTGCTTGATGCTGGACGAGGGCAGACGCCGGCGTTGCCGCCGTCGTGCCCGGCGATCACCACATGGTCGCTCGTGCACTTGGCCACGCCGGCGGCGATGGTGCCCACGCCGACCTCGCTCACCAGCTTGACGCTGATGTCGCTGTGCGGTGCCACGTTCTTCAGGTCGTGGATGAGCTGCGCCAGGTCCTCGATGGAATAGATGTCGTGGTGCGGCGGCGGGCTGATCAAGCCCACGCCCGGCACGCTGTGGCGCAGCCGGCCGATGTAGTCGCTGACCTTGCCGCCGGGCAACTGGCCGCCCTCGCCGGGCTTGGCGCCCTGGGCCATCTTGATCTGGATCTGGTCGGCCGAGGCCAGGTATTCGGCGGTGACGCCGAAGCGCCCCGAGGCCACCTGCTTGATGCGGCTGCGCAGGCTGTCGCCGTCCTGCAACGGCAGATCGACCTCGACCACGTCCTCGCCGATCACCGAGGCCAGGGTCTCGCCCTTCTTGATGGCAATGCCGCTGAGCTCCTTGCGGTAGCGCGCGGCGTCCTCGCCGCCTTCGCCGGTATTGCTCTTGCCGCCGATGCGGTTCATGGCCACGGCCAGCGTGGCGTGCGCCTCGGTGCTGATCGAGCCCAGCGACATGGCTCCGGTGGCAAAGCGCTTGACGATCTCCTTGGCGGGCTCGACCTCGTCGATGGGAATGGCCTTGCTGGGGTCGACCTTGAACTGGAACAGCCCGCGCAGCGTCATGTGGCGGCGGCTCTGGTCGTTGATGATCTGGGCGTATTCCTTGTAGGTGTTCCAGTTGCCGCCGCGCGCGGCGTGCTGCAGCTTGGCGATGGCGTCGGGCGTCCACATGTGCTCGTCGCCGCGCGTGCGCCAGGCGTAGTCGCCGCCAGTCTCCAGCATGGTGGCCAGCGTGGGGTCGCCGCCAAAGGCCGCGCGGTGCCAGCGGAAGGCCTCTTCGGCAATCTCGAACACGCCAATGCCCTGCACGCGGCTGGCGGTGCCGGTGAAGTACTTGTCCACCGTGTCGGTGTTGATACCGATGGCCTCGAACAGCTGCGCGCCGCAATAGCTCATGTAGGTGGACACGCCCATCTTGGACATGATCTTGGACAGGCCCTTGCCGATCGCCTTGACGTAATTGGCAATCGCCTTGTGCGCACTCAGCTCGCCCGGCAGATCCTTGTGGATGGCCGCCAGCGTCTCCATGGCCAGCCAGGGATAGACGCCCTCGGCGCCGTAGCCGGCCAGCACGGCAAAGTGGTGCACCTCGCGTGCGCTGCCGGTCTCGACCACCAGGCCGGCGTTGGTGCGCAGGCCCTCGCGGATCAGGTGCTGGTGGATGCTGGACAGCGCCAGCAGGGCCGGAATGGCCACGCGCTCGCGGCCGAGGGCCCGGTCGCTGATGATCAGGATGTTGTGGCCGCCCTTGATGGCGTCCACCGCCTGCGCGCTGAGGCTGGCCAGGCGCGCCTCGACGCCGCGCGGGCCCCAGTCCAGCGGGTAGGTGATGTCGAGCACGGCCGAGCTGAACTTACCCTGCGTGTGCTTTCGGATGTCGCGCAGCTTGGCCATGTCGGCGGCGTCCAGCACCGGCTGGCTGACCTCCAGGCGCATCGGAGGGTTGACCTGGTTGATGTCCAGCAGGTTGGGCTTGGGCCCGATGAAGCTGACCAGGCTCATCACGATGGCCTCGCGGATCGGGTCGATCGGCGGGTTGGTCACCTGCGCGAACATCTGCTTGAAATAGTTGTACAGCGGCTTGCTCTTGCTGGAGAGCACGGCCAGCGGGCTGTCGTTGCCCATCGAGCCGATGCCCTCCTCGCCGTTGGCGGCCATCGGGCTGAGCAGAAACTTGACGTCCTCCTGCGTGTAGCCGAAGGCCTGCTGCAGGTCGAGCAGGGCACGCGAGGTGCTCTCGACGCCGCTGGACTGCGGCTCGGTCTCGTTGATGGGCAGCTCCCAGGCGTCGGCGCCCGCCACGGGTTTGACCACGTCGTCCAGGCGAATGCGCAGGTCCTCGATCCAGCGCTTGTAGGGCTTGGCATTGGCCAGCGTGGCCTTGACCTCCTCGTCGTCGATCATGCGGCCCTGGTCGAGGTCGATCAGGAACATCTTGCCCGGCTGCAGCCGCCATTTCTTGACGATCTTGTGCTCCGGAATCGGCAGCACGCCGGATTCGGACCCCATGATGACCAGGCCGTCGTCGGTGATGCAGTAGCGCGCCGGGCGCAGGCCGTTGCGGTCCAGCGTGGCGCCGATCTGGCGGCCGTCGGTGAAGACGATGGAGGCCGGGCCGTCCCAGGGCTCGAGCATGCTGGCGTGGTACTCGTAGAACGCGCGCCGGCGCTCGTCCATGGTGGTGTGCTGCTCCCAGGGCTCGGGAATCATCATCATCATGGCCTGCGCCAGCGGGTAGCCGGCCATGGTGAGCAGTTCCAGGCAGTTGTCGAAGATGGCGGTGTCGGACTGGTCCGGAAAGCTGATGGGGTAGAGCTTTTGCAGGTCGGCGGCCAGCACCGGCGAACTCATCACGCCCTCGCGCGCGCGCATCCAGTTGTAGTTGCCCTTCAGGGTATTGATCTCGCCGTTGTGCGCGATGTAGCGGTAGGGGTGCGCCAGCGGCCACTCGGGGAAGGTGTTGGTCGAAAAGCGTTGGTGCACCAGGCCCAGAGCAGAAACGCAGCGTTCGTCCTGCAAATCCTGGTAGTAAGTGCCCACTTGATCGGCCAGCAGCAGGCCCTTGTAGATCACCGTGCGGCTGCTCATGCTGGGGACGTAGTACTCCTTGCTGTAGCGCAACCCCAGCGCCTGGATGTGGGCGCTGGCGGTCTTGCGGATGACGTAGAGCTTGCGCTCCAGCGCGTCCTGCACGATCACGTCGTGGCCGCGGCCGATGAACACCTGGCGGATGATCGGCTCCTTGTCGCGCACCGTGGGCGACATCGGCATGTCGCGGTTGACCGGCACGTCGCGCCAGCCCAGCAGCACCTGGCCCTCCAGCTTGATGGCGCGCTCCAGCTCTTCCTCGCAGGCCAAGCGGCTGGCGTGCTCCTTGGGCAGGAAGACCATGCCCACGCCATATTCGCCGGGCGGCGGCAGCTCCACGCCCTGGCGGGCCATCTCGGCGCGGTACAGCGCGTCGGGCAGCTGGATCAGGATGCCCGCGCCATCGCCCATCAGCGCATCGGCGCCCACGGCGCCGCGATGGTCCAGGTTTTGCAGGATCTTGAGCGCGTTGCCGATGATGGCGTGGCTCTTCTCGCCCCGGATGTGGGCCACGAAACCGACCCCGCAGGCGTCGTGCTCGTGCGCCGGGTCATACAGGCCACGGGCGCGCAAATGATCTTGTTCAGTCGGCGTGGACATCGAGGGCTCCATCAATCGCAACACAAAGGAACCCGAGCATATTGCGCTGCAACAAAAACGCCAAGCACTTTAAATGGGGTCAGATCACAATTAATTTATGTTTTTCAACTTGATGATTTAAATGGGGACATATCAAATGAATCCAGACCATGTCACCCACGCGCGTCGGGCGCCCGATCAAGCGGCCGGCTTGGGGGGCCGCCCGCGGCGGGCCTGCTGCAGGCGCCGCTGGGTGCGCCGCTCCAGGTCGGCAATGAAGGCGGCGTCGCCCAGGGCGCGCGCCGAGTGCACCCCCTGCGTCAACTCGGCCTGCGATGCCGAGCCTTGCGCGGCCTCCACCCACTGGGCGTAGGCGCGCTCGCGCTCGAAGGGGGTATTGCCCAGCGCCCAGTACAGCGGATGTGGCGAGATCAGCGGATCGGTGCGCAGACCGACCAGATGGCCGTAGCTGGACCACGGGTAGTCCGCCGGGCTGGCCACCATGTTTGCACGCACGGGATTGAGGTCGATGTAGGCCATGCACGCCAGCAGGTAGCGCTCGGACTCGATCAGCGTGCTGCGATAGCGCCCTTCGAACAGGGTGCCGCTGCGCTGGTGGCGGCGGTTGAACTGCCGCACGTAGCTGCGCCCCAGCGCCTGCATCATGCGCGGCACCCCGTCGGCCGCGGTCGGCGTCACCAGCAGATGCAGGTGGTTGCTCATCAGCACGTAGGCATGCACTGCCACCTGCGCGGCCCCGGCGTGCTCCTGGATACCCTCCAGCAGGCGACGCCGGTCCTCGTCGTCCAAGACCACCGCCTGCCGGTTGTTGCCGCGCTGAATGATGTGATGGGGATAGCCGGGAACGGTCAGTCGGGCTTGGCGCGCCATGTTGCACCTCGGGGTCTAAATTGTGATCTGACCCCAATTATTTCCAATTATTTCCCGAAATCAGGCGCGCTGCGGCTCCAGCGTCTGGGTGTGGAGTGATGCGCCGTTCAGGTCCTTGAGCACCACCGTCAGGGCCTGGCTGCGATGGTCGATGTCGAGCTGGCCGAAAAACTGGTAGCCCTCGCTGGGGGCCGAGTTGGCCTTGGGCGGCGCCTTCTGGAAGACCACTTCCAGACCAAAGGTCTTGTCGACCTCGTTGGGGCCGAAGCCGCCGGCGTTGAGCGGGCCGGAGACGAATTCCCAGAACGGCGCAAAGTCCTTGAACTGCGCACGCTCGGGGCTGTAGTGGTGGGCGGCGGTGTAGTGCACGTCGGCGGTCAGCCACACCACGTTGCGAATGCCCGCGTCCTTGATGGCCTTGAGCAGCCGCGCCATCTCCAGTTCGCGGCCCTTGGGCACGCCGTGCTCGCCGTTGGCCACGGCTTCCCATTGGTCGCGGCCTTCGGCGTCCTTGCCATCGGGAATGAACAGGCCGATTGGCATATCGGCGGCAATCAGCTTCCAGGTGGCTTGGCTGGCCTTCAGGCCCGCCAGCAGCCAGTCGAACTGCGGCCGTCCGATGAAATCGGTGTCCGCGCTTTCCGTGGCCTGCAGGTTGTGGGTGTTGGGGCCGCGGTAGCTGCGCATGTCCAGCACAAAAATGTCGGCCAGCGGGCCTTGCGGCAGATGGCGGTACACGCGCTGCTGCTCGGCCGCGCCGAAGGGGCGCATCGGCGCGTACTCCATGAAGGCGCGGCGTCCCCGGGCGGTGAGCAGCGGCACGCTCTTTTCGGTGTAGCGCTTGTCATTGGCCACGCTCTTGCTGTCGGAGTAGTTGTTGGTGATCTCGTGGTCGTCCCATTGCCAGATCTGGGCCACCTCGCTGCCCAGCGCCAGCACGTTGCGGTCCAGCAGGTTGTAGCGGTAGCGGCCGCGGAACTCGTCCAGGGTTTCGGCCACCTTGGCGACCTGCGGGGTGACCCGGTTCTTCCACGCGCTGCCATTGGGCAGGGCGATGGTCTCGGGGATGGGGCTGTCGGCATAGATCGTGTCGCCACAGTGCAGGAACACGTCGGGGTTGATCTTGCGCATCTCGTCGTAGATGCGCATGCCGCCGATGCTTTCGTTGATGCCATAGCCCTGGCCCACCGTGTCGCCGCTCCACACCAGGCGAAACGGGCGCGTCGCCGGGCCATCGGCGGCCTGGGGCGTGCGCAAGTGCCCCTGCGCGGCCGCCGAGCGCGTGTGGCTGCTGCCCAGGTCGTCCAGCAGCACGCGGTAGAAGATGTCCTGCCCGGCCGGCAGGCCCTGCAGGTCGATGCGGCCGGTGCCATCGGTGTCGGGCAGCAGGTCGGGGCCGCGCACCACCGTGCTGCGGGCAAAGTTGCTGGTGGTGGACCATTGCACCCGCATGCGCGCCTCGCGGCTGGCGCGGGCCCAGATGATGGCGCTGTTGGCCAGCACATCGCCGCTTTGCAGGCCCGACAGCAGCAGGGGCCGCGCCGCATCCGCGGTGATGGCGGCGGGTGCGGTCTGCGCCCGCAGGATGCCCGGCAGCAGGCCGGTGCCGGCGATGGCGGAGGAAGAAAGCAGGAAGCGGCGGCGAACGAGCGGATCGTGGTGCGGCATGGTCATGAATGAAAAACAGGGAGCAACCACCTTAGCCCCGCCGCGTGACGCCCCGATGAACGCTGCGCCGCCAGGCCCGCTTGCGGCACACCGCGAGCGCAGCCCTGCGCAAGGCTCCAGGCCGCCAACCCCACATAATGGCCGCATGCCCCGTACCAGCCAGCTTCTGCACCCCCAGCGCGAACCCGCGCCCATCCGCCCCGCCGCCACCGTCCTTCTGCTGCGCGATGCCGCCGATGGGCTGGAGGTGCTGATGACGCGCCGCTCGATGACGGCCAGCTTTGCCCCCGGCGCCTACGTGTTTCCGGGCGGCGGCATCGACGCTCAGGACGCCGCCGCGCACCCGCAGGCCACGCGCCGGCGCACGCAAAGCGACGCGCATCTGACGCAGGCGATCGCCGCCATCCGCGAAAGCTTCGAGGAGCTGGGCGTGCTGCTGGCGCGCCGCCCGGACGGCAGCCCGGCCACGCCCGCGGACATCGACGCGCTGCAGCGCAGCCAGCCGCTGGCCGCCCAATGCACCGCGCGCGGACTCCAGCTGGCGGCGGCCGACGTCTACGTGCTGGCACACTGGATCACCGACCGCGACCTGCCGCGCCGCTTCGACGTGCCCTTTCTGGTGGCGCGCACGCCGGCCGGGCAAACGCCGGTGGCCGACGAGGCCGAGCAGTTCGAGCCGGTGTGGGTGCGCCCCGTCGATGCGCTGGCGCGCCACGCCAAGGGCGAGTTCTTCATCATCTTTCCCACCATCCGCACGCTGGAGCGCCTGCAAAAGTACGGCACGGTCGATGCCGTGCTCGCCGCCTGCGCCAGTGAGCAGCCCCTGTGGACGAGCTGCCCGCGCGCCGGCCTGCTGGCCGGCAAGGAGGCACGCTACATGGAGCACGAGATGCCCTATGGCGAGCTGCAGCTGGTCAGCCCGGACGGGCAGATCGTGCACGCGCTGGACTGGCAGTGCGAACGCCCGGTGCCGCTGCTCAAGAACCTGCAGCGCCTGACGGCCCCAAACCCCGGCTTCATGACCGGCCCCGGCACCAACAGCTACCTGGTGGGCGACCCGCGCACCGGCCACATCGCCATCGACCCCGGCCCAGCGGACGCGGCCCACATCGAGCGCCTGTGGCGCGCGGCCGGCGGCGACATCCGCGCCATCGTCTGCACGCATTCGCACCCCGACCACTCGCCCGGCGCGCCGCTGCTGCAGCAGTTGTGTGCCGGCAAGCCGCCGATCCTGGGCCTGCCCTCGCGGCCCACGGCGCGCGCCAACAGCGCGTTCACGCCCGACCGTTCGCTACAAAACAATGAGCTGATTGCGATTGCCGGACAAGGGCCAGATGGCGAAATCACTCATACCCTGCGGGTCGTCCACACGCCCGGCCATGCGGCCAACCACCTGTGCCTGCTGCTGCAGGAAGACGGCCTGCTGTTCAGCGGCGACCACATCCTGAACGGCAGCACCACCGTGATCGACCCGCCCGACGGCGACATGACGGCCTACCTGGAGTCGCTGGACACGCTGGACGCCGCCTGCGCCCGTCACGGCGTCGAATTCATCCTGCCGGCGCACGGCCACGTGCTCGGGTTTGCACGCCAGGTCATCGCGCACCTGAAGGCGCACCGCCTGGCGCGCGAGGCCAAGGTCGCGGCGGTGATGCGCGCCGAGCCGGAGGGCACGCTGGACGACTGGGTGGCCCAGGTCTATGACGACGTGCCGCCGCAGGTGTGGCCGGTAGCCAAGCGCTCGCTGCTGGCGCATGTGGAGCGCATTCGCGCGACGGCGCCGGGCAACGACTGAGACGCCGCTGGCCCTCGCCCGACCCTCTCTCAAGGGGGAAAGGGGAAAAAAGTGTGAAGTCCACCGATACGCCGGATTCTGTGCACGCCGGTTGCCCGGCGCGTGACCGCCATCAATCTGGGCCGCCGGTCGCCCGGACGGCTCGGTGCCACCTACCCGCACACTCGGCGGGCCGCCTCGACGTGTGCCTACTTGGTGTTGCTGCGCGCAGAGATTGCCCGTTTCACCCGCACGGGTTGCCCCGTGCGACTCGTCTCTGTTGCTCTGATCCTCACCTCACGGTGGACAGCCGTTAGCTGCTGCGCTGCCCTGTGCAGTCCGGACGTTCCTCCAGCGCGCCCTTTCGGGCCTTGCGCCAGCGGCGGTCTGGTGGGCTTCACGGACGCGATTATCGCCTGCCGGTGCGCCCGGCCGGTCACGACGCCCAGAACGGCTGGCCAGTGGTCAAGACCACGATGCTGTTGATGATGACCAGCAGCAAGCCGATCAGGCCCAGGCCCATGGCCACGCCGCCCAGCCTGGTGCGGTTGCCGCTGTAGCCCCCCACCAGCAGCACGCAGCTGATCACCATGGCGACGATGTTGAACTGAAAGAGAGTCATGGCGTGAACCGTCGAATCCTGGAGCGACACCGCATGCGCTCAGTATGATGCCAACGCCTCGCAAGCGCCCTGCGCCAGCTCAAGTTGTCGTCGAACGCGCCCTCCCCTGTGGCGCTCGCGCCGCGCGCCGCGTACCCACTGCACTCCGTTTGGAAAGAAAGGCTTTGCATGAAATTCGACAACATCCTGCAGACCATCGGCCGCACGCCCGAGGTGCGCATCAACCGCCTGTACGGCCCCGCCGCCCAGGTGTGGATCAAGTGCGAGCGCGCCAACCCCGGCGGCTCGCTGAAGGACCGCATCGCCCTGGCCATGGTGGAAACCGCCGAGCAAAACGGCCAACTCAAGCCCGGTGGCACCATCATCGAGCCGACCAGCGGCAACACCGGCGTGGGCCTGGCCATGGTGGCGGCCGTCAAGGGCTACAAGATCATCCTGGTGATGCCCGACAGCATGAGCATCGAGCGCCGGCGCGTGATGCTGGCGTATGGCGCCCGGTTCGACCTGACGCCCAAGGAAAAGGGCATGAACGGCGCCATCGCCCGCGCCCAGGAGCTGGCGGCGCAGACGCCCGGCAGCTGGATTCCGCAGCAGTTCGACAACCCGGCCAACGCCGACGTGCACGAGCGCACCACCGCGCAGGAAATCCTGGCCGATTTCCCAGAAGGCCTGGACGTGCTGATCACCGGCGTGGGCACCGGCGGGCACCTGACAGGCTGCGCGCGCCTGCTGAAGGCCCGGTGGCCGAGTCTGAAAGTGTTTGCGGTGGAGCCCAGCGCCTCGGCCGTGATCAGCGGCGGCGCGCCCGGCCCGCACACCATCCAGGGCCTGGGGGCGGGCTTCATCCCCAAGAACCTGGAAACCGAGCGGCTGGACGGCGTGATCACCGTCGACAACGAGGAGGCGCGCGAGTGGGGCCGGCGCAGCGCGCGCGAGGAAGGCCTGCTGGTGGGCATCAGCAGCGGCGCCACGCTGGCCGCCATTGCCAAGAAGCTGCCAGAGCTGCCCCCCGGCGCCCGTGTGCTGGGCTTCAACTACGACACCGGCGAGCGCTACCTGTCGGTCGAGGGCTATCTGCCGGCCTGAGCCCCAACGGCCCATACGACAAAGGGCGCCCGCGGGCGCCCTTTGTCATGCAGTGATGCGCACTCAGCGCCCCATGGCCTGCAGCGCGGCAATGCGCTGCTCCATCGGCGGGTGGGTGGAAAACAGCTGGCCGATGCCGCCGGCAATGCCCATGGCCGCCAGGTTCTTGGGCATCTGCTGGCCTTCGGCGTGCATGCCGCCCAGGCGCTGCAGCGCGGCAATCATGTGGCGCGGGTTGCCCATCAGCTGGGCCGAGCCGGCGTCGGCGCGGAACTCGCGCTGGCGCGAGAACCAGGCCACCACGATGCCGGCCAGAAAGCCGAACACGATGTCCAGCACGATGGTGGTGACGTAGTAGCCGATGCCGGGGCCGCCACGGTCGTCGCCGCGGCGCAAAAAGCCGTCCACCAGCGAGCCGATCACGCGGCTGGCAAACACCACGAAGGTGTTCATCACGCCCTGGATCAGCGCCATGGTCACCATGTCGCCGTTGGCCACGTGCGCCACCTCGTGGCCGATCACGGCCTCGACCTCCTCGCGCGTCATGCCGCGCAAGAGGCCCGTGGAGACGGCCACCAGGGCCGAGTTCTTGAACGCGCCGGTGGCAAAGGCATTGGGCTCGCCCTCGTAGATGCCCACCTGCGGCATGCCGATGCCAGCCTTATCGGCAAAGCCGCGCACGGTCTCCACCAGCCAGGCTTCGTCCTGGTTCTGTGGCGCCTCGATGATGTGCACGCCCATGCTCATCTTGGCCATGGTCTTGCTCATCAGCAGCGAGACGATGGCGCCCGAGAAGCCAACGACGAGCGAGAAAATCATCAGCTGCCCGGTGTTGGTGCCGGTGTAGCGGCCCACGCCCAGCAGGCTGGTGACGATGCCCACCACCACCATCACGGCGATGTTGGTGAGCACGAACAGTGCAATGCGTTTCATGAAGTCCCTCTGGAAATGGCCGCCGTCGGTCACGTGCCGGGGCTGGCGCGAATGGTAGGGGCAATTGGAGCGCTTTCAAGGCCGTCGGTTCCATCCGTGCGCGTCTTGAGGTTCAAAATAGCCGGATGCAGAGGACGCAAAGAAAGCGCAAAGGACGCGAAACAATCCAAAAACCAGGATGAAGTGGATTCTGACTTTTTTGCGTTCTCTGCGAATCCTTTGCGTCCTCTGCGTCCGGCTGTTTTAATCGGAGCATTCCACTCCCCCGAGAATTTCTTATGACCACCTTGAACTGGCTCGAAAAGCTGGTCGCCATCGACACCACCAGCCGCAACTCCAACCTCGGCCTGATCGAGACCGTGCGCGACGCACTGGCGGCGCAGGGCCTCAAGCCCTGGCTGGCCGCCAACGCCGAGGGCAACAAGGCCAACCTGTTCTGCACCCTGCCCGCGCAAGACGGGCAAACACAGGGCGGCATCGTGCTGTCGGGCCACACCGACGTGGTTCCGGTGGACGGCCAGCCCTGGACGAGCGACCCCTTCAAGCTGACCGACAAGGGCGACGGCCGCCTGTACGGGCGCGGCAGCTGCGACATGAAGGGCTTCATCGCCAGCAGCCTGGCGCTGGTGCCCGAGGCGTTGGCCATGCCGCGCAAGAAGCCCCTGCACCTGGCTTTCTCCTACGACGAGGAAATCGGCTGCGTCGGCGCGCCGGTGATGCTGGCCGAGCTCAAGAACCGCGGCATTCGCGCCGACGGCTGCATCGTGGGCGAGCCCACCTCGATGCAGCCCGTGGTGGCGCACAAGGGCGGCTACTTCTATCGCTGCAAGGTGCACGGGCGGGCGGCGCATTCCTCGCTCACGCCGCAGGGTTGCAACGCCATCGAATACGCCGCGCGGCTGATCTGCCACATCCGCGACCTGGCCGACGCCTGGCGGGCCCAGGGCCCCTACGACGAGGCCTTCGACGTGCCGCACAGCACCATCACCACCAACCTGATCAGCGGCGGCATCGCCGTCAACACCGTGCCCGACGCCTGCAGCTTCAACTACGACTTTCGCCACCTGCCCGGCCACAGCGCCGACGGCATCCAGGGCGAGATCCAGCGCTACATCGACGAGGAACTGCTGCCGCGCATGAAGCGCGAGTACGACGGCGCCCGCGTGGAGCTGGAGTGCGGTGCCGCCGTGACCGCGCTCAATGCCAGCGAGCAGGCCGCCATCACCGCCCTGGTGCGCGCCCTCACGCAGGACCAGGGCGTGCGCAAGGTGGCCTACGGCACCGAAGCCGGCCAGTTTGCCCAGGCCGGCATCCCCGCCGTGCTGTGCGGCCCCGGCTCGATCGAGCGCGCGCACAAGGTGGACGAATACGTGGAGGTGGAGCAGCTGCAGCAGTGCGACCGTTTCCTGCACCGCGTGGCCGAGTCGCTCTGTCAATAACTCTTGTTTTGATAGCTGCTTGCGCTTGATGGACGGGCGCCAGAGCCTGATTCTTCTTGAATTTTCAGCATGACTCCCTCTCCCCTTGGGAGAGGGTTGGGGTGAGGGCCAGCGGCGCATCGGTGCCCCCGCGCGCCGGCCGAAACACCTGCGCGTCGTCGTAAAAGCCGGCCTCTTCGTTGCCCGCCCACCACCCCGGCACGCCCAGCAGCGGCAGCGGCGCAAAGGGCTTGGCGGCCAGCTTGTCGGGTGTCAGGTCAGCGGCCAGCCAGGCGTCCAGCGCCTGCAAGTCGCCCAGCGGATCAAAGGGCAGCCCCACGCGCCACACGTGGCCGGTGATGGACTTGTAGGGCGCCACCAGCTTCTCCAGCGCGGCGTGGCCGAACACCAGCAGCCGGGCCTCGCGCCACAGCGGGCGCAGCGGGCCGAACAGCTCGGACCAGCGGCGCGCGGCGAGTGCCTGCCACAGCGCATCGGGGGCGTGCAGCAGCACGGCGTTCTCGTCGAACACGGTGGCGGCGTCGCGCAGCGCGCCGCGCGTGGCCTGCACGCCGTCGCGCGCGATCGCGGCCGCCTGCAGCGCGTTCAGCCGCGCCTTGGTGTGCGGCAGGCGCAGCCAGACCAGGCCGTTGAAAGCGTCGTGCCCGTTGTCGCGCGTGGGCACGGCGCGCTGGCTGGCAATGAAGGCTTCATACGCAGCACCGGCCGGTAGCTGATCCGCCGGCACAAAGCGCACCGGCAGCGGCGCCGGCGCCTGTGCGTCGAGCGCCGCTGCCACCGCACCCGCGCACGATCCCTGCGCCGCGGCGGCCTGCCACACGGCGCGGCCCACGCCGGCCCAGGGCTGGTACCAGGGCGCCGTCCAGTCGGGCGCGGCCAGGGGCGTGGCGACGCTTGGAATCACTTGCCTTACCATCTCCGGCGATCGTGCCACACGTGCAGCCAACCTCCATGAGCGACACCAGCGCCACCTCCACCGGCTCCGCCAGGGCCACGCGCGGGCGCGACATCCACGAGGCGCACCGCGCGGCCACTCCGCTGGAGCTGCTGTTCGACCTGGTGTTCGTCGTTGCCGTGGCGCTGGCCGCCGCGCAACTGCACCACGCCGAAGGCGCGGGCCACGCGCTGCAACAATTGCCGGGCTATCTGCTGGCCTTCTTCGCCATCTGGTGGGCCTGGATGAACTACACCTGGTTCGGCTCGGCCTACGACAACGACGACGCGCTCTACCGCGTGCTGACCCTGCTGCAGATGGTGGGCGCGCTGATCTTTGCCGGCGGCATTCCCGGCCTGTTCCAGGGCCAGACCTTTCTGGCCGTGGTGGGCTACGCCACCATGCGCCTGCCGCTGTGTGTGCAGTGGCTGCGCGCGGCCCAGGGCGACCCGGCGCGGCGTGCCACCTGCCTGCGCTACGCCGGGGGCGTGGCCGGCGTGCAGCTGCTGTGGATCGCCAACTACCTGGCCACGGCGCACGGCGGGCTGCCGCCTGAACTGCGCTGGCCGGCGCTCGTCGTGCTGGTGCTGCTGGAGCTGGCCGTGCCGGTGTGGGCCGAAACCCGCGGGCCACCCACGCCCTGGCACGCGCATCACATCGCCGAACGCTACAGCGGCTTCGTCATCATCATCCTGGGCGAGAGCATCCTGGGCACGGCCAACGCCGTGATCAACCTGATCCAGGCGCAGGGCCTGAGCACCGAGCTGATGCTGGTCGGCCTGGGCGGCAGCTTGCTGGCGTTTGCCCTGTGGTGGATGTACTTTTTGCTGCCCTCGGGCGCGGCGCTGCACCGGCACCGCGAACGCAGCTTTGGCTGGGGCTATGGCCACTACGTCTGCTTTGCCGCCCTGGCCGCCGTGGGCAGCGGCCTGGAAGTGGTGGCCGACGCCAGCGGCAGCGCCCACGGCCACACCACGGCGCTGCGCGCCATCACCACCGTGGCCGTGCCGCAGGCCATCTACGTGGCCTCGATCTGGGCGCTGCACCGCCACGCCACGCGCGCGGCCGAGCGCCAGATCGGCCTGCTGATCGTCGGGCTGGCCTGCATCGGCGCCGCCCCGCTGGCCGTGGCCCAGGGCCTGCCGCTGGCCTGGGGCCTGCTTGGGCTGTCGGCGGGGCCGCTCATCGCCATCGTCTGCAACGAACGTGGGCGGCGCCGGCGCGTCGAGGCCTTCAACGTCCGATGACGATCATCTATTGATAGCTGCTTGCGCTTTGTGCGTGCGGCTTGCGGCCATATTTGATCTAAATTGCCGGGCCTCAGCGTGATTTCCCCGTCTGCCGCTTGTCGCGCACGCTCACGCGCGAGGTGCCCTCGTCGCGAAACTCGAACGCCCCAATGGCGGTCAGCAGCTTGCTGAGCGTGGCGTAGCCGTAGTTGCGCGGATCGAAGCTGGCCTTGTTGCTGATCTGTGTGCCGACGGCGCCCACCTTGGCCCAGCCCGATTCGTCCTGCATGGCGTTGACGGCGTCGCGCAGCAGGTTCATCAAGGCCGTGTCCTGGCGCAGCTGCGCCGTCGGCACGCGCATGCGCTGGGGCGCGGGGGCCGGGGCGGCGGCGCTGTCGGGCTTGGGCGCGACCGGGGCGGCGGGCTCGCCCGTCAGCGCGGCGGTTGGCACGCCGGTGGTGTCGGCCTGGGCGTCGGTACCCGCGGCGGCCAGCGCCTCCAGGTACAGAAAGCGTGAACAGGCGTTGACGAAGGGCTTGGGCGTCTGCGCCGCGCCAAAGCCGTACACCGCCGCGCCCTTGGCGCGCAGGTGCATCACCAGCGGCGTGAAGTCGGCATCAGACGAAACGATGCCGAAGGCGTCCGGCCCCTCGGTGTAGAGCAGTTCCATCGCGTCCACTGTCATCGCCATGTCGCTGGCGTTCTTGCGTTTGGAATAGTCGAACTGCTGCATCGGCCGGATGGCGAAGTCCAGCAGGCGCTCCTGCCAGCCGCTGAGCGCCTGCTTGGTCCAGTTGCCGTAGGCGCGGCGGATGTTGATGACGCCCAGCGTCGACAGCTCGGTCAGGATCTCGTCGATCAGCTCGGCCGGCGCGTTGTCGGCGTCGATCAGCAGGGCGATGCGCCAGGGTTGAGCGTCATGTTCCATCTGGATGCCGTCCTCCTATCGCTCAATGATCAATGCTGCAGCTTCCACGCCAGCGGCTCACCCCCGGCCAGCGGCTTGACCACCGCATCGCCAAACGGGTAGCTCTCCGGCGGCGTCCAGGTCTCACGCTTCAGGGTGACGGTGCCCTGGTTGCGCGGCAAGCCGTAGAAGTCGGGGCCGTGGTGGCTGGCAAAGCCCTCCAGCTTGTCCAGCGCCCCGGCGGCCTCGAAGGCGGTGGCATACAGCTCCAGCGCGGCGTGCGCGGTGTAGCAGCCGGCGCAGCCACTGGCGTGCTCCTTCAGCTGCGCGGGGTGCGGGGCGCTGTCGGTGCCCAGAAAGAACTTGGGCGATCCGCTGGTGGCCGCCTGCACCAGCGCCTGGCGGTGCTGCTCGCGCTTCAAAACCGGCAGACAGTAGTAGTGCGGGCGGATGCCGCCCTGGAAGATGGCGTTGCGGTTGTACAGCAGGTGGTGCGCGGTGATGGTGGCGGCCAGGTGAGCGCCCGCATCCTGCACATAGTGCGCGGCCTCGCGCGTGGTGATGTGCTCGAACACGATCTTCAGCTCGGGGAAGTCGTGGCGCAGCGGGCCCAGGACGCGGTCGATGAACACCGCCTCGCGGTCGAACAGGTCGATATCCGGATCGGTCACCTCGCCGTGCACCAGCAGCAGCAGGCCCGCGCGCTGCATGGCCTCCAGCGTCTTGGCGGTCTTGCGCACGTCGGTCACGCCGGCATCCGAGTTGGTGGTGGCACCGGCCGGGTACAGCTTGAGCGCGACCACGCCGGCATCCCTGGCGCGCGCGATTTCCTCGGGCGGCGTGTTGTCGGTGAGGTACAGCGTCATCAGCGGCTCGAAGGCCACGCCGGCCGGCACCGCTGCCTGGATGCGCGCCTGGTAGGCCAGCGCCTGCGCGGCGGTGGTGACCGGCGGGCGCAGGTTGGGCATGATGATGGCGCGCGCGAACTGCGCCGCCGTGTGCGGCACCACGGCGGCCAGCGCGGCGCCGTCGCGCACGTGCAGGTGCCAGTCGTCGGGGCGGGTGAAGGTGAGGGTTTGCGGGGCGGTCATGGCGTCATTGTCGCGCAGCGCCCGTGCGACCCGCCCATCGGACCACACCCGGGGTCGCAAGCGTTTTCGGCCTCCAGCGCCCATCCAATGGGCACACAAAGCTATTTAAATAATAGCATCAATCGGTATAGTCGCCGTTGGCCTCGGGCTGGAGTTCGATGGCCCGTACGGTCAGCGCCGTCTCGCGACCGTCGGCGCCGTGCCACCGGGCGGTCTGGCCCACGCGCAGGCCCAGCAGGGCGGTGCCCAGGGGCGAGAGCACCGAGATGAAGCCCTGGGCAGCGTCGGCCTCGGGCGGATAGCACAGGGTCAGGCTGCGCTCGGCGCCGCCAGCCGGGGCCGCCACCCGCACCCGGGTGAGCATGGTGACGACGTCGGGCGCGACGGTTTGCGGCGTGACGATCTCGGCGGCGTCGATCAGCTCGGCCAGCGGCGAGTCGGCGGCGGCGCCCTGGCGCTGCAGCAGCTTGTACAGGCGGATGTGGTCCAGGTCGGTGAGGGTGCGGCCAAAGGCGGCGTCGGTCATGGGGTCTCCTTTGCGGGCGAACGGGGGCGATGGCGCCCGGATGGGCAAGCTTGGGCACAGGCAGCCACGGCGTCGGGGCGGTGCGGGCCCGACGATCGGTGTGGCGCTGTGCGGCTGGAAAGAGGCTGCGGGACCGTCGGGCTCAGGTGAGTGCGGCCGCGAGGCGGGCCGCGCGAGCCGTGGGGGCTCGCCAGATCACGTGAGGCGCGAGAAGCGCGCGCGCACTGCCGGCGGCCACGGGGGCCGCGTCAGGGTGCGCCAAGGCGCGCACGGGCAGGACGCTCAGGGTTTGCATGGATCAATGATAGCCGCGGGGCCGGTCAAAAGCCGCGCCGCCCCCCTTAAGATAGGGTTCTTGGACGGTTGATCAAGGGATCAGCCGTTTTTTTGCCCCCTGCGCCCCCATGTCCGCTTCCGATTCCAGCCCGCCCTCGCCGGCCGCGGCCGACCCCGCTCCCCCCGCCCCACCCAAAGCCCGCGTGCCCCTGGCCATCGAGGACTGGCTGACGGTCATCATCATGGCGGCGCTGGCACTGATCACCTTCGCCAACGTGCTGGTGCGCTACTTCACCGACGCCTCGTTTGCCTGGACCGAGGAAGTCTCGGTGTTCCTGATGATCGTGCTGGCCATGGTGGCCAGTTCGGCCGCGGTGGCGCGAAACCGCCACATCCGCATCGAGTTCTTTGCCGACAGCGGGCCCGAAAAGCGCCAGCGCGCCCTGGCCATCCTGGGTGCGGCGCTGGTGGCGCTGCTGTTTGCCCTGATCGCCGTGCTGTCCACCCGCCTGGTGTGGGACGACATTCAGTACGGCGAGACCTCGCCCGGCATCGGCGTGCCGCAGTGGTGGTACTCGATCTGGCTGCCGATCGTCTCGGTGGCGATTTGCCTGCGTGCCATTGGCCTCATGCTGCGCGGCGGCCGGCCGGCGGCCGAAAACCCCGCCATGCCCACCTCGGCCGAGGTGCGCGACGAGGAGCAGGCGCCGTGATTGCGACCTTGTTGTTTGCCCTGTTCATCATCACCATGCTGCTGGGCGTGCCGATCGGCGCGTCTCTCGGCCTGGCGGGCGCCGCCGCGATCGCGCTGGCCAACAGCGAGACGCAGTGGTTCGGCCTGCTGGCGGTGCCGCAGAACTTTTATGCCGGCCTGGGCAAATACCCGCTGCTGGCGGTGCCGATGTTCGTGCTGGTGGGCTCGATCTTCGACCGCTCGGGCGTGGCGCAGCGTCTGGTCAACTTCGCCATCTCGCTGGTGGGGCGCGGGCCGGGCATGCTGCCGCTGGTGGCCATCGCGGTGGCGATGTTCCTGGGCGGCATCTCGGGCTCGGGCCCGGCCAACGCGGCGGCGGTGGGCGGGGTGATGATCGCGGCCATGAACCGCGCCGGCTATCCGGCCAGCTACTCGGCCAGCGTGGTGGGCGCGGCGGCGGCAACCGACATCCTGATCCCGCCCTCGGTGGCCTTCATCATCTACTCGGTGCTGGTGTCGGGCGCCTCGGTGCCGGCGCTGTTTGCCGCCGGCATGATCCCGGGCGTGCTGGCCGGCCTGGCGCTGATCGTGCCGGCGGTGTGGATGGCGCGCCGCCACAAGATGGGCCAGCTGGAGGCCAGCCTGCCCAAGCCGCCCATCCTCAAGAGCTTTGTCGAATCCATCTGGGGCCTGCTGGCGCCGGTGCTGATCCTGGGCGGCATGCGCATGGGCTGGTTCACGCCCACCGAGGCGGCCGTCGTCGCGGTGTTCTACGGCCTGTTCGTCGGCATGGTGATCCATCGCACCATGACCTGGCGCGACGTCATCATCGTGCTGAAGGAGTCGGGCGAGCTGTCGGCCGTGATCCTGATCGTGGTGGCGCTGGCGGGCATCTTTGCGTTTTCGCTGTCCACGCTGGGCGTGATCGACCCGATCACGCACGCCATCGTCAACTCGGGCCTGGGCGAATACGGCGTGCTCTCGCTCCTGATCCTGATGCTGATCACGGTGGGCATGTTCCTGGACGGGGTGTCGATCTTCCTGATCTTCGTGCCCCTGCTGTGGCCCATCGTCGAGCACTACAAGTGGGACCCGGTGTGGTTTGGCGTGCTGCTGACACTGAAGGTGTCGCTGGGCCAGTTCACGCCGCCGCTGGCCGTGAACCTGATGGTGTCCTGCCGCATCGCCAACGTGCGCATGGAGCAGACCGTGCGCTGGGTCTGGCCGATGCTGCTGGCCATGGGCCTGGTGCTGGTGGCGGTCATCATCTGGCCGCAGCTGGCGCTGTGGCTGCCGCACGCTCTGGGATATTGATGATTTTGGCCGCTGGCGCCCACCCGACAAGCGCGACCAGCTATTTTTTGTGTAGCAACCTGAGGAGACCTTGACCATGAAACATCGCAGCACCCTGCTCTCGGTGGCCGCCGCCGCCACCGCCGCGCTGGCGCTGGGCATCAGCCTGCCCGCCAGCGCGCAAGGCAAATACAAGTCCGAGTACCGCATGTCGCTGGTGGTCGGCACCGCCTTCCCCTGGGGCAAGGGCGGCGAGATCTGGGCCGACAAGGTGCGCCAGAAGACCAACGGCCGCATCAACATCAAGCTGTATCCCGGCGTGTCGCTGATCCAGGGCGACCAGACGCGCGAATTTTCAGCGCTGCGCCAGGGCGTGATCGACATGGCCATCGGCTCGACCATCAACTGGTCGCCGCAGGTCCATCAACTCAACCTGTTCTCCCTGCCCTTTCTGATGCCCGACTACGCCGCCATCGACGCGCTGACGCAGGGCGATGTCGGCAAGGAGATCTTCAGGATCCTGGACAAGAGCGGCGTGGTGCCGCTGGCCTGGGGCGAGAACGGCTACCGCGAGCTGACCAACTCCAAGCACGCCATCAAGACGCCCAAGGACATCGAGGGCCTGAAGATCCGCGTGGTCGGCTCGCCGCTGTTCCTGGACACCTTCACCGCGCTGGGCGCCAACCCGACGCAGATGAGCTGGGCCGACGCGCAGCCGGCGCTGGCCAGCGGCGCGGTGGACGGGCAGGAAAACCCGATGAGCATCTTCACCGCCGCCAAGCTGCAGACCGTGGGCCAGAAGTACGTGACCATGTGGCACTACGTGGCCGACCCGCTGGTGTTCGTGGTCAACAAGGACATCTGGGCCTCCTGGACGCCGGCTGACCGCGAGGCCGTGCGCCAGGCCGCCATCGAGGCCGGCCGCGAAGAGATCGCGCTGGCGCGCAAGGGCCTGGCCGAGCCTGGCCAGCCGCTGCTGAAGGAAATCGCCGCACTGGGCGTGACCATCACCGAGCTGACGCCCGACGAGCGCGCCGCCTTCGTCAAGGTCACCAAGCCGGTGTTCGACAAGTGGAAGCCGAAGGTTGGCACCGACCTGGTGAACATGGCCGAGAAGGCCATCGCCGCGCGCAAGCACTGAGCGCGCCGACAGCCAAAAAAATGCCCCGCGATGCGGGGCATTTTTGATGGCGGGGTGCTGCCGTCAGTTCTGCAGGATCTTGCTCAGGAAGTCCTTGGTGCGCGGCTGGCGGTTCTCGGGGTGGCCGAAGAACTCGTCCTTGCTGCAGTCTTCCAGGATGTGGCCGCCGACGTCGATGAAGATCACGCGGCTGGCCACCTTGCGGGCAAAGCCCATCTCGTGCGTGACCACCATCATGGTCATGCCTTCGCTGGCCAGCTTGACCATGACGTCCAGCACCTCGCCCACCATCTCGGGGTCGAGCGCAGAGGTGGGTTCGTCGAACAGCATGACCTTGGGATCCATCGACAGCGCGCGCGCAATGGCCACGCGCTGCTGCTGGCCGCCCGAGAGCTGGCCGGGAAACTTGTCCTTGTGCGCCATCAGGCCAACGCGGTCGAGCATCTTCAGGCCACGGGTCTTGGCCTCGTCGGCCTTGCGGCCCAGCACCTTGACCTGGGCGATGGTGAGGTTCTCGGTCACCGACAGGTGGGGAAACAGCTCGAAGTGCTGGAACACCATGCCGACCTGGCTGCGCAGCTTGGGCAGGTCGGTGCTGGGGTTGGTCACGGTGGTGCCGTTGACGATGATCTCGCCCTTTTGCACCGGCTCCAGCGCGTTGACGGTCTTGATGAGGGTGGACTTGCCCGAACCCGAGGGCCCGCAGACAACGACCACGTCGCCCTGGTCGACCTCCAGCGAGCAGTCGTGCAGCACCTGCACCGGGCCATACCACTTGGAGACGTTCTTGAGCTGAATCATGGGAGTGGACATGGTGACGATCTCCTTAGCGGATGATGGCGATTTTTCTGTTGATACGCTTGACGACACTCGAGAGCGAATAGCTGATGATGAAGTAGGTCACGGTGGCCATCAGGTAGGTCTCGATCGGGCGGCCGAAGTTCTTGCCGGCGGTCTCGAAGCCCTTGAGCAGGTCGTAGGCGCCGATGGCGTAGACCAGCGAGGTGTCCTGGAACAGGATGATGGTCTGCGTCAGCAGCACCGGCAGCATGTTGCGGAAAGCCTGCGGCAGGATGACCAGCCGCATGTTCTGGCCGTAGGTCATGCCCACGGCCTGGCCGGCAAACACCTGGCCGCGCGGGATCGACTGGATGCCGGCGCGCATGATCTCGCTGAAGTAGGCCGCCTCGAAGGCGATGAAGGTGACGACGGCGGAATATTCGGCGCCGATGGGCCGCCCGATCATCAGCGGCACCAGCAGGAAGAACCACAGGATCACCATCACCAGCGGCACCGAGCGCATGACGTTGACGTACAGCGCGGCCGGTGCATCCAGCCACTTCTTGCCCGACAGGCGCATCAGCGCCAGCAGCGTGCCAAAGAAGATGCCGCCGGCGGTGGCCACCGCCGTCAGGAAGATGCTGAACCACAGGCCCTTGAGGATGAAGTTCTGGATCAGCGACCAGTTGAGGATCGAGAAGTCGAGATTGAGCATCTCAGTGTCCTCCCGCACCGGTGCCGGCCGCGACGAAGCCCGGCACCCGGGCGCGCTTTTCGATCCAGGCGAACACGCGGTTGATCACCAGCGCCGAGATGGCGTAGAGCACCGTGACGGCCAGGTAGACCTCGATCGGGCGCGCGGTTTCCTCGCCCACCTGCAGCGCGTACTGCGTCAGTTCGGGGATGGACACGGCGAAGGCCACGGCCGAGTTCTTGAAGATGTTCATCGACTCGCTGGTGAGCGGCGGGATGATGATGCGGTAGGCCATCGGCAGCAGAACGTAGCGGTAGTACTGCACGGTGGTGAAGCCCACCGCCATGCCCGCATAGCGCTGGCCCTTGGGCAGCGCCAGGATGCCGGCGCGCACCTGCTCGGCGATGCGCGCGGAGGTGAACAGGCCCAGCGCCAGCACCACCAGGATGAAGGGCGGGAAATCCTTCATGGGCGGCACCAGGGCCGGCAGCACGAAGTACCACAGGAAGATCTGCACCAGCAGCGGGATGTTGCGAAACAGCTCCACCCAGCCGTTGCCCAGGCGCGTCAGCCAGGGGCTGTTCGGCAGCGTGCGGATGACGCCGATGATCGAGCCCACGACGAGCGCCACGACCAGCGCCGTGAGCGAGACCGACACCGTCCAGCCCCAGGCCGAAAACAGCCAGTCCAGATACGTGACGTCGCGGCCCTTGCCGAAGCAGCCGGCCACCACATCGCCGCTCAGGGTGTCCTTGCAAAACACCTGCCAATCCATCGCCATCGCCAACCTCCTGCCAGTGCGTGCGGGCCAACCTTATAACCGCGAACGCCCACTTGAAGTCAAGTGGGCGTTGCAGGGCTCACGCCGCGAGCGCGTCAAACGCGATCACTTGTTGCCGTAGTCTTCCATCGGCTTGTCGTTGGGGTGCGCCCAGGCGTTCTTGGTGCCTTCCGAGGCGGGCATGTTCAGGTTCACGTTGTTGGGCGGAATCGGCTGCATGAACCACTTGTCGTACAGCTTGGCCAGCGAGCCGTCCTTGATCTGGCGCACGATGGAGGCGTCGATGGCCTTTTTCAGCTTCTCGTCGCCCTTGGGCAGCATGCAGGCAATCGGCTCGACCGACAGCACTTCGCCCACGATCTCGAAGTCCTTGGGGTTCTTGGCCTTGGCGATGTTGGCCGCCAGGATGGAGCCGTCCATCACGAAGGCGTCGGCGCGGCCGGCCTCGAGCAGCAGGAAGCTGTCGGCGTGGTCCTTGCCCTGCACCGTCTTGAAGTCGATGTTCTGCGCGCGCTCGTTCTTGCGCAGCGTCTGCACCGAGGTCGTACCGGTGGTGGTGGCCACGGTCTTGCCATTGAGGTCCTTGATCGAATGGATGCCGGACTTCTTGTTCACCGCCATGCGCACTTCTTCAACATAGGTGGTGTAGGCGAAGTCCACGTCCTTCTGGCGCGCCTTGTTGTTGGTGGTCGAGCCGCACTCGAAGTCGATGGTGCCGTTCTGGATCAGCGGGATGCGGTTTTGCGAGGTGATGACCTGGTAGTTGATGGTCAGGGGCTTGCCCACGTCCTTGCTCAGGTCACCGATGATGCGCTCGGCCATCTCGGTGTGAAAGCCCACGTACTTGCCGCCGCCCAGCGTGAAGCCCAGGCCGGAGGAGTCGCGCACGCCCAGGTTGACGGAGCCACGCTCCTTGATCTTGGCCAGCGTGTCGGGCGCCTGCGCCATGACCGCGCCGGCGGTCAATGCCACGATGGAGAAAGCGAGCAGTTGCTTCTTCATGACGGTGAGTACCTTTCAAAATGACGGATGAGGAACACTCCCAGCGCGTCCTCTGGGACTGCATTCTACGAACCTTTGCCTAGTGGTGAACCCTTAATTGGCCCCGGGATTCTGTTGATTACTTCGCTGAACGGCCCACATTTGCGCATAGGCACCGTGCGCGGCCAGCAGTTGCAGGTGGGTACCGCGCTCGATGATGCGGCCCTGGCTCATCACCAGGATCTGGTGCGCATCGACGATGGTGGACAGCCGGTGGGCGATGACCAGGGTGGTCTTGCCCTGCGCGGCGCTGGACAGTTCGGCCTGGATGGCGCGCTCGTTGGCCGAGTCCAGCGCGCTGGTGGCCTCGTCGAAGATCAGCACCGGCGGGTCCTTCAGCAGCGTGCGGGCAATGGCCACGCGCTGCTTCTCGCCGCCTGATAGCTTCAGGCCTCGCTCGCCCACCACCGTGTCGTAGCCCTTGGGCGTGGACACGATGAAGTCGTGTATGCGCGCGGCGCGCGCCACGACCTGCACCTCCTCGTCGCTGGCACCGGGGCGGCCGTAGCGGATGTTGTAGGCGATGGTGTCGTTGAACAGCACCGTGTCCTGCGGCACGATGCCGATGGCCCGGCGCACGCTGGCCTGGGTGACGGTGCGGATGTCCTGCCCGGCAATGCGCACGGCGCCGACCTGCGGTTCGTAGAAGCGGTAGAGCAGCCGCGCCAGCGTGGATTTGCCCGAGCCGGACGGCCCCACCACCGCCACCGTCTTGCCGGCCGGGATGCTGAAGCTGACGTCGTGCAGGATGGGACGATCGGGTTCATACGCGAAATCGACGTGCTCGAACTCGACCGGAACCGGTCCGTTGGTGTGCAGGTCGGGCGCGCCGGGTGCGTCGGCCACCTCGCGCGGGCGGTCCATCAGCGCGAACATGCGGTGCAGGTCGGTCAGGTTCTGCTTGAGCTGGCGGTAGATCACGCCCAGGAAGTTGAGCGGGATGTAGAGCTGGATCATGAAGGCGTTGATCATCACCAGGTCGCCGATCGACAGGTGCCCGTCGGCCACGCCCGCCGTGGCGCGCCACAGGATGGCCACCAGGCCCGCGCCGATGATGAGCTGCTGGCCGACGTTGAGCAGCGACAGCGAGGACTGCGAGCGCAGGCTCGAGCGCTGGTAGCGGCGCAGGCTCTCGTCGTAGCGGCGCGCCTCGAAACCCTCGTTGCCGAAGTACTTGACGGTCTCGTAGTTCAGCAGCGAATCGATGGCGTGGTTGTGCGCGGCCGAGTCGGCCGCATTGGCCTCGACGCGAAAGTGCGTGCGCCACTCGGTCACCCACACGGTGAACACCACGTAGGTGACCAGCGCCGCCAGCGTGATCCAGACAAAGCCGGCATCGAAGCGCGCGCCCAGGATGGCCAGCACCAGCGCCACCTCCACCAGCGTGGGGATGATCGAGTACAGCGAATAGGTCACCAGCGACTCGATGGCGCGCACGCCGCGCTCGATGTCGCGCGTCATGCCCCCGGTCTGGCGCTCCAGGTGAAAGCGCAGGCTCAAGCTGTGCAGGTGCTCGAAGGTGGCCAGCGCCACCTGCCGCGTGGCGCCCTGCGTGGCCTTGGCGAACACCAGCTCGCGCAGCTCGGTGAACACCGTGGTCATCAGGCGCAGCAGGCCATAGGCCAGCAGCAGGCCGACCGGCACCACCAGCAGCGCCAGCGGGTCGCTGGCCTTGACGTTCATGCGGTCGACCAGGGCCTTGAGCAGCAGCGGCACGCCCACGTTGGACAGCTTGGCGCCCGTCACCATCAACAGCGCCACGGCCACTCGCCAGCGGTAGCGCCACAGGTAGGGCGCCAGCCGCGCCAGGGTGCGCCAGTCCGACTGGGGAGCGGTGTCGGCGGGCAGGGGCATGGACTCAGCCAAGGCGCGCATGTTGGAAAATGCCATTCATTGTTTCTTCACTGGACATTGTGCCGATGCCATCCAACGCCCGCCCGCCCGCCACCTTGCGCCCGCCCAACATGGAGGCCGTGGATGCGCCCGCCACCGAGCTGCCGCACGACTACACCCTGGTCCTCAAGGTCATTCCCATGCCCAGCGACGCCAACGCCAACGGCGACATCTTCGGCGGCTGGGTGATGGCCCAGGTGGACCTGGCCGGCGCGGTGCTGCCCGCGCGCTACGCCCAGGGCCGCATGGCCACGGTGGCGGTCAACCAGTTCGTCTTCAGGCAGCCGGTGCGGGTGGGCGACATCCTGTCGCTGTGCGCCAAGATGGAGCGCATCGGCCGCACCTCGATGACGGTGGCGGTGGGCGTTTACGCCGAGCGCATGAGCAACCAGGGCCGCTACATCAAGGTGACCGAGGCGCAGCTGACCTACGTGGCCATCGACGACGACGGGCGCCCGCGCCCGGTGCCGGTGCACGATCTGGCGCCGGACGGTCAGGACACGATGTAGGCGGCTGCACCGGTCGACAGCAGGCCGCCGTCGGCGGCGCGAAACTCCATGCGCGTGCTGGCCACGCGCGAGCCCAGGCGCATCACCTCGGCGCTGGCCGTGAAGTGCGGGCCCACGCCAGGACGCAGGTAGTCCACGCGCAGATCGATGGTGCCCAGCTTGGCAAAGCGCCCCAGGCGCTGCGCCGGCGGCTCGTCCATGTGGCGCGCGCCGATGGCCGCCATCACCGCCATGCCGCCGGTGGCATCCAGCGTGGCGCTGATCACGCCGCCGTGCAGGCGCTGGTGCTGGTAGTGGCCGATCAGTTCGGCCCGCATGTCGATGCGGCACGCCACCCGTTCGCCCGACAGCTCCACCAGCTTCAGGCCCAGCACCTGGTTGAACACGATGCGCTCCTCGAACATGCGGGTCAGTCCGGCCACGAACTCGGGCTCGAAGGGCTTGACGGAGATCACCGGAGGTCGAGGGCTCATGGTTGCAGGCGCAGCCTGGAAAAAACGCAGGAGACTATCATATCAATAGCTGGATGCGCTTGCCAGACAAGCGCCAAGGGCCTGTTTTGCTCAAATCTTGCTGAAATCCGGCTTGCGCTTTTGGCGAAAGTTCGCGCGCTGGCTGCTGTCGCAGCCCGCACCTGACGGCGCGGCGAATTTCAGCATTTGCTGAAATCCGGCTTGCGCTTTTGCGCAAAGGCGGCAAAGGCCTCGCGTGCGGCCGGCTCGTGCAGCATGCGGCCAAACAACTGCCCCTCCTCGTCCATGCGCGCCAGCACGACGGCCTGCTGGCTGCCCTTCATCAGGCGCTTGGTCTCGATCAGCGAGGCCAGGGGCTTGGCCGCCAGCTTGCGCGCCTGACTCTGGGCGATGGCATTGCACTCGGTGGGTGGCACCACGCGGTTGACCAGGCCCACTTCCAGCGCCGCCTCGGCCAGGAAGGGCTCGCCCAGCAGCAGCGCCTCGGCCGCGCGGTGATAGCCCAGCATCTGCGGCAGCAGCAGGCTGGAGCCGGCTTCGGGCACCAGGCCCAGGTTGACGAAGGGCAGTGCAAACGCCGCGTTGTCGCCGGCATAGACCAGGTCGCAGTGCAGCAGCAGGGTGGTGCCCACGCCCACGGCGGGGCCGCACACCGCGGCCACGATGGGCTTGGGAAAGCTGGCGATGGCGCGCAGGAAGCGCCACACCGGCTGCTGCTCGCGCGGGCCGGGGTCGGCCGGCGCGTTCTGGAAGTCGCCGATGTCGTTGCCGGCCGAAAACACCGTGGCATCGCCCTGGATCAGCACCACGCGCACGGCGGCGTCTTGCGCCGCCCGCTCCAGGCCGTCGGCCAGCGCCGCGTACATGGCGCGAGTGATGGAGTTTTTCTTGTCCACCCGGTTGAAGGTCAGGGTCATCACGCCGGCTTCGACGTGGGTGAGGATGTCGCTCATGCAGGCTCCTTGGTAAAAAAAGGATTCATTCGTCGGTGTCGCGCGGACCCGCCTTGGGCCAGCGCGCGGAGGTCAGGAAAAAGCGCTCGCGCTGTGATTCTTCCTCATAGGCGGCGCGCCGCGGCTTGACCAGGTCGCTGCGGCTGACGATGCCTACCAGCCTGCGCGTGTCGGGCGAATCGATCACGGGCAGCCGTTCGATGTCCAGCGCCGCCATGCGCGAGGCAATCATGCGCAGGGTTTCGGCGGGCATGGCAAAGGCCTCGGTCGGCGCCGAGATCAGGGCCGCGACCGGCTGGGCGAGCAGCTCGGCATCCAGGTTCAGGAAGTCGGCGCGCTCCACCATCGCCAGCAGCCGCCCATCTTGGTGCACGGGATAGGCACGCTGTGATTGGGTGTTGCCAAAAAACTGGCTGATGACCTCGGCAATCGGCATCTGCGCGGCAATCGCCTTCACGTCGCGCGTCATGACGTCGGCGATGAAGCTCTGCTCCAGCGGATCGACGCCGTACTCGCGGTAGATGCGCCGGCCACGCCGCACGATCTTCTCCGTCAGGATGGAATGCGGCATCACGATCACCGTGAACGCGTAGGACACGATGCAGCCCAGCAGCAGCGGCAGCAGGGCATTGGCGTCGTGCGTCAGGCCAAAGGCAAACACGATGGCCATCAGCGGCGCGCCCAGCGTGCCCGACATGGTGGCCGCCATGCACACCAGCACCCACAGCTGGATGTCGGCGCCGGGCAGCCAGCGGCCAATGACCACGCCCAGGCCGGCGCCCATGGTCATCAGCGGCGCCAGCGTGCCGCCCGAGGTGTTGGAGCCCAGGGCCACGGCCCAGATGATGGCCTTGACGATGACCAGGCTGGCGGCCGTGGCCAGCATCAGGTTGTCGGCCAGCAGGTCGCCGATCACGTCGTAGCCCACGCCCAGGGCGCGCGGCTGGAAGTAGCCGCCAATGCCCACCACCAGCCCCCCGATGGCCGGCCACCACATCCAGTGGATGGGCAGGCGCTCGAAGCGCTCTTCGATGAAGTGATAGAAATGGGTCACCGCCATCGACAGCGCGCCGGCCGCCAGGCCCGCGATGATGGCCGAGACGATGGCAATGGTCTGCGGCTCGGCGGTCGTCATCGGAAACAGCGGCCCGCTCTCATACCACAGCGGCCGCAGAAAGCCGGCCACGGCGCAGGCGATGGCCACCGGCAGCAGGCTGCGCGGGCGCAGCTCGAACAGCATCAGCTCCACCGCGAACAGCACCGCCGCCACCGGCGTGCCGAACACGGCCGTCATGCCCGCGCAGGCGCCCGCCACCAGCAGCGCCTTGCGCTCGACCGAGGTCAGGCTGATGGCCTGCGCCAGCAGCGAGGCGGCCGCGCCGCCGGTGACGATGACCGGCCCCTCGGCGCCAAACGGGCCACCGCTGCCGATCACGATGCCCGAGACCACCGGCTTGAGCGCGGCCACCTTGGGCGACATCCGGCTCTTGCCGTACAGGATGGCCTCGATGGCCTCCGGAATGCCGTGGCCGCGGATCTTCTCGGTGCCGTAGCGCGCCGCCAGGCCGGCAATCAGGCCACCGATGGCCGGCACGATGATGACCCAGGCGCCCAGCTGGTTGTCCGCTGGCGAGCGGGTCTCGAAGGACAGGCTCTGGAAGAAGAACAGATTGGTGAAGAAGCGGATCGCCATCAGCAGCACGTAGGCGCCGATGGAGCTGATGACGCCAATGACGATGGCCAGGCCCGACAGCAGCAGAAACCGGTCCTGCCCATAGAAATCGCGCCAGTGCGGACTCGCGGCGGATTCGGGCGGGGGCGAGGTCATGCGGTTCGATTCCTGGTGGGCGCCAGCGGGCGGGCGACGGGCTGCGAGTGCACGGGCTGGCGTGCCACCTCCACGCCACGGCCTTTGCAGCAGCCCGCTGGCCACGCATGAACCCCGGCGACTTCCTCGCTCCGTTGACAGGCCTCTCCAACGAGGCAAGCAGGAAATTTTAATCCGCACCAGGGAACGGCCCTGTCCGGTGCGCGGCACCACGCAGGCCCGCCATCCGCGCCCCATCTGGCGCCCGCGCACCGCACAATGGCCCCATGAGTGCGTCCGATCTCTCCCGGCCGCCGCCACCAGCCCAGCCTCTGGCCCAGCTCGTGGCCGGGCTCTCGCCGGCCAGCTTCGGCATCGTCATGGCCACCGGCATCGTCTCCATCGCCGTGCAGCAGCTGGGCCTGCCGACGCTGGCGCGCGTCCTGCTGCTCGTCAATGCCGTGCTGTACGCGGGGCTGTGGGTGCTGACCGCGGCGCGCCTGCTGCGCCACACGGCGCGCATCGTCGCCGACCTGAGGCACCACGCGCGCAGCCCGGGCTTCTTCAGCACGGTGGCCGCATCGGGCGTGCTGGGCTGCCAGTGCCTGCTGGTGGGTGGCCCGCCCACCGCCGCGCTGGCGCTGTGGTGGCTCACCCTGGGGCTGTGGCTGGTGCTGACCTACGGCATCTTCGCCACGCTCACCACCATCGCCGTCAAGCCCACGCTGGACCGCGGCATCGGCGGCGCCTGGCTGCTGGCCGTCGTCGCCACGCAGTCGGTGGCGGTGCTGGGCGTGCTGCTGGCGCCCCGCCTCGGCGAGGGGCCGCGCCTGGCCCTGCATTTCCTGGCGCTGGCGCTGTGGCTGTGGGGCGGCATGCTCTACATCTGGATCATGACGCTGATCTTCTACCGCTACACCTTCTTCACCCTGGCGGCCGTGGACCTGACCCCGCCCTACTGGATCAACATGGGCGCCATGGCCATCTCCGCCCTGGCCGGCTCGCTGCTGGCGCAGGCCGCGCCGCAAGCGCCCTTCCTGCAGTCCATGCGCCCGTTCATCGAGGGCTTCACGCTGCTGTGCTGGGCCAGCGGCACCTGGTGGATTCCGCTGCTGCTGGTGCTCGAAGTCTGGCGCTACGCCATCCGCCACGTACCCCTGCGCTACGACCCCATGTACTGGGCCGTGGTGTTTCCGCTGGGCATGTATTCGGTGTGCACGCGGGAGCTGACGCACGCGCTGGAGCTGAACGTGATCGACGCCCTGCCGCCCCTGTTTGGCCTGGCCGCGCTGGTGGCCTGGGTGCTGGCGTGCGCCGACTCGCTGCTGCGTGCGTGGCAATGGGGGGTGCAGCGGCGCGCCCTGCATTGACTCAAGGGGCCTGCAGCGCCGCGCGCACCCAGTCCAGCCGGTCCTGGCCCCAGAACATCTGCGCGCCCACGAACATCGTCGGCGCGCCGAACACGCCGCGCGCCACCGCCTCCTCGGTCACGGCCTTCAGGCGGTCCTTGACGGGCTGCTGGCCGACCGCAGCCAGGAAACCGGGGGCGTCAAAGCCCGCGGCCTGCAGCACGCCGCCGACCACGGACGGATCGTTCATGTTTTTCTCATCGACCCACATGGCGCGGAACACGGTGGCGCAGTAGTCGCCAAAGCGTGCCCCGCCTTCATTCATCTGCATCGCCGTGACGCCGCGCATCAGCAGCAGGGTGTTGACGGGAAAGTGCGGATTGAAGTGCAGCGGCACGCCGTAACGCGCGGCATGGCGCTCGAAGTCTTGCCGAACGTAGCGGCCCTTGGCTGGCAGCTCGGCCGGCGAGCGGTTGCCCGTGGCCTGGAACACGCCGCCCAGCAACATGGGCTTGAAGACCAGCTCGGCGTCGGCCTGCTGGCACAGCGCGGGCAGCTGCGTCCACGCCAGGTAGGCGGCGGGACTGCCGAAATCAAAATAGAACTCGACGGTCTTGCGGGTCATGACATGGCCTTTCAAAATTTCTCGGACCACGGGCGCAAATCGAGCTCGTGCGTCCAGGCGTCGCGGGGCTGGCGGTGCAGCATGACGTATTGCTGCGCGATGTGCTCGGGGTTCAGGATGCCGCCCTGCTCTTTCAGCGCATAACGTTCGGGAAACTGCGTGCGGATGAACTCGGTGTCGATGGCGCCGTCGATCACGGGGTGCGCCACGTGGATGCCCTCGGGCCCCAACTCGCGCGCCATGCTTTGCGCCAGCGCGCGCAGCGCCATCTTGGCACCCGAGAACGCCGCAAAGCGCGCGCCGCCGCGCAGCGATGCGGTGGCGCCCGTGAACAAAATGGTGCCGCGGTGGCCGCTGGCCGGCATGGGGCGAGCGACCATGCGTTTGGCGACTTCGCGCGCATTCAGAAAGCCCGCAAAGCAGGCCATCTCCCACACCTTGAAGTACTTGCGCGCGGTCTCGGTGAGGATGCTTTCCGGCACGTTGGCGCCGATGTTGAACACCAGCACCTCGATCGGGCCGACCTCGCGCTCGATGCGCTCGACCAGCGCGAGCACCTCGTCCTCTTTGCGCGCATCGCTGCCAAAGGCGCACGCCGTGCCGCCCTCGGCCTCGATCTGCGCCACCAGCGGCGCCAGCTTGTCTTCGTGCCGGCGATTGACGCAGGCCACGTAGCCCTCGCGGGCAAAGGCACGGGCGATGGCGCCGCCGGTGGCGTCACCGGCGCCGACGATGAGGGCTGCTTTTGGGGTCATGGTGAACCTCCTGTTTGGACAGCCGGACGCAGAGGACGCAAAAGTAACGCAGAGGACGCAAAAACTTCAGCAATGGGGCGGCGCTTGTTTTTGACACCTGCGCAGAGATGGAGCGAACGGCGGTCTCCACAAAGAAACTGCCATTTCTGAATTTTTTGCGTCCTCTGCGAATCCTTTGCGCCCTCTGCGTCCGGTTTTTTGCCCCTTACTCCTTGAAATACACCAGTTGATGCGTGGTGGCCAGCAACTGCCCGCCAGCGCTCCACAGCTCGCCGCTCTGGTCGAAGTAGCCGTTGAAGAAGCGCTGTCCGCGCGCCTGCGCCAACAAGTGGTCGGTGCCGCAGGCGACCAGCGCCGCGGCGTCGACGTGGAAGTAGACCGAGAACGTGATGGTGCCGATCGGCGTCAGGGTGGCGCGGCGCAGCCACACGCGGGGATAGAACACGTCGCACAGCGCCGTCAGGCTGGCAAAGTCCAGCGGGCGCGGCGGTTCATCGCGCACCCACATCCCGGTCTCGCTGCCGGGCGTTTCGGCGCCGTTCCATTCGCGCGGCATGGGCCCCTCGAACCAGCGCATGTCGTAGCGATTGAACCAGGCCACGCGCTTTTGCGCAGGCACGCCGGGCACGTCGGCCACCGCCGGCGCAGCGGGCATGGCGCGGTCGGTGGCACCCCAGGTCTGGCGCCGCAGCGCCGTCACCACGGTGGCGGTGAAGACCACGGCGTCCTGGCCCCCGGCGTCGGGCTGGCGCATCGTCACCACCCAGTGCTGGGTCGAGCGGTTGGTGCGCGCGGGCTCGGCCTCGACGGTGAAGGCGCCGTCGGCCAGCGCGGCGGCAAAGTTGCCGGTGAAGGCCACCGGCTCGCCCAGCCGGTCGGGGTGCCGCATGACGGCCTGCAGGGCCTGCGCGGCGGTGATGCCGCCAAAGGGGCCGACCATGTTGGCGTATTCAAGGCTGGTGTGGCCGCGAAAACGCCGGGGCGCGCCGGCCGCGGCGGGCAGCGGCTCGAGCGCCACGGCGCGATCGAAGGCGTGGGGCGCGGTGTGCGTGTCCAGATCCATGATGCTCCTTTTTTAATAGCTATTTGCGCTTGATAGACATGCGCAATCGGCCTTTTCCACCAAAATCGTGATGCAGCGCGCGGAGATTCAGACGCGCTCGAAAATGCCCGCCGCGCCCTGCCCCATGCCCACGCACATGGTCACCATGCCGTACCTGAGCTGCTGGCGGCGCAGCGCGTGCACCACGGTGGCCGAGCGGATGGCGCCGGTGGCGCCCAGCGGGTGGCCCAGGGCGATGGCGCCGCCCATGGGGTTGACCTTGGCGGGGTCTAGGTTCAGCGTCTTCATCACCGCCAGCGACTGCGCGGCAAAGGCCTCGTTCAGCTCGATCCAGCCCATGTCCTCGGCCTTGAGGCCCGCGACCTTGAGCGCCGCCGGGATGGCCTCGATCGGGCCCACGCCCATGATGTGCGGCGGCACGCCGCGTGCGGCAAAGCTGACAAAGCGTGCCAGCGGCGTGAGGCAGAAGCGCTTGACGGCCGCCTCGCTGGCCAGGATCAGCGCGCCCGCGCCGTCGCTGGTCTGGCTGCTGTTGCCCGCCGTCACGCTGCCGCGCGCGGCAAACACCGGACGCAGCTTGGCCAGGCCTTCCAGGCTGGTGTCGGGGCGCGGGCCTTCGTCGATGTCCACCGTGCGCGTGCTCACGATGGGGTCGCCCGACTTGAGGTTGGCCGTGCGCGCCGTCACCTCGACGGGCGTGATCTCGTCCTTGAACGCGCCCGCCGCAATGGCCGCCACCGCGCGCTGGTTGGACTGCAGGGCAAACGCGTCCTGCTGCTCGCGCGTGACCTGCCACTGCTGCGCCACCTTCTCGGCCGTCAGGCCCATGCCATAGGCAATGCCGTAGTCGTCGATGTTGTGGGTGTCGGCAAAGATGGTAGGCGACAGCGAAGGCGAGTTGCCCATCATCGGCACCATGCTCATGCTTTCCACGCCGGCGGCGACCATCACCTCGGCCTCACCCACGCGAATGCGGTCGGCCGCGATCTGCACCGCCGACAGGCCCGAGGCGCAAAAGCGGTTGACGGTGATGCCGCCCACCGACTTGGGCAGTCCCGCCAGCACGGCGCCGATGCGCGCCACATTCAGGCCCTGCTGCGCCTCGGGGATGGCGCAGCCGCAGATCAGGTCCTCGATGGCCGCCGGGTCCAGCCCCGGCGCCTGCGCGAGGGCCGCGCGCAACACCGTGGCCAGCAGCTCGTCGGGCCGGGTGTTCTTGAAATAGCCCTTGTGCGAGCGCCCGATGGGCGTGCGCGTGGCGGCGACGATGTAGGCGTCCTGGATATGTTTGGTCATGGCGAGACTCCTTGGGTATTGGACTCCCTCCCCCGCTGGGGGAGGGTTGGGGTGGGGGTCAGCGGCACCTGCAATTGCGCCCGGATCACGTGTAGCACCCCATCGAGATTGGTAAACGGGGCGTCGGCCGCAAAACGCAGCACCGCAAAGCCTTGCCCCTCGAAAAACGCGTCGCGCCTGGCGTCGTAGTCGGCTTGATCGACGTGCTGCGAACCGTCCAGCTCGATGATCAGGCGCGGCTCCAGGCAGGCGAAGTCCGCCACGTAAGCACCCAGCGGATGCTGGCGGCGGAACTTGACGCCCAGTTGCTCGCCGCGCAAGCGCGACCACAGCCGACGCTCGCCATCGGTCATGGCGCCGCGCAGTGTGCGTGCGTTGGCGCGCGCCCTTGAGGTCGCTTGGTCTTGCACGCTCACGCCGTCCTGGTTTGCTCCTTCCCCCTCTGGGGGAAGGTTGGGATGGGGGCGGCGCCGCTCAGCCGCACAGCCCGCTGACCCTCGCGGCGCTGCTGGCCCCCACCCCTGCCCTCCCCCAAAGGGGGAGGAAGAAAAATCGCGAGGCGCGTGCACATGAGCCCGCCTCAATTCCTCACCGGCTTGCCCGTCGCCAGCATGCCCATGATGCGTGCCTGGGTCTTGGGGTGGCCCAGCAGGCCCGTGAAGGCGCGCCGCTCCAGCGTCATCAGGTATTCCTCGCTCACCAGCGTGCCGGCATCGACGTCGCCGCCGGTGACCACGTGGGCGATCTGGCGCGCGATGTGGAAGTCGTGCTCGCTGATGAAGCCGCCGTCGCGCATGTTCACCAACTGGCCGCTGATGGTGGCCGCGCCGTCGCGCCCCGCGACCGGGAACAGGCGCTTGGCCGGCGCGCGCCAGCCGGCCGCGTGCATGGCCTTGGCCTCGCTCACCGCCACGTGCAGCAACTCGTCCTTGTGCGGCACGATCACGTCGCTCCACTGCAGGTAGCCCAGCTGGCGCGACTCGATGGCGCTGGTGCCGACCTTGGCCATGGCCGCTGCCGTGAAGCCCTCGGTCAGGAAGGGCAGCAGGTCCTTGCCCGTGCTGGCCTGCGCGTTCTCGGCCGCGCGGCGCGCGATATAGGTCAGGCCGCCGCCACCGGGCACCAGGCCCACGCCGACCTCAACCAGGCCAATGTAGCTTTCCAGGTGCGCCACGCGGCGCGCGCAGTGCACGGCCAGCTCGCAGCCGCCCCCCAGTGCCATGCCGCGGATGGCCGCGACGACGGGCACCTGGGCATAGCGCACGCGCAGCATCATCTCCTGCAGTTCCTGCTCCATCGAGCCGACCAGGTCGGCCCCGCCGGCCACGTAGCCGGGCAGCATGGATTCGAGATCGGCGCCTACCGAGAAGGGCTCGCCGTCATGCCAGATCACCAGGCCCTGGTAGTCGCTCTCCGCCGCCTGCAGGGCGGTGGTGAAGCCCTCGGCCACCTGCGGGCTGATGACGTGCATCTTGGTCTTGAGCGAGGCAATCAGCACCTCGTCGTCCAGCGTCCACACGCGGATGGCCTTGTCCTCGAACACCGTCTTGCCCGCGCCTGCTGAACGCGGCCCGCCCTCGCCGAGCAACAGCTCGGGGAAAACCTGGCGCTGGTACACCGGCAGCGCGCGGCGCGGCTCGAACTGGCCCGTGGCCGGGTTCCACGAACCCTTGTCGGTGTGCACGCCGCCGGCCTCGGCCACCGGGCCCTTGAACACCCACTCGGGCAGCGGCGCCTTGCAGATGGCCTTGCCGGCGTCGATGTCGGCCTGCACCATCTTCGCGACCTCAAGCCAGCCGGCTTCCTGCCACAGTTCGAAGGGACCCTGCTTCATGCCGAAGCCCCAGCGCATGGCCTGGTCCACGTCGCGCGCCGTGTGGGCAATGGACTGCAGATGCACGGCGGCGTAATGAAAGCCATTGCGCAGCACGGCCCACAAGAACTGCCCCTCGGCGCCGGTGGAATCGCGCAGCAGCTTCAGCCGCTCGGCCGCGGGGCGTTGCAACATGCGGCCGTAGACCGCGTTGGCCCTGGCCCCGGCCGGCACATAGGTGCCGTTCCTGACGTCAAAGCGCAGAACATCGCGGCCCACTTTCTTGAAATAGCCCGCCTTGGTTTTTTGCCCCAGATTGCCCAGTTCGATCAATTTCGCCAGGTCGGCCGGCGTGCTGAAAGCGGCATGGAACGGGTCGGTGTCCGCGCTCAGCTTGGTCTGCTGCGTGGTGATGACGTGGCCCAGCGTATCCAGGCCCACCACGTCGGCGGTGCGAAACGTCCCGCTGCTGGCGCGCCCCAGGCGCTTGCCGGTCAGGTCGTCCACCACGTCGTACGTCAGGCCGTAGCGCTCGACCTCCTTCATCGTCATCAACAGGTTGCCAATGCCGATGCGGTTGGCGATGAAATTGGGCGTGTCCTTGGCCCGCACCACGCCCTTGCCCAGGCCGCTGGTGACAAAGGTCTCCAGCTGGTCGAGCACGCTGGCGTCGGTGGTGGGTGTGGCGATCAGCTCCACCAGGTGCATGTAGCGCGGCGGGTTGAAAAAATGGATGCCGCAAAAGCGGTGGCGCAGCTGCTCGGGCAGCGCCTGCGACAGTTCGGTGATCGACAGGCCCGAGGTGTTGGAAGCCAGGATGGCGTTCTTGGCCACCGACGCGGCGATCTTGTGATACAGGTCGCTCTTCCAGTCCATGCGCTCGGCAATGGCCTCGATGATCAGGTCGCAGCCCTTGAGCTTCTTCAGGTCGTCCTCGTAGTTGGCGGGCTCGATCAGATCCGCATCGCCGGCCACGCCGATGGGCGAGGGCTTGAGCTTTTTCAGGTTGGCGATGGCATCCAGCACGATGCCGTTTTTCGGACCTTCCTTGGCGGGAAGATCAAACAGCACGACCGGCACCTTCAGGTTGATCAGCTGCGCCGCAATCTGCGCACCCATCACGCCGGCGCCGAGCACGGCGACTTTTCTTACGTTGAATCGAGACATGTCAGTTCCAGTTGTTCGCGTTCACTTCACCCGCACCCAGGTCTGCGTGCGCCAGAAGGGGCCCCAGTAGCCGCGCACCTGCAGCTGCTTGCCCCCATCGATGGGGGTGAAGCTGGCGCGGTAGTCCTTGCCGTTTTCGGGGTCGAGAATGGTGCCGCCCTCCCAGGTGTCCTGGGCCGCATCCTTCTTGCCGCCGCGAATGATCTCCAGGCCGATCATGGGTTGGCCCTTGCGGTCATCCGTGCAGGCGGTGCAGACGGCCTTGGGGTCGGCGTCCTTGCGCAGGGTCTTTTCGATGCGGCCCGACAAGCCGTTGGCACCCTCCGTGATGCGGATCTCGGCCTTGGGCTCGCCGGTCTTGTCGTCGATGCTGTTCCAGGTGCCCAGGGGGGTCATCTGGGCGAACACCGACGTCACGAACACCACAAATACGATAGCTGTCAGCGCTTGTTTCATGAGGGCTCCCGTGCAGATTCGTTGTTGATTCACCGCCACTCCCTCACCCCGGTCCTCTGCCCAAGGGGAGAGGGCGTCAAGCCCCCTCTCCCGCGGTGGGAGAGGGTTGGGGTGAGGGTGGGGCCACTCAAGCCAGCGTCGCCTCGGTGTCCAGCAGGTTGGCCGCCCCCGAGCGCGCGGTCAGCATCAGGCTGGCGGTTTCGGGGAACAGGCGCGCAAAGTAGAAGCGCGCCGTTTGCAGCTTGGCGGTGTAGAACGGATCGGTGTTGCCGGCGGCGATGGCCTTCAGCGCGACGCTGGCCATGCGGGCAAAGAAGTAGCCGAACACCAGGTGGCCGGCCACGCGCAGGAAGTCGGAGGCGGCCGCGCCCACTTCGTCGGGGTTGCTCATGCCCTTGAAGCCGATCTCGGTGGAGAACTTGATGAACTTGTCGGCCAGGCCCGCCAGCGGGTTGATGAACTCGGCCATGGGCTCGCTCACCCCCTCCTCGCGGATCAGCGCCTCGACCAGCTTGCCGAACTTCTTGAGCGTCGCGCCCTGGTTGCCCAGCACCTTGCGGCCCAGCAGATCCAGCGCCTGCACGGTGTTGGTGCCTTCATAGATCATGTTGATGCGCGCGTCGCGCACGAACTGCTCCACCCCCGTCTCGTGGATGTAGCCGTGGCCGCCAAACACCTGCATGCAGGCGTTGGTGGCGGCAAAGCCGTTGTCGGTCAGGAAGGCCTTCACGATGGGCGTGAGCAGGGCCAGCATGTCGCCGGCGTCCTTGCGCACCGACTCGTCGGGGTGGTGCTCGGCCTGGTCCAGCAGCAGGGCGCACCAGGTTGCCATGGCGCGCCCGCCCTCGGCGTAGGCGCGGGCCGTCAGCAGCATCTTGCGCACGTCCGGGTGCACGATGATCGGGTCGGCCGGCTGGTCCTTGGCCTTGGGGCCCGACAGGCTGCGCATCTGCAGGCGGTCCTTGGCGTAGGCCAGCGCGTTCTGATAGGCCACCTCGGTCAGGCCCAGCGACTGGTTGCCCACGCCCAGGCGTGCGCCGTTCATCATCACGAACATGGCCATCAGGCCCTTGTTGGGCTCGCCCACCATGAAGCCTTCGGCCTCCTCCAGGCTGAGCTGGCAGGTGGCGTTGCCGTGGATGCCCATCTTGTGCTCGATGCCGGTGCAGAACACGCCATTGCGCGCCCCCAGGCTGCCGTCGGCGCCCACCCTGAACTTGGGCACGATGAACAGGCTGATGCCCTTGCTGCCCTTGGGCGCATCCGGCAGGCGCGCCAGCACCAGGTGCACGATGTTGGGCGTGAAGTCGTGCTCGCCCGCGCTGATGAAGATCTTGCTGCCGGTGATGCGGTAGCTGCCGTCGGGCTGGGGCTCGGCCTTGGTGCGCAGCAGGCCCAGGTCGGTGCCGCAGTGCGGCTCGGTCAGGCACATGGTGCCGGCCCATTCGCCGCTGGTCAGTTTGGGCAGATAGATCTTTTTCTGCGCGTCGCTGCCGTGCGCGTGCAGGGCGGCGTACACGCCGTGCGCCAGGCCGGTGTACATGGTCCAGGCCTGGTTGGCGCTGTTGAGCATCTCGAACACGCCCGTGTTCATCACCATCGGCTGGGCCTGGCCGCCGTATTCGCTCTCGCACACCAGGGCCGGCCAGCCGCCCTCGACGTATTGCTGATAGGCCTGCTTGAAGCCCTTGGGCGCGGTCACGCTGTGCGTGGCCTTGTCCAGCGTGCAGCCCTCGGCGTCGCCGCTCAGGTTGATCGGGTGGATCACCTCGGCGGCGAACTTGCCGGCCTCGGCCAGCACCGCGTCCATGGTCTCGGCGTCCACGTCGGCATAGCGCGGCATGGCCTTGAGGACGTCGACGGCGTGCAGCACTTCGTGCAGCACGAACTGCATGTCGCGCAGGGGCGGGGTGTAGCTGGGCATGGCAGGTCTCTCCTGAAAATGAAGGGGGAATGGGCCATCAAGCGGCGTAGCGCTCGAGGATGTTGCGAAAACCCTGGCGCGCGCGCGTCACCGAGCCGGGCCGGCGCATGAAGCGCGCCTCGTAGTGCAGCGCCAGGATCAGGGCGTGAATCTCAAAGCTGATCTGGCGCGGGTCGGCACCGGCCGCCAGGTGGCCTTCCTGGCAGGACTGGGCGACGGCGCGCGTCATGGCGCCGATCCAGGCGTCCACCGCCTGGGCCAGCGCGTCGCGCACCGGGCCGGGGCGGTCGTCAAACTCGACCGCGCCGCTGATGAAGATGCAGCCCGAGTCGTCCAGCTCGGCGCTGGTGTGGCGCAGCCAGTTGTCGAACAGCGCCCGCACGCGCGGCAGGCCCCGGGGCTGGCGCATGGCGGGCTGGAAGACCTCGGCCTCGAAGCGGCGGTAGTACTCGCGCACCACGGCGATCTGCAGTTCCTCGCGCGAGCCGAAGTGGGCAAACACGCCCGACTTGCTCTTGCCGACCGCGGCGGCCAGGGTGCCGATGGACAGGCCCTCCAGCCCGACCCGTGCGGCCATGGCCAGCGCCACGCCCACAATCTCGGCGCGCGTCTGCTCGCCCTTGGCCAGCGTGCGCACCCCCACCGGACGCACGGCCGGGCGCGGGCGGGGAGGAGCGAGGGACGTGGTCACGGCAAAATAAAACGAACGGTCGTGCTATTTTGACGGGCTTTGGCTGGGCTGCCAAGTGGAAATACCCACACTCCGATGGGTATTTACCCGCACCTCGCCGCCATCGAAGGGGCGGCGCGCTCGGCAGGCGCGAATGAATCTCGACGACTCGACAACAAGGTCCCCAGCTGTCCGGCCCAAACGGACCGGAGGGGTTCGTTCAAGCCGTCTTGGGGCACTGTGCGTGCACCGGCGCGCGCTGTCAATCCGGGGCGACGCCCAGAAAGTCAGCCCAAGCGGATGACCGGCGCGAGTGCGGCGAGGCCTCGCACGCCCCACGGCCGCCCCCGGTCAAGCCGCCCGATAGGCCTGCACCAGCTGCCGCTGCTGGCCCAGGCCGTCAACGCCCAGCGTCATCACGTCGCCCTTCTTCAGGTAGCGCGGCGCCGGCCGCCCCGCCGCATCGCGCCGGCCCATGCCCACGCCGGGCGGGGTGCCGGTGGTCAGCACGTCGCCGGGCTGCAACGTGAGGAAGCGGCTGGTGTAGGCGATCAGCCGTGCCACGCTGAAGATCATGGTGCGGGTGTTGCCGCTCTGCATGCGCTCGCCATTCACCTCCAGCCACAGGCCCAGGCGCTGCGGGTTGGGCACTTCATCGCGCGTCACCAGCCAGGGGCCGATGGGACCAAAGGTGTCGCAGCCCTTGCCCTTGTCCCAGCTGCCGCCGCGCTCGATCTGGAATTCGCGCTCACTGACGTCGTTGACCACGCAATAGCCGGCCACATGCGCCAGCGCGTCCTTTTGCGCCACGTGGCGCGCCGTGCGGCCGATCACCACGCCCAGCTCGACCTCCCAGTCGGTCTTTGTCGAGCCCTTGGGCAGCATCACCGGATCGTCGGGACCCTGGATGCAGGAAATGGCCTTGGTGAAGATGACCGGCTCGGCCGGCACGGGCACGCCCGACTCGGCGGCGTGGTCGGCGTAGTTCAGGCCGATGGCGATGAACTTGCCCACCCCCGCCACCGGGCAGCCCAGGCGCGGGCGGCCGCGCACCGCGGGCAGCGCGGCCGGCTTCAGGCGCGCCAGCCGCGCCAGCGCCGCGTCACCCAGCTGCGCCGGGCCGATGTCGGGCACGTGCGCCGACAGATCGCGCAGCACACCACCGGCATCCAGCAAGCCCGGCCTTTCCTTGCCCATGGGGCCGTAGCGCACCAGCTTCATGCTTCAGTCCATTCCGATCGTGGTTTCAAGCGAAATACGGCTTCCGCGCCCACCCAGCGGGCGCAAATAGCTATATAAATCATAGTATCCGAGCCAGGCAGGCCTGCAGCTGCTCGCCCGGACTGCGCCGAAAGCCCGAGCGCGCAAAGCGCTGCAGCCGCCCGGCCACGAAGGCCACCAGCAGCGCGGCCGCCACCTTGGCGTCGGCGTCGGGCGTCAGGGCCTGGCCATCCGGCGCTGCGCCATCGCGCAAGCTCTGGCGCAGCGCCGCCTCCAGCTTGTCGAACAGGTGGTTCATGCGCGCCTGCAGGCGCTCGTGCTCGCCCACCAGCGCATCGCCCACCATCACGCGCGTCATGCCCGGATTGCGCTCGCCAAACTGCAGCACCATGGCGGTGATGCGCGCGGCCTGCGCGGCACCCGGCGGCTCGCGCTCGCCGATCTGGCTGATCAGGCCGAACACGCTGGACTCGATGAAGTCGATCAGCGCCTCGAACATCTGCGCCTTGCTGGCGAAGTGGCGGTACAGCGCCGCCTCGCTCACCTGCAGGCGCGCGGCCAGCGCGGCGGTGGTGATGCGCTCCGTGCCCGGTTGCTCCAGCATCGCAGCCAGCGCCTGCAGGATCTGCTCGCGCCGCTCGCCGGGCCGGGCGCGCCGGCGCGGCGTGGCGGGGTCAAGGGCGGGGTCGGCGGTGCTGGCAGGGGCGTCGTCGGGCGGCATGGCGGCAGTCAGATGTGTCCAAATGATTCTCGCACAGCATTCCCGGCAGTGAGCACCGGGGTTCGCCGCCCGCAAGACCCGGTGACTCGAGAGGCCGCAAAGCAGGCCGCGCCGGCGACCGCCGTGGGCGGGGTCTCCCTCGTCGCTGGCGATGTCGCATCAAGGGGCGATGCCGCAACATCGCGCAGCGGGCGGAGCTACGGCGGTGGTCAGCTTTTCCTGATCATGGTGCCGAAGGCCTGGTCCGTCAGCACCTCCAGCAGCATCGAGTGCGGCACCCGCCCGTCGATGATGTGCACCGCGTTCACGCCGCTCTTGGCCGCGTCCAGTGCGCCGGCGATCTTGGGAATCATGCCGCCGGAGATGGTGCCGTCCTGCACCAGCGCGTCGATCGCCGCCGGCGTCAACTCGGGCAGCAGCTGGCCGGCCTTGTCCAGCACGCCGGGGATGTTGGTCAGCATCAGCAGCTTTTCGGCGGCCAGCACCATGGCCAGGCGCGCGGCCACCACGTCGGCGTTGATGTTGTAGCTCTCGTTGTGGCTGCCGTAGCCGATCGGGCTGACCACCGGGATGAACTGGTCGTCCTGCAGCGCCTTGACCACCGCCGGGTCGATGTGCTCGATGTCGCCCACCTGGCCCACGTCGTGCTCCACGCCGGGGTCCTTGGTGTCCACCATGCGCAGCTTGCGCGCGCGGATCATGCCGCCGTCGCGCCCGGTCAGGCCCACGGCCTTGCCACCGGCCTGGTTGATCAGGCCCACGATGTCCTGCTGCACCTCGCCGGCCAGCACCCACTCCACCACCTCCATGGTCTCGGCGTCGGTCACGCGCATGCCCTGGATGAAGCGGCCCTGCTTGCCCAGGCGCTTGAGGGCCGTCTCGATCTGCGGGCCGCCGCCGTGCACCACCACCGGGTTGATGCCCACCAGCTTGAGCAGCACCACGTCCTCGGCAAAGGCCTGCTGCAGCGCCGGCTCGGTCATGGCGTTGCCGCCGTACTTGATGACCATGGTCTTGCCATGGAACTGGCGGATGTAGGGCAGCGCCTGGGCCAGGATCTGGGCTTTGTCGCGGGCGGTCGAGGCGGTGGTTTCGAGGGTCATGGCGGGCGGCGGGGGTCGGGTGGAAAACGGCAAGCCACCGATGATAGTGACAGAAGAAGCGCCTACATGCGCGAGCTGCGAAACACCCGCGGCACCTTGAAGCGCACCAGCGCCAGGTACGCCGCCACGTAGCTGGCTGCAAACAGCACGCAAAACGCCAGCAGCACGCCGCTGAAGCGCCAGAACAGCAGCGCCGGCACCACCGACAGCGCGATGAAGCCCCACAGGTAGGGCGCCGTGCGGTTGTTGCGCTTGAGCATGCGCCGCGCCTCGTCCTCGTCCAGCACGCTGCGCACCACGCGCCGGTAGATCAGCTGGTGCAGGTGCAGCGCGTCGGCCATGCCGGGCGAATCGCCGCGCACCAGCTTGCGGTAGATGGAAAACAGCGTCTCCCACACCGGATAGATCAGCAGCAGCAGCGGAAACCAGGGCGAGACGATGGGGTGGCGCTGCACCAGCAACAGGCTGATCACCGCGATCAGCAGGCCCCACACGTAGGCGCCGGCGTCGCCGGCAAAGATCAGGCCGCGCGGGTAGTTCCAGACCAGGAAGCCCCCGGTGGCCGCCGCCAGCGCCACCGCCAGCGATGCCAGCTCACGGTCGCCCACCTGCACGGCCACGTGCGCCAGCGCCAGGCACACCACCATGGCCATCACCCCCGCCAGCCCGTTGTAGCCGTCGATGATGTTGAAGGCATGCGGCAACCCCGTCACCGCCAGCACCGCCAGCGCCACGCCCAACACCGGCCATGCGCCCCACCAGCCATCCAGCCAGGCAAAGTCCAACCGGGGCACCGCCACACCCAGCAAGCCCCAGGCCAGCAGGCCCGAACCCAGCGTCAGCAGCAGGCGCCAGCGCACCGCCAGGCGCTGCGACAAATCCTCCACCACCCCACCGGCCACGGCCGGCAGCAGCATCGCGCCCCACTTCCACAGGTGAATCCGCTCGCTGTCGATGTTGCCCGCCAACGCGGCCCACTGCAGCAGCGGCAGCGCCGCCAGCGCCAGCGCCCAGCCGGCCAGCACACCCACGCCGCCCAGGCGCGGCACATAGCCCACATGAAAACGCTGCGGCGCATCCAGCGGATACCGCCCCGCACGGCGCCACAGCGCACGGCGCACGGCCAGCGTCAACAGCATCGACAACAGGAAAGCAAGGACTGCCAGCGACAACATGGGCCGTGATTATTGACGACCGGAACGCCCCCTCCCGGCCCGTTCCAGCGCGCAAAAAATGAGGCCCATGGTAGCATCCATGCCCCCGCGCGCGCCGGCGCACGAAAGCCTCCAACGGCTTGATTTTCGATGGATTCCGCCCCCCCTCCCCTGCACGTCTACCAGCGCGAGATCGACACCGCCGAGCGCACCTCGCTGTCGGTGCTGGCCGCCCGCATTCCCGCCGGCGCGCGCGTGCTCGACCTGGGCTGCGGCAGCGGCGCCATCGGCCGCCACCTGGCCGCACGCGGCGGCGCCGGCCCCATCGACGGCCTGACCATCAGCCAAGACGAGGCCGCCCTGGCCGCGCCCCACTACCGCCGCGTCGAGGTCGCCAACCTCGAAAGCGCCGACCTCACCGCGCTGTTTGCCCCCGCCGGCTACGACATCATCGTCTGCGCCGACGTGCTCGAGCACATTCGCCACCCCGAGCGGGTGCTGGCCCAGTGCCGCACCCTGCTGGCCGAGAGCGGCCACGCCCTGCTGTCCATCCCCAACGCCGGCTACGTCGGCCTGCTGGCCGAGCTGATGGCCGGCGAGTTCCGCTACCGCCCCGAGGGCCTGCTGGACGAAACCCACCTGCGCTTTTTCACCCGCCGCACCCTGCTGCGCATGCTTGCCGAGGCGCGCTGGGCCGTCGATCACGTCGAGACCGTGCAGCGCCAGTTGCCCGACTCCGAGTTCAACGTCGCCTTCGACGCCCTGCCCCCCGCCGTGGCACGCCACCTGCTGGCCCTGCCCGACGCCCTCACGTATCAGTTCATCGTCGCCACGCACCCGGCGGCGGCCGCACTCGCCGTGTCCGACCCCATGCACGACAACATGGCATCGATCGCGCGCCAGCCTGACCTGTTGCCAGCGCAAGCGCTGTACTCGGCTCAACTGTACTGGGACGATGGCGAGGGTTACGCCGAAGACCGGAAATGCGTGCGAGCAGGCGTCATCGGACAGGGTCACCAGCACCTGCATTTCACATTGCCTGCCGGTGTTGTGGTCCGTCAACTCAAATTTGACCCTGCCGACCGCCCCGGCATCCTTTATCTGTACAGCTTGACGCTGCGCGAGGCCAGCCGCGGCAATGTGATCTGGCGCTGGTCAATGAGTACCGACGGCTCACAGGCGCTGCTCGCGCGGCTCGAATCGCAGCAAATGGCCTGGGGCGTGATCGCCGATGGAACCGCCTTGTCAGCGGTGTTGTGCGGGGACGATCCATGGGTCAAGTTGCCCATCGCAACCGATGTGCTGGCCCAGGTCGCCGCTGACGGCGAATTGGTGCTGGACACGGAACTGGGATGGCCCATGTCGGCCGACTACATGAGCCTGGTCGGCATGATCGCCCCGTTGCAAGCCGAGCAGACGTTGCTGCGCGCGCAAGCTGGGCGAGTGACGCAGGTGCTGGCAGACCACGAAAAACTCGCCCTTGAACACGCCCAGCTGCACCGCCTGCATGCCGACCTGCACCGCGAGCTGGTGCAGGAGCGACACGAACGCCGTCACTTGTTTGCCGAGCGCGACCGCATGCGCACCGAAGTAGCCAATGTGCGCGCAGAGCTGAAAGGAATGGCCGAGCACGTGGACAACCTGAGCAATTTGCGCTCGGTGCGCTATGGGCAAAAGCTGTCCGGCCTGTTGCGACTTGGAAAATCCTCGGCTTTGACGGAGCATCCCGCAGCATCCGGCGCACCCGCCCTGGACACCTTGCCTCCCCTGAACGCGACCAACAAAGCCACCGCCACGGCCCAAACCAGCGAGTCCGTTCCGCACGCGTTGAGTGACACGGTGGACATCATCGTACCGGTTTACCGCGGCCTTTCTGACACCCGGTTGTGCGTGGAATCGGTATTGAACAGCACGCTGTCGACCCAATACCGGCTCATCGTGATCAATGACTGCAGTCCGGAGCCTGAAGTGACCGCCTGGCTGCGTGACAAAGCTGCGTTGGAGCCCCGCATCACGCTGCTCGAAAACGAGCAAAACCTCGGATTCGTCGGCACCGTGAACCGCGGCATGAAACACTCGGTCGCTCACGACGTGCTGCTGCTCAACAGCGACACGGAGGTGGCCGGAAACTGGCTGGACCGTTTGCGCCGATCGGCCTACGCCGCCGCCAAGGTGGCCTCGGTCACGCCATTTTCGAACAACGCCACCATCTGCAGTTACCCCTCGTTCTGCGCGGCCAACCCGGTGCCCGATGGCGAAACCACGGCCAGCCTGGACGGAATGTTCGCCAGAGCCAATGCGGGTCAGATCGTGGACGTACCCACAGGCGTCGGCTTTTGCATGTACATTCGTCGCGACTGCCTGAACGAAGTCGGCTTCTTCGACGAAGAGCACTTTGGCAAAGGCTACGGCGAAGAAAACGATTTCTGTCAACGCGCGCAGGCCAAGGGCTGGCGCAACCTGCACGCCCTCGATTGCTACGTGCTGCATACCGGCGGCGTCAGCTTTGGCGACACCAAGAGCCCCCGCGAGCAAGCCGCCATGCGCATCTTGGCCAAACTGCACCCGTCCTATGACGCCCAGGTGCAAGCCTTCGTCAAGATCGATCCCGCCGCCAAGGCGCGCTTGGCGGTCGATTGGCTTCGCGCCACCGACCAAGGCAAGAAGCCCGTGGTGCTGGCCGTTCACCACCAGCGCGGCGGCGGTACCGAGCGCCATGTGCTCGAGTTGGCGCGGACGCTGGCGGACACCGTGACTTTCGTCTCGCTCAAACCAACTGGTGCGCATCACGTGATGCTGCAATGGGTGTGCCCCGTCGCTGTCGTGGGCCGCCCCGACCAAAGTTTGGCCACCCTGGCCACCGAGCCATCGGTCTGGTCCCTGTCAACCACTGGGTGCGCCGTACTGAACCTGGTTGATGAGTTGCCCACGTTGTTGCAGCTGCTGCGCACGCTGGGCGTGGTTCACGTGCACTACCACCACCTGCTGGGCCATCACGAAGTTATCTGGGATCTTCCCAGGCTGCTGGGGGTGAGCTATGACTTCACCAGCCATGATTTCTACAGCCACTGCACGAATATCACCCTGACAGGCAACGACAACCGATATCACGTGGTTGACGATCAGGGTGAATGCTGCGGGGGAACGCACCCGCCGTCGCTCCCCAACGTGGTCGAGAAAATCGACGATTGGCGCATCCGCAATCGCTTGTTCCTGGAGCGTGCGCGCTATGTGCTCTCGCCCAGCCTGGACACGGCCAGTCGCATGCATCAGGCTTTTCCGACGGCAGCCGTGCGCTTTGCGCCGCACCCCGACTTGGATTGCAGTACTCTGGTTGCGCCCACACCGCGCACGCTGTGCCCCGATCGCCCGCTGCGCGTACTTGTCATCGGCGCACTGTCCATCATCAAGGGCGCCGACGTACTTGAACAGACAGCGCGCTTGGCCAAAAAAGCTGGCGCGGCAATCGAGTTCCACCTGATTGGCTTTGGTTACCGTCACTTGCAATCCGGTCCAGGCTCGGCGCTGACCGTCTACGGCCAATATGAAGAGGCCCAGTTGCCGGCTCTGATTCAGCGAATCGGACCGGATGTGGCGTGGTTTCCCGCGTTGTGGCCGGAGACATACAGCTACACGCTGAGCGCGGCGCTGACGGCCAATTTGCCGGTGGTGGTACCCAACCTGGGCGCCTTCATCGAGCGCGTGGCCGAGCGCCCCTGGAGTTGGGTGCAGGCGTGGGACAGCACGCCCGAACAATGGATTGACGTGTTTCACGCTGTGCGCACACAACTGCTGGCGAACAGCGACATTGTGCCGGTGGCCCCTGCCATGCCTGCTGCGCTATCCAGAATGGCCCAAATGCAAGGCGCATGGGACTATCACCGAGACTACGTGGGCTTTGCCGCTGCAGTCCAATCCGGCGACGACGCCCTGCGCCGCGCGCAAGAGATCGGGCAGTTCTTTGCCAACGCAAACCGCCTCAACCCGCCGCCCGATCCCGCACGCGGTGCCTTGTACGGCCTGGCATTGCGCCTGCAGCGCGCGCCCATGCTGGGGCCCGTCATGCGCAACGTTCCTCAAGGGCTGCGCTTTCACATCAAACGCTTGCTGAGCCGGTGATTGACTTTCGGGACGCAGCATGACGGCTTCCGCTGTCGTGACGGTTGTGGCGGTTGTGGTCACGTATCACGCTGACGCTGCACACCTGATGCGGTTGTTGCCACGCTTGGCGTCGCAGGTTGCGCATATCGTGTGCGTGGACAATACCGACGCGCCGGGTGACGTCAACCCGCCCGCCATGCTCACGCCCGACGCTCACACCACTGTGCTGCGCCTGGGCCACAACGTCGGCATTGCGCACGCGCAAAACCTGGGCATTGCGCATGCGCGCACGATGAGCGCCAGCCATGTGCTCTTGATGGACCAAGACAGTTTTCCGCCACCCGACCTCGTGCCTGCGCTGCTGCGCACGATGCAGCAGCCGAGCGCGCAGCCCGTCGCTGCTGTCGGCCCACTGTGTCGTGACGTGAAAACCGGTTGCATTCTGCCGCTGATTCAGCGCCACGGTTGGCGCGTCCGCCGCGTCGCGCCAATGACAATGACTGAATTCAACGTCACCAGCCACAAGACATCGATCACTGTCGAATACATTCCCGCATCGGGCAGCCTGATCGACTTGGCATTGCTCGAGAGAGTGGGCCCATTGCAAGCCGATTTTTTTATTGATCGCGTGGACGTCCAGTGGTGCCTGCGGGCGCGCTATCTCAATCTCGCCATTGTCGTCAACCCGGCCGTGAAGATGGATCACGACCAAGCCACACGCGTCGTGCGTCTGGGCACCCGGACGCTGTACGTCGGTCACGATTTTCGCGCCTACTTTCACGTGCGAAATTCACTGGCCATGGCGCTACGGGCGCGCATTGCGCCGTTTTGGCGCATAGATCAACTGCTGAAACTGCCGGTCTACATGGCACTGCATATCGCTACCGCGCAGCACGGTCGCTGGAGCATGACCGGCTTGATGATTGCCGCCGTGCGCGACGCCCTGCTCTGCCGCATGGGCCGTGGGCATTTCACCGATCGGCCCCTACACTGAGATGAATACTCATCACAGGTACTTCCGGCGGATGAAATGATACGTGCGTCCCACCCTCTCCACCTGCCTGCAAGGCGGCTGGCCCGTGGTCGCGCCCGACCTGGGCGCCTTTGCCGAGCGCCTGGCCGGCCGCCGCTGGAGCTGGGTCGTGCCCTGGCAGCAGCCCACGGCCGACTGGCTCCGGTTTTTCGCCGACATCCGCACCCGGCACTTCGCCACCGGCCACAGCCCCGAGCCGCTGGTGCCCGTGCCCGCCGTCGACAGCGCCGGCCCGACCGCCGCCCACGCCGCGCAGCCCCCCGCCTGGTACGCCGGCGCCTACCTGGCCGAGTTGCCCGCCTCCAGCGACGCCACCCTGCCCGTCTCGGCCTGGGCCGCCTTCCTGCCGGCCCGGGACGCCGGCGCCAGCGGCGCCAGGGGCCAGGCCTTGAGTGCCCTCGCCCGCCTGCGCGCGCTGCCCGTGCTGGCGCCCGTCGCGCGGGCCATTCCCGCGCAATGGCAAACGCGGGTCAAGAGCTGGCTGCGGGGCTGACGCGGCCCTACTTTTTCAACACCCACGCGTCCTGGTGGTTCCAGAACCACACGGGCGCCAGTTCGGTCTGCGCCGGCGCGGTAGCCAATTCCTGCACCCGGACGCGCACAAAGCGCTCGTCGGTAAACGCCGTGCCGTATTCCTGCGCGTCGATGGCGTTGGATTCGCTCGATGCCGCAAAAAAGTAGCCCTCGCCATCCAGCGTCACGCCGGCGCGGCGCGCCGCCTCGATGCCGTGGGTCGAAAACACCAGCAGCCCGCCCGGCGCCACCGCGTCCCACAGCACCGCCAGCCAGCGCCCCCAGCTGCCGCGCGGCAGGTGGCTGAACAGCGACAACACGAACACCAGGTCGTACCGGCGCGGCCAGGCCAATTGCTCGGGCACGGCGTGCGACACGAAGCCCTGCACGCCAAACGTCCGGCACGAAAACTCCACCGCGTCGGCCACCACGTCCGACACCGTGACCCGCTCGGCGCCGATGGCCTTCACCAGGTGCCGCGTGAAGCGTCCGTGCCCGCTGGCAAATTCCAGCACGGGGCCGATCCGGGCCAGCGGCCGATCGGCGCGCTCCAGCAGCAGCATCAGCTCGGCCAGCGTGCGCCAGCCGTCGGCCAGGTAGTCGCGCAGCGGGTTGTTGGACGTGGGGTGGCCGGCAAAAAAATGAAAGATGTCGTCCTGCGGCGCAATGCGGCAGTCCAGCCCGAACATCGTTTCAAACGCTCCCTCCAGGCCCGCCTGCTCGATCAGGTTGTGCGCGGCCAGGCGCGTGGCGGCGTGGGTGCGCGCGCGCAGCAGCGCGGCGCCGGCGCCGGCGCGGTCGCCCGCGGCCAGGCGCTGCTGGCCCTCGCGCAGCAGGGCTTGCGCGTCGTCTTGGGTCAAGGGATTCAAGCCGGACACCTCGTCACTTCCTTCATTGCCACCGATGCGGCAAGCGCACCAGGCCGGGCATCAGCGTCGGCCGCACGAAGCGAAAGTGCCGAAACTGAAACCACTGCTCATAAACCACCAGCCCGCTGGCATCGAACAGGAACGCGCTGATCACGTACTGCCCGCTGTGCAGGCCCAGATCGGGAAAGGTCAGCACCGACTGCCACACGCCGGGCGCCACCTCGGTCGGCGCCGCCCCATCCTCGTGCGTGGCCAGCGAGGTGATGCCCACCCCCTGCGACTGCTCGATCATGAAGCCGATGTTGGGCCGCTCCTGGTCGCGCCCGCGCACCGTGATGGTCACCACCAGGTCCGCGCTGTCCAGCAGGGGCGGATCGACCGCCTCGTCCAGCGCCGCAATCTCCACCGACAAAATGGCCGCCGCCTCGTGCCCGGCCGCCGGCACGGGCGCCGGCGCGCTGGCGGCCATCGCGGGCGCCGGCACATCCGCCGGGCCGGCCAGCAGCCGCGTGTGCATCTCGTAGGCGCCGATCACCGCCTCGGTCGGCCCCAGCTCCATCACCCGGCCGTGGTCCAGCCACAGCGCCACGTCGCACAGCTGGCGCACGTGGTAAGGGCTGTGCGAGCAAAACAGGATGGTGCAGCCGTTGGCGCGAAACGCCTCGATGCGTTCGATGCACTTTTTCTGGAAGCGCTGGTCGCCCACCGCCAGCGCCTCGTCGATGATCAGCAGGTCCGGCTCCACCGCCGTCACCAGCGCAAAGGCCAGCCGCACCACCATGCCCGACGAATAGGTCTTCACCGGCCGGTCGATCGCCTCGCCGATCTCGGCAAAAGCCAGCACCTCGGCCTCCAGCGCCGCCATCTGCGCGTGCTCGATGCCGATCAGGCTGCCGCCGAAATACAGGTTCTGCCGCCCCGTGAAGTCGGGGTGAAAGCCCGCCCCCAGCTCCAGGATGGCGGTGACGCGCCCGCGCCGCTCGATGCGCCCCTGCGTGGGCTGCACCGTGCCCGTGATCAGCTTGAGCAGCGTGCTCTTGCCCGCGCCGTTGTGCCCCACCACGCCCAGGCACTGCCCGCGCTCCAGTTGCAGCGACACCCCCTGCAGCGCCCAGTGGCTGCGGTGCAGCGCGCGCCCCGTCAGCAGCGACTTCAGGCGCGCGCGCGGCGAGTCGTACAGGCGGTATTCCTTGCTCACGCCGGCCAGGCGCAGGGGCGGCGGCCCCCCGGCGCTGTTCTGAACGGCGTCGGCGCGCAGGTCCAAGGTCTGCGCTGGCGTGGCACCTCCCTCGCCCATCGCTCCACTCGCGGTGTTCACCAGGGTCTCGCCATCACGGGCTCTTGTGTCGCGCAACGTATTCAACCAGCAATCGCCGGATCATTTCCTGGTATTGCATGGGGTGCTTGCGCGCGGCCTCCTTGAAGAAGTCCACGCTCTTCGAACTCGGCGAGATCGTGACCTTGGTTGACTCGTTTTTCAGCACCAGTTGCTCGGGCGAGGGCAAGAAACCGGGCACCACGCGGATCGCGCCCAGGGGCTCGTCACTGCATCGAATGGGCTTGTTCATGAACGGCCTTGCCTTTGCGCCAATACCCGGCACCAACGCCCCGTGAAACGCACCGTCGCGCTCACGAGTCCTGCGCATCCAGCCGCTCCAGAATTTTCAGCGCCGCCGCCGGATCCGCCTGCGCCGCCATCGCGCGAAACCGTGCCTCGGCGTCAAACGCGGCGATGGCCTGCGTGCTCATTTCCTCGATCAGCTTGTTCATGGACAGCCCGCGGCTGCGCGCCACCTGTTTCAAGCGGCTGGCCGTCGGATCAGGCAGTCGAATCGTCAAGGTGCTCATGGCCATCTCTCCAGACATTGGGCCGGCGTCAACACCCGAAGGTGTTCAAAACTCAGTTCGCCGTGGCGCAGGTCGCGCACGTTGTGGGTGACCACGGCATGCGCGCCGCCCGCCACCGCCAGCTCGATAAGGTGATTGTCGCCCTCGTCCCGCAAGTTGGGACGCCAGCCAAAATAAGGCGTCACCCAGCGGCCCGAAGCCGCCAATGCCGCCAACACCTGCCAGCGCTCCGCCGGGGTCGTTGCATCGCTCCACAGGTGCGGTCGCGCCGTCACATCTTCATACTCCAGCCACAACGTGGTGCCGAACAGTGGTACATGGCGCCCTCGCAAGACATGCCGGATCAGTTGCCTTGAAGCACCGCCGCCAGAGCGCAGCGCGGCAACGAGGACGTTCGTGTCCAGGACCAGTTTCACCATCTTTTTGACAGCATATATGCTGTCATCTTGATTTGTCAATGGGGCTGTCAAGCGTGCCCGGTGGCAAACTCCTACAACCAATCCACCAGCTGATCGCGGCTGCGCGCCAGCGCCAGCGACAGGGCCGCGGCCAGCAGGGCGATCCAGGCGGCCAGCACCAGCCACACGTCCCACGCCGGCCAGGCGCCCTGCAGCAGCGCCGACTGCAGGCCCAGCACCGGCGCCGTCATCGGGTTGAGCCACAGCACCCAGCGCCAGCGCTCGGGAAACAGGGTGACCGGAAACAGCACCGGCGACACATACACCCCCAGCGACAGCAGCACGCCCACCACCTGCACCACGTCGCGCAGCGCCGCCGCCAGGATGGCCAGCAGGTAGGCCAGCAGGTAGGCCAGCAGGCCCTGCGCGGCCAGCAGCGGCAGCAGCGCCCACACCCCCGGCGCAAAGTGGTGGCTGCCCGCATACAGCGGCACCAGGGCCAGCAGCAGCGGCGCAAACACCACGCCGCTGGCCAGCACCGTGCGCGCCGGAAACAGGCCCGGCGGCAGCGGGTTCTTCTGCAGCAGGGCCCCCGCATCCAGCAGGCTGGTCATGCCGCGCTGCACCGCGTCGGCAAAGGCCATCCAGGCCAGCATGCCGACGATCAGGTAGGTGCCCACGCGGACCGTGGGCGCGCCCGCGCCCAGGCGCATGCCAAACACCACGTCGAACACCAGGTAGTACGCCGCCACCGTCAGCAGCGGCGGCAGCCACACCCACAGCCGGCCGCCGGCCGAGCCGGCAAAGCGGCCCGCCAGCTCGCGCCGGGTCATCACCGCCAGCAGTGCGCGCAGGCGCCACAGCTGGCGGCATTCGGCAAGCAGCGGGCGCAGCATGGATGGATCGGCAGGCAAGCCGGGCGCGTCCCCGCCTCAGGGGCATGCCGCGCCGGTGGCACGCGGCCTGCACGGCGGGCGCGCCAGCCGGTGCGCGGGGCGGGCCCAGGGCGGGGTTGGCGGGGGCCGGCGGCTCAGGGCTTGGCCTTGGCCGGGGTCTCGGCCGGGGCGGCCGGGGCGGCAGCCTCGGCGGCCTTGCGGGCTTCGGCCAGGTGGCGCTGCGCCAGCGCGCGAATGGCCGCCTCGTCGGCCTGGCCGGCGGCGGTCGCCGCGTCCCAGATCCGGCGGCGCTCCTGGCCATCGGCCTTGGCCAGGATTTCCTCGCGCAGCTTGGGCAGCACCTGGTCAAAGGGCTGCAGCACGGCCGGCTTGCGCCCGGTCAGCTCGATGATGTGGTAGCCAAACTCGGTGCGGACAGGGCCGGCCAGGTCGCCCGGCTGCTTGAGGGCAAAGGCGGCCCGCTCGAACATCGGCGCCATGCGGCCCCGGGCAAAGAAGCCCAGGTCGCCGCCGCGCTCGGCGCTGCCCTTGTCGGCCGAATCCTGGCGCGCCAGGGCGGCAAAGTCGGCGCCGGCGCGCAATTGCGCCAGCAGGGCCTCGGCCCTGGCCTTGACGGCCGCGTCGTCGCTGCCGTCCTTGGCCACCGGCAGCAGGATGTGGCGAACGCGCACCTCCTCGGGCGTGCTGTAGCGCTCGGGGTTGATCTTGTATTCGGAGCGGGCGTAGGCCTCGATGCCGGCCTCGTCCGGCTGGGCGGCCTTGCCCTGCGCCGCCAGCCACAGGTTGGCGCGCACGCGGTTGCGCTCCAGCAGTGGCAGCCCGGCGTCCTTCGGGTTGGTGTCCAGGCCGGCGCGCTCGGCCTCGGCGGCCAGCGCGCGCTGAGCGTACAGGCTGCGCGCCAGGCGCTCGACGCTGGCCGGGTTGGACCAGAAGGCGTTGCGCTGCTCGGTGGCCATCTCGGTGTCGGCCACCTTCTCGACCTCGGCGGCGGTGACGGGGCCGGCCGGGCCGGACACCAGCACGGCGGGCGCATCGGCCGCCTGCGCCACCGGCGCCAGCAGCAGGGACAGGGCAAGGGCGGCCAGCGTGTGGCGGGGCCGGAACGAGGCAGGAAGGTGCATGGGGGAAGTCAGGAAACGTGAACCAAAAGCGCGGCGGCGGGCCCGTGCGGGCCGCCCCTGCAGCCGCAGGCGCGCCGGCGCCACCCAAGGCCGGGGCCTGCCCAGCCAAAGCCGCCATCATAACGGCAGCGCGGGCGCCGCGTTGGGGCCGCCGCGGCGGCGGCGGCGCGCAGGTGCAAGCAGATGTGAGGGCGGCGGCGCGCACGCGCAAAAAAAAGGGCGGGATTGCTCCCGCCCTTTCAAGGCTTGTACAGCACCTGGACCGGTGCCGCCGGCATTGCGGCCGGCGGCGCACGGCTCAGGGCGCCGGCATGACCTTACTCGCGATAGCCACCCGTCCAGGCGTGCGGGATGGTCATGTTGTAGTTCAGACCCGTGGCCGTGTTGGTGAACAGCACGGCGGCGTAGCCGGTCATCGGCACACCGAAGATGCTGCCGCCGGTCGTGGTCAGGCGACCCCAGCCGGCCTGGCCGACCTTGAGCGTGTTGACGCTGCGGGCCGTGACCTTGGCGCCCAGCACCGAGCTGGTGCCGAACTGGACCGTGAACACCTCGCCGCAGTACGGGTAGGTGGTGCCGGGCGAGAAGCCGCCAGCGGCCGAGCGCTGGTTCTCTTCGCGGTCGTAGGAACCGAAGGAGAAGGTCATGCAGGCTTGCGGGCCGAAGTCGGTCTGGCGCAGGGTCAGGCTGGTGTACGGGTCGAACGGCGCACCCGACATGTTGCCGTTGTGCACCACCTTGGCGGTGCTGGCGCTGGAACCATAGTCCACGGCGGCCCAGTAGCGGCGCGTCGGCTGCGACACCACCCAGTCGGTGTTGAACGGCACGTCGGCACCGGCGTCGGTGGCGATGTATTCGTTCATGATGGTGGGCTTGGCCAGGGCCAGGGTGAGCTGAGCCAGCTGCGCGCCGGTGTTGACGCCCGCCAGAGGCGTGGACATGTCGGGCAGGTCATACCACAGCGGCTGGATCACCGGCGCCACGCCGGTCAGCAGCGGGTCGGAGGTGAGCATGTTGACCAGCGGCTGGTTGCCGACCGCCGCCTCGATTTGCGGCGCGAAGGCGATGTAGCCACGGGCCGGATCCACCGCGAGGTTGGGGGCCAAGCCAGTGCGCGTGGCCGCAACGGCGGTTTGCGCACCGCTGAAGGAGCCCATGTCGGCCTGGTTGATGATGGTCCAGGAGCCCATCAGCTGGCCGGTGGGGTTGCTCAGGCCAGCGGCGGCAGCGCCGGAGGCGTCGGTCCAGTCGGTGCTCAGCAGCAGGTCGGCCGGCAGGGCGTCGCAGGGCGCCACGCCCTTGACGTGCTTGATGGCCTTGAACAGGCTGCCCGTCGCGGTGTTGGGCGGAATGTCGGCCATGTTCAGCACTTCGACGTAGCCTTCGCGCGTCAGCGCTTGCTGCACGTCGTCGGTCACGTAGCTGGGCAGGCGGATGGGACGGAAGTCACCGGGGAAGGCCGCCTTGACGGGGATGGTGCACGAGGTTTCGTCCGGCGCGGAGTTGATTTGCGCGAAGCCGTTGGCACCCACGGTGACGGCACCCGACCACACGTCGCCAGGCGACAGGAACAGGGTGAAGTCCAGCACGTCGTCCGAGTTGGAGGCGCTGCGGAAGCGCACCTTGACGGCCTTGCCGTTGGTGGAGTCGGTGTTGACGATGTTGACCAGGGTCGACATCTGGTCTTGCGCCGTGTAATAGGGCGTGAACAGCATGTGGCCGGTGCCGGCCGGGTTCAGCAGCAGGCCGGTTGCGTCCGCACCCGAACCGCTAAACACCGCGATGGCGTTCGCCGAGCCGGCAAATCCCAAGGCGCCCAGGGCAACTGCTGCGCTCAGCGACAGAATGCTCTTTTTCATAACTATGACTCCAATTGAAGAAAAGTGGTTGCAAGACCCAAGCGAATCTTGGAAATGCCCGCAAATCCTAACATGCGGCTGGCGGGCTTTTCAATCTTTCAGCCGTGCCGGGCAAGAGCGCCTCGGCGAAATGTTGCATTTTGCGCACAGCGGCGGCCGGGACGGAAAAAAATCCGGCGGCGGCGGCGGCCGATGGGGCGCGGCCTCAGAAGGTCTGGTAGTACCACCACTGGCCGTCTTCGCGCACCCAGGTTTCGTTGATGTAGCCCACCATTTCCTGGCCGGTGAAGGGGGGGGCCAGCACGACGCTGGTCAGGCGCAGGTTGACGGTGCAGCGCTCGGGCTGGCATTCGACCTTGTGGATCTGCGCGCCCTTCCAGGCGCCGGCGGCGCCAAAGCGCTTGCGGTAATCCTTTTGCTTGACCAGGGCGCGAAAACCGGGTTGGGTGAAGGTCCAGGCCTGGTGGAAGTCGCCGTCGATCAGCGCGGCCCAGCGCGCTTCGGCGCGCTGGGCCACGAGCTGCTCGGTGGTCTGGGGTTGCAGCGCGGCACAGCCGGCCAGCGCCAGCACGCCGGCGGCCAGCAGGGGCGCCAGCGCACGGCGCGAGAGGCGAAAACGGGGGGGGGCCATCATGGGTCGGATCTCCTTGGCGAAATGGATGGGGGTGGGGCGCGACGCGCCGGGACCGTAGGACTGAATCGGGCGGGCGCAAAAGGTTCGCGACGGGGTGGCGGGGGCCGGCCGCTCGCGCCGGGCCCGTCCCCACCGGAGCGCGGGCGCAGGACGGCACGGGGACGGCATGTCACGGACGCGCGGCGGCGGGCGCGGCGGCCGGGACGGCGCCGCTGTGCAGCAGGCCCTGCATGCGGTCGCGCAGCTCGCGGCTGACGGCGCGGGCGTCCTCGTCGGAGCGCAGCACGCGCGGGGTGAGGATGACCAGCAGCTCGGTGCGCTCGGCCGTGTTCCGGTGCTGGCCGAACAGCGCGCCCAGCACCGGGATGGCCGACAGGATGGGCACGCCGGACTTGCTGCTGCTGGCGCTGTCCTTGATGAGGCCGCCCAGCACCAGGGTTTCTCCCGATCGCACGGCGACCTTGGAGTTGATCTGGCGCTGCATGAAGGTGGGGTAGCCGGCGGTGGCGGCCGAGGTGGAGTCGGGGCCGATGTCGGTGACGATCTGGTCGATGTCGAGCGTGACCAGGTCGCCCGCGCTGACCGAGGGCGTGACGCCCAGCATGACGCCGGTGTCCTTGTACTGGATGTTGGTGGTGGCGTAGTTGTTGGTGCCGCCGGTGAAGGTGGTGCCGGTGTTGACGGGCTGCTGGCTGCCCACCTGGATGGCGGCGGTGTGGTTGTCCAGCACCATCAGCGAGGGGCTGGACATGACCTTGACCAGCGACTTGTTGGCCAGCGCGGTGAGCACGGCGTTGACGTTGGCGCCGTTGATCAGGCTGTAGGTGAAGCTGCTGCTGTTGGCGCCCGGCGTGGCGGCGGTGGCGGGGTTGCCCAGCACGCCGATGCCGGTGCGCCCGGCGGTGCCGCCGTTGAAGGTCCACTGCAGGCCGTACTGCAGGCCGTCGCCCAGGGTGACTTCGACGATGGAGGCCTCGATGAGCACCTGGGCGCGCTGGATGTCGAGCCGGCGCAGGGTGGCGGCGATGCGCTCGTACTCGGCCGCGCTGGCGTGGATCAGCAGGGTGTTGTTGATCTGGTCGGCCATGACGCGCACGCCGGAGGCCAGCTGGGTGGTGACCACGCCCGGGCCCTGGGCTTGCTGGGCGTTGCCCCGGTTGCCGGCGCCCAGGCTGCTGGCGCCGCCCAGGCCGAAGCCGCTGCCGCCCAGGCTGCCGCCGAGGCCGGTGTTGCCGTAGCCGCGCACCTGGGACGACTGGTTGCGGCCGCTGAACTGGCTGGCAAAGCTGGTGTTGACGTTGTTGGTGAGGCCGGGGGCCACGCCGGTGGCGCCCCCCGTGGCGCCGCCCTGCGGGCCGCCGCCGTAGATGCCGTTGAGCAGCTCGGCCAGGTGGCTGGCGGAGCCGTTTTGCACCTTGTAGACGAACAGCTGGGGCTCGGTGCTGTTGAGGTTGGGCTGGTCGAAGCGCTCGATCCAGTAGCGCGCCTCGTCCAGGTAGGCGGCGCGCGGGCTGATGACCAGCACGGCGTTGATGCGCTCGATGGGGACGATGCGCAGGGCGCCGAAGATGGCGCTGCTCTCGCCCAGGCCCTGCATGGCCGCGGGAGCGGCGGCGCCGGCGGCGGGCGCGGCGCGGTTGCCGCCGGGGCGTGCGGGCACGGCCGCGGCCGGTGCCTGGCCGGTGGCGCCGCCCGCGGCGGACGCGCCGGCCGCCGTGCCGCTGGAGAGCAGGCGCAGGGCGGCCTCGACGTCGGCGGCGCTGGTGTACTTGAGCGGGAACACGCCCACCGACATGCCGCGCAGCAGGTTGACGTCGAAGGTCTTGACCAGGTCGAGCCAGCCCTCGGCCTCGGCGCGGGTGCCGCGCATGATGATGATGTTGCGCAGGCTGTCCACGCGCACGATGGCGTCGGCGGCGACCATGGGCCGCAGGATGTTGGCCATCTCGCCGGCGCCCAGGTATTCGAGCGGGATGATGACGGTGCCGTAGCCGGGCGGCAGGGGCTTGCCGGGCTCGGCCAGCACGGGCACGCTGACGATGCCCTTGAGGGCTTCGGGGCTGCCGACGTGGTAGGTGCCGTGGGCGTCGCGCGCCATCACCACGCCGCTGGCCTGCAGGGCGCTTTCGAGCAGCAGCAGGGCGCGGTCGGGGCTGACGGCCTGGCGCGTGGTGAGGGTGATGTTGCCGCCCAGCGGTGGGTGCACCACGTAGTCCACCTTGAGCAGGTCGCCCAGCACCACCTTGACGACCTCGGCCACGGGGGCGGACTCGAACTTGAGCGCGGTGCTGGCGCCCTTGGCGGGCCCCTTGAACGGTACGGATGGCGGCGCCACCAGGCGGTCGTTGCCGCGGATGATGATGGGCTCCCGGGCGGTGTCGGCCTCGGAGGCGGCGGGGGCCGCCGGCGCCGGCGCGCTGGCCTGCAGCATGGCGGCGGTGGCTGGCGCGGGTGCGCTCCAGGCCACCTGCGCGGGCGCGGCGGCGGGCTGGGTGTCCAGATCGGCGCAGGCCGCCAACAGGCCGCTCAGGGTCAACACGAGCAGCGGGGCAAAGAGACGAGACATGGGCATGGCGAACGTGGGCTTGAAGAACGGCGGCAGGGGCGGCAAGTCAGCGCGCCGGCGCGGCGCGGCTGGCCGGGGCGGCCGCAGGCTTGGGCAGTGCACCGCCCCCGAAGGCGCCGTAGTTTCGCCTGGGATCGGTCGGCTTGGGGGCGCTGGCCGGCGGCTGGGTGACCCATGCATTGCCGGACGGGTCAACCGGGCTCCTGGGGGCGCTGCAGGCCGCGAGGGCGCCGGCGCAGGCCAGGGCAAGCAGGGACAGGCGTGTGGACATGGGGGTGACCCTTTCAGGAAATGACGGGTGTGGCCATCGGCATCTCAGCGATTGGCCGTGGCGGGACGCGGGCTGGGCGGCGTGCGCGCGCCGCCGCCAAAACTGCCGCGCGCCGCCGCCGGGGCCGCCGGGCTTGCTTGCGGCGGCGGGGAGGCCTGGGGCGCGGGGGCGGCGGGCGGGTTGGCGCGGCGAGGCGAAGGCGCCCCGGTGGCGGCCGGCACGGGCGCGCGCTGGGCGGTGCGTGGCGCCGTCCTGGCGGGCGGCGCAGCGGGTTCGGCGGACGGGGCGGCGGCCCAGTCGAGCACGTGCTGCTGGCCGCGGCGGACAAACCGGGCCTGGCGGCCCTGCACGCTCTGCAGCGTCCAGTCGCCCACGGTTTCGCCCACGCGCACGAAGCGGCTCTGGCCGTCCTCCTCCAGCATGACGCCGTTGAGCGTGGGGCCGGCGATGACGCCTTGCAGCTTGACTTGCTCGATGGGGCTGGGCGCGCGGGCCGGTGCCGAGGCGGTGGCCGACGCGGGCGCCGGCGGGCGGCGGGTGGGGTCGAACAGCGGGCGCGCGAGCACCACCGGATAGGCCGCGGCGGCGGCCGGATTGGCCTGCAGCAGCGCGGCCTGCACGTCGTCCAGCTTGGGCGCCTGGGGTGGCGGCGCCTGCCAGTGGCGCCAGGCGGCCAGCGGGCCGGGGGCCCACCACAGGGCGGCCAGCAGCGCGGCCATGAGGGCGATGGCGGCGAGGTAAAGCCAGGTGGCCTGGCGCTGGGTCATCACTTGGCCCGCTCCTTGAGCACGTAAAGATCAAGCTGGCCGAACAGGGACTGGGGCTGGTCGCGCAGGCCGCGCTGGTACACGCCGAGCTGCAGGGTGTTGGTGAAGATGACGGGGCGCTGCTGGGCCAGCTCGCGCAGCAGGGCCACCAGGTCGTCCCAGTCGCCTTCGACGCGCAGGGTCAGGCCGATGCGGTCAAAGCCTTTTTCGTCGCGCGGGGCGGCGCTCTGGCTGCTGGCCACGCGCAGGCCGCGCGCGCTGGCGAGGTCGCGCACCTTTTGCAGGGCGGCGTTGCCGGTCTGGCTGGCGTCGCCCTCGGCGGGATAGACGAATTGAGCCAAATTGGCCTTCAGCGCGCTCCCAGACTGCGCAAACAGCTCTTTGTTTTGTAGCATTCCGGCCAGGCGGGCGTGGCGCGGGCCGATTTCGGCCAGCTGCGTGGAGGCCTGGCGGTACTTGGCCACCACGGTCCAGGAGGCCCAGGCCAGCACGGCCAGCAGCAGGCAGCCGGCGACCAGCAGCCACAGGGCTTCGGGGCGCTGCAGGCGCGCGGTGTTCCAGGGACGGGCCGGCGCGATCATGAGGCGGCGCCCTCCTTGCCGCCGGCGACGGGGCCGTAGCGGCGGGCGTCGAGCTTGAGTTCGATGATGAAGGTCTCCTTGGCCGCGCCGGCGCCGCGCGTGGCGGGCGAGGCCAGGCGCACCTCGTGCGCGCCGGGCTGGGCGGCCAGGCGCTGCACCAGGGCGGCGGCGTCGTCGGCCTGGCCGTTGAGCACCAGCTTGTTGCCCTCCACGCGCAGGCCGGTGAGCCAGGCGCCGTCGGGCACGGTGCGCGTCAGCAGGTCGAGCACGGGGGGCATGGCCAGTTGCTGGTCGAGCAGCTGGCCGACGGTTTGCAGGCGCTCCAGCTCGGTCATCAGCGCCTCGCGCTGGGCCAGTTGCGGCGCGGCCTGCTGTTGCAGGGCGTCGAAGGACTGCTGGGCCTGGCGGGCGCGCAGGCGCTGCAGCGCCGTGGGCGTGACGACCAGGGCGGCCAGCAGGGCCAGCGCCAGCGCGGCCAGGCCCAGGCGGCGGCGCAGGCTGGCGCGCACGCGGCGGGCGCGCTCGCCTTCGCCAAAGCCGCGCAGCACGACGGGGCGCAGCGGCTGGCCGGCCGGCGCGCCGGAGGGCAGCACCCAGAGCTCGGGCGGCGGGTCGCTGGCCAGCTGGGCCTCGCGCAGGCTTTGCTCCACCTGCTGGCGCGAGGTGATGGCTGCGTCGATCTGCAGGCGCTCGCCGGCCCCGCGGCGGGCGGCAAAGCCCCACACCGTCTGCTCGGGCCCGAACGGGCTGGCGGCGGCGACATCGAGCTGCACCGCCTGGGCGACGTCGGCGGGCGCCAGCGGCGGCAGGGTGAGCTGGCGCTCGAGCACGCGCGCGGCCGGCAGCTGCAGCGCGCGGATGGGCGTGCCGTTGGGCGCGGCGGCGCTGGCCTGGGCCACCTCGCTCTCCAGCTGCCAGGTGGCGACGCTGCCGTCGGGCTGGTGCAGCTGCACCGGCAGGCGCGGCAGCAGGCGCCGCAGCAGCGGCCATTCGAGCAGCACGCGGCCGGCGGCCTGCCACTGGCGGGGCCACTGCGCGGGGTCGATGCCGAAGGGGCGGCGGGAATCGGTCGGGTTCAGGTTCATGCAAACAGGGCGCGCCGGTCAGCCGGCGGCCGGCATGATCTGGTCTTGGGTGCGCAGGATGCGCCAGGGCGCGGTGCGCGAAGCGCCCGCACTCAGCGCCACGTCCTGGACAAGGAGCAGTATTTTGCCTGCATCCAGCGGCACGCTGACGCTCAGGCGGTAAAGATCGGTGCCGCCGGTGTCGATGAATGCACTGTTGAAACCGCTGGCGTCGCCCCCGGGCTGGCCGCTGCTGCGCTGGCCCAGGTACCGCGCCACACTCTGACTGTTGCCTTGAGCCAACACTTCGAGCACCCCTGGCGGGGCCGCGGCCGGGTTGACGCGCGCGGTGCCGCGCAGGTCGGCGCTGACCAGGGGGGCGATGCGGGCGTACAGGTCGTAGCCGAAGCCGGGCACCAGCAGCAGGTCCTCGGGCGCCTCGAAGCGGCGCGCGCGCCCGCGCGCGCTGGGGTCGGCCGTGAGGGCGACGTCGGGATGGCCGTCGCGCCATTGCACCAGGTCGGCCGCCAGCGCCTGCGCCGGCCCGGCGGGCAGGCCGCCGGCCACCTGAAGCAGCGCGGCCAGCAGCTCGGGCGGCGCGCCGTTGAGGGAGATCAGGCCGTTGAGCGGCGCCACCTGGACCTTCATTTCGACCCCGCCGTAGTTGATCGGAACCTCGAGCAGGCCCGTGGGGCGCTGGGGCGCGACCTGCAACTGCTGCACCACCAGCGACGCCGCCGCCTCGCCCAGGGCGCGCCCGCTGACCTGGTCGCGCTGGCTGCTGGCCACCTGCACCTGCTGGCGCACGGTGCCGGTGACGCCGATCACCATGAGGCTGAGCGCGGCGACGATCCACAGCACGGCGATGAGGGCCATGCCGGAGGAAATGTGCCCCCACGCTCCCCTGCTGCGCATGGTGCGCTGCCTCCCGAGGGAGCTTGCGCCGCCTTGGGGCGTCGGCGTGGCGAGGCGGGTCGGGTCGGTCATTGCCGCTCGCCTCCGCCAAACGAGCCCCGCACGGCCGATGGGTCGCTGTCGTAGGTGGGCCGCAAGGCCACGATCAGCGGCGGCCAGGCGGGGCTTGGGCCTTCGATCTGGATGGCGACGGCGGTGGGCAGGCCGGTGATCGGCAAATCGCCCGCGGCCACGCCGGGCGGCGGCCATACCGGGCTCCACTGGCCGCTGGCCGGGTCCATGTAGCTCAGGCTGATTGCCGTGACCGGCGCGGCCAGCACCTGGCCCTGGGCCTGGCCCCAGGCGTCGAAGCCGGGCGCGCCGTCCCACGGGGCGTAGCGCAGCACCAGCTGGCTGCCGCCCTCGCCGCGCTCCAGCGCCAGGCGCAGGTAGTGGCGCCCGCCCAGGCCGAAGCGCGCGGGCATGACGCCGATCCAGGCCAGCGCGTCGGGCCCGGCCTGGAAGAACGGGATTTGCGGCGGCCCGTCGGGGCGGCCGCTGGCAAAGCGCCGGGCCGAGACGCGGCCCAGCGCGTCGTCCAGCAGCGCCGTCGTCAGGCGGTAGTCGTCGGCGGCCTCGATGCGCTGCTCCACGCGCGACTCGACCTGGCCCATGGAACGCAGCGCGCTGGTCAGCACCAGCATGAGCAGGGCCAGCAGGGTGATGGCGATCAGCACCTCGACCAGGGTAAATCCACGCGCGCGCGTCACCGGATCACCTCGCCGGGCCGGGGCTTGCGCTCGGGGCGCAGGCTGGTGAGCTCGAAGCTGCGCTGGGCGGTGCCGTCGCTCCAGGCGACGTCGACCACCACCTCGTGCAGGCGCGCGGCCTGGGGCGAGGCGCTGTTGGCGGGGGTGGGATAGGGGTGGCTTTGCACCTGCCAGGCGTAGCCGGCGGCCTGGCCGGTGTCGTTGAGGCCGGCGGGTGGCACCGTCTCGTGCGCGGCCAGCAGGCCCTGGGCCAGCAGCATGGCGCGCTCGTGCTGGTCCAGGTTGCCGATCTGGCGCGCGTTGTTGCCGCTGACGCGGTAGAGCATGCCCAGCGCCATGGCGGCGATGGCGAAGGCGACCAGGATTTCGAGCAGGGAGAAGCCAAGCTGGCGGGACTGCAAGCGACGGCCGCCCCTCACCCCAGCCCTCTCCCCAGAGGGGCGAGGGAGCAAGGCCCCAGAGCCGCGCGGGCGATCTGCCCCCTCTCCCGCTGGCGGGAGAGGGCTGGGGTGAGGGTGCACCCGGCTCATGGCTCGATGGCCTCCTGCTCGACGCGGCCCGAAAACCAGTCCACGCGCAGGCGCACGCCGCTGCCCGACGGCCGGATCAGGTCCAGGCTGCCACCCGTGGCGCCGCCGCGCGGCAGGAAGCGGATGGCCATGCGGCCGTCGCCCGTGCTTTCCTCGCCGGCCATGACGGCGCGCAGGCCGAGCGGCTCGGGCACGCTGTGTTGCGGGCCGCCTTCGACGCCGAAGGTGCGCGCATGCAGATCGACACCGAAGCGGGTCTCGACGCCCTGGCTTTGCGCCTGCGCGCGCGCCGAGCGCATGTCGGTGAGCACCTGGCGCACGGTGTCGCGGTACTGGCTGGACTCGTGCAGGCGATCGAAGGCCATCGGGATCAGGCCGACCACCAGGGCCATCAGGGCGATGACGACCAGCAGCTCGATCAGGGTGAAGCCACGGGGTTTGCGAAGGGGCGGCCCGCCTTTGCCGAAAACTCTTATTTTCATAGCTGCTTGCGCTTGATGGATAAGCGCCAGAGCCATATTTGACCAATAATTCTTCGGCCCAGGCGCGGCTTACTGCTTGTTCTGGACGTCGGCGTTCTCGCCCTCGCCGCCGGGGGCGTTGTCGGCGCCCAGCGAGAGAATCTGCAGGCCGCCGTTGGGGCCGGGGTTGGCGTAGCGGTAGGCGTTGCCCCAGGGGTCGGCGGGCAGGCCGCCCTTGAGGTAGGGGCCGTTCCAGCCGTTGGCCGAGGCGGGCTTGGTGACCAGCGCCTGCAGGCCCTCGGCGTTGGTGGGGTAGCGGCCGACGTCGAGCTTGAAGATTTCCAGCGCCTTGTCCAGGTCGGCGATCTGGATGGCGGCGGTCTTGCTCTTGGCGCCGCCCAGGCGGTCCATCACGGCCGGGCCGACCAGGCCGGCCAGCAGGGCGATGATGGCGATCACCACCAGCATTTCGATCAGGGTGAAGCCGCGCGCGGCGCGGGCGAGTTGACGGCGGATGGCGGATTTCATGCAGTGTTGCCTTTCAGGAGGAGCGCTAGCCTGCCAAGTCGTTGATCGACAGGATGCCCAGCAGGATGGAGACGATGATGGCGGCGATGAGCGCGCCCAGCACCAGGATGAGAATGGGTTCGAGCAGGGTGAGCGCGCGCTTGATGCCGGTTTCGACCTCGCGGTCGAGCACGTCGGCCAGCTCGTTCATCATGGGGCCGATGCGCCCGGTTTCCTCGCCCACTCGGATCAGGTTGATGGCCAAAGGTTCAAACACCTGGGTGCTTTCCATGGCGCGGGTGATGCGCACGCCCTCTTTCACCTGCGGCGCCATCTTGGCCAGCGGCGCGCGCAGGTTGGCGTTGCCCACGGTTTCGGTGGCGATGTGCAGGCCGGTGAGCAGCGGCACGCCGTTGCCCAGCAGGGTGCCCAGCGAGCGCGCGAACAGCGTCAGCTCGTATTTGTAAAGCAGCGGGCCGACGACGGGCAGCCTGAGCAGGCGCGCCTGCCAGGCCGCGCGGCCGGCGGGCGAGCGCAGCCAGCGCCAGAGCAGCCAGCCGATGACCAGCGCGGCGATGAGGATCTCGAGCCCGTGGTGGCGAAAGCCCTGGCCCAGCGCCATGACCACGCGCGTGGGCAGCGGCAGTGCGTCGCCCATGCCCTTGAACAGCTTTTCGAACTGCGGCACCACGAAGCCCAGCATGCCCACCAGCGACAGCACGGCCACGCCCAGCAGGATGGCCGGGTACAGCGTGGCCGAGACCACGTTTTCGCGCAGCGCGCGCAGCCGCTCCATGTGCGCCACCAGGCGCGCCAGCACTTCGGACATCTGGCCGCTGGCCTCGCCCGAGCGCACCATGTTCAGGTAGAAGTCGCCAAACAGCTTGTCGTGCTTGGCCAGCGCGCGCGAGAAGGTGGCGCCGCCCTTGACGTCCTCCAGCACGCCCTGCAGCAGCTGCTGCACGCTGGGCTTGGCCGTCATCTCGATCAGCACGCGCAGCGCGTTGTCCAGCGCCAGGCCGGCGCGCAGCATGATGGACAGCTCGCTGGTGAAGGCCAGCACGTCGGCGCGGTTGACGGGACCGCGGGCCGCGCGCGGCCGGCTGCGGCCGAAGGCGCCGGGCGCGGCGCTGGCCGCCGCGTCCTCGACCTGGATGGGCGTGAGGCCGCGCTCGCGCAGCTGGCGCAGCACGGCGTCGGCGGCGGGCGCCTGGCTGCGGCCTTCGATCAGCTGCCCGTCGGCCTGGGCGGCGCGCCATGCGAAGTCAGGCATCGTCGTCACCCAGGACGCAACGCGTCGCACGGCGGAGGCGGCCCCTCTCCCCTCCCTCTCCCCAAAGGGGCGAGGGCGATCGGCCGTGGGGGTTTGACCCCCTCTCCCCCTGGGAGAGGGTGGGGGTGAGGGCGGGGGTGTCGATCAGGGCCCGGCGGCCTGCGCTGCTCATGTCTCGCCCTGGTCCTGCGTGACGCGCAGCAGTTCATCCAGGCTGGTGGCGCCCGCCGCCACCTTGCGCAGGCCGTCCTCGTACAGGCTGTGCATGCCCGAGCGCATGGCCAGCGCGTGCAGGGCGCTGGCGTCCTGCCCCTGCAGGATGGCGCTGCGCATGGCTTCGTCCACCACCAGCAGCTCGTGGATGCCGGTGCGGCCCTGGTAGCCGGTGCCGCGGCAGTGATCGCAGCCCCGGGCCTCGTACATGGGCTGGCCGGCAGGCAGGAAGCGGCCCAGGCCCGAGTCCTTGAGCAGCTCGGGCGCGGGCTGCACCGGCGCCTTGCAATGGCCGCACAGGCGGCGCACCAGGCGCTGGGCCAGCACGCCGTTGACGGTGGAGGTGATGAGGTAGCGCTCCACGCCCATGTCCTGCATGCGCACCACCGCGCTGGCCGCCGTGTTGGTGTGCAGGGTGGAGAGCACCAGGTGGCCGGTCAGGGACGATTGCACGGCGATCTGCGCGGTTTCGCCGTCGCGCATTTCGCCGATCATGATGATGTCCGGGTCCTGGCGCAGGATGGAGCGCAGGGCGTTGGCAAAGGTCAGGTTGATCTGCGCGTGCACCTGGATCTGGTTGATGCCTTCGAGCTGGTACTCGACCGGGTCCTCGACGGTGATGATCTTCTGCGAGGCCGAGTCCAGCTTGGCCAGTGCGGCGTAGAGCGTGGTGGTCTTGCCCGAGCCGGTGGGGCCCGTCACCAGCAGGATGCCGTGCGGGCGATGGATCAGCTGGTTGAAGCGCGCCAGGGTGTCTTTTTCAAAGCCCATGTCCTCCAGGCCGAAGCGCACGCTGGCGCGGTCGAGCACGCGCATGACCACGCTTTCGCCGTACACGGTGGGCACGGTGGACACGCGCAGGTCCAGCTCCCGGCCCTTGACGCGGGTCTTGATGCGGCCGTCCTGCGGCAGGCGGCGCTCGGCGATGTCCAGGTGCGCCAGCAGCTTGACGCGCGAGCTGACGGCCGCGCCCTGCTGGGCCGGCACCACTTCGCCGGGATGCAGCACGCCATCCACCCGGTAGCGCACGTGCAGGCCGTCGTCGAAGGGCTCCAGGTGGATGTCCGAGGCGCGCAGCTCGATCACGCGGCCGATCAGGGTGTTGACCAGGCGGATCACCGGCGCCTCGCTGGCCAGGTCGCGCAGGTGTTCGACGAAGTCGCCCGCGCCCTCCTCGTCCGGCGGGCCGTCGCCGCCGTTCTCGGCCTCGGTCTCCTCCTGCTGGCGTTGCAGCGCCTTGTCGATGTCGGAGGGCAGGCCCACGCGGGGCTGCACCGCCAGGCCGGTGGTCAGGTGCAGGGCCTTGAGGACAAAGGCGTCCTGCGGCGCGCGCATGACGACCTCGAGCAGGCCGCCGTCGGCGCGCAGGGGCAGCACACGGTGGGTCTTGAGGAATTCGGGCAGCAGGCCCGGCAGCTCGGGCGGCGGATCGGGAAAGTCATCGCCCGCCACGAAGGGCAGGCCCAGGTGCTCGGCCAGTGCGTGGGCGGCATCCGGCTCGGACACCAGGCCCAGGCTGACCAGCACGCCGTCCAGCGCGCCGCCCATCTCGTGCTGGGCCGCCAGCGCGCGCTCCAGGTCGCGCGGCGTGAGCTTGCCGGCGCGCACCAGCAGCTCGCCGTACTCGGGCCAGCGCACCACGGGCGTGGGGCTGGCTGCGGCGGCCAGGGGTGAATCTTGGGCGGACAAATCGGTCATGAGGGCAAGGACGGGACGGGGCAGCGGCCCGGCCGGCACGATGGGGCCGGGCTGCGCGGCATTTTAGTGGCCGCCCCGGCCCGCGAGGCGAGCGGTGCGCCACGCGGGCGAACGCCACAGGCGCCACAGGCTGGCCAGGTGCCAGCCCAGGTGGCGCAGCCGGCGGTGGCTGGCGCGCTGCCCGGCGTGCTCGACCACCGCCGCGTCGGCGCGCGCCAGGCGCCAGCCGGCGCCTTGCAGGCGCAGGCACAGATCAACGTCCTCGCAATACATGTGGTAGCGCTCGTCGAAGCCCTGGACCTGGGCGTAGGCCTGGCGGCGCAGCAGCAGGAAGGCGGCGTTGACCCAGTCGGGCGCCTGGCCCGCGCCCACCTCGCGCCGGCGCCCCAGCAGGTAGCGCGCCAGCAAGCGGGCGGGCGTGGGCCAGCGGCGCTCGTGGTCCTGCAGGCGGCCGGCGGCATCGCGCTGCACCGGGTAGGCCAGGCCGGCGCGCGTGTCGGCCTGCAGGGCGGCCAGCAGGGCGGCAAAGGGGTTGGCGCGCAGCCGCAGGTCGGGGTTGAGCACCGCGAACAGTGCCGACGGCCCCAGGCGCTGGTCGCGCGCGAAGGCGCGGTTGTGGTTGGCGCCGAAGCCCAGGGGCTGGGCGTTGTCGATCCACTGCAGATCGAACGGCCAGGCTTGCCGGCGCAGGTCGGTGGGACGCGTGGCGTCGGGCACGTTCAGCGTCACGATGACGCGCCGCAGCGCGGGCTCGCGAAGGGCGGCCAGGTCGGCCAGCAGGCACCCCAGCTCGGCGCCGTGGCCATGGCTGACGATGGAGGCCGTGATGTCCATGCGCTGGGCGCGCCTTCAGCGCGGCAGCTCGGCCTGCGCCAGCGGCAGGCCGGCGCGGTCCTTGGCCGACAGCAGGGGCGCGTCGATGCCGTGCGCGGCCAGCGGCCAGTCGATGCCGATGGCCGGGTCGTCCCAGGCGATGCAGCGCTCGTGCTCGGGGGCGTAGTAGTCGGTGGTCTTGTACAGAAAGTCCGCCGAGTCGCTGAGCACCACGAAGCCGTGCGCCAGGCCGGGCGGCACCCACAGCTGGCGGTGGTTGTCGGCCGTCAGCTCCACCCCCACCCAGCGCCCAAAGCTGGGCGAGCCGGGCCGGATGTCCACCGCGACGTCGAACACCGCGCCCTGCGTCACGCGCACCAGCTTGCCCTGGGGCTGGCGCAGCTGGTAGTGCAGGCCGCGCAGCACGCCCCTGGTCGAGCGGCTGTGGTTGTCCTGCACGAAGTCCACGTCCAGCCCGGTGGCGGCGGCAAAGCGGCGGCGGTTGTAGCTCTCCATGAAGAAGCCGCGGGCGTCGCCAAACACGGCGGGCTCCAGGATCAGGACGCCCTCGAGGGCGGTGGGCAGGGCTTGCATGGTTCAGATCCATCCAGTTCAGTGATGCGAATGCCGTCGGGCAGGTAGCGCCGCCAGCGCTGCAGCGCGGCCGTCAAGGCGGCGGGCGCCAGCTCGTACAGGAAAACGTCGCCCGGCGCCCCGGTGCGCACGGCGCCGAAGTTTTCGTGAAAGCGCCACACGCTGGCATTGTCCTGGCGCACCTCGAAGTAGGCGCGGTCGAAGCCCAGCGCCAGGCCATAGTGATAGACCATCAGGGCCGACTCGACGGCGCAGCGCGCCGGCAGGCCGGCCTTGAGCAGCCACGAGCCCCAGCTGAAGGCCGGGCCGCGCGCGCCGTACAGGCGCACGGTGCCCAGGGATTCGCCGCTGGCCGCATCGCAGACCATGAAATAAGCCTGAGTGTCGTCCGCTGCATAGCGCTGGAGCCAGGCCTGCTGGGCCTCGAGTGCGGGGGACACGGCCGACAGGTGGCGCGCCCGCACGGGGTCGGTGCGCAGGGCGTGAATGAAGGCGGCGTCGGCCACCTGGGCGTCGCGCAGCACCAGGGTGCGGCCTGCGACGCGCTGGGCCTTGCGGATGCGCGGCGCCGGCAGGGCGGTGTCCGCCGGGGCGCCCGCGCCCTGACGCACCGCGACGCCACGCGCCCTTGGAGCGGCCGGATGGCTCATGCCGGCGCCTCCAGCCGGCAGGTCACGCGCAGCTCGGTCGGGCGAAACGCGCCGGTGGGCCCATCGACCGGATCGATGCGCAGCACCGGGGCAAAGCCACTCGCGCTGTCGATGGAGAACTCCAGCCGCACCGGCTCCCCATCCGAACGACCGGCCCAGGCCAAGCGCTGCGAGCGCGCCTCGCTGTCGTCCATCTGGCCCGTGAAGCGATAAAACACCTGCGCCGTCTGTGGCCCGCGCCCCTGCAACGCCAGTTGCACGCCCAGCACGCGGCAGCGCGCCAGTCGCGCCGGGTCGGGCAGATTCAGTTGCGCGCGGGCGTCGCCCGCCGCCTGCATCCAGTGGCCTGGTGTCACCTGCACGTCGGCCCAGCGCGCGGCGCTGAAGTCCGCCGGGGTTTGCCAGTGCAGCAGGGTCCGGCCGAAGCCGGCTCGCGCCACGATCGGCAGGTAGCGCACGAACGAGGCGTGGATGTCCTGCGCGTACGTGTAGGCCCTGCTCCAGTCGCTGATGCCCACGGCGTCGAAGCCCGGACAAACGATGGGTGCGCCTGAGCCGAGCTGGCGCGCCAGGCAGCGGATTTCGCCGGCGCGGAACTGGGACGCACTGCGGTAGTAGGCCGGCACGTCGAACACCCCGCGTGCACCGGCGACGAGCAGCAACAGGGCCAGCACCGCCCAGCCGCTGCGCGCGGTCAACGCGCCCGCGCGGGCGCGCGCCGCAAACGCCACCGCCAGCAGCCAGGGAAACAGCAGCGTGACCCAGAAGAAATGAAAGCGCCCATAGCCGAAGCGAAACACGTCCGCGGCACTCTGAATGGATGCGTCGCGCAGGCCGGTGCGGCCCAGGGCAACCATGGCCAGGTAAGCCCCCACCAGCGCCATGAAGGGCCATGCGAGCAGCACCAGGCGCGCCGTCGGCTCATCACGCAGCCCGTGCCACCCGCGCGCCAGCAGCCACCCGGCGGCCAGGCCCATCAGCACCGCCAGCAGCACAACCCATGCGGCCTCCAGCGCGGTAGCCGCCCAGGGATGGCCGCTGGCGCGCCCGATTTTCCCGGCCAGGTAAAGCCAGAAATCGGACTCGGCGGGGCTGCTCAGGCGCATGCCCAGGCCGCGCGGGTCAGCCCCGGCGCGGCGCGTGAGCGCCAACTGCAGCAGCGTGGTCAACAAACCCGCCAGCGCCAGCGCCAACCCGCCGGTGCGCGCGCGCCGGGCCAGCGCGCCGAGCGCCAGCGATGGGATGGCGCGTGCCAGCATGCACCAGGCCAACCCCATGAGCAGGGCACCGATGGCGCCGGAAATGTAGGACAGGCCTGCCGCCAGCCCCAAGGCCAGCACGCCGATGGGCCGCCAGCCGTCGTCCGCGCGCCCGGTGAAGTTGAGCGCTGCCGCGCCCCACAGCGCGACCAGCGGCAGCGCCTGGTGGTAGGCCAGGTTCTGTTCACCCCAATAGCTGCCGGACTGCAGCATGAACACACTGGCGGCAAAGGCTGTCCAGCGCGCCGCCGGCTGCGGCACGGCCCAGGCGAGCAGCCGCCATTGCAGGGCCAGCAGCGCCCCCAGCACCGCCAGCATGGACAGGGCCTGGTACGCAATGGGGTTGCCACCCAAGCCGCGCTGCGCCAGGCTGTCGAGCGCCAGGCCGATCGGGGCGATGGTGTTGTTGGTGGCCTGAAAGAGGTGGTCCCAGCCAAAGGTGCCTGCGGTGCGCTCGTTGTAGGCGCGCCAATCGTCCAGGAACGGCAGGTCGGTTCCCCAGCGCAGCCAGGCCAGCAGGTTGGCCGCCAGCATGAGCAGCGGCAGTGCCACGCAGGCGCGCAGCAGCCACTTTTGTGCGAAGGCCGACCGATCAGCGCGCGGCATGGGGCGTGAAGATCCAGCGCTGGATGAGGAACATCAGCGGCACGCACACCGCGATGGCGGCCAGCGGCGCCAGCCAGGCGGGGGCGTGCAGCCAGCCCACCCAGGCCTGCACCACCGCCAGGCCCAGGCCCAGCTGCAGGAGCTGGCTGGCGGCCAGCCAGGCCAGTGAATGGCGCTTGCCCGGCCGTGCAAAGACCAGGTGGCGCAGCAGCAGCCAGGACAGCCCGACGCCGGCCAGGAAGGCCAGCACATAGGCCAGGCGATAGTCCAGCACCCGCAGCAGGGCCAGGTACAGCGCCCAGGTCAACGCGGTGTTGGCGCCGCCGGCGGCCAGGTAGCGCAGCGCTTCGCGGCCGATCACGCCGCACCTCCGCCCACACGCGCAAGACGGGTGAACTCGGCGTGGTCGCGGATGTAGTCGGCGGCGTCGTAGGCGTCGGAGGCCAGCACCAGCAGCACCGCGCCCTCGCTGTAGCGGTCCTGGATGCCCCAGGTCATGGGCGGCAGGTGCAGGCCCAGGTTGGGCCGGTCCAGCACGAATTCCTCACGCCGTGTGCCGTCATCGGCCGTTACCCGCACCGAGCCCTTGACCGCCATCAGGAACTGGTGGCAGCGGTGATGCGCGTGGGCGCCGCGCAACTCGGCACTGGGCACGTTGTAGATCAGGAAGCTGCGCCGCACGGCAAAGGGCAGGTCGGGGCCGACCTCGGCCACGCACAGGTCGCCGCGCGCATCCTTGACCTCGCGCAGCACGTGCAGGCGCACGCCCGCGACGGAGCTGTCGATCACGCGCGGGACGCTGGGCGAGCTGGAGGCAGGCATGGCGGCGTTCAGGGTTCAAATCGATCGACCCGCAAGGCCACGGCCTGCGGGCGCTGCTTGGTGTTTTCGTAGGCGCGCCAGGCGTAGGTGCCGACGATGCCCAGGCTGAGCAGGTTGAGCGCACCGAAGAACACGATGGCGATCAGCGTCATGGCGTAGCCGGGCACGTGGATCAGGCCGCTGAGCCGGCCGAACAGCGCCAGCGCGGCCAGCACGGCGGCCACCGCCAGGCCGATGGCGCCCACGCGGGTCAGCAGCTTGATGGGCAGGTCGGTGAAGGCAAACACGCTGTCGGCCAGGTAGGCGATTTTCTTGCTCCAGGTCCAGGCCGACTGGCCGTGCTGGCGCGGCTGGCGCACGTAGGGCACGCTGGCGCGCCGGAAACCCAGCCAGAAGATCTGCGCGATCAGCGAACTGCGGCTCTCGGCCAGGCCCAGCAGCGCGTCGCGAAAGGCGCGGTTGCAGGCGAAGATGTCCACGCCGCCGGGGGGCATGTCGGGCACCACCCAGCGCCGGTAGGCGGCCCAGAACAGCTGCGCCTGCCAGCGCTGCAGGAAGGGGTCGTGGCGCAGCGCGCGCTCGGCCACCACCACGTCGGCCTCATCACGCGCCAGCACGGCCTGCATCTGCAGCACCAGCTCGGGCGGCTCCTGCAGGTCGGCGGCCATGACGGCAAAGGTGTCGCCCGTGGCCTGCTGCAGGCCCATGCGCACGGCGGCAAAGGCGCCGAAGTTGCGCGTGAGCAGCACCAGGGTGGCGTTGAGCCCCGTGGCGGGCAACTGGGCGCGCAACAACTCGTGGCAGCGGTCGGGGCTGCCATCGACCACGAACACCACCTCCAGCGCGCCGGCGAGTTGCTGGTGCAGGCCTTGCACGGCGGCCAGCAGCGCGGGGATGGAGCCCTCGTTGCGGTAGACCGGGATGATGAGGCTGAGCACGCATCAATCCTTGGCGAAGAAGCCGCGCACGGCCTCGATCACGGCATCGGCCTGCGCGTCGGTCAGGCCGGGATAGCAGGGCAGCGACAGCACCTGAGCGCAGGCTGCCTCGGTCACGGGAAGTGGCGGCACGGACCGGCCCGCCCAGATGGGCTGCCGGTGGTCGGCAATGGGGTAGTGCACGTCGCTGGCGATGCCGCAGGCGGCCAGGTGGGCCTGCAGCGCGGCGCGGCGCGGCGTGCGCACGACGTACAGGTGCATGACGTGCTCCGGCCCGGGCGCCGGCGGGCAAGCCAAGGGCAGATCGGCCAGAGCCGCGCTGTAGCGCGCGGCAATGGCGCGCCGGCGCGCGTTGGCCGCATGAAGGTGCGGCAGCTTGGCCAGCAGCACGGCCGCCTGCAGTTCGTCCAGGCGGCTGTTGACGCCGCCGGCCAGCGTGACCTCGTACTTGCGCGCCCAGCCGTACTGGCGCAGCGCGCGCAGGCGCTCGGCCAGGGCGGCGTCCGGCGTGACCACCGCGCCGCCGTCGCCCAGCGCGCCCAGGTTCTTGGTGGGGTAGAAGCTGAAGCAGCCGAGAGCGCCCCAACTGCCGGCGCGGCGGCCTTGAAGCGCGGCGCCGTGGGCCTGGGCGCAGTCCTCGATCAGCGGCACGCCGGCTTGCTGGCACAGGGCGGCGATGGCCGGCAGGTCGGCCATTTGCCCGTACAGGTGCGTGGCGATGACCGCGGCCGCCGGGCCCGCGGCCAGCGCGGTGGCCAGCGCGCCGGGCGCCATCGTCAGGCTTTGCTCATCCACATCGACCCAGTCCACCTCGGCCCCCACCTGCGCAATGGCGGCGCTGCCGGGGCAGCCGGCGTTGGCCACCGTGAGCACGCGCTGGCCGGCGCCCACGCCCAGGGCGCGCAGGGCCAGGGCGATGGCGTCGGTGCCGTTGGCCACGCCAATGGCGTGATCGACGCCGACATAGCGCGCAAAGGCGGCCTCGAAATCGCGCACGCCGGGGCCCAGCACGTACCAGCCGCTGTCGGCCACCTGCTTGAGGCAGGCGCCCAGGTCGATACCAAAGGCGGCGCCGGCGGCGGAGAAAAACGGGACGCGCAGGGGCTCGGTCATGTCAGTTGTCCATGGCGCTGCGCGCCACTCGCAGGGCATGAAACGTCATGGACGCCCAACAAGTGGCAGGCCGATCGCCCTCGCCCCTTTGGGGAGAGGGAGCAAATACCGGGACGCGGCGAGAGCTCGGGTCGTTTCATCTCAGCGGCGAGCGCTTGGATTGGCGCGGTCTTTGAGCAAGCCCAGCAGGTACTGCCCGTAGCCGCTCTTGGCCAGCGGCTGCGCCAGGCGCTCCAGTTGCGCCGCGTCGATGAAGCCGCGGCGCCAGGCGATTTCCTCGGGGCAGGCCACCTTCAGGCCCTGGCGGCGCTCCAGCGTGGCGATGAACTGGCCGGCGTCCAGCAGGCTGTCGTGCGTGCCGGTGTCCAGCCAGGCGTAGCCGCGCTGCATGATCTGCACGCTGAGCTGGCCCTGCTTCAGATACGCGTCGTTGACGGCGGTGATCTCCAGCTCGCCACGCGCGCTGGGCTGGATGGTCTTGGCGATGTCGACCACCTGCGCATCGTAGAAGTACAGGCCGGTGACGGCGTAGCTGCTCTTGGGCTGGGCGGGCTTTTCCTCGATGCTGATGGCGCGGCCGCTGGCGTCGAACTCGACCACCCCGTAGCGCTCGGGGTCGTGCACGTGGTAGGCAAACACGGTGGCGCCTTCGCTGCGGGCGTTGGCGTTGGACAGGAGCGTTTCGAAGTCGTGGCCATAGAACAGGTTGTCGCCCAGCACCAGCGCGCTGGGCGCGCCGCCGACAAAGTGCTCGCCAATGATGAAGGCCTGCGCCAGGCCGTCAGGGCTGGGCTGCACGGCGTATTGCAGATTGACGCCCCAGGCGCTGCCGTCGCCCAGCAGCTGCTGAAAGCGCGGCGTGTCCTGCGGCGTGCTGATGATCAGGATGTCGCGCATGCCGGCCAGCATCAGCGTGGCCAGCGGGTAATAGATCATGGGCTTGTCATACACCGGCAGCAGCTGCTTGCTGATGGCCAGCGTGGCCGGGTGCAGGCGGGTGCCGGAGCCGCCGGCCAGGATGATGCCTTTGCGTGGGGTGCTCATGGTGCTTACAAAATCTCCATCAGCATGCGGTTGACGCCGGCTTGCCAAGGGGGCAAGACCAGGCCGAAAGCCGCCTGCAGCTTGCGCGTGTCCAGCCGCGAATTGTGCGGCCGGCGCGCCGGGGTGGGAAAGTGGCTGGTGGCCACGGGGACCACTTCGGTTGCTTTCAATTCGATAGCTGGTTGCGCTTGTCTGGCGTGCGCCAGAACGTGATTTGCATATGAAAACCAGGTGGTCTCGCCGGCCGCGGCCAGATGGTACAGGCCGGCCTTGGCGGGTTCGGCGCGCACCTGCGCGATGGCGTGGGCGCTGACGTCGGCGATCAGCTCGGCGCCGGTGGGCGCGCCCCATTGGTCGTCGATCACGGTCAGCCGTTCGCGCTCGCGCGCCAGGCGCAGCATGGTCTTGGCGAAGTTGCCGCCGCGCGCAGCATAGACCCAGCTGGTGCGCAGGATCAGGTGAGCGCAACCCGATTGCACGATGGCCTGCTCGCCCGCCAGCTTGGTGCGGCCATAGACGCTCAAGGGGCCGGTGGCGTCGCCTTCTTGCCAGGGCGCTTGGCCGCTGCCGTCGAACACGTAGTCGGTGCTGTAGTGCAGCAGCAGCGCGCCATTCGCTGCGGCCTCGCGCGCCAGCACCGCGGGGGCGGCGGCGTTGATGCGCGCGGCCAGCTCGGGCTCGGCCTCGGCGCGATCGACCGCCGTGTAGGCGGCGGCGTTGACGATGACCTGGGGCATGACGGCACGCACCGTGGCAGCCAGGCCCTGCGGATCGGCCAGGTCGCCGCACAGGCTGCCTTCCCCGTGACGATCCAGCGCGATCACCCGGCCCAGCGGCGCCAGGCTGCGCTGCAGCTCCCAGCCGATCTGGCCGTTCTTGCCCAGCAGCAGGATCGTCATGCAGTGCCCGCGCCGTACTGAACCGCGACCCAGTCGCGGTACGCGCCGGACTGCACCTGGGCCACCCAGTCGGGATGATCGAGGTACCACTGCACGGTCTTGCGGATGCCGCTGTCGAAGGTTTCAGCCGGCCGCCAGCCCAGCTCGCGCTCGATCTTGCGTGCGTCGATGGCGTAGCGCCGGTCGTGGCCCGGGCGGTCGGGCACGTACGTGATCTGCGTGGCGTAGGGCCGGCCGTCGGCGCGCGGGCGCAATTCGTCCAGCAGGCGGCACACGGTGTGCACGATCTCGAGGTTGGGCTTTTCGTTCCAGCCGCCGACGTTGTAGGTCTCGCCCGGCCGGCCGGCCTCCAGCACGCGGCGGATGGCGCTGCAGTGGTCGCCCACGTACAGCCAGTCGCGCACCTGCTGGCCGTCGCCATACACCGGCAGCGGCTTGCCGGCCAGGGCGTTGACGATCATCAGCGGGATCAGCTTCTCGGGAAAATGATAGGGGCCGTAATTGTTGGAACAGTTGGTCGTCAGCACCGGCAGGCCGTGCGTGTGGTGCCAGGCGCGCACCAGGTGGTCGCTGGCGGCCTTGCTGGCGCTGTAGGGGCTGTTGGGCTCGTAGGCGTGCGCCTCGGTGAAGGCGGGCGCATCGGGCGCCAGGCTGCCGTAGACCTCGTCGGTGGACACGTGCAGGAAGCGGAAGGCCGCCTGCTCGCCAGCCGGCAGGCCGCACCAGTGCGCGCGCACCGCCTCCAGCAATTCAAAGGTGCCGACGATGTTGGTGGCGATGAACTCGCCGGCGCCGTGGATCGAGCGGTCCACATGGCTTTCGGCCGCGAAGTTGAGCACGGCCCGCGGCTGGTGCTCGGCCAGCAGGCGCGCGACCAGCGCCCGGTCGCCGATGTCGCCCTGCACGAAGACGTGGCGCGCATCGCCCTGCAGGGCCGCCAGGTTGGCCCGGTTGCCGGCATAGGTCAGCTTGTCGAGGTTGACGATGGGCTCGTGGCCCGCGGCCAGCCAATCGAGCACGAAGTTGCTGCCGATGAAGCCGGCACCACCCGTCACGAGAATCATGTACTTGCACCTTTCGCCCCTGGCGTCGCGCCGGCCGGCGCACGATGGGGCCTCATTTGCGTGGAACCTGTCATTATTTCACGCGCCTCCCCCGGCATCGAAGCCGCTACAGTGTGGCCTGCGCCCCGCTTGCCTGCGTTCGCCCAACGCCCACACCGAGTCCCTGTCATGGCCACCCTACCCCGCAAATCCGCCCGTCCCCGCCCTGCGCCGGCCGCCCCCGCCGAAGCCGGGCCCGCCCCCATGCACGCCGCGCCCAGCAACATCTGGCTGGCCGGCCTGGGGGCGCTGGCCAGCGCGCAGGCCAACGCCCAGGCCGAAGGCACCAAGGCCTTCGAGGCCCTGGTGCAGCAGGGCCTGCAGATGCAGGCACGCACCCAGGCGCTGGCCAAGGAGCAGTGGAGCGAGGCCGCGCAGCGCATGGGGGCGCTCGGCGCCGAAACCGGCACGGCCGGCTCGTGGGACCGCCTGGGCGGCATTTTCGAGGGCCGCGTGGCACGCGCCCTGGCCAGCCTGGGCATGCCGGCGGCCGGCGAAGTGGCCGAGCTGCGCCAGCGCGTGGAGGCGCTGGAGCGCGCCATGGCGGCGCTGCAGCCGGCGCCCACCCGGTCCAGGGCGGCGCCTCCCCGCGCCGCGGGCCGCAAACCGAAGCCGGCGCCCTGACGCCGCGCCTGCCACGCTCGTGCGCACGCAACCGCCGGCGCCCCCTTCGGTCCGTTACTCTTTTCAACCGCCTTGACTGCTGCCCTGGCCCCCGCCGCCCTGCCCCCTCTGCAACGCCAACTGGCCGCCGCCACCGTGCTGGTGGTGGCCGTGCATGCCCTGCTGCTGCTGGGCCTGCCGCGCCTGCGCCACGCAACGGAGAACAGCATCGACGCCGGCGCCTTCATCACCCGCCGCATCGCGCCACCGGCCCCGGCGGCACCGGCCGCGCCGGCTCCGGCGGCCGCACCCGAGGCGGCGCCCGCGCCCAGGCCGGAGCCGGTGGTCACCCCGGCCAAGCCCAAGCCGGTGGCTCGCACGCACCAGCCGCCGGCCAAGCCCGCCGCCACCGCGCGCAACACCGCGCCGGTGACGCCCCAGCCGCCCGGCCCGGCCGGCGCAACCGCACCCAGCCTGCTCAACGCGCGGCCGACGGGCCAGGGCGACTTTGGCGGCGGCGCCCTGCCCCAGCCGATCGCGCCCCCGCTGACCGCCGAGGCCACCGGCCCGGCGCTGGCGCTGGCCCAGACCTTGGGCGACGACGTTGCGGTGCGCATTCCGCGCGCGGCCGAGCTGGGCTTTCAGGCCAAGGGCAACATCGGCGGCCAGGCCTTTGCCGTGCCGGTCAACCTGCAATGGCGCCAGGATGGCCGGTGGTACGAAAGCCGCTTCGGCTTCTACAACCCCAAGGCGGGCGCGCGCAAACGCCATGTCGTGGGCCTGATCACACCGCAGGGCCTGCTGCCGGTGCGCCTGCAGATGCAGCTGCCGGATGTCCAGGACGTTCGCTTCGACTACGACCGGGCCCAGGTCGCCTTCAGCGCCAGCGGCACCGAGGCCCCGCTGGTGGCCGGCATGCAGGACCGCCTGAGCGTGCTGTTCCAGCTGGGCGCGCTGCTGGGCGGCGACCCGGAGCGCTACCCGGTGGGCACCGCCATCAGCCTGCCGGCGGCCTTCGAGCGCGGCGAAGGCACCTGGCGCTTTGCCGTCGAGGCGGACGAGGACATCCCCGCCCTGCGCGACAAGACGGTGCCCACGGTGCACCTGATCCACGTGCCCTTCGACGACCGCAGCGCGCGCATCGAGGTCTGGCTGGGCCGCACGCTGGACTACCTGCCGGTGCGCCTGCGCACCACCGAGCCCAATGGCGACACCGTTGAATACACCCTGGTGACGGCCTGGGCCCAGCCCACGCCGATCGCACCCAGCCAAGCGCCCGCACCCAGCGGCTCCGGCACCCCGTGAGACGCCGGTCATGACCCGCAAGGCCCCCCGCCGCACCGCCGAGCGCATCCTGGCCACCTCGCTGGAGCTGTTCAACCGCTTTGGCGAACCCAACACCTCCACCTCGATGATCTCGGCCGAGCTGCGCATCAGCCCGGGCAACCTGTACTACCACTACCCGTCCAAGGACGAGCTGATCAACACCCTGTTCGACCAGTACGAGCACGCGGCCACCGAGCTGCTGGCCGCGGCCGAGGACGTGCGCGACGTCGAGGACGCGTGGTTTTTCCTGCATTCGCTGTTCGAGCTGATCTGGCAGTACCGCTTTTTCTACCGCGACCTCAACCACCTGCTGTCGCGCAACCGCCGGCTGGAGACGCACTTTCCGGCCCTGCTGATGCGCAAGAAAGGCGCGCTGCGCGTGCTGCTCGACCAGTTGCCCATCGGCGCCGCCGCCACTCCGGCGCCGCCCAGCGCCGAGGACGAGCGCCGCCAGGACGCCATTGCCGCCAGCATGGTGGTGGTGCTGACCTACTGGCTCAGCTACGAATACGTGCTGCAACCGCGCAGCGCCATGGAGCCCGAGAACGCCCAGGACGCCCTGCTGCGCGGCGCCTACCACGTGATGAGCCTGCTGCTGCCGCACCTGGGCGACGAGGCGCGTGCGCACCTGACCGGCCTGCTGCAGGCCTATCGGGCGCCGGCCCTGCCATAGATCACGCGCCGCGCGAATTGGCGACCCGCGCCAATGGCCGGCTGCTCGACCCAGCGCACGAAGCCCGCGCACAGGGCCACCAGGACAACCAGGGCCAGGGCCAGCGCCAGCCCACCGCCAATGCCAGCCCGCACCAGGGCATCGCGCAGCCAGTCCACCAGCCAGTTGTGAAACAGATAGACCGCGTAGGTCAGGCCCGACCACCACAGCACCCAGGGGTGCGCCGGCAGCCAGCGACGCACGGCCCACAGCAGCATGAACAGGCCCACCGCCAGATCGGGGAAATGCGCGCCGAGCCAGCGCGCCTGCCACTGTCGCAGGCCGTGGTAGTGCAACGCGAAGACGTAGACGCCCAGCAGCACCAACGTGGCCCAGCCCACCACCCGCCGCTCGCGCAGGAATACCGCCGAGCCCAGCAGCAGGAGCGGAAAGTACAGCGTGCCATAGCCCATGGACCAGGCCTGGTGCGTCGGAAACGGTCCCAGCGCATACAGTCCACCGACAAGGGCGGCATAGATCCAGGGCAGCGCCGCGCCCTGGCGCCAGCGCACCAGGCCGGCGCCATGCAGCGCCGCCATCAGCACATAGAACGACACCTCCAGGCGCAGCGTCCATTCGACGCCGGCCAGGGCGTAGGGCGTGCCCGTCCAGTCACCGACCAGCAGCAGCTGCGGCAGCAGCACGGACCCGGGCGTGGGCCGCCCCATGAGCCACAGGCCGGCGGCTTCGGCCAGCACCGCGGTGATGTACAGCGGATAGATGCGAAACACCCGCTTGACGAGAAACTCGGCCGTGCCTTCGCGCTGCAGCACCTGGGTGATGACGTAGCCCGACACCAGAAAGAACACCAGCACGCCGACGCCGCCGCCCTGCACCCAGGGCCACAGCGCGCGCGCCGGCCAGTGCCAGGGCGATGCCGGGTCGGCCATTGCGGCGTGCAGGGGCGCGTGGAGCTTGTGTCCCACCAGCACCGTGACGAAGGCAAAGATGCGCAGGTAGTCGAGGAAGATGACGCGCGGCCCGCCGGCAGCCGCCGCACGCACGGCGGCTTGCGAATCGATGGGGGTAGGGGCCTGCGCCATGGCCCGCGCATTATCGCGGCGGGTATCGCGGCGCCGGTGCCGCTAACATCCCAAGCTTCCTCCAACCACTGGCGCAACCCGACCCATGTCCGACCTCAAAGCCCGCTTCGAACAAGCCTTTGCCGACTCGCAAAAGCTGACCACCCGACCCGACAACGCGACCCTGCTCAAGCTGTACGCCGCCTACAAGCAGGCCACAGAGGGCGACAACGAGCGCGACAAGCCCGGCTTTGCGGACCTGGTGGCGCGCGCCAAGTGGGACGCCTGGAAGAAGCTGGAAGGCCTCAGCGCCGACGAGGCCATGCAGCAGTACCTGGACCTGATCGAGGGCCTGCGCTGAGCCTCGCTCAGGGCGCCGCTGGCGCCAGCGCCCGCAGGCGCGCGTCGCGCTCGTCCCTGGGCAAGGCGCCCAGGCCGCGGACCGCGGCGTGAAAGCGTGCCCAGTCGCCGCCCTCCTGCGCCAGCAAGGCCTCGAAGGCCGGCACCCAGCCGTCGTAGGCGGCCTGCAGCGCAAAGCTGGCGTTGTTGGCCTGGGCCACCCAGCGGTCGTAGCCGTCGAACGGCGTGCCGGCCGCCGCCCACTGCGCCTTGAGCGCCTGATAGCGCGCGCGAAAGCGCTTCATTGCTTCTGATTTCATAGCTAGCAGCGCTTTCTCTGTCTGCGCTTCAGGCTCTTTTTTCTCGTAAATCGCCTTCAACTCGGCGCGCGTGGCATGGGTCAGCCGGCGAAAGGCCTGCTGGCGCTGCTGGGCCAAGGCGTCGGCGCGCCGGGCCGCCGCGTTGCCGTGCTGCGCCAGCCAGCGCGCCGCACCCATGCGGGCCACCGCCGTGGCGTAGGACTCGTTGAAGGCCGTGTCGCCCGCCAGGTAGAACTTCTGGTGCGCCAGCTCGTGAAACACGATGCGCGCCAGCGCCGCGTCCGAGTAGTGGATGACGGTGGACAGCAGCGGGTCGCCCCCCAGCCAGTTCAGCCAGCCCAGCGTGGAATACATGGGCACGCCATATACCGTCACCTCCAGGCCCTCGCCTTGCCGCAGCTGCTGGCCCAGCGCCTGCGCCGAAGCTTCGTCGAAGTAGCCGCGATAGCTCACGCAGCCGACCCAGACAAAGCACCAGCGCTTGAGCGTGAGCGAGTCCACCGGCGCGGCCGCCACGTTCCACACCACGGCCGCGCGGTGAATGTCGGCATAGCGGCGGTAGCTGTCGTTGTCGGGCAGGTCCAGCGCGGTCACCGCGTAGGCGCGCAGGCGCTCGGCCAGGGCCAGCCGCGCCTTCAGGGGCGCCGGCGTGGCGGGGTCGCGCAGCCAGTCGTCGATGGGGCGCGCGGCCTGCATCAGCGCCAGTTGGCCGCCGATGGCCTGGGCGTAGTAGCCGACGGTGCTGCAGCCCGCCAGCAGCGCCAGCGCGCACAGTGCCAGCAGCGTGCGCCAGCGTGAAACGGGGACCTGCGCGATCGGCGTCATGGGCGCGATTGTCCATCCGCCCCACGGCATGCACGGCCCATGGCAAAAGCCGGCGCAGGCGGCTAGACTGCCGCCATGAACCTCATCGAACCCATCCTGGCCAACGCCGCGGCCATGACCCAAGTGCGGCGCGACATCCACGCCCACCCCGAACTGTGCTTCGAGGAGGTGCGCACGGCCGATCTGGTGGCGGCCAAGCTGGCCGAGTGGGGCATCCCCATCCACCGCGGCCTGGGGACCACCGGCGTCGTGGGCATCGTGCACGGACGCGACGGCGGCAAGGCCGGCCGGGCCATCGGCCTGCGCGCCGACATGGACGCGCTGCCCATGACTGAGTTCAACACCTTCGCGCACGCCAGCACGCACCGGGGCAAGATGCACGCCTGCGGCCACGACGGCCACACCGCCATGCTGCTGGCCGCGGCGCAGCACCTTGCAGCCACGCGGGACTTCGACGGCACGGTGTACCTGATCTTCCAGCCCGCCGAGGAAGGCGGCGGCGGCGCGCGCGAGATGATCAAGGACGGGCTGTTCACGCAGTTTCCGATGGAGGCCGTGTTCGGCATGCACAACTGGCCGGGCATGGACGTGGGCCGGTTCGCCGTCAGCGCCGGGCCGGTGATGGCGTCGAGCAACGAGTTCAGGATCACCCTCACCGGCAAGGGCGGCCACGCGGCGCTGCCGCACACCGGCATCGACCCGGTGCCCATCGCCTGCCAGGTGGTGCAGGGCTTTCAGACCATCGTCTCGCGCAACAAGAAGCCGGTGGACGCGGCCGTGATCTCGGTCACCATGATCCACGCCGGCGAGGCCACCAACGTGATTCCCGACGCCTGCGAGATCCAGGGCACGGTGCGCACCTTCACCTACGAGACGCTCGACCTGATCGAGCGGCGCATGAAGGAGATTGCCGACGGTGTGGCCACCGCCTTTGGCGCGCAGTGCGCCTTCGAGTTCCATCGCAACTACCCGCCCACCGTCAACACGGCGTACGAGGCCGAGTTCTGCCGCCAGGTGATGAGCGGCATCGTCGGCACCGACCGGGCCGTGGCGCAGGAGCCCACCATGGGCGCCGAAGACTTCGCCTACATGCTGCAGGCCAAGCCCGGCGCCTACTGCTTCATCGCCAACGGCTCGGGCGCGCACCGCGGCAGCTACGCCGGCGGCGGCCACGACGCCGGCCCCTGCACCCTGCACAACCCGCACTACGACTTCAACGACGAGCTGATCCCGCTGGGCGCCACCTACTGGGTGCAACTGGCACAGGCGTGGCTGGCGCACACCCCTCCGGCCGACCGGCCCGTGCCCGGCAAAGCTTGAGTTTCTGTCTTGCTCCTTCTCCCCTTGGGAGAGGGTTGGGGTGAGGGCCAGCGGCGCTTCGCTCATCACCGATCCGTCCACTCGACCCACCATGCTCCCCATCCCCCAAGCCTTCGCCACCAGCTACGCCCAGGCCCGCGTCAAGTTCCTCGAAGCCGCCGCCGCTGCCGGCACGCAGATCGAATCCGTCAACCACCCACTGCCCGGCCAGGGCGGCGAGGCCCTGGCGCTGGACGTGGCGCGCGATGGCGCGCCGCAGGCCGAGCGCGTGCTCATCGTCAGCAGTGGCTGCCACGGCGTGGAGGGCTTTTGCGGCAGTGGCGTGCAGGTGTTTGCCCTGCACGACGCCGAATGGCGCGCCAAGGCCCGTGCCGCCGGCGTGACCGTGCTGTACCTGCACGCGCTCAACCCCTGGGGCTTTTCGCACCAGCGGCGCGTGACGCAGGAAAACGTGGATCTGAACCGCAACTTCCAGCACTTCGAGCGGCCGCTGCCCTCCAACCCCGCGTATGCGCGCGTGCACCCGCTGTTGCTGCCCGCCGCCTGGCCGCCCAGCGCCGACAACCAGGCCGCCGTGCAGGCCTTCATCGCCCGCGAGGGGCTGCCGGCCTGGCAGGCGGCCATCTCGGGCGGGCAGCATGAGTTTGAAAGCGGCCTGTTCTACGGCGGCCGCGCGCCCACCTGGAGCAACCAGGCCGTGCGCCAGGTGCTGCAGCGGCACGTGAGCTCGGCGCGCCGCGTGGCCTGGATCGACCTGCACACCGGCCTGGGCCCGTCGGGCGTGGGCGAGCGCATCCACGCCGACCGCGACGACCCCGCCGCCCTGGCCCGCGCGCGCCGCTGGTGGGGCGAGTCGGTCACCTCGATCTACGACGGCTCATCGAGCAGCGCGCGGCTGACGGGCCTGCTGTGGGAAAGCATTCACGACGCAGCGCCGCAGGCCGAATACACCGGCATCGCCCTGGAATACGGCACCGAGCCCGTGCCCGAGGTGCTGGACGCCCTGCGCGGCGACCACTGGCTGGCCGCGCACCCCGAGGCGCCGGCCGAGCTGGCGGCGTCGATCCGCGCGCGGATGCTGCGCGCCTTCTACACCGACACCGACGCCTGGAAGGGCCAGGTCATCAGCCAGGCGCGGCAGGCGCTGTTTCAGGCCGCGGACGGCCTGGCGGCTTGAGCGTCACAGCCCGCCCGCCAGCAGCTCGCGCTCCTGCGCGATGACCAGCAGGCCGTCGAAGATCAGGTTGTCCACCAACTCGTAGGGCCGCATCATCGAGGGCATCATCTTCCAGCCCGCGCCGCCGGTCATCAGGCACAGTGGCTCGGCGCCGCAGCGCAGGAACAGGTGGCGGAACATGCGCTCGCAGGCGCCGGCGATGGCGTAGGTGCCGCCGCTGGTCAGGCCGTCGCTGGTGTTGGTCGGAAACTCCACCACCTCGCCCGTAGGCACGTGCAGGCCGGCGGTGCCGGACTCCAGCGCCCGCAGCATGATGCCGTGGCCCGGCAGGATCAGCCCGCCCAGAAAGCGCCCACTGGCGTCGATGGCCTCCACCGTCACCGCCGTGCCCACCATCACCAGCAGGATGGGCCGCGCCGATCCGCGCGCCAGCATGTGGTGGCGCGCGCCGATCATGGCCACCCAGCGGTCGGCCCCCAGCCGGGCCGGAAAGTCGTAGCCGTTGATCAGGCCCGCCTCGGCCTCGGAGGCCACGACCCAGCGCGGCTCGACCTCCCAGCGCTCCATCTGCTCCTGCACGCGATGCTTGACGGCCTGCCCCGCCACGATGCAGCCGAGCATGCGCGTGGGCTCGGGCAGCCTGCCCCAGGCCCCGTCGGCCAGGCCGTCGAGCTGCTCCAGGAATTCCACCCCGTGCGCCAGCACCGGCGCACCCACGGCTGGACGCTCGTACAGGGTCCATTTCAGTCGCGTGTTGCCGACATCGATCGCCAAAAAAGTCATGGGCCTGCAATATAAGCGCTCCACCATGCACGCAACCGAGGGTTTGCACCGCCACCACAGGCGTTAAAGTGTGCCTTTCGTCCACACCCACCACAAGGAGATGTTGCATGGGATTGTTCAGTTTCATCAAGGAAGCCGGCGAGAAGCTGTTTGGCGCCAAGGAAGTCGAGCAGGCCGCCACCAGCGGCGCGCCCAACGTGGCCGAGCTGAACCAGAAGGCGGCCGACGCCATCAAGGCCTACGTCGAGCAGCAGAACCTGGGCATCATCGGTCTGGACGTGGGCTTTGACGGCGCCAGCGGCAAGGTCAGCCTGGCCGGCAGCGCGCCCAGCCAGGAAGCCGCTGAAAAAGCGGGGCTTGCCGCCGGCAACGTGGCCAGCGTGAGCGGCGTGGACAACAACCTGCAATACCCCGCCGGCACCGCCTCGCAGTACCACGACGTGGTGCGCGGCGACACGCTGTCGGCCATCGCCAAGAAGTACTACGGCGACGCCAACAAGTACCCCGTCATCTTCGAGGCCAACAAGCCCATGCTGACGCACCCCGACAAGATTTACCCGGGCCAGAAGCTGCGCATTCCGGCACTTTGATACTGATAGCTGCTTGCACTTTCTGGACGGGCGCTGCAGCTTGATTTCATTTAAAGACGGCGCCTGCGGGCGCCTTCTTTTTTTGCACCACGCCGCCGCGCCGCGGCGTAGAGTGCCGGCATGAACGCCCCCGCCGACGAACCCATCACGGCGCTGGACGCCAGCGCCCTGTCCGACGCCATCCATGCGCGCCGCCTGTCCTGCCGCGCGGTGATGCAGGCGTATCTGGCGCGCATCCACGCCCTCAATCCGCGGTTCAACGCGCTGGTGTCGCTGCGCCCCGACGACGCCCTGCTGGCCGAGGCCGACACCTGCGACGCCGAGCTGGCGCAAGGCCGCTCGCGCGGCTGGCTGCACGGCATCCCGCAGGCCATCAAGGACCTGGCCAATGCCGCCGGCCTGCCCACCACGCTGGGCTCGCCGCGGATGCGTCACTTCGTCGCCCGCGAGGACGGCCTGATGGCGGCACGCATGAAGGCGGCGGGCTGCATCGTCATCGGCAAGAGCAACGTGCCCGAGTTCGGCCTGGGCTCGCACACCTTCAACGAAGTCTTCGGCACCACCGTCAACGCCTACGACCCGGGCAAGTCGGCCGGCGGCTCCAGCGGCGGTGCAGCCGTGGCGCTGGCGCTGCGCCTGCTGCCAGTGGCCGACGGCTCGGACTTCATGGGCAGCCTGCGCAACCCCGCCGCCTGGGCCAACGTGTTCGGCTTTCGGCCCAGCCAGGGCCGCGTGCCGATGTGGCCGGTGCAGGACGTGTGGATCAGCCAGCTGGGCACCGAAGGTCCCATGGGCCGCAGCGTGCGCGACGTGGCGCGGCTGCTGGCCACGCAGGCCGGGTGGTCGGCGAATTCTCCTCTTTCGATAGCGGAAGGTGCTGATCAATCAAGCGCAAACGGCCCGTTTGACATCAAAAGACAGCGCATCGCCTGGCTGGGCGATCTGGATGCTTATCTGCCGATGGAAACCGGCATCCTGGACGCCTGCGCGCAGGGCCTGGCCCGCCTGCAGGCGCTGGGCTGCGCCGTCGAGCCGGCGGCGCTGGGCATGGCCCCCGAGCGCGTGTGGGACGCCTGGCTCGTCTGGCGCCGCGTACTGGTGGCCTCGCGCATCGCGCCCTTTCTGCTGAAGGACGGCAACCGCGCCCACATCAAGCCCGAGGCGCTGTGGGAGCACGAGCAGGCGCAAAGCTGCAGCGCCGCGCAGTTCATGGCCGCCAGCGTGACGCGCACGCAGTTTCACCAGCAGATGCTCAAACTGTTCGAGCGCCACGACTTCCTGGCCCTGCCCACGGCGCAGGTCTGGCCCTTCGACGCCAACGAGCGCTGGCCAAAAGAGATCGCCGGCCGCGCCATGGACACCTACCACCGCTGGATGGAGGTCGTCATCTACGCCACCTTCGCCGGCCTGCCGTGCATCAGCGTGCCAACCGGCTTCAACGACGCCGGCCTGCCCACGGGCCTGCAACTGATCGGTCGGCCGAACGACGATGCGGACGTACTGAGGCTGGCGGCGGCGTACGAAGCCGTGATCGGCGACTGGCTGGCGGTGACCCCGCCGGACGCCCGCGTCTGACGGCACAGGCGCCCGCGTCTCGGGCGGCCGTGGGGCCGCGAACACCCAAGCGCTGTCGCTGCGACACCTGCTGTCAAACAGCCGACGGTCGATTTGGCTTGCAGTTCGCGGGGGGGAGCCGCTACATTCCCGTCTTGAGCCGGTGTCACAGCGGCGCATGGCCACGCAAGAACCACCTGGAGACTCGAGAATGAAATCGCTCAAGATTGCAACGCTGGTGTGCACCGCCCTGGCGGCGGTAGCGGCGCAGGCCGCCCCCATCAACCTGCCCGGCGGCACGCTGGCGGTCCCGGGCACCAGTTCCACCGGCGCCTCGTTCACCTACAGCGGCACCCTGACGCAGGCCGACACCCTCGCGCTGAGCCAAAGCGGCAATGCCTGCCTGCAATCGGGCAGCACCTATTGCACCAATGGCGCCGGCGTGATCACGGTGGCGGGCTCGCATCCCGTGGGAGCGACGACGACCTTTGCCGGCCCCGCCGGACTGATCCCCGCCGGGACCTGGAACTACGGGGCCCTGCTGATGATCATTTCCGGCGTCGGCACGGTGCAAATCTGGCCAGCGAACGCCGGCAATGGACTGGGGTCCGCCACGCCGCCCACCAGCCTCACGCTGGCAGCAACCCCGTTGTCCGCGCTGGGCTTTCCCGCCTTTTCACAGGTCAACCCGACCATCACGTTCGTCGTGGCCGACACGGTCTTTACGGACAACAGCGGCGACGTCACGCTCTCGCAACCATCTCCGCTCGCCGTTGCGCCGGTACCCACGCTGGCCGAATGGAGTCTGGCTGCGCTGGCCGTGCTGGTGGGACTCAGCGGCCTGGCGCTGAGTCGGCGCCGCCGAGCCCGCTGACCCGCGCCGGCGTTGAAACCCGTTCAGTTCTGCCGCCACGGCAGCCCGGCCTTGCGCCAACCGCCCAGTTGCCCGCGCTGGGCGTGTTCATTGAGGTCGCCCTCGAAGCCACCCAGGATGTTGTAGGCCACCAGGCCCAGTTCGGTCGCGCGGCGTGCGGCGGCGATGGAGCGCACGCCGCTGCGGCACAGCATGGCCAGCGCCGGCGCCTGCACGGCCGCCGCGCGCACCTGGCCGTCGAAGTCGGCGTTCAGGGCCATGCCCGGCCATTGCTTCCAGGCCACGGCCTGCGCGCCCGGCACAAAGCCCACCCATTCGCGCTCGGCATCGGTGCGCACGTCCACCAGCACGGCGCGGCCCGCCTGCATCCAGGCCAGCGCGGTTTGCGGCGTGATGTCGCCGGCATAGCCGGTGGCCGGCCGCACCCCCTCGTCGGCCAGCGGGGCGCCGCCCGCATCCTGGCGCAGGCCCGAGCGCTGGTTGGCGGGCACGGCCTCGTCGATGCGGCGCGGGCGCGGCAGGTGCAGCTCGGCCATCAGGGCGATGAACGCGTCGCGCGACTTGCCCGCCAGCCGCGGGTTGCCGGCCTTCTCGGCGCCGATGGTGGACTGCGTGCGCCCGTGGTAGTCATGCGCCGGCCAGACGAGCGTGGCGTCGGGCAGGGTGAACAGCTTTTGCGTGATGCTGTCGTACAGTTGGCCCGCGTCGCCCGACTGGAAGTCGGCGCGCCCGCAACCCTGGATCAGCAGCGTGTCGCCGCTGAACAGGTGCGCCGGCTCGGGCTGGCGGCGCGGCGCCCACACGAAGCACACGCTGCCGGCGGTGTGGCCAGGGGTGTGCAGCACGCGCAGGGTCTCGGCGCCAAAACTCAGGGTTTCGCCGTCATGCAGCTGAACGGCCGCGGTGCCGACGTCGCAACCGGCCGGCGCGGCCATGCGCGCACCGGTCAACTCGGCCAGCCTGGCGGCGCTGGTGATGTGGTCGGCGTGGGCGTGGGTTTCCACCGTCCACTTCAGCGTCAGGCCGCGCTGCTGCAGCTCGGCCAGGTCGCGCTCGAGCTGCTCGTCCACCGGGTCGATGATCAGCGCCTCGCGCGTAGCCTCGTCGAACAGCAGGTAGGTGTAGGTGCTGGAGTCGGGGTCGAACAGTTGGATCGGGGTCATGCCGGCAGTTTAGAACCGATGCCCACCGGGGGCGAGTGCTTGTCGAAACGGAGCGGGCCGCCCATAATATGACGTTTACGTAAACGTCAATTGAGCCGCCGTTCGCCATCCCCGATGGACGGGCGCGCGCCGACCTGATTCAATCGACCCATTGCCGCCGAGGAGACACCCGCATGACCGATCTGTCCGCCGACTACAAGGCCCTGGCCGAGTACCGCCCCAAGAACAAGGTGCGTTTCGTCACCGCAGCCTCGCTGTTCGACGGCCATGACGCGGCCATCAACATCATGCGCCGCATCATCCAGGGCATGGGCGCCGAGGTGATCCACCTGGGGCACAACCGCAGCGTCGACGAGATCGTCACCGCCGCGCTGCAGGAGGACGTGCAGGGCATCGCCATCAGCAGTTACCAGGGCGGCCACGTCGAGTACTTCAAGTACATGATCGACCTGCTGAAAAAGCGTGGCGGCGAGCACATCCAGGTCTATGGCGGCGGCGGCGGCGTGATCGTGCCGGCCGAAATCCGCGAGCTGCAGGACTACGGCGTGGCCCACATCTTCAGTCCCGAGGACGGCCAGCGCATGGGCCTGAAGGGCATGATCGGCGAGATGGTGATGCGTTGCGACAAGGATCTGTCGGGCCATGCGCCCAAGAAGATCGACGCCATCCAGGGCCAGACCGAGCCGGCCTGGCGCGCGCTGGCGCAGCTCATCACCGCGCTCGAGAACGGCCATGCCGACGCCGCGCTGCTGAAGGCCGTGCAGGCCGCGGCAACAAAGGCGAAGGCGCCCGTGCTGGGCATCACCGGCACCGGCGGCGCGGGCAAGTCCAGCCTGACCGACGAGCTGGTGCGCCGCCTGCGCCTGGACCAGGACGACAGCCTGCGCGTGGCGCTGATCTCCATCGACCCCAGTCGGCGCAAGTCGGGCGGGGCACTTTTGGGCGACCGCATCCGCATGAACGCGATCGGGCCGTGGAGCCAGGGCCAGCGCGTGTTCATGCGCAGCCTGGCCACGCGCGAGGCCGGCGGCGAAGTCACGCCGGCCCTGCCCGCCATCATTGCCGCGTGCAAGGCCGCCGGCTTCGATCTGGTGATCGTCGAGACGCCCGGCATCGGCCAGGGCGACGCGGCCATCGTGCCGCTGGTGGATGTGCCGATGTACGTCATGACGCCCGAATACGGCGCCGCCAGCCAGCTCGAGAAGATCGACATGCTGGACTTTGCCGAGTTCGTGGCCATCAACAAGTTCGACCGCAAGGGTGCCATGGACGCGCTGCGCGACGTGGCTAAGCAGATGCAGCGCAACCGCGAGGCCTTTGGCAAGCGCCCCGATGAAATGCCGGTGTTCGGCACCCAGGCCTCGCACTTCAACGATGACGGCGTGACGGCGCTGTACCAGGCGCTCAAGCCCCGCCTGGCGGCGCTGGGCCTGCCGGTCAAGGAAGGCCGCCTGGCGCCCGTCCGCACCCGCCACAGCACCAGCCAGACCCCCATCGTGCCGGGGCAGCGCGTGCGCTACCTGGCCGAAATCGGCGAAACCGTGCGCGGCTACAAGAAGCGCGTGCAGGCCCAGGCGCGGCTGGCGCGCGAGGTGCAGCAACTGCGCGAAAGCGCGCGCATGTTGCACGAGGACGACGCCAAGAAAAGCGGCGCGCAGGGCACCGTGCTGGCGCTGGCCGAGGCCCGCGCGGCACGCCAGGATGGCGACGCGAAGAAGCTGCTGGATCAGTGGCCCGCGATGCAACAGGCCTACGCCGGCGACGAGTACGTGGTGAAGATCCGCGACAAGGAAATCCGCACGGCGCTCACGACCAAGTCGCTGTCGGGCACCACCATCCGCAAGGTGGTGCTGCCCACGTTCGAGGACCATGGCGAAATCCTCAAGTGGCTGATGCTGGACAACGTGCCGGGCAGCTACCCCTACACCGCCGGCACCTTTGCCTTCAAGCGCGAGGGCGAGGACCCGACGCGCATGTTCGCCGGCGAGGGCGACGCCTTTCGCACCAACCGCCGCTTCAAGCTGGTCTCCGAAGGCATGCCGGCCAAGCGCCTGTCGACGGCCTTCGACTCGGTGACGCTGTACGGCGCCAACCCCGACCCACGGCCCGACATCTACGGCAAGGTCGGCAACTCGGGCGTGTCGATCGCCACGGTGGACGACATCAAGGTGCTGTACGACGGGTTCGATCTGTGCAGCCCGACGACCTCGGTGTCGATGACCATCAACGGCCCGGCGCCCACCATCCTGGCGATGTTCATGAACGCCGCCATCGACCAGAACCTGGCCAAATTCAAGCAGGACAATGGCCGCGAACCCACCGACACCGAGGCGGCCAAGATCCGCGAATGGGTGCTGGCCAACGTGCGCGGCACCGTGCAGGCCGATATCCTGAAGGAAGACCAGGGCCAGAACACCTGCATCTTCTCGACCGAGTTCAGCCTCAAGGTGATGGGCGACATCGCCGAATACTTCGTGCACCACAACGTGCGCAACTTCTACAGCGTCTCGATCAGCGGCTATCACATCGCCGAGGCCGGCGCCAACCCGATCAGCCAGCTGGCCTTCACGCTGTCCAACGGCTTCACGCTGGTCGAGGCGTATCTGGCGCGCGGCATGCACATCGACGACTTCGCGCCCAACCTGAGTTTTTTCTTCAGCAACGGCATGGACCCGGAGTACACCGTGATGGGCCGCGTGGCGCGCCGCATCTGGGCGGTGGCGATGAAGGAAAGGTACGGCGCCAACGAGCGCAGCCAGAAGCTCAAGTACCACATCCAGACCTCGGGCCGCAGCCTGCACGCGCAGGAGATCGCCTTCAACGACATCCGCACGACCCTGCAGGCCCTGTACGCCATCTACGACAACTGCAACAGCCTGCACACCAACGCCTACGACGAGGCCATCACCACGCCGACCGAGGAATCGGTGCGGCGCGCCATGGCGATCCAGCTCATCATCAACCGCGAGTGGGGTCTGGCCAAGAACGAGAACCCCAACCAGGGCGCCTTCATCATCGAGCAGCTGACCGAGTTGGTCGAGGAAGCGGTGCTGTCGGAATTCGAGCGCATCAGCGAGCGTGGCGGCGTGCTGGGCGCCATGGAGACGGGCTATCAGCGCGGCATGATCCAGGAAGAAAGCCTGTACTACGAGATGCTGAAGAACTCGGGCGAATACCCCATCATCGGCGTCAACACCTTCCGCAACCCGCACGGCGAACCCGTGCCCGAGCACATCGAGCTGGCGCGCTCGACCGAGGAAGAAAAGCAGTCGCAATTGAAGCGCCTGGCCGACTTCCACCAGCGCCACGCCGCCGAGGCGCCCGCCATGCTGGCGCGCCTGCAGCAGGCCGTGATCGACAACGCCAACGTGTTCGAGGTGCTGATGGACGCCGTGCGCGTGTGCTCGCTGGGGCAGATCACGAACGCGCTGTTCGAGGTGGGGGGGCAATACCGGCGCAGCATGTAGCGCCGCGCGGGGGTAGAGTCCCAGCCAGAACCCAAGGAGACCGACGATGACCACGCCCACCCCCGACGCCACCGCCTTTCGCGCCGCCCGCGACCACCTGCTGACACATCGCGAGCAACAAGCGGCGCTGGGCGCCAGCTTTCGCTGGCCGAAGCTGACGCAATTCAACTGGGCGCTCGATCATTTCGACCGCCTGGCGCGCGAGGACGGTGACGCACCGGCGCTGTGGATCGTGAACGAGGGCGCGGGCGAGCAGAAGATCAGCTACGCGCAGATGGCCACGCGCTCCAACCAGGTCGCCAACTGGCTGCGCGGCCTGGGCGTGGGGCGCGGCGATCGCATGCTGCTGATGCTGGGCAACGAGGTGGCGCTGTGGGAGACCATGCTGGCCGCCTTCAAGCTGGGCGCAGTGGTGATCCCGGCCTCGGCCCTGCTCACGCCCGAGGACCTGCGCGACCGCATCGAGCGCGGGCACGTGCGCCACGTGGTCGCGGGCGAGGCCTACGCGCCCAAGTTCGAGTCCGTTGCGGGCGCCTACACCCGCATCTGCGTGGGCCAGGCGCCGGCCGGCTGGACCGCGTTTGACACCAGCCGCAACGGCAGCACCGCCTTCACGCCCGACGGCCCCACGCAGGCCACCGATCCGCTGCTGCTGTACTTCACCTCGGGCACCACGTCCAAGCCCAAGCTGGTGCTGCACACGCACCAGAGCTATCCGGTGGGCCACCTGTCTACCATGTTCTGGATTGGCCTGAAGCCCGGCGACATCCACATGAACATCTCCTCGCCGGGCTGGGCCAAGCACGCCTGGAGCTGCTTTTTCGCGCCCTGGAACGCGGGTGCCTGCATCTTCATGCACAACGTGGCGCGCTTTGCCGCGCCCGCGCTGCTGGAGACGCTGGCGCGCTGCCAGGTCAACACGCTGTGTGCACCGCCCACGGTGTGGCGCATGCTGATCCAGGAAAACCTGGCCGCCTGGCGCGGCAAGCTGGCGTTGCACGACGTGATCGGCGCGGGCGAGCCGCTCAACCCCGAGATCATCGATCAGGTCAGAAGCAGCTGGGGCCTGACCCTGCGCGACGGCTATGGCCAGACCGAGACCACCGCCATTGTCGGCAACGCACCCGGCCTGGCGGTCAAGCCCGGCTCGATGGGCTTGCCCATGCCCGGCTACCGCATCGCGCTGCTGGACGCCGATGGCCAGGAAGCCAACGAAGGCGAGGTCTGTCTCAAACTGGACGATCTGCCCGGCGGCGCCCCCGGCGGCCACCCCGGCACCGGCCGCCCGCTGGGCCTGATGGCCGGCTATGAGGACAGCGCCGAGCGCACCGCCGAGGTGATGCACGGCGGCTACTACCGCACGGGCGACGTGGCGCAGCGCGACGCCGACGGCTACTACACCTTTGTCGGCCGCGCCGACGACGTGTTCAAGGCCTCGGATTACCGCATCAGCCCCTTCGAGCTGGAAAGTGCATTGATCGAGCACGCCGCGGTGGTGGAGGTGGCCGTGGTGCCCAGCCCCGACCCGGTGCGCCTGGCCGTGCCCAAGGCCTTCATCATCCTCACGCAGGGCAGCAACGCCGACGTCAAGACGGCACGCGACGTTCTGGCCTTTGCGCGCCAGGCGCTGGCGCCCTACAAGCGGGTGCGCCGCATCGAGTTCGTCACCGAGCTGCCCAAGACCATCTCGGGCAAGATTCGCCGCGTCGAGTTGCGCCAGCTGGAGATCAGCCGGCGCGAGCGCGGCGTCAAGGATGCGGGCGAGTACTTCGAAGAAGACTTTCCCGACCTCAAGAACTGAGCACCCCAACACGCCTCGTGGTTGACCCCTGGCGGCCCCGGCGCCGCCACGTTCCGTGACATCTTCCCGCCCGGCCAGCGCCCGCTTGCGGCTAGCATGGCCATTTGTTCGCGAGGAGAGAGCGATGGCAAGACCCACCCCCAAACTGCTGCTGGCCGGCCTGGCCCTGGCCATTCTGGCCGCCTGCAGCACCCCCACGGCCACTGCGCCGCAGGCGCCCGCACCCGTCGCCGCGGCGCCCACCCAGGCAGCACAAGCGGCGGCGGCGGCCTACGACTTCGACATGGACGTGTTCCACCCGGTGGTGGGACACAAGGGCATGGTGGCCACCGAGCAGGAACTGGCCTCGAAGATCGGCCTGGACGTGCTCAAGGCCGGCGGCAACGCGGTGGATGCGGCAGTGGCCATCGGCTTTGCGCTGGCCGTGGCCCTGCCCAACGCCGGCAACGTGGGCGGCGGCGGCTTCATGATGGTGTATGACGCCAAGACGCACAAGAGCGTGGCGGTCGACTTCCGCGAGATGGCGCCCGCGGCCGCCACGCGCGACATGTACGTCGGCCCCGACGGCAAGGTCATCAACGGCAAGTCGCTCTACACCCACGCCGCCGTGGGCGTGCCCGGCACCGTGGCCGGTCTGACCCACGCGCTGCAGAAGTGGGGCAGCCTGCCGCTGGCGCGCGTGATGCAACCCTCGATCCAACTGGCTGAAAAAGGCTACCCGGTGAGCGTGACCCTGGCCAAGGTGCTCAAGCAAGAGACCAAGAACATGGGCCAGTGGCCCGCCACCCGAGCCATCTTCTGGAAGGACGGCGCGCCCCTGAAGGCAGGCGACCGGCTGGTGCAAAAAGACCTGGGCCACTCGCTGCGCCTGATCGCCCGGGACGGCGCCAAGGCCTTCTACGAGGGCGAGATCGCCCACAGGATCGCCGCCGAGATGGCGCGCCACGGCAGCCCCATGACGCTGCAGGACTTGAAGAACTACAAGGTGGTCGAGCGCGAGCCCATCCGCGGCACGTATCGTGGCTACGAGATCGCCACCATGCCGCCGCCCTCCTCGGGCGGCATCCACCTGGTGCAGATCCTCAACATCATGGAGCGCTGGCCCATCAAGGACTGGGGCCACAACAGCGCCACCACCGTGCACCACATGGCCGAGGCCATGAAGCTGGCCTACGCCGACCGCTCCGAGTACCTGGGCGACACCGACTTCGTAAAGGTGCCGGTCAAGGGCCTTACAGCCAAGAAGTACGCCGACGCGCTGGCCGCGCAGATCAGCGCCGACCACGCGCGCGCCGCCAAAGACATCAAGCCGGGCAAGCCCCAGCCCTACGAGAGCGACCAGACCACGCACTACTCCGTCGTCGACAAGGCCGGCAACATGGTGGGCGTCACCTACACGCTCAACACCAACTTCGGTAGCGGCATCGTGGCACCGGGCACCGGCATCACGCTCAACAACGAGATGGACGATTTTTCCGCCAAGCCCGGCGTGCCCAACGCCTACGGCCTGATCGGCGGCGACGCCAACGCCGTGCAGGCCGGCAAGCGCCCGCTGTCGTCGATGACGCCCACCCTGGTGTTCAAGGACGGCAAGCCCTGGATGGTCACCGGCAGCCCCGGCGGCGCGCGCATCATCACCACGGTGCTGCAGCAGATCGTCAACGGCATCGACTTCGGCATGAACCCGGCCGAGGCGGCGTCGCAGCTGCGCTTTCACCACCAATGGACGCCCGACGAACTGCGCATCGAGAAAGGCTTCTCGCCCGACACCATCCGGCTGCTGAAGGACAAGGGCCAGCACGTGGTCGTGAAGGCCACCATGGGTCGCACCCAGACCATCCAGATCCACGGCGACACCCTGTGGGGCTACTCCGACCCGCGCAACCCGGACGGACGCACGCTGGGTTTCTGACGCCGCCCACTCACGCCAAGCCCGCCGCCCGGCGGGCTTTTTCATGGGCGCCCTATTCTTCCGGCCGCCGCCACAGCCAGATGCCCATCGCCAGCAGGAACAGCGGCACGGCAATGCGCACCCAGGGCGCCACCGCGTCGAACAGCTGCAACGCGCCAGCGCTGGCCGCCATGGTGACGACGGCCAACCACTTGGCCGGGCGCGAGACTGCGCCGCGCTCGCGCCAGCGCACGACCGGCGGGCCGAAGCGCGGGTGGCGCAGCAGCCAGGCCTCGAACGCCGGCCAGCCCTTGCCCGCCGCCCAGGCGGACAGCAGCAGGAACGGCACCGTGGGCAACACCGGCAGGAATGCGCCCACCACGCCCAGGGCAAAGGCCGCCGCCGCCAGCAGCCGCCACAGCGCCATCACCACGCGCTGGTGATGGCGCCGGCGCGGGGGCACGGCGGGGGCAATGGGTTTAGGCATCAAATGAGGGGTTTGCGCTTGTGTGGTGGGCGCAGACAGCTATCAAATCAGGAATTGGCGATCGAGTCTCCATCATAGCCAGGCACGCTGCGATCGCCTTGACTCGTGTCATGAAACCGACGTGCCGCCCATGGACAATAGGGCATGGAATCGCGCCCCCCCTTCATCGCCCCCACCGCCTTCACCGACGCCGCCGCCGCACTGGCGCGGGCGCAGGCCATCTACCAGGCCGGCCTGGCGCACCTGCGCGCGCAGTTGCAGTCCTTCATGGCCTTGCCCAAGCCGCCGGCGACCGCACTGCCGCACGTGCGCGCCTGCTACCCCTTCGTGCGCCTGCGCACCACGCACAGCACGCACCCGGACACGCGCCTGGCCTACGGCTTCGTGGCCCACGCCGGGCAGTACGAAACCACGCTGACCCGGCCCGACCTGTTCGCCGACTACTACCTGGAGCAATTCGGCCTGCTGCTGGCCAGCCACGACGCGCCGCTGGAAGTGGGCATCAGCAACCAGCCCATCCCCCTGCCCTTCAGCTTTGCCGACGGCGAATACTTCGACGGCGGCCTGGCGCCCTGGCAGCGCGCCATGCTGGGCGAGGTGTTCGACCTGCCCGACCTGATGGCCATGGACGACCGCATCGCCAACGGCACGCAGCTGCCGCGCGCCGGCGAGCCCCTGCCCCTGGCGCTGTTCACCGCGCCGCGCGTGGACTATTCGCTGCAGCGCCTGCGCCACTACACCGGCACCGCGCCGGAGCACTTCCAGAACTTCGTGCTGTTCACCAACTACCAGTTCTACATCGACGAATTCATCGCCCTGGGCGAAGCCGAAATGCAGAAGGCGGACAGCCCCTACAGCGCCTTCGTGCAGCCCGGCAACGTCGTCACGCGCCGCGCCGGCCTGCCCGCGCAGCCGGGCGACGAACGCGGCCAGACCCCCGCGCGCCTGCCGCAGATGCCGGCCTACCATTTGATGCAGGAGGGCCGCAGCGGCATCACCATGGTCAACATCGGCGTGGGCCCCAGCAACGCCAAGAACATCACCGACCACGTGGCCGTGCTGCGCCCGCACGCCTGGATCATGCTGGGCCACTGCGCCGGCCTGCGCAACCGCCAGCAGCTGGGCGACTACGTGCTGGCCCATGGCTACGTGCGCGAAGACCACGTGCTCGACGAGGAGCTGCCGCTGTGGATCCCGGTGCCCGCGCTGGCCGAGGTGCAGATCGCCCTGCAGGACGCGGTGGCCGAGATCACCCAGCTGCAGGGCGCGGACCTGAAGCGCGTGCTGCGCACCGGCACCGTGGCCACCACCGACAACCGCAACTGGGAACTGTTGGGCGCGGGCGCGCCGCAACAGCGCTTTTCGCAGTCGCGCGCGGTGGCGCTCGACATGGAAAGCGCGACCATTGCCGCCAACGGCTTTCGCTTTCGCGTGCCCTACGGCACCTTGCTGTGCGTGAGCGACAAGCCCCTGCACGGCGAGATCAAGCTGCCCGGCATGGCCAACCACTTCTACCGCGAGCGCGTGAACCAGCACCTGAAGATCGGCATCCGCGCGCTCGAGCGCCTGAGCGAAAACGGGCTGGACCGGCTGCACAGCCGCAAGCTGAGGAGCTTTGCGGAGGTGGCGTTTCAGTGATTGCAGTATTACAATAAACTTCTTAGTAATACCGCGATCGTTGTCCATGAGCACCATCACCATCAAAGGCCAGGTCACCGTGCCCAAGCCGATCCGTGACGCCCTGGGGCTGGTGCCCGGTTCGCAAGTGGACTTCGCGCTCGACGATCAGGGGCGCGTGGTGCTGCAGCGTTCGGGTGCACCGCGCAAGAGGAAGGTCGACCGCTTCGAGGCCGCGCGCGGCAAGGCCGACATCGCCTGGCGCACCGACGAGTTGATGGCACTGCTGCGCGCCGACTGATGCTGGTGGACACCAACGTCCTGCTGGACGTGCTGGAAGACGACCCCGACTGGGTGGACTGGTCGCTGCATCAGTTGCGTGCGCAGTCGCAGATCCATGGCCTGGCGATCAACCCGATCATCTACGCCGAACTGTCGCTGGCTTTCACTCACTTCGAAGCGCTCGACGCCGCGCTGGACGGCATGGGGCTCGCGGTGCTCGACGTTCCGCGCCCGGCGCTCTTCCTGGCGGGAAAGGCCTTTGCCCAGTACCGCCGGCGCGGCGGCACCAAGTCCAACGTGCTGAGCGACTTCTTCATCGGCGCGCACGCGGCCGTGGCCGGCGCGCCCATCCTCACGCGGGACACGGCCCGCTATCGCACGTACTTCCCCAGCGTGCATCTCATTGCGCCGCAGTGCTGAAGGATTCGGCTCACCAACGCGGCTCGAACTTGCGAATCGCCGCCTTCGCCGCATCATCCAGCGCAAAGCCCTTGCCATGGGCCGCTGCCAACTCGGCGCAACGCGCCTCGAAAGCCGAGGTGCCCTGGCCGTAGATGAACTGCATGGCGCCACCCGTCCAGGCCGGAAAGCCGATGCCGAAGATGGAGCCGATGTTGGCGTCGTGCACGCTGGTCAGCACGCCCTCGGCCAGGCAGCGCGCGGTCTCGACGGCCTGGCGGTAGAGCAGGCGGTCCTGGATGTCCTTGACGTTCCAGGCAGCGCCGGGCTTCTCGAACAGCGCCTTCAGCTCGGGCCACAGGTGTTTCCTGGCCCCTTGCGGGTAGTCGTAGAAGCCGCCGCCGGCGGCGCGGCCGTTGCGCTTCAGCTCCTTGACCATGCGCTCGACCAGCAGCTCGCCTGGCGTCGCATCGTAGGTCTTGCCCTCGGCCTTGAAGTCGGCCCTCGTCTGGTCGAGCACGTGCACCGACAACGACAGCGCGGTCTCGTCCAGCACCGCCAGCGGGCCCACCGGCAGGCCGGCCTGCACGGCAGCGTTCTCGATCACGGCGGCGGGGATGCCCTCGCCCAGCATGGCCGCGCCTTCCATCACGTAGGTGCCGAAGGTGCGGCTGGTGTAGAAGCCGCGCGAGTCGTTGACGACGATGGGCAGCTTGCCCAGGGCCAGCACGTAGTCGTAGGCGCGCGCCACGGTTTCGTCATCCGTCACCTTGCCGCGGATGATCTCGACCAGCTTCATCTTGTCCACGGGGCTGAAGAAGTGGATGCCGACGAACTTGGCCGCATTCTTGCTGGCGCCGGCCAGGCCGCTGATGGGCAGGGTGCTGGTGTTGCTGGCAAAAAAGCCGCCGGCGGCCAGCAGGGGCTCGGCCTCCTGCGTCACCTGGGCCTTCAGCTCGCGCTGCTCGAACACGGCCTCGATGATGAGGTCGCAGCCCTTCAGCCCGGCTAACTCGGCGGTGGGCGTGATGCGCGCCAGCAGCGCCTGCTGGTCCACCGGGCTCATGCGCCCCTTGTCCACGCGCTTTTGCGTCAGCGTGGCGCTGTAGGCCTTGCCGTGCTCGGCCTTGTCAACCGACACGTCTTTCAGCACCGTGGCGATGCCGCGGCTGGCCTGGGCGTAGGCAATGCCCGCGCCCATCATGCCGGCGCCCAGGATGCCGACCTTGGCGGGCTTGAAGCGCGGCACGCCCTGGGGGCGCGACTGGCCGCTCTTGATGGCGTTCAGGTTGAAGAAGAAGGTGTTGATCATGTTGCGCGCCGCCGGGCCGGCCATCAGGCTGGCCAAGTAGCGGCTTTCGATGCGCGTGGCGGTGTCGTAGCCCACCTGCGCGCCCTCGACCATGGCCGCGAGCGCCGCCTCGGGCGCGGGGTAGCGGCCGTGCGTCTTGGCCGTCAGCATGGCGGGCGCGACGACCAGGCCGCCGGCGATCTTGGGGTTGGCGGGCGTGCCGCCGGGAATCTTGTAGCCCTTGTCGTCCCAGGGCTGCTGCGCCTGCGGGTGGGCGGCGATCCAGGCCAGGGCTTGCGCGCGCAGCTCGGCTTCGCTGCCCACCAGCTCGTGCACCAGGCCCAGCTCGTGCCCCTGGCGCGGGTTGAACAGCTTGCTCTCCATGATGTAGGGCTGCGCGCCCATCAGGCCCAGCAGGCGCGTCATCTTGGTGATGCCGGTGGCGCCGGGGATCAGGCCCAGGGTCAGCTCGGGCAGGCCGAACTGGATTTTGGAATCATCGACGGCGATGCGGTGGTGCGCAGCCAGCGCCACTTCCCAACCACCGCCCAGCGCGCTGCCGTTCAGGCACGCCACCACCGGAATGCCCAGCGTCTCCAGCGTGCGAAAGGCGTGCTTGATGCGCTCGATCTCGGCAAACAGGGCCGGGGCGTCGGCACCGCTGGTGCGCATCACGCTTTTGAGGTCGGCGCCGGCAAAGAAGGTGCTCTTGGCCGAGGCCAGGATGATGCCCGCCAGCCGCTCCTTGTCCTGTGCGGCCTGCTCGGCCACCGCCGCCATGTCGGCCTGCCAGGCGGCGCACATGGTGTTGACGGGCGAATTCGGCTCGTCGAAGGTGATGGTGGCGATGGTGCCGCAGGGCTCGGTGCTCAGTTCGTAGCGCAGGGTTTGCATGAATGGTCCTGATTTGATAGCTGCTTGCGCTTGTCCAGAAAGCGCTGGTGGCCCGTTTGGCTTAAATTCTTTCCACAATGGTGGCAATGCCCATGCCGCCGCCCACGCACAGCGTGGCCAGGCCATAGCGCAGGCCACGGCGGTGCAGTTCGTCGATCAGCGTGCCCAGGATCATGGCTCCGGTGGCCCCCAGCGGGTGGCCCATGGCGATGGCGCCGCCGTTGACGTTGACCTTCTCGTGCGGCACCTTGAGGTCCTTCATGAACTTCATGGGCACGGCGGCAAAGGCTTCGTTGACCTCGAACAGGTCGATCTGCTCGATGTTCAATCCCGCCTTGGCCAGCGCCTTTTGCGCCGCCGGCATGGGGCCCGTCAGCATGATGGTCGGGTCGGCCCCCGACAGCGCGGTGGCAACGATGCGCGCGCGGGGCTTGAAGCCATGCGCCTTGGCGGCGGCCTCGCTGCCGATCAGCACGGCGGCCGCGCCATCGACGATGCCCGAGGAGTTGCCGGCGTGGTGCACGTGCACGATGCGCTCGACCTGCGGGTAGCGCTCTTGCGCCACGGCGTCGAAGCCCATGGCGCCCAGCTGCTCGAACGAGGGCTTGAGGCCCGCCAGCGCCTCCACCGTGGTGCGCGGCTTGATGAACTCGTCCTCAGCCAGAATGGTCTGGCCCAGAAAGTCCTGCACCGGCACCACCGAGCCCTTGAACCAGCCCGCCGCGCGCGCCGCCGCCGCGCGCTGCTGCGAGCTGACGGCAAAGGCATCCACGTCGGCGCGCGTGAAGCCCTCCAGCGTGGCAATCAGGTCGGCGCCGATGCCCTGGGGCACGAAGCCGGTGGCCAGGCTGGTGGCCGGGTCCTGCGCCCAGGCGCCGCCGTCGCTGCCGATCGGCACGCGGCTCATGCTCTCCACCCCGCCGGCCACCACCAGGTCTTCCCAGCCCGAGCGCACCTTCTGCGCCGCCAGGTTGACCGCCTCCAGGCCCGAGGCGCAGAAACGGTTGACCTGCACGCCCGCGCAGCGCCAGTCCCAGCCGGCCTTGAGCGCCGCCACCTTGGGAAGCACCGAGCCCTGCTCGCCGATCGGCGAGACGATGCCCATCACCACGTCATCGACGGCGGCGGTGTCGAAGTCGTGGCGCTGGCGCAGGGCCTGCAGCGTGCCGGCCAGCAGGTCGATGGGCTTGACCTCGTGCAGGCTGCCGTCCTTCTTGCCCTTGCCGCGCGGCGTGCGCACGGCATCAAACACATAGGCTTCGGTCATCGGGAAACTCCTGAGTGGGAAAGCGGGTGATGAATGGCAGTATAGACATTTAACCAAGCAGTTGCTCGATTAAATTGAATTTCGACGTGCCGCCGCCGAACCGGCTTCGCACCGCCCTAGGGGCCGCCGCCAAAGCGGCCGTGTCGCCCGGCGCCGCCGGCAAAGCGTGTGGCGCCAGCCAGGGCATCGGCGATGCAGGCCTTGCCGCCATCCCACTCGCGCTGCAAGGCCTCGGGCAGCGGCCAGTCCCATTGCGTGAGCGCACTCAGGCGGTCGGCGCGCAGCGTGGCTTGTGGAAAGTCCGCCAGTTCACGCGCCAGCGCGATGGCCGCCTCGCGCGCCGTGCCGGTGGGCACCACGCGGTTGGCCAGGCCAATGGCCAGGGCCTCCTGGGCGTCCACGCGGCGTCCGGTCAGGATCAGATCCAGTGCGCGGCTCTGGCCGATCAGGCGCGGCAGGCGCACCGTGCCGCCGTCGATCAGCGGCACGCCAAAGCGCCGGCAGAAGATGCCGAAATACGCGTCCTCGGCCATCACGCGCAGGTCGCACCACAGCGCCAGCTCGGTGCCGCCGGCCACGGCGGCGCCTTCCACCGCCGCGATCACCGGCTTGGACAGCCGCAGGCGCGAGGGGCCCATGGGCCCCGGCGGCTGCACGTCGGTGGCGGCAAAGTCCAGCGCCTGCTGCAGCTGCCGGGCGGCCTGGGCGTCCTGATGCGCCAGCCGGGCGCCGGCCTGCAGGTCCCAGCCGGCGCAGAAGTGGCCGTGCGCGCCGTGCAGCACCGCCACGCTGGCGTGGGCGTCGGCCTCGAAGGCCATGAAGGCGGCGTGCAGGGCGCGGGCCCTGTCCGCGTCCACCGCGTTGCGCACGTCGGCCCGCTCCAGGGTGACGACGGTGACGGTGTCCAGCAGCTCGACGCGGACGGCCGCCGCGGCATGGGTCATGGGTTTTTCCCTCATAAGGGTTTTTCGGGGATGCGGCCGGCGCACCGGGCCCTTAGAGTCTGACGAATTTTTTCAACGCACAGCATTGGGGATAGCGTGGAGTTCATCCAACTGGTGATCAGCGGCATCGCGCAGGGCTGCATCTACGGCCTGATCGCCCTGGGCTTCGTGTTGATCTACAAGGCCACCGAGACCGTCAGCTTTGCCCAGGGCGAGCTGATGATGCTGGGCGCCTTCCTGGGCCTGGCCGGCATGACCATGCTGGGCTTTCCGTTCTGGCTGGCGGTGCTCGCCAGCATCGCGGCGATGAGCCTGTTCGGCGTGCTGCTGGAGCGCGTGGTGATCCGGCCCATTCTGGGCCAGCCGGCGTTTTCCATCGTCATGCTGACCATCGGCATCGGCTACGTGGCGCGCGGCGCCATCACCATGATTCCGGGCATCGGCACCGAGACGCACACCCTGCCCGTGCCCTACAAGGACCAGGTCTGGAACCTGGGCGCGCTGGTGCTCTCGGCCGAGCAGATGGTGGTGATCGCCGTCACCGCCGTGCTGTGCGCGGGGCTGTTTGCGATGTTTCGCTACACGCGGCTGGGCATTGCGATGCAGGCGTCGTCGCAGAACCAGCTGGCGGCCTACTACATGGGCATCCCGGTCAAGCGCCTGAACGGCCTGGTGTGGGGCCTGGCCGCTGCGGTGGCCGCCATCGCAGGCCTGCTGCTGGCGCCCATCACCTTCGTGCACGCCAACATGGGCTTCATCGGGCTCAAGGCCTTTCCGGCGGCGGTGGTCGGTGGCTTCGGCAGCCTGCCGGGCGCCATCGTGGGCGGCCTCGTCATCGGCATCGTCGAGTCGCTGTCGGGCTTCTACCTGCCCGAGGGCTTCAAGGACATCGCCGCCTACATCGTGGTGCTGATCATGCTGATGGTCAAGCCGAATGGCTTGTTCGGCGAAAAACTCCGCAAGAAGGTCTAGTTCCCAGCCATGCGCTTCATCTTCAAGACCAGCTACGAGCAGGACATCCGCCTGGCCAAGCACGGCGGGCATCTGTTCTGGTACGGCCTGCTGCTGCTCGCCCTCGTTGCCGCGCCCTTCGCGCTGCCCGAGTACTGGCTGGCGCAGCTCACCTTCATCCTGATCTACGGCATCGCCGGCCTGGGGTTGATGCTGCTGGCTGGCTTCACGGGACAGTTCTCGCTCGGGCACGCGGCCTTTCTCGGCGTGGGCGCCTACACGCAGGCGGTGCTGACCAATGCCGGCTGGCCGTTTCCGCTGGCCATGGCCTGCGCCGCCGTGCTGGCGGCCATCGTGGGCGTGGTGGTGGGCTTGCCGGCGCTGCGCGTCAAGGGCATCTACCTGGGCATCGCCACCCTGGCCTTCGGCTTCATCGTCGAGGAGGGCTTTGCGCGCTGGGAGAGCGTGACCGGCGGCAACGCGGGCCTGTCGGTGCAGGCACCGGCCCTCTTCGGCTGGCAAATCGACTCCAGCGCGGGCTTCTACGCCATCTGCCTCATCACGGCGGTGCTGGCCACGCTGGGCATCGTCAACCTGCTGCGCGCGCCCATCGGCCGCGCTTTCGTGGCCATTCGCGACTCGGAAATCTCGGCGCAAAGCATGGGCATCCACCTGGCGCGCTACAAGACCTTGTCGTTCGCCCTGTCGGCCGCGCTGGCCGGCGTGGCCGGCGCGCTGTATGCACACAAGCTGCAATTTCTCTCGCCCGACCAGTTCAACATCCTGCAGTCGATCGACCTGCTGCTGCTGGTGGTCATCGGCGGGCTGGGCTCCATCCACGGCGCTTTCCTGGGCGCCACGTTCCTGATCGCCATGCCGCAGCTGATCTCGCTGTCCAAGGACTGGCTGCCCGCCGCCATCGGCCAGGCCCCCGGCCTGCAGGCGGTGGTGTACGGCATGGTGCTGATCGCCTTCGTGCTGTTCGAGCCCCTGGGCCTGTACGGGCGCTGGCTGAAGATGCGCACCTGGCTGCAGATGTTCCCGTTCTACCAGCGGGGCATGTTCAAGCGCCAGAAGTCGTTCCAGAAATCGGATCGCTTGAAATGAGCAGGGAAGTATTTCTTTCCGTCCGATCAGCACTCCGGCCGAGGCCGAGCGCAGCGATGGCCCGTGTGGGCTTTGGGCTCCCCTCTGGCCGTGCCGAGAAGCGCAGCGGCTGGGGCGCGCGTGGACACCGAAGGATGTCCTCGCTTCGTGATCTGACTCGCCGCGGTTGTTTGAACGGAGCGGCGCAGCCGCGCAGTGAGTCCCGCGGCGGCGCCCTGGTCGCGAGCATCGCAGGTTGCCCGAAGCGAAGCGAAGGGACTCGGCCAGTGGGGTCGCCTTTCTTTGGTTCCTTTCTTTGGCGAGTCAAAGAAAGGGACTGCGCCGCCGGGCGCACACCCCGGCCAGCGGAAGTCAGCAGAAATCACTGCCGATCGAACAACAGCGAACGCATCCAACGCCCAGCCCTCACCCCAACCCTCTCCCCAAAGGGGCGAGGGAGCAACACCAAAACGGGCGCCACCCATGACTGACGTCCTGCTCTCCGCCAAGAACCTCAGCGTGCGCTTCGGCGGCGTGCTGGCCGTGAACGACGTCAGCTTCGACGTGCGCCCCGGCGAGGTGTTCACCCTCATCGGGCCCAACGGCGCCGGCAAGACCACGGTGTTCAACCTGATCAGCCGCTTCTACCAGCCCACCCAGGGCAGCATCGACTACGCCGGATCGCAGGGCCCGGTCAAGCTGACCGAGCAGCCGCCACACCAGGTGGCCTCGCTGGGCATTGCGCGCACGTTCCAGAACATCGAGCTGTTCGAGCATGCCACCGTGCTGCACAACCTGATGGTGGGCCGGCACACGCACCGGCAGACGGGCTTCTGGAGCCAGCTGCTGTTTACCCCCGCCACGCGCGCGGCCGAGCTGCAGGCGCGCGAGGCCGCCGAGCGCGTGATCGATCTGCTGGACCTGCAGCGCCATCGCGACACCCTGGTGGCCGGCCTGCCGTACGGCGTGCGCAAGGTGGTCGAACTGGCGCGCGCGCTGTGCGCCGAACCGCGCCTGCTGCTGCTGGACGAACCTTCGTCGGGCCTGAACGTGGAGGAGACCGACGACATGGCGTTCTGGATCCAGGACATCGTGCACGAGCTGGGCGTCACCGTGCTGATGGTCGAGCACGACATGGGCCTGGTGTCACGCGTGTCCGACCGCGTGCTGGCCATGAACCAGGGCCAGGTGCTGGCCATGGGCACGCCGGCCGAGGTGCAGGCCGACGCCAAGGTGGCCGAGGCCTACCTGGGCTCGATCGAAGACGTGTCCTCGCTGCGGAGGCCGGCATGAGCAACACGGTTCTCCAATTGCTGAACGTCGAAAGCGCCTATGGCCCCATCAAGGCCATCCGCGGCGTCAGCCTGCAGGTCAGCCAAGGGCAGATCGCCACCGTGCTGGGCAGCAATGGCGCGGGCAAGAGCACCATCCTGAAAACCATCTCCGGCATCATCGACCCGCGTAAGGGCAGCGTGCACTTCAAGGGCCAGGACATCACCGCGCGCGATCCGGCCTACGTGGTGCAGCAGGGCCTGTCGCACGTGCCCGAAGGGCGCGAGGTGTTCCCGCTGCTGTCCGTGCACGACAACCTGCTGATGGGCGCGTACACCCGCCGCGACCGCGACGGCGTGGCGCGCGACATGGAGCAGGTCTATGCCTATTTCCCGATCCTCAGGGAGCGCAGCAGCCAGGACGCCGGCCTGCTGTCGGGCGGCCAGCAGCAGATGCTGGCCATCAGCCGCGCGCTGATGGCCGACCCCCAGCTCATCCTGCTGGATGAACCCAGCCTGGGCCTTTCGCCCAAGCTGACCAAGGAGATCTTCGAGATCGTGGTGCGCATCAACCGCGAGCGCGGCACCACCATCTTGCTGGTGGAGCAAAACGCCAACATGGCGCTCAACGCCGCCGACTACGGCTACGTGCTGGAGAACGGCCGCATCGTGATGGAAGACACCTGTGCCCACCTGCGCGAGAAGGAGGACATCAAGGAGTTCTACCTCGGCATGAAGGAGTCCGGCGTGCGCGGCGAGCGGCGCTGGAAGAAGAAGAAAACCTGGCGATGAACGACATGGACACACACCTGAGCCGCCGCCGGGCCGCCCCAAGGCGGCGAACGCCCCACGCAACGGCGAAGCCGGGGCCCCTCCCCCGGCTGGGGGCAGCGCAGCAGGCGCAGCCGCGCAGCGTGGGGGCGTCATGAGCAATCTTTGGGACCTCTTCCACATCCAGCCTCGCACCGATGTCGTCGTTGCCGGGGACACCATCGCCGCCATGTTCTGGAACGCCGTGGCCCAGCGCGGCGACACCGTCTGGCTGCGCGAGAAGGACCTGGGGCTGTGGCGCAGCTGGAGCTGGACCCAGGTGGGCGAGGCGGTGGCCGAGATCGCCGGCGGGCTGCTGAGCCTGGGCTTCGCGGCCGGCGACACCGCCTCGATCCTGTCCAACACCGTGCCCCAATGGGTGCTGGCCGACCTGGCCGTGCTGTCGTGCGGCGGCGTGGCCAACGGCATCTACCCCACCGACGCCGCCAGCCAGGTGCACTACCTGTGCGAGGACTCGCGCACGCGCGTGCTGTTCGTCGAGGACGACGAGCAGCTCGACAAGGCGCTCGAGGTGCGCGCGCAACTGCCGCTGCTGCAAAAGATCGTGGTGTTCGACATGGAGGGCCTGCGCGAGCTCCAGGACCCGCAGGTCATCAGCCTGGATGCCCTGCGCGATTTGGGGCGCGCCTGGAACCGCCAGCACCCCGATGAGCTCCAGCGCCGCGTGGCCGCCGTGCAGCCCGATGACCTGGCCATCCTGGTCTACACCTCGGGCACCACCGGCAAGCCCAAGGGCGCCATGCACACGCACGGGGCGCTGGTCTATACCGCGCGTGGCTACAACACGCTGATTGCGCGCAGCGAACAGGACGAATGCATGTGCTTTCTGCCGCTGTGCCACATCGCCGAGCGCATGGGCGGCGAGTACTACTCGCTGTACACGGGGGCCAAGCTCAACTTCGTCGAGAACCCCGACACCGTGCCCGAGAACGTGCGCGAGATCGCGCCCACCGTGTTCACCGCCGTGCCGCGCGTGTGGGAAAAGTTTTACTCGGGCGTGACCATCGCGCTGAAGGAAAGCACGCGGCTGCAGCAGGCCGCCTACGCCTGGGCCATCGGCGTGGGCCGGCAGATCGCCGAGCGCGTGCTGGCCGGCCAGCCGGTGCCTGGATCACTGAAGGCGCGCTTTCGCGTGGCGCGCTGGCTGGTGCTGGACAACGTGCGCAAGATGATCGGCATCCACCGCGCGCGCTACCTGGTCACCGGCGCCGCGCCGATCTCGCCCGAGCTGGTCAAGTGGTATTTGGCGCTGGGCGTGCCCATGCTCGAGGTGTGGGGCATGACCGAGACCTGCGGCGCCTCCACCGGCGTGCCGGTGGCGCGGATCAAGCCGGGCTCGATCGGCCCGGCCGCCGACTTCAATGAGGTGCGGCTCGACCCCGAGACCAGCGAAATCCAGGTCAAGGGCCCCAACGTGTTTGCCGGCTACCTGAACCTGCCCGAGAAGACGGCCGAGACCTTCACGCCCGACGGCTGGCTGCGCACCGGCGACGTCGGCAGCGTGGACGCCGACGGCTTTTTCCGCATCACCGACCGCATGAAGGACATCATCATCACTGCCGGCGGCAAGAACGTCACGCCCAGCGAGCTGGAAAACGAGCTCAAGTTCAGCCCCTACGTGACCGATGCGGTGGTCATTGGCGACGCCCGCCCCTACCTGACGGTGATCATCATGATCGACCAGGAGAACGTCGAGAAGTACGCGCAGGACCACGACGTGCCGTTTTCCAACTACGCCAGCCTGACGCGCGCCCCCGAGGTGCAGGCGCTGATCCAGGGCGCGATCGACGAGGTCAATCGCAAGTTCGCCCGCGTCGAGCAGATCAAGAAGTTCTTCCTGCTCGACACCCAGCTCACGGCCGAGGACGAGGAGCTGACCCCGACCATGAAACTCAAGCGCAAGCTGGTGCAGACCAAGTACGCGCCGCAGATCGAGGCCATGTACGGCGCCTGACCTAGGGAAAGCACCGCCGCGCACCCGCCCGCCCCTGCCCACAATTCCCCGACCCACCTCAAGGAGACGACCGATGGCAATCAAACGCACCCTCTTCACCCTGGCCTGCGCCCTCGCCATGACGGGCCCGGCGCTCGCGCAGTCGCAAGGCGTGAGCAAGACGGAGATCACCGTCGCCACCATCCAGGACTTGTCGGGTCCGCTGGCCGGCTTCGGCAAACAGGCGCGCAACGGCATGCAGCTGCGCGTGGACGAGATCAACGAGCAAGGTGGCATCAACGGCCGCAAGCTGGTGTTCAAGTCCGAGGACTCGGGCTACGACCCCAAGCGCGCCGTGCTGGCGGCGCAAAAGCTGGTCAACCAGGACAAGATCTTCGCCATGATCGGCCACATCGGCACGGCTGCCAACATGGCCACCTTTCCGGTGCTGTTTCCCAAGAAGGTGATCAACTTCTACCCGCTCACCGGCGCGCGCGAGATGTTCGAGGCGCCCAACCAGAACCTCAAGTTCGCCTTCAGCGTGCCCTACTACGACCAGACGCGCACCGGCACGCCGCGCCTGGTCAAGGAAAAGGGCGCCAAGAAGGTCTGCTCGCTGTACCAGGACGATGAATTTGGCCTGGAGGTGATGCGCGGCGCCGAGGATGGCCTGAAAACCATCGGCATGACACTGGTCGAGAAGACCACCTACAAGCGCGGCGCCACCGACTTCTCCTCGCAGGTGGCCAAGATGAAGGCTGCCGGCTGCGACCTGGTGGTGCTGGGCACCGTGATCCGCGAGACCATCGGCACCATCGGCGAGGCCCGCAAGACCGGCTACAACCCCACCTTCATGGGCACCACCGCCGCCTACACCGACCTGATCCACAAGCTGGGCGGCAAGGCCATGGACGGGCTTTACGCCACCTCGGCCATCCAGGTGCCCTACCTCGACGATGCCTCGCAGCCCATCCGCTTCTGGGCCAACAAGTACAAGACCAAGTTCAACGAGGACCCGGGCGTGTTCTCGGTCTACGGCTACGAAATCATGGACAACTTCATCCAGGGCGTGCAGCGCGCCGGCGCCAACCTGACGACCGAGAGCTTCATCAAGGGCATGGAAAGCGCCCCGATCGAGTCCGACATGTTCGGCAGCGACACGTTGCGCTTTACCGCCACCAAGCGCCTGGGCACCGAACGCTCGCGCCTGTCGCAGATCCAGGACGGGCGCTGGAAGGTGGTGTCGGACTACTTCAAGTAAGCCGCCCCGCCAGCCCCATCCAAGCCGCCCTCGGGCGGTTTTTTTGTTGCAATTTCAGGTCACAGGCCGCGTGAACAAAGCGCAGGCAGCTATCTTTTCAGGATTTCTCAGGTTCATCGGCCCAGGCCTGTCGGGCCATCTGCTCGAACTGCTGGCGCAGAACGTGCTTTTGCACCTTGCCGGTCGAGGTGGCCGGCAGCGCATCGACAAAGCGGATCAGCTTGGGCACCTCGAAGTCGCCCAGGTGCGCGCGGCAGTGGGCCAGCAAGGCCGCCTCGTCCACGTCGGCGCCGGGCTTCCTGACGACGAAGGCGCACACCGCCTCGGCCCAGCGCGGGTGCGGCAGGCCGATCACGCCGACGCCGGCGACGCCCGGATGCGCCAGCACGACGGACTCGATCTTGACGCTGGCCACGTTCTCGCCGCCGCTCTTGATCATGTCCTTCTTGCGGTCCAGGAACATCATCTGCCCGCCCGGCCCCCATTGGCCCAGGTCGCCCGTGTGGTGCCAGCCAAAGCGCTGCGCGGCCCTGGTTGCCTCGGGGTCCTTGAAGTAGCCCAGCATGGCGTTGGCGCCGCGGTGCACGATCTCGCCGGGCTGGCCGGGGCCGAGGATGTTGCCGTCGTCGTCCATCACCGCCGTCTCGTTGTGCGCCAGCGACACGCCCCAGTAGTTGGCGTCCAGCCCCGGATGATCCAGCGGCTTGAACGTCATCGTGCCGGGGTACATCTCGGTTTGCCCGGTGGCCAGTTGCACGTTGGGCGTCAGGCGTTCGGCAATCTGCTTGATGAGTGGCGCCGGAATCGGCGCCATGGCGTAGATGGCCAGGCGCATGGAATCGACACGGAACGCCGGGTCGGCCAGCAGCGCACCGTACATCATCGGCAGGCCGACGAAGGCGGTGTATTTTTCCTTCAACATCGACGCACGCACGTCGTCAGGCACGAAGCCGCGCAGCAGCACCACGCAGGCGCCGGCGATGTGCACGGTGGCCGCCAGACAGTGCTGCGCGCAGTGGTACAGCGGCAGCACGCCCGAGAACACGTCGCGTTCGGTGATGGCAAAGCCCGCCAGGTTGCCCATCAGCGCCGCCGCCACCGAGGCGTGCGAATGCACCGCCCCCTTCGGGTTGCCGGTGGTGCCGCTGGTGTACATGATGAGGGCGGGTTGATCGCCAGCAATGGCCACGTCGGGCAGCGTGGGGCTCTGGCCGGCTTCGCACGCGGCCAGCGTGTGCATGCGTGCATCGCCCGGGGCAGCGGCGGCCGCGTTCATCGTCAGGATCAAAGGCACGCCCAGCTTGTCCAGCACGGCGGCCACGGTTGGCTCGGCACGCAGCGCTTCGTCCACCACCACGGCCGAGACCTCGGCGTGCGTCAGGACGAATTCGATGGCGCCGGCGTCCAGCCGGATGTTGACCGGCACCCACACGCAGCCGGCCTTGTGGATGCCGTTGTAGGCCACCACCATGTCGGCCGAGTTCTGGCACAGCATGCCCACCTGCTTGCCGCTGCCGATGGTGGCGATCAGGTGATGGGCAAAGCACGAGCTGCGCGCATCCAGCTCGGCATAGCTCAGGCGCAAGTCGCCATCGACCACCGCCGTGCGCCCGGCAAACTTGAGCGCGCTGCGGTGCACGAAGTCACCCAGGGCGACGCGGCGGATGCGGCGCTGGGCATCGGAAATGGGCATGTCGATCATCGTCGTGGTCTCCTTGGTTTGCGGGTGATGTTCTAGAACGCGCCGTCCGACTTCACCCCGGCTTGTTCGGCCGCACGCCGCTGCGCGGCACGGGCGCGTTGATAGCCTTCGCGCTGCTGCAAGCGCTCCCAGTATTGCGCGACACGAGGACCAAATCCGCCGTGCAACTTCAAGGTGGTGGCCAGCAGCAAGGCATAACCCACCGACACGTCGGCCACCGTGAAGCGCCCGGCGCAAAGCCAGTGGCGACCCTCCAGCACCGACTCGATGGCGCGCAGTCGCGCCAGAAACCATTGGGCGTAGGCATCGGCCACCTGCGGCAGGCGGTGCGCCTCGGGCTCGAGCAGCGAATAGCGCAGCACCAGGGTTTGCGGAAACGTGAGCGTCGCCTCGCCGAAGTGCGTCCAGTTGAGGTACGCGCCGTAGTCCTCCTCGGCCACGTCCACCGCCAGCGGGCTGGGGCCATGGCGCGTGGCCAGGTAGTGGCCGATGGCGGCGGACTCGGTCATGCGCGTCGCACCGTCCAGCAGCAGCGGAATGGTGCCCAGCGGGTTGATCTTCTTGTACTCGGGCGCCAGCACGCGCGGCGGAAAGGGCAGCACCGTCAGCGCGTAGGGCAGGCCCATTTCCTCCAGAACCCACAGGGGCCGGAACGAGCGCGCATCGACGCAGTGATAGAGATGGATCACGCCAAGGTCCTCATGGTTCGGTTCGTGGTGGCTTGGGCCATCAGACGATGCCCCACTGCCGCGCCGCCAGCTCCTTCATGATCTCCTCGGTGCCGCCGCCGATGGTGATGACCTTGACCTCGCGGTAGATGCGCTCGCACACGGTGCCGCGCATGTAGCCCATGCCGCCCAGGATCTGCACGCCGGCATCGGCGCAGAACTGCAGGGTCTGCGTGGCCTGGTTCTTCAGCGCGGCCACCTGGCCGACCCAGTCCGCTCCCGTGTCGCCGGCATCGGCGCGCGCGGCCAGTTGCTCCAGCCACGCCGCCGTGGCGCGGATGTGCTGCTGCATGTCCACCAGCTTGTGGCGGATCACCTGGTGGCCCACCAGCGCCTGCCCGAAGGTCTTGCGCCGCTGCGCCCAGGCCAGGGCTTCGTCGTAGCAGGCTTCGGCAAAGCCCAGGGCGCCGGCGGCGATGCCGAAGCGCTCGCCGTTGAAGTTGCCCATGATGGCCTTGAAGCCGCTGCCCTCTTCGCCCAGCAGATAGCGCGCCGGCACGCGCAGGCCGTCGAAGCGCAGCTGCGCGGTGTCGGAGCACAGCCAGCCCATCTTGTCCAGGCGCGTGCGCGACAAGCCGCGGCTAGCGCCCGGCACCAGCAGCAGACTGATGCCGTCCGCGCCCCTTGCATCGGGGTCGGTGCGCACCGCCGTGGTGATCCAGTCGGCGCGCATGCCCGAGGTGATGAAGATTTTTTCGCCGTTCACCACGTAGTCGTCGCCCTCGCGCCGCGCCGTGGTCCGCACCGCCCCACGTCCGAGCCGCCGCCGGGCTCGGTGATGGCCAGCGCCGCGATTTTCTCGCCCGCCAGCACGGACGGAACGACTTCGCGCTTCACCGCCTCGCTGCCCAGCGCGACCACCGGCGGCAGGCCGATGTTGTGCGACAGGAGGCTCGCCTGCACGCCGCCCGAGGTGCCGAAGCGGCACAGCGCACGCCACATCACCATGCGCAGCGCGCAGGGCGCCGGGGTACCGCCCCATTCCTCGGGGTAACCGATGCCCAGCAGGCCCAGCTCGGCCGCGCGGCGGTAGAGCTGGCGCGGGAACTCGCCCGCCGCGTCCCAGGCGGTCACGTTGGGCGCAATCTCGGTGCGCGCAAAACGCTCGACCAGATCCGCCAGCGCGGTGCGGGCTTCGCGCAACTCGTCATCGATCACGGCAAGCATGCAGACACTCCTTATGTGCCGGACTCGGCCTGTGCGTCGGCATCGTCTTTCGCGGGCGCATCGAAGCGCAGCAGCACCTGCCCCGGCGTCACCTGTTGCCCAACATCCACCAGCACTTCGGCCACGGTCACGTCGGCACGCGGCGCAACGCTGTGCTCGAGCTTCATCGATTCGATCACCACTGCCGTTTCGCCAGCCTTCAGGGCCTGGCCCGCCGCGCTTGCCACGCGCACCACCTTGCCATTGAATGGCGCTCTCAATTCAGTAGCTTCTTGCGCTTGACCGGCGCTGGCTACAGGGTCAAAAGACTCATCGCCAAACCACCAGTCCACACCGCCCGTCTGGGCGTGCCAACGGCGTGGCGCGTGGGCCGTGGGCGCGCGGGCGGCGCGCACGCGGCGCGTGATGCCGTCTTCCCGGCACAACACGGCGCCATCAGCCAATGCTTGCAGCTCGATGGTGCGCGCGGAGTCGGCCAAGACCTGCAGGCCGCCGGCAACCGGGCGCACGGCCAGCGCGCTCACATCGCCGCGGTGCGTCAGGCGCCAGGGGGCGGCGAAAGGACACGGCAAATCGCCGGAGCCTTGCGGATAAATGGCCGCCAGCGCGCAGTGGTCATGCGCAATGCGCTCTTTTTTCAGGAGCGATTCACGCAGCGCGTCGCCGTGTTCGGCCAGGAACGAGATCAGCGCCTCACCGCGCCGAAAGCGCGCGTCGTCCAGGCACTCCATCAAAAAGCCGCGGTTGGTCGGCAGGCCCAGCACCTCGGTGCGCGCCAGCGCGCCGATCAGTGCATCGATCGCACCCGCGCGCGTGGGCGCATGCACGATCATCTTGCCGAGCATGGCGTCGTAGTAAGGCGTGACTTCGCCGCCCGCCACGATGGCGTGTTCGAAGCGCAGCGGCGCGCGCTCGAAGGCACTGGCTTGCGGTGCGCTGAAATGCACGATGCGGCCGGCGTGCGGCACGTAGTTTTCGTCTTCGGCGCACAGGCGCACTTCGATGGCGTGGCCGTTCAGCGCGATCCGCTCTTGCGTCAAAGGCAGCGGCTCGCCGCGAGCGACGCGAATCTGCCATTCGACCAAGTCCAGCCCCGTGATGGCCTCGGTCACCGGGTGCTCGACCTGCAGGCGCGTATTCATCTCCATGAGAAAGAACTCATGCCCTTCCATCAGGAACTCCACCGTGCCGGCGCCGACGTAGGCCGCCCCCTGTGCCAGCGCCACCGCGCACTGGCCCATGCGCTCGCGCAGTTCGGGCGAGACGGCCGGGCTGGGCGCTTCCTCGACGATCTTCTGGTGGCGCCGCTGCACCGAGCAGTCGCGCTCGCCCAAATGGATGGCATGGCCGTGGGCGTCGGCAAACACCTGCACTTCGACATGGCGCGGGTGCATCACGGCGCGTTCCAACAGCAGGTCGCCGTTGCCAAAGCCGGCCAACGCCTCGGAGCGCGCGCTCATCAATGCCGGCGCCAGTTGCCCCGCCTCGGTGACCAGGCGCATGCCGCGCCCGCCGCCGCCGGCCACGGCCTTGACCATGAGGGGAAAGCCGATCTTGGCGGCTTCGGCCGCAAAGCGTTTCTCGCTCTGGTCCTCACCCGCATAACCCGGCAGGCAGGGCACGCCTTGCCGGGCGGCCAGCGCCTTGGCGGCGGCCTTGTCGCCCAGCGAGCGAATGGCGGCCGGCGGCGGGCCGATCCAGACCAGGCCCGCGTCCTGGACGGCCTGCGCAAAGCCGGCGTCCTCGCTCAGGAAGCCGTAGCCGGGATGCACCGCGTCGGCGCCGGTCGCTTGGGCCGCGGCCAGCAATTTGTCCACGCGCAGATAGCTGTCGGCGGAGGCGTTGCCCCCCAGCGCGTAGGCCTGTGTGGCTTCGCGCACGTGCAGGGCATTGGTGTCGGCGTCTGAATGGACAGCTACGGTCTCGATGCCCATGCGGTGCGCCGTGGCGATCACGCGGCGGGCGATCTCGCCGCGGTTGGCTATGAGGATCTTCTTCATGTCGGTTCTCGCGGCTCGATCACCCGCATGCACGCTGCGCGTGCTCGGGCGGTTTGCTTCGCCATGCCTGCGGCATGAACGCCGCGGTTGGCGAACAGGATTCTTTTCATCGACCGCCTCCAAGCGGTGAGTCTCCCTCCCCCTTTGGGGGAGGGTTGGGGTGGGGGCCGACGGCGGCGAACGTGGGCACGCCGCAAGCCCCCATCCCAACCTTCCCCCAGCGGGGGAAGGAGAAAAACAGCTCGTCAAGCCGCATGGCGTTTGGCCATCCCCATGGTCTTGGCAATGATCCCCATCATCACCTCGTCGGCGCCGCCGCCGATCGAGGCCAGGCGGCCGTCGCGGTACAGGCGCGACACGCGGTTGTCCAGCGTGAAACCCATGCCGCCCCAGAACTGCAGGCAGGTGTCGCTCACCTGGCGCATCAGCCGCCCGGCCTTGAGCTTGACCATGCTGGCCCACTGCAGCACGTCGTCGCCGGCGATGTAGCGCTCGCCGGCGCGCCAGGTGAGCGCGCGCAGCGCCTCCACCTCGGTCTGCAGCTCGACCAGCTTGAACTGCACGTATTGCTGGTCGAGCAAGGTGGCGCCGAACATCTTGCGCTCGCGCGCCCACTCGATGGTCTCGGCAATGCAGCCGTCCAGCGCGCTGAGGGCATTGGCCCCCGCCCACAGGCGCTCCTCCTGAAACTGCTGCATCTGGTAGATGAACCCCTGACCTTCCTGCCCGATCAGGTTGCGCCGCGGCACGCGCACCTCGTCGAAATAGATCAGGCCGGTGTCGCTGCTGTCCATGCCGATCTTGCGGATCTTCTGCGCGACCGATATGCCTTTCGTCAGCTTGCCGTCCGGCCCATCGCGCATCGGCACCATGATCAGGCTCTTGTTCTTGTGCGGGTTGCTGCCTTCGGTGTTCACCAGCATGCACATCCAGTCGGCCTGCAGGCTGTTGGTGATCCACATCTTCTGGCCGTTGATGACATAGTCGTCGCCGTCCCTGCGCGCCGTGCTCTTGATCGCCGCCACGTCGCTGCCCGCGCCCGGCTCGCTCACGCCAATGCAGCCCACCATGTCGCCCGCGATGGCCGGGGCCAGAAACTGGCGCTTCAATTCATCGCTGCCAAAGCGCGCCAGCGCCGGCGTGCACATGTCGGTCTGCACGCCGATCGCCATCGGCACGCCGCCGCATTGGATCAGGCCCAGCGTCTCGGCCATCACCATGCTGTAGGAATAGTCCAGCCCCATGCCCCCATACTCGACCGGTTTGGTCAGCCCCAGCAGGCCCAGCTCGCCCAGGCCCTTGAACACCTGGTGCGCGGGAAAGATCTCGGCGGCCTCCCACTCATCGACGTGCGGGTTGATGTGCTCGTCGATGTAGCGCTTGAGCGTGTCGCGGATTTGTTCGTGCTCGTGGGTGAGTTGCATGTTTGGTCTCCTCAATACTCAACAGCGAATACCGGACGCAGAGGACGCAAAAATTACGCAGAGGACGCAAAAAATGTCTAACAGACTTGGGATTCAAGACCAGAGACACAAAGAAATTTTTTTGACTTTTCTGCGTCCTTTGCGAATCCTTTGCGTCCTCTGCGTCCGGCTGTTCGGCTGTTCGGCTGTTCGGCCTTCACATCCGCGCCACGCCAAACTGCAGCGGTCGCACCGCGCGCGCTGCGCCTTCGGCCAGGGTGTCCAGGCAAAAGGCCAGCACGGCGCGGGTGTCGCGCGGGTCGATCACGCCGTCGTCCAGCAGCAGGCCGCTGGTGACGAAGGGGTCTTGCTGGGCCTCGAACATGGCGACCACGGCGTCGAACTGCTTTTGCATCTTGGCCGCGTCCGGCTCGACGCCTTTGCGCTTCAGGCCCGCCTCGGTCACGATGCGCATGGTGCCGGCGGCCTGCTCGCCGCCCATCACCGCCGTCACGGCGCTGGGCCAGCTGAACAGAAAGCGCGGCGCAAACCCGCGTCCGCACATGCCGTAGTTGCCAGCGCCAAAGCTGGCCCCGCACTGGATGGTGAGCTGCGGCACGCTGGCGTTGGTCACCGCCTGGATCATCTTGCTGCCGTGCTTGATCATGCCGCCCTGCTCCACGTCCTTGCCGACCATGTAGCCGGTGGTGTTCTGCAGGTAGACGATGGGGTGGCCGAGCTGGCACATCCACTGGATGAAGTGCGTGGCCTTGTTGGCGCCGGCGATGTCGATCGGGCCGTTGTTGGTGATGATGCCGACCGCATGGCCGTTGATGTGGCCTTGCGCGCACACCGTGGCCATGCCGTAGCCGGGCTTGAACGGCAGCAGCGCGCCACCATCGACCAGGCGCGCCGCCACTTCGCGCATGTCCACCGGCTCGCGGTGATGAGCCGGCATCAGCGTGAGCAGCTCGTCGGCCGGCCAGGGCGGTGGTGAAATTCCTTTTTTTATAGCTGTTTGCGCTTGTCCTGTACCGGCTGGAGCACGATTTGAGCAATCAAGCCGGGCCACCACTCGGCGTGCGATGCCCAGCGCCTCGCGGTCATCGCGCGCCAGGTATTCGCCCAGGCCCGACACCGTGGTGTGCATCAGCGCGCCGCCCAGTTCTTCCTCGGTGGCGATCTCGCCGGTGGCGGCTTTCAGCAGCGGCGGGCCGGCCAGGAAGGCGCGCGAGCGGCCTTCGACCATGATCACGATGTCGGACAGCCCCGGCATGTAGGCCCCGCCCGCCGTGCCCGATCCGTGCTGCACGGTGATGACGGGAATGCCGGCGGCGGACAGGCGCGCCAGGTTGCGAAACAACGCGCCGCCGTGCACGAAACCCTCGACCCGGTAGCGCATCAGGTTGGCACCGGCGCTTTCGACCAGGTGGATGAAGGGCAGGCGTTCGCGCAGGGCGATCTCCTGCACGCGCAGGATCTTGTCCAGGCCCATGGGCTGGATGGCGCCGGCCTCGATGCCCGAATCGCTGGCCACCACCATGCAGCGCGTGCCCTCGATGCATCCGATGCCGGCGATGATGCCGCCGCCGGGCACCGACTGGTCGGCATCGGGCACGTCGTGCAAAAAGCCGGCCAGCGTGCACAGCGGCAGCCAGGGGCTGCCCGCATCCAGCAGCAGCGCCACGCGCTCGCGCGGCAGCAGCTGGTGGCGCTTGGCAAAGCGCGCCGCCGACTTGGCCGAGGCCTGCGCCGCGCGCTCTTCCAGCGCGCGCAGGCGCTCGATGCGCGCCAGCATGTGGGCGCGGCGCTGCTGCGCGACTTCGCTGGCCGCGTTCCAGCTTGAAACGAAGGCGTTCATGGGATGGTCCCGACGGTGTTCACGGATGGGCCTGTGGCGGCGCGGCGGCGCGCGGCACCCGCCAGGCGCCTGGGCGAGGCGCCGACGAACAGCTGCAGGGCCTGCGTGGCGAGCTCATCCAGCGACAGCGCGCCCTTGGGCTTGAACCACTGCACGGTCCAGTTCAGCGCGCCGAAGATGAACAGGCGCGCCACCTGCGGGTCGGCCTGCAGCTGCCCCGCCTGATGCAGGGCCTCGAGCACCGGCATCCAGGTGGCCTCGTAGGCATCCTTCTGGCGGGCGATGGCACCGCGCTGCGCGGGCGTCAGGACGTGCCACTCGTACAGCATCACCGGGATGAAGTCGCTGCCCTTGCCCAGGCACACCTGCAGGTGCTGGCGGATCAGCGCGCGCAAGCGCTCGCGCGGTGGCGCATCGGCGTCCAGCGCCTGCAGCGCCTGCGCCTGGCGGGCGGTGGCGTCGGCCATGCCGCCCTGCATCACGGCGGCCAGCAGCGCGCTCTTGCTCTCGAAGTAATAGAACGGCGAGCCGCTTTGCATGCCCGCTGCGGCCGCGATGTCGCGCGTGCTGGTGCCGTCAAAGCCCTGGCGGCGAAACAGGCGCGCGGCCTCTCGCACCAGGTCGGCGCGGCGCTGGTTCTCGTCGCGCTCTTCGGCGCTCTTGCGCGGGCGGCCGCGCCGCGCCGGTGACGCAGCACGCGATGCAGGCAAAGTGGAAGCCATGCGCGCAGCATAGCAGCGCCCGCTATTTTTGCAAAGTGCTTGCTTTGCGAAATACAGGTCCGGCCGCGCCGCGCCGCGTGGCCGGTCAGCCGAGCGCGCGGCCCATCGCCTGGCCCATGCGGACGGCGCCTGCGGGCGCCCAGTCCGGATTGAAGCGCAAGGTGCCGTGCGGCCACAGCAGCACCACGGTGGAGCCCAGCAGAAAACGCCCCATCTCGGCGCCCCGCGGCAGCTCGACCGGTGGGGCAGCGTAGTCGAAGCGGCGAATCTGCCCCGGCCTGGGCGGATTGACCACGCCATGCCAAACCGTGGCCATGCTGCCGACGATGGTGGCGCCCACCAGCACCAGCGCCAGCGGGCCGCGCACAGTGTCGAACAGGCACACCACGCGCTCGTTGCGCGCAAACAGCCCCGGCACGCCGCGCGCGGTGACGGGGTTCACGGAAAACAGCTCGCCCGGCACGTGCACCATGCGCTGCAGGCGTCCGGCGCAGGGCATGTGCACGCGGTGGTAGTCGCGCGGGCTCAGGTACAGGGTGGCGAACTGGCCGTTCTCGAACGCGGCCGCCAACGCCGCGTCGCCCCCCAGCAGCGCACGCGTGCTATAGGCATGGCCCTTGGCCTGAAAGACCTGGTCGCGCTCGATGGCGCCGAACTGGCTGATGGCGCCGTCCACCGGACACAGGTAGTCGGCCTCTGCCAGCGGGCGGGCATCGGCGCGCAGCGCGCGGGTGAAGAAGTCGTTGAAGCTGGCGTAGGCCTCGATGCGGGGCTCGGCGGCCTCGCTCATGTCCACGCCGTAGCGCGCCACAAAGCGGCGGATGACGGCGTGCGTCAGGCCGCCCAGCCGGGCATTGGCAAAGGCGCCGGCCAGGCGCGTCAGGGCCTGCTTGGGCAGGGCATATTGGGCCGCAACAGCCCAGCGCTCGGGCAGCGCCACTTATTCGGGCTGGCCGATGGCCAGCTGGATCTCGCCCACGCCGTCGATGTGGCCGGCCAGCACGTCGCCCGGCCGCACCGCGCCCACGCCCTCGGGCGTGCCGGTGTAGATCAGATCGCCCGGCTGCAGGTGGTAGTACTGCGACAGCTTGGCCACGATCTCGGGCACGCTCCAGATCAGGTCGGACAGATCGCCCTGCTGGCGCGTCTGGCCGTTGACGGCCAACTCGATGCGCCCGCGCGCCAGCGCGCCCGCCTCGGCCGCCGGCACCAGCTCGCCGATCACGGCGGCGTTTTCAAAGTCCTTGCCGAAGCTCCAGGGCCGCCCGGCCTTCTTGGCCTCGCCCTGCAGGTCGCGCCGCGTCATGTCCAGCCCGCAGGCATAGCCCCACACACAAGGCTCGGCCTGCTCGGGCGCCACGCGAAACGCCGGCGCGCCGATGGCCACCACCAGCTCCATCTCGTGGTGGTAGTCGCGCGTGCCGGGCGGATAGGGCACGGTGGCGCCGCTGGCCACCAGGTGCGCTGGCGCTTTGTTGAAGAAGAACGGCGGCTCGCGCGTCGGGTCGCCGCCCATCTCGCGCGCATGGGCGGCGTAGTTGCGGCCCACGCAGAAGATGCGGGTCACGGCATAGCGCCGGGTGCTGCCGCGCACGGCCACGCTGGCCTGGGGCGGGGGGGCAAAGACATAGTCGCTCATGGGCAGGTCCTGTCGCAGAAAGCGCCAGTGTAGGCGCGCGCCGGCGGGCCAGCCCGCTGGCACAATGGCCGCCCATGACGCCCGCCCTGCCGCTGCTGGACATCCGCGCGCTCGTCAAGAGCTATGGGGGCGCGCGCGTGGTCGATGGCGTGTCGCTCTCGATCGCACCGGGCGAGTGCCTGGGCGTGATCGGCCCCAACGGCGCCGGCAAGACCACCACCATCCGCCTGGCGCTGGGCCTGACCGCGCCCGAGGCGGGGCAGATCCACTACTTTGCGCGGGCCGACGGCACCGCGCTGGCGATGCCGCGCGACGCGCTGGTCATCAAGCAGCGGCTGGGCGTGGTGTCGCAGTTCGACTCGCTGGACCCGGACTTCAGCTGCGCCGAGAACCTGTTCGTGTTTGGCCGCTACTTCGGCCTGGGCCGCGCCCAGCTTGCCGAGCGCGTGCCGCAGCTGCTGGAGTTCGCCGCGCTGGCGCACAAGGCCGGCGCCCGCCCCAGCGAGCTGTCGGGCGGCATGCGCCGGCGCCTGTCGCTGGCGCGCGCGCTGATCAACAACCCCGACCTGCTGCTGCTGGACGAGCCCACCACGGGGCTGGACCCGCAGGCGCGCCACCTGATGTGGGAGCGCCTGCAGATGCTGCTGGCGCAGGGCAAGTCCATCCTGCTGACGACGCACTTCATGGACGAGGCCGAGCGCCTGTGCCACCGCCTGCTGGTGATCGACCACGGCCGCAAGATCGCCGAGGGCACGCCGCGCGCGCTGATCGCCGAGCACCTGGAGCCCGAGGTGGTCGAGGTGTACGGCAACGGCGCCGTGCAGCTGGCCGCATCGCCGCTGGCCGCGCACGCCGAGCGGGTGGAAACCAGTGGCGAGACGGTGTTCTTCTACACCCGCCAGGCGCGCGCCCTGCTGCAGGCGCTGGAAGGCCACCCCGGTCTGCGCACGCTGCACCGGCCGGCCAATCTGGAGGACTTGTTCTTGAAACTCACGGGCCGACAAATACGAGACGACGGCTGACATGAACGACCTTTCTCTCTGGGCCCCGCCCCGCCCCTCGCTGCGCTGGTGGCCGGTGTTCGCGCGCAACTGGCTGGTGTGGCGCAAGCTGGCCATCCCCAGCCTGCTGGCCAACATCGGCGAGCCGCTGATCTGGCTGGTGGCCTTCGGCTACGGCCTGGGCAGCATGATCGGCGCGGTGGCCACGCACGGCCAGCAGGTGCCCTACATCCTGTACCTGGCCAGCGGCTCGGTGTGCATGAGCGCCATGAACGCGGCCAGCTTCGAGGCGCTGTATTCGGCCTTCTCGCGCATGCACGTGCAGCGCACCTGGGACGGCATCCTCAACACCCCCGTGCAGCTGGACGACGTGGTGCTGGCCGAGATGCTGTGGGCCGGCTTCAAGGCGCTGTTCTCGGTCACCATCATCATGGGGGTGATCTGGGCGCTGGACATCAGCCGCACGCCGCGCATGTGGCTGGCGGTGCCCATTCTGCTGGGCGCGGGCATCACCTTCGCCAGCATGGCGCTGGTGTTCAACGCCAAGGCGCCGGGCTACGACTTCTTCACCTACTACTTCACGCTGGTGCTCTCGCCCATGATGTTCCTGTCGGGCGTGTTCTTCCCGCGCGAGCAGTTGCCCGAGGCCGCGCGCCTGGTGACCGACTGGCTGCCGCTCACGGCCGCGGTCGAGTTGGCGCGCCCGCTGTTTCTGGGCCAGTGGCCGCAGCAGCCGGGGCGCTGGGCGGCGGTGCTGGCGGCGTATGCGGTGCTGGGGCTGTGGGTGGCGCTGGCCTTCACGCGGCAGCGGTTCCGGCGCTGACGCTCGCGATCAGCCCGGCCTGACCCTGGTGCTGACGGGCAGCGCCACCATGACGGGCTGGCCCGGCGCCGTGCAGCCGAGGTCGCAGCAGCGACCCGGCTGGCGGTTTTTGGTGATGGCGCGCTGCTCGTCGCGCAGCACACCGCGCTCCAGCAGGCGCTCCACCAGCTCCACCTTCGAGCCCACGGGATAGTTGCGCCAGATCTCCTGCTTCATCGCCGCCGGCGAGCCGCCGCCGTGCAGGCTGATGACCGAATACCAGCCGCCCTGGTAGGACGCGGTCAGATCCTCGATGAAGCGCGCCGTCTGGATGCGCTGCTCATAGGGGATGCTGGTGTTGGCCTGCAGCACCTCGGACAGCCTGGCCGCCGTGGCCGGGTTGTGGTCCTCGTCCGGGCCGGGCAGCGCGACGATCAGGCCGCCCGAGACCTCGTGCGCGATGCGGTGCATGTCGTAGATCTGCGTGGCCAGCAGCAGCTTGCCGATGTTGGCGAATACCGGCTCGGGCATGAAGGAGCCGCTGTGCTCGTCCCGCGTGGCGTAGACACTGGCGGCCACGCCGCAGGCGTAAAAACCCTCGGTGATCTTGATCAGCTCGACCATCGGGTCGCGCAGGTTGGCCTTTTGCGCGGGGTCGAGGCCGTTGGCCTCGCACATCAGGGCACCGGCGCCGATCAGCAGGTCGCCAAAACCCGCGCGCGCGGCGATGCAGCTGTGGCGGTGGTGCGTGGCGTAGCTGTAGGTCAGCACCTGGCTGTGCTCCCAGTCGCCGGCGTAGAACACCCGCTCCCAGGGCACGAAGACGCGGTCGAACAGGACCACGGCGGTGGACTGGCCGTACTTGCGCGAGAACAGCGCATCGCCGTGCTCCAGCTTCTCGCCGGGCCGGCCGGCCGGGCGGGCGACGATGGTGATGCCTGGGGCATCGACCGGCACCGCGCAGCACACGGCGAAGGCCTCGTCCTCACGCCCCATGTTGCGGCTGGGCATGACCAGCAGCTCGTGCATGTAGGGGCCGCCGGTCACGATGGCCTTGGTGCCGCTGATGACGATGCCCTTGGCATTTTTCTCGACCACGTGCACGTAGGTGTCGGGGTTGGCCTGCTGGTGCGGCTTGCGGCTGCGGTCGCCCTTGGCGTCGGTCATCGCCACGCCGAGCGACAGGTCGCGCTCCTGCACGTCGGCCAGGTAGGCCGCGAAGCGCGTGCGGTGCTCGGTGCTGCCGCGCGCATCGTCGATGTGCGCCACGGCCTGGTGGATGCCGTTGAGCGCGTCGTGGGCCAGGTAGCGCTGGGCGCAGCCGGTTTCCTGGCACAGCACGCGCACGGCTTCGAGTTTGTTCAGCAGGTCGCCGGCCGATTCGTTGACGTGCAGCATGCGGGCGACCACGCGCTTGCGGCTGTGCTGCGTGGCCAGGGCGATCGGCTCCAGTTCCGGCCGCAGGGCGTAGTCGTAGGTGAAGGCCAGCGCGTTGACGCCCGGCCGCAAGGCTGGCTCGTCGGCCACGCTGCCCACTTCGCGGCCATCGACGAAGACCCTGGGCTTGTACCGGCGCAAGGACTCGCGGTACGCCTCGCCCGACATCAGGTCGACTTTGCTGGCCGGCGCAGCTTGGCTGGATGCACTCATCGCGGTCTCCATTGAAGAACGACAGATGCGTGATTTGAACGGTGTTCAATTAATTTGTCAATGTTTATACTGGCGCCCATGAGCACCCCACCCGCACCCGCCCGCCCCGCGTCCGCCAAACGTGCCGCGAAGGCGGGCAACCCGCGCCAGCTGCGGCAGCAGGCGTTGGCCGACGTGCGGCGCGAACGGGTGCTGGACGCCGCGCGAGCAGCGTTCTTCGAGCTGGGGATGGAGAAAACCAGCATCCGCGAGATCGCACACCGGGCCGGCTACACGCCGGGTGCGATCTACAGCTACTTCGCCAGCAAGGAGGCGCTGTACGGCGCCCTGCTCGGCGAATCGCTGGCGCGCCTGAACGAGCGCGTGCAGCAGGCGCTGGGCCCGAGCGCCGCGGGGCCGGCACGCGTGCGGGCGGCGGCAACGGCGTTCTTCGACTTCTATCGCGAGAACCCGCGCGACCTGGACCTCGGCTTCTACCTGTTCCAGGGCATGCAGCCGCGGGGCCTCACGCCCGAACTGAACGAAACGCTCAACACGCGCCTGCGCCAGGCCTTGCAACCGACGCAGGACGCCTTGCAGAGCCTCGGCATGCCGGCGCCACAGGCGCTGCAGGAGCTCACGGCGCTGTTTGCGCACACCGTGGGCCTGCTGGTGCTCAGCCATACCGGGCGCATCCGCATGTTCCGGCAGGCGTCCCAGGACCTGTTCGACAAATACCTGGAGCAACTGATCCGGCGGGCCGGCACGGCCTCGGGTTGACATCCGCCCCAGGTTCTTGGGCGCGGCACTTTGGCGTGCCAACGGCGCCGTGGGCTCATAAAATTCCCGCCAGCCCATGACCGCCCACCTGAGCCCGGAGCACATCGCCCTGATCGACTCGGGCGTGTCGGCGATCGTCGCCTCGCGCGACGCGCAGTTGCGGCCCAGCGTGATGCGCGCCGTGGGCACCCACATCAGCGCGGACGGCGCGCAGATCACCGTCTACCTGCGGCCCAGCCAGGCGCGCGCGCTGCTGGACGACCTGACGGCCGGCGGCCCGATCGCGGTGGTGTTCAGCGATCCGCCGTCCAACCGCACGGTGCAGGTCAAGGCCAGCCGGGCCAGCATCCGCCCGGCCCGGCCCGACGACCAGCCGGTGCTGCGCCGCTACCTGGCGGCCATGCAGCACTGCGTGGGCCAGGTGGGCTATGGCCCGGACTACGTGGCGGCCATCCTGTCGGCACCGCCACACGATCTGGTGGCGGTGCGGTTCGGCCCCGAAGCCGCCTTCGACCAAACGCCGGGGCCGCGCGCGGGCCGGTCGCTGCAACCGGGTCACGCACCATGAGCGCTGCTGCGGCCCCCCGATTGCGCTCCATCCGGGCCTGTCTGGAAGGCGCGATCCCGTCCCAGGTGGCCACCTGCGCGCCCGACGGCACGCCCAACGTGGCCTACCTCTCGCAAGTCGTCTACGTGGACGACGAGCACGTGGCCCTGTCGTTTCAGTTCTTCAACAAGACACGCCAGAACATCCTGGCCAACCCCTGCGCCACGGCACTGGTCAACGACCCCGTCACCGCGCACTACTTTCGCCTGCACCTGCGCTATCTGCGCACCGAGACCGCCGGGCCGCTGTTCGAGCGCATGCGCGCGCAGCTGGCCGGCATCGCCTCGCACGACGGCCTGGCCGACGTGTTTGCGCTCAAGGGTTCGGACATCTACGCCGTCGAGCACATCGAGGCGCTGCCCGGCGAGCCCCTGCCGCCCGCCCCGCCACGCGCCGACCTGCTGGGCGGACTGCGCCTGTGCAGCCAGCGGCTGGCGCGCTGCAACGCGCTGGACGAGCTGCTGCAGACCCTGCTGGCATGCCTGCACGAGCAGCTGGGCATCGAGCACGCCCTGGTGCTGATGCTGGACGCGCCCGCCGGCGCGCTCTACACCGTGGCCAGCCACGGCTACGCGCGCTCGGGCGTGGGCTCGGAGGTGCGCCTGGGCCAGGGCGTGATCGGCATGGCCGCGCGCGAGGCCACGCCGGTGCGCATCAGCCACATGACGCACGCCGCGCTGTACAGCCACACGCTGCGCGACAGCCTGGCCGGCGGCGACACGGCGACGGGCCCCGAGATCCCGTACCCCGGCCTGGCCGAGCCGCACAGCCAGCTGGCTGTGCCGCTGATCAGCGGCGGGCGCACGCTGGGCGTGCTGTTTGTCGAAAGCCCGCTGGACCTGCAGTTTCGTTACCCCGAGGAGGACGCCCTGGTGGCCCTGGCCGGCCAGCTGGCGGCGGCCATCGAGCGGCTGCAAAGCCCCGACGACGCGGCCGAGCCGGCGCCCGCCGCGCCCGCGGCCGCCACGCCCGGGGGCACGCCGGTGCGCGTGCGCCACTTTGCCGCCAATGGCAGCGTGTTCGTCAACGACGACTACCTCATCAAGGGGGTGGCCGGCGCCATCCTGTGTAAGCTGCTGCGCGAGCACGCCCACAGCGGGCGCCGCGAGTTCAGCAACCGCGAGCTGCGGCTGGACCGCCGGCTGGGCCTGCCCGAGGTGGCCGACAACCTGGAGGCCCGCCTGCTGCTGCTGCAGCGCCGCCTGCAGGACAGCCGCACCGCCATCCGCCTGGAAAAGGCCGGCCGCGGGCGCGTGCGCCTGTGCCTGGACGCGCCGGTGCAGCTGGAAGAAGGCCTGGCGTAGCCGCTGATCACTCGCTCAGGCGCGGGCGTCGGCCACGTCGCCCAGCGCCAGGTCCCGCGCCAGCCGGTCCCATTGCGGCGCCGACAGCTGCGGGCGCACCAGCGCCAGCACCGCGTCAAAGACCGACGCCGGGGCCTGCGCGCGCAGGTCGGCCAGCACCAGGGCGCGTTCGACGGGTGCCAGGTTGGGCAGCATCCAGCGCATGCACAGCATGGCTTCGTCGGGGTCGAGGCTGGCGTGAATCGCGCCCTCGATGGCCGCGATCTCCTCGTCGCGGTGGTGCGCCCACAGCACGGCGTTGTGCGCGGTTTCCTCCTGGTGCATGTGCTCGAAGTTGTGCGCCACGAACAGCGCCAGCTGCTGGTAGAGCGCCCGCGCCACCCGCGCGCGCGCCGGCGGCGGGCAGCTCGTCAGCACCTGCACGGCCGCGGCCAGGGCGTCGATGGCGCGCTCGTGCCCCACATGCTCGGCGGCAATGGCCTGGCTGCTGCCGGCCGCGTACTGCTCCAGCGCCGGATGGATGAAATGGTTCTCGTGCGACAGGTGCGAGCGGCAGAACGCCAGCAGCTGCCCCACCCGCGCGCCGGTCTGCGTCAGCGCGGCGTCGTCGTTCACGTCGAGCTGGCCCACGGCCACCAGCGTATCGACCATGTAGGCGCGCAGGGCCTTGTGGATGAAGGCGTAGATGTCGTAGCGCGGCGCGGCGACTTCGGCCTGCGCCAGCGCGGCGATTTCCTCGGGATTGAATTGCATCGGGTGTTCCTTGGTGGCTGGGAGCAAACGATTTGCCCCGCACCGGCACTGTAGGAACGGCGCGCGCTTCGCGCTGCTAAAAAACGCTTAGCGCAATCCTCAAAATATCTTATTGATTAGAAATCAAACAACTTGAAATAGTGATAACGATCCCCAGATAATCTTCATGGAACCAACGGACATGAGGAAAACTGAGCTCCGATGCGCGGCAAGAGCGTCGCAGGTGTCATCAAGCTGCGCCGCGCAGGCTGGAAGCAGGAGGCCATCGGCGCCGATCTGGGGCTGTCGCGCACGGCGTATTCAACATCTGCAAACGCTATGACGAAGGCGGCGCTAAAGCCCTGGCCGACAAACCCTGCGGTCGTCCCGTGGGCGCACTGCGCGCCCTGAGCGAAGAGCAAGAGCGCGAAGTACGCCGCCTGATCGTCGACAACACGCCCGATCAGCTCAAGATGGACTTGCCCTGTGGAGCCGCCAGGCGGTTCAGAGCTCATCGCAGCGCTGCGGCGTGCTGCTGACGGTGCAAGGCGCGGGGCTGTACTGCGCCGCTGGCTTCACCCCGCAAAAGCCCATCCAGCGCGCCTATGAGCAGGCAACCCGCGGCGGTGCGCTGGCTCGATGAGCAATACCGCGATCGAGCAACGTGCCAAGGCCGAAGGCGCGCAAATTCACTGGGCCGACGAGACGGGCCTGCGTCGATGATGCGCGGGCGCAGCTACGCCCCCATGGGCCAGACACCCGAGATACGCGTAACCAGCGGCGAGAGGGTCACCGATCATCTCCAGCGTCACTAACCGCAAGGTGCGCTTCAAGGTCTTCGAAGGCGCCATGAACGCGGCGATCTTGATCGATTTCATGAAACGCCTGGCAAGACGCCTGCAAGGAGGCAGGCAGGTGTTTGGTGCTGGACAAGGTGCACCACGCCAAGCTGGTCAAGGCCTGGCTGGAGCAGAACAAGGCGGACATCGAGGTGTTCTACCTGCCCAGCTACAGCCCCGAGTTTAACCCCGACGATGCTCAATGCCAACCTCACAGCCATCACGGCCAAGGCGCCCAACCGCAAGAAGGGTCAGCTCAAGCAGGCGGCAATCGGGCATCTGAGGCACTTGCAGAAATCGCCCAAAAAGGTCAGGCAGTTCTTTCAGAAGGACAGTGGTCAATATGCCGTTTGATTCAAGTCGTTTGCTTCGACTACCAAGCACCACGATCGCCGCCGCGGCGGATCAGGCTGGCGGCCCTTTCCGCCACCATGACGACGGGCGCATTCGTGTTGGCCGCCCGGCACGGGCATGATGGAGGCGTCCACCACCCGCAGGCGCTCGATGCCGCGCACACGCAGCCGCTCGTCCACCACGTCCAGCGGCCCGGCCCACGCGGCAGCTGCTCACCACGGGTGATAGATGGTGTCGGCATGCTGGCGGATGAAGGCCTTCGATCTCGGCGTCGCTGCGCACGGCCGCGGATTTCGCGCCCGCCGTGGCGCGCCAGGGCCGGCTGGCTCAGGATCTCGCGCATCTGTCGAAGCCTGCTGCAGACCAGCTGGCGCACATCGTCGCCCTCCTGCAAAACGCCGGGTCGATCAAGGGCGCGGCCAGCGGGTCTGGGCTGGCCAGGCGCACACTGCCGCGGCTTTGCGGGCGCACGCACACGCGGCATGGTGCGCCGCGGCTGCACACCGTGGCGCGCCCGTGGTCCACCAGCTGCTGACCACGAAATGCAGTTGCAGAGTCAGCGCGCCCGCCGGCGTCGCTCTTGATGAAGCCGCCCGCCCGGCAAAGTTCGTCGTCAGCGGCCCGCGCCGCCTGCGCCGCCAGCGCTGCACGTCGCCCCAGGTGGCTTCGGCGCCGGCCAGCGACAGGCCGAACAGCTCGTGCGCGCCGGCACGTCCCACACCTGCACCACGTCGGGGTGGTCGTGCAGGTGCTGGCCCACGCCGGGCAGGTCCAGCGCCACCACGCCGGTGCTGGCGCAGCTGGTCGCCGGGCCGATGCCCGACAGCATCAGCCGCGGCGACTGCAAGCCGGCGCAAAGCAGGCACTCCGCGCTCGGCGCGCAGCTTCTTCTCCTGCCCGCCTTCCAGGTAGCTACGCCGACGCGCGGCCGTTTTCGACCAGCACGCGTGGCGCGCACGCCCGTCAGCACGTGCAGGTTGGGCCGCGCCCGGTTGGGCGATAACCCTGGCCACCGAGCAGCGCTTCGCCCCTGTGCGTGACCTGGTACAGGCCCACGCCCTCCTGCGTGCGACCGTTGAAGTCGCCGTGCACTGGCAGTCCGCCCTGCACGCCGGCTTCGACAAAGGCGTGCGCAAAGGGGTTGGGGTCGCACAGGTCCATCACGTTGAGCGGCCCGCCCGTGCCGTGCCAGGCATCGGCCCCTGCGCTCGTTGTTTTCGGCGCTTGAAAACGGCAAGCACCTGTCCCAGCACCAGCCGATGTTGCTCCTGCGCCCAGCTCGTCGGGAAGTCCTGCGGCACGCCGCGCATGTAGATCATGGCGTTGACCGAGCGAAAGCCGCCCAGCACCTGCCGCGCGGCTGCAGCCCCGCTGCCCGTTCAGGCCCGGCTGCGGCACGGTCTGGAAGGCCCAGTTGGCGCGCCCCAGCTTGGCCAGCAGCGCCAGCCCGGCCGGGCAGTGGATCAGCACGCTGGCGTCGGGCGGGCCGGCCTCCAGCAGCGTGACCTGCACGCTGGGGTCTTCGAGAGGCGTGCGGCCAGCACGCAGCTTGCCGAGCCGGCGCCGACGATCACGTAGTCCATGGGTGGGTTCTGGTTGCCCGGTGCCGGCATTGTGGTGGCGCCGAGCGGCGGCTACCATTGGTGGTTTTCCCTCGCATCTTTTTTGGAGCACAGCATGAACATCACCTCACCGTCGGCATCGTGGGCGCAGGCACCATGGGCAATGGCATCGCGCAGGCCTGCGCGGTTGCGGGCATCAACGTCGTCATGGTCGACATCGCCCAGGCGGCGGTGGACAAGGCCCAATGTAGGCAGACCGACCGCCTGCTGCAAAAGGACAAGATCACCGAGGCCGACAAGGCCTGGCGGGCGCCGGGCCTGGCATCAAGGGCCTGGACCCAGTACGACGACCTGAAGGCCGCGCAGCTGGTCATCGAGGCCGCCACCGAGAACCACGCGCTCAAGAACAAGATCCTGGCCCAGCCGGACGCCCTGCTGGCACCCGAGGTCATCGTCGCCACCAACACCTCGTCGACTCATCACGCAGCTGGCTGCCGTCACGCAGCGGCCCGGACCGCTTTGTCGGCATGGCACTTCTTCAACTCCAGCGCCGATGATGGCGCTGGTCGAGATCATTCGCGGCCTGCAGACCAGTGACGCCACGCACGACGCCGTCAAGGACCTGGCCACGCGTCTGGGCAAGTCGCCCATCACCGTCAAGAACGCGCCCGGCTTCGTCGTCAACCGCATCCTGGTGCCGATGATCAACGAGGCCTTCTTCGTGCTGGCCGAGGGCTTGGCCACGCCTCGAGGACATCGACGCCGGCATGCGCCTGCGCTGCACCACCCGACCGGCGGCTGGCGCTGGCCGACATGGTAGCCTGGACGTGTGCCTGGCGAGGATGGAGGTGTATCTGGAGCAGTTTGGCGACAGCAGTACCGCTCCCTGCCCGCTGCTGCGCGAATACTGCGGCTGCCGGCCACCTGGGCCGCAAGACCGGGCGCGGCGTATCACCGAAGCCGCGGGCGCCTCCCGCCCACGGGCGGCGCGATCAGCCAGCGGGCCGGCGGGGGTTCGGTCGCGCCGTGTCAGCCGCGGCGCGCCGGCAGCAGCCCTGCCATCTGCCGCTGCGCCACCGCCGCCCTGGCCGCGCGGGCAATCCACATCACGGCCAGGTTGTCGTCCTGCGCCTGCTGCTCGGTCGTCTTGCCGCCGGGGCGCGGCGTAGGCCACGCCCAGCCACTGCATGGCGTCGCCATTGCCTTGCGCCGCCGCCTCGTTCAGCCAGTACAGCGCCGCGCTCGGCCTCGGCTACGTAGAACAGCGCGCCCATGTCGGCCTGCGCCTGGGCGTCGCCCGCGTCGGCGCGCTGCAGCGCCGCCACCTCGTCGGCGGCTAGGGCCACGCCCCGGTGCGCAGCAGGCCCAGCACCCTCGCCCAGCGCCAGCGTGGCGCGCCCGCGCATCCTTGTCGCCCTTGGTCAGGGCGCCGTCACCTGCGCGGCGCCACAGCGTGCTGCGGCTGATGCCGGCGGCGCGACGGCGGCGTCGCGTTGAGTGGTGGGCATGGCGATGGAAAATTGTGATCTGACCATTTTCTTTATGCACTCGTGACTTGGGCGCTGACTTTTCAAGAACCTCGACCATGCGGGTTTGCCAACCAGGCCTCGGTGGGACGCCAGCGTGCGATGACCTTGGGTGGCAACCGCAGAGACAGTAGTTGGCGCGGGTCGGCGAGCTTGGGACGCCCGCGACGCACCAGCTTTTCGCCGCGATACAGCCAGTCTCGGAAATCCAGGCGTCTGTGATTTCCGGTGGAGTTTCCGCGTCATGCGAGATGGGGTTGGAGCTTTTCGCTTCGCGCTCATGACAATGCTCTATACTGATGATGCGTCTTGCGAGCGCCGCGCGGCGTCCATGCGAACACGACAAGCCGGGATTCGAGCCAGCCTGCTGTGATGAAACGAGGCTCGCCGGGTCTCGCCGATCATCTACGCGTCAAGTGCGGCCCGCAAAAGACTTCCTTTGCTCTGCGGCATGTCCGGGTTGCGTTCCTGCAGCGCGTCCATTCGCGTTTTGTATCGCAGGATCCCATGGACTAACTGTAGCTACAGCAAATATTCCTGTCAACACGGTTGTGATGAGGCTGAACCTGTTGGCTAACGCGTTCTTGACGAAAAGGCACCTGCGTATCAGTGCATCGAAAACTCAAGACCACGTCGGCGCGCGCCCTATCGGTCCTGGTACGCCGGCGATCGTCCAGTGACACGGCCGTAGGTGCCACGCACGCCACCGAAACCCGGCAAGTTTCAAACCGTGCCTGGTGTGCCAATCCTTGCGGCACGGTGGGCGGCCCGGCCAACCGGTTGGCACGCCACGTGCAACACCCCCAGCGTGCGGCGACGCACCTGCCCACTCAGGAGGGTCTCCACGTCTCCGAGGTTCAAACCAACTTTTCAAGAGGAAACGGAAATGAAACAAATGAAGAAACTGCAGCAAGGCTTTACCCTGATCGAATTGATGATCGTGGTGGCCATCATCGGCATTCTGGCGGCCGTGGCGCTGCCGGCGTATCAGCAGTACACCAAAAAGGCCAAGATGTCGGAAGTGATTCTGGCTGCATCGCAGTGCCGCACCACGATTACCGAAACGATCCAGGCTTCGGTCAGCACGGCACTTACCGTCGCGGCCAACGGCTGGGGTTGTGAAGCTGACGCAGCCTCGGGCACCGGCACGAAATATGTCAACAAGGTCGCCACGAGTAACCTTGGTGTGGTTACGGTCACGGCTCAAGGATTTGGTGACACGGACATCGACACCAAAGCCGTCACGTTGATTCCCATGATTGGTGCCAACCCTGTGGCTGCGACCGATGGGGGCAAGCAGGTGACGTCTTGGGTGTGGCGGCACGGGCACAACCATCGCCTTGAAATATCTGCCGGTTCTTTGTATGTGGCGTCTGAGTCCGGTTGAGTGAGCGTGGTGCGGTTTCGCGGGCCGACTTTTTGTTTGTGCGCGATCTTCTCTTTCGTTTTCGGCTTGATCGGTCTGTTTCTGGGCTGGAACCTGCCGAATCACTCGTTACCCGCTGTGGAATTACGTTCCACAGCGAAGCCGTGTCGGCGCTTGGCGTATGCCTGCTGTTTCTGGGCGTGCTGTGCCGGCCCACGCAAGCGCCAGTCGCAGCGGTGGCTCATGGCCCCGCCACGGGGCTGCCGGCACGTATGAGTTGGCCTTGGTCGGCACGCATCTGGCTGCTGGTGGGCCTGGTCCCCGTGGTGCAGTACCTGGCGGGGGGGCTGGTGTTTCGTGGCGATGCGGCACTGGGCTTCATGTACGCGCTGGGCGGCGCGTTGAGCATCTACACCGGCTGCCTCTGGGCCGCACAGGAGGGCCGTGGCCCGGTGTTGCGGATGCTGTTTGTCACTCTCGTGCTGGCGGCCATTGCCGAGGCCGGCCTGGCGCTGGTGCAGTGGCTGCGCCTGCCCAACCCTGGCTGGTGGGCCATGGACCTGATCAACGACCGGCCCTACGGCAATTTTGCACAGCCCAACTTGTTCGGGCTGTTGATGGTGATGGGCATGGTGGCGGCCACGGCGCTGTTCGAGATGCGCGTGCTGTCGCACCGTGCCAGCTACGTCTTGACCATGGTTCTGCTGGGGTTTGGCATGCTCGCCAGCGAGTCGCGCGCCTCCGTGCTGGCCCTGCTGACAGTTGTTGCATTCTGGTTTGTGAGTCGCAACCGGGTTCGCACCCGGCTGCGGGTGCCCGAGGTGTTGTTTGGCCTGTTGGTGGGGTTTGCCGTTCACAGGTATATGGGTGTCGTCGAAGAGGCCTTGTATCTGAAGGTCGAACTGACGCGCGAAATGCTGGAAGTCGGCCCTCGCGCGGGCATCTGGCGCCAGTACCTGGCGGCCATTGCCGAGCACCCATGGCTGGGATACGGCTTTGAGCAGGGCATGCTGGCACTGCGCGAGATTGCCGCGCATGCGGAGCCGGCGCGCAACGCCAACTATGCGCACAACTTCGTGCTCGACCTCATGGCCTGGGCTGGCGTGCCCCTGGGAATGATCCTCAGTGCTGGGATCGGTCTCTGGATGCTGAGCTGGCTGAGATCGACGCCGGATCGCGAATTGCTGGCCCAGCGCCATTGGGTGTTCGCCGTGTGGCTGGCATTTACGGTGCAGTCGCTGCTGGAGTTTCCGTTCGCCCATGCCTTCTTCCTGCTTCCGGCGACGCTGTTGGCCGGCGTCATCACGACCGCGCCGCAAGCGCGGGCGGTGGCCGATGCCAGGCAGCCGGCGCGAGCGGCCGCGAGTCGCTCCGCCCTGGTGTTTGGAGTGCTCGGCATCGCCTTGCTGGCGGCACTCTGCTATGACTACTTCAGACTTGAAGGCGACTTCCGGTCGGAACGATTCTTGCGGGGTCATTTTGTCGGAGCTCCGATCTACGACCCCTATGCGCATCCTTTCATTCTGGACCAGTTCGCGGCGCTGAACGCTTCGTCGCGCATTGAGCTTCGGGCAGGCATGCCGGCCGAAGAACTGCAGGAACTGGGCGTGATCGCCAGACGATTTCACCTGCTGCGCAGTCGCATGGACTACGCGAAAGCGCTGGCCCTCAATGGCAGGATGCCGGAGGCGGAGCAGGAGATGACGGTCATTCGTGCGACGTACCACCCGAGTCGCTTCGCGCGCATCGAGGATGAGTGGCGCCAATGGCTTGAGCAGAACTCCATCGTGACGGGACGTTAGCCCGCTTTGGAGCCGCCGCGCCCTGCGGTCCTGTTCACAGCATGGCGTATCGTCGGCAGCTCATCGAGACACGTGGGCGGTTCGTCAAGCGCCGAAATTTGGAGTATCGCAATGCCGTTGGATGAGACATTCATGGGGGATGGCCGAGCATCTTTTGACAGATGCGCCACAAGGCGTTGGCGGCTCAAGGCCCGCGCCTTCCTGATCCACCTGTCCATCAGTCTGCTGATCGCTCTGCTGGCCGCCGCGCTGGTGTTCGGGGTCTGGTACCCGCGCCCGTTTCGCGTCCTGTCGGGTGGGGGCGAGCTGTTTCTGCTGGTGGTGGTGGTGGACGTGGTGCTCGGTCCATTGGTGACCTTCGTGGTGTTCAACCCGCGCAAGTCGCGGCGCGAGAAGTGGCTTGATTTTTCGGTCATCGGCGTGTTGCAGCTGGCGGCGCTGGTCTATGGCCTGCACACCATTCACGACGCACGGCCGGTGCACGCGGTGTTCGAGTACAACCGCTTTCGGGTGGTGCATGCCAACGACGTTCCGCCGGAGTGGCTGGCTCGCACGCCGGCCGGCATCACGGCGCTGCCGCTCACGGGGCCGACCTGGCTGTCGCTGCGGCCACTGGTGGGCAATGAGGTGGCGGACTACACCATGCGGGCGATGGGGGGTGTGCAGGTGTCGGCACACCCCGAGCTGTGGCAGCCCTATGAAGCCGGCCGCCCAGCCATACTGGCGGCGGCCAGGCCCATGGCCGAGCTGGAAAAGACGCATCCCCAGGATGCCGCGCTGATCCGCCGGGGCATCGCGCAGTCGGGGCACAGCGCCGACGCCTTGCGCTACCTGCCGATCCAGGGCCGCAACGGCGTGGTGTGGACGGTGCTGCTGGACGCCAAGACCGCTCTCCCACTGGCCTTTGTGCCCCTGGATTCGTTTTGAGGAAGGTTGCGGTCGGATCAGATTGATTGCCCTGGCCGAGCCCATGAGCAGGGTGGGCTTGGTGCCGGGGAGAAAATGGCGTCAGATCCCAATTCCCGTCCGTCCGTGACCCAAGCTTCCCATCACCCCGCCATCGTCCTGTTTGCCCACGGCTCGCGCGATCCGCAGTGGGCGGAGCCCATGCAGGCCCTGCAGGCCGCGGTGCAGCGCCACGCCGGGCCGGCCTGCGCGGTGCGCATGGCCTATCTGGAGCGCATGGCGCCCACGCTGGCCGAGGCGCTGCGCGAGCTGGCCGCCAGCGGCCACACCCGCATCGACCTGGTGCCGGTGTTCTGGGCCGCGGGCGGGCATGTGCTGCACGACCTGCCGGCACTGATCGAGGATGTGCGCAGCCAGCACCCGGGCCTGAGCGTCCAGGTGCGCCCCACCCTGTCGGGCTGGCCGGGCATCATGGACTGGCTGGCGGGGCAGATCGTGCGCGCACCTGTTTTGCCTTGACAGGACCGAATTCGATCGATATTCTGGCCTGTCAGCATCAAGGAATCGCCATGTCCCTCGCAGAGCAGATCAGGCCCATCACCTACCTGAAGTCCAATGCGGCAGACATCGTCAAGGAGTTTGCCGTCAGCCCCGAGCCCATCATCATCACCCAGAACGGTGAGGCCAAGATGGTGGTCATGGACATCGCCGAATATGAAAGGCAGCAAGAGACCCTGGCCCTGCTGAAGCTGCTGGCCTTGGGGCGCAAGGAGTTTGCCGAAGGCAAGTTCAGCGACGCCCACGCCTTTCTGGACGACATGGGCGATTGACGGTGTCACGCCGGATTTTCGTTCTCGGCAGTGCCCAGGAAGAATTCAAGGAGATCAAGGCGCATGTCCAGCAGCAGCTTGGCGGTGCGGTCTGGGCCGCTGTGCTTGCCGAGTATCGCAAGGCCTTTGCGCTGATCCAGCGCGCGCCCGAGATCGGCAGTGGCATCGATGAACTGAAGGACGTGGGCATCTCCAACGTCCGATGGACGCTGGTCAGACAAACACGGGTGGTGTACGAGTTCAACGAGAGCACGGTCCTGATCCACATGTTCATCCACGCACGAAGAGACTTCAGAACCCACCTGCTCAAGCGCATGCTCAGCGCCTGATTCCCTTGTGAAAATTGGGGTCAGATCACAATTACCATGCCCCTGCAGGCTCTCACGACAAGAACACGTCGCCGCGGATCACGGCCACACAGTCGCCCCCCACCCACACCGTGCCCGCCGCATCGCGCTCGATGTGCACGCGCCCGGCGCGGCCCAGCGCCGTGCCCTGCGCGGCGACGTAGCGCGCGGGCAGCTCGCCGGCGCCGATCAGCCACTGCGCCAGGCTGGCGTTGAGGCTGCCGGTGACCGGGTCTTCGGGCACGCCGATGGGGGCGGCAAAGGCGCGCACCTCGATCAGCGGGGCCTCGTGGGCGGCACCGAAGGCGCGGGCCTCGCGGCTCGATCGCGCTATTAATTGAGTAGCTTCCTGCGCTGGGTGGACGCCGGCCACGCCCACTTTTTGCTTCAAATCCGCCAGGCGGGCATGGTCGGGCTCCAGCGCCAGCACGGTGTCGGCGCTGTCCAGCCACAGGGCGAGCCAGCGCGGGCCGTTGTCCAGCCATTGGGCACGCTGCACTGCCGTGCGCGCCAGGCCCAGCGCCTGCGCCACCGACTCGATCAGTTCGAGCGCCGGCTCGCTGCGCTGGCTGGGCGGCGCGGCAAAGGCCAGGCGCGCGCCAGCGCGCCGCAGCGCGACCAGGCCCTGCGCGCACTGCTGCACGATGCGATCGCCCGCCTTGGGCTGGCCGCCCGCCGCCAGCCAGGCATGGCACGAACCCAGCGTGGGGTGGCCGGCAAAGGGCAGTTCGCCACCGGGGGTGAAGATGCGCAAGGCGTAGTCGGCCGCTGGGTCGGTGGGCGGCAGCACGAAGGTGGTCTCCGACAGATTGGTCCAGCGGGCAAAGCGCTGCATGGCGGCGTCATCCAGGCCGCTGCCGTCCAGCACCACGGCCACCGGGTTGCCCAGCCCGGCGTGGGCGGTGAAGACGTCGATCTGGGCGAAGGGGCGGGGTTGGGTCATGGTGGACAAACTATTGATTTAATAGCTGCTTGCGCTGGATGCGAAAGCGCTGCAGGCCGATTTGATCTGATTGGGCACCTATTTCTGCTGCCGACTTCACTCCCTCCCCCTCTGGGGGAGGGCGGGGGTGGGGGCCCGTGGCGCCAACGCCTGAATGCCGGGGCGTCATGCCGACGCTCCCGGCCCCCATCCCAACCTTCCCCCAGAGGGGGAAGGAGTTGAAGACATGCGCCAACCACCCGATTGGACTCATGAAACGGCCACCCGCACCACCCCCGCCAGCATGGCCATGCCGCGCTCGATCTGCTCAGGCGTGGAGGTGACGAAGGACAGGCGCAGCGTGCGCGGATCGGGCTGCTCGGCATAGAAGGGCGCGCCGGGCACGAAGGCCATGCCGGCCTCGACCGTCTGGGGCAGCAGGGCCTGCGCGTTCAGGCCTGCCGGCAGCGTGACCCACACGAACATGCCGCCCACGGGCCGCGTCCATTGCACGTCCAGGCCCGCCATGTGCTGATCGAGTGCGGCCAGCATGGCATCGCGCTGCGCCTTGTAACGCGCGCGGATGGTGGGCACGTGGCGGTCGAGAAAACCGTCCTTGATCACCTCGGCCACCACGCGCTGGTTGAAGCCGGGCGTGTGCAGGTCGGCCGCCTGCTTGGCCTGCAAGAGCTTGGGGTAGATCTGGGGCGGCGCAATGACGTAGCCCAGGCGCAGGCCGGGCGCGAGGATTTTGCTGAACGAGCCCAGGTAGATCACGCCCTCGGGCCAGCGCGCCAGCAGCGGCGCGGGTGGTGGGGCGTCGAACCACAGCTCGCCGTAGGGGTTGTCCTCGACGATGGGCAGGCCCAGCTCGCGGCACACCGCCAGCACCTGCTCGCGGCGCGCGGCGTCCTGCGTGCGGCCGGTCGGGTTCTGGAAGTTGGGCAGCAGGTAGATGAAGCGCGGGCGCTCGCCATTTGAGAGCGCCTCACGCAGGCCCTGCGCCGACACGCCGCCCGCGTCGCTGGGCACGCTGGCAAAGCGCGGCTGCATGGGCGTGAAGGCCTGCAGCGCGCCCAGGTAGGTGGGCGTTTCCACCAGCACGCGGCTGCCTTCGTCGATCAGCACCTTGGCCACCAGGTCCAGCCCCTGCTGGCTGCCGGTGGTGATCAGCACCTGCTCGGGTGCGACGCGCGCGCCCTGCTTGCCCAGCCCCGTGGCCACCCACTGGCGCAGCTCGGGCAGGCCTTCGCTGGACGCGTATTGCAGCGACGGCCTGGCCACCGCGCTGCCTTCGGCCAGCACCGCGGCGCAGGCCTCGCGCATGGCGGCTACCGGAAAGGTCTCGGGCGAAGGCAGGCCGCCGGCAAAGTTGAGGATGCCCGGGCGCTCGGTGATCTTGAGGATCTCGCGGATGGCCGAGGGGTTCATGGCGGCGGCGCGCTCGGCCAGGCGCCAGGGGCCCGAGGCCTGCAGGTCGGTGGGATTCATGGTGAGTCTCCTTGCGCGATCGGCGCGGGTGCAACGGGCCTGGAAATGCGCCGGCCCAGCACCACGGTGGCCACCACCGCCAGCGCAAAGCCGATCGATCCCCAGTCCAGCCGCTCGCCCAGCAGCGGCAGGGCAAACAGCATGGACAGGAAGGGCTGCAACAGCTGCACCTGGCTCACGCGCAGCGCGCCGCCCCAGTCCAGCCCACGAAACCAGGCAAAAAAGCCGGCCCACATCGACACGCAGCCGACGTAGGCAAAGCCCAGCCAGGCGCTGGTGCGCACCGGCTGCGCGGCCGTGTCGGGCCACAGGTACACCGTGGCCGGCAGGCTGAACGGCAAGGTCAGCACGCACATCCAGCAGATCACACGCTCGGCGCCCAAGGCGGGCGTGACCTGCGCGCCATACACGTAGCCCACCGAGGCAGCCACCACGGCGCCCAGCAGCAGCCAGTCGGCCGGCGCCAGGCCAAAGCCGCCGGCCGCATCGGCCCGCAGCCAGGCAAAGACGACGACCAGCGCACTGCCCGCCACCGCGCAGAGCCAAAAGCCCAGCCGGGCGCGCTGCCCCAGGATCAAGGCGGCGGCCACTGCGGTGACCAGCGGCAGCAGGGCCGTGACCACCGCCGCGTGCGTGGCCGTCACGCTGCGCAGCGCCAGCGCCAGCAGCAGCGGATAGCCAATCACGTTGCCCGCCACCGCGCCCAGCAGCGGCCCCCAGTGGCGCCGCGCGGGCCAGGGCGAGCGGGTAGCCAGCAAAAACGCCAGCGACAGCAGGCCCGCCGTGGCCGCCCGCCCCACGGTGATGAACAGCGGCGCCAGTTGGGGGTCTTGCGCGCTGCCCGTGGCCAGGCGTGTGGCCGGCAGCGTGATGGCGAACAGCGCGACGCCCAGCACGCCGAGCCAGAAGCCCAGCAGCAGGCGCCGCTCGGGGGCCATGGCGCTCACGATGCGGCTCCGCCCGCCAAGGCCGACCACGCCATCCACCCCGCCGTCGCTACCAGCGCCAGCGCCATCGCACGGTTGAACCACAGCAGCCGCCGGCCCTGCGCCAGCCAGCCACGCAGCAGCGCGCCCACCAGCGCGTAGGTGAAGTTGCTGGCAAAGCCGAAGCCCACCATCAGCAGCCCCGTCCAGCCCAGGCGCGCCAGCCAGTCGGGGTGGCCCTGCACCCAGCCGGCCACCACCGTCAGCGCCAGCAGCCAGACCTTGACGTTGAGAAACTGCAGGCCCACGCCTTCGACAAAGCTCACGTCGAGCTGGCGCGCATCGGCCTGCCCCAGCGTGCCACTGCGCGCCAGGCGCGCGGCCAGCCACAGCATGTAGGCCACGCCCGCCGCCAGAATGGCCCAGCGCAGCACCGGCACGGCCAGCACCAGGGCGCCCAGGCCCAGCCCGCACAGCAGCAACAGCAGCACCCAGCCGGCCGGCACCGCGCAGATGAAGTGCAGCGCCCCGCGCAAGCCCCGGTTGGCCGCCAGCGCGGTGGACAGCGTGGTGTTGGGCCCCGGCGTGAAGGTGGCCGCGGCAAACAGCAGCAGCAGGGCAGAGAACTCGGCAGCGGACATGGATGCAATGTAGCGGTTGACAACAAAACACCATCAATACAGTTGACGGGTGCAGATCAACAACTGTATTGTTTGGCGCAGCCATACAGAACACCGCCCGCCATGCTGCTGCGCACGCCCACCCACACCTTGTCCGAGCAATTGTCCGAGCGCTTTGCCAGCCGCATCCGCGACCGCCTGCTGGCCGCCGGCGCGCGCCTGCCCAGCGTGCGCCAGTGTGCGGCGCAGCACGGCGTGAGCCCCTCCACCGTGGTGGCCGCGTATGACCAGTTGCTGGCCCAGGGCCTGGTCGATGCACGGCGCAACCGCGGCTTCTTCGTGCGGGGCCCGGCTGCGCCTGCCCTCGCCTCAAAGGCCAGCGGCCCGCCTGCCGGCGGCGTGCTGGACGCCGCGCACGCGCACCAGCGCAAGGCCCCCATCAGCGCCGCCACGCTGATGCGCGGCATGTTCCAGCCCATCAGCGCCAAGCCGCAGCCCGGCCTGGGCGTGCTGCCCGAGGACTGGATCGCCACCGACCCCATTGCCGCCAGCCTGCGCAGGGTGTCGGGCGCCGCCAGCGTGCGCGACACCAGCGTGCGCTATGGCGAGCCCATGGGCGACGCCGCCCTGCGCCGCGTGCTGGCGGCGCGCCTGCAGGCCCTGGGCATTGCCGCGCGGGCCGAGCACATCATCACCACCGTGGGCGCCACGCACGCGCTGGACATCATCAGCCGCACCCTGCTGAAACCCGGCGACAGCGTGATGGTGGAAGAGCCCGGCTGGGCCGTGGAGTTTGCGCGCCTGGCGGCGCTGGGCATGCGCATCCTGCCCGTGCCGCGCGGCCCCCAGGGACCCGACCTGACCGTGATGCAGCGCCTGTGCGAAGCCCACGCCGGCACCGCCGCCGCGCCGCGCCTGTTCGTCAGCGTGAGCGTGCTGCACAACCCCACGGGCGCCTGCCTGTCGCCCGCGCACGCGCACCGCGTGCTGCAACTGGCGCAGCGCCACGGCTTCTGGATTGCCGAGGACGACAGCTACTGCCACCTGGCGCCCGAGCACGCCACGCGCCTGGCCACGCTGGACGGCCTGCAGCGCACCATCTACGTCGGCGGCTTTGCCAAAATTTTGGCGCCCAACTGGCGCATCGGCTACATGGCCGCGCCGCCCGAGCTGCTGGAGCCGCTGCTGGACACCAAGCTGCTGTCGACCCTGACCACGCCCAGCCTGCTGGAGCGGGCGCTGGCGCACTGCATCGAGCAGGGTCAGCTGCGCCGCCACGCCGAGCGCGTGCGCACCCGCCTGGACGCCGCCCGCAGCCGCAGCGCCCGCCTGGCCCAGCAAGCCGGCTGCCGCTTCGCCGCCGAGCCCGCCGGCCTGTTCGGCTGGGTCGACACCGGCGTGGACACCGAACAACTGGCCCTGCGCCTGCTGGACGACGGCTACCTGCTGGCCCCCGGCGCCCTCTTTCACGCCGAGCACCGGCCCAGCACGCTGATGCGCATCAACTTTGCGACCACGCAGGAGGCGGGGTTTTGGAGGGTGTTTGAGAGGGGGCGGGAGGGGGTTTGAATGTGACTGGGGGCACTGGGAAGCCAGCCCGTCCGGATAAGCAGGCGATGGCTGAATGACTGCCTGCTTTCGACCCTGAGGGGACATTCGCTGTCCTGATCTCGCCACCTTGAAGCTGCCGGCTGAACGCCCCTCCAGGCAAGTCGGTGCAAGCCGCAGCGGCACTGCCACGATCTTTACTTGCCGTGTGCGCGGGTTGATGCACTGCCGGCGGCGGGGCTGTGCATCCTGGCGTCAGACGCGGTACTTCTTGAACCAGTCGCCCGCCAGCTTTTGCGCGTAGGTGGCGGCGGCCTTGTCGTAGGTGGGCCGGTAATCGGCGTTGAAGCCGTGGTCGACGTTTGGGAACACCACGATCTCCGAGCCGCTGCCGCCCTGGTTGATCAGGCCGCGCATCTTGGCGATGGTCTCCTGCTTGACGAAGGCGTCGATGCCGGATTACAGGCCCAGCACCGGCACCCTGATCTCGTCGGCGAAGTCGATCGGGTCCTGCGGGCGCAGCTCGGGCGTCTTCAGGCCTTCGAGCAGGCCGTCGTACGCCACGGCGGCGTTCAGGTTGCCGTTGTGGCGGGCGTAGACCCAGGCCGTGCGGCCGCCCCGGGAGTAGCCCACTAGGCCGGTGCGCTTGGCGTCGGCGTGGCCGCTGGCGCGTGCAAAGCCAAGGGTGGCGTCGAGGTCGGCGCAGACCTGGGCGTCGGGCACCTTGGACACCGCCTGCGACAGGATGGCCGGGATGTCGGTCATCCTCGACACATCGCCCTGGCGGGCGAACATCTCGGGCGCGATGGCGAGGTCACCCATCTTGGCGTAGCGGCGGCACATGTCCTTGATGTGCTCGTGCACGCCGAAGATCTCCTGCACCACCAGCATCACCGGGAACTTGCCGGGGCCAGCCGGCATCGCCCGGTCAGCCGGGAGAATGTGGGTTTCCGCCTGGGCTGCTGCGCAGTCGAGTCAGGACGAAGCCTGTGTCGGTGCGGCGGTGCGTGCGGTGATGGGTGCGACTTATCAGCCCGGCAACTTCGCCGCCAGCAGATCGATTTTCTCGATGACTGGCGGCGTGCTCAGCAGCGCAGCGGCGTTGGCCATCAATGCGGCGGCGATGGCGCCTTGCAGGTGAGCCTCGCGCCCGGCCTCGTCGGCAAAGGCGTCAAACACGCCGAAGGTCGAGGGGCCGAACTTCAAGGCGAACCAGGCGGTGGTGCCCGACTCCGCGTTGGCGAGCGGCAGCGCGCCGGCCAGGAATTCGGCAACCGCGGCCTCCTGGCCGGGTTTGGCTTCGAGACGGACGAACAGGGCGAACTTGGTCATGGCGTGATCCTTGGTCTTTACGGGTGGGTGTTTCAGGGAGCCCGCAGCTTAAGCGGTGTCGGCAATTTCCACGAGGGGCAGGAAAGACAATATTGATATCATTTCTGCCATGCGAATTCACCTGCTTGTCTTGGATGGCGTGTTCGACCTGGGCTTGGCGGCCCTGACCGACACACTCAGCACGGCCAACGCACTGGCGGGCTCGCTCGAACAGCCGCCAGCGCCTATCGAGGTCACGCTGGTCGGCGTGCAGCGCCGCGTGCGCACGGCGCAAGGTCTGACAGTGCCCGTGGTGCCCGTGCACGGTGTGCAGAACCCCGACGTCGTGCTCATGCCCGCGCTTGGCGCCAAGATGCCGGACACGCTCGCGGCGCGGCTGGCATGTGCGGACGTGGCCGACGCGGTCGTCGCGTTGCAGCAGTGGTCCGGCGCCGGAGCGGCGGTCGGTGCCGCCTGCACCGGCACCTTCTTGCTGGCGGAGAGCGCGCTGCTCGACGGTCAACGCGCCACGACCTCATGGTGGCTGGCGCCGATGTTCCGGCAGCGCTATCCGCGCGTGCTGCTCGATGATTCCCGCATGCTCGTGAACTCGGCCGGCTTCACCACGGCCGGTGCCGCCTTGGCCCACCTTGATCTGGCGTTGAGCATCGTGCGCAGCTGCAGCCCGACGCTGGCGGCGCTGGCGGCGCGTTACCTGCTGGTCGAGGCACGCGGCTCGCAAGCGGAGTTCGTGATCCCCGATCACCTTGCCCACGCCGACCCGGTAGTCGAGCGCTTCGAAAGCTGGGCCCGCCAGCGGCTCGCGCACGGGTTCTCTCTTGCACAAGCGGCCGTCGCAACAGGGACCAGCGAGCGCACCTTGGCGCGACGCCTGCAGGGCGTGTTGGGTAGGTCACCACTGTCGTATTTCCAGGATCTGCGCGTCGAGCGTGCTGTTCATCTGCTGCGCACCAGCACCGACAGCGTCGACCAGATCGCCGCGCAGATCGGCTACTCCGACGGCGTGACCCTGCGCGCCTTGTTGCGACGCAAGCTGGGCCGCGGCGTGCGGGAGTTGCGCGCCGGCGGCTGATCGGATTTGCACTGGGCCGCACGCCGGAGCATTGAACCGCCCAGGAGCAGTCATCTCCCAATGCCTGCTCCTGGCCGATAGCACTCATCCGCACGCGCTCAGCAGCAGAGTGCAGTCACCGAAAAATAGGTGCCGGCTATACAAAGGACTGCAACAGGTCGGGAGGTCCCACTCATCTCTGGCGTGAGCAGTCGCGCTCTCAGCCTCAATTGGCTGGTTTCCGCTGCGCGACGGGCCTGGGTAGCTTCACCGCCCATATTGGGATCGTATTTGCTTCCAATTCGATAGCTTACAGCGCTTACCAGTCGCTCGCTGGAAGCATATTTCACTTATGAATCGCGGCAATGGGGGCGCTGCCAGCCGGGGCGGCTTGGGAGCATGGTTTGCCTCCACCCCAACCCTCCCCCAGCGGGGGAGGGAGAGACCGAACGGTCAGGCGCGGCGCTCTTGCAGGGCTGACCGCACATCCGCCGGCATGTCGATCGCGCGGTGCGTGTCGAGGCTGGTGAACACCAGCACTTGACACTCGCCGCTCGTCGCCCTTTCGCGCCTTGATGGCCAGCGCGCGGGACTTGTCGCCGTCGCACTCGGGCGTGATGCTGAAGGTGACATCCTTGCTCGCGCTTGACCATGGCTGGCCAGCATCAGTTTTGCCTGCGACCAAACAACAAGGGCACGCACGCGCTGCCGTAGACCGAGAAAACCTCTTCTTGTCTCTGTGCCTCCGTGCCTCTGTGTTCTGCTCAAGCGCACCAGCGCAGTGCCACTCGCCCGCCCGACCTTTTGCGCCCAACGACAGCCGTCGGTAAACTTGCGGTCATGCACGCAGCCATTGCCCAACACCTGGACGGCATCGCCGCCATCTGCCGCCAGTTTGGCGTTGCCAGCATGGACGTGTTCGGCTCGGCAGCGCGCGCAAAGGACTTTGACCCGGCCCGCAGCGACGCCGATTTTTTGGTGGAGTTCGCGCCCGATGCGCCGGCCGACCTGCATCGGTTTTTTGGCGTCAAGGCCGAGCTGGAGCAACTGCTCGGGCGCCCGGTGGACCTAGTGGAGCGCGATGCGGTGCGCAACCCTTTCGTGCGCGCGGCCATCGAGCAGCACCGCCAAAGCGTTTATGCAGCGTGACCCGCGCGCCTTCTTGTGGGACGTGCAAGCGGCGGCGCAAGCGATCGTGACGTTCACGCGCGGCATGGACGCCGCCGCGTACAGCGCCAACGAGATGGCGCAGGCTGCGGTCGAGCGCAAGTTTGAAATCATCGGCGAGGCGCTCAACCAGCTGGCCCGGCTGGATGGTTCGGTGGCGGCAAGGATTCCAGACGTGCCGCAAGTGGTGGCGTTTCGCAATCAACTGATCCACGGCTACGCCAGCGTCCGGCCCGAAACGGTATGGAACATTGCGCAAACCGCGTTGCCGAGCCTGCTGCTTGCAGTGCAAGCCTTGCTGGATGAAAGCGGCAATTCGGGGCCTGCAAGAACCGCGCAGCCCCACTGACGATTTGCCCTGACCGTATCTGCACGAGCGGCACTGGCGATCTGTGCGGGGCTTGCCCCCACCCCAACCCTCCCCCAGCGGGGGAGGGAGAAAAGACTGAACGCTCAGGCGCGGCGCTCTTGCAAGGCCGCCCGCACATCTGCCGGCATGTCGATGGCGCGGTGCGTGTCGAGGCTGGTGAACACCAGCACCTGGCGCGCGCCCACGCGCAGCTCGTCGCCGTGGCGCGCCTCGATGGCCAGGGTGAGCGACTTGCCGCCCACGCGCTCGGGGGTGATGCTGAAGGTGACGTCCTCGCCCATACGGCTGATGGCGCGAAAGTCGCACTCCAGCCGCACGGTGGGCGTGCCCACACGGCGCGGACCGATCAGCTCGGCGTAGTCGATTCCCAGGCCGTGGGTGAACCAGTCTTCCAGCAGATGGTTGAACAGCACCAGGTACTGAGGAAAGAAGACGATACCCGCCGGGTCGCAGTGCGAGAAGCGGATGGGGTAGACCCGCTCGAAGCGGGCCGGCGCTGGTGCCTGCCCCACGCTCAGAACGCCGCGATGCCGGTGATGGCGCGCCCCAGGATCAGCGCATGGATGTCGTGTGTGCCCTCGTAGGTGTTGACCACCTCCAGGTTGACCAGGTGGCGCGCCACGCCGAACTCGTCGCTGATGCCGTTGCCACCCATCATGTCGCGCGCCAGGCGGGCGATGTCCAGTGACTTGCCGCAGCTGTTGCGCTTGACGATGGAGGTCAGCTCCACGGCCGGGCTGCCTTCGTCCTTCATGCGGCCCAGGCGCAGGCAGGCCTGCAGGCCCAGCGTGATTTCGGTCAGCATGTCGGCCAGCTTTTTCTGGATCAGCTGGTTGGCGGCCAGCGGCTTGCCGAACTGCTTGCGGTCCATGGTGTACTGGCGGGCGCGGGCATAGCAGTCTTCGGCCGCGCCCAGCGCGCCCCAGGCGATGCCAAAGCGGGCGCTGTTAAGGCAGGTGAAGGGGCCCTTCAGGCCACGCACCTCGGGGAAGGCGTTTTCCTCGGGGCAGAACACTTCGTCCATCACCACCTCGCCGGTGATGGAAGCGCGCAGGCCGACCTTGCCGTGGATGGCGGGGGCGCTCAAACCCTTCCAACCCTTCTCCAGCACGAAGCCGCGGATCGCGCCCTCGTCATCCTTGGCCCAGACCACGAACACATCGGCGATGGGGCTGTTGCTGATCCACATCTTGCTGCCCGACAGCGAATAGCCGCCCGGCACCTTCTTGGCGCGCGTGATCATGCTGCCGGGATCGGAGCCGTGGTTGGGCTCGGTCAGGCCAAAGCAGCCGATCCATTCGCCGCTGGCCAGCTTGGGCAGGTACTTTTGCTTGGTGGCTTCGTTGCCGAATTCGTTGATGGGCACCATGACCAGCGAGGACTGCACGCTCATCATGCTGCGATAGCCCGAGTCGACGCGCTCGACCTCGCGCGCGATCAGGCCGTAGCTGACGTAGCCGAGACCTGCGCCGCCAAAGCGCTCGGGGATGGTGGGGCCCAGCAGGCCCAGCTCGCCCATCTCGCGGAAGATGGCCGGGTCGGTCGTTTCGTTGCGAAAGGCCTGCTGCACGCGCGGCAGCAGCTTGTCCTGGCAGTAGGCGTGCGCGGCCTCCTGCACGGCGCGCTCGTCGGCGGTGAGTTGGTCGTGCAGGGCAAACGGGTCTTGCCAGCTGAAGGGGGTCTTGGACTTGGACATGGAGGCTCCTGGAGTGGAATCGATGGGTGGGTCTGTGGAAGCTTATGAAACAGCCGGACGCAGAGGACGCAAAAGATACGCAAAGAACGCAAAAAAGACAATGAAAATACTATTGTTTTAGTAGCTAATTGCGCCTGATACGCAAGGGCCACGCCCACATTTCATGAAATTTTTGTATTCTTTTGCGTCCTTTGCGTTTTCTCTGCGTCCTCTGCGTCCGGTTTTCGGTGTCAGTCCGGCACAACCGCCGTCACTTCGATCTCGACTTTGGCACGCGCCTCCATCAGCGCCGCCACCTGCACGCAGCTCATGGCCGGAAAGTTCTTGCCCATCACCTCGCGGTACACGCCGCCCAGCTCCTTCAGGCGGGCGTTGTACTCCACGCGGTCGATCACGTACCAGGTCATGCGCACCATGTGCTCGGGGCCGGCGCCGGCCTCCTTCAGCACGGCGGCGATGTTGCGCAGCGCCTGATGCGTCTGCGCGATGAAGTCGTCGGTCTCGAACTGCTGCTGCGCGTTCCAGCCGATCTGGCCGCCGACGTAGATTTGCGTGCCGCGCGCGGCGATGCCGTTGGCGTAGCCCTTGGCGGGGGCCCAGCCTTCGGGTTGAAGGTGCTTGATAGTCATTTTTGTTGCCTGAGCTTGAAGCGCTGCAGCTTGCCGGTTTCGGTGCGCGGCAGCGCGGTGACGAATTCGACCTCGCGCGGGTACTTGTAGGGCGCAATGTGCTTCTTGACGTACTCCTGCAGCGCCTCGGCCATGGCCTCGTTGGCGGGGTGGCCGGCGCGCAGCACCACGACGGCCTTGATGATCATGCCGCGCACCTCATCGGGCTTGCCGATCACGCCGCATTCGGCCACCGCCGGATGCGTCAGCAGGCAGTCCTCCACCTCGGGCGCGCCGACGTTGTAGCCGGCCGTGATGATCATGTCGTCGTCGCGTGCCTGATAGTGAAAGTAGCCGTCCTCGTCCTGCGTGAAGGCGTCGCCGGGGTGGTTCCAGCCGTTGGACACATAGTGCGTCTGGCGCGCGTCGTCCATGTAACGGCAGCCGGTAGGGCCGATCATGGCCAGGCGGCCGACGGTGCCGCGCGGCACCTCGTTGTCGTTCTCGTCCACCACCTTGGCCTGGTAGCCCGGCACCACCTTGCCGATGCTGCCGGCGCGCACGTCGGCGCCCGCGGACGAGATGTAGATGTGGAACACCTCGGTGCCGCCGATGCCGTCCAGCATCTCGATGCCGGTGGACTCCTTCCAGAGCTGGCGCGTGGCGTCGGGCAAGGCCTCGCCGGCGCTGACGCAGATGCGCAGGCTGGGGATGCCCAGCGCCTTGGCATACGGCGCCATCTGGCGATAAAAGGTGGGCGCGGTGTAGCAGATGGTGATGCCGTTGTCGCGCATCTTGCGCACCATGGTCTCGGGGCTGAAACGCACGTCGGGGTAGTACACCGAGGCGCCCGCCGCCATCGGAAACAGCAGCAGCCCGCCCAGGCCGAAGGTGAAGGCCAGCGGCGGCGAGCCGGTGACCACGTCGTCGGGCGTGGCCTTGAGCACCGAGCGCGGCCAGGCGTTGCAGGCGGCCAGCACATCGCGGTGCGTGGTGACGACGGCCTTGGGCACGCCGGTGGTGCCGCTGGTGAAAGCCAGCAGCGCCACGTCGTCGGCCGCGGTGGCGCAGCCCGCCCAGTCGGCCGAGCGGCGGGCAGCGCGCGCCTCCATGCCGTCGGGGCGCGCCGCGTCGCCAAACACCAGGATCGGCAGCAGCGCCTTGGCGTCCTGCGCAGCAGGCACCATCTCTTTCAGCAGATCGACGTCGCAGATCGCCAGCGCGGGCCGCGCCTTGTCGATGATCTTGTCCAGTTCGGCCGCGCGCAGCAGCGGCATGGTGGCCACCGCGATCAGGCCGGCCTTGACCACGCCCAGCCAGGCCAGCGCCATGCCGATGGAGTTGCCGCCGCGCAGCAGCACGCGGTTGCCGGGCTCGAGCTTGTAGTCCTTGACCAGCATCTCGGCGATGCGATTGACCTGGGCATTCGCCTCGGCGTAGGTGTAGGTCTCGCCGGGTGAGCGCAGCATCAGGCGATTGCCCCAGCCCTTGGCGATGGCATCGCCCAGCAGCGTGGTCGCCACGTTGGCCTGGTCGGGAATTTGCAACTCGGGCAGGTCGTAGCGGAACTCGGGCCACTGCTCGCGCGGGGGCAGGCGGTCGCGCACGAAGGAGTCGGTTTGGGCGGACGGTGTGGTCATGCCTTGCTCTCCTGCAAAACAGCTTTTCCAATGATCAACTGCTGCACTTCGGTCGCGCCCTCGTAGATGCGCAGCGAGCGGATGTCGCGGTACAGGCTCTCGACCTTGCTGCCCACCATCACGCCCAGGCCGCCGTGCATCTGCAGCGCCATGTCGATCACGCGCTGGGCATTCTCGGTGGCGGTCATCTTGGCCATGGCGGCAGCCACGCTGCGCTCCTTCATGCTGCCGTGGCCGCCGTCGCGCATCCAGGCGGCGCGGTAGGTCAGCAGCGCGCCGGCGTCGATCAGCGCGGCCATCTCGCCCAGCTTGGCTTGCGTCAGTTGAAAGTCGGCCAGGGTCTGGCCGAACATCTTGCGCTGCTGCGCGTGATGGATGGCCTCGGCCAGCGCGCGCCGCGCCATGCCGAGCGCCGCTGCGGCCACGCTGGCGCGGAAGATGTCCAGCGTCTGCATGGCCAGCTTGAAGCCGCCGTTCACCTCGCCCAGCATCTGCTCGCCGCTCACGCGGCAGCGCTCGAACGTGAGCGTGGCCAGCGGGTGCGGCGCGATCACGGGGATGTGGACCGAATCATCCAGCCCCGGCGTGCCGGCATCGACGATGAAGGCGCTGATGCCGCGGCTGCCGCCGGCGGGGTCGGTCTTGGCGAACACGCAGTAGAAGTCGGCGATGCCGCCATTGCTGATCCAGGTCTTGCGGCCGTCCAGAAAGTATGAGTCGTCTTTCTGGCCCGCGACGCAATCGGGACGCGCGCCGACAGCTTGCAATTTCATAGCAGCAACATCGGAGCCGGCGTCGGGCTCGGACAGGGCAAAGGCCGCAATCTTGGCACCGCTGGCCACCTGCGGCAGATACGCCTTGCGCTGGCTGGCGCTGCCGCCGATCGAAATGGCTCCGCTGCCCAGCCCCTGCATGGCAAAGGCGAAGTCGGCCAGCGGCGAGTAGAAGGCCAGCGTCTCGCGCAGCACCACCAGCGCACGCGAATCCAGCTGGGGCAGCGCGCCGCCAAACTCGCCCGGCACGCAATACTTCAGCCAACCGCCCGCGCCCAGGCGGCGCACCCAGTCGCGGCAAGCGGCGCGGTCGTCGCGCTCATCGACCTGCTGCGCGGACGTCCACGCCGGCAGGCGGGCGGCAATATCACGGTGCGCCGCATCAAAAAACGGCAGCGATAAATGGGGTGTTGGGGCTTGCACGGGTGGTACTCCGTAAAGTTGATAGCACAGAAGAACAAGAAAATTTTTGTCTTCTTTTTTGCGTCCTCTGCGAATCCTTTGCGTCCTCTGCGTCCTGTATTCAGTCGCCCTTGAACTCGGGCTTCTGCTTGGCCGCAAAGGCCTCATACGCACGGCGGAAGTCCTGCGTCTGCATGCAGATGGCCTGCGCCTGCGCCTCGGCCTCGATGGCCTGCTCGATGGTCATGGCCCATTCCTGCTGCAGCATGGTCTTGGTCATGGCGTGGCCGAACATGGGGCCGGCGGCCAGCTCGGCGGCCATGGCCTGGGCCTTGGCCACCAGCTCGCTGCCGTCGTGCAGGGCGTTGAAAAAGCCCCAGGCCAGGCCCTCCTGCGCGCTCATGGCGCGGCCGGTGTACAGCAACTCGCTGGCGCGGCCCTGGCCGATCACGCGCGGCAGCAGCGCGCAGGCGCCCATGTCGGCGCCGGCCAGGCCCACGCGGGTGAACAAAAAGGCGGTCTTGGTTTTCTCGGTGCCGTAGCGCATATCGCAAGCCAGCGCCATCATGGCGCCGGCGCCGGCGCACACGCCGTCGATGGCACCGATGACCGGCTGCGGGCAGTTGCGCATGGCCTTGACCAGATCGCCCGTCATGCGGGTGAACTCCAGCAGTTCGGGCATGGTCATCTGGGTGAGTGGCCCGATGATGTCGTGCACGTCGCCGCCCGAGCAGAAGTTGCCGCCCTCGCCCGTCACCACCACCACCTTCACGTCGGTGGCTTGGCGCAGGCCGTTGAACAAATCGCGCAGTTCGCCGTAGCTGTCGAAGGTGAGCGGGTTCTTGCGCTCGGGGCGGTTCAGGGTGACGGTGGCCACGCCATGAGCGTCGCACTGCCAGCTGAAGTGCCGCGCCGTGTAGGACGCGCGGGCGTCGAACTGCGCTCGCATCGGGTTCTTGGGGCCAATGTAGTGTTTCATGCGGTCTCCTGAAAAGATGCCTTGACCTTGCCCAGCAGGCTGCGCAAGGTGCGGATGTCCTCCGGGCTCAGGGCCGCGAAGGCGTCGACGATCCAGCTCTCATGCGCCTGGGCCATGGTGTTGAACTGGCGCCGCCCCCGGGGCGTGAGCCGCACCCGGTAGGCGCGCCGGTCGCCCGCGACCTCGACGCGCTCGACCAGGCCCTCGGCCTCCAGCTGATCAGTGATGCCGGTGACGTTGCCGCCGGTCACCATCATGCGGCGCGACAGCTCGTTCATGCGCAGGCCGCCCTCGGCGCGCTCGAGCTGCGCCATCAGATCGAACCGCGGCAGCGTGGTCTCGAACTGCGTGCGCAGCTCGGTACGAAGCTGCTTTTCGATCAGCTGCGTGCAGGTGAGCAGGCGCAGCCACAGACGCAGCGCGTCGGGGTGTTCGGAATGGGCGCGGGCTTCGAGATCCATGGCAAATACCTCACATCACCTCGCCGCCGCTGACCGAGATGGCCTGGCCGGTGACGGAGCCGCTGTCAGTCTGGCACAACCACAGCACCGCATCGGCCACTTCCGCAGGCTGCACCAGCCGCTTTTGCGGGTTGCCGGCGGCCAGCTGCGCGCGCGCCTCGTCTTCGCTGCGGCCGGTCTTGGCGACGATGTTGGCGATGCTGTCCTGGAGCAGGTCGGTCTCGGTGTAGCCGGGACACACCGCGTTGACGGAGACGCCCTTGGTGGCCAATTCGAGGGCCAGCGACCGGGTCAGGCCCAGCACGCCGTGCTTGGCCGCGCAGTAGGCGCTGACGTAGGCATAGCCGCGCTGCGCCGCCGTGCTGGCCACGTTGACGATGCGGCCCCAGCCGGCGGCCAGCAGGTCCGGCAGCACGGCCTGGGTGCAGACCATGGTGCCGGTCAGGTTGACCGCCAGCATCTGCTGCCACAGCGCCAAGTCCATCTTGATGAAGGGCGCGCTGTACGCCTGGCCGGCGTTGTTGACCAGCGTGTCGATGGTGCCGAAGCCCGCGCGTGCTTGCGCAAAGGCCTGCGCCACGGCGGCGGGCTCGGCCACGTCGGCGGCCACGGCCTGCAGGCGTGCGGCGGCGTCGGTGCTGCCGGCCAGCGTGCGCAGGCGGTCGGCGGCCAGCGGGCTGCGGCCCAGCACGGTGACGCGCGCGCCGCGCTCCAGCAGCGCCTGCGTGACCGCCAGGCCGATCCCGCGCGCGCCCCCCGTCACCAAGGCATGGCGGTTGCGCCAGTCGGGTGCCGTGGCCATGGCCGTCACGCCGCGCCGTGCATGGCGGCCTGCGCGATCTGCGCCGCCACCTGGGCCTTCTCGCGCTCGAACAGCGCCTCCAGTTGGCGCTTGCCCTGATAGTAGGGCTTGGGCCAGGCGATGGGCGTGTAGCCGATCCTGGCGGCCTCGGTCAAGGTCCAGGCCGGGTTGGCCAGGTGCGGGCGCGCAATGGCGCACAGGTCGGCCCGGCCGGCCGCGATGATGCTGTTGACGTGGTCGGCCTCGGTGATCGCCCCCACGGCCATGGTGGCGATGCCGGCCTCCTGGCGCACGCGATCGGCAAAGGGCGTTTGCCACATGCGGCCATAGACCGGCTTTTCGTCCTTGCTGACCTGGCCGGCCGAGCAGTCCACCAGGTCGGCGCCGGCGGCCTTGAAGGCCTGGGCAATCTCCACCGCGTCGGCCGGGGTGATGCCGCCCTCCACCCAGTCGGTGGCCGAGATGCGCACCGACATGGGCTTGTCCTGGGGCCAGGCGGCGCGCATGGCCTTGAACACCTCGATGGGATAGCGCAGGCGGCTTTGCAGGCTGCCGCCGTATTCGTCCGTGCGCTTGTTGGTCAGCGGCGAGATGAATTCGGACAGCAAATAGCCGTGGGCGCAGTGCAGCTCCAGCCAGTCGGCGCCGATGTCCTTGCAGTCCTGGGTGGCCTCGACGAAGCGCTGCTTGAGCTGCTGCATCTCGTCCTTGGAGATTTCCCTGGACACCTGGCTCACGCCGGGCAGGTATTGCTGCCTGGATGCGCCCACGATGGGCCAGTTGCCGGATTCGAGCGGCAGGTCGGTGCCGTCCCAGGCCACGCGCGTGGAGGCCTTGGAGCCGGCGTGGCCCAGCTGCATGGCGAACTTGGCGTCGGAATGCGCGTGGATCCAGTCGGCGATGCGTTTCCAACCGGCCTTTTGCTCGGCGTTGTACAGGCCGGGGCAGCCGGGGGTGATGCGGCCTTCGGGCGTGATGCAGGTCATCTCGGCAAACACCATGCCGGCACCGCCCATGGCGCGCGCGCCCAGGTGCACCAGGTGGTAGTCGGCGGGCAGGCCGTCAACGCAGGAGTACTGCGCCATCGGCGAGACGACGACGCGGTTCTTCAGCGTGAGGCCGCGCACGGTGAAGGGCGTGAACATGGGCGGCGGCGGGGTTTGATCGTCGGCCACCGTCAGACCGTCACGGCGAGCCAGCCAGCGCTCGTAGCCCTCCAGCCAGGCCTTGTCGCGCAGGCGCAGGTTCTCGTGGCTGATGCGCTGGCTGCGCGTGAGCATGGAGTACATGAACTGCGGCGGCTCGAGCTGGTCGCAATAGCGCTCGCCGCACACTTCAAACCACTCCATCGCGTTCCAGGCGGCGTTTTGCAGGCGCAGCGCCTCGACGCTGCGGTCGGCCTGGTACTGGGTCAGCACGTTTTCGATCTGATCGGCGCCGTCGCCCAGCTCGATGAACTTGCGCGTGAGATCGATCGCGTCCTCCAGCGCCAGCTTGGTGCCGGATCCGATGGCGAAATGCGCCGTGTGCACGGCATCGCCCAGCAGCACCACGTGCGCGCCGTTCTTGTTCTTGAACCACCAGTTGTCGCACTTGACGCGGGTGAAGTTGATCCAGGCCGAGCCGCGCAGGTGGCGCGCGTTGCTCATCAGCTTTTCGCCCTGGAGGTTGTCGGCAAACAGCTTTTCGCAGAAGGCAATCGACTCGTCGGGCCCGGCCTTGTCCAGGCCGTGTGCCTTCCACACCTGCTCGGGGCACTCGACGATGAAGGTCGATGTCTCCTCGTCGAACTTGTAGATATGCGCCTGAAACCAGCCGTGCTCGGTTTTCTGGAAATCGAAGGTGAAGGCGTCGTACTGGCGTTTGGTGCCCAGCCAGATGAAGCGGTTGGGGCGCACCGCCAGCTCGGGCTTGAAGGTGTCCGCGTGCAGCGTGCGAATCTTGGAATTGATGCCGTCGCTGGCGATGATCAGGTCGGCATCCGGGAAGTCCAGATCGGAGTCGACCTCGGTCTCGAACACGAGCTTGACGCCCAGCTCTTCGCAGCGCGCCTGCAGGATGTTGAGCAGCTTCTTGCGCCCGATGCCGACAAAGCCGTGGCCGCCCGAGCGGATGACCTCGCCCTTGAACAGCAGCTCGATGTCGTCCCAGTGGTTGAAGGCCTGCTGAATGGTGTCGGCCGTGGGCTTGTCCCACTGGCGCATGTTGTCCATGGTGGCGTCGGAGAACACGACGCCCCAGCCGAAGGTGTCGTAAGGCTTGTTGCGCTCGACCACGGTGATGTCGTGCGCGGGATTGCGCTGCTTCATCAACAGGGCAAAGTACAGGCCGCCGGGGCCGCCACCGATGCACACGATCTTCATGCGAGTCTCCTGGATCCTGGGGTTTCCATTTAGATATAGATAATTTACACCTAAATTAAATCGCGTCAAGGGCTCGGGTGCCCGCGGGTAGCTAGGGAATTACCCGAACAAGGTCGCTTGCAGAATGTGCATACTGGAACCCCTTGCATCATCCAGTCGCTTGACCATGCTGTACAAATTCAAATCCAAGGCCACGGCCGACCTCGTCATGTTGCAACCCAACGCCGAGGAGCTGCTCAAGATCATCGGCAAGGCTGCCGGACCCACCGGCATCATCACGGTGGCGCAGGCCGGCGCCGCCATTGCGGCCATCCAGGCCGAAATCCAGCGCCGCGAGGCGCTGCACGAAGCGCCCGCGCCCATTGCCGACGCCGAGGCCAACGACGCCGCCAAGGAAGAAGCCGTCTCGCTGCGCCACCGCGCGGCGCCCTTCATCGACATGCTCAAGCAGAGCAGCGCCGAGGGCAAGGACGTGGTCTGGGGGGTTTGACGGGGCCCGTCCTGAACGGGAGGGACGCCAAGGCACGGGGGCCCACAGAAGAACGCGAAGGCGTTTCGCCTCCTTCCCCCGCACCTGCGGGCGCCGCTGTTCTGCTGCTCAGGTGGATGGCGCCGCCAGCCGGTCCACCAGCATCCGGCACGTCATCTGCGGTTGGGCCCCCAAAGCTTGGGCCAGGGTATTGCAGTGGCTGATCACGCCATCGTCCAGCGTGCTGCGGGCCTCGCCGATGCGTGCGCTCAGGTGGCTGACGGTGCAGGCCGCGATGCCATGGCCCTGCAAAAAGGACAAGGCGGCCAGCCCGGCCCGATCCTTGCCCACGCCGGCGTCGTTGAAGACCGCCAGCAGCGGGCATGCGGCCCAGGCGTACTGCGCCGAGCTGATGCCGCCATGCGAGCCGCTGACCGCGACGCAGCCCGCATCGGTGCCGGGCCTGAGCTGGGTGATCGAGTCGACGACGCGCAGCCGGGCCTTCACGACCGCTGCCTCGCCACGGTGCGGTCAGGGATCAATCGGCGTACTGGCCCGCCGCCTTGATGACCGGGCCCCACTTGGTGACCTCGGCCGCAACGAACTTCTTGTGGCCTTCGGACGTCACGCGATCGTCATGCGCCACGATGGCGCCCAGGCTTTCTTCCTTCTTGATGAATTCCGGGTCCTTCAGCGCGGCCTGCAACGCCGTGTTGATGGCCTTGACCACCGCCGCCGGCGTGCCCTTGGGTGCGTACAGGCCGTGCCAGATCGACACGTCGAAGCCCTTGAAGCCCACCTCCTGCAGCGTGGGCAGGTCCTTGTAGACCGCGGGAATGCTCAGGCGCTTGGCCGTGGTGACGGCGTAGGCCTTGATCTTCTTGCCCTCGATCTGGCTGGTGGTGTTGGTGGTCTGGTCGCACATGACGTCCACCTGCCCGCCCATCAGGTCGGCCATGGCGGGTGCCGTGCCCTTGTAGGGCACGGTGGTCATCTCGGTCTGCAGCGCCTGCTGCAACATCAGGCCACACAGGTGCGAGGCCGCGCCCAGGCCGGCGTTGGCGAGGTTGACCTTGGTCTTGTTTTCCTGGATCCAGCTCTTGAGCTCGGCCCAGTTGTTGGCCGCCAGGGCGGGCTTGCCGACCACCACCATGGGCACCTCGTTGACCAGGCCCAGGTATTCGAACTCGCTGTATTTGTAGGGCAGCTTGCGATAGAGCGACGCCGTGGTGGCCATGCCGATGTGGGTCAGCAGCAGGGTGTAGCCGTCGGGGTTGGCGCGCGCCACCTTGGCCGAGCCGATGGTGCTGCCGGCGCCGGCGGCGTTGTCGATCACGATCGTGGCGCCGTTCAGCGGTTTGCGCAGCGCCTCAGCCAGGTCGCGCGCCACCTTGTCGGTGGGGCCGCCGGCGGAAAAGGGCACAACGATGGTGATGGTCTTGCCGGCGGCCGGGAAGTCGGCGGCCTGGGCGCCCAAGGCCAGCACGGCGGCGCCGACGGCCAGGCTCAATGGATGCAATCGGATCATGGGAAGCTCCCTCTGTCGATGGATGATGGAAAGAAGCCAATTAGACCGTGAAACCGGGCCGGAACGACCCGGCGCCGTTCAGGGAATTCCCGCACGCCCCGCACCGGCGTTGCGGCGGATCAAACGCGGCTATTGGTAGCTGCGCGCATCCTCGATCACCTTGCCGTCGTTGGGCAGGCTGCCGGGCGCCACCAGCTCGACCTCGCCGCGCAGCTTGGTGACCTCGCGCACAGCCTGGGCGATGCGCTCGCCCAGGCCTTCGGCCGGGGCGGATTCGACCCGCAGCAGCAGCCGGTCGTCGGCCATCTCGCCGCTGACCACCAGGCGCGCACGCGCCACCTCGGGAAACCGCTTGACGACCTCGGCCACCTGGCCGGGATGCACGAACATGCCACGCACCTTGGTGGTCTGGTCGGCGCGGCCCAGCCAGCCCCGGATGCGGGTGTTGGTGCGGCCGGTGGGACAGGCGCCGGGCAGCACGGCCGACAGATCGCCGGTGCCGAAGCGGATCAGCGGATACACCGGGTTGAGCACCGTGACCACTACCTCGCCCACTTCGCCTTCGGGCAACGGGTCGCCCGTGCCGGGGCGCACGATCTCCAGGATCACGCCTTCGTCCAGCACCAGGCCTTCGCGCGCCGCGCTCTCGTAGGCGATCAGGCCGCAGTCGGCCGTGGCGTAGGTCTGGTAGGCTGCCACACCCTGCTGGGCAAACCAGTCGCGCAGCGAGGGCGGGCAGGCTTCGCCGCTGACCACGGCCTTGCTCAGGCTGCCGATGTCGGCGCCCGACTCCTGCGCTTTCTCGACCAGGATGCGCAGGAAGCTGGGCGTGCCCAAATAGCCGTCGGGGCGCAGCTCGGCAATGGCCTGCAGCTGCTGCTCGGTTTGCCCGGTGCCAGCCGGAAACACGGTGCAGCCCAGCGCCAGCGCGCCGGCCTCGACGATGAAGGCGCCGGGCGTCATGTGGTAGCTGAAGGCGTTGTGCACCAGATCGCCCGAGCGAAAGCCGGCCGCGTGCAGCGCGCGGGCGGTACGCCAATAGTCGGTGGACGTGCCCTCGGGCTCGTAGATGGGGCCGGGGCTGGCGTAAAGGCGGCGCATGCCCGCGCCGCGCAGCACGGTGGCAAAGCCGCCAAAGGCATCGCCCCCGGCCGCGCGTGCCGCTTGCTGGCGTGCCAGCAGATCGCTCTTGCGCGTGACGGGCAGGCGCGCCAGCGCGGCGCGCGAGGTCACGCCGGCAGCATCCACGCCGGCCAGGATTTCCGCCAGCGCGGCGCTGCGGGCTTGCGCGTGGGCCACGTGGCGCGCCAGCGCGGCCATCAGCGCGGCTTCACGCTCGGCGGGCGCGCGGGCTTCCAGCGCGTCGAATAATTCACTCATGGCATCGTCCCTGGCTGGCGAATACTCTCAATTCAATAGCTGCGGGCGCTTTTCGTGCAGGCGTCAACGGCTGATTCGTTTCAAACATTTTGATTGCTCGATCTGGCGCCGCCGGCCCTGTCTTGCAGACCGCGGAGCCGCCAGAGGCGACTCCTCTTCGGGCTGTCCGGACTCGCGCCGGCGAGTCCAGAGCCGCAGCCCTCAGCCCCTGCCCTCTCCCAGAGGGAGAGGGAGCAAAACCGGTGATCTGCGAGGCACGGCAAAGAACCCTTTTTTGGCTGTTCCTTTTGCGTCCTCTGCGAATCCTTCGCGTCCTCTGCGTTCGGCTGTTCGGCTGTTCGGCTGTTCGGCTGTTCGGCTGTTCGGCTGTTCGGCTGTTCGGCTGTTCGGCTGTTCGGCTGTCGAGCGGCCCGGCCGTTCTCACGCCAGCCAGCGCTTGCGCCGCTTGTAGCTCTTGACGTCGCGAAAGCTCTTGCGCTCGGCGCCGCCGACGCCCAGGTAGAACTCCTTGACGTCCTCGTTGCTGGCCAGCTCCGCAGCCTTGCCGTCCATCACCACGCGCCCGCTCTCCATGATGTAGCCGTAGTCGGCGTACTTCAGCGCCATGTTGGTGTTCTGCTCGGCCACCAGGAAGGTGACCTTCTCCTTGCCATTGAGGTCACGTACGATGTTGAACACCTCCTCGACCAACTGCGGCGCCAGGCCCATGGAAGGCTCGTCCAGCAGCACCAGCTTCGGGCTGGTCATCAGCGCGCGCCCAATGGCGCACATCTGCTGCTCGCCGCCCGAGGTGTAGGCCGCCTGGCTGGCGCGGCGCGTCTTCAGGCGCGGGAAGTAGGTGTAGACCTTGTCCAGGTTGGCGGCGATCTCGCCCTTGTCGCCGCGGGTGTAGGCGCCGGTCAGCAGGTTTTCCTCGATCGTCAGGTGGGCAAAGCAGTGCCGGCCTTCCATCACCTGCACCACGCCGCGCCGGACCAGCTCGGACGGGCTGAGGTTTTCGATGCGCTCGCCGCGCAGCTCGATCGAGCCCTTGGTGACTTCGCCGCGCTCGCCCTTGAGCAGGTTGGACACGGCCCGCAGCGTGGTCGTCTTGCCGGCGCCGTTGCCGCCCAGGATGGCGACGATGCCGCCCTCGGGCACTGTGAGCGAAACGCCCTTGAGCACCAGGATCACGTGGTTGTAGATGACCTCGATGCCGTTGACGGAGAGGACGATGGGAGCTGCTTCAGAATGGCTCATGCTGGGCCCGTGCTGGTGGCATTCAGGGCCACGCGGATCGTGACTCCGCGTGGCCTGCCGAATATCAGGAATCACAGTCGCTCGCCGCCCGGGGCGTGAGCTTCTTGTCGGCCAGATACTTTGCTGCCCCCGCCTTCACCATGGGCTTGAGGAGGGCCTCGTCGGCTTGGTACCAGTTGTCGCCAATCACCCACTTGGCGCCGTCCCAGGTCTGCACGCGCGCCCAGGTCGATCCCATGTGATCGGCGCAGGTGGTCTGCAGCGGACGCATCACGCCGGAAAAGCCCAGAGCGGCCAGGCGCTTGTCATCCAGATGCAGGTTCTCCAGGCCCCAGCGCACCTGCTCGGGGGTCATCACCTTGCCCTTGCCGAAACGCTCTTGAGCCGTGCGCACGGCCTCGACCGCCAGCATCTGAATGACCACGCCGCGCGTGTAGAGCACCTGCCCGACCTCGTCCTTCGGACCCGTGCCCTGGCCCTTGTCGTGCACGTACTTCAGAATGTCCTGCATCACCTTGTACTGCGTTCCGGAGCCGTTGAGCGCCAGCGCGTGGTAGCCCTTGGCGCCTGCGCCCACGTCGCGCACATCGGGTTCCGCGCCGGCCCACCACACGCCGTACATCTTGTCGCGCGGGTAGCCGGTGGCCTGGGCCTCCTTCAGCGCGGTGGAGTTCATCACGCCCCAGCCCCACAGCAGCACGTAGTCGGGCCGCGTTTGTCGGACCTGCAACCAGGTGGCCTTCTGCTCCACGCCCGGCGCGGTGACCGGCAGCAGCTGCAGCTCGAAGCCGTTCAGCTTGGCGCGCTCCTGCAGCAGCGGGATCGGCTCCTTGCCGAACGGGCTGTCGTGATAGACCAGCGCGATCTTCTTGCCCTTGAGCTTGTCCGCGCCGCCGAGCGACCGGGCGATGTCCTGGATCAGGATGTCGGCGCCGGTCCAGTAGCTGCCCATGAGCGGAAAGTTCCACTTGAAGGCCATGCCGTCCTGCGACACCGACAGGCCGTAGCCCAGCGTCAGGAGCGGAATCTTGTCGACAGGCGCCTTCTCGGTCAGCGCGAAGGTGATGCCGGTGGACTGCGGGTCGATCAGGGTCACGCCGGGGTGATTCTTGAGGCGCTCGTAGCATTCGACGCCGCGGTCGGTGGCATATCCGGTCTCGCATTCCTCGAAGGTCAGCTTGACGCCATTGATGCCGCCGTCACGGGCGTTGATCATCTTCAGGTAGTCCTGCTTGCCGTTGGCCCAGGGCGTGCCGTTGGGAGCGTACGGCCCGGTGCGGTACGACAGCAGCGGAAAGAACTGTTCGCCCGCGGCGAATGCGCTGGTCGCGAGCGACGAAGCCGCGACCACGGCGGCGGCGATCAGGGTTCTGGATAGCTTCATGAATGTCTCCTCTGAGTGGTGGTTGAAGCGGGAACGAAACAAGGGCTCAATGCGGAAACGGCCACAGCCGCAGCTTTTGCTTGGCGGTGGACCACAGCTTGGCCAAGCCGTGCGGCTCGACGATGAGAAACCACACGATCAGCGCGCCGAAGATCATCAGTTCGACGTGCGAGGCGGTGGCGGTGGAGAAGTGGGCGCCGAACAGTGCCCCCAGCCAGGGCAGGAACTGGTTCAGGAAAATCGGCAGCACGACGATGAAGGCCGCGCCGAACAGGCTGCCCATGACCGAGCCCAGCCCGCCGATGATGACCATGAACAGCAGCTTGAACGACAGATCGACATTGAAGGCCGCGGGCTCCCACGCGCCCAGATAGACGAAGGCCCACAGCGCGCCGGCCACGCCGATGACGAAGCTGCTGACGGCAAAGGCGCTGAGCTTGGCGTAGGTGGGGCGAATGCCGATCACCGCCGCGGCGACGTCCATGTCCCGGATCGCCATCCACTCGCGGCCGATGGCGCTGCGCGTGAGGTTCTTCACCAGCAGCGCCAGCACCGCGAGGAACACCAGGCAAAACAGGTACTTGGAAGCCGAGCTCTCGAGCGGCAGCCCGAACACCTGCAAGTGCGTCACCGACACCGAGCCGGAGGGCGAATCGTTGGTGAACCACTTGATCCGCAAGAACATCCAGTCGGCGAAGAACTGCGCCGCCAGAGTGGGCACGGCCAGGTACAGCCCCTTCACGCGCAGGCTGGGCAGCCCGAACACCAGGCCGAACACCATGGCGCACACACCGCCGAGCAGGATCGCCAGCACCACCGGCATGCCCTCGAAGCGCACGAAGAAGTTGAAGGCGCCGTAGGCACCCACCGCCATGAAGGCACCGGAGCCGAGCGAGATCTGCCCGCAGTAGCCCACCAGCACGTTCACGCCCAGGGCCGCCAGCGCCATGATGAGAAAGGGGATCAGGACGGACAGGAACAGATACTCGCTGGCGGCAAACGGCACCACCACGAAGGCGAAGGCCACGATGAGCAGCACGGCCCAACGGTCCTGCACGATCGGGAAGATCTGCTGATCCGCCTGGTAGCTGGTCTTGAACTGGCCGTTTTCGCGGTAGAACATGGTTATGAATGAAATTGGCCTCTAGGCCTTATGGGACAAGCGCTACAAACTATCAAATTGATATCAAACGCGGTCGATGATCTTCTCGCCGAACAGCCCCTGCGGCCGGAACAGCAGGAACACCAGCGCCAGGACGTAGGCGAACCAGATCTCGATGCCGCCACCCACGTAGGGGCCCAGGTACACCTCCGAGAGCTTCTCGCCCACGCCGATGATGAGGCCGCCGATGATGGCGCCCGGCACGCTGGTGAGCCCGCCCAGGATCACCACCGGCAGCGCGCGCAACGCGACCGTGGCCAGCGAGAACTGCACGCCCAGCTTGCTGCCCCAGATCATCCCGGCCACCAGCGCCACCACGCCGGCCACCGTCCAGACGATGACCCAGATGTGCGCGAGCGGAATGCCGATCGACTGCGCGGCCTGGTGGTCGTCGGCCACCGCGCGCAGCGCCCGGCCGGTCTTGGTCCTTTGAAAGAACACCGACAGCGCGGCCACCAGCACGGCGGCGATGGCGGCGGCGATCAAGTCCTCCTTGTTCACCAGCACGCCGCCCTGGAACACCGATTCGAGCACGAACATCGGGTCCTTGGGCATGCCGATGTCGATGCTGTAGATGTCGCTGCCGAACATCGACTGGCCAATGCCTTCCAGGAAGTAGGTGATGCCCAGCGTGGCCATCAGCAGCGTGACGCCCTCCTGGTTGACCAGGTGACGCAGCACCAGATGCTCGATCAGCCAGGCCACGATGAACATCAGCATGCCGGCCAGCACGAACGCGATCACGTTGGCCAGTACCCGGCTGTCGAAACCCAGCCAATGTGGCAGCCATTCGGCCAATCGCGCCATCGCGAGCGCCGCGAACAGCACCATCGCGCCCTGGGCAAAGTTGAACACACCGCTGGCCTTGAAGATCAGCACGAAGCCCAGCGCCACCAGGGCGTAGAGCATGCCCGTCATCAAGCCGCCGAGCACCGTTTCAAGAAAAAATCCCATGTGCCTGGCTCCTCAGTGGCTGGTGCCGAGATAGGCGCGAATCACGTCTTCGTTGTCGCGCACCTCGTCGGGCCTGCCATCGCCGATCTTCTTGCCGTAGTCGAGCACCACCACGCGATCGGAGATGTCCATCACCACGCTCATGTCGTGCTCGATCAGCACGATGGTGGTGCCGAACTCGTCGTTGACGTCGAGGATGAAGCGGCTCATGTCCTGCTTCTCCTCGACGTTCATGCCGGCCATGGGCTCGTCCAGCAGCAGCACCTGCGGCTCCATGGCCAGGGCCCGTCCCAGGTCCACGCGCTTTTGCAGGCCGTAGGGCAGCTGGCCCACCGGGGTCTTGCGGTGGGCCTGGATCTCGAGGAAGTCGATGATGCGCTCGACGAATTCGCGGTGGCGCATTTCCTCGCGCTGCGCCGGACCGACGCGCAGCGCCTGCAGCAGGATGTTGCTCCTGATCTTGAGGTTGCGGCCCGACATGATGTTGTCGAGCACGCTCATGCCCTTGAACAAGGCCAGGTTCTGGAAGGTGCGCGCCACACCCATCTCGGCCACCTGGCGCGAGTTCATGTGGCTGAAGCTGCGGCCGCGGAAAGTGATGCTGCCCTCGCTGGGCTTGTAGACGCCGTTGATGCAGTTGAGCATCGAGGACTTGCCCGCACCATTGGGACCGATGATGGCGCGGATCTCGTGCTCGCGCACGTTGAAGCTGATGTCGGTGAGTGCCTTCACGCCGCCAAAGCGCAGGCTGATGTTCCTGATGTCCAGGACAACGTCACCGATCTGGCGCGTTGCGGTTGGCTCGAAGGCCGCGACCGGCGCGTTCATGCGGCCACCTTCATGGGGGCAAAGCGCTTGGCGTCCAGCATCTTGAGGGTGGCCGACACGGCGCCGGCGCGCCCGTCCTCGAACTTGACCGCCGTCTCGATGAACTGCTCGCCCCGGCCACCGTACAGCGCGTCGATCAGCACGGCGTACTTCTCGGCCACGAAGCCGCGGCGCACCTTGCGCGTGCGCGTGAGCTCGTCGTCGTCCGGGTCCAGCTCCTTGTGCAACACCAGAAAGCGCGCGATCTGCGTGGCCTCCATGCCCTCTTCGGCGGCGAGTTCGGCGTTCACCTTCTCCACGCATTCGCGCATCATCGCCAGCACCTCGTTCTTGCCGGCCAGATCGACGTAGCCCGCATACGGCAGGCCCTTGCGCTCGGCCCAGTTGCCGACGGCGTCGAAGTCGATGTTGAGGAAGGCGCAGACCCGCTCGCGTCCATCGCCAAAGCACACCGCCTCCTTGATCTGCGGGAAGAACTTGAGCTTGTTCTCGATGTAGTTGGGTGCGAACATGGCGCCGCCGATCAGGCGACCCACGTCCTTGGCGCGGTCGATGATGCGCAGGTGGCCATCGGCGTCGATCACGCCGGCGTCGCCGGTATGAAAGAAGCCCTCGGCATCCAGCACCTCGGCGGTGGCCTCGGCACGCTTGTAGTACTCGGTCAGCAGCGAGCGGCTGCGCACCAGCACCTCGCCGCCGTCGGCAATCTTCAGCTCCACGCCCGGCGCGGCCTGACCCACGGTGTCGAGCTTGACCTGGCCGTCCTTTTGCAGGCACACGTACGCGCAGGTCTCGGTCTGGCCGTAGAACTGCTTGAGGTTGACGCCGATGGAGCGGAAGAAGCGAAACAGATCGGGCCCGATGGCCGCGCCCGCAGTGTAGGCCACGCGCACGCGCGACAGGCCCATGACGTTCTTGAGCGGCCCATAGACCAGCACATTGCCCAGGCCGTACAGCAGACGGTCACCCAGGGCCACCGGCTTGCCCACCAGGATGTCGGCGCCCACACGGCGCGCCAGGCCCATGAATCGAGCGTGCATCCACTGCTTGAGGGGCGCCGCGTCTTCCATGCGGATGGACACCGAGGTCAGCATGCCCTCGAACACGCGCGGCGGCGCGAAGTAGTAGGTGGGGCCGATCTCGCGCATGTCGATGGCCACGGTCTCGGCGCTCTCGGGGCAGTTGATGGTAAAGCCCGCCACCAACCACTGCGCCACCGAAAACAGGAAGTCGCCCACCCAGGCCGGCGGCAGGTAGGACAGCACGTTGTCGTTGCCATTGAGCCCGTCGACGGCGACGCTGCCCTCGGCCGCGGCGATGAAACCCTGGTGCGTCTGGCATACACCCTTGGGCCGGCTGGTGGTGCCCGAGGTGAACAGGATGACGGCCGTGTCCTCGGGCTGGACGCGCGCCAGTTGCTGCTCGAAGTATTGCGGATGCTGCTGCTCGAACTGGCGGCCCAGCGCCATCAGGTCCTGCACGCTGATCAGGCCGGCGTCGCGATAGTTGCGCAGGCCGCGCGGATCGTCGTAGATGATGTGGGCCAGGCCCGGTACGGCCGCCTCGCCCGCGCCGGCGCGCAGCTCCAGCAGCTTGTCCACCTGCTCCTGGTCTTCGGCAAAGGCGAACTGCACCTCCGTCTCGCGCAGCACGAAGGCCATCTCGGCGGCCACCGCGTCCTGGTACATCGGCACCGGCACGCCGCCCAGCGACTGCACCGACACGAACATCAGGTACAGCAGCGGCCGGTTGTCGCCCACCACCGCCAGGTTTTGGCCCGCGGCAAAGCCCAGCGCCGCCAGGCCCAGCGCCATGTGGCGCGTGTCGTCCAGCGCGCGCTGCCAGCTCCAGGTCTGCCAGATACCGAACTCTTTCTCGCGCAACGCCGGCGCCTGCGGGCGCTGGCGGGCGTGTTGCTGCAACAACTGGGGAAAGGTCGCCGTCATGGGCGGATGTCTCCTTGCATGGGGGCCAGGCGCAAGGCCATGGCTCAAACTTGACGCGAATCGTAAGTCGATACTTTGACGTCATGTTGTCGTTTGAACGACAATTTACCCCCCGATTTGATCAGGTTTTTCCCGAACATGAGTGCCAGATCATCCTTGCACGAGCGGCGCCGCCTGCTCACCGACAGCGAACTGCAGAGCGTGCCCTGGCTGGCGCACCTGCTGCCCGACGAGCACGATCGCATCGTGCCTGAGCTGCGCGTGAGCGAAGCCGTGCCGGGCGACCTGGTGTGCCGCATCGGCCGGCCAGCCACCTACTGGTTTGGCGTCATCGACGGGCTGCTGAAGATGAACACCGTGACCGACGACGGCCGTGCCATCACCTACTCGGGCCTGGCCGCCGGCGGCTGGTTTGGCGAGGGCACCGTCATCAAGCGCGAGTCCTATCGCTACAACGTGCAGCCGCTGCGCCGCAGTTTGGTCGCGGGCCTGCCGGTGGACACCTTTCATTGGCTGCTGGATCACTCCATCGGCTTCAACCGCTTCGTGATGAGCCAGCTCAACGAGCGGCTGGGCCAATTCATCGTGGCGCTGGCGGTGGGCCGGGCAGCCAGCCCCGAGCAGCGCGTGGCGCGCAACCTGGCGGCGCTGGTCAACCCGGTGCTGTTTCCGGGCGTGGGCGAGGTGCTGCGCATCACCCAGCAGGAGCTGGCCTACCTGGTCGGCCTGTCGCGCCAGCGCGTGAACGAGGCGCTGCGCGCGCTGCAGGCGCGCGGTGTGCTGCGCATCGAATACGGCGGCCTGCGCATCCTGCAGCTGGAAGCGCTGCGCGGCGAGGAATTTTGAGCACCCGCCTTTGCCCGGCGACACGCTTGTTTGAGAATAAAATTGGCCTGCAGCGCCCTATCCACAAGCGCAATAAGCTATCTTTTTGATAGTTTCCATCCATGCCCGACTCCCCCTCCCCCACGTCCCGCTGGCGCCGCGCATCGCCCCCCGCAGGCGCCAGTGCCTCACAACGGGATGACTCCGGCGCCGTCCGCCTGAACAAGCGCCTGGCCGAGCTGGGCCTGTGCTCGCGCCGCGAGGCCGACGAGTGGATCGAGCGCGGCTGGGTGCTTGTGAACGGCCAGGTGGCGCCGATGGGGCTGAGGGTGACGCCCGCCGACCAGGTCACGGTCGACCGCCGCGCCGACGCCGCGCAGGCCGAGCGCGTGACCATCCTGCTCAACAAGCCCGTCGGCTACGTCAGTGGCCAGGCCGAGGACGGCCACCGCCCCGCCGTGACGCTGATCGACGCGCGCAGCCACTGGCGCGGCGATGGCGCGCACCGGCGCTTCGCCCCGGCGCAGCTGCGCGGCCTGGCGCCGGCCGGCCGGCTGGACATCGACTCGGTGGGCCTGCTGGTGCTGACGCAGGACGGGCGGGTGGCACGCCAGCTGATCGGCGAGGACTCCACGGTGGACAAGGAGTACCTGGTGCGCGTGAGCTTTGGCGAGATTGCGACCAACGTGCAGGCCGCCTTTCCGCCCGCGCAGCTGGCGCGCCTGCGCCACGGCCTCAGCCTGGACGGCCAGCCGCTGAAACCCGCGCAGGTCGACTGGCAGAACCCCGAGCAGCTGCGCTTCGTGCTGCGCGAGGGCAAGAAGCGCCAGATCCGCCGCATGTGCGAGGCCGTGGGCCTGCACGTCACCGGCCTCAAGCGCATTCGCATCGGGCAGGTGCAATTGGGCGCGTTGCCGGTGGGGCAGTGGCGCTATCTGGGGGTGCACGAACGCTTTTGACCCCACTCGTCTGCGCGGGCGCCCCGCAGGGCGCAGGGCCAGCACCGCGGCCGCTTGAAAGCACGCGCTGCGCCCTTACCTGAAAACGCAAGGCCGGCGCCCTGTCGGTCGAACGCCTCACCTTCGATCCACTTGATTTCCGACATGACCCAACAATCCCACGCCTTTCAGGCCGAAGTGGCCCAGCTGCTGCATCTGGTCACGCATTCGCTGTACTCCAACAAGGAAATCTTCCTGCGCGAGCTGATCTCCAACGCCTCGGACGCCTGCGACAAGCTGCGCTTCGAGGCGCTGGCCGACGGCGCGCTGTACGGCGAGCAGCCCGAGCTGCGCGTACGCATTGCTTTTGACAAGACCGCCAGGACCCTCACGGTGACCGACACCGGCATCGGCATGAGCCAGGACGAGGCGGTGGCGCATCTGGGCACCATCGCCAAGAGCGGCACGCGCGAGTTCATGGCCCGCCTGTCGGGCGACCAGAAGGCCGACGCGCAGCTGATCGGCCAGTTCGGCGTGGGCTTTTACTCGGGCTTCATCGTCGCCGACCAGATCACGGTCGAGTCGCGCCGTGCCGGCCTGCCGGCCGAGCAGGGCGTGCGCTGGGCGAGCGCAGGCCGCGGCGACTTCGCCGTCGAGACCATCACGCGGGCCGAGCGCGGCACCAGCGTCACCCTGCACCTGCGCGAGGACGCGCTGGAGTACGCCGACGGCTGGCGCATCAAGGAGCTAATCAACAAGTACTCCGACCACATCGCGCTGCCGATCCAGATGGAAGGCGAGAAGTGGGAAGAAGGCAAGCAAGAGGGTGAGCCCGGGCAGATGGTCAAGACCGGCGAGTGGGAAACCGTCAACCAGGCCACCGCCCTGTGGACGCGCCCCAAGAAGGACATCACCGACGAGCAGTACACCCAGTTCTACGAGCAGATCGCGCACGACTGGCAGCCCCCCCTGGCCTGGACGCACAACCGGGTGGAGGGCAGCACCGAGTACACGCAGCTGCTGTATGTGCCCAGCCACGCGCCGTTCGACCTGTGGGACCGCGAGAAGAAAGCCGGCATCAAGCTGTACGTCAAGCGCGTGTTCATCATGGACGAGGCCGAGCAGCTGTTGCCGCGCTACCTGCGCTTCGTCAAGGGCGTGGTCGATTCGGCCGACCTACCGCTCAACGTCAGCCGCGAGCTGCTGCAGGAAAGCCGCGACGTGCGCGCCATCCGCGAGGGCAACACGCGCCGCGTGCTGGGCCTGCTGGAAGAGCTGGCCAAGGCCTCGGCAACCGAAGTGCCGACGCCGGCCGCGGACGACGCGGCCGAGGTCACCGACGTGCAGGACAAGAACGAGGCCGCCGCCCAGGCCAAGGACGGCGACAAGTACGCCAGCTTCTGGCGCGAGTTCGGCGCCGTGCTCAAGGAGGGCCTGGGCGAGGACGGCGGCAACCGCGAGCGCATCGCCAGGCTGCTGCGCTATGCCAGCACCACCACCGACGCCCCCACCGTGTCGCTGCCCGAATACAAGGCGCGCATGAAGTCCGGCCAGAAGGCCATCTACTACATCACCGCCGACTCGCTGGCGGCGGCCAAGGGCAGCCCGCAGCTCGAGCTGTTCAACAAGAAGGGCATCGAGGTGCTGCTGATGAGCGACCGCGTGGACGAGTGGTCGCTGTCCTTCCTGCGCGAGTTCGAGGGCACGCCGCTGCAGTCGGTGGCCAAAGGCGCGGTCGACCTGGGCGAGCTGCAGGACGAGGCCGAGAAGAAGGCCGCGGAAGAGGCGGCCGAGGCCGTCAAGCCGCTGGTCGAGCAGCTGAAGCAAGCGCTGAAAGACAGCGTGGAAGACGTGCGCGTGACCACGCGCCTGGTCGATTCACCCGCCTGCCTGGTGGTCAAAGACGCCGGCATGAGCCTGCAGTTCGAGCGCCTGATGCGCCAGGCCGGCCAGGGCGTGCCCGCCACCAAGCCGGTGCTGGAGATCAACCCCGAGCACGCGCTGGTGAAAAAGCTCGACGGCAACCCGCACTTCGACGACCTGGCACACATCCTGTTCGACCAGGCGCTGCTGGCCGAGGGCGGCCTGCCGCAGGACCCGGCCGCCTACGTCCGGCGGGTGAACGCGCTGCTGGCCTGACAGCGCCCCGCCCCCAGGCAACAGGCCCGCGCACGCGCGGGCCTGTTTGCATCGGCGCCGCCGCCGCTCAGTCGGTGGCGTAGATGTTGGTGTCCTTGGTTTCGCGGAAGAACAACATCCCGATCACCAGCGTGATCGCGGCGATCACGATCGGATACCACAGGCCGTGGTACATGTTGCCGTTGGCGGCCACCATGGCAAACGAGATGGTGGGCAGCATGCCGCCAAACCAGCCGTTGCCGATGTGATAGGGCAGGCTCATGGAGGTGTAGCGGATGCGGGTGGGGAACAGTTCCACCAGCGCTGCGGCAATGGGCCCGTAGACCATGGTCACGTAGATCATCAGCACCACCAGGATGGCCACGATCATCGGCTTGTTCATCTTGGCCGGATCGGCCTTGTCGGGGTAGCCCGCGGCCTTGAGCGCAGCGTCGACGTCCTTCTTGAAGGCCGCGATGGCGGCCTTGCTCTCGGCGTCGAAGGCCTGGTTGGCCACCCGACCCGAGGGGGCGGTGATGATGGTGTTGCCGATCTGCACCGTGGCGCGCCCGCCCATGGCCGGCGCGTTGGTGTAGCTCACCGACTTCTGCGCCAGGTAGCGCTTGGCAATGTCGCAGGAGGTGCGGAAGTCGATCTCGCGCGCCACCGGCTTGCCGCCGAACGAGCAGTCGCGCCGCGCGGCGGTGACCACCACCTGGGCCTGGGCCTGGGCCTGGGCCAGATCGGGGTTGGCCGCCTCGGTCAGGGCGTGAAACAGCGGGAAGTAGGTCAGCACCGACAGCAGCAGGCCGGCCATGATGATGGGCTTGCGGCCGATGCGGTCGGACAGCGCGCCAAACACCACGAAGAAGGGCGTGCCGATCACCAGGGCGATGGCGATCAGGATGTCCGCGCTGGTCAGGTCCACCTGCAGCACCTTGGTCAGGAAGAACATGGCGTAGAACTGGCCCGTGTACCAGACCACCGCTTGGCCGGCCACCAGGCCAAACAGGGCCAGCAGCACCAGGCGCAGGTTCTTCCACTGGGTGAACGATTCGGTCAGCGGCGCCCGCGAAACCTTGCCCTGCGCCTTGATGCGCTGAAAGGCCGGCGACTCGCTGAGCGACAGCCGGATCCACACCGAAACCGCCAGCAGGCCGATGGACGCCAGGAAGGGAATGCGCCAGCCCCAGTCGGCAAAGGCCTCCTCGCTCATCAGGTTGCGCACGCCCAGGATGACCAGCAGCGACATCAGCAGCCCGACCGTGGCCGTGGTCTGGATCCAGGACGTGTAGAAGCCGCGCTTGCCCGGCGGCGCATGCTCGGCCACGTAGGTGGCGGCGCCGCCGTACTCACCGCCCAGCGCCAGGCCCTGCAGCATGCGCAGCACGATCAGCACGATGGGCGCGAACACGCCCAGCGTGGCGTAGGTGGGCAGGATGCCGACGATGAAGGTCGTCAGGCCCATGATGACGATGGTGACCAGGAAGGTGTACTTGCGCCCGATCATGTCGCCCAGGCGGCCGAACACCAGCGCACCGAACGGCCGCACGATGAAGCCGGCGGCAAAGCCCAGCAGCGCGAAGATGAAGGCCGAGGTAGGGTCGAGCCCGGTGAAGAACTGCTTGGCGATGATGCCGGCCAGCGAGCCGTAAAGGTAGAAGTCATACCACTCGAACATCGTGCCCAGCGAGGACGCGAAGATGATCTTGCGGTCGGCCGGGTGGCCGGGCTGCGCCGCTTGGGCCAGCCGGGCCCCGGATGCGGGGGCAATGATGCGGCCATCGGCCGCCACGGCCGAATCGGGTGCCTGTGCTGCTGCCATGCTGGGGTCTCCTCGGTCGGTGCTGAACGCCGACATGCGCTCGCCAAGTGTCCAGATGCCGGTACGCCATCGTTTCGGAACATCAGCACTTGTCTATTACATCTTTTCACGATCCCGGCCGATGTGCAAATTCGATGCACGCATCCGGATTCAGCCTGGCTCACCCCCATTTCTTGCGCTGGGACAAGCATTTGACCCCATTGATCGAGTGCTGAACGGGAGGATTTATCCAAGGGAAAATACCTAAGCCCAGATCGCTGTGTCACGGCGAAAAAGCCACACCCAGGGCGACGCCGGCCTCACGAATCGAGACCGGGGCGGCGCGCTGGGTCTCCTGGGCGTGCCGATGGGAAGCGGCCTCGGGCCCACGGCGCATCGCGGACCTCGCCTGTTAGGTTTGCGTCAGCCTCGGTCTCCACAATCCGCCGCGGCCACACGGCCACCCGACCCCGATGAGGGCCCGCGGCCCACAGGAGACAACCCCATGCCAGACCCCTTGGTCGAGCGGATCGAGCGCAACCCCCGCTACCAGCAACTCAAGTCCACCCGCAACCGCTACGGCTGGATGCTCACGATCGCGATGCTGATCGTCTATTACGGCTACGTCGGCCTGATCGCCTTCGACAAGGAGCTGCTGGCCACGCCCGTCGGCGTCGGCGTCACCACCTGGGGCATCCCGATCGGCCTGGCGGTGATCGTGTTCACCGTCGTCATCACCGGCATCTACGTGCGCCGCGCCAACAGCGAGTTCGACGCCGCCACGCGCGACATCCTGAAGGACGCCGCCCAATGAAACGCACGCACAACTTCCTCGCGGCGGCCGCGCTGCTGGGCGCCGGCGGCGCCGCCCTGGCCGCCGGCGGCGACGTCGGCGAAACCGCCAAGCAGGCGACCAACTGGATCGCCATCATCATGTTCACGGTGTTCGTCGCCGCGACGCTGTGGATCACCAAATGGGCCGCGGGCCGCACCAAGTCGGCGGCCGACTTCTACACCGCCGGCGGCGGCATCACCGGCTTTCAGAACGGCCTGGCGATTGCCGGCGACTACATGTCGGCGGCGTCCTTCCTGGGCATCTCGGCGGCCGTCATGGCCACCGGCTACGACGGCCTGATCTATTCGATCGGCTTTCTGGTCGGCTGGCCGATCCTCACCTTTCTGCTGGCCGAGCGGCTGCGCAACCTGGGCAAGTTCACCTTTGCCGACGTGGCGGGCTACCGCTTCGCGCAAACGCCGTTTCGCATCTTCGCCGCCTGCGGCACGCTGGTGGTGGTGGCCTTCTACCTGATCGCGCAGATGGTGGGCGCCGGCCAGCTCATCAAGCTGCTGTTCGGGCTGGACTACTGGATCGCCGTGGTGCTGGTGGGCGTGCTGATGATGATCTACGTGCTGTTCGGCGGCATGACGGCCACCACCTGGGTGCAGATCATCAAGGCCTGCCTGCTGCTGGCCGGCGTGAGCTTCATGGGCTTCATGGTGCTGGCCCGCTACGGCTTCAGCCCCGAGGCGCTGTTTGCCGAGGGCGTGCGCGTGAAGACGCAGATCGCCCAGAGCGGCGGCGCCGCGCCCGACCTGGCAGCCAGGCTGGGCCTGGCCATCATGGGGCCGGGCGGCTTCATCAAGGACCCGATCTCGGCGATTTCCTTCGGCATGGCGCTGATGTTCGGCACCCTGGGGCTGCCGCACATCCTGATGCGCTTCTTCACCGTGCCCGACGCCAAGGAAGCGCGCAAGAGCGTGTTCTGGGCCACCACCTGGATCGGCTACTTCTACGTCATCATCTTCATCATCGGCTTCGGCGCCATCACCCTGGTGCTGCCCAACGCCGAGATGGCCGACACCGCCACGGGCGTCATCAAGGGCGGCGCCGGCACGGCCAACATGGCGGCGGTGCTGGTGGCCAAGAGCGTGGGCGGCGACGTGTTCTATGGCTTCATCTCGGCCGTGGCATTTGCCACCATCCTGGCGGTGGTCGCGGGCCTGACGCTGTCGGGCGCCTCGGCCGTCTCGCACGACCTGTACGCCACCGTGGTCAAGAAGGGCAAGGCCGACAGCGCGTCCGAGCTGCGCGTCTCGCGCCTGACCACGCTGACGCTGGGCGTGATCGCGGTGCTGCTGGGCATCGTGTTCGAGAAGCAGAACATCGCCTTCATGGTGTCGCTGGCCTTTGCCGTGGCCGCCTCGGCCAACCTGCCGCCGCTGATGCTGTCGGTGCTGTGGAAGGACTGCACCACCAAGGGCGCGGTGATCGGCGGCTTCCTGGGCCTGATCTCCTCGGTGGCGCTCACCGTCGTTTCGCCGGCGGTGTGGGAAGCCACGCTGGGCAACCCAAAGGGCAGCGCCTGGTTCCCCTATTCCTCGCCGGCGCTGTTTTCGATGACCATCGGCTTCGTGGGCGTGTGGCTGTTCTCGGTGCTCGACCGCAGCGCGCAGGCGGCCACGGAACGCGCGGCCTTCCCGGCGCAGCAGGTGCGCTCGGAGACCGGTCTGGGGGCATCGAAGGCCTCGGCGCACTGAACAAGCTGCACCTAGAAAGAAGGGCCTGACGGCCCTTCTTTCTTGGGCGCTCGCGCATCAATCGCCGCGCAGCTCGCGCAGGCGGATGAAGGCCAGCGCCGCCATCACGGCGTCGTTCAGCGCGTCGTGCGCCTCGCGCAGCGGCAGTCCCAGCTCGGTCATGATGGTGGCAAAGCGCAGGTCGATGTCGGCCTGGTCGTGCTGCTGATAGGGCGGCAGCTGGCGGAACCGGTACTCGTAGTACAGCCGCGAGACCTCGATCTTCGGCTGCGGCAGGCCCATGCCCAGCAGGGGCTTGACGACGCGGTCCAGCATGGCGACGTCGAACTCCAGGTAGTAGCCCACCAGCGGCCGCGCGCCGATGAAGTGCAGCAGGCGCTCGGCGGCCTGCGCCGCGGGCAGCCCGGCCTCGACGTCCTGCTCGCGCAGGCGGTGCACCCGGATGCTCCGGGGGGAGACGCCCTTCTCGGGCCGGATCAGCAACTCCAGCCGCTGGCTGGTAAGCACGCGCCGGCGCTGGATGCGCACCGCGCCGATGGCGATGATCTCGTCGCTGCGCGGATTCAGGCCGGTGGTCTCGCAGTCCAGCGCCACCCACTCGTCGGGTGGCGGTGCCTCGAGCAGGAAGGCCCAGGGTGTGCCCGCCAGGCGGGCCTGCAGGCGGCGGCGCTGGAAGTGCTCGATCAGTCCCATGGCAGCGCCACCGCCGCGCCTCACAGGGCGGCCAGCTTGAAGCGCTGGCGCAGCTGCGCCTTGAAGCGCTTGACCACGCCCAGCGCGTCCTTGAGCAGGTCGCGCTCGAGCGTGGACAGCGCCGCGGGATCGACCGCGCCGGACACGGCATCGCCCCGGTCGAGCTCGGCCAGCCCGGCCTTGAGCTTGAGGGCCATCAGCAGCTGCAGCGCATCGGTCAAGTCGCGTCCCATCGGCGGGGCGAGCGCCTGCAGCTCCACCAGCCGCGCGATGCGCGCGGCGGTGCCGGTCTCGGCCAGCCGATGCGCCAGCGCCAGACTGCGCACGCCATGCACGATGGGGAAGATGCCCTCCTTCTTCAGGTCGAGCCGCTCGCCTGCGTCGCCGATCAGGCGGTGCCACCAGCGGCCGCTGCCCGAGAACAGGTCGATGGCCGCGGCAAAGCGCGCCAGCATGGCGTCGTTGTCGGTCGCCAGCGACCACAGCGCATCGCGAACGCCGTCCAGCAGCTGCGCGTCGCCGGCCACCGCATGCGCGTCCAGGAAGATCGCCAGATTCATCAGGCTGTCGGGGCTGGGCAACAGCAGCCATTCGCGCACGGTGCGCGCGAACGTGGCCGCCGGCATGCACCAGGCCGGGTTGCTGAGCATGATGCGGCCCGGGCAGGGCGGATAGCCGAAGCGCGCCAGCGCATCCGAGAAGCGCTGGCAGATCGCCGCCAGATCGGCCGGCGCCGGGTAGCCGTCGCGCAGGATGAGCGCGTTGTCCTGGTCGGTCTTGAGCAGCTGTTCGCCGCGGCCTTCGCTGCCCATCACCACCAGGCAGCTGTTTTCCGCCAGCGCCGCGGGGGCGATCAGCTGCCAGGCGCGCGCGAACAGGCGCGCATTCAGGTCCTGCACCAGCCGGGCGATCAGCATCACCTGCGTGCCGCCGCGGTACTGGCGCCCGATCATGCCCGTGACCTGGCGTGCGGCCTCGGCCAGCTCGTCGATGCCGGTGGCGGCGTCGATGCGCAGGCCGATCAGCATCGAGTGGTTGGACAGGAAGCTGAACACGTCCAGCGCCTCCAGCACGCCCAGCACCTGCTCGCCCTCGCGCACCACCACGCGGTGGATGTGGTGGCGCACCATGGTGGCCAGCGCATCGCCCACCTGGTCCGAAGGCCGCACGCTGATCAGGGACCAGTTGGCCAGCTCGCCCACGGCGATCTGTTCGAGCGGACGCCCCGACAGGATGGCACGCTGCAGCGCGTTGGTGGTGAACATGCCGAGCAGCGGCGGCGCCTGGCGATCGTCGCGCACCAGCACGTTGGTGGTGCGCTCGCGCTGAAACAGGCGCACCACCGACACCACGTCGGTGGCGCGGTCGACGATGTGCGCCTTGCGCACGAACGCCTGGTCCACGCGCGAAAGATTGAGGGCCTGGAACTCGTTGCTGCTGCGGCGCTGGCCGGCCGCGCTCAGCTTGGCGCCGAGGTCGGAGAACAGCAGGGCGCCGAAGTCGGCATTGGCGGCGATCAGGTCGTTGACCGTCTGATGCGCCAGCTCGTAGGCCAGCACCTCCTCGGCGGCGACAAAGCGGCTGCTCGACTTGCCGGCCACCAGGCCGCGGCCGTCGAAGCTGTCGTCCGGGCCGTAGCGCGCCACGCGCTCGTCACCGTCGAACTGCTCCACCCGCCCCTTGATGACGACGAACAGGTGCGTCGGCACCGAGCCCACGTCGAGAATCACCTCGCCGCGCCGAAAGTAGGCCACGTCGACGCTGCCCCGCACCAGGCGCTGCTGCGGCTGGGTCAGGCAGTCGAAGGGCGAAGCGGAAAAATTGAAGGCGTTGGGCATGGTCCCACCGGCGGCTCGTCAGCACCGATGGTAGCGACCGTCGGCCTCCTGCCGCACCCGGCCCGCGGCCTGCAGCTCGGCCAGATGCAGGCCGATGCTGCGGCGCTCGGCGCTCTCGACGTAGGGCAGCGCAAAGCCCGGCGGGTACAGCAGGCGGCGCGCCGCCAGCTCGTCCAGCGTGTGCGGGCGCTCGCGCAGATATCCGACCAGGCGCTCGCTGCGTTCGTCGATCTTGGCCGCAAAGCACGCCAGCTGGTGCAAAAACTCGGCGCGCTCGGTCAGCACGCCGCGGTGGTGCGAAGTGACCCACACGCGGGCGTCGAGGTCTCGCACGCGCTGCAGGCTGCGCCGAAACGCGGCCAGGTCCGAGGTAGCGTCCCCGTAGTACGGGCCAAAACCCGTCAGGTCGATGTCGCCGATGAAGGCCAGACCCTCGCTCTCGACCACCAGCGCGCAGTGGCCGGACGTGTGGCCCGGCAGATGGTGCGCGCGGATGCGCACGCCGCCGCCCAGCTCCCACAGCGTGCCGTCGGTGTAGCCGGTGGCGTCGGGCCGGGGCGTGTAGTCGAAGTCGCGCTCGAGCGCCGGCCGCATCTGCGCCAGCACCGGCTCGGGATAGCCGTAGTGGCGGCACAGGCCGGCCCAGGACTGGGCGGCGGCCAGGTCACCCTGGTGCACCTGCACCCGCGCGCGCGGCAGGCGCCCCAGGGCCACCATGTGGTCCTCGTGCACGTGGCCGAGGATGACCATGTCCACCTCGTCCAGGTCGGGCCCGATGTGGCGCGCCACCTGCGGCGTGTCGAAGGCCACGCGCGCCTCGGCGCTCTGCACGATGACCTGGTTGCCATCGGGGTACTTGCCGGATTTTTCGCCCAGGTAGACGCGCACGGCGCCGAAGTGCAGGGCCTGCATGGCGTGCCTACCGCCGGATGCCCACGGCCACGCCAGCGGGCGCGGCCCAGGCCTTGTTCAGCGCCGCGCCCTCGGCGCCGCCGGCCAGGTGGGCGCGCAGCATGGGCAGCGCGTCGAAGCCCCAGAACACGCGGCCGCCGGCGACGAAGCTGGGCACGCCGAACACGCCGGCGGCAATGGCCTCGTCCGTCGCGCTGCGCAGCGCCTGCTTGACGGCATCGCCGGCCGGATCAAGCGTCGGCGCCAGCTCGGCCGTCAACGCCGCCAGCCGCCCTGCGTCATCGGCCGCCTGGCCGCCGCGCCAGACGTGGCGCAAGATCGTCTCGACGACGTAGCGGTTGGGCGTGCCCTGGCTGGCGCAGGCCCAGGCCAGGCGCAGCAGGGCCAGCGGCTTGAAAGGGTGCGCCGCGGGCAGCTGCAGTGGGATGCCGTACTGCGCGGCCAGCCAAGCCACCTGCCGGTAGGTCCAGTCGCGCTTGGGGGCGATCTCGGCCGGGCCCAGTTGCTCGTGATGCTTGAGCAAGGCGGCAAACAGGATGGGCCGATACGTCACCTCGTAGCTCAGACCCTGCAGCGCCTGCGGCAGCTGCTCGAAGGCCAGGTGGGCGTAGGGCGAGATGAAATCCAGGTAGAAGTCGATGTGCTTCACGGCTTGCTGTCCTCCAGGGCGCGTCGGGCGTGGATGCGGCGCCACACGCTGCGCTTGTCGTCCTCGCTCATGCCGCTCCACCGGCCGATTTCCTCCAGCCGGCGCTGGCAGCCCTCGCACCAGCCCGTGACCGCACTGATGCGGCAGACCCGGATGCAGGGCGAAGGCACGGGCCCCCTGCCGGAATCAGGATCAAAATCGGCCCTAGCGCCCGTCGGACAAGCGCAAGCAGCTACATTATCGATAGTATTCGACATCAGCTTGCGGCCAGTACCACGTCGGCCACCGGCGCGTTGCCGGTCAGCGCCGCCAGGTCCTGCGGGCGCAGCCGGAACACCGCATGCGGGTGGCCGGCCGCGGCCCAGATTTCGTCGAAGCGAAACAGCTCGCGGTCGATCAGCACCACCGGCGGCGTGGCATGCGCAACGGGTGCGACGCCGCCAATGGAAAAGCCCGTGCGCGCCTTGACGAAATCGGCGTCGGCGCGGCCCGTCTGGCCGACCAGGGCATCGAGCTTTTTCTCGTCCACGCGCCGATCGCCCGAGGTGATGACCAGCACCGCCGCGTCGTCGCTCCGGCGGCGGAAGATGATGCTCTTGGCAATTTGCCCGACCGCGATGCCCAGGGCGTCGGCCGCCTGCTGCGCGGTGCGCGCGGCGGCGTCGAGCATCCGCGGCGCGTGCGGGTGGTTCGCGGCGCGCAGGGCCGCGGCCACGCGCTGCATGCCCTCGGGGGCGTCTCGTGTCTCTTGCATCGTCTCTTGCATCGTCGTCATCCCGCGCGGGCGGCGCGGTCCACCATCAACAGGCCGGCCCCCATGGCCATCAGCACGCCGCCGAACACGCGGTTTTGCGCGCGCCGGGCGCGCACCGAGCGCAGCGCGGCGCTCAGGCTGGCGGCCAGCGCGGCGTAGCCGTGCATCACCACCAGATCCACCGCCACCGAGGTGGCCAGCAGGATCAGCAGCTGCAGGGCCAATGGCCGGTGCGGGTCGATGAACTGCGGCAGCACCGCCACCATGAACACGATGCCCTTGGGATTGGTGGCGTTGGTGAGCGCGCCCTGCACCAGACGCTGGCGGGCACTGAGCGGTACCGCCCGCACCGCCTCGGCATGGCCCGCCTGCCCGGCGACCGGCGCGCGCCATTGCCGCCAACCCAGCCACAGCAGATAGCCCGCGCCCAGTACCTTGACGACCGTGAAGGCCACCGCCGAAGTCAGCAGCAGCGCGCCCACGCCTGCCCCCGCCACCAGCAGGATGAAAGCCAGCCCGATCTGCAGGCCGACGATGGTGGCGGTGGTCTGGCGCACGCCGTAGGCCAGCCCGTGGCTCATGCTCAGCACGGCACCCGAGCCGGGCGACAGCGCAATCACCCACGCAGCCACGAAATAGGCCAGCCACACGTGCAGGTCCATGGTGTTCACCCCGCGCGCTTGTTCAGCACCGCCGTCGCCACGCGCGAGTTGGGCTTGCGTCCGAGCTGCCCACTGATGAAGGCCCCGGCGTCGACCAGCTGGTCCAGGTCGATGCCGGTGTCGATGCCCAGCCCGTGCAGCAGGTAGACCAAATCCTCGGTCGAGACATTGCCGGTGGCGCCCTTGGCGTAGGGGCAGCCGCCCAGGCCGGCCACCGAGGACTGGAAGTTCCACACGCCGAGCTCCAGCGCGGCGTAGGTGTTGGCCAGTGCCTGGCCGTAGGTGTCGTGAAAGTGGCCGCTGACGTGGTCCACGTCGTAATGCGCCAGCGCCGCCTCGATGGCCTTTTTCACCTTGCGCGGCGTGCCCACGCCGATGGTGTCAGCCACGTCCACGCGCTGCACGCCGATGCCCTTCATCAGGCCGGCGACGTGCCCCACCTTGGCCGGTGCGATCTCACCCTCGTAGGGACAGCCGACCGAGCAGCTGATGGAGCCGCGCACGGCAATACCGGCGGCGCGGGCGGCCTCGACCACCGGCGCAAAGCGCTCGATGCTCTCGGCAATCGAGCAGTTGATGTTCTTCTGGCTGAAGGCCTCGCTGGCGGCGCCAAAGACCAGGATCTCGTCGGGCCGGTCGCGCGCCGCTGCCTCGAAGCCCTTCATGTTCGGCGTCAGCACCGAGTAGCGCACGCCCGGCGCGCGCGCGAGGCCGCTCATGACCTCGTGGTTGTCGGCCATCTGCGGCACCCACTTGGGGCTGACGTAGCTGGTGACCTCGATCTCCCGCAGGCCGGCGGCCTGCAGGCGGGCCACCAGCTCGATCTTGGCGGCGGCCGGCACCGGCTGCTTCTCGTTCTGCAGCCCGTCGCGCGGGCCGACATCGATGATCTGGACACGGGTGGGCAGGGACATGGCAAGCGAAATGAAAAGGGATGGTCGATGCCGATGTTAGGCGCTTTGGCCGCCCGTCGCCGCGGCCAGCCGCAGCAGCTCGGCCCCTTCGGCCACCTGGTCACCCGGGCCGTACAGCACCTCGCCGACCACGCCGTCCTGCGGCGCGGCGATGGTGTGCTCCATCTTCATGGCCTCCATCACCGCCAGCGGCTGGCCCTTGGCCACCTTGTCGCCTGCCTTGACGGCGATGCTGACGACCTTGCCGGGCATGGGGGCCGTCAGGCGCCCGCCCTCGCCCGCGCCCTCGCCGGCGCTGGCCAGCGGGTCGAGCTCGGTGATCTGGGTGGCGCCGCCGTCGCCGAAGATGTGCAGCACCTCGCCGCGGCGAAACACCCGCAGCACCTGGCGGCGGCCGTTGTAGCGCAGATCGATCGGCGCATCGGCGCCATGGCCCTGCGCCATGAAGTCGAGCGGCGCAGTGGGTGCATCGCCCACCTGCAGGCTCAGGCCGTCGTCCAGATAGCGCAGCTTGGCCACTACCTTCTCGCCCTGGTAGTCGTAGTCGATGCGGCGCGAGGCCACGCCGTGCGAGCGAAAGCCGTCGCGGCGCGAGAACGGGTCGCTGCCCTCGCTGGCACGCTCGCCCAGCACCGCATGCGCGGCGGCGGCGGCCACGGCCAGCTCCACGCCCAGCGGGTCCTGGTGGAACAGCCGATCCTGCTCGCGCTGGATCAGTGCCGTGTCCAGCCGAGCCTGGCTGAAGGCCGGCGTGGCCAGCACGCGGCGCAGGAACTGCACGTTGGTCTGCACGCCGACGATCTGCGTTTGCGCCAGCGCGGCGTCCAGCAGGCCCAGCGCCTGCTCGCGCGTGTCGCCGTGCACGATCAGCTTGGCGATCATCGAGTCGTAGAAGGGACTGATGGCGTCGCCCTCGCGCACGCCGTCGTCCACGCGCGTGGCGCCGACGGCAAAGGCACTGTGCGGCGGCTTGCGATAGACGTGCAGGGTGCCGGTGGCGGGCAAAAAATCCTTGTCGGGGTTCTCGGCGCAGATGCGCGCCTCGATGGCGTGGCCGTGGATGCGCAGCTCGTCCTGCCGGCACGGCAGCGGCTGGCCGGCGGCCACGCGCAGCTGCCATTCGACCAGGTCCTGGCCGCTGATGGCCTCGGTGACCGGATGCTCGACCTGCAGGCGCGTGTTCATCTCCATGAAGTAGAACTTCATCTGCTCGGGGTGCTCATAGCCACCCGGCTGCTCGACGATGAACTCCACCGTGCCCGCACCCACGTAGCCCACGGCGCGCGCCGCCGCTACCGCGGCCTCGCCCATCTGCTGGCGCAGCGTGGGCGTCATGCCCGGCGCAGGGGCTTCCTCCAGCACCTTCTGGTGGCGGCGCTGCACCGAGCAGTCGCGCTCGAACAAATAAACGTAGTTGCCCTGGGTGTCGCCGAAGATCTGGATTTCGATGTGGCGCGGCCGCAGCACCAGTTTTTCGACCAGCACCGCGTCGTTGCCAAAGCTGTTGGTCGCCTCGCGCTGGCAGGATGCCAGCGCGGCGGCAAAGTCCTCGGACTTGTGCACGTCGCGCATGCCCTTGCCGCCGCCGCCCGCGCTGGCCTTGATCAGCACCGGGTAGCCGATGCGGTCGGCCTCGCGCTGCAGCAGCGCCGGGTCCTGGTCCTCACCCTGGTAGCCGGGCACCAGCGGCACGCCGGCCTTGGCCATCAGGCGCTTGGACTCGGCCTTCAGGCCCATGGCCAGGATGGCGCTGGCCGGCGGGCCGATGAAGACCAGGCCGGCATCCGCGCAGGCCTGGGCAAAGGCCTCGTTCTCGCTCAAAAAGCCGTAGCCGGGGTGAATGGCCTGCGCGCCGGTGGCCTTGGCCGCGTCGATGATGCGCTGCCATTGCAGGTAGCTGTCCTTGGGCGCGCTGGCGCCGATGTGCACCGCCTCGTCGCAGGCCATGACGTGTTTGGCGTGCGCGTCGGCGTCGGAATAGACGGCCACGGTGCGCACGCCCAGGCGACGGGCGGTGGCGGCGACGCGGCAGGCGATCTCGCCGCGGTTGGCAATGAGGATTTTGGTAAACATGATGCAAGCCCTGGGGTGATTGGCTGAAGAACGAGCGGCCGCTTGGCGAATGAAGGCGTCACGCCGACAAGGCGGACGAGCACTCTGCGCGCATGCCCAGGCGCGCCAACAGGGCCCGGTCGGCCTCGGCCTGCGGATTGTGGGTGGTCAGCAGGCGGTCGCCATAGAAGATGGAATTGGCCCCCGCCAGGAAGCACAGTGCCTGGGTTTGCTCCGACATGGCTTCGCGCCCAGCCGACAGGCGCACCATGGCGCGCGGCATGGTGATGCGGGCGGCGGCAATGGTGCGGATGAACTCGAACGGATCCAGCTCGGGCGTGCCGGCCAGGGGCGTGCCCGCCACCTGCACCAGGTTGTTGATGGGCACCGAATCGGGATAGGGGTTGAGGTTGGCCAGTTGCGCAATCAGGCCGGCGCGCTGGCGGCGGGTCTCGCCCATGCCGACGATGCCGCCACAGCAGGTGGACAGGCCCGCCGCGCGCACGCGCTCGAGCGTGTCCAGCCGGTCCTGGTAGCTGCGAGTGGTGATGATCTGGCCGTAGAACTCGGGCGCGGTATCGAGGTTGTGGTTGTAGTAGTCCAGCCCCGCATCGCGCAAGGCCTCGGCCTGGCCATCCTCCAGCATGCCGGCGGTCAGGCAGGTCTCCAGGCCCAGGGCCTTCACGGCCGAGATCATCTCCCGCATCTGCTGCAGGTGCCGCGGTTTGGGCGAGCGCCAGGCCGCGCCCATGCAAAAGCGCGTGGCACCACTGGCCTGGGCGGCTTGTGCGGCCGCGAGCACCTGATCCATGGCCATCAGCTTCTCGGCCTGGACGCCGGTGTCGTAGTGCGCCGACTGCGGGCAGTAGGCGCAGTCCTCCTCGCAGCCGCCGGTCTTGATCGACAGCAGGGTGGACAGTTGCACCGCGTTGGCATCGAAATGCTGGCGGTGCACCTGCTGGGCGCGGTGCATGAGGTCCATGAAGGGCAGATCGAGCAGCGCCGCCACGGCGTCCAGGGTCCAGCGCGCGGCGGCTGGTGTGGAGGGTGCGCCGGCACGAGCGGCGGAGGGTTCCGAAATCACGGCGTCGGGCGTCATGGGTGTCCTTGCGGCTTGGTCTGCCATGCGGCAGATCCGGAGTTGAAAAAATGCCGCAACTTGCGCAGCACGACTTGCAGAAACTTGAACAACACCACCAGCAGCAGCGCCGACACCGCCAGCATCACAGCCAGCGCCACGCCAAACAGCAGCGGATGCTGGGTGGCCAGCCACATCACGGCCACCGCCAGACCGTCCTCGAAGAATGAAGCGCCCCAGTTGCTGAACGGCTCGGGGCTGGTGTTGATGGCCGCTCGGGTGGTGGCCTTGGTGGCGAACGAGGTGGCCGCCAGCGAGCCGCCCAGCAGGCCCGCCACCAGGCCCATGGTGCCCGAGTCGGCGCCGAACACGCTGGCGGCCAGCAGCGCGCCGGCGGGAATGCGAATGACGCTGTGCACCGTGTCCCATAGGCTGTCCACCCAGGGAATCTTGTCGGCAAAAAACTCGACGAGCATCATGAAGCCGCTGGCCGCCAGCACCGCCGGGTGCGCCAGCAGATGCAGGCCAGGCGGCAGAGCGATCCAGCCGGCCGCGCCCATGGCGCCGGTGATGAACACCACCGCGTACAGCCGAAAGCCGCTGGCCCATCCCAGCGCGGCGGCCAGTGCCAGCAGGCTGGGCAGGTCCATCCTGGCCGTCGCCTGGCTGACGGCCGCACCCACCTTGCCGGCGGCGCTGCCCACGGCCGCGGCGGTGCCGGCATCCGGGTGGATGCCCATGGCGTGCAGCCACTGGACGATCTGGGCGATCAGGTCTTGCATGGACGGTAACTACATTTTTAATAGCTTCCTGCGCTTGATGGACGAGCGCTGGAGGCCAAAAACACTTGAAGAATCAGACATTCAACCAGCCGGGCTTGCGCTTTTGCAGAAAGCTCTGCACGCCCTCCTTGCCCTCGTCGCTGGCGCGGATGTCGGCAATGCCCTCCACGGTGCGCTCGATCAGCAGGCGCGTGATGTCGCGCCCCGCCACATCCTGCACCAGGCGCTTGGCGCTGCGCACGGCATGGGGGCTGGCGCTGGTGAGCGCGCGCACGATCGCGCCCACCGTCGCGTCCAGCTGCTCGGCCGCCACCACCTCGTGCACGAAACCGATGCGCAGCGCCTCGGCGGCGTCAAAGCGTTCGGCCGTCAGGAACCAGCGGTGCGCCGCACGCGGCCCCATGGCGCGGATGACGTAGGGACTGATGGTGGCCGGGATCAGGCCCAGCTTGACCTCACTGAGGCAGTAGTGCGCGCTGTCCACGCTGACCGCCACGTCGCAGGCCGCCACCAACCCCATGCCGCCGGCGTAGACGTCGCCCTGGATGCGCGCCACCGTGGGCTTGGGGCATTCGTAGATGGCGCGCAGCATGAAGGCCAGCTGGGCGGCATCCTGCAGGTTCTCCTCGCGCGTGTAGTCCGCCATGCGGCGCATCCAGTTCAGGTCGGCGCCGGCGCAGAAGGCCGGGCCCTCGGCGGCCAGCACGATGGCGCGCACGTCGGCGCGCTCGCCGAGCTGCACGAAAGCCTCGGACAGGCGGGCGATGACGGCGTCGTTGAAGGCGTTGCGCACCTCCGGGCGGCTGAGCGTGATGGTGGCGACGGGGCTGAAGACGTCGATGCGGATGTCGGCGGTCATGGCTTGGCTTGGTTGTGTTGCAACATGATGACGAGGTCGAGTTCGGGACAGGGCTGGCGCAAGCGCGTGAGCGCCGCCGTGATCTGCCCGCGGTGGTGCGTGCCGTGGTTGAACACGTGCGCCAGGGTGGCCGCGAAAGGCAGCGACACCGGCACGCCCTTGGTGGTGATGTAGTCCAGCGTGCCGTCAAAGCGCGCCGCGTCGAGGGTGGCGATCAGCGGCTCCCAGCGTGCGCTGCCGGCACGCAGGCGCGCATCCAGCGCCTGACGCTCGGGTTCGAGCTCGGCGTTGAGCGCCAGGCTGGGCGAGCGCCCTTCGGCAAACCGCGGAAACCAGATGTGATGCTCGCCCACCAGCAGATGGTTCAAGGTGCCGTGGATGCTGCGAAAGAACAGCCCGAGGTCGCACCGATATTCCTCGTCGCCCAGGCTGGCCACGGCATCGAGCAGGCGCGCCGTGGCCCAGACGTTGTAGCGAGCCAGCTGACTGAAGTGGGTGATCGGATTCACGACCGGCCTTTCGGCGCCAGCACGCGCTGCAGGAAGGCCTGCAGCTCGTCGATGGCGGCTGCGCGCGCCTGCGGGTTGCCGCCCTGCCGGATGTGGTGCGGATCGGCGCCGTTGGGCACGTCGGCGCGGATGCGCAGGGGCTCGGTGCCATCGAAGCCGTGCACGCTGCCCTCGTACACGCGCAGGGTCACGTCGTGGCCGGCCTGCTGCAGGCGCACCGCCAGTGCAGCGCAAGGGGCAGCCGGCGTCCAGTTGTCGTCGGCGCCGAGCTGCATGAGCAGCGGCACGGGGGCCAGCACCGCAGAGCGCCGCATCAGCGGTGCGCAACCGGGGTAGAACACCGCGACCCCCGCCAGCTCGGGGACCGGCCCGCGCGCCGGGTCGATGGCCCGCAAGGCCGTGCTGGCGCCGTTGGACCAGCCCACCAGCGCGACGCGCGACGCATCCACGTCGGGCTGGGCGTGCAGCCAGGCCACGGCCGCCCGCACGTCGGCCTGGCGCTGGGCGCTGTAGTGATGGCGCTGGTCGTACGGCGTCTGGCAGACCCGCCGGTGGCCGTGCGTGGTCCAGCTGTCGGGCAGCAGCACCGAGTAGCCGGCGGCGTGCCAACGCTCGGCGTATTCGCGAAAGCGCGCGCTGAGTGCGCCCTTGCGGTTGTACAGGCCCCCGCAGCCGTGCAGGCCTATGACCGCCGGGTGCGTGCCCGGGCCGGCCGCGGGCCACCAGTGCGCCACCTGGGTGGGCTCGGGACTGCCCGCCAGCTGGATGCGCTGCGGCGCGCTGGTCGCGGCACCGGCGTGGGCAGCGGCCAGCAGCAGGGCCAGCGCGGCAAGATGGCGCCAGAACCCGGCGAAGCGGGGTGCGATCGTCATCAGAACCTCCTGGCGCGCCAGCCGCGATGCGTGGCCCGGCTGCCGTTGCAGCCGCCATGCCGCGGCACGCCCGCCGGCATGACCGTGGTCAGCACGTCATTCATGTCGACCGGGGTTCGCATGATGAGTCGGCAATGCCGCGTGGTCCGCCATCGCGCACATCACATGCGGAACACGCCAAACCGGACGTCCGGCACCGGCGCGTTCTGCGCCGCCGACAGGCCCAGCGCCAGCACGCGGCGCGTGTCGGCCGGGTCGATGACGCCGTCGTCCCACAGCCGCGCCGTGGCGTAGTAGGGGTGGCCCTGCTGCTCGTATTGCTGGCGGATCGGGGCCTTGAAGGCTTCTTCCTCGGCGGCAGACCACTGCCCGCCCTTGGCCTCGATGCCGTCGCGCCGGACCGTGGCCAGCACGCTGGCGGCCTGCTCGCCGCCCATCACGCTGATGCGCGCGTTGGGCCACATCCACAGAAAGCGCGGGCTGTAGGCGCGCCCACACATGCCGTAGTTGCCGGCGCCAAAGGAGCCGCCGATGATGATGGTGAACTTGGGCACGTTGGCCGTGGCCACGGCCGTGACCAGCTTGGCGCCGTGGCGCGCGATGCCTTCGTTCTCGACCTTGCGCCCGACCATGAAGCCGGTGATGTTCTGAAGGAAGACCAGCGCAATCTTGCGCTGGCAGCACAGCTCGATGAAGTGGGCGCCCTTTTGAGCCGACTCGGAGAACAGGATGCCGTTGTTGGCGACGATGCCCACCGGCATGCCCTCGATGTGCGCGAAGCCGCACACCAGCGTGGTGCCGAAGCGCGCCTTGAACTCCTGAAACTCGCTGCCATCCACGATGCGGGCGATGATCTCGCGCACGTCGAAGGGCTTGCGCGTGTCGGTGGGGATCACGCCGTACAGCTCCTCGGGCGCGTACTTGGGCGGCACCGGATCGCGCAGCACGGCGGCGCGCGTCTTGCCGCGGTTCAGGTGCGCCACCACCTCGCGCGCCAGGGCCAGCGCGTGGGTGTCGTTTTGCGCCAGATGGTCGGCCACGCCCGACAGGCGGGTGTGCACGTCGCCGCCGCCCAGGTCTTCGGCCGTGACCACCTCGCCGGTGGCGGCCTTGACCAGCGGCGGGCCACCCAGGAAGATGGTGCCCTGGTTCTTGACGATGATGGTCTCGTCGCTCATCGCCGGCACATAGGCGCCGCCGGCGGTGCAACTGCCCATGACGACGGCGATCTGCGCGATGCCCTGCGCGCTCATGTTGGCCTGGTTGTAGAAGATACGGCCGAAGTGCTCGCGGTCCGGGAAAACCTCGTCCTGGTTGGGCAGGTTGGCGCCGCCCGAATCGACCAGGTAGATGCAGGGCAGGCGGTTCTGCTGGGCGATTTCCTGCGCGCGCAGGTGCTTCTTGACGGTCATCGGGTAGTAGGTGCCGCCCTTCACCGTGGCGTCGTTGCAGACGATCATGCAGTCCACGCCCGACACCCGGCCGATGCCGGCGACCAGGCCGGCGGCTGGCGCGGCGTCCGAACCATCGCGGTCGGGATACATGTGCAGCGCGGCCAGCGGCGCGATCTCCAGAAAGGGCGTGCCGGGGTCCAGCAGCATCTGCACCCGCACGCGCGGCAGCAGCTTGCCGCGGTCCATGTGCTTCTTGCGCGCGGCTTCGCCCCCGCCCTGCCCGACCTTGGCGACCTGGGCATGAAGGTCGGTGACCAGCACGCGCATGGCGTCGGCATTGGCCTGGAAATCGGCCGAACGGGCATTGAGCTTGGAGTGAATCAGGGGCATGAAAGACCTTTACTATTGATTGGATAGCTATCTGCGCTGGTCACACGGGCGCTCAAGCCGTTTTTCGCTCTGAAAGTCCAAGCTCCTGCACCATCGCCTCGCGGATCTTGAATTTCTGGATCTTGCCGGTCACCGTCATCGGAAATTCGGCCACGAACTTGATGTAGCGCGGCACCTTGTAGTGCGCAATCCGGCCCTTGCAGAATTCGCGCACCTCGTCTTCGGTCAGTTGCTGTCCGGGCTTGGCGATGATCCAGGCGCACAGCTCTTCGCCGTACTTGGGGTCGGGCAGGCCCACCACCTGCACGTCCTGCACCTTGGGGTGGCGGTATAAAAACTCTTCGATCTCGCGCGGATAGACGTTCTCGCCCCCGCGGATCACCATGTCCTTGCTGCGCCCGACGATGTTGACGTAGCCCTCGTTGTCCATGGTGGCCAGGTCGCCCGTGTGCATCCAGCCTTCGGCGTCGATGGCCTCAGCGGTGCGCGCCGGGTCTTCCCAGTAGCCCTGCATCACCGAATAGCCGCGCGTGCAGAACTCGCCCGTCGCGCCGCAGGGCACGACCGCGCCGGTCTCCGGGTCGATGATCTTGATTTCCAGGTGCGGCTGCACCAGGCCGACGGTGGACACGCGCTTTTCCAGCGGCGTGTCGGTGGAGCTTTGGCAGCTCACCGGGCTGGTCTCGGTCATGCCGTAGGCAATCGTCACCTCGCGCATGTTCATCTCACTTTGCACGCGCTTCATCACCTCGATCGGGCAGGGGCTGCCGGCCATGATGCCGGTGCGCAGCGTGGACAGATCGAATTCCGTGAAGCGCGGGTGATCCAGCTCGGCGATGAACATGGTGGGCACGCCGTGCAAGCCGGTGCATTTTTCGTCCTGCACGGCTTGCAGCACGCTCACGGGCTCGAACGCATCGTTGGGATAGACGATGCAGCCGCCGTGCGTGAGCACCGCCAGGTTGCCCAGCACCATGCCGAAGCAGTGGTACAGCGGCACGGGGATGCACAAGCGGTCCGCCTCGGTCAGCTTCATCGCCTCGCCGATGAAAAAGCCATTGTTCAGGATGTTGCGGTGCGTCAGCGTGGCGCCCTTGGGAAAGCCCGTGGTGCCGCTGGTGAACTGGATGTTGATGGCGTCCTGCGCATGCAGCAACCGGGCCACCTGCGGCAGTCGCGCATCGTCGGCAGCGCCCGTCTTCATCAGCGCGGAAAAGCGCATGAACCCCGGCTCGTCGGCGCCCTCGCCTGCCACGTCGATCCAGATCGCGTGCTCCAGCTGCGGGAGCGCCTGCGCGGCACGCAGCTCGCGCAGCATGCCCAGGTAGTCGCTGGTCTTGAAGCGCGGCATGGCGACCAGTGCCTTGCAGCCCACCTTGTTGAGCGCGTATTCGACCTCGGCCGTGCGGTAGGCTGGATTGATGTTGACCAGCACCAGCCCCGCCATGGCCGTGGCCAGCTGCATCAGCACCCATTCGGTGTTGTTGTGCGACCAGATCCCGACGCGTTCACCGGGCTTGAGGCCCAGCCCCAGCAGCGCGCTGGCCAGGCGGCGCGACTCGGCTTGCAGCTGGCGATAGGTGTAGCGCCGCTTCTGGTGCACCGCCACCAGCGCCTCGCGCTCGGGGTGGCGCGCCACCATGTCGTCGAAGAAGGCGCCCAGGGTCTGCTCGATCAGGGCCGGACTGGTCGCGCCTTTGGCTTGGCTTTGGATCAGGGTCTTCTGGGTACTCATGTCGCTTGTCTCCGTTCGGGCGTTCCATCCACGCATCGACATCAGCGTGTCGGCGCAGCTTACGCCGCTCAGGCTGCGCTTGAAATGACAAAATGGTTGCAAATCACGCCAACCGCCATGCCGTCCCCCCACCCGCTCCGGCCCCCACCCGACGCCTCGGCGCCAACCGGCACGCCTATGGCGTTCGTGCAAGCCATCATGGGAGCCTACGCGCAACGCGGCCGCAGCGCGGAAGGCGCCCTGGCCAAGGCACAAATTGCGCCAGGCTCCACGTCATGCACCGGTACGGACAGCGCCCCCGAAAGCGCGCGCGTCAGCGCCCTGCAGTTCGAGCGGCTGTGCTTTGCCGCCATGCAGGAATTGGACGACGAGGCGCCGGGCTGGTTCCGCCGCCGCCTGCCCTGGGGCAGCTACGGCATGCTGGCTCGCGCCTCGCATGGCGCGCCCACGCTGGGCGTGGCGCTGGCGCGCTGGTGCCGTCACCACGGCCTGCTGACGTCCGACGTGCAACTGCACCTGCTGCACAGCGGCGATCGCGCCAGCGTGCAGTTGATCGACGACCTGCCGGCCAGCGCGCCGCGCGAATTCGCCCTGCTCTCGCTGCTGCGCAACGTGCACGGCCTGGCTTCGTGGTGGATCGACTCGCGCATTCCGCTGCAGGTCGCCGAGTTCCCGTTTGCCGCGCCAGCGCACGCCGCGGTCTATGACACGCTGTTCCCGGGCCCGGTGGTGTTTGACGCGCCCGTGGCCGCCCTGCGTTTCGACGCCCGCTACCTGGCGCTGCCGCTGCGCCGCGACGGCGCCGCGCTGGACCAGATGCTGCGCCGCGCCCTGCCGCTGATGGTGCGTCCGTACCGCCGCGACCGCCTGCTGGCCCTGCGGGTGCGCCAGCTGTTGCAGGGCAATCTGGCGCACACGGCCGAATCGCTGGCAACGGCGCTGGCACTGTCGCCGCGCAGCCTGCACCGGCAACTGGCGAGCGAGGGCACGGCCCTGCAAGCCATCAAGGACGAACAGCGCAAGGCTCGCGCCGTGGAGCTGCTGCAGCGCAGCCAGCGCCCCATCAAGCAGATTGCCCGCGAAGTGGGCTTTGGCAACGACAAGAGCTTTGCCCGCGCGTTCCGGGCCTGGACCGGGCAGACCCCCGAGGAATTCCGCAGCCGCGTCGAAACTCAGCCGGGCGCGGCCCCCGCAAACGCCGCGTAGAGCCGGCGGGCCGCCGCCTGCGGGTCGGCCGCGGCACAGATCGCCGACACCACGCACACCCCCATCACGCCGCAGCCGCGCAGCAGGGTGGCACGCGCCACGTCGATGCCGCCGATGGCGACGCAGGGCAGGCCCGCCTGCGCGGCCAGGGCGCGCACGCCGCCCAGGCCCAGGCCGGCACCGGCATCCGGCTTGGTGGCCGTGTCGAAGGCCGGCGAGAGGCCGATCAGATCGACGCCGCCGCCGGCCCGCGCCGCCGCACATTGCGCCGCCGTGGCGGCCGACAGGCCCAGCAGCGGCTGCGGACCCAGAACCCTTCGCGCCTCGGCCACGGGCAGATCGCCTTGGCCGACGTGAATGTGAACGTCCAGCCCCTCATCCAGCAGCTGCCGCACCACGGCCACCCGGTCGTTGATGAAAACCGGCACGCGCCGCCCGGTATTGCGCGTGGTGGCCTGCACGGCGTCCAGCACCTGGCGCGCGAGTTGCCCGAAGGCGGCATCGTCCACGGACTTGTCGCGCACCTGCACCATGCCCGCGCCACCGGCCACCGCCGCCGCAACCGTCTGCGCCACGGTGCGGCCGGCGCGGGTGCACAGGCCCGTGTCGGTGACCAGGTACAGACGGGGGTCGATCCCGTTCCAGCGCGTGTCCATGGACGCGTGCGTGCGCCGCTCAGAGCGCCCGCGTTTGGACCTGCACGTCGGCGCGCGCCAGATCGTCCGCCTGCAGCGCATGCAAGGCATCGACAAACGCGACCTGGAAGCTGCCCGGCCCCGCGGCCTGCGCGCCGGCCGCCCCGCCCGCCAAGGCGAAATGCGCATGCGCGGCCACGGTGGCCGCCCAGTCGCCCGCCAGCCGGTCGCCGCCCAGCGCCCGCCCCGCCGCCAGGTACGCCACGACCAGGGCGCCCAGCGAACAGCCCATGCCCACCACGCGGGGCATCAGGGCGTGGCCGCCGCCAATGCGCGCGATCCGCACCTGCGCGCCTTGCACGGCAAGCACCGCATCGCGCGCGCCCGAAACCGCCACCACGCCGCCCGTGGCCTGCGCCAGGCGGATGGCCGCCGGCAGCACGGCATCGACCTCGTCGGTCGAGTCCACGCCGCGGCCGCCGGCACCCGCGCCCGCCAGCGCCGCGATCTCCGACGCATTGCCGCGCACCACCGTGGGCCGCGCGGCCGCCGCCTGCCGAATCTTGATCGTGCGAAAGGCCACGACGCCCACGCTCACCGGGTCCAGCACCCAGGGTTTGCCTTGCCTGGTGGCCACGTCGGTGGCCGCATCCGCCGCCAGCAACTGGTGGTTGCTGGCCGTGCCCAGGTTGATCAGGATGCCATCGGCCACGCCGGCAAACTGCGCCGCATCGGCTTCATGGTCGATCATGGCCGGCGCCGCCCCCGCCGCCAGCAAGACGTTGGCGCTGAACTGCTGCACCACCGTGTTGGTGATGGCCTGAACCAGTGGCGACATCGCCCGCAGACGGGCCAGCAGGGCGGGCAGTTCAGGCAGGTGGGTGGTCGCGCTCATGTCCAGCGGCTTCATCGGATGGTCGTCAGCCGCGCGACCCGAGTTGCTGCACGAACAGCACGGCAAAAAAGCCGAAGGCCGCCAGCAAGGTCCATTTCAGGATCAGCCAGCCGCGCCGACGATGCCGCGGCTGGCCCGTGAGCGCGAACAGCGCCCAGCTGACGGCCGCCGCCAGCAGGGCCAGCAGGATCAGGATGCGAAACAGCGCCACGGCGAATCAGGGCGGGGCGTGCACCCGCGGCCCTACCAGGCACGCGCCAGCTCGGCAAAACCCGCCGGCGCCTGGCGCGCATGTTCGAAGCTGACCAGCTCCCAGGCGTCGGCCTGCGCCAGCAGGGCGCGCAGCAACTGGTTGTTGAGCGCGTGGCCGGAGCGAAAGGCGCTGTAGGACGCCAGCATGGGATGGCCGATGCAATACAGGTCGCCGATGGCGTCCAGGATCTTGTGCTTGGCAAACTCCTCGGCGTAGCGCAGGCCGTCGGCGTTGAGCACCTTGGTGTCGTCCATGACGATGGCATTGTCCAGGCCGCCGCCCAGTGCCAGGCCGTTGGCGCGCATCATCTCGACGTCGCGCGAGAAGGCAAAGGTGCGTGCGCGGGCAATGTCGCGGCTGTAGCGGCCCGAGCCCATGTCGAACTCGACGCGCTGGCCGGTGGCGTCCACCGCCGGGTGATGAAACTCGATCTCGAAGCTGAGCGTGAAGCCGTGGTGCGGGGCCAGGCGCGCCCACTTGAGTTGCTCACCCTCGCCTTCGCGCACCTCCACCGGCTTGAGGACCCGCAGAAACTTCTTGGGTGCCTTCTGCGATTCGATGCCGGCGCTTTGCAGCAGATAGACAAAGGACGAGGCCGAGCCGTCGAGAATGGGCACCTCCTCGGCGGTGATGTCGATGTAGAGATTGTCCAGGCCCAGGCCCGCGCAGGCCGACATCAGATGCTCGATGGTGCGCACCTTGGCATCGCCGCGCGAGATGGTGGAGGCCAGGCGCGTGTCGGTGACCGACTGTGCGTTGACGGGAATGTCGATGGGCTGCGGCAGATCGACGCGGCGAAACACGATGCCGGTGTCCGGCGGCGCGGGGCGCAACGTGAGCTCCACCCGCTCACCGCTGTGCAGACCCACGCCCACCGCGCGAGTTAACGTCTTCAGGGTGCGTTGCGCAAGCATAACGGCGTATTTTAGATTTCTCGCGCGCACCGTGCATTCGGGCCACCCCAAAAGCCAGGTGCCCCGGCGAGCACGTGGCCGCCCCGCCCGACGTCGTCGGGCGGGACGCCTCAGGGCCCCTCAATCCGCCTGTTTGCGCAGGAAGGCCGGAATCTCGACGTCGTCCATGCCGCCCGAGGACAAGGCATCGACGCGCGCGGCGGCGTGGCTGCGATCCATGGTGCGCGGCGAGGTCCACACGCGCGGCACGGTGACCGGGTCGTAGCCCGCCTGGCCGCCGCCCATGCGCGAGCCAACGGGAGCCGGGTCCATGCCGCCCATGTGGAAGGGCACGTTGTCGGTGCCGGTGCGCAGGCCGCCCTGCACCACGGTGATCGGCTGGCGGCGGCCGGCGCCATGACGCGACAGACCGGTGGCCACCACGGTCACGCGCAACTCGTCGCCCAGGGCGTCGTCGTAGGCGGCGCCGTAGACCACGTGGGCATCGGCCGAGGCGTACTCGCGGATGGTGCGCATGGCCGCTTGCGATTCGCTCAGCTTGAAGCTGCCCTTGGCGGCGGTCATCAGCACCAGCACGCCCTTGGCGCCCGAGAGGTCGATGCCCTCCAGCAGCGGGCAGGCCAGGGCCTGCTCGGCGGCAATGCGGGCGCGGTCGGGGCCACTGGCGGTGGCCGTGCCCATCATGGCCTTGCCGGGCTCGCCCATCACGGTGCGCACGTCCTCGAAGTCGACGTTGATGTGACCGTAGTCGTTGATGATCTCGGCAATGCCGCCGACGGCGTTCTTGAGCACGTCGTTGGCCTGGGCAAAGGCTTCGTCCTGAGTGATGTCGTCGCCCAGCACCTCGAGCAGCTTGTCGTTGAGCACCACGATCAGCGAATCGACGTTGGCCTCCAGCTCGGCCAGGCCGGCTTCGGCGTTCGTCATGCGCCGGCCGCCCTCCCAGTCGAAGGGCTTGGTGACCACGCCGACGGTGAGGATGCCCATGTCCTTGGCGATGCGGGCAATGACGGGCGCCGCGCCGGTGCCGGTGCCACCGCCCATGCCGGCTGTGATGAACAACATGTGCGCGCCGCGGATCGCCTGGCGGATGTCGTCGGCCGCGGCCTCGGCGGCCTCGCGCCCCTTGTCGGGCTTGCTGCCGGCGCCCAGGCCGGTGGCGCCCAGCTGGATGACGGCCTGGGCCAGCACACGCGACAGCGCCTGAGCATCGGTGTTGGCGCAGATGAACTCCACGCCTTGCACATGGCGCTCGATCATGTGGTCGACCGCGTTGCCGCCGCCGCCTCCGACGCCAATGACCTTGATCTGGGTGCCCGAGTTGAAGCTCTCGGTTTCAATCATCTCGATGCTCATGATGTACTCCTTTTCGTGCCTGCAGTTGCCTTGAATGAACGATTTTTTTGAATTGAACGGATGAATGCCAAACAAACCTCTGAAATCGCCGCCCCTCACGAAGGCGGCACCGTACTGGGCCAGGGCGGTGGGATGGGGGGCACCGGGGCGCCGTGCTTGGAGCGGTGCATGGTCAGAAGTTCCCCACGATGAATTCCTTGATGCGGCCAAAGGCCGACTTCATGGAGCCCGCCTTCTGCGCCACCTTGAAGCCGCGCAGGCGCGCCAGACGCGCCTCCTCGAGCAAGCCCATGACGGTAGCCGAGCGCGGCTGGGCCACCATGTCGGACAGCGCGCGCGAGTACTTGGGTGCGCCGCGGCGCACGGGCTTGAGGAAAATGTCCTCGCCCAACTCGACCATGCCCGGCATCACCGAGCTGCCGCCGGTAATCACCACGCCGGAGGACAGCACCTCCTCGAAACCCGAGTCGCGGATCACCTGCTGCACCAGCTGGAAGATTTCTTCCACGCGCGGCTCGATCACGCCGGCCAGCGCCTGCTTGGACAACAGGCGCGGCGTGCGGTCGCCCAGGCCCGGCACCTCGACCTGGGTGTCGGCCTCGGCCAGCAACTGCTTGGCGCAGCCATGGGCTACCTTGATGTCCTCGGCGTCCATGGTGGGTGTGCGCAGCGCCATGGCGATGTCGCTGGTGATCAGGTCGCCGGCAATGGGCACCACCGCGGTGTGGCGGATGGAGCCGCCGGTGAAGATGGCCACGTCGGTGGTGCCGGCGCCGATGTCCACGCACACCACGCCCAGCTCGCGCTCGTCGTCGGTCAGCACGGCGTGACTGGAGGCCAGCGGGTTGAGCAGCAGCTGATCGACCTCCAGACCGCAGCGGCGCACGCACTTGATGATGTTCTCGGCCGCGCTTTGCGCGCCGGTGACGATGTGCACCTTGGCCTCCAGGCGCATGCCGCTCATGCCCACGGGCTCGCGCACGTCCTGGCCGTCGATGATGAATTCCTGCGGCTCGACCAGCAGCAGGCGCTGGTCGCTGGAGATGTTGATGGTCTTGGCGGCATCGACCACGTGCATCACGTCGGAGGGCGAAACCTCCTTGCTGCGCACCGCCACCATGCCGCTGGAATTGAAGCCGCGGATGTGGCTGCCGGTGATGCCGGTGTAGACACGGCCGATCTTGCAGTCGGCCATCAGCTCGGCTTCTTTCAAGGCCTGCTGGATGCTGGCCACGGTGGCGTCGATGTTGACCACCACGCCGCGCTTGAGCCCATGGCTGGGCGCGCTGCCCAGGCCCGCCAGGCGCAGGTCGCCGCCGGGCAGCACTTCGGCCACCACCACCATGATCTTGGCGGTCCCGATGTCCAGCCCGACGATCAAATCCTTGAACTCTTTTGCCATTGCTCTACCTGTCGTTGCCCGTGTCCCGCCGTCTCAGCGTTTTGTGCGTGCATCGCCCGCCTGCAGCGTGGTGACGCCGCGCAGGCGCAGCGCGTACCCTCCCACGTGACGCAGATCGGCCGTTTCGATGTCCGCCACCGTGCGCTGGTGGCGCGCCGCCACCTCCTTGGCGGTGTCGGCAAACTGGCTCAGGCGCGCCGCCAGCACCGGCTCGGCGCCCTGTCCCAGTTCGATTTCGGCGCCGCTGGCCAGGGTGGCGTGCCAATGTCCGCGCGGCTCCAGCTCCAGGCTGTCGATCGTCGTGCCCAGCGGCGCCACCAGCGGATCGAGCGCGCGGTACATGGCCAGCACCTCGGGCGCCTGGCCCTCGGGGCCCAGCAGCGTCGGCATGTCCGAGTCCGCGCCGTCGAAGTCGGAGACCTCGAACACCTTCCCCTGCCCATCGACCAGGTGCGTGTCGCCCTCGCCCCATTGGGCCACCGGCACGTACTCGTGCAGTTGCACGGCCAGGCGATTGGGAAACTCGCGCCGCACGGTGGCCTTGCGCACCCAGGGCACCTGCTGAAACGCCGCCTGGACGGCGCCCAGATCCAGGGTAAAGAAGTTGCCCGACAGGCGCGGCTCCACGCTGGCGCGCAGGCTGGCCCGGCTGATGTGCTGGGTATCGCCCGTCACCGTGATGTGGCCGATGGTGAACAGGGGGCTGCGCAGCACCCACCACAGGCCGGCAGCCACGCCGGCCAGCAGCAGGCCCGACATCAGCACCGCCGTGGTGAAGTTCATCAGCCGCACGTCGAACGGCAGAGCCAGGGATGCGCTCATCGGCCACCCTCCGTCGCGTAGTCCAACCCGGCATCGGCCAGCAGCTGCAGGCACAGGTCTTCATAGCTGACGCCCGCCGCCTTGGCGGCCATCGGCACCAGCGAGTGGCTGGTCATGCCCGGCGAGGTGTTGATCTCCAGCAGCCAGGGCCGGCGCGTGGCCGCGTCGATCATCACATCCAGCCGCCCCCAGCCGCGGCACCCCAGCACGCGATAGGCCTTGAGCACCAAGGCCTGGATGGCGACCTCCTCGCCGGGCGGCAGGTCGCAGGGCACGCGGTATTCGGTGACGTCGGTGAAGTACTTGTTCTGGTAGTCGTAGTTGCCCTCGGGCGCCACGATGTGGATCACCGGCAAGGCCCGAGCGCCCGCGCCCGTGCCAAGAATGGAGCAGGTCACCTCGTCACCGGCAATGAATTGCTCGCACAGGATGTCGGCATCGAGCTGGGCGGCGGCCACCACGGCGGCCTCCATCTGCTCGGTGTGCAGCACCTTGGTCAGGCCCAGCGACGAACCCTCGCGTGACGGCTTGACGATCAACGGCAGGCCCAGCTCGGCCACCACCGCCTGCAGGCGCCGGGTGTCGTGCTGACCGCGATGCATCAGCACGTGGCGCGGCGTGGGCAGGCCCTCGGCCAGCCACGCGCGCTTGGTCATGACCTTGTCGATCGACATGCTGGAGGCCAGCACGCCCGAGCCCGTGTACGGAATGCCCAGCAGCTCCAGCGCGCCCTGCACCGTGCCGTCCTCGCCGTAGCGCCCATGCAGCGCGATGAAGCAGCGCGCGAAACCCTGGCGCTTCAACTCGTCCAGGGCCTGCTCGGCCGGATCAAAGGCGTGGGCATCGACCCCGCGCGCGCGCAATGCCGTCAGCACGCCCTGGCCGGACATCAGCGAAACCTCGCGTTCCGCCGACCGACCGCCCATCAGCACCGCCACTTTGCCGAATTGAATGTTGGGTTGGAGCATGGTCATGACGCGTGGCCCGGATTATGCTCAGATTTTTGTAGCAAATCAACGACTTTCGCGCAAATACTTCCAATCGATCCCGCGCCCATGCACATCACCACGTCGCCGCCGCGCACCTGCGCAATCAGCTGCGCGGGCAGCTCGGCCACGTCCGCCACGAAAACCGGCTCGACTTGGCCCGCCACGCGCAGCGCGCGCGCCAGCGCGCGGCCGTCGGCGGCCACGATGGGCTCCTCGCCGGCGGCGTAGACCTCGGTCAGCAGCACCGCGTCGGCGCTGCCGATGACCTGGACGAAATCGTCGAAGCAGTCGCGCGTGCGGGTGTAGCGATGCGGCTGGAAGGCCAGCACCAGGCGCCGGCCGGGAAACGCCCCGCGCGCGGCGGCCAGCGTGGCCGCCATCTCGGCCGGGTGGTGGCCGTAGTCGTCGATCAGCGCAAAGCGCCCGCCGTCTTTGGCCGGCAGTTCGCCGTAGCGCTGGAAGCGCCGGCCCACGCCCTTGAACTCGGCCAGCGCCTTCTGCACCTTCTCGTCGGGAATGTTCAGCTCGACCGCCACCGCGATGGCCGACAGCGCGTTGAGCACGTTGTGCTCGCCCGCCAGGTTGAGCACCACCGGCAGGTCGGGCAGCTGCACGCCGTTGCGCCGCAGCACCGTGAAGTGCATCTGCCCGGCCACCGCGCGCACGTCCACCGCACGCACCTGGGCCTGCGCGTCGAAGCCGTAGGTCGTCACCGGGGTGGTGACCTGGCCCAGGATCTCGCGCACCGCCGGACTCTCCAGGCACAGGATGGCGGTGCCATAGAAAGGCAGGCGCCCGAGAAAGTCGACAAAGGCCTTTTCCAGCCGGCCGAAGTCGTGCCCGTAGGTCTCCATGTGGTCGGCGTCGATGTTGGTGACCACCGCCAGCACGGGCGAAAGGTTGAGAAACGAGGCGTCCGACTCGTCGGCCTCGACCACGATGTAGTCGCCCGCGCCCAGGCGCGCGTTGGTGCCGGCGCTGTTCAGCCGCCCGCCGATGACGAAGGTGGGATCCAGCCCGGCCTCGGCCAGCACGCTGGCCACCAGGCTGGTGGTCGTCGTCTTGCCGTGGGTGCCGGCAATGGCGATGCCCTGCTTCAGGCGCATCAGCTCGGCCAGCATGATGGCGCGCGGCACCACCGGAATGCGGCGCGCGCGCGCGGCCAGCACCTCCGGGTTGTCGGCCTTGACGGCGGTGGAAGTAACCACCGCATCGGCGCCCGCCACGTGCTCGGCGGCGTGGCCGACGAAGGTCTGGATGCCCAGGCCGGCCAGTCGATGCAGCACGGCGCCACCGGTCAGGTCGGAGCCGGAAATGACGTAGCCCAGGTTGTGCAGCACCTCGGCAATGCCGCTCATGCCCGAGCCGCCGATGCCGACGAAGTGAATGCGACGGATGGCGTGCTTCATGCGGCCAGCTCCTCGCACGCGGCCACGATCTCGCGCGTGGCCGTCAGTTTTTGCATGGTTTTGGCCTTCAGCGCACGCTGCAACAGCGCAGGGCGCTCCATTTTTCGTAGTATTTCCATCAAGATCTCAACCGTCAGATCCGCTTGCTGGACCAGCCAGCCCGCGTCCTGATCGACCAGAAAGCGTGCGTTGGCGCTTTGGTGGTCGTCCACCGCATGCGGAAAAGGCACGAACAGCGCGGCGGCGCCCACCGCGGCGATCTCGCTCACGGTGGTGGCGCCGGCGCGGCAGATCACCAGGTCGGCTTCGGCATAGGCCCGGGCCATGTCGTCGATGAAGGGGCGCAGGTCGGCCGTCACCCCGGCCGCCTGGTAGTTGGCGCGCAGCGTGTCGATCTGCCGGGCGCCGCTTTGATGCGTGACCACCGGGCGGCCGGCCGCCGGCAGACGCGCCAGCGCCTTGGGCACCACGTCGTTCAGCGCCTGCGCGCCCAGGCTGCCGCCCACCACCAGCAGGCGCAGCGGCCCCGTGCGGCCGGCAAAGCGCGTCGCCGGATCGGGCACCTGGGTGAACTCGGCACGCAGCGGGTTGCCCACCCATTGCACGCGCCGCGCCTTGGCCAGCACCCCCGGAAAGGCCGTGAACACGCGGTCGGCAATGCTGGCCAGCAGCTTGTTGGCCAGGCCGGGCACGGAGTTCTGCTCGTGCAGCACCAGGGGCTTGTTCAGCGCCACGCCCATCAGCGCACCGGGGAAGGTGATGTAACCGCCCAGGCCCACCAGCACGTCGGGCCGCACGCGGCGCACCACGCCGATGCTTTGCCAGAACGCCCGCAGCAGGCGCAGCGGCAGCAGGGCCAGGGTCATCGGACCCTTGCCGCGCACGCCGCCAAAGTCGATGGGCTCGAAGGCGAAGCCGCGCGGCGGCACCAGTTGCTGCTCCATGCTGCCGGGCGCGCCCAGCCAGTGCACGCGCCAGCCGCGCTCGCGCAGCGCCTCGGCCACGGCCAGGCCCGGGAAGATGTGTCCCCCAGTGCCGCCGGCCATCACCAGCGCGCAATGCGATGAAGCCGCGCCGCTCATGCGCGCCCTCCGCGCATGAGCCTGTCGCCTGCGGCGCCATGACGCGCTGCCGCGCGTTGTCGATTTTGATGAAACCGCCCCCTCATGCGCGGCCTCCGCGCATGAGCTGGCGGTTTTCGGCATCCACCCGCATGACGATGGCGATCGCCACCAGGTTGGCCATGATGGCCGAGCCGCCGTAGCTCATGAAGGGCAGCGTCAGCCCCTTGGTGGGCAGCGCGCCCAGGTTGACGCCGATGTTGATGAAGGCCTGAAAGCCCAGCCACAGGCCCACGCCCTGGGCCACCAGGCCCGAGAACACCCGGTCCAGCGCGATGGCCTGCCGTCCGATGCCCATGATGCGGCGCGTGAGCCAGAAGAACAGGAAGATCACGCAGGTCAGGCCGACCAGGCCGAATTCCTCGCCGATCACGGACAGCAGGAAGTCGGTGTGCGCCTCGGGCAGCCAGTGCAGCTTCTCGATGCTGCCGCCCAGGCCGACGCCGAAAATTTCACCGCGGCCGATGGCGATCAGGGCGTGCGAGAGCTGGTAGCCCTTGCCCAGCGCGTGGTCCTCGCTGAACGGATCGAGATAGGCAAAGATGCGCGCGCGCCGCCACGGGGAAGTCCAGATCATGGCGGCAAAGGCCGCCACCAGAATGGTGGCGATGACGAAGAACATGCGTGCATTGACGCCACCCAGGAACAGGATGCCCATGGCGATCACCGCGATCACCATGAAGGCCCCCATGTCCGGCTGCGCCAGCAGCAGCGAACCCACCACGCCGATGGCCACGGCCATCGGCAGCACGGCGCGAAAGAAGCGCTCCTGACCTCCATCTTGCGCACCATGTAGTCCGAGGCATAGAGCAGGATGGCGATCTTGGCCAGCTCGGAGGGTTGGAAGTTGATCGGGCCAAAGCCGATCCAGCGGCGTGCGCCGTTGACCACGCTGCCGACGTGCGGAATCAGCACCGCGATCAGCAGGGCCAGCGAGACCAGGAACAGCGGCCGCGCCATCTTCTCCCACCAGTCCATGCGCACCTGGAAGGCCACCAGCGCCGCCAGCAGCGACAACGCGATCCACATCGCATGGCGCCCCACGAAGTGATAGGGCGAATAGCGGGCAAAGCGCGGGTTGTCGGGCAGCGCGATGCTGGCCGAATACACCATCACGATGCCGAAGGCCAGCAGCGCCACGCAGACCCAGATCAGGGCCTGGTCGAAACCCAGCACGCGCGAGGGCGTGCTGGTGGTGCGCGCAAACTCGCTGCCGCTGATGCGCACCGGCAGCTCGGCCTCGCGCGCCGGGTCGGCGCGCCGCCGCTTGCCGCCCGCCAGGCCGGTCAGCTTGCCGACCGCGCTCATGACAAGACCTCCAGCACGGTGCCGGCGTCATGGGCCAGCGCCGTCACGGCGGCGCGAAACACCTCGGCGCGGTGGGCGTAGTCGCGGAACATGTCCAGGCTGGCACAGGCCGGCGACAGCAGCACCGCATCGCCCGGCTGCGCCCGCTCGCGCGCCTGCGCCACCGCGTCGTCCAGCGTCGCCGCGGACGCCATCGGCACGCGGCAATCTTGCAGCGCCTGGCCGATCAGCGGGCCGTCGCGTCCGATCAGGATCACCGCGCGGGCACAGCGTGCCACCGGCTCGGCCAGCGGAGCAAAGTCCTGGCCCTTGCCGTCGCCACCCAGGATCACCACCAGGCGGCGCTCGGCGCCCAGGCCCTGCAACGCGGCCACCGTGGCCCCCACGTTGGTGCCCTTGCTGTCGTCGAAATACTCCACCCCGTCCAGCACGCCGATCGACTCGACCCGGTGCGGCTCGCCGCGGTATTCGCGCAGGCCATAGAGCATGGGGCCCAGCGCACAGCCGCAGCTGACGGCCAGCGCCAGCGCAGCCAGCGCGTTGACGGCGTTGTGCCGACCGCGAATGCGCAGCGCATCAGCCGGCATCAGGCGCTGCAGGTGCAGCTCGGGCTCGGCGTCCTTGCGCCGGCGCCGGGTTTCGTCGGCCTCCAGCGCGCGCACCAACCAGGCCATGCCGGCCACCACCTCGATGCCGAAGTCGCCCGGTGCCGCCGGCATGCCGGCGCCAAAGCTCAGCACGGTGCGCACCGGCGGCCGTACCCCTTTCACTGCCTTGGCGGGTTCCGGACGCATGGCGGCCACCAGGGGATCGTCGCGGTTGATGACCATCGTGGCTGCACGGCCAAACACCTTGGCCTTGGCCGCGGCGTAGGCCAGCATGCCGCCATGCCAGTCCAGGTGGTCCTGCGTGATGTTGAGCACGGTGGCCGCCGTCGGCTCGAAGGCGTGCGCGGCATCGAGCTGAAAGCTGGACAGCTCCAGCACCCAAACCTCGGGCAGCACCTGGGCATCCAGGCCCTGCTGCAGCGTGTCGAGCAGGCTGGGGCCGATGTTGCCGGCCACCGCCACGCGCTTGCCGGCGCGCTGCACCAGCTGGCCGGTCAGCGCCGTCACCGTGGTCTTGCCGTTGGTGCCGGTCACGGCCAGCACCGCCGGTGCATAGCCCTGCTCGGCCTGCAACTGCGCCAGCGCCTGCGTGAACAAATCCAGCTCGCCGCCCACGGGCAGCGCGCGATCCTGCGCCGCCGCCATCAGCTCCGCCAGGCTGGCCGGCGCCAGGCCCGGGCTGCGGTAGATCGCGCGCAGCGAGGCATCCTGAAGCAACGCCGCCGTGATGGGCCCGGCGACGAAGCGCGCGTCGGGCACTGACTCATGCAGCAGGGCCAGCTGCGGCGGCTGCTCGCGCGTGTCGGCCACCGTCACGCGCGCGCCCTGGCGCGCGCACCAGCGCGCCATCGCCAGGCCGGACTGGCCCAGGCCCAGGATGAGCACGTGCAGGTCGGTGAACAGGCCCGTCATCGTGTCACCTCAGCTTGAGCGAGGACAGGCCCACCAGGCACAGCAGCATGGTGATGATCCAGAAGCGCACCACCACCTGGGTCTCGGCCCAGCCGCTTTTCTCGAAGTGGTGGTGCAGCGGCGCCATCTTGAGCAGGCGCCGGCCTTCGCCGTAGCGGCGCTTGGTGAACTTGAACCAGGTCACCTGGGCCATGACCGAGACGGCCTCGACCACGAAGATTCCGCCCATGATGGCCAGCACGATCTCCTGGCGCACGATGACGGCAATGGTGCCCAGCGCCCCGCCCAGTGCCAGCGCGCCGACATCGCCCATGAAGACCTGCGCCGGATGCGCGTTGAACCACAGAAAGGCCAGCCCCGCGCCCGCCATGGCGGCACAGAAGATCAGCACCTCACCCGTACCGGGGATGTGCGGGATCAGCAGGTATTTGGCGTAGAACGCGTTGCCCGTGACGTAGGCAAACACGCCCAGCGCCGAGCCCACCATGATGACCGGCATGATGGCCAGGCCGTCCAGCCCGTCGGTCAGATTGACCGCGTTGCTGGAGCCCACGATGACCAGGTAGCTCAGGATCACGAAGCCCAGCACGCCCAGCGGATAGTTGACCTCCTTGAAGAAGGGCACCAGCAGGCCCGCCGCATGCGGCAGATCGACCGAAAAGCCCGAGCCGATCCAGGTCGTGAACAGGTCCCAGGCGCGCACGTTCGTGCCCTCCGAGATGCTGAACACCAGCGAAAATGCGGCCAACCCGCCGATGAGCGATTGCCAGAAATATTTTTCGCGCGAACGCATGCCCTCCGGATCCTTGCGCACCACCTTGCGCCAGTCGTCCACCCAGCCGATGGCGCCAAAGCCTCCCGTCACCAGCATCACGATCCAGATGAAGCGGTTGGACCAGTCGGCCCACAGCAGCACCGACACCGCGATGGCGATCAGGATCAGCACGCCGCCCATGGTGGGCGTGCCGCTCTTGACCAGATGCGTCTGCATGGCGTACTCGCGCACCGGCTGGCCGATCTTCAGCGCGGTCAGTTTGCGGATCACCCAAGGCCCGGCCACGATGCCGATCAGCAGCGCCGTCATGGCCGCCATCACGGCACGGAAGGTGAGGTACTGGAAGACCCGGAAGAAGCCCAGCTCGGGCGACATCTTTTGCAGCCAGGCGGCCAGTTCAAGCAGCATGGGCGCCCTCCGGGTTTGATTCGTTGGCCTGCGTGAGGGCCTCGACCACGCGCTCCATGCGCATGAAGCGCGAGCCCTTGACCGCCACACTGGCGCATTGGTTCAGGTGCGTGCGCACGGCCGCTTCCAGGCGCCCGAGCTCGTCGAAATGACTGCCGCCAAAGGCCATGGCCGCATGGATGGCCAGCGGCCCGTGCGCCAGCAGGTGCTCGATGCCGCGCTCGCGCGCATAGGCGCCCACCTCGGCATGAAAGGCCGGGCCCTGCGTGCCCACCTCGCCCATGTCGCCCAGCACCAGCACGCGCGGGCCGGGCAAATCGGCCAGCACGTCGATCAACGCACGCACCGAATCCGGGTTGGCGTTGTAGGTGTCGTCGATCAGCGTCAGCGCCCGGCCGCGCCAGCGCAGCAGCACGGTGCGCGAGCGCCCGCGCACCGGTCGAAAGTCGTCCAGGCCCTGGGCCAGTGCCGCCAGCGGCGCCCCCGCGGCCTGCGCGCAGGCCAGCGCCGCCAGGGCGTTGCGCAGGTTGTGGCGGCCGGCCAGGTGCAGCGCAAAGCTCAGCGCGCCGGCGGGCGTGGCAACCTCGGCCTGCCAATGGTCGAGCTGCCAGCGCGCCTGCTTCAGGGCCACCTGCGCGCCGGCGGCGGGCTCGCCAAACAGGCATTGCCGGCGCCCGTCGCTGAGCGCCTGCCACACGCCCGTGTATGGCTCGCCGGCCGGGAAGACCGCCACGCCATCGGCGCCGAGCCGCGACAGCACCGACCCGTTTTCGCGCGCCACCGCCTCCACCGTGGCCATGAACTCCTGGTGCTCGCGTTGCGCGTTGTTGACCAGGGCCACGGTCGGCGCGGCGATGGCGGCCAACCGGGCGATCTCGCCGGGGTGGTTCATGCCCAGCTCGACCACCGCCACGCGGTGCTGCGCGCGCAGGCGCAGCAGGGTCAACGGCAGGCCGATGTCGTTGTTGAAGTTGCCCGCGGTGGCCAGCGCCGCCTCGCCCTGCCAGGCCCGCAGCATGGCAGCGATCATTTGCGTCACCGTGGTCTTGCCGTTGCTGCCGGTGACGGCAATCAGCGGCCCGGTCAGGCGCTGGCGCCAGGCGTGCGCCAGCTCGCCCAGCGCCCGCTTGACGTCCGGCACCAGGATGCCCGGCAGCCCGCTGGCGGCCAGTTGCGCCTCGGCCCGCGCGTCGCACAGCGCGGCCACCGCGCCCTGGGCCGCGGCTTCGGACAGGAACTGCGCGCCGTCGAAACGCTCGCCGCGCAGCGCCACGAACAGGTCGCCCACCTGCAGGCTGCGCGTGTCGCTGTGCACCCGCGCCACCAGCGTTGCGCCGGCGCCCAGCAGCCGCGCGCCGCTCATGGCGGCGGCCGCGTCGCGCAGGGCCAGCTGCATGGCGGGTATCGCGCCCCCACGCTCCCCGGCTTCGTGCGATGCGGCAGTCATGCTGCGGCCTCCGGCTGTGCCCGCCAGGCAGCCAGGGCCTGGCGCGCCTGCGCCTGGTCGGAGAAGGGCCGGCGCTCACCGCGCACCTCCTGGTAGTCTTCGTGGCCCTTGCCGGCAATCAGCACCACGTCGGCCGATTGGGCCCGCGCGATGGCCTGCGCAATGGCTTGCGCCCGGTCGGGTTCGATCCGGACCGCCTCGGACGCGGTCAAACCACGTCGGATGTCGGCGATGATGGCCTGCGGCTCCTCGTGGCGCGGGTTGTCACTGGTGACCACCACCGCGTCGGCGCCGGCCTGCGCGGCCGCGCCCATCAAGGGGCGCTTGCCGGCGTCGCGGTTGCCGCCGCAGCCAAACACGCAATGCAGACGCCCGCCACGCTGGCGCGCCAGCGGGCGCAGCGCGGCCAGGGCTTTTTCCAGCGCATCGGGCGTGTGGGCGTAGTCGACCACGGCCAGCGGCGCCGCCGGCTCGCCACCGGCGTCGATGCGCTCCATGCGGCCGGGCACGGCGGGCAGATCGGCGCAGGCCGCGGCGGCGTCAGGCAGGGGCACGCCCAGGGCGCGCAGGGCGGCAATCACGCCCAGCAGGTTGGCCACGTTGTACTCGCCGACCAAGGCCGTATGCATGGGCAGCTCGGTGGCACCCTCGCGCAGCGTCCAACTCAGGCCGCGCGCGCCGTAGCAAATGTCAACGGCCTGCAGGCGGGCCGGCTGATGCAGCGAAACACTCCACACCGGCAGGCCCCGCGCCTGGGTGTGCACCGCCAGTTGCGCGCCGCGTGGATCGTCGATGTTGATGACCGCCGCCTGCAGGCCGGACCAGCTGAACAGGGCGGACTTGGCCGCCCAGTAGGCATTCATGCTGCCGTGGTAGTCCAGGTGGTCCTGCGTGAGGTTGGTGAACATGGCCACGCGGATGGCGGTGCCATGAAGCCGGTGCTCGACGATGCCGATGGAGGAGGCCTCCATCACGCAGGACCGGACGCCGCCATCGACGAATTCGCGCAGACTGCGCTGCAGCAGCACCGGGTCGGGCGTGGTCAGGCCGGTGGCCTGAAGGCGTTCGGGCAGGCCAACGCCCAAAGTGCCTACCAGCGCGCTTGGGGAAAGCGCAGGCAGCTGCAACTTTGATAGTGCCCAGGCAAGCCACCAGGCCGACGAGGTCTTGCCGTTGGTGCCTGTGACGGCCACCACGGCCAGGGCCTGCGAGGGCTCACCGTAGTACGCCGCGGCGATCGGCCCGCTGGCCGCCTTGAGTTCCGGATAGGCGGCCACCCGGGGCTGATCGAAACCAAAGGACTCAGCCCCTTCGCGCTCCACCAGGCAGGCCGCGGCACCCTGGGCCAGTGCGGCGCCGACGAAGCGCCGGCCGTCGGTGGCTGCGCCCGGCCAGGCAATGAAGCCATCGCCCGGCTCCACCCGCCGGCTGTCGGTGTGCAGGCGCCCACGCACGTGCTGGTGCAACCAGCGCGCGGCATCCTGGGGCGTGTGCAACGGGGTCATGTCAAAACGATTCCTCAACTTTTTGCGTCAGGATTTCGGGCTTGACCGCCATGTCCGGCGGCACGCCCTTGATGCGCAGGGTCTGTTGCACCACCTCGCTGAACACCGGCGCGGCCACGGTGCCGCCGTAGTAGGTGCCGTTGCTCGGCTCATCGACCATCACGCCGACGATGATGCGCGGCTGCTCGATCGGCGCGATGCCGACAAACCAGGCGCGGTACTTGTGCGCGGCATAGCCCTTGCCCTGCTGCTTGCGCGCCGTGCCGGTCTTGCCGCCCACCGAGTAGCCCACAGTCTGCGCGCGCTGGCCGGTGCCGCCGGGGCCGGTCACCAGGTGCAGCATCTTGCGCACCTCGCTCGCGGTCTTGGCCGAAAACACCCGCATGCCCGTCGCCGGCTGGCCGTCCGGGCTGCGCAGCAGGGTGGCGGGTACCACCGCACCGTCGTGCGCCAGCGCCGTGTACGAGTGCACCATCTGGAACAGCGAACCCGACAGGCCGTAGCCATAGGCCATGGTGGCCTGCTCCACCGGCTTCCAGCTCTTCCACGGACGCAGGCGGCCGCTGGCGGCACCCGGAAAATCCAGGTCGGGCTTGCGCCCATAGCCCAGCGCCGTGTAGACGTTCCACATCTCCTTGGAACTGAGCCGTTGCGCAATCTTCAGCGCACCGATGTTGCTGGACTTCTGGATCACGCCTTCCACCGTCAGCGTGCCGTAGTTGTGCGTGTCGCGCACCGTGTAGCGGTCGAGCTGGTAGCTGCCCGGCGAGGTGTTGATCAGCGTCTGCGGCGTGACGCGGCCCAGCTCCAGTGCAGTGGCCACGGTAATGGGCTTCATCACCGAGCCCGGCTCGAAGGTGTCGGTCAGCGCGACGTTGCGCAGCTGCGAGCCCGACAGGTGGCGGCGGTCTTCGGGCGAATAGCTGGGGTAGTTGGCCAGCGCCAGCACCTCGCCGGTCACCGAGTCGAGCACCACCACGCTGCCGGACTTGGCCTTGTTGGCGACCACGGCGTCGCGCACCTTCTGATAGGCGAAGAACTGGATCTTCGAGTCGATCGACAGCTGGATGTCCTGGCCATCGACGGGCGGCACTTCCTCGCCCACCTCCTCGACCACGCGGCCCAGCCGGTCCTTGATCACGCGGCGCGAGCCCTCGCGCCCCGCCAGGCGCTTGTCGAACGAACGCTCGACCCCCTCCAGACCCTTGTTCTCGATGTCGGTGAAGCCGATCACGTGCGCCGCCGCCTCGCCCTCGGGGTACACGCGCTTGTATTCCTTGCGCTGATGGATGCCGGCGATCTTCAGCTCGGCGATCTGCTGGGCCACCGACTGATCGACCTGCCGCTTGATCCACACGAAGCTGCGGTCTTCCTCGCCCAGCTTGTGCTTGAGATCCTTCAGCGGCATGTTCAGCAGCTTGGCCAACTGACGCAGCTCGCTCTCGTCGGCCTTGACGTCCTCCGGGATGGCCCAGATGCTGGGCGCCACCACGCTGGAGGCCAGCAGCAGGCCGTTGCGGTCGAAAATGCGGCCCCGGCTGGCCGGCAACTCGAGCGTGCGCAGCACGCGCTGGTCACCCTGCTTCTGGAAGAACGCGTTGTCGAACACCTGCACATAGGCCGCTCGCCCGGTCAGGCCCAGAAAGGCCACGGCCAGCCCCGCCACGATGAACTTGCTGCGCCACACCGGCGTACGCGAGGCCAGCAGGGGGCTGGAGGTATAGCGGATGCTCTTCATGGCCGGCTCCCCGCAGCCGCCGGCGCCGACCGCGCAGGACCCTGCGTGACGTACTCGGTGATGGCCGGCGTCACCGGGCGCATGGCCAGCTTGTCCTGCGCCAGCCGCTCCACCCGCAGCGAGGTGGCCTGGGCGCGCTTTTCCACCTCGAGCTGACGACGCTGCGTGGCCAGGGTGCGCGCCTCGGAGCGGGCGCGCTCGATCTGCGTCACCAGCTGGCGCGACTCGTACTGCACCTTGACCAGGTACATCGCCGAGAACATGAGGGCCGCGAGCAGCACGATCGACAACCGGGTCATGGCACCGGGCCCCCACGCTTCGCCGCTGCGCGTGCTGCGCTGCCCGGCGTCGGCTCGGGACTCGCGCCCACCTGCGCATCGGTGCGCTCGGCCACCCGCATGATGGCGCTGCGCGCACGCGGGTTGACCGCCACCTCCTCGGCGCCGGGGCGCACGCGCGCCAGCGCGCGCAGCAGCGTGGGCGCCGGTTCGGCAAAGGGCGCGCGACGATCGACCTCCGCGTGCGCATGGCGCGCGATGAACTGCTTGGCGATACGGTCTTCCAGCGAATGGAAGCTGATCACCACCAGGCGGGCGGCCGGTTGCAGCACGTGCAGGCTCGCTTCTAACGCCTGCCGGAGCTCTTCAAGCTCGGCGTTGACGAAAATCCGAACAGCCTGGAAGGTCCGCGTCGCAGGGTGCTGGCCCGGCTCGCGAGTGCGGACCGCGCCGGCGACGAGCTCGGCGAACTCCAGGGTGCTGGCCACGGGACGACCCTTTTCCCGACGCGCGACAATCGCCTTTGCAATGGCGACAGCAAACCGTTCTTCGCCGTAGTCACGAATCACCTCCGCGATCTGCTGCTGGGATGCCTCCGCCAGCCAGTCGGCCGCGCTCTGGCCCCGCGTGGGGTCCATGCGCATGTCCAGTGGGCCGTCGGCACGAAAAGAAAAACCCCGCTCGGGGTTGTCGATCTGTGGCGAGCTGATTCCCAGGTCCAGCAAGACCCCGGCCACGCTCGCCGGGGGCAGCTCGCCCAGTGCCGCAAATCCCTGGTGGCGCATCTCCAGGCGTGCATCGGCGATGCGCGCGGCTTCGGCCACCGCCTCCGGATCCTTGTCGAATGCAATCAGGCGCCCCGCGGGCGCCAGCTGCTGCAGGATGCGCCGCGCATGGCCGCCGCGCCCGAAGGTGGCGTCCACGTAGCAGCCCTGCGGATCCGAAACCAGCGCATCGACGGCTTCGTTCAGCAAGACGGTGGTGTGCGACCATGTGTTCACCGCCCCGCCTTCAAAACGCAAAGTCCTCGAACACCGCCGGCATCGGCTCCTGCATCGCCTCCGCCTCCTTGGCTTCGTAGGCTGCCTTGTCCCACAGCTCGAAGTGATCACCCATGCCCAGCAGCATGGTCTCGCGCGTGAGGCCTGCGGCGGCGCGCAGCTCGGGCGACACCAGCACGCGGCCGGTGCCGTCCATTTCCACATCCATCGCATTGCCCAGGAAGATGCGCTTCCACCACTGGGCCGACATGGGCAGCTGCGCGATGCGCTCGCGAAACTTCTCCCACTCGGGGCGCGGAAACACCATCAGGCAGCCGTGCGGATGCTTGGTGATCGTCAGCTGCCCGCTGGCCGTCGCCTGCAGGACGTCACGATGCCGGGTCGGCACGGACAGCCGCCCCTTTGCATCCAGACTCAGCGAAGACGCCCCTTGAAACACGTGATTTCCCTGCCGTGACGATCAAAAATCGGTGGCGATGGCACTTCTCACCACTTAATTGCACTTTTTTGCACTGTAGCAGGAATACCCGGCACGGGACAAGGGGTCAACACTTTTTTTCAATGAAATCAAGACCTTAGCTGGTCTTTTGACCAGAGTGAGGAGTCAAAATTTCTTTGAAATTAGAGACTTAGCGCAAACTATCAAAGTGATTTCCCGAATGCGAGATCGTCCCGCCGGCCGCGTGCAGGCAGGTGGGGCGTGAATTTGTGCACAGGGGCCATGCGGCCTGGACGGGGCGCATCAACGCCCGCCCTCGCCACGGGGCGAAGGCCGGGACTCAAGGAATGCCGGACCTCAGAGGATGTAGCGCGACAGGTCCTCGTCGCGGCTGACGTCACCCAGCCGAGCATCGACGTAGGCGGCGTCGATCTGCACCTGCCGGCCCTCCAGGCGCGTGGCCTCGAAACTGACCTCGTCGAGCAGGCGCTCGAGCACGGTGGACAGGCGGCGCGCGCCGATGTTCTCGGTGCTCTCGTTGACGTCGCAGGCGATCTGCGCCAGGCGGGCAATGCCGTCGTCGCTGAACTGCAGCGTCACGCCCTCGGTGGCCAGCAGGGCCTGGTACTGGCGCACCAGGCTGGCGTCGGTCTGCGTCAGGATGGCCTTGAAGTCATCCACCGACAGCGAATCGAGCTCGACGCGGATCGGCAAGCGCCCCTGCAGCTCGGGGATCAGGTCGCTGGGCTTGGCCAGATGAAAGGCGCCCGAGGCGATGAACAGGATGTGGTCGGTCTTGACCATGCCGTACTTGGTGTTGACGGTGGTGCCCTCGACCAGCGGCAGCAGGTCACGCTGCACGCCCTGGCGCGACACGTCGGCACTGCCGCTGCCCTCGGTGCGCGAGGTCACCTTGTCGATCTCGTCGATGAAGACGATGCCGTTCTGCTCCATGTTCTGCAGGGCGTTCTGGCGAATCTCGTCCTCGTTGACCAGTTTGCCGGCTTCTTCATCCACCAGCAGCTTCATGGCCTCGCCGATCCGGACGCGGCGCATCTTGCGCCGGCCGGCGTTCATGTTGCCCAGCATGCCCTTGAGCTGCTCGGCCATCTCTTCCATGCCGGGCGGGCCCATGATTTCCATGGTGGGCGCAGGCTGCTGCAGCTCCAGCTCGATTTCCTTGTCGTCCAGCTGGTGCTCGCGCAGCTTCTTGCGAAAGGCCTGGCGCGCGGCGCCGCCCTCGCTGGGCGCGTTGCTGCCGTCGGCGTTGCGCGCGGGCGGCAGCAGCACGTCGAGAATGCGGTCTTCGGCCAGGTCCTCGGCTCGCGTGCGGTGCTGGCGCATGGCCTGCTCGCGCGCCTGCTTGACGGCCATCTCGGCCAGGTCGCGGATGATGGAGTCCACGTCCTTGCCGACATAGCCCACCTCGGTGAACTTGGTGGCCTCGACCTTGATGAAGGGCGCGCCCGCCAGCCGCGCCAGCCGGCGCGCGATCTCGGTCTTGCCGACGCCGGTGGGGCCGATCATCAGGATGTTCTTGGGCGTGATCTCGGCGCGCAGCTTCTCGTCGACCTGCTGGCGGCGCCAGCGGTTGCGCAGCGCAATGGCGACGGCGCGCTTGGCCGCCTGCTGGCCGACGATGTGGCGGTCGAGTTCGGAGACGATCTCCTGGGGGGTCATGGACATGGCGGGGCTCAACCGGAAAATTTGAATGAAACAGGGCTCTGGCGCATACGGAGTGCGCGCGAACAGCTATCAAATACGAAGCAAAATCACAAGACCTCGATGATGTGGGTCATGTTGGTGTAGATGCACAGCTCGCCGGCGATCTCGAGCGACTTCTTGACGATCTGATCGGCCGGCAGCTCGGTGTGGTCCAGCAGCGCCTTGGCGGCAGCCTGGGCATAGGCGCCGCCCGAGCCGATGGCCACCAGGCCGTGCTCGGGCTCCAGCACGTCGCCGTTGCCGGTGATGATGAGCGAGGCTTCGCGGTCGGCCACCGCCAGCATGGCCTCCAGGCGCCGCAGCACGCGGTCGGTGCGCCAGTCCTTGGTCAGCTCGATGGCGGCGCGCGTCAAGTGGCCCTGGTGCTTGTCCAGCTTGGCCTCGAAGCGCTCGAACAGCGTGAAGGCGTCGGCCGTGGCGCCGGCAAAGCCGGCCAGCACGCGGCCGTGGTAGAGCTTGCGCACCTTGCGCGCCGAGCCCTTGACGACGATGTTGCCCAGCGTGACCTGGCCGTCGCCGCCGATGGCGACCTGCCAGCCTTCGGGGGTCTGGCGGCGAACGCTGATGATGGTGGTGCCGTGAAAGGATTCCATCGCGCCCACATGGGGGCGCCGGCCCCGATTGCAAGGGCGCGGCCGGCCCACTGACTCAGTCGATGCGCCGCAGCACGCGCGCGGCATCGGAGATGCCGATGACGCCAAAAAACGCCGCCACCAGGCGGTTGACGTGCTTGAACACCACCTGCCGGCCCTGGCCCTGCTGCTGCACGGCCCAGTTGAGCAGGTCGCCGGCGGCGCCGAAGTCCACCCGCTGCAGGTGACGGCAGTTGAACTCGATGCTGCGGGTGCGCGCGGACACGGTCAGCGGCTGCAGGGCATGGGCCGCATCACCCAGGATTTCGCCTTCCAGCGGCAGGCGCGCGACTTCCGGGCCCGTCGCCCCGGCCGTGGCCATGGCCTCGGACAACGGGTATTCGCTGTGCGCGCTCGCGGTCGCCTGGGCCGCGCCCTCGTCGTCGGGTGGCGGCAGGGTGTGGCCGCTTTCGGTCATCGGCGCAAAGTCGCAGCGCGGGTCCTCCCACGCCGGTGGCGACATCTCGTAGGTGACGCAGTAGTTGAGCGCCACCATTTCAAACTCATCGGGGTCGTCCATCACCCGCAGCAGCGCCAAGCGGGTGGCCCACCACTGGGGATCGGTCTGGCGCTGCTCGGCCGGGGTCTGCTGCGCCAGCACGGTCAGCAGCTGCTCGGCGCCCAGAAAGCGCAGGCGCACCGGCGCCTGGGCCCAGCGCTGCAGCACGTCCAGCAGCGGCGGCAGGGCCTGCAGGTCGATGGACTTGACGCGGCGCCAATCGATGCGCCAAGGCGGCGCCTGGCGCGCCATGGACGCATTGAGCGCCGCAATCGACTGGGTGCCCAGCACGGCCGGCGCGCTCCAGTGCGCGGGTTGGGTCTCGCTGCGCGGCGCCGACGCGCCCCCCGGCAGCGGCAACATCGGCATGGCCTCCGAGCCGGGGCTGGCCGCCAGCTCCCACTGGGGCGCCGAGCGGCCAAAGCGGCCAACGAAGGCAATGGCCGCGCCGTCGAACTTGTCGCTCTCGCCGGCGGCGCGATACAGGTCGAACAGGGTGAGCCAGGTCTCCAGGTCGTCGCTGTGGCTGCCACCCTCGCCCAGCAGCTCCAGCAGGCTGACCTCGGCCCCCGAGGCGTCGCCATTGGCAAAGCGGATGGCCACTTCCTCGACCTCGGGGCTGACGGCAACGGCCTCGGGTGCCTCGACCATGGGCGCGGACGGCACCGGGTCACTCCACGGGCCGGGCCCGGTGGGCGGGCCCAGCGGTTCGGACTGCTCGGGCCGGGGGGCGGACTCGCCACGCGAAACCTGGGCCGCGGCGCCCGACAGCGGCACCTCGACCGCTGTGGTGCCAAAGCCGACGCCACCCGCCACCTCGCCCAGCTGGACGGGGCGGGTCTTGTCGTAGGCACGCGGGTTGTCCGGGGCGGCGGCGGTCGGCTCGGCACGATCCAGCCAGGCGCGCGACATCTGCTCTTCGATCAGGTCGATCTTCTCGAGCGTGCGCTCGGGCTCGTGCGGGTGTGCCGACTCGACGCTGGAGATGAACGAGGTGGGCGCCACCGCGCCGCCGTTGGCCCCGGCGAGCTGGCGGCGCCGCGCCTTGCGCAGCATGTCGAATTCGCGGTTGCGCACGAAGTCGTTGCGCCGCTTGCGCTCGATCATCTCCTTGAGCGCGGCGCTCGATTCGCCGGCATCGTCCTGGCCGCCCACCTTGTTCAGGTCGGCCCAGTCGGTGGTCGGGCTGGTGATGAACTTGACCACCTTGGACAAAAAGCGCCCGCCCGACTTGGGACCCTGCTCCTCGTTCATCCTCGATGGCCTCCCTGGACTGCGCGCCGGCTCAATCGCCAAACATCTTCTGCTTGAGCTCGCGCCGCTGCTGCGCCTCCAGCGACAGGGTGGCGGTGGGCCGCGCCAGCAGGCGCGGCACGCCGATCGGCTCGCCGGTCTCGTCGCAGTAGCCGTAGTCGCCCGCGTCGATGCGGGCGATCGACTGCTCGATCTTCTTGAGCAGCTTGCGCTCGCGGTCGCGCGTGCGCAGCTCCAGCGCGTGCTCTTCCTCGATGGTGGCGCGATCGGCCGGGTCCGGCACCACCACGGTGTCCTTGCGCAGGTGCTCGGTGGTTTCGTCGGCGTTGAGCAGGATGTCGTCCTTGAGCTGGACCAGCTTGAGACGGAAGAACGCCAGTTGCTTGTCGTTCATGTACTCGTCATCGGGCATGGCGATGACTTCGGCGTCGGACAGCTCCTCGGGCTTCTTGGTCTTCCAGTTGTGCGCCAGTTTCGGATCCTTCTTGATCGCGATCGGCGCGGGAGCGGCAGCAGCAATGGGCATGGGCAAATTCTTGGGCTTGGCGGCCGGGGGCTTGGCCGGCGTGGGGGTCGGTTTGCGGGCCGCTACCGTCTTCGGACGGGCGGGCGTGGCCTTTTTCGTGACGGTCGCGGCAACGCGCGCACCCGTCTGGGGTGTCGCCTTGCCAGGCAGGGCCTGCGCCTTGGCAGAGGTTTTGGCCGGTGTCTTGGCAGCCGCAGGTTTCACGTTGTTCGTCTCCTGTTGAACAAGGTGCGGCACGCCGCCGCCTTCAACCGCTAACACGACGGATGAATGGGGTCATCTTCATCCGCGAAACCCTGTTATAGACCTTCTCGGGTGGCTTGAGCGGGCGCCAGGCATACACGCCCGCGCTGAACTCAAAGGCGGCGATTGTATCGGGCCTTGTCAAGGCCCCGGCCAAATGCCCTTGCGCGCCGCCGGCGCTTACGCCAGGCACTGCTCCAGCCCCTGGGTCAGGATGTCGCGCGGCAGGTCGATGCCGATGAATACCATCTTGCTGAGGCGCTGCTCGTCGGCCCCCCAAGCCGGGCCCAGATCGCTGCCCATGAGCTGGTGCACGCCCTGGAAGATCACCTTGCGCTCGGTGCCCTTCATCCACAGCACGCCCTTGTAGCGCAGCATGCGCGGGCCGTAGATGTTGACCATGGCGCCCAGGAAGTCCTCCAGCCGCGCCGGATCGAAGGCGCGTTCGGACCGGAACACGAAGCTCTTGACGTCGTCATCGTCGTGGTGATGGTGCGCGTGGCCATGCTCGTGATCATGGTCGTGCTGGTGCGACGGGTGGTCGCAGTGATCGCCGTCGTGATGGTGGTGCTCGTGCTCGTCCTCCTTCAAGAACTCGGGATCGATGTCGAGCTTGGCGTTCAGGTTGAAGCCACGCAGGTCCAGCACCTCGCCCAGCGCCACCTCGCCAAAATGCACCACGCGCTGCGGCGCGCGCGGGTTCATGTGCGTCAGGCGGTGCTGCAGCGCGCTCAATTCATCGGCACTCACCAGGTCGGCCTTGCTGATGAAGATCTGGTCGGCAAAGCCCACCTGGCGCTGTGCCTCCAGCCGGTCGTTCAGCTGCTGGGCGGCGTGCTTGGCGTCGACAAGGGTGATGATCGAGTCGAGCAGAAAGCTCTCGGCGATCTCGTCGTCCATGAAGAAGGTCTGCGCCACCGGGCCCGGGTCGGCCAGGCCGGTGGTCTCGATGATGACGCGCTCGAAGTCGAGCAGGCCCTTGCGTTTCTTGGCCGCCAGCAGCTGCAGGGTGTTGCGCAGGTCCTCGCGGATGGTGCAGCAGACGCAGCCGTTGCTCATCTGGATGATCTGCTCGCCGGTGTCGTGCACCAGGATTTCGTTGTCGATGTTCTCCTCGCCGAACTCGTTTTCGATCACGGCGATCTTCTGGCCGTGCGCTTCGGTCAGCACGCGCTGCAGCAGCGTGGTTTTGCCGGCGCCCAGAAAGCCGGTGAGGATGGTGGCGGGGATGAGGGACATGGAAGGAATCTCGAAGACAGGGGGTGCGCCGAGGCAAGCCTGTGAGTTTAGCCAGCGCCCGCCCCGGCTGCAGGAGCGGCCCGCCATGGGCTTGGCGCCGGCGTGGTCGTGGCACACTGGCTGGTTGACGCCAAAGTTCGCCGCCGCGCGGCCAGGCCGATGCACGCCCGCGCGCTTGTTTTCATCGATGCAACAGGAGATTCACCATGCAGCACACGCAGCAGTTCTACATCGACGGCCAGTGGGTTGACCCCGTCACCCCGCGCAGCCTGGACGTCATCAACCCCTCGACCGAGCAGGCCATCGCCCAGATCAGCCTGGGCTCGGCCGCCGACGTGGACAAGGCGGTGAAGGCCGCACGGCGCGCATTTGAAAGTTTCTCGCACACCACGCGCGAAGAGCGCCTGGCCTTGCTGGAGAAGGTGCTGGCGGTCTACAAGCAGCGCGCCGACGACGTGGCCCAAGCCATCTCGCAGGAGATGGGCGCGCCGCTGTGGCTGTCCAAGGCGGCGCAGGCGGCCATGGGCGTGGCGCACCTCAAGCAGACACTGGCGATCCTGAAGGACTTCGAGTTCCAGGCCGTCAAGGGCAGCACCGCCACGCTGTACGAGCCGGTGGGCGTGGTCGGCATGATCACGCCCTGGAACTGGCCCATCAACCAGATGATGTGCAAGGTGGCTCCCGCGCTGGCGGCTGGCTGCACCGTCATCCTCAAGCCCTCCGAGATCGCGCCCCTGAGCGGCCTGCTGCTGGCCGAGGTGATGCACGAGGCCGGCGTGCCGGCCGGCGTGTTCAACCTGGTCAACGGCGACGGCCTGGGCGTGGGAGAAGCCATGTCGGTGCACCCCGGCATCGACATGATGACCTTCACCGGCTCCACGCGCGCCGGCATCGCCGTCGCCAAGGCGGCGGCCGACACCGTCAAGCGCGTGACGCAGGAGCTGGGCGGCAAGTCGGCCAACATCGTGCTGGACGATGCGGACATCGAAAAAGCCGTGAAACAGGGTGTGCAGGCGTGCTTTACCAACTCGGGCCAGAGCTGCAACGCACCCACGCGCATGTTCGTGCCGCGCGCCAAGCAGGACCAGGCCATGGCCGTGGCCAAAGCCGTGGCCGAGCGCACCCAGGTGGCCGACGCCATGGCCCCCGAAGGCATGGCGATGGGCCCGGTGGTCAGCCAGGCGCAGTTCAGCAAGATCCAGGGCCTGATCCAGAAGGGCATCGACGAGGGCGCGACGCTGGTCGCCGGCGGCACGGGCCGCCCCGACGGGATGGACAAGGGCTACTTCGTCAAGCCCACGGTGTTTGCCGACGTCAGGAACGACATGACCATCGCACGCGAGGAGATCTTCGGCCCGGTGCTGGTGATGATCCCCTACGACAGCGAAGACGATGCCATCCGCATGGCCAACGACTCGCCCTACGGCCTGTCGGGCTACGTGCAATCCGGCAGCCTGGAGCACGCGCGCCAGGTGGCCGCACGCCTGCGCACCGGCATGGTGCACCTGAACGGCGCCGGCCCCGATGTCGGCGCGCCCTTTGGCGGCTACAAGCAGTCAGGCAACGGCCGCGAATGGGGCGAGCACGGCTTTCGGGAATTTCTGGAGGTCAAGGCGGTGATGGGCTACGAGCCCAAGCCGGCCAAGGCCTGACCGCCGGCGCACGACGGCGCGAGCCACTGGCTCGCGGTCAATCCTTCTTGCGGTGCGCCCGCGGATGCGCCGCGTCGTAGGCCTTGGCCAGGTGCTGGTAGTCCAGCCGCGTGTAGACCTGGGTGGTGCCGATGCTGGCGTGGCCCAGCAGCTCCTGCACGGCGCGCAGGTCGCCGCTGGACTGCAGCAGGTGGCTGGCGAAGGAGTGCCGCAGCATGTGCGGGTGCACGGGCGTGGCCAGGCCGGCCTGCAGGCTGCGCCGGCGCAGGCGCTGCCAGATGGACTGCGCGGTGAGGCGCGTGCCGCGCCGGCCGATGAACAGCGCGCCCTGCGCCTGCGCCGCCTGCGGGCACTGGCCGCGCACGGCCAGCCAGTGCGCCAGCGCGGCCAGCGCCGCCTGGCCCAGCGGCACGGTGCGGCGCTTGCTGCCCTTGCCCTGCACCTGCACCTCGGCGGCGGGCAGATCGACCCAGCCGCGGCCGGCGCGCAAGGCGGCGTCGCTGGCGACGGCGTCCAGGCCCACCAGCTCACCCACGCGCAGGCCGCTGCCGTACAGCAGCTCGACCAGGGCGGCGTCGCGCGCCTCCAGCCAGGGATCGGTGTCGTCGGCGTCGGCCTGAAAGTCGGCCAGCTGCACCGCGTCGTCCACGCCCAGGGCCTTGGGCAGGGGCCGCGGCTGCCTGGGCGCGCGCACGTCCTGCACCGGGTTGGCGGCAATGCGGCCTTCGCGCCCCAGCCAGGCGTAAAAGCCGCGCCAGCCCGACAGGATGAGCGCGATGCCGCGCCCGCTGCGCCCGCCGGCGTGCATCTGCGCCACCCAGCGGCGCACGTGGGCGGGCTGCACGGCCAGCAGGCCCACGCCGGCGGCGGCGGCGAAGGCAGCGAGTTTGCCGAGGTCGAGCCCGTACAGCGCGACGGTGCGTGCGGCCAAGCGCTTTTCGACCCGCACGTGCTCCAGGTAGCGCTGCCGCAGCGCTGCATCGGCCGCTGCGGCAGCCTGGGGCGAGGCCGCGTTGTTGCTCATTTATTTATAGCTAATTGCGCTTGTCTCATGGGCGCCAGAGCCCGATTTTGCTTGCAAATCAGAGACTGCGCAGGCGCGACAGCGCGGCGCTGGCCAGCTCGCCGATGCGCTCCAGGAAGTCGGTGGCCATGCCGGCCTCGTAGCGCGCGGCGTCGGGCGAGGCCAGCACCAGCAGGCCGAAGGCGGGCGCGCCCATGCTGGCGCGCAGCGGCAGCAGCACCAGCGAGGCAGCGGCCTGCGGGTCTTCCAGCCACTGCACGGCCTCGAAGCCGGCGTTGACGCCGCAGTAGGGCGCCGTGAGCGACGAGGCCAGGCTTTTCACGTCGTTGCTGGCGCCGGTGGCAAAGGGCTCCTGGGCATAGACCTCGGCCACGTCCCACAGGCGCAGCGCGGCCTGCGGCACGTTGAACTGGGCGCAGATTTCGCTCAGCAGCACCACCGGCAGATCGGCCGCGCGATGCACCAGGAAGAGCTGGCGCGACCAGCGCTGTAGCTTGTCGCCGATCAGCATGTTCTCGTTGCCGTGGCGCATCAGCTCCATCAGGCGCTGCTCCAGCACCTTGATCTTCTCGCGCAGCATCTCGGCCTGGCGCTCCTGCAGGCTGACGGCGCGCCCGCCGTGCGGGCTGGTCAGCTGCACGGCGGTCAGCAGCTCGGCATGGCGCTCGAAGAAGTCGGGCGTCTGGATCAAAAACTCGGCGATGTCTTGTTCGGTGATGGGGTTCATGAGGATTCAGTTGGAGTCGCTGAGGTCGTCGGGCAAATCAATGCTGCCCTCGAACACGGTCTCGGCGGGGCCGGTCAGCAGCACCGCGTTCTGCGCGCCGCCGCCCCACTCGATGGTGAGCTGCCCGCCGTGCGTCTGCACATCGACGCGCGCATCGAGCAGCCCAAGGCGGATGCCCGCCACCACCGCAGCGCAGGCGCCGGTGCCGCAGGCCAGCGTCTCGCCGGCGCCGCGCTCGTACACGCGCAGGCGGATGTGGCCGCGATCGACGACTTGCATGAAGCCGGCGTTGACGCGGCGGGGAAAGGCCGGGTGATGCTCGATCAGCGGGCCCAGCGACAGCACGGGCGCGGTCTCCACGTCATCCACCAAGGTGACGGCATGTGGGTTTCCCATGGACACCAACGCTACATTAACAATAGCTGCTTGCGCTTGTTCAGCGAGCGCCGAGGCCTGATTTGGCTTCAAACTCAGCGGCCACAGCTGCCACGGCCCATCGGCTTGCGGGGCGGGCACCGGCGCCAGGCCGGTGGCGTCAAAGGGCAGTGCCGCCAGGTCAAACACCGGCGCACCCATATCGACGGTCACGCGGCCGTCCTCGGCCTCGGTCAACTCGATCACGCCGCGCTGGATCTTGACGCGGATGCGGCGCTTGGCCGTCAGCCCGCGCCCGCGCACGTAGCGCACGAAGCAGCGCGCGCCATTGCCGCAGTGCTCGACCTCGCCGCCGTCGGCGTTGTGGATCACGTATTCGAAGTCCACGTCGGCGCTGGGCGCCGCGCGCACGCTGAGGATCTGGTCGGCGCCGACGCCGAAATGGCGGTCGCCCAGTCGGCGGTAGTGCGCCGCCGACAGGCCCAGCGGGCCGCGGGTTTCGTCCAGCACGACAAAGTCGTTGCCGGCGCCGTGCATTTTGGTGAAGGGGATGCGCATGGGGGAATTATCCGGGGCGTTGGTCAAAACAACGCGCCGCCGGCCTGCGGCGCCGCCACGCCCAAGTGCCGGTACGCCGCCTGCGTGGCCACGCGCCCGCGCGGCGTGCGCTGCAGGTAGCCCTGCTGGATCAGGTAGGGCTCGATCACGTCCTCGATGGTGCCGGCTTCCTCGCCGATGCTGGCGGCGATGTTGTCCAGCCCCACGGGGCCGCCGTCGAAGCGGTGGATCACCGCCTCCAGCAGCTTGCGGTCCATCAGGTCGAACCCTTCCGGGTCCACGTCCAGCATGGCCAGCGCATCGTGCGCGAGCGCGCGCGTGATGCGGCCGTCGCCCTTGACGTCGGCGTAGTCGCGCACGCGGCGCAGCAGGCGGTTGGCGATGCGCGGGGTACCGCGGCTGCGGCGCGCGATCTCGAAGGCGCCCTCGGCGTCAGTATCGACATTGAGCAAACCGGCCGAGCGCGTGACGATGCGCGCCAGCTCCTCGGGCGTGTAGAACTCCAGCCGCGCCACGATGCCGAAGCGGTCGCGCAGCGGGTTGGTGAGCATGCCGGCGCGCGTGGTGGCGCCCACCAGGGTGAAGGGCTGCACGTCGAGCTTGATCGAGCGCGCCGCCGGGCCCTCGCCGATCAGGATGTCGATCTGGTAGTCCTCCAGCGCGGGGTAGAGGATTTCCTCCACCACCGGACTCAGGCGGTGGATCTCGTCGATGAACAGGACGTCGTTCTTCTCCAGGCTGGTCAGCAGCGCCGCCAGGTCCTTGGGTTTTTCCAGCACCGGGCCGCTGGTCTGGCGCAGCTGCACGCCCAGCTCGTGCGCGATGATGTGGCTCAGCGTGGTCTTGCCCAGGCCGGGCGGGCCGAACAGCAGCACGTGGTCCAGCGCCTCGCCGCGCTTGCGCGCCGCGCCGATGAAGATCTCGAGCTGCTCGCGCGCCTTGGCCTGGCCGACGTAGTCGTGCAGCAGCCTGGGGCGCAACGCGCGCTCCAGCGCTTCCTCGCGCGCCGAAGCGGCCGCGCCCGACACCACGCGCGGCGCCGGCTGGCCGGCCGGCGGGGCAAAGTCGTCAATGGTGATGCTCATGCCGCGATTGTGCCGGCGCCCATCACTGCGTCAGCCAATTGCCCAGGCCGCGGTAGAAGGCGCGGTTGAAGCGGCCGTAGAAGTCGGTGCCGCCGCGGTTCTGGCAGCTGGCGCTGCCGCCGTGCAGCGCGCCCACCACGTAGCGCGTGCTGCCCAGCTGGGTCCAGATGGCCGAGCCGCTGCTGCCGTGCTCGGTGGTGCCCTGCGTCCAGCCGATCTCCCACATGCTGCCCGAGTCGGCGCTGGCGCCGCTGCAGCTGTCGGCGCCGCAGTTGGCATAGCCGGCAATGGCGCCCAAGCTGTCCTTTTGCAGGTCGCCCTCGGGGTGGTGGATGCCGACCACGCCTGCGCCCACGCCCACGTCGTCGCCAAAGTAGGAGCCGGCGAACACCACGTTGGCGGGCGGCGCGCTGTAGAGCTGCAGCAGCGTGCTGTCCACGCCCGAATCGGTGAACAGCAGCTTGGCGCCGCCGGTGACGCGTGTGGCGGCCGGGTCGACCTTGGGCGAGCTGTTGCAGGACGCGGCACGGAAGAACCAGTAGGTGATGAGGCTGGCGGCGCTGTCGGCGTCGCCGATGCAGTGCGCCGCCGTCAGCAGGCGGGGCGTGCGGCTGCCGCGCGTGTCGTTCATCAGGGTGCCGGTGCACAGGTAGCTGTCGCCGTCCTTGGCAAACAGTAGTTGCGCCACCGAGCGACTTTCGGCGTCCAGCACGGGGGTGCACATCACGTCCAGGTTGCAGGAGCCGGCATCGCCGATGTCGTCCTCGTCCTTGCGGGCGGCCAGGGCCTGTGCCACGGTCTGATTCAGGTGCGACAGTTCGGGCACGGCCAGTTGCAGTTGCGCGGGGCTGGCGCCGGGGGGCAGCTGCAGCTCCAGCGTGCCGACGGCGCCCGGCGTGTCGGGGCCCCACAGCAGGGAGGCGGCGCCCTCGGCCCCCTGCTTGGTCTGCGGCGCGACGGCGGCCTGCTCCACCACGGGCGTGCCGGCCGCGCCGTAAAAGCGCAGCCGCGTGCCGGCCGGCGCCTGGTCCACGCGCACGCCCAGGCGCAGGGCCTGCGCACCGGGCGAGACAAAGGCCAGCGCCGCCACCTGGCTGCCGTCGGGCAGGCGCTGCCAGTGCAGGCGCGCGGCCAGATCGGCGGCGGCGGCCGTGGCAGCCACGGTGCGGCCCACGCCGATCTGCAGGGGGGCGCTCTTGCCAGCGCTGGCGCTCAACTTGGCTGGCGCCAGCGGCTCCAGAACAACTTGCGGCACCACCGCATCCGCGGGCCATCGGCTGACCGCGGTCGCGGCGGGCATCGCCGTGGTCACCTTGGCCAGCGTCGCAGTGTCCAGCGGCTCGATGCGGTCACCCACTGCCGGGGGCGGCGGCACGGGGGGTGGGGGCGTGGGCGTGTCGGAGCCGCCGCCACAGGCCGACAAGATCAAGCTGGCCGCAATGGCCGTCCAAAGCGCGTGTGAATGGCTCATGAAAAAGGGCTCCTGGCTGGCATTGTGCCCAAGAGCCCTTGCATGCAAAAGCGCGGCCGGCAACCTGCCGGCGCGCTCACCCGCAATTCACGCCGACGATGTGGCCGGCGGTGTCGACCACCACGTTGAGGCGCCCGACCTGGTATTCCTTGGTGATCATGCTGTCTGGACGCAGCATGCGGGCGGTGTCGGCGCCAGCGGCGGCCAAGGCCTGCGCCAGCGTGTTGGCGCCGTAGGGCTGCCCCACCAGGGATTGCACAGCCTTTGCATCGCATTGGTTGCGCGGCGGCCGGCCGCTGTCCAATGACTTCCCGTCCCGCGGCGGCGGAACTGGCGCGGCGGCCGTGACTGGCGCCGGCGCGCCGATGCTGTTGCAGGCGGAAAGCACCAAGAAAGACCCCAACGCCAGAGGCCAGGCCAAGGTGTTCGTTCGCATGGTTCGATTCTCCTGCTTTCGCGAACCGGCGTGCCGGTCAGGGGGCGGGCCAGACATGGTAAGCCACACCCTCGTAGTTGAAGTCGGGCAGGGTCCGGATCACCTGGTCGCGCTCGGCCGCGCTGGTGGTGTAGAAGTGCGCGCGACGCTGGCTGCTGTAGAAGCGATAGAGCGGGGTGGCGCCGTTGCCGGCAGCCGTTTGCGCGTACCAGCTGGGGCCTTCGTATTTGTAGTCGGGGTAGATCTGCAAGATCAGGTCACGCTCGTCGGCGCTGATGGTGTAGAAATGGATGCCCGTGACGGTGTTGTAGAAGCGGTACACCGCCGAGGTGGTGCCCGTCTGCTGCTTGTAGGTCTGGTACGCCACGCCTTCGTAGTGGAACTGCGGCCAGTTGGCGCTGACGTAGTCGCGCTCAAGCGAGTTGTTGGTGTAGAAGTGCGCGTTGGTGTTGACGTTGTAGAAGCGGTAGACCGGAGCCAGCCCGCTTCCGGGTGTCGGTGGGGTCGCCGGATTCAACCAGGTCTTCAGTGCGGTCGCATAAGCCAGATCGAAGCGGCCATAGGCGTCGGAGCCCGAGCCGGTGCAGCTGGAGCTGCCGCCGTAGAGCTGGCCCACCACCTGTTTGCTGCCGTTGAAAATGGCGCTGCCGCTGCTGCCGCCCTCGGTGATGCCCTGCAGCCAGCCGACACGGTAATAGCTGCTGCTGCCCACCGGCCCCAACGTGCAGCTGAAGCCGCCGCTGGAGTTGAGGGTGCTGCAACTGGCGAACGCGACCACGGCGCCGGCGCTGTACTTCTGCAGGTCACCACGCGGATGGTGAATGCCGAAAACGTTGGCGTTCAGCGCTTGCGGCGCGGTGGCGTCCCAGCCTGCAAAGTAGGCCTTGGCGGGCGTGGCATTCAGCCGCATGAATGAAGTGTCGGTGGCGCTGCTGGCATACAGCAGCTGCGCCCCGCCTTGCAGGCGCTGGTAGTCGCGAAACGGCGTGCCGCTGTTGCAGGTGCTGGCGCGGTAGTCCCACCAGGTTTCCAGCGATGAAGCCACGGCCTGCTCCGAGATGCAATGGTTGGCGCTAAGGAAGTACGGCGTGCCGTCTTGCGCCTTGTTGTTCAGCAGCGTGCCAGTGCAAAGGTAGGACTTTCCGCCCTTGGAATACACCATCCGGGCAACGCCCTGGCGCAGGCTGTCATTGCCGCTGGTGCACATCACGTCCACGTTGCACGCCGCGGAATCGCCCAGCGCCTTGACCATGGCTTCGGCCTCGGCCGGGTGGGCCTTGAAGTGCGACACCTGAGGCAGCGAGACCTTGAGGTGCGAGGCCGGAACACCCGCCCCCAGCTCGATCTCCAGCACGGCCTGCGCACCGTCCACGGTGGGCAGCCAGTAAGTGTAGGCGGCGGTCCCCGTCGCGCCGGCATCCAGGTTGGCCTGCAGGGTACGCAGCACCTCGGCGCCGGCGATCTCGATGACCTGTTCGGCTCCCGGTGCGTACACACGCAGCTGAGTGCCCAGCGGCAATTGCTGCACGCGCAGGCCCAGGCGCAGGGCGGCTGCGCCGGGCGACTGCACCATCACGGCGGCACGCTGGCCACCGTCGGGCGAGCGCGACCAGTTCAGCAGGCCGGCGGTGCCGACCACGTCGGCGGCCTCGACCACGTCGCGGGCAATGCCGATTTGCAGCGGCTGACCCGGTGCAGGCGCTTGCAGCACCATGTCCTTGGGGTCGTCCAGCGCGGCCAGTGCGATCACGTGCGGGATCACCGCTGCGTTGGCCCCGCGGGCCTTCGACTTGATCTGAACCTGCAAGGTGTCGCCGGGTGACGAGCTCTGCATGCCGTCCATCTGCAGCACGTCGGCCAGCGCAGGGCTGCTCTTGACCGCGGTGGCTGCGTGCGTGCCATCGCCACCGCCGCAGGCAATCAGCGCCAACGCCAAGGCGCCAGCAACGGTGACTCGCACCGCGCGTGACCACGCGCCAGCGCCATGCACTGAAAGAAGACTCATCCCTACCTCCCCAAAATGTTTGGATGCGAAACGCTGCTCGCGACGCCAGCACCGATGCCCCCAGGCGCCACCGCTCGCTAACGGGTGAGCACCTTCAGAGCCAGCTTGATGCCCTCACCGACACCGACGTCTGTCGGCAAGGCTTTCACTGCAGTCAAGGCTTCACGGTCAGTGTAACCCAATGAAACAAGCGCCTGAAGAATGTCATCGTTGATGGCAGCGGGCACGACGGCCGCGGCCCCCAGGTCGGCGCCCAGCTTGCCCTTGAGTTCCAGCAGCAGGCGCTCGGCGGTCTTCTTGCCGATGCCGGGCACCTTGACCAGGCGGCCTGGCTCCTGCGCCGTGACGGCCTGCGCCAGCTCGGCCACGCCCAGGCCCGACAGCACGGCCAGCGCGGTGCGCGGGCCCACGCCGCTGATCTTGACCAGCTGGCGAAAGGCTTGGCGCTCGCCCGGGGTGGCAAAGCCGTACAGGATCTGAGCGTCCTCGCGCACCACGAAGTGCGTCAGCAGCGTCACCCGCTCGCCCAGCGCCGGCAGGTTGTAGAAGGTGCTCATGGGCACGTCGACTTCGTAGCCCACGCCCTGGCAGTCGATCAGGATCTGGGGCGGGTTCTTTTCGGCCAGCAGGCCGGCGAGGCGTCCGATCACGGGGTGGGCTCCGGGTGCGTAGAATATGAATCAAATCGGCCTGCAGCGCTCATCCAGCAAGCGCAGACAGCTATCATTTGAATAGAAAACAGCCCGCTCGCCGGGGCGGCGGCGATGCGGGACAATGCGGCGGTGATTCTGCGCCATACCTTTGCCCCCGTTTCCAACACCCGCTTGGCCCATCTGTGCGGCCCCATGGACGAGCACCTGCGCACCATTGAGGCCGGGCTGCAGGTCGCCATCACGCACCGCGGCGAGCAGTTCAAGGTCGAGGGCGCCAAGAAGCACGCCGAGCGCGCGCTGGCGGTGCTGCAGGCGCTGTACGAGATGGCCGCGCGCCCGATCCGCGCCGACACCGTGCAGCTGATGCTGGCCGGCGACGAGCAGGCGCCGCTGGAAGCGGCCGACGGCAGCCGCCTGCTGAGCACGCGGCGCACCGACCTGAAGGCGCGCACGCCCAACCAGAGCGTGTACCTGGACAACATCGCCAGCCACGACATCACCTTCGGCATCGGCCCCGCCGGCACCGGCAAGACCTTTCTGGCCGTGGCCTGCGCCGTCGACGCTTTGGAGCGCCAGGCGGTGCAGCGCATCCTGCTGACGCGCCCGGCGGTCGAGGCCGGCGAGCGCCTGGGCTTTCTGCCGGGCGATCTGACGCAGAAGGTCGACCCCTATCTGCGCCCGCTGTACGACGCGCTCTATGAGCTGATGGGCTTTGACCGCGTGGCCAAGGCCTTCGAGCGCGCGCAGCTGGAGATCGCGCCGCTGGCCTTCATGCGCGGGCGCACGCTGAACCACGCCTTCGTCATCCTGGACGAGGCGCAGAACACCACGCCCGAGCAAATGAAGATGTTCCTGACCCGTATCGGCTTCGGCAGCCGCTGCGTGGTGACCGGCGACGTCAGCCAGATCGACCTGCCCAAGGGCACGACCAGCGGCCTGATCGACGCCGAGCGCGTCTTGAAGCGCGTCAAGGGCCTGGCCTTCACCCGCTTCACCAGCCGCGACGTGGTGCGCCACCCGCTGGTGGCGCGCATCGTCGATGCCTACGACGCGCAGCGCAAGGCGAGCAGTTGAACAATCGGAACAGCCGGACGCAGAGGACGCGAAAAATTCGCAAAGGACGCAAAAAACTTCAATTGGATGACTTCCAAAACGATAGTGCCTCACGTCCATTGCGCCTTGTTTTGGTCGAATTTTTCAAAATTTTTGATTCTTTTGCGTCCTCTGCGTCATCTTTGCGTCCTCTGCGTCCGGCTGTTTTTTGCTCTTGCCCGCATGACCCGGCGCCCGTAATGCCGCCTCAGCATCCCTAGAATCTTCGGGCCCCTTCCCAATGGACCCGACATGACGCACGGCCTGATCCGCATCCGCGGCGCGCGGCAGCACAACCTGAAGAACCTGGACCTGGACATCCGCACCGGGGAGCTGACCGTGGTCACCGGGCCCAGCGGCTCGGGCAAGTCCAGCCTGGTGTTCGACACGCTGTACGCCGAGGGCCAGCGCCGTTACGTCGAAACCTTCAGCGCCTACGCGCGCCAGTTTCTCGACCGCATGGACAAGCCGGCGGTGGACCGGATTGAGGGCGTGCCGCCGGCCATCGCGATCGACCAGACCAACCCGGTGCGCAGCTCGCGCTCGACGGTCGGCACCATGACCGAGCTGAACGACCACCTGAAGCTGCTGCTGGCGCGCGCCGGCGCGCTGTTCGACCGCCAGACCGCGCTGCCGGTGCGGCATGACTCGCCCGAGAGCATCTACGCTGAACTGGTGGCGCGCGGCGCTGCCTTGAATGACCCGCGAATGATCGTGACCTTCGCGGTCGAACTGCCGGCCAGCGCCACGGCGGCCGACATTGAGCAGTGGCTGTCGGCGGCGGGTTTCACCCGAGTGCAGGCCGAGCGCGTCGAAGGTGAGCGCAAGATTCTGGATGTCGTCGCCGATCGTTTTCGGATCGGCTCGGTGGAAAAAGCGCGCGCCATCGAAGCCATCGAGCTGGGGCTTGCGCGCGGCGGCGAGCGCTTGAGCGTGTACGCCTTGCACGACGAGAGCCAAACACCCGAGCTGTGGAAATTCTCCACCGGCCTGCACTGCCCCGAAAGCGACATCCGCTACGGCGAGCCGCTGCCCTCGATGTTCAGCTTCAACTCGGCCGTCGGCGCCTGCACCACCTGCCGCGGCTTCGGCCGCGTGATCGGGGTGGACTGGGGCCTGGTCATTCCCGACGAAAAGCTCACCCTGCGCGCTGGCGCCGTCAAGCCGATCCAGACGCCGGCGTGGAAGGAATGCCAGGACGACCTGATGCGCCATGCAGAAAGCGCCGGCATTCCGCGCGACACGCCCTGGAACAAGCTGACGCCCGAGCAACGGCACTGGGTGATCGAGGGCACGCCCAGCTACAAGGAAGGCCAGTGGAACAAGCAGTGGTACGGCATTCGGCGCTTTTTTGCCTACCTCGAAACCAAGGCCTACAAGATGCACATCCGCGTGCTCTTGTCCAAGTACCGCAGCTACACGCCCTGCCCCGACTGCGGCGGCGCGCGGCTGAAGACCGAGTCGCTGCTGTGGCGCGTCGGGACTCGGGAGGACGCCGACGCCGTGCTGGAGCCCGCGCAGCGCTTCCTGCCGCGGGGCGTGGCGTGGTCGCGCGCGCAGCTCGAAGCGCTGCCGGGGCTGTGCCTGCATGACCTGATGCTGTTGCCGATCGAGCGGCTGCGGCGGTTCTTTCAGCGTTTGGAAACTCCCTCCGCCCTTGGGGGAGGGTTGGGGTGGGGGCCCGCAGCGCCTCCTGCAGATGCCGCCGGCCCCTCACCCCAGCCCTCTCCCCAAAGAGGCGAGGGAGCAACAGCCCAGGCCCGCAAGCTGATCCTGGAAGAAATCGGCACCCGCCTGAAGTACCTGTGCGACGTCGGCATCGGCTACCTCACGCTGGACCGCCAGAGCCGCACGCTGAGCGGCGGCGAGGTGCAGCGCATCAACCTGACCACGGCGCTGGGCACCTCGCTGGTCAACACCCTGTTCGTGCTCGACGAGCCCAGCATCGGCCTGCACCCGCGCGACATGGACCGCATCACCCAGGCCATGCAGCGCCTCAAGACCGCCGGCAACACGCTGGTGGTGGTCGAGCACGACCCGGCCGTCATGCTGGCCGCCGATCGCGTGCTCGACTTCGGCCCCGGCCCGGGCGCGGCCGGCGGGCGCATCGTGTTCGACGGCACGCCCGACCAGCTCCGCCACGCCGATACGCTGACCGGCCAGTATCTGGGCGGGCGCAAGAGCATCGGCCTGGGCTTCAGCCGGCTGGTACAGGAAGGCACGCCGCGCCTGCTGTTGGAAGGCGTGCGCGAGCACAACCTGAAGGGCATCGACGTCGAGTTTCCGCTGCAGCGCCTGGTCACGGTGACGGGCGTGTCGGGCTCGGGCAAGTCCACCCTGATCCAGGACGTGCTGGCGCCGGCGCTGCTGCGCCACTTCGGCCAGGCGACCGAGGCGCCCGGCGCGCATGACCGCCTGCTGGGCGCCGAGCAACTGGCCGGCGTGGTCTTCGTCGACCAGTCGCCCATCGGCAAGACGGCGCGCTCCAACCCCGCCAGCTACGTCGGCGCCTGGGACGCCATCCGCAAGCTGCTGGCCGACGCCCCGCTGGCGCGCCAGCGCGGCTACACCGCCGCCAAGTTCAGCTTCAACTCGGGCGACGGGCGCTGCCCCACCTGCGGCGGCTCGGGCTTCGAGCACGTGGAGATGCAGTTCCTGTCCGACGTCTATCTGCGCTGCCCCGACTGCAACGGCCAGCGCTACCGCCCCGAAGTGCTGGAAGTGCGCATCGACCGCCCCACCCACAAATTGGGGTCAGATCACAATTTCGAGATGGCCGCCGATGCGCTGGCCCGCATCAGACAATCGGGGTCTGACCCCAATTTCTCCGCCTTGCGGACGCGCCATCTCAACGCGGCCGACATCCTGGAGCTGACCGTGGCCGAGGCGGTGCAGCTGTTTGCCCGCGACCGCGACGTGGTGCGGGCGCTGCAACCCATCGTCGACGTGGGACTGGACTACGTGCGCCTGGGCCAGCCGGTGCCCACGCTGAGCGGCGGCGAGGCGCAGCGCCTCAAGCTCGCCGGCCATCTGGCCGAAGCGGCGAAGAACGAATCCGCCAGCCGCCAGCCCTCCGCGCGCAAGGGCCAGCTCTTTCTGTTCGACGAGCCCACCACCGGCCTGCATTTCGACGACATCGCCAAGCTGATGCGCGCCCTGCGCAAGCTGCTGGACGCCGGCCACAGCCTGATCGTGATCGAGCACAACCTGGACGTCATGCGGGCCAGCGACTGGCTGATCGACCTCGGCCCCGAGGGCGGCGAGGCGGGCGGCCAGCTGGTCGCGCAGGGCACGCCCGCCGACGTCGCGCGCCACCCGACCTCGCACACCGGCGCGGCGCTGCGCGAGTACGAAGCCACGCTGGGTGCCGGCTCGCTGATGGCTGCAGAACCCCGAATGCTCTACAAAAAGGAGCTGCTTGCGCTTGTCCCGCAAGGGCCGGAGGCCGAAAACATTCAAATTCTCCGTGCCCGCGAGCACAACCTGAAGAACCTCAGCGTGCAGGTGCCGCGCGGCCAGTTCAGCGTGGTCACGGGCGTGTCGGGCTCGGGCAAGTCCACGCTCGCGTTTGACATCCTGTTCAACGAAGGCCAGCGGCGCTACCTGGAGTCGCTCAACGCCTACGCGCGCTCCATCGTGCAGCCCGCGGGCCGGCCCGACGTGGACGCGGTCTACGGCATTCCTCCCACGGTCGCCATCGAGCAGCGCCTGTCGCGTGGCGGGCGCAAGAGCACCGTGGGCACCACCACCGAGGTGTGGCACTTTCTGCGTCTGCTGTACGTCAAGCTGGGCGTGCAGCACTGCGTGCACGATGGCGCGCCCGTGCAGCCGCAGACGCCCGAGCGCATCGCCGCGCAAATCCTCACGCGCTATCGCGGCCAGACCATCGGCCTGCTGGCGCCGCTGGTCGTCGCACGCAAGGGCGTCTACACCGAGCTGGCCGACTGGGCGCGCCCGCGCGGCTTCACCCACCTGCGGGTGGATGGCGAGTTTTTGCCCACCACCGGCTTTCCGCGCATCGACCGCTTCAAGGAGCACACCATCGAGCTGCCGGTGATGAGCCTGGCCGTCACGCCCGGCAACGAGGTGCAGCTGCGCGAATCGCTGGCGCGCGCGCTGGAGCACGGCAAGGGCGTGCTGCACGTGCTGCACGACATCGCCGGGCTGCGCAATGCCATGGAAACGGGTGAATCCACCGCGCGCATCGGCCGCGTCGAGGTGTTCTCCACCAAGCGCGCCTGCCCGGTGTGCGCCACCAGCTATGCCGAGCTGGACCCGCGCCTGTTCTCCTACAACAGCAAGCACGGCTGGTGCCCCGACTGCGTGGGTACGGGCGTCAAACTGACGCGCGAGCAACGCAAGGCGTTGGACGACTCGGTGCTGGCCGCCGACGAAAAAGGGCGCGAGCAGAACTTTGCCGAACCCGAGGTCGAAGACATTGCCGACCAACCGTGCCCCACCTGCCTGGGCACGCGGCTGAACTCCATTGCGCGCGCCGTGCTACTGGAAACCGGCCCTCACCCCAACCCTCTCCCCGGCGGGGAGAGGGAGTCAGACCCCGGCGCCGCGTTGCCCCCTCTCCCGCTGGCGGGAGAGGGTGGGGGTGAGGGCCGGGGCATCTCCATCACCGCCCTCGCCCGCCTGTCCGTCGAAGACCTGCACGCGTGGTTCAACGCCTTGCATCTCGACGGCCGCGACGCCGACATCGCACGCGACCTGCTGCCCGAAATCAAAGGCCGCCTGGCCTTTCTTGAGCAGGTCGGCCTGGGCTACCTCACCCTCGACCGCGGCGCGCCGACGCTCAGCGGCGGCGAGGCGCAGCGCATTCGCCTGGCGGCGCAGCTGGGCAGCAACCTGCAGGGCGTGTGCTACGTGCTGGACGAGCCGACCATCGGCCTGCACCCGCGCGACAACCGCATCCTGCTGTCCGCCCTGCAGGACCTGAGCGAGCAGGGCAACACCCTGGTGGTGGTCGAGCACGACGAGGACACCATCCGCCATGCCCAGCACCTGATCGACATCGGCCCCGGCGCCGGCCTGCGCGGCGGGCGCCTGGTGGCCCAGGGCAGCGTGGCCCAGGTGCAGGCCGCGCCCGACTCCGCCACCGGGCGCTATCTGTTGCATGCGATGCGCCACCCGCTGCAGCCGCGCCGCTCGGTCTTGCTCCCTCTCCCGCTGGCGGGAGAGGGCCGGGGCGAGGGCGACGGGGCATCAAACAGCACCACCGCCCATTCCACCGCCGCCGGCCCTCACCCCAACCCTCTCTCAGAGGGAGAGGGGGCAAGAAGCTGGCTGACCGTCACCGGCGCCCACCTGCACAACCTGCAAGACGTGGACGTCAGCGTTCCCCTGGGCCGCCTGGTCGCCGTCACCGGCGTGTCGGGCTCGGGCAAATCCACGCTGGCGCGCGACGTGCTGCTGGCCAACGTGCAGCGCTTCGTGCGCCCCGATTTCAAGGCGAAATCAGCCTCCAGGGCCCATCCATCAAGCGCAAGAAGCTATCAAATCAATAGTCATGGCCTGATCGGCTGCACCGCCGTCGAGGGCTTTGGCGCCATCGACCGCGTGCTCGAGGTCGACCAGACCCCCATCGGCAAGACCCCGCGCTCCTGCCCCGCCACCTACATCGGCTTCTGGGACGCCATCCGCAAGCTGTACGCCGAAACGCTGGAGGCCAAGGCGCGCGGCTACGCGCCCGGGCGCTTTTCCTTCAACACCGGCGCCGGCCGCTGCCCCAGCTGCGAAGGCCAGGGCATGCGCACCATCGCCATGAGCTTTCTGCCCGACGTCAAGGTCCCCTGCGAGGCCTGCCACGGCGCGCGCTTCAATCCCGAGACCCTGGCGGTGAGCTGGCGCGGCAATAGCATCGGCGACGTGTTGCGCATGGAGGTCGATGAAGCCGTCGACTTCTTCGCCAGCATGCCCGCCATCGCCCACCCGCTGCGGCTGCTGCAGGACGTGGGCCTGGGCTACCTCACCCTGGGCCAGCCCTCGCCCACGCTCAGCGGCGGCGAGGCGCAGCGCATCAAGCTGGTGACCGAACTCAGCAAGGTGCGCGATGACGTCACAAGACGCGGCCAGACCAGTGCCCGCACGCTCCACGGCGATGCCGGTTGCGCTGCCCCCCAAGGGGGCTCCCGCTTGCTTGGGGCGGCCCGGCGCGCGCAGGCCCCCCACACCCTCTACGTGCTGGACGAGCCCACGGTGGGCCTGCATATGCAGGACGTCGAGAAGCTCATCCGTGTGCTGCACCGGCTGGTTGACGGCGGCCACAGCGTGCTGGTCATCGAGCACGACCTGGACCTGATCGCCGAGGCCGACTGGATCATCGACCTGGGCCCCGAGGGCGGCGCGGGCGGCGGGCGCATCGTGGCCACCGGCACCCCCGAGGACGTGGTGCGCGCGGGCACGCACACCGGGGTGGCGCTGGGTCCGGTGCTGAGCCGCGCCTGAGCCGGCCCGGAGCAAGTGCAATAGCGACACCACGCGCGTGGGTACCGCGCGGGCTCCCCTTTGACAACCATCAAGCGCGTACGCTGGCTCCCGCAGTGCCTCGATGCGAGGTCTGCCAAGGAGCACGCACATGAAGTTCGAAGTCACTTCCGATCGTCGTCGTTTCTTCCAGTTCGCGGCCGCCGCGGCCGCCCTGCTGGGTTCGCTGCCGGGCCGCGCCTGGGCCGCGCTGCCGCACCTGAGCATTGACAAGAGCGCCACGGCCAAGGCCCTGAACTACGTCGAGGACGACACCAAGGCGCCCGCACCTCACCAGCCCGGCCAGGACTGCGCGGCCTGCGTGCATTACCAGGGCAAGGCCGGCGATGCCTATGGGCCGTGCGCCCTGTTCCCCGGCTTCGACGTCAACGCCAAGGGCTGGTGCAGCGGGTTCCAGGCGAAGAAATAGCGCCTTGACCGGGCTGCGCCGCTCGCGCCGTGCAGCCGACGGAACGCCGGGGCGTCGTTCGGGCCTGAGACAATCGCCCCATGACTTTCGCCCCGCTTCAAAACGACAGCTTCCTGCGTGCCTGCCTGGGCCAGGCCACGCCGCACACCCCCGTCTGGCTGATGCGCCAGGCTGGCCGCTACCTGCCCGAATATTGCGCCACGCGCGCCAAGGCCGGCAGCTTCATGGGCCTGGCCACCAATGTGGACTACGCCACCGAGGTCACGCTGCAGCCGCTGGCGCGCTACCCGCTGGACGCCGCCATCCTGTTCAGCGACATCCTCACCGTGCCCGACGCGATGGGGCTGGGCCTGTCCTTCCAGCAGGGCGAGGGTCCCAAGTTCGAGCGCGTGGTGCGCGACGAGGCGGCCGTGGCCCGGCTGGCCGTGCCCGACATGGCCCGGCTGCGCTACGTGTTCGACGCCGTCGCCAGCATCCGCAAAGCCCTGGCCGGCCGCGTGCCGCTGATCGGCTTTTCGGGCAGTCCCTGGACGCTGGCCTGCTACATGGTCGAGGGCGGCGGGAGCCAGGACTACCGCCAGGTCAAGACCCTGATGTACGCCCGGCCCGACCTGATGCACCGCGTGCTGGCCGTCAACGCCGACAGCGTGGCTGTTTACCTGAACGCCCAGATCGACGCCGGCGCGCAGGCGGTGATGATCTTCGACAGCTGGGGCGGGGTGCTGGCCGACGGGGCGTTTCAGGACTTCAGCCTGGCCTACACGGCGCGCGTGCTGGGCCAGCTCAAGCGCACCGGGGCGGACGGCGGCGTGGTGCCGCGCATTGTCTTCACCAAGGGCGGCGGCCTGTGGCTGCAGGACATGCGCGGCCTGGCCTGCGACGTGCTGGGCCTGGACTGGACCCTGGACCTGGGCCGCGCGCGGCACGTGCTGGAGGGCCAGGAAACTGCAGATTCAATAGCTGCCGGCGCATATCCCGCAAGCGCCAGTGCCTCATTTGACCTTGAAAACCCCAGGCCCACCGCCCTGCAAGGTAACATCGACCCCAACGTGCTGTTTGCCCCGCCCGATGCGATCCGCGCCGAGGCGCGGCGCGTGCTGGAGGCCTTTGGCAGGCCCCACGCCGATGCGGCCACGCGCGGCATCGGCCACGTGTTCAATCTCGGGCATGGCATCAGCCAGTTCACGCCGCCCGAGCACGTGGCGCACCTGGTGGACGAGGTGCACGCGCATTCGCGCCGGCTGCGCGCCGCCGCTTGAACGTGCAAGTCAGTGCGCACTTTCGGCCTTGTCAAGCTGCAGATTGGACACTTGGCTCCAAAATCAGGGCTTGACAATCTCGACTTATGCACAAATCCGCCGCACCGGACGTGACGCCCGAGCCGCCGTACCGAAGTTGACGCAAGTTGTTGATTCATAACAAATTCAAATTCTGCCACCCAGATGGGCAAGCCGTTGAAAGCCTTGTGGGACAAGGCCTGGCGGCGGCTTTCCGGGGGTTTTCAACAAAATTATCCACAGCTTCTGGGCATGACCTTGGAAGCGTTTTCGAATCAAGCACTTAGGGACCGAATTGCATGTCGCTGAGTGCCACGCCTCCGCGGCCATGACCCATTGGCTGGCCATTGCCGTGCCCACGCCGGCGCACAGCCGGGTCGGCGGCCTGCTCACCTACCGCAGCGACCGAGCCCTGCCGGCTGGCAGCCTGGTGCGCGTGCCGCTGGGCCAGCGCGAGTTGCTGGGCGTAGTGTGGGACGGTGCCCTGCCACCGCCGGACGAGCCGCTGGCCAGCCAGGCACGCGCCGTCAGCGCGGCGCTGGACGGCGTGCCGCCGCTGGGCGCGCCCTGGCTGCGCCTGATCGACTTCACCGCGCGTTACTACCAGCGCGCGCTGGGCGAGGTGGCGCTGGCCGCGCTGCCGCCGCAGCTGCGCAACCTGACGGCGGTGCAGATGGCACGGCGCCTGAAGCGTGCCACCCCAGAGCCCGCCGGGGCAGCGCCAGAGCCTACTGAATTGAGAGCACTCACCGCAGACCAGGCAAGCGCGTTGGCCCAGATCGAGCAAAATTCCGGGCCCTTCCTGCTGTTTGGCGCCACCGGCAGCGGCAAGACTGAGGTCTACATGCGCGCCGCGCAGGCTGCGCTGGCGCGCAGCCCGGACGCCCAGGTGCTGGTGCTGGTGCCCGAAATCAACCTCACGCCCCAGCTGCTGGCGCGCTTTGCCGAGCGCTTCGGCGCCGCCGCCATCGCCTGCCTGCACAGCGGCCTGACGCCCGCGCAGCGCCTGCAGGCCTGGCTGGCAGCGCACACCGGCGCCGCGCGCATCGTGCTGGGCACACGGGTGGCGGTGCTGGCCTCGATCCCGCAACTGGCGCTGATCGTGGTCGACGAGGAGCACGACGCCAGCTACAAGCAGCAGGAGGGTGCGCGCTATTCGGCGCGCGACCTGGCGCTGGTGCGCGGCCGCAACGAAGGCGCCAAGGTGATCCTGGGCTCGGCCACGCCCGCGCTGGAGAGCTGGCACGCCAGCACGCCCGTGGCCGAAGGCGGCGCCGGGCGCTTGCAGCGCCTGATCATGGCCCACCGCGTGGGCACGCGCGCCACCGAAGGCCCCCAGGCCGGCCTGCCGCGCGTGCTGCGCGTGGACATGGGCCGCCAGCCCAGGGGCACGCTGATCGCGCCGCCGCTGCTGGCCGCCATTGGCGAGCGCGTGGCGCGCGGCGAGCAGGCCCTGCTGCTGCTCAACCGCCGCGGCTGGGCGCCGGTGCTGCACTGCGCCGACTGCGGCTGGAAGAGCGAATGCCCGCATTGCAGCGCGTACCGCGTGTTCCACCGGATCGACCGCAGCCTGCGCTGCCACCACTGCGGGCTGACCGAGCGCGTGCCGCGCGCCTGCCCGGCCTGCGGCAACCTGGATATCGGCACCCAGGGGCGCGGCACCGAGCAGCTGGAAGACCAGGTGAGCCGGCTGCTGGCCGGCGTGCCGCGGCCCGACGGCACGCCGGCGCGCATCGCCCGCATCGACGCCGATTCCACGCGCGGCAAGGGCCGGCTGGAAAGTGCCCTGGCCCAGGTGCACGCCGGCGACGTCGATGTGCTGGTGGGCACGCAGATGATCGCCAAGGGGCACGACTTTCGCCGTGTCACCCTGGTGGCGGCCATCAACCCCGATGCGGCCCTGTTTTCCAGCGACTTTCGTGCGCCCGAACGCCTGTTTGCCCTGCTGATGCAGGCCGCGGGACGCGCCGGACGCGACGCCGCGGCCGGCCTGGACAGCCAGATGTGGGTGCAGACGCAGCACCCGCAGCACCCCCTGTTCGCGGCGCTGAAGGCGCACGACTACCCCGGCTTTGCCACCCAGCAACTGGCCGAGCGCGCGCAGGCCGGCTTTCCGCCCTTTACCCACCTGGCGCTGCTGCGCGCCGAGGCGCGCAGCCAGGAGGCCGCGCAGGCCCTCTTGGGCGCACTGGCGGCGCAGGCCCAGGCGGCGGGCGCAGACGACGTCGCGCTGGCCGCCGCCCTGTCCCAAGTCAGCTGGTACCCCGCAGTGCCGCTGGCGGTGCAGCGGGTGGCCGGCGTCGAGCGCGCACAGATGCTGCTGGAAAGCGCCCACCGCCCCGCCCTGCTGCGCGTGCTGGCGGCCTGCGCGCCCTGGCTGCAGGCCCTGCGCGCCACGCCCGAGCACCGCGGCATCGTGCGCTGGGCGATCGACGTCGACCCGCAGGACCTGTGATCCCGCCCCAACTGCAAGGCGGCTCGAATCGGCGTAGAGTGATTTGTCCTGATGGCCGGCATCGTCTTTCTTGTCCGGCGCATGAAAGGAGAGCACACATGAACGTCAAGTTCGCCCTGCTGGCGCTGTGCGCCACCGCCCTGCCGGCCTTCGCGCAGATGACTCCGGCGCAAACCAACCTCGATCCGTCCGCCGGCCGCATGGAAGCGCGCAACGCCCGCGCCGACCACCAGCTCACCGGCGTCAGCCCGCAGCAGGCGCTGGCCAACGAGCTGCAGCGCTGCGCACCGCTGCCGCCGTTCTACAAGAGCGACTGCGAGGCGCGTGTGCGCGGCCAGGCCGGCACGATCTCGGGCAGCGTGATCGGCGGCGGCATGATCCGCGAAACCGTCACCTCCATGCCCGCATCCCAGTTGCGCGCGCTGGAAAACAACCCGCAGGAAATGGACTTTCCCAAGCCGCTGCGGCAGCGCCGCCACTGACGCGCCGCGCCTCAGCGCAACAGCGCCACCGCGGCTGAAAAGCTGAAGAAGGCCGCCGCCGTCGAATACAGGATCACGCGCGCCACGCGCCCGTTGTCGGCGCCAAAGCGCTCGGCCAGCAGCGACACGTTGCCCGCCGCCGGCAGCGCGGCCGTCAGCACCAGTGGCGCCAGCAGGGGTGCGGGCAGGGTTTCGGTCCGCACCGCCGCCGCGCCCAGGGCCCACACCAGGGTCGGGTGCAGCAGCAGCTTCAAGGCCGTGATTGCGCCCACGTCGCGCGGCGCGCGAGCAGAGCGGTCGGCGGGCACGCCGGTCTGCATCTGCGAGCGCGCCAGCACCGCGCCGATGGTGAACAGCGCCACGGGCGAGGCCGCGTCGGCCAGCAGGCCCACGGTGCGGCCGATGGGCGCCCAGGGCACAAAACCCGCGGCGCCGGCCAGCGCGCCCAGCAAGATGGCCCAGGGCATGGGGTTGCGCAGCACGCCCTGCAGCGCCCGGCCCACCGCCCTGGCCGGGCCGTGCTCGCCGGCGGCGCCCCATTGCGACAGGCCGATGCACAGCGAGGTGGTCACCACCAGGTCCACCAGCAGCGTGGCCATCACGGGGCCCAGGGCGTGTTCGCCCAGCAGCGCCAGGATCAGCGGCACGCCCATGAAGCCCGAGTTGGGGAAGGCCGCCACCAGCGCGCCCATGGCGGCATCGGGCCAACTGCCGCCCTGCCGGCGCGCCCAGGCCGCCGACACGGCCACCAGCGTGCCCGCCGCCGCCAGCCACAGCAGCGCCACCATCGGGTTGAACAGCTGCGCCGCCGGCGTGCTGCTGCCAAAGCGCCACAGCATGCAGGGCAGCGCAAAGTACAGCACGAACATGTTCAGCCCCGCCACCGCGTCCAGTGGCAGCAGGCGCACGCGCGCGGCCACGTAGCCGCACAGCACCAGGGCAAAGAAGGGAAAGGTGACGGCAAAAATGCCCGACAGCGCTTGCATGACAGCCCGCAGCCTAACAAACCAGGGGGCTATCATCGGCGCCCCCATGTCCGACCGCCTGAACCTCGCCCAGCAAGATGCCGTCAACCACCTGCGCGGGCCGTGCCTGGTGCTGGCCGGCGCGGGCTCGGGCAAGACGCGGGTCATCACGCACAAGATCGCGCGCCTGATCCAGACCGGGGTGGCACCCGCCCGCATCGCCGCCATCACCTTCACCAACAAGGCCGCCGCCGAAATGCGCGAGCGCGCGCGCGGCCTGGTGGGCAAGGCCGCCGGCGAGGTGCTGATCTGCACCTTTCACGCGCTGGGCGTGCGCCTGCTGCGCGAGGATGGCGCCGTGCTGGGCCTCAAGCCCCAGTTCAGCATCCTGGACAGCGACGACGTGCTGAGCCTGCTGAAGGATTGCGGCGCAACCACCGACGCCGCCACCGCGCGCCAGTGGCAATGGGCCATCAGCGGCTGGAAGAACGCGGGCCTGAACGCCGCCGCCGCGCTGGCCCAGGCCACCGGCGAAGGCGAGCGGCAAACCGCCCTCCTGATGGCGCGCTATGAGGAGCGCCTGACGGCCTATCAGAGCGTGGACTTCGACGACCTGATCGGCCTGCCGCTGCGATTGCTGCAAGATCACGAGCAGGTGACGCACAAGTGGCAGGCGCGCCTGACCCATGTGCTGGTGGACGAATACCAGGACACCAACGCCACGCAGTACGAGCTGATGAAGCGGCTGGTCGGCCCGACCGCCAACTTCACCGCCGTGGGCGACGACGACCAGAGCATCTACGGCTGGCGCGGCGCCACGCTGGACAACCTCAAGCGCCTGCCGCAGGACTTTCCCAAGCTCAAGGTCATCAAGCTGGAGCAGAACTACCGCTCCACCAGCGCCATCCTGCGCGCGGCCAACAACGTGATCGGGCCCAACCCCAAGCTGTTTCCCAAGCGCCTGTATTCGGAGCTGGGCGAGGGCGAGCCGGTGCGCGTGGTGGACTGCGACCACGAGACGCACGAGGCCGAGCGCGCGGTGGCCCGCATCCAGAGCCTGCGGCAAACGTCCGCCAGCAAGGAATGGCGCGACTTCGCCATCCTGTACCGTGCCAACCACCAGGCGCGCGTGTTCGAGCAGGCGCTGCGGCGGGCGCAAATCCCGTACAAGGTCTCGGGCGGCCAGAGTTTTTTCGACCGCGCCGAGATCAAGGACCTGTGCGCCTGGCTGCGCCTGTGGATCAACGAGGACGACGACCCGGCCTTCTTGCGCGCCGTCACCACGCCCAAACGCGGCATCGGCCACCAGACGCTGGGCGCCCTGGGCGAATTTGCCGGCAAGGCGCATCTGTCGCTGTTTGGCGCGCTGTTTGCCCACTCGCTGCCCGCCGCGCTACCGGCGCGCGCCATCGCCAGCCTGCATGAATTCGGCCGCGCGCTGAACGACTTGCGCCATCGCGCGGGCCACACCATCGGCCACGAAGGCGCGCGTGCCTTCTTGACCGATTGGCTCAAGGACATCGCCTACGAGCAGCACCTGATTGATACCGCCGACAGCCCCGCGCAGGCCACCGCGCGCTGGAGCAACGTGATCGACTTTTGCGACTGGATGGCCGGGCGCTGCGGCGGCCAGATCGAGGACGCGGCCGGCGTCAGCGGGCGGCAAGAACCCAAGAGCCTGCTGGAGGTGGCGCAAACCATCTCGCTGATTTCCACCCTGAACGAGCGCGAGCAGGACCCCAACGTGCTGACCCTCTCCACCCTGCACGCCGCCAAGGGCCTGGAGTGGCCGCACGTGCTGCTGGCCGGCGTGAACGAAGGCCTGCTGCCGTTTCGCCCCGACGAAGACGCCTGCGCTGCCGCCCAAGCCGCGCGCATCCAGGAAGAGCGCCGCCTGATGTATGTGGGCATCACCCGCGCGCGGCAAACCCTGGCCGTGAGCTGGACGCGCCGGCGCAAGAAGGGCCGCGAGGTGGTGGCCGCTCAGCCCAGCCGCTTCATCGCCGAGATGGCGCTGGACGCGGCCACCGTGCGCGAGGACCCGCGCGAAAAACTGAAAGCCCTGCGCGCCGAATTTGCCCGCCGCGCGGCGACGGCACCCACCGCCGCGGGATGAACCCATGATCCGATCGACTCTTGTTTTGATAGCTGTTTGCGCTTTGTCTGCCTGCGCTACAAACCAAAATGACTTGAAATTGTCGGTTCCACCGAAGCCGGCAGCATCCGCGCTCGACAGCAACCCGACCTGCCCCGATCTGGCCCGCTGGGGCGCGCCGCAGTTGTACGGCGAATGGGAATTCACGCTGCCGGCGCTGGGCCAGCGCGGGCGGATGCGGCTGCGCCAGCACCCCGACTTTGCCGCCAGCCTGCGCGGCGAGCTGGACTACGGTGGAACCCATTCGATCGCCTCGGGCGACATCGAGGACGGCGAGTTGAACCTGGACGAGTCGCGCGACGGCAAGAGTCTGTACGCCTTCTGGACCGGGCGCCTGGTGCCGGCTGCCTGCGGCCGCGAAATCACCGGCACCTGGGAGCAGGTGCCCCATGCGGGCCAACCGGCGCTGAAAAGCCCCTTCGTGCTGCGGCGCGTGGGCAGCGACGGCAGCCGCTGGTAGCCGCGCGCCGGCGACTACACGCGCCCGTACACCGGGACCAGTGCGCCGTGGATGGCGCGCGCCGCGTCCGAGGCCAGAAAGCCGATCACCTCGGCCAGCGCGGCCGGCGCCACCCAGCGCGTGGGGTCGGCGTCGGGCATGGCGGCGCGGTTGGCGGGGGTGTCCAGCGTGGAGGGCAGCACGCAGTTGACGTTGATGCCGGCGTCGCGCAGCTCGGCCGACATGGACTCGGTCAGGCGCATCAGCGCACTTTTTGACGCGCTGTAGGCGCCCATCTGGCCGCCGCCCTTGAGGCCCCCGCCGGCGCCCACGGTGACGATGCGGCCTGAGCCCTGCGCCAGCATGCGCGGTACCACGGCGGCCGCCACGTGGATGAAGCTGGCGGCGTTGAGGTTCATCATGAAGTCCCAGGCACTCGCCGGCGTGGCATGCACCGGCTCGCCCATGTGAAAGCCGCCGGCCAGGTGGCACAGCACGTCGATGCGGCCCGCCTGGGCCAGCGCCTGGTCCACGCGTGCGGCCAGCTGCTCGCGGTTCAGCAGGTCGGCCTCGATCAGCACCGCAGCGCCCAACGCGCCGGCATGGGCCTGCAGCGACTGCACATCGCGGTCAAGCAACACCAGACGCGCGCCCTGTTGTGCGAAGTATGTCGACACGGCGCTGCCCAGCTGCCCGGCCGCACCGGTGATCAGGACGACCTGTGTGGCTGCGCTCATACCGGCTCCTTGCCGCGCTTGGCGGCGTGATAGCGGCCGTTGCCGCGGGCAAAGACCTCGTCGGTGGGCAGCACGTCGCCCGGCACCAGCGTGGGCGCGGCGGACACGCGCTCGTAGTAGGGCTTGAACTCGATCTGCGCCAGCGCCAGCAGCTCATCGAGGCCGTGCAGCACGAAGTAGCTTTCCTGGAAATCGTCGATGCGGTAGCGCGTGCGCATCACGCGCTCCAGATCGAAGCCGATGCGGTTGGGCGAGGTGTCTTCCAGCGCAAACACCGACTCGGTCGCTGATGACACGATGCCCGCGCCATAAATGCGCAGGCCGTCTGTCTGTTGCACCAAGCCGAACTCGACCGTGTACCAATACACGCGCGCCAGTTGGTCCAGCACGCCGAGCTGCTGCGCCCGCAGCCCGCCCTTGCCATAGGCCTGGATGAACTCGGCCATCACCGGATTCATCAGCATGGGGGCGTGGCCGAACACGTCGTGAAAGACGTCGGGCTCCTCCAGATAGTCGAGCTGGTCGGGCTTGCGGATGAACTGCCCGGCCGGAAAGCGCCGGTTGGCCAGGTGGTCAAAAAACACCTCGTCGGGCACCAGGCCCGGCACCGCGACCACACGCCAGCCGGTGCGTTTTTCGAGCACGTCGGACAGTTGCTCGAAGTGCGGGATCTCGTCGTGGCGCAGCGGCAGGTCCTTCAGCCCGCTCAGGAAATCGTCGCAGGCGCGGCCGGGCAGCAGGCGGCTTTGGCGCTCGAACAAGGTCTTCCAGGTGGCGTGCTCGGCCGCGGTGTAGCGGTCCCAGCCCTGGTCAATGGTCCAGTCCGCGGAGGGCGGCTGATAGTCGCCAGCGGCCAGGCCGTGCTTGGGTTTGGTGGTGGTGGTTGTCATGGCGGTCAGTCCTTGGCCTGCTGTGCCAGCGCCGCGGCCACGCGGTCCATGGTGCGCGCCAGCTCGATGTCCTTCATCGTCAGGCCCCCCGCGTCGTGCGTGGTCAGCGTCACCTGCACGCGGTTGTAGACGTTGAACCACTCGGGGTGGTGGTTGCGGCTCTCGGCAATCACGGCGATCTGGCTCATGAAGCCGAAGGCCTGGGCGAAGTCGTGAAACTTGTATTCGCGCGCGATCAAGCCTCCGCGCGCGGTGTCGAAGCGCCAGTCGGGCAGCGTAGGCAGCAGGGGGGTCAGTTGGGTAGGGGTCAGTTTCATGGATGGAATCTCCGGCATGACGTGATTGTCATGCGCGCGCGTCCGCACTGCATTCATCCGGGCGGTGACGTTTTTGAAGGCCGTGACGGTGGACCGATTTCGCCTTGCCCCAAGGCCAGGTGGCTGGCCAGAAAGTCGATCAACGCGCGCAGGGCGGCGGGCATGCGTTTGCGCGACAGGTAAATGGCAAAGAGACCCAGCGCTTCCAACTCGAAGGACGCCAGCACGCGCACCAGTCGTCCCTCGGCGATAGCCTGACGGGCGGCAAACTCGGGCAGCAGGGCCAGCCCCGCGCCGCCGATCGCGGCGCGCACCACGATGGCGGCCTCATTGGTGCTGAAGTTGCCCGACACCGGCGCCGAGAGCGGCTCGCCATCGGCCCTGAAGTGCCAGAGGCTGCGGCCATAGTGGGCGTAGGTCACGCAGTGGTGGGCCGCCAGGTCGCGCACATGCTGCGGCGTGCCGTGGGCGGCCAGGTACGACGGGCTGGCGCAGACCAGTGAGCGCACGGTGCCTAGCCTTCGCGCGATGACGCCCGGATCCGGTTCCCGTGTGACCCGCAGGGCCAGGTCTATGCCCTCGGCGGCGAGGTTGGAGGTGCTGTCGACGATCTGCAGGTCGATGGCGACGCCGGGGTGCTCCCGTTGGAAGGCCACCAGGGCGTCCGTCAGGCAGTACTCGGCCAGGATGGAGGGCGCGGTGACCCTGACCAGTCCCCTGGGCATATCGTCGGCCTGAGCACCCAGCGTGCCGACCTCGCCGGACAGCTCCAGCATCTGCCGGCACACCGGCAGCAGCAGCTCGCCGGCAGGGGTCAGGCTGAGCCGGCGAGTGGTTCGGTGCAGCAGCCTGGAGCCGGCCCATTCCTCCATCAGGCCCACATAGCGCGTGGCCATGGCGCGCGACATCTCCAGGTGCTTGGCGGCGGCCGAAATGCTGCCGCGGGCGACCGTTTCAAGAAACACGGAGGCGGCGGTCAATCGGTCCATTTGCTCAACTGATGCAACAAAGCGTCAACTATAGGCTGGTTTATCTTTTCCTTTGATGCTAATACAGTGAAGTGTTCATGGTTCTCCCCGGGTACCGGCGTCCCTTTGTCCACCCGACAACCACACACAGAGAGCGATGCAGCATTCACCCGACAAGACCCTGCGCCTTCTCTTTCCGCAATGGCAGGGGGGCAACAATCCGCCCTACCACCTGGGTGCCAGGCTGCTGGCCTGGCTGGCACCCGCCGCGCAGGGGCCGGTGGAGGAGGTTCCCGTGGCCCCGCCCGGCCAGGAGCCACTGCCGCTGGAACGCGGCCTGGTGGCGCGCGGCGCGCTGCTGCAGCAGCTGCGGCAGGCGCGCCGGCTCATCGACCGGCACCGGCCAGACCGTCTGGTGGTGCTGGGCGGCGACTGCCTGGTGGATCTGGCGCCCTTTGCCTACCTCAACGAGCGCTACGAGGGCGACCTGGCCGTGCTGTGGGTGGACGCCCACCCCGACATCATGACCCCGGCGCAGTTCCAGCACGCGCATTCCATGGTGCTCGGCAACCTGCTGGGCCAGGGCGATGCCGACTTTGTCCAGGCTGTGCCGCGCCCCATCCAGCCCGCCAACGTGCTGTACCTCGGGCTGCACGACGCCACGCCCTGGGAAACCGCAGAAATGGCCCGGCTGGGCCTGAAAAGCGTCTCGCCGGCCCAACTGCGTGCCGAGGGCAGCCGGCCCGTGCTGGACTGGTTCCAGGCCACGGGCGCGCGGCACCTGGCGATTCACCTGGACCTCGACGTGCTGGACCCGACGGCGTTCCGCGCCCTGCTGTTCGCCCGGCCGGATGCGCCCGCCGGCGCCTTTGAGGGCGTGGCCCAGGGCGAACTCAGCATGGAGCAGGTGCTTCAGACGCTGGCACAGCTGGCCACGGTGGCCGACGTCGTGGGTCTGGGCATTGCCGAGCACATGCCGTGGGAGGCGCTGGCGCTGCAAAACATGCTGGAACGCCTGCCCCTGATCGGCACGCCCAGCACGGCGTGAAGGGCCAGGCGGCCAAGGGCGCCCCGATCACTCCACCGTCACGCTCTTGGCCAAATTGCGCGGTTTGTGGCTGCGGCACGCGGCTTTGCCGCTTCACGCCGGCTGCGCCGGCATGAGCCTGCGCCGCAAACCGCGCATTTGGGCGCCAAGCGCGGCGGCTCGCCGCCCCAGGAGCGAGCCGGTCATTCGACCGTCACGCTCTTGGCCAAATTGCGCGGTTTGTCCACATCGGTGCCGCGCGCCACGGCGGTGTGATAGGCCAGTAGCTGCAGCGGTACCACGTGCAGGATGGGCGAGAGCAGGCCCAGGTTCTCGGGCATGCGGATGACGTACAGGCCCTCGCTGCTTTCGATGCGGGTGTCGGCATCGGCCAGGGCATAGAGCACACCGCCGCGCGCGCGCACCTCCTGCATGTTGCTCTTGAGCTTTTCCAGCAGCGCGTCGTTGGGCGCCACCACCACCACCGGCATGGCGCTGGTGACCAGGGCCAGCGGGCCGTGCTTGAGCTCGCCGGCGGCGTAGGCCTCGGCGTGGATGTAGGTGATTTCTTTCAGCTTGAGCGCGCCCTCCTGCGCGATGGGGTAGTGCAGGCCGCGGCCCAGAAACAGCGCGTTTTCCTTGCCGGCAAACTGCTCGGCCCAGCCGATGAGCTGCGGCTCCAGCGCCAGCACGGCCTGCAGGGCGACGGGCAAGTGGCGCAGGGCCTTGAGGTGCTCGGCTTCCTGCTCATCCGTCAAGCGCCCGCGGGCGCGCGCCAGCGACAGCGTGAGCAGGAACAAACCCACCAACTGGGTGGTGAAGGCCTTGGTGCTGGCCACACCGATCTCGACGCCGGCGCGCGTGAGGAAGGCCAGCTTGCATTCGCGCACCATGGCGCTGGTGGCCACGTTGCACACCGTCAGCGTGTGGTGCATGCCCAGGCTCCGGGCGTGACGCAGCGCGGCCAGGGTGTCGGCGGTCTCGCCCGACTGCGAGATGGTGACCACCAGCGTGTCGGCGTCGGGCACGGAGGTGCGGTAGCGATATTCGCTGGCGATCTCGACCTGGCAGGGAATGCCCGCGATGGCCTCCAGCCAGTACTTGGCCACGCTGCCGGCGTAGTAGCTGGTGCCGCAGGCCAGGATCAACACCTGGCGCACGCGCGCAAACGTGGGGTAGGCGCCATCGCCCGGCGCGTGGTGCGCCGCGGCCTCGAACAGCTCCGGAACCACCGACTCGACGCCTTCCAGCGTGTCGGCCACGGCGCGCGGCTGCTCGAAAATTTCCTTTTGCATGTAGTGGCGGTAGGGCCCCAGCTCGGCCGCGCCGCTCATGGCTTGCACGGTGCGCACCGGGCGTTGGGCGGGGCGGCCATCGGCCCCCACGATCCAGTGCTTGCCCAATTGCACGTCAACCACGTCGCCCTCCTCCAGATAGACGATCTGGTCGGTCACACCGGCCAGGGCCATGGCGTCGCTGGCGAGGAAGTTTTCCTTGCCGTCGGCGCCCAGGCCCAGCACCAGGGGTGAGCCCTGGCGCGCGCCCACCAGGCGCTGCGGCTCGTCGCGGTGCAGCACGGCGATGGAATAGCTGCCACGCAGACGCTGCACAGCGGCTTGCACGGCCGCCAGCAGGTCGCCTTCGTACAGGCTGTCGATCAGGTGCACGATGACCTCGGTGTCGGTCTGGCTGCCAAAACCGTATCCACGCGCAGCCAGCTCGGCGTGCAAGGCCTCGTGGTTCTCGATGATGCCGTTGTGCACCAGGGTCACGCGCGGCGCGCGCTCGTCGTCTGGCTGCGCGCCAGGCCCCCAGCTGGCGTGCGGGTGCGCGTTGGCCAGCGCCGGCGCGCCGTGTGTGGCCCAGCGCGTGTGCGCGATGCCGGTGCTGCCCTGCAGTTGCTCGCGCTCGCACTGCGCCGCCAGGTCGGCCACACGGGCAATTCCGCGCACGCGCCGCAGCCCGCCGGCGGGGGCCGCCGCGTGCACCGCCACGCCGCACGAGTCGTAGCCGCGGTATTCCAGCCGCTGCAGGCCCTGCACCAGGATGGGCACGATGTTGCGCGTGGCAACGGCGCCGACGATTCCGCACATGAGAACGCTCCGATGGATCGAGTGAAGGCCGATGGTAGACAGGCTGTCGAGAAATATGGAGTCGCTAATAAATATTTTTTGAAATATTATTTCCATTCACCGGCATGATGAAATTGATGTGCTATTTTTGAATTTTTATGGAATTTGATTCAATAGACTGGCGGCTTCTCGACCTGCTGCAACACGATGCCGCGGTCAGCAACCAGGCGCTGGCCGAGCGCGCCGGCGTGTCGCCCCCCACCGCCCTGCGGCGGGTGCGCCGCCTGCACGAAGCCGGGCTCGTCACCCGCACCGTGGCGCTGCTGGACGAGGACCGGTTGGCCGCCCTGCAGGGTCACGGCCTGACCGCCATTGCCGAGGTCGCGCTCGACCGCCAGGGCGCCGAACACCTGGACGCGTTCGAGCGCCGGGCAATCGCCGAGGCCGCCGTGCAGCAGTGCTGGCGCGTGGCGCCGGGGCCAGACTTCATGCTGGTGCTGCGGGTGCCCGACATGCCGGCCTATCAGGCGCTGGCCGAGCGCCTGTTCACGCAGGACGCCAACGTGCGCAACGTGCGCGCCTTCTTTGCCACGCGGCGCGCCAAGTTCAGCACCGAAATCCCGCTGGGCCACCGCGGCGCCATCGCTGCCTCGTCCGGCCCAGGCAAAGAGTGACCAACGTCACCCCGTGATGATGACCGCCGGCACTGTGATCGCGTCGGGGGCCGCCCTAGCATCGGCGGCACGAAATCGCTTGCATTTCGGCGGCGCCCGCCTTGTCGGGCGCCGCAACCAGGAGCACGAATCATGACCGTCCGCACGCATACCCCGTTGATCGCCGTCGCCGCCCTGCTGGCGCTGGGCCCCGGCCTGGCCATGGCCCAGACCTCGCCCCGGCAGGAAGACCGCGCGCAGCTGAACGCCGACCTGGCCTCGCTGGCCGTCGAGCGCGCGCAACTGAGCACCGATGCCCACACGCTCAAAGCCGACCGCGCCGAGGGCAAGATGGCCGCCGAGTCGCGCGACGCCCTGCGCGTGTTCCACGACCGCCAGGACATCCAGGGCGAGAACAAGGACCTCAAGGCCGACCCCGCCCGGTCGCCACAAGCCAGGCAAGACCGCATGGAGCGCCGCCATGACGAAGCCCGGCTCACGACCGATGAACAGCGCCTGCGCCGCGACCGCCGACATGGCCGGATGGCGGCCACCTCGCCCGATGCCGAAAGAGTCGAGCAGGACCGGCGGGCCATCGCCGGCCAAGAGCGCGCCATCGCCAGCGACGCCGCGCATCTGAAGGCCGACAACAGCCGCTCATAGTCGCACCGGATCGGCGGCGCCGGACCGCTTCTGGCACTGCCTCGCGCACGCCCGATTTCGGGTGAAAACCCTGAGCGGATGACGCAAAACTCACGCGCATAATCGGCCCCGTTTGACCGGCGCCCTGTGGCGCCGGCGCTATCAGCTTGATATGGCCGCATGAGTTCAGACATCATCTTGGAAACCCGCGGGCTCGTGAAGGAGTTCAAGGGCTTTGTTGCGGTCAATGGCGTCAACCTCAAGGTCCAGCGTGGCACGATCCACGCGCTGATCGGCCCCAACGGTGCCGGCAAGACCACCTGCTTCAACCTGCTGACCAAGTTTCTCGAGCCGACGCGCGGCACCATCCTGCTGGAGGGCAGCGACATCACGCGCGAGAAACCCGCGCAGGTGGCCCGCCGGGGCATGGTGCGCTCGTTCCAGATCTCGTCCACCTTCCCGCACATGAGCGTGCTGGAAAACGTGCGCGTGGCGCTGCAGCACACGCTGGGGACGGCCTTCAACTTCTGGCAATCCTCGCGCACGCTCGATGCGCTCAACGGCCGCTGCATGGAGTTGCTCGACCACGTCGGACTGGCCTCGTTTGCCGCGCTGCCGGCCAGCGAGTTGCCCTACGGCCGCAAGCGCGCCCTCGAGATCGCCACCACACTGGCGATGGATCCCAAGCTGCTGCTGCTGGACGAACCCACCCAGGGCATGGGGCACGAAGACGTGGAGCTGGTCACCCAGCTGATCCAGAAGGTGGCGGCCGACCGCACCGTGCTGATGGTCGAGCACAACATGAGCGTGGTCGGCCAGATTGCCGACACGATCACCGTACTGCAGTTCGGCGAAGTCATTGCCGAAGGCCCATATGCCGAGGTCTCGCGCAACCCGAAGGTGCTGGAGGCCTACATGGGCAGCGCCGAGGAGGAACTCGAAGGGATCGGGGCATGAGCACCACCGCCATCCGCTTCAAGGACGTCCACGCCTGGTACGGCGAGTCGCACATCCTGCACGGCGTCAATTTCGAGGTCAAGAGCGGCGAGGTGGTCAGCCTGCTGGGGCGCAACGGCGCCGGGCGCACCACCAGCCTGCGGGCGCTGATGGGCCTGGTGGGCAAGCGCACCGGCAGCATCGAGATCAACGGCCAGGACACGGTGCGCCTGCCGCCGCATCACATCGCCAAGCTGGGCGTGGGCTACTGCCCCGAGGAGCGCGGCATCCTGACCTCGCTGAGCTGCGAAGAAAACCTGATGCTGCCGCCCAAGGTGGCCGAGGGCGGCATGAGCGTGGACGAGATCTACGACATGTTCCCCAACCTCAAGACGCGCCGCACCAGCCCGGGCGGGCGGCTGTCGGGCGGCGAGCAGCAGATGCTGGCGGTGGCGCGCATCCTGCGCACCGGCGCCAAGGTGCTGCTGCTGGACGAAATCTCGGAAGGCCTGGCGCCGGTCATCGTGCAGGCGCTGGCGCGCATGATCCGCGAGTTGCGCACGCGCGGCTTCACGGTGCTGATGGTCGAGCAGAACTTCCGCTTTGCCGCGCCGCTGGCCGACCGCTTCTACATCATGGAGCGCGGCCTGATCCTGCGCGAGTTCACCGCCGCCGAGCTGCAGGGCAACATGGATATGCTTCACCAGTACCTCGGTGTCTGAGTTTTTTCCTGGCTTTTCACACCAACCTCAAGGAGCAGCCCCTCTATGAAACGCAAACTGCTTTGCGCACTGATCGCCGGCATGGGACTGGCACTGTCGGGCGCAGCCCAGGCCGCCATTTCGGGGGGAGTGATCAAGATCGGCGTGATGAACGACATGTCGGGGCCGTACGCCGACGTGACAGGTCCCGGTTCGGTGGTGGCCGCCAAGATGGCTGCCGAGGACTATGTCAAGGCCACCGGCTCCAAACTGAAGATCGAGATCGTTTCGGCCGACCACCAGAACAAGCCGGACGTGGGCTCCAGCATCGCGCGCAAGTGGTATGACGCCGAGGGCGTGGACATGATCACCGACGTGCCCACCTCGTCGGTCGCGCTGGCCGTGAGCCAGGTGACCACCGACAAGAACAAGGTCAACGTCAACACCGGCGGCGGCTCGTCCGACCTGAGCGGCAAGGCTTGCTCGCCCAACTTCGTGCACTGGCTGTACGACACCTGGATGCTGGCACACGGCACCGGCAGCGCGGTGGTCAAGAGCGGCGGCGACAGCTGGTTCTTCCTGACCGCCGACTACGCCTTTGGCCACGCGCTGGAGCGCGACACCAGCGACGTCGTCAAGGCCTCCGGCGGCAAGGTGCTGGGCAGCGTCAAGGTTCCGCTGGGCACCGCCGACTTCTCGTCCTTCCTGCTTCAGGCCCAGGGTTCCAAGGCCAAGATCGTCGGCCTGGCCAATGCCGGCGCCGACACCATCAACTCGATCAAGCAGGCGGCCGAATTCGGCATCGTCAAGGGTGGCCAGAAGATGGCCGGCCTGCTGGTGTTCATCTCCGACGTGCACGGTCTGGGCCTGCAGGCGGCGCAAGGCCTGCAGCTGACCGAAACCTTCTACTGGGACCTGAACGACCAGACCCGCGCCTGGAGCAAGCGTTTCGCGGCAGCCAATGGCGGCACGTACCCTGGCTCCGACCATGCCGGGGTATACGCCGCCATCCTGCACTACCTGAAGGCGGTCGATGCCCTGCAGGATGACACCAATGGCAAGGCGATCGTGGCCAAGATGAAGGAAATGCAGACCGACGACATCCTGTTCGGCAAGGGCACGATCCGCGCCGACGGCCGCAAGCTGCATCCGGCCTACCTGTTCGAGGTCAAGAAGCCCAGCGAGTCCAAGTACCCCTACGACTACTACAAGCTGCTGCAGACCATCCCGGCCGACAAGGCGTTCCGCCCGCTCGACGAAGGTGGGTGCCCGCTTGTGGCCAAGAAGTGAGATCCACCAATCGTCGAAGTCGGGAACTCGCCTGGGCGCGATGCGCCCAGGCTGGCTCCTCCCACCCGCTGTCGACCCCGCAAGCCTTGCATTGAAAGACGACAGCTGTTGATCGTGCATGTCGCACCGATCCGTTCTTGAAAGGAAAGAAGCCATGAAACGCAAACTGTTGTGCTCGTTGATCGCCGGACTGGGGCTTGTGGCCGGAGGGGGCGCGCAGGCCGCGATTTCCGGTGGCGTCGTCAAGGTCGGCGTCTTGAGTGACATGTCGGGCATCTATGCCGATCTGGGGGGCAAGGGATCGGTGCTGGCGGCCAAGATGGCCGCCGAGGACTACGTGAAGGCCACCGGCTCCAAGCTGAAGATCGAGGTCGTCTCGGCCGACCACCAGAACAAGCCGGATGTCGGCTCCAGCATCGCGCGCAAGTGGTACGACTCCGAAGGCGTCGACGCCATCCTGGATGTCCCGACCTCCTCCGTGGCCCTGGCCGTCAGCCAGGTCACCAAGGAGAAGAACAAGGTCATGGTCAACTCGGGCGCCGGTTCGTCCGACCTGACGGGCAAGGATTGCTCGCCCAACACCGTGCACTGGACCTACGACACGTGGATGCTGGCGCATGGCACGGGCAGCGCCATTGTGAAGAACGGGGGCGACAGCTGGTTCTTCATGACCGCCGACTACGCCTTCGGCCAGGCGTTGGAGCGCGACACCTCGGCCGTGGTCAAGGCCGCCGGCGGCAAGGTGGTGGGCGACGTCAAGGTGCCCATGGGCACCAGCGACTACTCGTCCTTCCTGCTGCAGGCGCAGGCCTCCAAGGCCAAGATCATCGGCCTGGCCAACGCCGGCGCGGATACCACCAATTCGATCAAGCAGGCTGCCGAATTCGGCATCGTGGCCGGCGGCCAGAAGCTCGCCGGCCTGCTGGTGTTCATCACCGACGTCCACAGTCTGGGGCTGAAGACAGCGCAAGGCCTGCAGCTGACCGAAACCTTCTACTGGGATCTGAACGATGGCACCCGCGCCTGGAGCAAGCGCTTTGCCGCGGCCAACGGCGGCAACGAGCCCACCATGGTGCAGGCGGGCGTCTACGCCGGCCTGCTGCACTACCTGAAGGCGGTGGACGCCATCCAGGACGACAGCGATGGCGTCAAGGTGGTCAACGAGATGAAGAAGCTGCCCACGGACGATCCGCTGTTCGGCAAGGGCACGATCCGCGTCGATGGCCGCAAGATTCATCCGGCCTACCTGTTCGAGGTCAAGAAGCCCAGCGAATCCAAGGGCCCCTGGGACCTCTACAAGCTGCAGCAGACCATTCCCGCCGACAAGGCATTCCGTCCGCTCAACGAAGGCGGCTGCCCGCTCGTCAAATCCTGATCGGCCCCCGGCCGGCCCGCATCGCACGACATGAAGGTTTTCACGCATGCTTGACATCCCGATCCAGGCCTTGATGGGTCAGTTGCTCATCGGCCTGATCAACGGCTCCTTCTATGCCTTGCTGTCGCTGGGCCTGGCCGTCATCTTCGGTCTGCTCAACATCATCAACTTCGCGCACGGCGCGTTCTACATGATGGGCGCCTTCGGCGCCTATCTGCTGCTGAACAAGCTGGGACTGAACTACTGGCTCTCGCTCATCGTCGCCCCCGTGCTGATCGGCGCCATCGGCGCAGTGCTCGAGCGCACCATGCTCAAGCGCCTGTACCAGCTCGACCACCTCTACGGCCTGCTGCTGACCTTCGGCCTGGCCCTCATCATCCAGGGGCTGTTCCGCAACCAGTACGGCTCCTCCGGCCTGCCCTACGCCATTCCCTCGCAGCTGCAGGGCGGCACCAACCTGGGCTTCATGTTCCTGCCCAACTACCGCGCCTGGGTCGTTGTCGCCTCGCTGGTGGTGTGCCTGGCCACCTGGTTCGTCATCGAACACACGCGCCTGGGCGGCTACCTGCGCGCGGCCACCGAGAACCCGCAGCTGGTGCAGGCCTTCGGCATCAACGTGCCGCGCATGGTCACGCTGACCTTCGGCTTCGGCGTGGCGTTGGCGGCGCTGGCCGGCGTCATGGCCGCCCCCATCTACCAGGTCAACCCGCTGATGGGCGAGCAGATCATCATCGTCGTGTTTGCCGTGGTGGTGATCGGCGGCATGGGCTCGATCATGGGCGCCATCGTCACCGGCTTTGGCCTGGGGCTGATCGAGGGCCTGACCAAGGTGTTTTACCCCCAGGCCTCCACCACGGCCATCTTCATCATCATGACCATCGTGCTGCTGGTTCGCCCGGCCGGCCTGTTTGGCGCCCAGAAGTAAATCCATGAGCTCTGCCGTCCGCTCCTCCGCCGGATCGCCGCCCGCCCCCGCTTCGGCGGTTGCACCGGCGCACAACCCGGCACGCACGCACGCCTTGGTGTTCGCCATAATGGTGCTCATCCTGGTCGGGGCCCCGCTGCTGGGCGTGTACCCGGTATTCATGATGAAGGTGATGTGCTTTGCGCTGTTCGCCTGCGCCTTCAACCTGCTGCTGGGCTTTGGCGGACTGCTGTCCTTCGGCCATGCGATGTTCCTGGGTGGCGCCGGCTATGCGGCCGCCCATGCCGCGAAGGTCTGGGGCTGGACGCCCGAGCTGGCCATTGCCTTTGCCACTCTGTGCACGGCCGCACTGGGCTGGGTCACGGGAAAGCTGGCCATCCGCCGCCAGGGCATCTACTTCGCCATGATCACCCTGGCGCTGGCGCAAATGGTCTTCTTTTTTGCCGTTCAGGCGCCCTTCACCGGCGGCGAGGACGGCATCCAGGCCGTGCCGCGTGGCCACCTGTTCGGCCTGATCGACCTGTCGCAGACTTTCGCGATGTACTGCTTCGTGCTGGTGATCTTCCTGGGCGGCTTCGCGCTGATCTACCGCATCGTCCATTCGCCCTTCGGCCAGGTGCTGCAGGCGATCCGCGAGAACGAGCCGCGCGCCATCTCGCTGGGCTACGACGCCGACAGGTTCAAGCACCGCGCCTTCGTGCTGTCGGCCGCGCTGGCCGGCCTGGCGGGCGCCACCAAGGCCATCGTGTTCCAGCTGGCCTCGCTCACCGACGTGCACTGGAGCATGTCGGGCGAGGTGGTGCTGATGACGCTGCTGGGCGGCATGGGCACGATCTTCGGCCCCGTGGTGGGCGCCGCCACGATCGTCACCATGCAGAACTACCTGGCTGAACTGGGCTCCTGGGTGACGGTGGTGCAGGGTGCGATCTTCGTTGTCTGCGTGCTGGTGTTTCGCCGCGGCATCGTGGGCGAGATCGGCAACCTGCTCAAGAAGTCGCTCTGAACCTGCCGTCGGCCGGGCGGCTGCCTCTGGGTACTGCGGGCCCGGCCCGGGCGCCCTCATTGATCATCCGGCCACGATAGCTATATATTTGATAGCTTTCCGCGCTTTACTACTGGGCGCCAGCCGCCCATTTGACTCTTGACCCGCCCCTCATGACGCGCTCCTCGATGCGCCCTCACCATCTGGTGGCCGGCCTGTCGGTGGCGCAACTCATCAGCTGGGGCAGCGTGTTCTATGGCTTTGCGTTGTTCATGGCGCCGGTGGAGCGCAGCCAGGGCCTGGGCCGCGCGCAATCATCGCTCGCCTTCAGCCTGGCCCTGCTGGCCGAGGGACTGGCGGCCTATGCCGTCGGTCGCTGGATCGACCGCGGCCATGAGCGCGCAGTGATGGCCGGTGGCTCGCTGCTGCTGGGGCTGGGCCTTCTGGCCCAGGGCGTGGCCCAGTCGCTGGCCGGCTTCTATGCCGCCTGGATCATCCTGGGGCTGGGCATGGCCGCCACGCTGTACACCCCGGTGTTTGCCGTGGTCACGCGGCGCTTTCCGGGCGACTATCGGCGCGCCATCATCACCCTCACGTTTCTGGGCGGGCTGGCCAGCACCGTGTTCATTCCGCTGACTGACGCGCTGATCCAGGCCTTGGGCTGGCGCGCGGCCTCGGCGGCGCTGGCGGCCATCAACCTGGGCGTGTGCCTGCCGCTGCACCTGGTGCTGCTGCGCGGCGCCCCGATGGGAGCGCAGCCCGCCGACCGCGCGCGGGCGGCGCCCCTGGCCGTGCACCTGCGCAACCCCGTGTTCTGGCGCCTGGGCGCCTTCACCGTGCTGCTGATGGCCGTGACCGCCGCCGTGCCGCCGCACCTGGTGAGCCTGCTGCGCGAAAGCGGCCTGCCTCCTGCCTGGGCCATCGTGGTGCCCGCCAGCATCGGCGTTCTGCAGGTGCTGGGACGCCTGCTGCTGTACTGGGGCGACCGGCGGCTGGACGTGCACGCCACCAACCACTGGGCGCCGCTGGGCGTGCCCCTGGCCCTCGTCGTGCTGCTGTTGGGGCTGGGACAGGGCTGGGCGGCCCTGCTGTTCGCCCTGCTGTTCGGCGTCGGCAACGGCATGCTGACCATCGTCAAGGGCACCGTGATGGCGCAGTACGTGAGCGCTGCGCACGTGGGCGCGCTCAACGGTGCGCTGGGCCTGCCGCTGGCGCTGGCACGCGCCGCCGCGCCGCTGGCGGTCGGCCTGCTGTGGTCTCCCGCCCACGGCTATGCACCGGGCCTGGCCTTGCTGGTGCTATTGGCCGCCACGGGCGTGGCCCTGCTGTGGCGGGCGCAGGCGCGGGTTGCGCAGGCGTCACCCCCGGCCTGACGGTGCACGGGCGCGCCTGGCCCGGTCAATTCTTGGATGAGGTGGGCAGGGGCCAGCCGGCCAGGGTGCCGGCGCGCTTGGCCGCCACCCTGCCGGGCGCTACCTTGGCCGGTGCCTTGCGGGTGGCGGCCTTTCGGGCCCCCGTCTGGCCCGCGGCCTTGGCGGTCTTCCGGGCCACCGGTGCATTGGCAGCCTTGGCGGGCTGCGGCCCGGCAGAAGGCGCCGCGGCGGGGGCCAGGTCGGTTGGCTCCGCGGCCGGCATGGCCCGTGCGGCCTCGCGCAGGGTCTGCGTGGCAATCTGCTGGAACTGCTGCGTCAGCGCACCCCACCACTGCATCGCGTCGCCCATGCCGGTCGCGGCCGGCGCGGCAGCGGCCGAAGGCTTGGCGGCAGCCGGCCGACGCGGCGCCTTGGGCGGGGCGGCCGTCTTGCGTGCGGGCTCTGCGGCAGGTGCTGGCGCCTCGGCTGCCGGGGCGGCCGCCTCGGGGTATGGCCAGCCGCCGCCCTCGGGCGCCGGGGCCGGCGCGTCGGCCGACGCTGTGGCGGTCGGCATGGCAAAGGCCTGCGCCACCTCGGCCATGCTCAGGTTCATGCCCCGCAGCGTCAGCAGGGTCATCTTCTGCACCTCCAGCGCCTGCACGGTGGCCTTGAGTGCCAGCAGGTTCTGCTCCAGCCAGAACTGCACCGTCTTCAGCTCGGCGATGCGCTGCTCCAGCTCCTCGACGTTCACTGTGGGTGCCACCCAGTGGCCCAGCCCTGACGCGGCCGCGCCGCCCGCATGGCCCGCGGCCAGTTGCTGCAGAAACTCGAACCCGGGGATCAGCTTGCCAAAGGCAAACGGCGTCTGCTCGCTCATGTTCACACTCCTCGCGTGGACCGCACCTCGCGTGAGCGCAGCTTAACGCAGGCGCGGCCGGCGTCAACGGCCGTGCGCGGCGCCGTGGGCCATGCCATGCCCCATGCCCGCGGCGTTCAGCGCCCGCACCGGCACATGCAGCTCGACCTTGGACGCCGTGCCCCTGGCGTCGCGCACGCTCAGCGTCAGAGGCAACGTGGCGCCGGCCCGCAGGGGCGCCTTCAGGTCGAGCAGCATGATGTGCACACCGCCGGGCTTGAGCGCCACCGCCTGCCCCGGCGGCAGAGGCAGCGCAGCCAGAGCCCGCATGCGCATCACGTCGCCCTGCATCACCATCTCGTGCAACTCGGCCGTGGCCGCGGGCGAAGCCACGCCCTCCAGCGTGGCGCCCTGCGGCGCGGTCAGGACCATGAAGGCGCCACTGGCGCTCTGGCCGGGCACGGTGGCGCGCGCCCAGGCGTCCTGCACCTGCACGACCGACTGGGCCTGCGCGGCACCGGCCGCCACGGCCATCGCCAGGACCACCACCATCCATCGCCGGGACAACTGGTCAGACATGCTTGCCTTTCGAACCGATGGCCCATTATGCGAGCCGTCGAATCGGCGACTGCCCCGGCGGGCCGGACACGGTAGGCTTGGCGTCTTGTCCACCCCCTGCTTCCGGAGGAAATCTCGTGCTCACACTCGTCGGCTTTTCGGCCAGCAACTACTACAACGTCGTCAAACTGGCGCTGCTTGAAAAGGGCCTGGCCTTTGACGAGCAACTGGCCTGGGTGGGCGAAACCGACCTGGCCGCCAGCCCGCTGGGCAAGGTGCCCTACTTGCTGACCGAGCAGGGTCCGCTCAGCGAGTCCACCGTGATCCTGCAGTATCTGGAGGCCCGCCATCCCGAGTATCCGCTGCTGCCCAGGGACTCGTTTCAGGCCGCCAAGGTATCCGAGCTGCTGCGTCACCTGGAGCTGCACCTGGAGCTGGTGGCACGCAACCTCTACCCCGAGGCCTTCTTCGGCGGCAAGGTCAGCGATGGCCTCAAGCAAAAGCTCAAACCGCAGTTGCAGAGGAACATCGCCGCCTTTGGCCGGCTGGCACACTTCGCGCCCTTCATCGCCGGTGAGTCGTTCACCCTGGCCGATTGCGCCGCCGCAGCGCACCTGCCGCTGGTGGCCAGCTGCACCAAGATCATCTACGGCGAAGACCTGTTGACCGACCTGCCGGTGAAGGACTACCTCAAGCGCCTGGCCGAGCGCCCCAGCATCCAGAAGGTCAGCGCCGACCGCAAGACCAGCACCGAGGCCATGATGGCGCACCTGCGGGCCAAGGCGGCCGCCTGAGCCGCCGCCCGAGGGGGCTCAGGATTCGAGCTCGAGCCCCAGCTGACGAATCAGCGGCGGCCACACCAGGTGCTCGGCCGCCATGTAGGCGTCCATGAACATGGCGTCGCCGGCCACCGACTCCCAGCCGATGTCCTGCAGCCGCGTCGTCAGCTCGCGCTGATGCATGGCGCCCAGCAGCGCCTTGCCCAGGCGCTCGCGCGCCGCGACGGGCGTGGCTTCGGGCACCACCAGGCCGACGCTGGCAAAGGCGTTCATCTTCCACAGGCCGATGGAACTGGGCCGCGGCACGTCGCGGAACTGCGGCACGGCAAAGCTGGCCAGCGACAGCAGCGGCAGCACCTGGCCCTCGCGCATCGGCTTCATGCCGCCGGCGGCGTCCACCACCAGCAGCGGCACCTTGCCCGACACCACGTCCGGCATGGCCATGCCCGTGCCGCGATACGGCTTGTGCTGGGCCTGCAAGCCAGTCGTCTGCTTGAACAGCTCCATCGCCAGGTGATGCGGACTGCCCGCGCCGGGCGAGGCGTATTCGAGCCTGGCCTGCTCCTCCTTGGACAGCTTCAGCACGTCCTGGATGCTCTTGAAGGGCGACTTGGGCGAGGCCACGATGAACAGGGCCGTGCGCGCCATGAAGCCGATCGAGGCGAAGTCCTTGTCCGGGTCATAGGGCAAGGTCTTGAACAGCGCCTTGTTGTAGACCAGGATGCCGTTGTCGGCCGTGAACAGGTGGCGGCCGTCGGCCGGCGCCTTGGCGGCCTGGCCGGCGGCAAGGGTGCCGCCCTTGCCGGGCACGTTGACCACCTCGATGGGGCCGCCCAGGGCGGGCTCCATCGTCTTGGCCACGGCCCGCGTCACCACGTCGGCGCCACCGCCGGCGGGGTAGCCCACCACCCAGCGCATGGGGCCCGCGCCCTGGGCGCGCACGGGGGGCAGCGCCAGGCTGGCCGCCGCCGCCACGGCGCCCTGCACGAGGGCCCGCCGCGGAACGAGCCGGCGCGTTGAATCCTGGGCCATGGGCCGATCACCTGCGCGCGCTGTCATGAACTTATCTCCTCTTGGTGTGTATCAAATCGACACATTATGAATGCCAAATGATGACAGCCCAGGAAGCGCGAATCGATGGGGCTCGCGCCGCGCTCCGGCGCCGACATCAGAACCGGGGCGCGCGCCGTTCGCGCAGGCTGGCCACGCCTTCGTGCACGTCGGCCCCCCCGAAGCCCATGAACTCCAGCGCCAGCGAGGTGTCGAAGCTGGGCCCGGCCTGGCGGTACCAGTTGTTGAGCGAATACTTGGTCCAGCGGATCGCGCTCTGGCTGCCGGCGGCCAGCTTGTCGGCCACCTCGTAGGCCCGGGGCAGCAACTGGTCGTCGTCCACGGCCAGCGACACCAGGCCGATGCGTTCGGCCTCCTCGCCCGTCACGGCCTCGCACAGCATCAGGTGGTACTTGGCCTTGGCCATGCCGCACAAGAGCGGCCAGCAGATGGCGGCGTGATCGCCCGCGGCCACGCCCAGGCGCGTGTGGCCGTCCACGATCTTGGCCGACTTGGCGGCAATCGACACGTCGGCCAGCAGGCCCGCCACCAGCCCGGCACCCACGGCCGGCCCGTGCATGGCGCTGACGATGGGCTTGTCGCAGTTGATGACGTTATAGACCAGGTCGCGCGCCTCCTTCCACACGCGCGAACGCACGGCGAAGTCGCTGGCCATGTCCTGCACCAGGGCCAGGTCGCCCCCGCCCGAAAAGCCCATGCCCTCGCCACGCAGCACGGCCACGCGCACGCTGTCGTCGCGGTCGATGTCGCGCCAGATCTCGGACAGCTCCCAATGGCCTTCATGACCGGCCGTGGGCAGCTTGCCGTTGGCGGCTTTCATCTGCACGTCGATCACGCTGCCATGGGGGCCGCGGCGCGTGATGTGGAAGGTCTGGTAGCGGCTGTAGTCGACGGCGGGCGGGTTCATGCGGGCACTCTCCGTTTGATTGGAACGAAAAAACCCGATCGTAGCGGCCCGCCAACGCACTGCACAATGCCGGCCAGCGCCCCTTGCCACGCACCCCGCCATGACCTACACCTTCGTTTCGGCCACCATCTTGCTGCTGCTCATCACCGATCCGCTGGGCAACATTCCCATCTTCGCCAGCGCGCTGAAAGTGGTGCCCTCCGCGCGCCGTCCGCGCGTGATCCTGCGCGAGGTGCTGATCGCCTTCGGCCTTTTGCTGGCCTTCATGTTCGTGGGCGACGCCTTCCTGCGCGTGATGAACCTGTCGCAGCTGGCCCTGCAGATCGCGGGTGCCGTGGTGCTGTTCCTGATCGCGCTGCGCATGGTGTTTCCGCCGCCGCCCGCGCCGGCCGAGGAAGCCGCCGCCGAGCCGCTGATCGTGCCGTTGGCCGTGCCCGCGTTGGCCGGCCCCTCGGCACTGGCCACCGTGCTGCTGCTGGTCAGCCAGGCACCGGAGCGGCGCTGGGAATGGGTGGCCGCGCTCAGCGTGACCATGGCCGTGTGCGCGCTGGTGCTGGTGCTGGCCGAGCGCATCCAGCGTTGGGTGGGCGCGCGCGTGCTGCAGGCCTTCGAGCGCCTGATGGGCCTGATCCTGGTGGCGGTGGCGGTCGAGATGCTGCTGCGCGGGCTCAAGTCGCTCGCGCCGCAGCTGTAGTCCACTGAACCACTGAAATCTCCTCCCGCTGTTCGCGCGACACGGGCGTGCTGCGGCGTTGCAATTGCTCGCGATACCACGCGGTATCGCTGCGCTTTGCGCCTTGCATCACATCCCGTCTCGCACGCCCCTCGGGGGGCATTCCAATGGTTCAGCGGACAGCCGCGCGCGTCAATCCAATTTCACACCGGCTGATTTGATCACCGGCCCCCAGCGCTTGGCCTCGGCGCGCGCCATCTCGAAGAACTGCTGCGGCGTTCCAGGCTGCGCCTCCATGCCGTAATCCTGCATGCGCTTGACCACGGCCGGTGCCTTCAGCGCGGTGTTGATGGCGCCGTTGAGCTTGGCCACCACATCGGGCGGCAGGCCGGCCGGGCCCAGCAGGCCCTGGAAGGCATAGACCTCGCTGTCCTTCACGCCGACCTCGGCCAGGGTGGGCAGATTGGGCAGCTGCGGCACCCGCTTGGCCGAGCCGATGGCCAGTGCGCGCACCTTGCCGCTTTCAATGGCGGGCAGGCCCGCCGGCAGGTCGAGGAACATGCACTCCACCTGGCCGCTCATCACGTCCTGCATCGCCGGCGCCGCGCCGCGGTAGGGAATGTGGGTGATGAAGGCGCCGGTGCGGTTCTTGAACAGCTCCATCGCCAGGTGGTGCGGCGAGCCATTGCCGGGCGAGGCGTAGTTGACCTTGCCCGGATGGGCGTGCACGTAGGCCAGGAACTCCTTGAAGTTCTGCGCCGGGAACTTGGGCGTGACCACCAGCGCCAGCGGAAAGCGGCCGAAGGCGCCGATGTAGGTGAAGCTCTTGCTCGGGTCGAACGGCAGCCTGGAAAACAGATGCTCGTTGTAGGCCAGGATGGCGTTGTCGGCCGACATCACGGTGTAGCCGTCGGGCTTGGCCGTGGCCACCAGTTCGCCGGCGATGTTGGTCGAGGCGCCCGGACGGTTGTCCACCACCAGCACCTGGTTGTTCAACGCCGGGCGCATGGCCTCGGAGATCACGCGCGCCAGCGCGTCGGTGCCGCCGCCGGCCGGATAGGGAACGACCCAGCGAATCTGCTGCGCGGGCCAGCCGCCCTGCGCGCGCGCCCAGGGGGCGACGAGTGCGGCGGGGGCCAATGAGATGAAGTGTCGACGTTGCATGCGAATGTCTCCTCGTTTGGTGGATTGAAAAAGGGCTGGCTTGATCAGGGCACGAGCGGGCACAGCTTCTGGTCGATGGCGCCAAAGATCGACTGGCCCGACTGGCCCTTCATCTCGATGCGCAGGGTATCGCCAAAACGCATGTACCCGGTCTTGGGGGCGCCGTCCTGCAGGGTTTCCATGGCGCGCTTTTCGGCGATGCAGCCGTAGCCCCGGGGCCACTCGCGGCGGCCGTTCTTGTCGATGCCGGGGTTGCTGACGGTGCCGCTGCCGACGATGCAGCCGGCGCGCAGGCGGCGCGTGCGCGCGGCATGCGCGATGAGCTGGCCGAAGTGAAAGCGCATGTCGGGCCCCGCGTCACACATGCCCACCTTGCGGCCGTTCCAGGTGGTCTGCAGCGTCCCGTGCACGCGCCCGCCCTGCCAGGCCTCGCCCAGTTCGTCGGGGGTGACGGCGACCGGGCTGAAGGCGGTGGCGGGCTTGCCCTGCACCAGGCCCAGACGCGTCTCGACCTCGCCGGCGATCAGGTGGCGCAGGCTGACGTCGTTGGCCAGCATGACGAGGCGAATGGCGTCCAGCCCCTGCTCGGGCGTGGCGGCCATGGGCACGTCGCCGGTGACCACCGCCAGCTCGGCCTCGAAGTCGATGCCCATGGCCTCGTCGGGCGCGACGATGTCGTCGCAGGGGCCCAGGAAGTCGTCGCTGCCGCCCTGGTACATCAGCGGCTCGGTGTAAAAGCGCTCGGGCACGTCGCTCTTGCCGGCGGCGCGCACCAGCTCGACGTGGTTGAGGTAGGCCGAGCCGTCCAGCCACTGGTAGGCGCGCGGCAGCGGCGCCATGCACTGGGCCGGGTCGAAGGCGAAGGGGTGGCGCGCCTGGCCGCGGTTGAGGGCGTCGGACACATCCTGCAGCTGGGGGGCGATGAAGTTCCAGTCGTCCAGCGCCTGCTGCAGCCGGCTGGCGATGCCCGTGGCATAGTGCGCCGTGGCCAGGTCGCGCGAGACCACCACCAATTGCCCGTCGCGCGAGCCGTCCTTGTAGCTTGCCAGTTTCATGGACAGCGAGTGTAGGGGCACCCGCCCGGGGAATAACCCTGTCGGCCTTGAAAGCGCCTCATTCGTTCTTATCTGCAGGGAGCGCGCCACTGCGCACCCACCGACTGAAAGGCCAGCCCTACCCTCATGAACACGCTTTACGACTCCGACAGCTTCGTGGTGGTGCACCTGCTGCCCGACGAGCCGCCCGGCGCCGACGACGGCGCGCGCGAGCCCACGCTGGCACGCCACGGCTTCGAGATCGTGGACAAGCGCTCGGGCAAGGAGGTCTATCTGGACGGCCTGTGGGCCGAGCTGTTTCAGCGCCGCATCACCGAGTGGCAGCAAAACACCCCCACGCAGGAAGAAGTCGAGGACACGCTGGAAGGCTACGCCGAGCTGGCGCAAAACCCGGTCGTGATCCACTGAATCTCGCTGTCACACCGCAACCAGGGGCCCCCAGACGGGGCCCCTTTTTCATGCGCCGGCGCCCGTCTGGCCCACGCCCTGGCGCCAGCCGCGCGGCACGCCCGGGCGATTCGGCGCGGCATCGACCTGGGCGGCATCGGCCTTGGGGCCTTAGGATGCGGGCATGCGCCGCCTGACCCTGCTTGCCACCGCCGCCCTGGCCACTCTGCTGCTGGCGGCCTGCGCCACACCCACGCGGCTGGAGCCGACCGAGCAAAAGCAGCTGGCCGCCCTGCTGCCCGCCGATGTGCTGCTGCTGGGCGAGCAGCACGACGCGCCCGAGCATCACCGGCTGGAGCGCGCCACGGTGCAATGGCTGGCCGCGCACGGCGTGCTGGCCGCGCTGGTGCTGGAGATGGCCGAGCAGGGCCACGACACCTCCGGCCTGCCGGCCGACGCCACCCAGGCCCAGGTGCGCCGCGCGCTGGCCTGGGACCAGGCCGGCTGGCCCTGGTCGGTCTATGGCCCGGTGGTGATGGCGGCGGTGCGCGCCGGCGTGCCGGTGCGGGGGGCCAACCTGCCGCGGGCCCGGATGCGCGAGGCGATGCGCGACACCACGCTGGATGCCCGCCTGCCGCCCGCCGCCTGGGCCGAACAGCAGCGCCGCATCCGCGCCGGCCACTGCGACCTGCTGCCCGAAAGCCAGATCGTCCCCATGACCCGGGTGCAGATCGCGCGCGACCTGGCCATGGCCGACACCGTGACGCGCGCGCTGCAGCCGGGCCGCACGGTGCTGCTGGTGGCCGGCAACGGCCACGTGCAGCGCGGCCTGGGCATCCCGGAGTATCTGCCCAGGAATATCAAGGAAAAAGTGCTGTCAGCCCAATCACAGAAAGCGCAAGTAGCTATCGAATCAGAAGCAGTCGACCGCTGGCCCGAAAGCGGCGCCGA